>NZ_JAGJRS010000030.1 GCF_017837635.1 Frateuria flava
GGGCCATCACGTACCATCCATCCTCAGGTCTCGCTAAGACCGCGGGGCAAAATCAGAGTTTCCCTAAGACCGCATGGACCCGCCTCCAGGGTTGAGGGGGCGGGGTCCTGCCGGTACGCTCCGGGTCATGACCGCCTCGCTTCGTCCGTTCGTCCGTTCCCGTGGCCTGCGTGCCCTGGGACTGATGGCGTGGCTGATGCTGGTCATCACCTCGCTGGCCGCCGCGCCGCTGGGCATGGGAAGCGCACCTGCGCATGCCATGCATGCAGCGACCGCGGCGGTCGGTGAACCATTGCATCACCCGGCTTCGGGCCACGCGCCCTCGCACGATTGTTGCGAGCGGCACGCTGACTGCTGCGGCAACCCCAGCGGGCATGTCTGTGGCTGTGTCGGCATGTGCGCCAGTGCACTGCCGCCGACGCCCGCCGGCGTGGTCATGGCGTCCTGGATCGGTGCGGTGTACGCCCCGCCCTTGCGCCTGCATGCGCCTTCGGCGCCAACGGCGCCCCCGTTGCGCCCACCGTCCGCCTGACCCTCCCCCGCTAGATCCGATGCGTGCGTCGGGCGCCGTGAGTGCCCACCGTCGCGCTGATCGCGCTTTGGCGCGACGTTTGGCCTTTGGAGAGTTCCCCATGAAGTCGTTTTCCTCGCCTGCCGCGACCGATCTGTCGCGGCGGCGCTTCGTCCAGGGCATCGCCCTGGGTGGTGCGGTGGCCGGTCTTGGCCTGCTGCGGCCCGGCCGGGCCTGGGCACAACCGGCCCACGCCGGCCAACTCCCCGTGCTCAGCGGCACCGATTTCGCCTTGGCGATCGGCCAGACGCCGGTCAACTACACCGGTGCGTCACGCCTGGCCACCACCGTCAACGGCAGCCTGCCCGGCCCCATCCTGCGCTGGAAGGAAGGGACCACGGTCACGTTGCGGGTGAGCAATCACCTGCCCGTCCAGACGTCCATCCATTGGCACGGCATCCTGCTTCCCTTCCAGATGGACGGCGTGCCTGGCATTGCCTTCGACGGCATCGCGCCGGGCGAGACCTTCGTCTACCGCTTCGAGGTGCGCCAGTCGGGCACCTACTGGTACCACTCGCACTCGCGCTTCCAGGAGCAGACGGGCGTGTTCGGTCCGCTGGTGATCGAGCCGGCCGGCCCCGAACGCTACCCGGCCGACCGCGACTATGTGGTGATGCTCAACGACTGGACGGATGAGGATCCGGAACGGATTTTCGCCAAGCTCAAGAAGCAGAGTGACTACTTCAACTTCCACCAACCGACCGTGCCGGACCTCGTCCGGGACGTGCGTCAGATGGGCCTCAGCCAGGCGCTGGCCATGCGCAAGATGTGGAATGAGATGCGCATGAACCCCACCGACCTCTCCGACGTGGGTGGCTATACCTACACCTACCTGATGAACGGTGCGGCGCCCGCCGGCAACTGGACCGGCCTGTTCCAGCCGGGCGAGAAGGTGCGCCTGCGCTTCATCAACGGCTCGGCCTCGACCCTGTTCGACGTGCGCATTCCGGGCCTGAAGATGACGGTGATCTCGGCCGACGGCCAGGACATTGCGCCGGTGCCGGTCGATGAGTTCCGCATCTCGGTCGCCGAAACCTACGACGTGCTCGTCGAGCCGCAGGAAGATCGCGCCTACACCGTATTCGCCCAGTCGATCGATCGCACCGGCTACGCCCGGGGCACGCTCGCGCCCCGTCCGGGCATGGAGGCGGAGGTGCCGGCGATGGATCCGCGGGTATGGCTCAGCATGCAGGACATGATGGGTGCGATGCCGATGGGGGCCATGGGGCACGGCGGCCAGCCGGACGGCATGGGTGCCATGCCCGGCATGGACATGAGTGGCATGCAGGGCATGGGCGACCCGCAGGGGATGCACATGGGCAGCATGGGCAACCTCACGCCCGCCGGCATGCCGAAGGTTCGCCACGCGCGCACCGAGTACGGTCCCGGCGTGGACATGCACGTCGACATGCCACGAACCAACCTGGACGATCCGGGCATCGGCCTGCGCGACAACGGCCGGCGCGTGCTGACCTACGCGGACCTGCATTCACTCGATGGCCCCATCGATCCGCGCGAACCGGAACGCGAGATCGAGCTGCATCTGACCGGCAACATGGAGCGCTTCATGTGGTCGTTCGACGGCCAGAAGTTCTCCGAAGCCAAGCCCGTGCATTTCAACTTTGGCGAGCGCCTGCGCATCGTGCTGGTCAACGACACGATGATGAACCACCCGATCCACCTGCACGGCATGTTCAGCGAGCTGGAGGACCCGAGCGGCCAGTTCCTGGCGCGCAAGCACACCATCAACGTGCAGCCGGCGCAGCGGGTTACCTATCGCGTCAACGCGGACGCCGCGGGGCGCTGGGCCTACCACTGCCATCTGCTGTACCACATGGAGGCGGGCATGTTCCGCGAGGTGGTGGTGTCATGAGGCGCTCTCCTTCCCTCGCCCTGAGGCACCTCATCCCCGGTGCCACCCTCTACTGCGCACTGGTGCTGCCGGCCCAGTCCCAAACAGTCCCGGCGCCGGCCACCAGCACCTCGTCGGCCGATAGGGGATCGATGTCCGGCATGGACATGGGTGGCATGCCCGGCATGACGATGCCGGCGCCAGCAACGACCGCCGCGCGGCCTACGCCTTCGACAACGGTGGCTCCACCACCGGCACACGGGTCCATGAAGGGTATGCAGGGCATGGACCATGGCTCGATGCAGGGCATGGACCATGGCTCGATGCAGGGCATGGATCACAGCTCGATGCAGGGCATGGACCACGGCTCGATGCAGGGCATGGACCATGGCTCGATGCAGGGCATGGACCATGGCTCGATGCAGGGCATGGACCATGGCTCGATGCAGGGCATGGATCACAGCTCGATGCAGGGCATGGACCATGGCTCGATGCAGCGCATGGATTACAGCTCGATGCAAGGCATGGACCATGGCGCGCTGCAGGGCATGGACCACGGCTCGATGCAGGGCATGGATCACAGCTCGATGCAGGGCATGGACCATGGCGCGATGAAGGGCATGACCATGGGCCCCATGCAGGGCGGCAGTCCCCCTCCCGACGCCCGCGATCCGGATTACTCCGCCGGCGTCGGCTATGGGCCCAAAGGCGGTATCCATGAGGCCATGGACGACAACGCCAGTTTTGCCAAGGTCTTGGTCGACCAGTTGGAGGCCTTCAACGGCAAGGGCGGCGACGGCCAGCAGTGGGAGATGCAGGCCTACTACGGCAACGACTACGACAAGCTATGGGTGCGTACGGAAGGCGAACGCAGCGGCGGCAAGCTGGAAGACGGCGATATCGAGGCGTTTTGGAACCACACCGTTGCCACTTTCTGGAGCACCCAACTGGGCGTGCGCAGCGATGCGGGAGAAGGCCCCAACCGCCAGTGGGCCGCCTTCGGCATCGAAGGGCTGGCGCCCTACTGGTTCGAACTGGAAGCCACCGGTTATGTCGGCCCGTCCGGCCGCACCGCCGCCCGCTTCCGCGCCGAATACGAGCTGTTTTTCACGCAGCGGCTGATCCTGCAGCCAGAGTTCGAAGCCAACGCCTACGGTAAGGACGACCCGGGCCGCCGCCTGGGTAGTGGGCTATCCAACGCCTCCCTTGGCCTGCGCTTGCGCTACGAGTTCCACCGTCAATTTGCGCCCTACGTCGGCGTGGTCTGGACGCGCCGCTTCGGCGGCACGGCCGACTTCGCCCGGCAGGATGGACAAGGCCTGTTCGACCGGCAGTGGGTCGCCGGCGTCCGTATCTGGTTCTAGATAAGGGGATAACCATGAAGCAACACGTCAAGCACTACAGCATCGCGGTGGTCGCGCTGCTCGCCATCCTGATCGCCGGCGGCGCGGTGTTCGTCTACTCCGGCGTCTACAACATCGGCGCCGATGACCACCACACTCGTCCGGTGTTCGCCATTCTCCAGGCGTTGCGCGAGCGCTCGATCCACGCACGCTCCGAGCACATCGTGGTGCCCAACCTGGAGGACCCGCAACTGATCCTCAAGGGCGCCGGCCAGTACGCGGCCATGTGTACCGACTGCCACCTGAAACCCGGCATGAGCGACTCGGAAATCCGCCCCGGCCTCTACCCGCAGCCGCCCAACCTCTCGCAGGTGCGGGTCGACCCCAAGGATGCGTTCTGGATCATCAAGCACGGCATCAAGATGAGTGCGATGCCCGCCTGGGGCACCAGCCACGAGGATCCGGCCATCTGGAGCATGGTCGCCTTCCTGCAAAAGCTGCCGGACATGACACCGCAGCAGTACAAGGAGATGGTCGCCAAGGCGCCGCCGGATGAAGACATGGACATGGGTGACGAAGACGGTGGTCACTCGCACAGCCACGGCGGCGACGAGGCCGAAGGCCACCACCAGGGCGAAGCCGGCAGCATGGCGCAAGCGGATGAAGGCCACGCCCACGAGGCGTCGCCCGCCGCGCAGCCCGAGCTCTCGCGGGAGGGCCTGACCCCACGCGCCGCGCCGGACGCCGAAGCCGCCGCGCAGGCCTTCCACGGGGCGTTACAGCGGGGCGATCGCACGGTGGTGCTCGGCATGCTCGCGCCCGAGGCCACGCTGACCGAAGACGGGCAGACCCAGTCGCGCGAGACGTACGCCGCCGACCACCTGGCCGAGGACATCGCGTTCCTGAAGCACGCCACGGTCGTGCCGCTGTGGATGGGTTCGATGCCCATGGGCGATATCGCCATGGTCGGCAGCGAGGCACGCATCACCCCGACCCGCGACGGCAAGCCGCGCGTGCTGCGCAGCCATGAGCGGCTGACGCTCAAGAAATATGGCTCGGCCTGGAAGATCACCGCCGTGCAATGGCAGTCCGCACCCGAGGAAACCACGCCGTGAGCTCCTGGCTGGTGCGGTTGGCAGGGCTTGCCCTCGGCTTCACAGCAGCGACGGCAGCGGCCGCTCCCGCCGTCGAGGTCTGGCGCGATCCCTCCTGCGGTTGTTGTGCGGCATGGGTGACGTACCTGCGCGAGCATGGCTATGCGGTCCTCGTCCACGAGGATGCTGCCATGGCCGGCATCAAGGCCAAGTTTGGCGTTCCAACGACCGCCGCGTCCTGCCACACCGCGCGCTTTGGAAGCTACGTCGTGGAAGGCCACGTGCCTGTCGAGGACATCCAGCGGCTGCTGCAGGAGCACCCCCAGGCCCGTGGCCTGGCAGCGCCGGGCATGCCCATGGGTTCGCCCGGTATGGACATGGGTACGCCTGAACGCTACGCGGTCGTGCTGATCGGGATGGACGGCAGCGTGAGACCCTTCGCGATCCACGGCCCGGGCGCCTGACGGGCGCCGATGAAGATGGGCGGCACGCGGTGCGTGCCGCCTATTCCGCCATACGACTCAGCGGCCATCAGCGGCGCGACGCCGACGCGTGCCCACGCAACGCCGGTGTTCCTGTCGATCGTCCCCGCCGGCCCGTGACGGTGGCGCGGCGCCAGGCCGCCACGCTCGACGGCGCCGTCGCGGTAGGCGGCCATCGTGTCCACTGTAGCCAGGCGGCCGCCAGCGCAATGCCACCGAAGGTCAACGGGCCCCCTGGCCATGAGTGGCTGTGCACCACGTTCAGCACGCAACCGGAGAGCGCCAGCAGCAGCGCCGGCGCCCACGGTCGCCCGGCGCGCCAAAGCGAAAGCGCCGCCGCCAGCGTGCCTATCGACAAGGCGACGCGTCCGGCGATCGCCAGGATGGGACTGTCGGTACCGCCCAGGATCGGATGGGTCCAGATCGCCTCGACCGGGGCCCGCCACGTCGCCGGCGAGGCTGAGGCATGGGCCACCTCGACCAGACTGCCGACCACGATACCGGCGGCGGTATCGAAGACGATGAAGCTCATCGCGAACACGAACAAGGCCACGCGGCACACCATCGCAGGCGCATCCGCCCGTGATCGCACCAACCGGGCCACGGCCAGCGCCGACAAGGCGAAGAGTGGCACTTGGCAGTAATGCACGAGGAGCCACGTGTGCACGTCCAGGGCCATGAGGTCGTCCGGATGCGGATGGAAGATTTCGAGGATCGCCAGCAGCGCCGGCGCTCCGGCGACCGCGATCAGCTCCCATAGGCGCGCACCCGCTACCCGCGGCAGGCGTTGCCTGGCAGTGCCGGCCCATGCCGGCTGTACGGCCGGGACAGGTGCGTAGAGTGGGCTGGTGAGCGGCTTGTCGGCCGTGCCCGTACCCGAGGTCGCACCCTGCCCTTGCGGACCAGTGCCCGGCCGCCCACCGTTCATGAGCGCGAAGACATTGGGCGCTTTGCGTGCCAGCAGCAGGCCGAGCCCGATGCCGATCGCGCACGTGAGCACCACGCTGGTAACGAAGTGGGCAATCATCCAGGCATCGGTGTGGGCCGGCAGCAACGGCCACAGCAGGATCTTTATCTCGGCGATCAGCGGAAAATGGGCCGAGTGCAGGAAGAAGGCAAGTCCGCCGTACTGCGCGATGAAGGTTCCGACGCGCGTGCGCGCCAGTTGCTGGAACACGCCCCAGCACGCGACGACCCCCAGCAACCGCAGGGCACGCGTACCGACGTCGATGTAGTGCGGGCGAGGCCAGGTGGACAGGTCGACCAGCCACGGCGCCACGGTGCGCAGGGTCACCAGCCCCACGTAGAGTGCCATCAGATACCACGCCGTCCTGGCGCTGACGTGCAGAGGAACCTGTCGTAGCCGCAAGAAGCCGCCGAGGTAGAAGAAGAACACCACGTCGGTGCGAAAGAAGATGCCCAGCCCGCTGCCCGCCAGCCATGCTGCGCCGAGGAAGGCCATGCCCAGGTAGGGCGTGTGGCGCAGCGACAGGTAGAGCAGCGGGCTCACCAGCGCGGTGACGAACAAGTCGCGCACGAACCAGAACTGGAACCCGATCGGATGCTGGGTGATGCCAAACAAGGCATTGATCCAATCTTTCACCCCGGCGTGGGCGAAGTTGATGTTGATCTCGCGGAAGATTGGGTAGTGCGGATCGAACGCGTACAGCACCCCCAACACCGCCACGAACAAGATGTCCCAGAAAACGACCGGCAGGTACAGCGAGGTGAAGCGCTTGCGGATGCGTTGGCGCAAGCTCGCGCCCGCATGCTCCGTGTCGAAGGCAAAGAACAACCAGCCGGACACCATGCTGAGCAGCGGCACCACGCTGAAGAAGAAAAACAAGATGAAACTGTTGACGAACGTGGCGACCTCGTGTCCTGAGGTGCTCATGCCAGTGAACGGCGAGCCATCGACGTTGGGGTATTGCAGGTAATGCAGGAACACCAGCCCGACGATCAGCACGATGCGCGAGAAGCTGATGGTCTGGGAGGCCTGCTGCTTGGACAGCGCCTGGGCATCGCCGCGAACGATCCGCCCGACCGCGTCGCGGTACGTCAGAAAAGCCATGGGCTCTACTCCCGATCCGTTGGGGCTGGATGAGGCGCGGTGCACAGATCGCGCAAGGGATCAGTCAAACGCACGGGCGGTCGAGGTAGCGTTAATGAACATGATGGCCGCGTCGGCTCCCGCACGGCACGCTAGACGATGTAGCGATCCCAGCCGGCGTAGTGTTCCTGTGTGCGTGGCCCGCGTGGCAGGCTGAGCGCGATCAGCGCCACTCCCAGCACCAAGCTCACCCCGGTCGCTACCGTCGAATGGCCTGCCAACACCCACGGCGCGATCAGCAACCACGCGCCAAGCACGACGTTGACGAAGCGCAGTGCGCGCGCCACCTCGGCGGTCGCGATGATGGCCACCGTGATGGTCAGGGAACCGATCAGATGATCGCTGTTGGCCATGGCGCCGGATGAGCCCAGGGCCAGGCGGGTGAGCATCAGGAATGCGCCGATCGCCATGCTGGCAAGGAGCGTCCACGGCAGACTGAGGCCGCGCCGCGCATCGCGCCATGCGCTGGCCGGATCGGTCAGGTGATCGGCCGACGACGCCTCGCCCGCCGCCACCGCGCCGCCGCGGAAGAAGATGGTGACGATCGGTTTGCCCCGCCGGTACGCCCAGAGCAGGTACTGCCCCATGGCAATCACCTCGTCCAGCGCGAAGGGGATCATGATCAACATCGCCAGTGCGGCGACCAGGGCCGGCGTGCTCCAGGTGCCGATGACGATCGGCTGGATGATGATGAAGTAGATGCTCACCACGCCCAGCGGAATGACCAGGATGCCGAAGAAGGTGACCATCCAGGGCATGGTGCGCCAGCGCGCCCGCGTGCCCATGACCGCCATCAGGATTTCCAGCATGTAGCTCACCGCGCCCAGGCCGGCATCGGGAATCGGCCAGGCCTTGGACACGCTGGAGGTGATGATCTCTTCGGTGCCGTTCTTCGGATCGAGCGGACTGCCCGCGAAGAAGGGTTCCCAGACCGCATCCACGTGGCCCAGCTGATAGGCCGCCAGCATGCGCGAGATCAGCAGGCCGATGAGGCCCAGCGCCGCGATCGGCAGGCGCTGCGCGCCCGTCGAGGGGCAATAGGTCCAGCCCGGCGGCACCACTTTGGCATCCATCATGCCTTCCATGCTCATCCCCGGCATCATTACGACCAGGACGGAGAAGGTGATCGCCAGCGCACCCACCAGTAGGTCGTTCTGGAACTGCGCGGCGCTCGGGCTCCACAGCACCAGCGGCGCGAACAGCAGCCAGACGCCGACGAACGCGGCGGCCCACTGACCGAACCAGGCGGTGCGTCGCGAAAGGGACAGCGCGCCGGCGATCACCAGCAGCAACCCGCTGACGGCATCGCTCCAGGACAATGCGGCGGCCCGCCATTCCACTGGCGGCAGGTGCCGCTCCAGCGTCACCTCGTAGACCCGGCGCGTGATCGTGGCGGGGCCGGTGAAGCCGGTCACCCACGCGGTAGTCATCAGCCAGAAACCCAGCCCGATATTGGCCAGATGGGGCCAGCGGGTGGGCGGTCCGTCCGGATGCATGTCGTGGTGGTTGGCATGTGCCATCCCCTGGGCTTGCGCCGATCCCTGGTGGGAGCCATGGCCCTGCCTGCCCTCGTTACGCCCGGGACTGCGCCAGGCCACCCGCGAGGGATCGAGCTCGTTGGCCTCGTACCAACCAGTGGGATCGGCCTCGAGCGCCAGGACCATCTTGGGCAAGGTTCCGCGCAAGGTGTGCGCGGGCTGCCAGCCGAGGACATCCCGGGCCCGGCGCGTATCGAGCAGGTAATGGTCGTTTGCCTGCTCGACCATCCACGGTTGGATGAAGGCGCCCTCGCCCAGCACATTCGTCTGCAGCCAGGCACCGATCTCAGCGGCAGCCTCGGGCACGCGCACGGTTTTCCAGGCGTGGCCGCGCAGAGCTTCGCCAATGATGTTCTGGATTTCGGCGTAGCCCAGGGCTTCCGCTTCGCCAATCAACACCGTCCACTCCGGCGGCAGCTGCGTGCGACGCGCGATGGTGCGTGCGAAGGCGTCGGCCAGGTCCTCCACGTGCACGAACGCCTGGCCCGCGCACAGCATGCCCGGGTAGAGATGGGACAGGACTCCGCCTTCGTAGATGCGCGCGATCTGCTGGACCGGAAACGGGGAGTGCCCCCGATCGTCGTAGACGCCCGCGATACGCATCAACACGAGCGGAACGGCCCCGTGGCGCACGCAGAGCACCTGCTCGGCCGCGAGCTTGGACTGCGGGTAGGGCCAGGTGGCGCCGAGCGGCGAGTCTTCGTCGATGGGCTCGTTCGGGCCTTGTTTGGGCGCGTAAACGAGCATGGTGCTCGCATAGACCAGTTGCTCTACCTCAAACGCGTCCAACGCATCGATCAGCCGCCCGGTCCCCTCGACCGTAATGCGCTCATACAGCGGACTGGGATCGCCCGTCAGGTCGTAGTAACCCGCCAGGTGCAGCACCGAGGCCAACTGGCGGCCGAAGCGCTCGGCCACCTCGGTCAGGGCCTGCTGGACCGACCGCGTATCGCCCAGGTCACAGGCGATCCGTTCGATAGGTGCGCCATCGTCGGCGAACCCGGGACGGTCCAGGCCCACCAGGGTGTAGTCCGCAGCAAGGCGCCTCACCAGGGCGCCTCCGATAAAGCCAGAGGATCCCGTGATCAGCACCACGGGTTTGCGGGACGCGACCATCGGGTGACTCCGTGCGCGAGGACTGCGCACCTTCGCGCAAGCGCCGTCGGACGCCAGTGAGCAGGCCGTGAACACGGCGGCGAACCATCGACGTGGGTCCACCCTTTGGTTCACGGCGTTGAGACAGCTGCGAGGACACGTTTCGTACTCCAACCCGCGCCCTGGAGAAGCGTATGAAAAGCACGACCTTGATGACCGCTGCTGTTTCCATGGCACTTGGCGTCGCGGTGTCCCTCACCGCTTCGGTCTGGGCGCACGGCAACAGGAGCTCGGCGCCCGCGCAGACGCGCCCGTCGGCCACCGCTCAAACGGGCGATGCGATGGCCGGCATGCACAGTCGCGGTTCCATGGAACTGCACCGGATCATGGAAGAGAGCCAGGCCATGCCCATGCCGATGACCGGTGATGTCGACAAGGACTTCGCCACCCTGATGACCATGCACCACCAGACCGCCATCCAGATGTCGAACGCGTTGCTGAAATTCAGCAAGAATGATGGCTTGAGGGCACTGGCCTCCCAGATGAAGGCCGCTCAACAAGAGGACATCCGCAAAATGAAGCCCTATACGAAGTAACCGTGGCTTCCGGCGATCGTGGGCCTATGCAAAGTGCGTCCATTCGAGGCGCGTTTGACGCGGATCAAGCAGTTGGCTCTGCTCTGCTCTAAGATCCCACCATGGCCCGCCTACGCCTCCTCCGACCCGCGACCCGTCGCCGCCTTGCCTGGCTGGTGGCGGTGTTGCTGGTGTGGCAGCAGCTGGCCATGGCGGCCTATGCGTGCACCTTGCCGCCGTCGGCGATCGCGCCTGCGATGGCCGTGGCGTCAGCCAATGCCATGGCGATGGAGGGCACCTGCCCGACCATGCACGACAGCGTGCCTGACCGGACGGTGTGTCAGGCGCATTGCCATCCTGATCGGGCGGCACAGCCGGATGCACGCACCGGCTCGGTGCCGCCCAGCGCGCTGGCCGCCTTGCCCGTTTATTGGCCTGCGCCCACGCTGGCACTCGCCACATCGGGCCGCGCGCCGCAACGGCTCGACCGTCTGCGCGCGCCACCCCCACCTGCCACGCTGCTGTACTGCTCACTCCTGATCTAGACCGGCGCTCGCCATGCGCGCCTCGTGCCGTCGTGCGCGAGGTTCCTCGATCATTAGGAGTGCCTTTCCATGGTGTGCCTGCCTTTTGCCCGATGCCGCCTGGCGTCGGGTCTGGCGATCGCCCTCGTGTGGGTGGTGGCCTTGCCTTCCTATGCCGGCGACGAACCCGTCTCGCTCGACCAGGCGATTCGCCTGGGCGTCGCCCAAGCTCCGTTGCTCACCGCACGCGATGCCGACATTGAAGCGGCCCGCGAAGAGGCGGTGCGTGCCGGTCGCCTGCCCGATCCCTCGCTGACCTTCGGCGTCTCCAACTACCCCGTCACCGGACCTGGTGCCTTCCGCCTGGACGCGGACACGATGACCATGCGCACGCTCGGCGTGGCGCAGGACATCCCCTCGCACGCATCGCGCGAGGCCGAACGCGATCTGGCTGATGCCCAAATCGTGGCGGCCACGGCCGAGCGCACCGTCACCGCGCAGAACGTGCGCGAGCAGATCGCCGAGGCCTGGATCGAGCTCTGGGCCGCCCAGCAGAAGCGCGACCTGCTCGCCGCCTTGCGCGAGCAAAGCGGGCTGGCCGTCAGGCTGACCCAGGCCCGCCTGCGTGGCGGTGAAGGCAGCGCGACCGAGGCGCTGGCGGCACGCGCCGACGCCGCCTCGCTGGACAACCGCCTGGCCGGCGTCGAGGCCGAGCTGGCCGCCGCGCAAGCCGGCCTGCAGCGCTGGCTGGGCCAACCGGTGACGATGCTCGGCGACGCTCCGGATTTCGACCGCCTGCCGGTCGCACCCACGCAGCTGGAACAGACGATCGACCGCCAGGCCCCCATGCAGGCCTGGCAGGCCCGTGAGGAGGTTGCCCAGGCGGCCCTGACCCAGGCACGCGCCGCCAAGCGCCCGGACTGGAGCGTGAGCGCCAGCTACGGTCGCCGTGCGCCGGGCCTGTCGGACATGGTCATGCTGCAGGTGGGCGTGAGCCTGCCTTTGTTCACCCGCAACCGTCAGGATCGGGGCGTCAGTGCCAAGCAGGCACAGCGTGACGCGGTGCAGGCCGCGCATGAAGACGCTCGCCGTGCCCAGCGCGAGGCCGTGGCGCGCACGGTGGCGAACTGGCGTGGCTGGGGTGGGCAGATCGCGCGCTACCGGGACACCCTGCTGCCGCTGGGTCGGGATCGCGCGACAACCGCGTTGGCGGGCTACCGCGGTGGCGGCAGCTTGCAGCCCTGGCTGGATGCGCGCCGCGACGAGATCGAACTTCGCCTGACCTATGCCGATGCGCTGGCCACCCACGCGCGACTGTGGGCCGCGCTCGCCTACCTGCTGCCCGACGCGGAGGCCACGCCATGAAGCGCTTTCTGCTCATGCTGGGGATCGTGGCGCTGGCGGTGGCCCTGCTTGCTGGCGGCTATGTCGCAGGCCGCCGCCAGGCGCCCGCGTCCACTGCCACGGGGGCGGGCAAGACCGACACCAGCGGCCGCAAGGTTCTGTACTGGTACGACACGATGGTGCCGCAGCAGCACTTCGACCACCCTGGGCTCTCGCCGATGGGCATGCAGATGGTGCCCAAGTATGCCGACGAGGGGGCCGGTGGCGAGGCGGGCGTGGTGACGATCGATCCGGCGACCGTACAGAACCTGGGCGTGCGTACCGCGCCGGTCGAGCGGCGCGTACTGGCCGCCGCGGTGCAAGTGCCCGGCACGGTCACCTGGAATCTGCGCGAAGCGACGACGATCAGCGCGCGCGTCGATGCCGTGATCGCCCAACTGGATGTGCGCGCGCCGTACATCACCGTCGCCGCCGGCCAGCCGCTGGCCGAATTGCTGGCGCCGCAGTGGAACAGCGCACTGGCCGAATACCGCGCCCTGCAGCAGGCGCAGTCGGCGGACGCAAGAGCGCTGCGCGACGCCGCGCGCGAGCGATTGCGGGTGCTGGGCCTGACTGATGCCGACATCCGCGCGGCGCGCCCCGGCAACGGGGCCGCCCTCACCCTGCATGCGCCGCGAGCCGGCGTGGTCACCGCGCTGGACGTGCGCGAGGGCCAGCGCGTGGCCGCGGGTCAGACGCTGATGACGCTCAACAGCCTGACCACCGTGTGGGTGGAAGCGGCCTTGCCGCAAGGCGCGGCCGGCGCGGTGCGGACCGGCGCGCCGGTCACCGTCACCGTCGACGCGGTGCCCGGCCGCCGCTTCCACGGCACCGTGGAAACCCTGCTACCGGACATCGACACCACCACACGCACGCAGAAAGCGCGCATCGTCCTGGACAACCCAAACGCGGTGCTCGCCCCCGGCATGTTCGCCACCGTGCGGCTGACGCCGGCGCGGGGCCAGGCGGTGCCGGTGGTGCCCGACGAGGCCCTGATTGCCACCGGCCGCGACACGCGCGTGATCCTCGCCGAAGGCGACGGCCGCTTCCGCGCCGTGCCGGTGCGCACCGGCCGCTCGGCCGGCGGCTACACGCAGGTGCTCGACGGCCTCAAGGGTGGCGAGCAGGTGGTGGTCTCCGGCCAGTTCCTGATCGACTCGGAGGCGAACCTGTCCGGTGCGCTGGAGCGCCTGAACGCCCCGTCCCAACCGGTGCCAGCGACCCGTACGCCGTCGATGCAGGGAATGCCGATGCGCTCCGGGGACAAGCCATGATTGCCGCCGTCATCCGCGCGATGATCGCTCACCGCGCGATGGTCCTGCTGGCGGCGCTGGCACTCGCACTGGCCGGCGTGTTCGCGGCGCTGCATACGCCCATCGACGCGCTGCCGGACCTGTCCGACACCCAGGTCATCATCCGCACCCCCTGGCCGGGCCAGTCGCCGCAGGTAGTCGAGGACCAGGTCACCTACCCGCTGGCGACTACCATGCTCTCGGTGCCGGGGGCGAAGACCGTGCGCGGCTATTCGTTCTTCGGCGACTCCTACGTCTACGTACTGTTCGACGACAAGACCGACCTGTATTGGGCGCGCTCGCGCGTGCTCGAGTACCTGAGCCAGGTGCGCGCCAGCCTGCCGGCGGACGTCAATCCCTCGCTCGGGCCGGATGCCACGGGCTTGGGCTGGATCTACGAGTACGCACTGGTCGACCGCACGGGCAAGCACGACCTGGGTCAGCTGCGCGCGCTGCAGGACTGGTTCCTGCGCTTCCAATTGAAGACCGTGCCGGACGTGGCCGAGGTGGCGAGCCTGGGCGGCATGGAGCGCGCCTGGCAGATCGTGCCCGATCCGCAGGCGCTCGCGGCGCGCAGCATCTCCGTGCAGCAACTGGTGGAGGCGGTGAAATCCGCCAACGGCGCCAGCGGCGGCTCGGTGATCGAGCAGGGTGAGGCGGAGCTGATGGTGCGCAGTCAGGGGTACCTGCGCAGCAAGGCCGACTTCGAGAACGTACCGGTCACCGCCAATGGCCACGGCGTACCCGTGCTGATGCGTGACGTCGCCACCGTGCGCCGCGGCCCCACCTTCCGCCGCGGCATCGCCGAGCTGGACGGCCAAGGCGAGGTCGCCGGCGGCGTCATCGTGTTGCGCACGGGCAAGAACGCCAAGGCGGCCATCGCGGCAGTCAAGGCCAAGCTGGCCCAACTCAAGCACAGCCTGCCGGCGGGCGTGGAGATCGTGCCCACCTACGATCGCTCGCAGCTCATCGACGCGGCGGTGGAGAACGTTTGGGGCAAACTGCTGGAAGAATTCCTCGTCGTCGCGCTGGTCTGCGTGCTGTTCCTGGGCCACCTGCGCTCGGCGCTGGTCGCAGTAGTGACCCTGCCGCTCGGCGTGCTCACCGCCTTCCTGGTGATGTGGTGGCAGGGCGTCACCGCCAACCTGATGTCGCTGGCCGGCATCGCCATCGCCATCGGCGCGATGGTCGACGCCGCCATCGTGATGATCGAGAACACCCACAAGCACCTGGAGCACTGGCGGGCGGAACGCGGCAGCGAGCCGCAAGGCGCCGAACGCTGGTCGCTGATCGCCCAGGCCAGCGCCGAGGTCGGCCCGGCCTTGTCCGTGAGTCTGCTGATCATCGCGCTCTCGTTCGTGCCGGTGTTCGCCCTGCAGGGCCAGGAAGGCAAGCTGTTCTCGCCGCTGGCGTTCACCAAGACCTACGCCATGGCGGCGGCGGCCGGCCTGGCGGTGACGCTGGTGCCCGTGCTGACGGGTTACCTGGTGCGCGGGCGCATCCGCGGTGAGATGGAGAACCCGCTCAACCGGTGGCTGATGCGTGGCTACCGGCCGGTCATCAACACCGTGCTTCGCTGGCCGAAAGCGACCCTGGTGCTCGCCGGCCTGCTGCTACTCAGCGCCGTGATACCGATGAGCCGCCTGGGCAGCGAATTCATGCCGCCGATGGACGAGGGCACGTTGCTGTATATGCCTACCGCCCTGCCCGGCCTTTCCGCCGGCAAGGCCAGCCAGTTGCTACAACTGACCGACCGCATGATCAAGACCGTGCCGGAGGTCGACCACGTGTTCGGCAAGGCGGGGCGTGCGGAAACGGCGACCGACCCCGCGCCGCTGGAGATGTTCGAGACCACCATCACCTTCAAGCCGAAGGACCAGTGGCGCCCCGGCATGACCATGGCGAAGATCAAGGAGGAGCTCAACCAGGCGGTCAAGGTGCCCGGCCTCACCAACCTGTTCGTGCCGCCGATCCGCAACCGCATCGACATGCTCTCCACCGGCATCAAGAGCCCGATCGGCATCAAGGTGCTCGGTACCGACCTCAAGACCTTGCAGGACGTGGCCGACCGCATCGAGACGCTGGCGAAAAGCGTGCCCGGGGTCAGCTCAGCCATTGCCGAACGGCCCACCAGCGGTCGCTACGTCGACGTGCACGTGCGGCCCATCGACGCGGCGCGCTATGGCCTCACGCAGGCGCGCGTGCAGCAGTTGGTGGCCACCGTGGTCGGCGGCGACCCGATCGGACAGACGATCGAGGGCCGCGAGCGCTACCACATCGTGGTGCGTTATCCGCGCGCCGAACGCGATTCGGTCGGTGCCCTGCGACAGCTACCCATCGTCGCTTCCGATGGCGCGCAGCTCACATTGAGCCAGGTCGCCGACATCACGCTGGCGGCCGGGCCGTCCATGCTCAAGAGCGAGGACGGCCAGCTGGCGACCTACGTGTACGTCGATACCGATGGCAGCGACCTCGGCACCGTGGTCGGCCGTCTGCAGCGGGCGGTGGCGCAGCAAATCCAGCTACCGCCAGGGGTCACCGTCGCCTGGTCGGGCCAGTTCGAGTTCCTCGCCAGCGCCATGCAGCGAATCAAGCTGGTCGTGCCGATCGCGCTGGCGATCATCTTCGGGCTGATCTACGCGGTGTTCCGGCGCGCCAGCGAGGCGGCGCTGATCATGCTGAGCGTGCCGCTGTCGCTGGTCGGCGGGCTGTGGCTGATCTGGTTGCTCGGCCATGCCGTGTCGGTGGCCACCATCATCGGCTTCATTGCGCTGGCCGGCGTCGCCGCCGAGTTCGGCGTGGTCATGCTGCTCTACCTGCGCCAGGCCTGGGACCG
Source organism: Frateuria flava (assembly GCF_017837635.1). Lineage (GTDB taxonomy): Bacteria > Pseudomonadota > Gammaproteobacteria > Xanthomonadales > Rhodanobacteraceae > Frateuria_A > Frateuria_A flava. The sequence continues at coordinate 16,696 of NZ_JAGJRS010000030.1, forward strand.
CCGGCTCGCGCTCGATCCGCATGCCGGCCCGGCGGCGCTGGACGAGGCGATCCGCGAAGGCGCCGTGCAACGCGTGCGGCCCAAGGCGATGACGGTTGCGGTGATCCTGGCCGGCCTGTTCCCGATCCTGCTCGGCCACGGCGCCGGCGCCGAGGTCATGCAGCGCATTGCCGCACCGATGATCGGCGGCATGCTCACCGCGCCCCTGCTGTCCATGGTGGTGCTTCCGGCCGCCTTCCACCTGCTGGTGTTGCACCGCCTGCGCAGAGCACAGCGCCATTCCATTACTTCACCCAACCCGCAAGGAGATTGACCCATGAAGACGAAAGCATTGGCCCTTGTCTTGGTCGGCACGCTCGCTGCCGCCCCGACCTTCGCCAGCCCGCCGCAGATGGATCCCAACATGCCGGGCATGCAGCACACCGCCAAGCCGACCGAGGCACAGGGGGTCGGCATCATCAAAGGCATCGACCTCAAGCAGGGCACCATCACCCTGCAACACCAGGCGATTCCAGCGATCGGCTGGCCCGCCATGACCATGCCCTTCCATGCCACACCGGACGTGCTCAAGCAGGCCAAGGTGGGCGACAAGGTGCAATTCACGCTGCATCCGGACGGCATGAATAGCATGGTGTCCGCGATCAAGCCTGCCCGGTCCTGACGCTCGCCGCGACACTCAGCAGCTATCGGGACGTGCGACCTCAACCGTCACATGCACGAGTTCTTCGTGTACGGCAAGCGCGTCCCGCACCGCTGTGGGTGCGATGTCCGAGCCGCTTACGAGCGCCAGGATGCAGGCGTAACAGCCCTTCCCCACCCGCCAGACATGCAGGTCACTGATGGCGGCCTGAGGGAAGCGCTCGGCCACGACCTCGCGGATTTCCACCACCACCGGGCTGTCCATCTCGGCATCGAGCAACACTTTTCCCGATTGCTTCAGCAGCCCATAGGCCCAGTTCGCGACTAGACCCGCGCCTGCAATGCCCATGGCCGGGTCGAGCCAGTTCCAGCCGAAGTACCTGCCGCCCGCCAGCGCCAGGATCGCCATGACTGATGTCGCCGCATCGGCGATTACATGCAGGTAAGCCGAGCGCAGGTTGATGTCATGGTGCTGGTGGTGAGCGTGATCGTGCCCGTGCCCGTGCCCGTGCCCGTGACCATGTTCGTGATGTCCGTCCTTTAGCAGCCAGGCGCATAGCAAGTTGACGGCCAGGCCGATGGCCGCGATGACCATGGCCTCCCCATAGTGGATAGCGACCGGCGAGAAGAGGCGCTCTACCGATTGGAAGAGCATCAGCGCAGCGACTACGCCCAGTAGCAGCGCGCTGCTGTAGCCGCCCAGCACCTCGATCTTCCAGGTGCCAAAGGCAAAGCGCTCATCGTGCGTCAAGCGCCGAGCCAGTGCATAGGCCGCCATGGACAGACCGAGGGCCAAGGCGTGCGAGCTCATGTGCCAGCCGTCGGCCAATAACGCCATGGAGTTGACATGACGGACTCCTATGGGATAGCCCCCTAGGGTATCTTAGGGGTGATTTGGAGACACCATGACCCACGTCAGCAAGGACAAAGCCAAGCTCATCGCCCGGGTCCGTCGCATCGCCGGACAGGTGGCCTCCCTGGAACGCGCCCTCGAGGCCGAGGCCGAGTGCGGGGTCGTCCTGCACCAGGTGGCCGCCGTTCGTGGCGCGATGCAGGGGTTGACCCTCCAACTGCTCGAAGGGCATCTGCGGGAACACTTGTCGCCGGAGGCAGGCGTCCCCGACGGGGAGTTGGAACCCGTGCTCGCCATTCTGCGGAGCTACCTCAAATGAGTGCGCCGGGGTGCGGGCGCATGGCGCTTCCCACACGGGGCGGGCACTAGGCATCGCATGAGCGCCGATGTGCTACCGCCCTCGCCCCGGTCCGTCGAGGATTACCTCGATGCCGCCCAGCGCGAGAACACCCTGCGCAGTTATGCCTCGGCCGTGCGGCATTTCGAAGAGACCTGGGGCGGATTGCTGCCGGCGAACGCGGCGCAGATCGCCCGCTACCTGGCCGCCTATGCCGGCGCCCTTTCCATCAACACCTTGAAGCATCGCCTGGCGGCGTTGGCCCAATGGCACAAGGACCATGGGTTTGCCGATCCGACCCAGGCGACGCTCGTCAAGCAGACGCTCAAAGGCATCCAGGCCGTCCATCCGGGGCAGGAAAAGCGGGCGACCCCGCTGCAGCTAACCGAGCTTGGGCGCGTGTGTCACTGGCTCGACGAGGCCCTCGAGGCTGCCGAGGAGCGTGCCGATGCCGCGGAGGTTCTGCGCTTGCGGCGCGACAAGGCGATGCTGCTGCTGGGCTTTTGGCGCGGTTTTCGCACCGACGAGTTGGTGCGGCTCAAGGTCGAGCCTGCGCCTGCCGAGCCGGTCCGTGCCCCGTACGCCCGCATCGTCCACGCATGGGTGCGGTCCATCGGCTTGGACCCCTACAGCTACGGCACCCACAGCATGCGGCGCACCAAGGTGGCGCTCATCTATCGGCAGACGAAGAACCTGCGCGCGGTACAGTTGCTGCTCGGGCACACGAAGCTTGAGAGCACGATCCGCTACTTGGGTGTCGAGGTCGATGACGCGCTCGAGCTGGCCGAGCAGACGGAAGCATGACCGCTTCCGGCCGAAGCAGACATTCTCGAGCACGGCATTCTTTCTCCTAAAGGGCCACTTTCGAACGATCTCATCCAGCCGTCAGCGCTCACAACGCGACCTGCCTGGAAGGTGAACTTCACGTGGGAGACGTTCTTGCCTCGGCTGTCGACGAACTCGACTTCGACCTCGTGCTTGGAACAGGCATCTATCGGCATGGCCATATAGTCCCAGCCGAGGAAGCGGTAAGCGTCGGCGGTCCACTTCGAAATAACGGAACAGACCAGAATTTCCCTCCTGGCGATGATGCGCTCGAACTCGCCGAGCAGACTGAGGCATGAACGCGACTGACCAGTAGCGAACATGGCATGGGCCGCCTGGCGTCCCATTGACTCTTCCTAGGAACGCCAGTGCCTCACCCCCGCGCTCACCTCCGGGTGATCACCTCGAGGCAAGCATCTGGGTCGGCTCAACCGGCCCAGGTCTGCGAGATATCGTCCCTCACGACCTCGTCGATCTCCCTGGGAGGAAGGTCGTGGAGTCCGTCGACGCGGCCATGCCGCATACCGAAGAAGACACCGTTGCGCCGATACGTGGCGGTCCACGTGATCCGATTGGGGCCGGCGTTCTGGTATATGCCGTCGTACGTATAGCCGTTGGCGGTCCTGCCGGATATATCAACCATGAGATCTGCCTGTGGTGGTGTGCTCGTGCACGTCCTTAGCCGAAACGACCAGCGGAGGCGCGGCCAACGCCATCGGTGCCTGGGCAGAGTGGTGGCTAACGTTCGCTTGATGGGGGGGCGATCGGCGTTGCGTCGTCCACGCGATCGAATCCCGTCGCTTCACGGTCAGACTGAAGCGGCTCGGATCGGGGGATCCCCTGCGTGGGCAGGAGGAACGCGCTCGCGGGTTGCTCCCATCGCCGCGCGACCGATCCATGATCCGATGGCAACCAACCACCATATCGCCCAGTGGCGGCATCGACGGTGCCTGGAGCAAAGCTGAGCTTGTGTGGAAAGAAGTACAGCGAATTGATCTGGTTGACGGCATGCATGAGGGTGGCCTTTCGAGTACGAAACCGTTCAACATTAGCGATGGGCGCCCGCAACTGGCCGATGATTTTGGTGGTCGCTCGATCGACTTCGGCGCCAGGGTTAGTCGCCCTCGTTGCGATTAGGCGGCGACACCAGGGAACACTAGATCGACCGACCATGCCCAAGGGTCGGGCACGCGTCGACGGCCACCTCTATTCGACGGTCTGGCCGAGGTGCCGCAAGAGGGCGATCTGCCGTTGGCGGGCTCTGACCTTTGCCGTTGCATCGCCATCATCAAGTCCGCCATTGCGGACACGCTCGCGGTGCTGCTGTTCCTGTCCAAGCTGGCGCTGGGCACTGAGAAGGCGGGTGGCGATGAGCATGGCGCGTCCTCTCCGTTCACCCCGTTGCCATGCGAGCTGCTCATGACGGCCGTTTTTCGAGGACACGAGGGATGAGCAAAACGCCCCGAAATAGGTTGGCTTGGACATGGCCGCGACCGCAGGAGGGCTGAACTCGGGCGAGTGGCTGCCCGGCGCTCGCGTGCAGGCGCGGCGTTGATCCACCGCAAGCATCATCCGGTGACGTCGGCTTGTCCGGTGACGATCTTCTCGGGCCGGCGGCGCCAGGCCCGCCTTCCGAAAGAGTCTCAAAAGAAACGCGACCAGCGAGCCATGCGCGCCAGGTAACGGGAATTGATAGCTTTGCATGATGCGGCCCTCTGGCCGCGGCGCACACAGGGCGCCAGGACACCTACCATGCTCCTTGCGAGGTTACGTTTTGGTCGAGGCGGGCCGCATCGGCGAGACGTCGTGCGTCGCGGACAAGGCGCAAGCTGGCCCTTGTGCGCGTTTACCCTTGCTCCACCACGCGGCAGCCCTTCAATTGCGCGGCGAAATCGACCAGGACACGGATGCCGCTGGCCTCCGCGTCGGCGCACCATCGCCTCAGTTCCTCCGCAAGCGTTGACATGTCCCTTCGGTTGCGCGCAGTGAGGTCGACCAGCCGGTCACGGAAGTCACACACGTCGGACAGATAGCGTCGCGTACGCACCACGGCGGCAAGCTCGGAGCGGGTGGCAGGATCCAGCCAGCGCCCGCCGCTGGCCAAGGCCCGCCGCAGACGCCGCAGGTGTCGTCTACCAACAGGCCGCTGCGCGAGGACCGGTGCGATCACTCCGGAAGCGTAGTCGTGCAGGATCCGCGCGTGTTGCAGCAGCAGCGCGCGCAGGGTTTCTTCGTCCGGCTCCTGGATGTGGGCACGGTAGCCGAGTCCAGACGCAACCCGTCGCACCTTCGCCAGCCCCAAGCGCTGCAACAGGCAAATGACCAACCATCCGCCGTCGAGCTCGAAGCGGCGCTGGGAAAACCTGGCCGACGCAGGGAACGCGTGGTGGTTGTTGTGCAGTTCCTCGCCGCCGATCAGCAGGCCCCACGGCACCAGATTGGCGGACGTATCGGGCGTTTCGAAATTGCGGTAGCCCAACCAATGACCGAGGCCGTTGATCACGCCGGCGGCCCAGAAAGGTATCCAGGCCATCTGCAATGCCCACAGTGCCAGGCCGACCACGCCGAACAGGACGATGCTGATCGCCGCCAGGAGCGTCGGTCCCAGCCACGACCATCGTTCGTAAAGGTGGCGTTCGATCCAATCCTTGGGCGTACCCACCCCGTAAGTCGCCAAGTCGACCTCGTTGCCAGCCGCGGCCTTGTACAAGTCGACCCCGCGCCACAGGACGGTGCGAATGCCGTGGACCTGCGGGCTATGCGGGTCCTCGGCCGTCTCGCAGCGGGCGTGATGCTTGCGGTGCACGGCAACCCACTGCCGCGTCACCATGCCGGTGGACAACCAGCACCAGGCGCGGAAAAGATGCGCGACGGCGGAATGGAACTGCACGCCGCGATGTGCCTGGCTGCGGTGCAGATAGAGGGTCACCGCGACGATGGTTCCCTGCGTGGTGGCAAGGAAGTAGAGGATCCAGGCACCCCATGACGCGCCTGTCAGTCCGCGTGCTGCAAAGGAAAGAAGGTCCGGCATCGTGGGTCACCCCGCAGGAAACGATTCCTATGTAGCGCGTGACAGCGAAGGCTGAAGCCAAGGGCGCGTGAAGTCCTTTTTCCTTTGGCGTCACCCTTGGGGCTCGAACATGGCGGGCGGATGCGAGCCCACCGGCAACCGACGGCTCCGTCCAACGAGTTCAACGACGGACCCGCTGCGGTTGGAAAGACTCCAGCGCACGGGTGACACCCCGATGGAAGCAGGCATGTGAATAAGAAGCACCAGCCGACGGGGCCGACCCGGTTGCCGAAGGAATGGATCGACTGGCTGACTCGTCCGTTCTCGCGCTTCATGCGCGTGGAAGCCGGCGCCGGCGCCATGTTGCTGCTCGCCACCGTCGCCGCCCTGGTGCTGTCCAACTCGCCCGCGGCACGACATGTCGACGCGTTCTGGGAAACGCCGATGGGCCTGCGATGGGGTGCCATCGAACTGATCCGCCCGCTCCGTGGCTGGATCAATGACGCGCTGATGACCCTGTTCTTCTTCCTCGTGGCACTGGAGCTGAAACGCGAGCTGGTGCTTGGCGAGCTGCGCAAACCTCGCGTGGCTGCCTTGTCGATCGCCGGCGCATTGGGCGGCATGCTGGTACCTGCCGGTCTCTACCTGCTGCTGCAATCGGGCCGTCCCGGGGCAGCAGGCTGGGGTACCGTCATGGCGACGGACACCGCGTTCGTGAGCGGTTGCCTGGCGTTGCTCGGCGAGCGCATCCCCAAGCGGTTGCGTGTCTTCATGCTCTCGCTCGCGATCGTCGACGACATCGGCGCGGTGCTGGTGGTCGCGATCGGCTACAGCCATGCGATCGCCTGGCTACCGCTTGCGCTGGCCGCGCTTGGCCTGGTGGTGATACGCGCGCTGGCGTGGGCGGGGTTGCGCAGCCTTCCGTTCTACTTCACGGTCGGCGCCATGGTCTGGATCGCCGTGGACGCCTCTGGCGTGCACGCGACGGTCGCCGGCGTCATCCTCGGCCTCATGACCCCGGCCCGCCCGTGGGTCAGTGCCGATCGCCTGTACGCCATATTGCGTCAAGTGGTTGCCCACCCCGCCGCCGAGCGCGGCAGCGGCGCGACCCGCGACCGGGAGACCTTACAGGTGGCCGAGATCGCCGCACGCGAGACGCTCTCCCCCGTCGAGCGGCTCGAGCTTGGCCTGCACCCGTGGGTAGCGTTCCTGATCATGCCGCTTTTTGCCTTCGCCAACGCCGGACTGTCACTCTCGTCGGAGCATCTCGGTGGGCCGATTGCCTGGGCCGTGTTCGTCGGCTTTGCCGTGGGCAAGCCGATGGGGGTGTTCGCATTCAGCTGGCTGGCCGTGCGATTGGGTATCGCCACGCGTCCCCCGGATCTTGACTGGCGCATGCTCGCCGGTGGTGGCCTGCTAGCGGGGATCGGGTTCACGATGGCGATGTTCATCGCCAACCTGGCCTTCAAGGAGAGCGAGCTTGCCAGTGCCAAGCTGGGAATATTTCTCGCATCGGGCTGCTCCGGACTCGCGGGCCTGGTGCTGCTGTGGACAATCCAAGGACGTCGCCGGCAAAGGCCAACCCGGCGCGGAGTCGAGCTCATGATCCCGTGATCCAAGAGGGTGCAGGCCGGCCTGTCCCGGCCACTCGCGCCTGTTCCATAGGAAAAGCACAACCGGTCGGCGTGAATAGCGCGCTGTCGATCCGACGCTGCTTCGCGCCGCACCGCGGCGTAAGCTACCTGTTGCCCGCCCCTTCGCCAGCGTCGTCAGGCAGAGGGCCGGACAGGATGGCATGAGCCGCTCGCCGGCCCGTATCCCAACGCTGCGAGGGCATACCGTGAAACTGTCGACCTTCATCCGGTGCCACATCGAGGCCATCCTCGCGCAGTGGGATACCTTCGCGCGGGACAACAGCCCCCAGCCGCACCTGCTTTCCCACGAGGAACTGCGGGACCATGCGCGGGAGATGCTGATGGAAATCGCTGCCGACATGGAGGCCAGGCAAACGGACCGCGAGCAACAGCGCAAGTCCGAGGGGCATGGGGCATCGGGCCATGAGGGGCGCGCGGCAACTGAACACGGAAAAGGCCGACAGCTGCATAAGTACACCCTGTTGCAGGTGAGCGCGGAGTTCCGTTCGCTAAGGGCCACCGTGCTGCGGCTGTGGGAACCCTATCTCGAACATGCCGATACCGACGCACTGCACGAGGTCATCCGTTTCAACGAGGGAATCGACCAGGCGTTGGCCGAATCGATCGCCGGATGGGCCAGACACACGGGCGAGACGCGGGACCTGTTCCTCGCCGTGCTCGGCCACGACCTGCGCTCTCCACTGGCCAGCATCGCCCTGGCCGGCGACATGCTTGCGGGACCGGCACTGCCGCCTGAACGCCTCGCCAAGGTGGCGTTCACCGTGACCCGTGCCACCCGGATCATGTCGGACATGATCAACGACCTGATGGGTTTTGCCAGCACCCAGCTCGGCGGAGACATACCCCAACATCCAGTGCCGTGCGATCTGCTGGCACCGCTCAACGACGCCATCGCCGATGCGACCGCCACCTATCCGGGCGCCCGCTTCCAGTTGCACGCGCCCGCTACGTTGATTGGCCGCTACGATCGGGGGCGCCTGTACCAGATGTTCCTAAACCTGCTGGTCAACGCGGCGCGCCATGGCGCGGAGGGCTGTCCGGTTCTCGTCGAGGCCGGCACGCGATCCACCGACCATGTGGTGAGCGTCACCAACAAGGGCGAACCGATACCCCCGCAGGCACTGGAGTCGATCTTCCAGCCGCTGGTGCAACTGACGGAGGAAGACCACGTCACTCGTCCACCCACCAGCCTGGGCCTGGGCCTGTTCATTGCCCGCAAGATTGCCGAAGGGCACGGCGGTGGCATCCAGGTGGCGTCGAACCAGTCCGATGGCACCCGGTTCACCGTCACGCTGCCGACCAAGAAATCGGATGCATGACCTGTCTACCGCGCCTTCGCCGAATGGATTGACAGGGGCGGCGGTCGGTTGACCATCCAGGCAATTCCAGCTGTTGCTCGACCTTCATCGGGACACCATAAACCGGTGCCGAGTAAGGGCGTCGAGCCTTGTAGAGGCGCTCAATCGAAGACGTTGATCTTGGGTCCGGCACGGCAAAATGGGTTGCGGTCTTTTTGGGTGTCAGGTCCATCCTGAGTTTGGCGTCTCCTGCTTGAGCCGGGCAAAGTCAGGCCGGCTCGCCCTTCATCCATCCTGGCCCAGGGAGGCGTGCTCAGGTCGAAAGGGGGTGCGTGCGCCGAGGTGGACATCCTTGCTACCGGGTGTCGGTGACATAGGCCGAGCGCGAGATCGTGATGCCTCTGAGGCGACTTCGCGCTCAAGTCCCCGATTTGGCCCGTGCGTAACGGAGGGCGTCGCTCAGATTGTCGTAGCGGTATTCGCCGTAGCAGAACTTCGCGGAGTCGACTCGGGTTATGCCCAAGATGTCCATCTCTTTTTGTTCCGCAGCCGAGACCGCTTGTCCGGCTCGTGCATGGATGCGTTCTGCGTGCCCGTCCCGACCGCTCAATTGACTCAGCAACGTGCGGTACAAGTCAACGGCCTGATGGGCTATTGCCGCGTTGGTGGCGGAAGGAAGCGTAGAGCCACGAGCGATCAGTGCCGCCGCTAGCGTAGCCGCGGAGTGTTTGTCGGATGGATCCCCGTCGTCGTTTTTGCGGCACCATTCGTTAGCCATTTGCATTCCACCATGGGTATTCGATGCATCATCGATGTGTTTTTTTGTCGGCACTTCGATCTGCGGTTGCGTAGCTGATTCCGGTCCGCCGGCATCGGTCGGCCCTCGTTTTCGGCAACCGATGACCACGTTACTGACCACGCCATTCGCAAGTCGGAGGGAGGGCGAGAAAGCGAACAGCACGAAGGGGTAAATGGACGGTGCGCGGTCGCATGTGACCACTTCGTGACCCCGCAAGGCTGCGTTTACTACAGCAGCCTGGACTGCCTGAGGCGGTCCTGCGGATTGCACCCGGCAGAGCTTGAGAGCAGGCCCAGCTGCAGTTCGGTCACAGGGCGCCGTCAAGCCGCCGCGACGTCGAGCGCCTGTTCGAGCCGCAGCGCCGCGAGGTGTGCGGAACCGATCGGCAAGCCCCGTGGGGCGATGGTCGTCGATCGCCGTCATTCGGGTGTCGATGCTAGATATCGTCGAAACTGGCAGACGACCCGGCGTCGTTCAACTGGTAACACCTTACAGTGCGGCTCAGAAATCCTGCCGGCACTTAAGCCGTTGGTGGGGAGCTGACGTCCGCTTCCGGCCAGGAGCGGACGTCGAACGCCTGAATTGAGCCGAGCCGCGAAGCGGCTTCGGCTTGAATGAAATGTTAGCAGGCCTGCCCGTACGCGGCCCCCACGTCTGGGTTTTGGGCGACACAAGCTAGCAGTACTGTCAGCGCTGCCTGTACAAGTGCCTCGTCCCGACCAGGTGGGGAGTGCGGTGTGTGTTTGCCGCCATGGAACAAGTTATGGCGGACACGCTGCGCCGCGTCCAACGCGGTTGCAACCGGCGTGGCGCCACGAAGCGCTACCGGATCCCAACCATGCGCCGATGTTTGGACCTGTGGCGGCTCTTGGTTGAGGAAGTCGAGAGCCTGAGCAAGCCCCGAACCTGCGGGCGCTTGCAGGGCGGCGACGGCGGCAAAGCCATCCCAATCTGGAGCCGCACGGCCGCGGCGGTTGATGTAAATATGGCCCGATTCTTTAAGCGCAAACTCGAAGCGCGAAAAAACGGCAAAGAACTCGCATGCCAGAGGAGGCGGCATCTGTAGTGAACCGAATGGTGACGGATTAGTCATGGCCTGCTAACGCTGGAGTTAAGCGGCGGCGAAGCCGTCCGCCTTGAACGAATTGTCAGGCCTTGTGCGGAAACAGGGCCAACGAAGTGACTACAGCAAAGAACCAAAGCAAGAACGGAATGAGCATGCTCCAAAAAGCCGCGTGCCAATACTTAATTCTTTGCCGCATCCAAGGAAGTGCCGCACGGACGAAGACCAAGAGAAATATGGCTAGAACAACCGGAGGATAGAGCCACCGTGAGAGAGTCGGCGAGTTGAAGAACGACGCTAGCACCACCGGGAACGCCCACGCCGGGAGAAAGTAAGACCAGTACTGACGAGCCGTAGAGAGCAGCGTGCCTTGAAAAGTCATCGTTCGCTGGGGCCTAGCGTCCCGTTAATCCGGAGCCGCGTCTTCGCAGCGATCGGATTGAACTGATTGTTGGGCCTCGCCTGAAAGCTCCGCATTTCGCTTCTGCAAGACCTCGATCTCCGAAACGTCCTTCTCGAAATGCGCAGCGATCTCGTGGAGTACGTAAAGCGTCATGCTGATGGCGTAGTCAAGGTGCATGTCGAATCCGTCAATCTCCGGACCGTACTCGACGTGTGTTAACTTGCCGTCGCTGTCCTTCTGCAATGCCTTGTCCAGACTCCGGCTAGAAGAGTGCACAGCCATGCTGAAGAATCCGTAAAGCGTGTCGTAGTAGGACTCTAGTCCGGCAAGTTTGGCAATTTGCTCGGTGCTAGGCTTTATGATCCCTTCGTCGCGTATTCTCTTCTCGAGTTCGGCAATCAAAGCGACCGCTGTTTCATCCGGCGCTTCCCCGCGCCGACGTCGATCTTCATTGAGTCGAACAAGGGCCTTCTTTCGGCTCACCTCGTCCCCGAGGACCCATTGCTTGGCGAAGTCTGGCTTCTTGCAGATTGCTCCCACAAGAAACATGGACTCGGCTAGCGCGCGAACGAGCATCTCTGCCTGAAAGATCATTCCCCTTCGCGATAAGAGGACGAAGCCTTGAAAAGTGGAAAGCTGGCGAGCCAAAAGAGTCGACAAGAGGAGATCGCTCAAGTCCTCTGATCCGATATCGATGGTATATACCATCTTGTGCGCTAGGCGGTTTACTGCGACCGACAATTCCAGCTTCGATGAATACCGGTTCTCGAAATCCGCTTCCCACGAAGAGATCTCGTCGCTCAGAAATCCGTCGGTGTCGAAGGTGGTCATCGTCAATCCTAACGCTGGAGTTAAGCGGCGCGCGGTAGGCGCGTCCGCCTTGAACGAACTGTTAGGCGTCGTCGCCCCGCAGTTCGGCTACGAGAGCATCTGGCGACTCGCCTGCTTGAAGAGCGGCCCACAAGGCGACAATACCTTCCCTGTTGTTGGTTAGCCACTCTTGGACGGACCTATCGTATTTGTTGCTAAGTTTTCCCTCGATACGAGCAGGCGGGTCAATAGAAAAGGTCGCTACGTGATGCTGTTTGCCGTAGTCGACGTGTATATGTGGAAGGGAGTGCCCCTTCTCTTGATAGATCTTTATTTTTAGCCGATCCAGCTTGACGACCAGAAGCTCCATCGAGCCATGGCTAGAGCGCGAAGGCCTAGTTAACAGGTCAACCCAACCGAGGTCTTTCTGTAGCTTTGATGCTAGATCGTTGAGATTCATTAAGGCCTAACTACTGAATATACAGACCCATGGGTCCGGTTATACATGCGCGCGCTATTGACGCCAAGGGCGTCGCAACCGTTGTTCTCAGGTCAATCTTCGCTAGGCCCGTTCGGCTAATCCATGTTGGCAAAGGCGGACCCTTTCGACGGTCCGCGGCGAGGAGATGTCCGCTTTGGGTCGAAAGCAGACGACCACCCTACCCCCGGTAACTTGGCCTAATCGCTGACTCGCAGGCCTCCTCGCGGTCCTACGCTTCGACCACCAGGAGCTGGGCCCAGTCGGTGGTGTACGCCGGAGAGAGTTGCCCGCGCCGCATCGTCCATCCCTTGGTTGCCTTGACCCCCGCGTGCCCCATGCCAACTTCCGTCCGCCCGAAACGGGCGTGGATTCGATCGAGCGTGGCCATCAGGGCTTGGCGTCGGGGGCTTGCCGCCGCCGCATCAAACAAGCCACCTTGCACGTGCATTTGGTCGGCGAGGTCTTCGAGCATGACGCCGGCCTTGGTGTAACGGTAGCCGGCTTTGAAAATCCGGGCGAGCGCGACATCGGCGGCGCGCGTCAGCTCGGCCAGATCGTCGCTTGGGTTTGGCAGGCGCACCCCAGCACACGGGTGGTATTGCGGATCCTGCGGTCGGAAGCGATTGGTTTCCAGCCAGACCTTCACCGTGCCCGCCCGACTCCCCTGCCCCCGCAACTTGTAGGCCGCGCGGCCCACGTAAGTCTGCACGGCGGCCTTCAGATCCTCGTGCGAAAAGACCGGTTCGCCGAAGGACCGCGAGGCAATGATTTGCTGGCGCGGTTCGACCACGTCCAGCCCTTTGCAGGCGATCCCCTGCAGCTCGCGTACCGTGCGCTCGACCACCACGCCCAGGCGTTCCCGCAAGCGTTTGGGGTCAGTGCCCATGAGCTGCACCACCGTATGGATGCCCAAGCTTTGTAAGTGGGCCGAGAGCTTGCCGCCGATGCCCCACACGTCGCCGACGGCGACCGTTGCGGCCACGTCGTGGAAATCCCGAGCAGCCATGGCCGTGAGGTCGCAGACACCACCGAACGCAGGCCGCTGCTTTGCAAGGTGGTTCGCCAGTTTGGCGAGCGTGCGCGTAGCACCCACGCCAACGCATACCGGCAGCCCGCACCACTGGGCGACGCGTTGTCGGATCTGGCTGCCGAGCGCAGCACCGTCTGCGTGCGGGTAGCGGCGGAGATCCAGAAACGATTCGTCGATGCTGTAGACCTCCTGGTCGTAGCGCGCCACGAACTGGCCGATCACGTTCATCGTGCGGCGGCTCATGTCCCCATAGAGGGTGTAGTTCGAGGAACGGTACTGGATGCCATGCCGTCGCACCAGGTCCTGCATCTGGTGCCAAGGGGTGCCCATGCGCACCCCTAGCGCCTTTACCTCGGCCGATCGCGCGACGACACAGCCGTCGCCGTTGGACAGCACGACGGTGGGTACGCCAAGAAGCGTGGGGTCATACAAGCGCTCGCAGGAGACGTAGAAGTTGTTGACGTCCACGAGCGCGAAGCGCGGGGCCATCAGATGAGCTTGTGCAAGGCGTACCGAACCACGCCCCAGATCTCGAATTCGTCGCCTTCCGCGATGACGCGGTCCTCGTAGTGAGGATTCTCAGCTTTCAGGTAGGGGCGCCCGTTCGCCATGTAGCGCAAGCGTTTGCAGGTGGCCTTGCCCTGGTAGACGGCAATGACGATGGAGCCATTACGCGGCTCGAGTGCGCGATCGACGACCAGCTCATCGCCATCATTGATGCCCGCGCCGGTCATCGAGTGACCCTTGGCGCGGACCAAGTAGGTCGCCTCACGGTGATGCGGATCCATCACCACTGTGTTGAGGTCGATCGGGCTCTCTTCGTAGTCCTCCGCAGGGGACGCAAAACCGCACGGCACCTCGGTGAAGTGCCGGAGCAGCCAGGGGCTGGCCTCGGCGACGGTGCCGAGGTGCTCGATGCCCTCGACGTCCTCCCTGCGCAGACGGTCGATCAAGCTAAGCACCACGGGCACGTGGGGCTCGGGGACGCGGATACGCTGAGAGGGTGCGCCGGGCCGGCCGGCTCCGGGGCGAATGCCCCCGCGGTTGTTGCTAGACGTGCTCATGCTGGTTTGATTTCTGGGACAGAAATCAAAGCTACCACGCAGTCTGGCTCATAACGCGAGATTGGCTACCTAGCCCGCGCCGTACCTTAAGTCTCAGTTCTTGACGTGCTTGAGGCCGATGGGCATCTCACCCGCGCCATCGATCAAGTGATCGCCCTTCCAGCCGCGTGGGAGAATGCGCCCATGACCATACCCACCGACGCCTTCCGCCGTTTCCAGGCCGAACTGGCGGCCCTTGATGCCACGAGCCGCCCTTCCAAGTCGCCAATGGAACTGGCAAAAGGAGAGTTTCTCGCGCTCAGGAAGCGCTACGGCCTGACAGTCGCGGACGTCGTGACCTTCTTTCCGGAAGAAGAAGGGATCGCCTACCTTCAACAGCTCATCGCGGCGCGTACGCGATAGCGCTGGTCTCCCGACATCGCGCCGGCTGGAGCCCATGGCTCAGCAAGCCCACCCGTTATCATGGCGTGATGCACACACGCCTCCTGCTTGCTCTCGTCCTCCTCCTGCCGGCTAGCCATCTTTACGCGTGGGGCCGCGACGGCCACACCGTCGTTGCCCAAATTGCCGACGATCACCTGACACCCGCCGCCCGTGCCGAAGTCCAGCGACTGCTCACCTTGGAATCGGGTGCCACGCTGGAATCCATCGCCTCGTGGGCCGACGAGCACCGCAACCCCGCCACCAGCAAGTGGCACTACGTCAATTTCCCGCGCGGCTCGGACCTCCATTACTCGCCAGATCTATGTCCCGGCGGCGATCAATGCCTCGTTGCTGCGCTAAAACGCCAGGAGCTCGTGCTGGGCGATCACCATGCCTCGGACGAGGACCGGGCGAAAGCGCTGCGCTACGTGGTCCACCTGGTGGGTGATGCCCACCAACCTCTGCATGCCGGCTACGGTGACGACAAGGGCGGGAATACGTACCAGGTGCGCTGGCAGGGTCGCGGCTCGAACCTGCACCACGTTTGGGACACGGGGCTGATCGAAACATTCGGGCAAGCGCCCACCGAACTGGCTCAGCGTATCGAGCGAGACCTGTCCCATGTGGCGAGCGGTGGAGATGTCGAGGATTGGGTTCACGAGAGCGGCGCGCTGGTCAGCTCGCCAGGCTTCTACCCGCCCCGCAAGATCAGTACGGAATACATTCGGACATGGCGTCCCGTGGTCGAGCAGCGCTTGGAACGGGCAGGATTGCGGCTGGCCGCAGTGCTCAACCGGTTGCTGGGCTAGCGACAGGCGCAGCCGCCATCCCCTGCCGCTGCATTGCGCAGCGGCACCCAAAACGCGGCGGCCGTGGCTTCCAACGTTCGCCGCGGATGTTGCTCCAGCAGCAACGATTTCTCGGGAATCACAAGCTCCACTGTCACTTCAGACCCCGTGCGCTCGTGGTAGTCGCGACCGAGCTTGCGCGCATGTTTAATGGCGCTGGCTAGCGTAAGTGCTTCGGCCAGGCCGGTCGCACCTTGACGCACACGCCAGCCAACGACGCCTTCTTCGACACAAAAGACAGACCGCATAAGCCACACGCCCAGGTAAGGAAGGGCCCCGGTCATCGGTCCGCGCCTGGACACCCATGGTCGGCTCGCGCCTGACTCCCTGTCGCCTTGGTCCTGACTCGCGGGGCAGCCATAGCTTGTTCGGCGCCAACGTGCTTGCCCATCAGGCGCCCACGACCCCATCTGTAAGGCAATGCCGACAGCTACCCGGGGTGCGCTGCCAAGGCAGCGCCCGCTGTCGCAGCCGGACGACCTCGCGTCATTGGTGCTCGATGTTGACCCGGCCTCAATTCCCCTCAGATGAGGCGAGACTCGCCGAGCGGCACCTGCAGTTGCACCTGCCATGGGCCGCCACCGGTTCGCTCGAGCAGCACGACCGCCCTACACGCTGCACGAATCCCCTCGCCACTGCCCGGCAACGCTGCGGTGAGCGCCGCCATCACTTCGTCGCGCGCATCGCGAACCTGGCGCGCGACCGATAGGTGCGGTGCGTATCGCGGGAACGGATCCGCGGGCAAGTGTCGCTTGAAGACCCTCTCTACAGCCGCGCGTAGGGCAACGAACGGCGCCACCGGTTCGGGGTCGAGGAACACAGTCGTCGGGAAGCGGGAAACGCGCGCAAGGGTGTAGTGGAAGCTCAGCACAGAGGCGACCGCGTCCGCCAGCATCGCTTGGTCGCGCGGGCTAAGCGCCCTGAGCGGGAGGAACGGGTAACGGAGGGTGATGTGCGCGCCCAGCCCGCGCTGCACTGAGGGGTCCCAGCGCTCTCGCAAGCGCCCGACAACCGGGTCGGCCTCAGGCGTCAGTACGGCTAGGAACGCGGCCATGCGCATGCACTTCGCGGTAGGCCGCGAGCGCCGCGGCCTCGTCGAACTCACCCGGGCCGTAAAACCCCGCGACGTCGCAGAACTCGGCAAAGGCCTGCTCACAGGCCTTGCAGCCACATTCTCCGGCGCAGCGGCTCGGGCACCCGTGGACACAGGTGCACGGCAGCTCGCGGTCCGGGGCAGCTTCGATCTGCGCCGGGTCCGGGAAATAGCCCTGCGTATGCGGGTAGCGGCGGCGGCCTTCGGGAGTGGGCTCAGTCATGGCTCGATTTTACGCCGTCGTGTCGACGCCGTCCGATCACGCGGCGAGCCTGTGTTGGTAGTAAGGGCGCGCCCGGTCATCCAGGATGGCATACAGGGCCTCGCGTGGCGCCACGGCTGGATTCAGCCAGGCATCGACGTGCTCGGGCTTAATCGGGACGATGCAGCGGTCGTGGCCTGCGGCCGCAACTTCCGGGGGTGGTTCGTCCGTGATGGCGGCGAAGGTGAAAAGGTCCGATCCGTTGTCCGCGCCCTTGGAAACGTTCCACAGACAGGCCACCAGCATGTCCTGAGGCGGCTGCGGGTCAAAGGCGAGTACCACGTTCTCCTCCCTTTCTCCCTCTGCCAGCGCTCTACCCTCGAGCCGGTGGCGGGCCACATTCTCATAAAAGCGTGTGACCACCAGAATGCCATGGCGGTAGCCAAAGAGTTGGCTCCAGGATTCCTCAAGCTTGTCCCGCCGGGCGTTGTAGGTGCCGGGATACTTGCGCTCCACGGCCGCGTTCCAGCCTGGCATGCGGCACTGGTAGCGCATGGGCACCACAAACCGCTGGCCATCGCGCTCGATCAGCACAGGCGCATATGAACCCGGGAAGATTCGAGCATCGTCATCGACCAGGTCGCGCCGCTGGAGTGCCGCCAGGTTGGCTTCTGTCGCCGCGATCTTGTTGGTCGCAATGCGCTTGTCTTCGGCCGCCTTCTTGGTGGGCTTGGGGCCCGCCAGCACTGCCTCCGCCTTGGTCAGACGCTCCCGCTGGGCCTCCAGGTCTTCCCGGTAGCGCTGCTCCAATTCGCGATCCCCCTCAGCCACGAGCTTGGCAAGCTCAAAGCCCGCCTCGCTGTCCGGGTGCCGGAAGCTTTCACGAAGGGCTTTGGGGATCTTCGACCACGTGCCGTCCCGGCGGCGTTCCCAGAACAGCTCGGTAAAGCGCTGAAGGCTGATCGTCGCGCCAAACTGACGCACATAGCGGACGTAGTCGGCCTTGATCTGGGCGGAGTAGCACATGCGAACGCTCCGGCGTAGGGAGTGACTAGCATACCGACCGGGGCGTCGAAGGGGCGCGGAGGTGGGCACCTGGTCGGTCATCAACCAACAAGCTTTCCTGACCAGTCTCATCGGGCGAGACGCGCCCTCGATCTACTGCCACCAAGAATCAAAGGTGGCTCCCATTGAACGCTCTCCCTGATCGTTACCAGGCCTCGGACGATCTCGTCCTGCGCGGCCCGAGCGATGGGCGCGCGCTAGCCCAACGGCTATCCAAGCGCTACGCCGAACGCATCACCGGCTCCTTCGTGGTGCCGGGTCGCGAGGGATCCTTCGCGCCCTTGCCCGCGGACCTACCGCCGGCACTAGCTCACGCCCTGCGATCGCGCGGCATTGATGCGCTCTACAGCCACCAGGCCGAGGCCTGGGTCGCGACACAACGCGGTGAGCAGGTAGCGATCGTGACGCCGACAGCATCCGGCAAATCCCTCTGCTACACCCTGCCCGTACTCAGTGCTGCGATGAAGCAGGGAGCCAAGGCGCTGTACCTGTTTCCGACCAAGGCATTGGCCCAGGACCAGGTCGCCGACCTGCTGGAGCTCAACAAGGCCGGTGAGCTGGGGGTCAAGGCCTTCACGTTCGATGGCGACACGCCGGGCGACGCACGCCAGGCGATTCGCCTCCACGGCGACATCGTCGTGAGCAACCCTGACATGCTGCACCAGGCGATCCTGCCGCATCACACCAAGTGGGCACAGTTCTTCGAGAACCTGCGCTACGTGGTGATCGACGAGGTCCACACCTACCGCGGCGTGTTCGGATCGCATGTGGCCAACGTGATCCGGCGACTCAAGCGCGTATGCGCGTTCTACGGGGTGACTCCTCAGTTCATCCTGTGCTCGGCAACGATTGGCAACCCCAAGGAGCACGCTGAGGCGCTGATCGAGCAACCGGTCACCGCCATCACGCAAAGCGGCGCGCCCTCGGGCGACAGGCACGTGCTGTTGTGGAATCCGCCGGTGATCAACCCGGATCTCGGCCTGCGCGCCTCGGCGCGCTCGCAGACCAACCGGATCGCCCGACTGGCCATCAAGGCGGGCATGAAGGCCCTGGTGTTCGCGCAAAGCCGCACCATGGTCGAGGTGCTGACCAAATACCTGAAGGACGTCTTCGATCACGACCCACGCAAACCTCCACGCATCCGTGCCTACCGAGGCGGCTACCTGCCCACCGAACGCCGGGCCGCCGAGCGGGAAATGCGTGCCGGCAGCATCGACGGCATCGTGAGCACCTCAGCGCTCGAGCTGGGCGTGGACATCGGCAGCCTGGATGTCGTGGTGCTCAACGGCTACCCCGGTTCCATGGCGGCGACCTGGCAGCGGTTCGGTCGGGCCGGCCGGCGTCAGCAGCCCGCGCTGGGCGTGCTGGTAGCCAGCAGCGATCCCCTGGACCAGTACCTGGTGCGCCATCCGGAGTTCTTCGAGGGCGCTCCACCCGAGCACGCGCGCATCGCCGCCGACCAGCCGCTGATCCTGCTCGACCATATCCGCTGTGCCGCCTTTGAACTGCCGTTCGTGGGCGATGAGGTGTTTGGACCGGGCGCGGCCACGCCCTGGTTGGAAGTGCTCGGCGAGGAAGGCGTACTGCACCGCGAGGGCGACCGCTGGGAATGGATCGCTGACAGTTATCCGGCCAACGCGGTCTCGCTGCGCAGCGTGGCCGACGGCAACTTCGTGGTGGTCGACCGCACCGGCGGTAAGCAGACCATCATTGCCGAAGTCGACTATACCGCCGTGCCAGTGACGCTCTACGAAGGGGCGATCCACATGATCCAGTCCGTGCCCTACCAGGTCGAACGGCTCGACTGGGAGGGCCGTAAGGCGTTCGTGACGCGCACCCACGTGGACTACTACACCGACGCCATCGACTACACCAAGCTGAAGGTGCTCGACTGCTTCGGCAGCTCCAGCGCGGGGCGCGGCGAGGCCCACCACGGCGAGGTGCACGTGGTACGGCGCGTGGCCGGCTACAAGAAGATCCGCTACTACACCCACGAAAACATTGGCTACGGACCGGTCAACCTGCCCGACCAGGAACTGCACACCACCGCCGTTTGGTGGCAGCTCGCCCAACGCGAACTCGAACAGGCCTTCGATGGGCGGCAGCAGGCCTTGGACGGCTTCCTCGGCGCAGCCTATGCCCTGCACATCGTCGCCACGGTAGCGGTAATGGCGGAGTCACGCGACCTGCAGAAGTCGGTGGGCAGCGCTGACGGGGCGTGGTTCGTCGCCTCGGACATCGCGGGCCGCGGCCAGCTGCGCGGGATGGACGGACAGCCAATGGCGCTGGCGCCCGACGCGCCCTTCACCCCGACGGTTTATCTCTACGACGCCTTCCCCGGTGGCGTGGGCCTGAGCGCGCCGTTGTTCGAACGGCGCGAGGACTTGGTCCGCATGGCCATGACGCTGGTCGATCGCTGCGACTGCATGGCCGGCTGCCCGGCCTGCGTCGGACCGATCCTGGCCGCGGACGAAGCGGCCGCGGACACGCCCAAGGCCCTGGCCTTACGGGTTCTGGGCCTGCTGGTGGCCCTGTGAGCGCGCTGGCCGACCGGCTGCGCCAACTGCGCACGCAATCAGGGTTGTCGGTTCCCGCGGCCCCGACGCCGGCGCCGAAACAGACCCTGTCGGCTGACGTACTACGGCTGATCCAAGGTCGCTCGCGGCTGCAGCGCGCGGAACCACGTGCATCTTCGACGGATCGCTTCGTGCCCGGCGAAGAGATCGCAAGCGGACTGTTCCTCACCGAGGCGGTGGTGGACTGGCTGTCTCCGCCACCCTTGATCGACACGACCTTTGCGCGCTGGGACGAGGCAGTTGGCACTGCCAGGCTGCTTCATTTCGATACGGAAACCACCGGGCTCGCCGGCGGCACCGGCACACGGGCGTTCATGATCGGTGCGGCCCATTGGGAACAGAACGGTCGATTCCGCATTCGCCAGCTAACGATCACCACCATGGCCGCCGAGACCGCGATGTTGCGGACCTTCGCGGGATGGCTGCGCGACGACACCGTACTCGTGAGCTATAACGGCAAGAGCTACGACGCGCCCCTGCTCGCCACCCGCTACCGCTTGGCCCGGCTGCCCAACCCGCTCACCGGCCTCGGCCACCTTGACCTGCTCCACCCCGTCCGTCGGCGGTGGAAGGGTGTATGGGAGAACTGTCGCCTCGCGACTGCCGAGCGTCAGCTCCTCGGCGTGGTACGCGACGACGACCTTCCAGGATCGGAAGCGCCAGCGGCCTGGCTTGCATATCTCCGAGGCGGACCGGCCACCAATCTGCGTCGCGTGGCTCACCACAATGCGCAGGACCTTCGCAGTCTGGCGGGCGTGCTCCTGCGCGTTTCGGGGCTCGGCGCATGTCCGCCGGCCGCAGTACCGATCGCCTAATACAACAGGCCTGCTTCCGGCCAGCAGCGGCCATGGAGCCTGTGGATCTGGTTCTAGCCCCGGACGCTTCGCAACGGCCCATGCGCTGGCCTCATTGCCGCTTGTTGAGATGAGCGCCCGAGCCATGATGGCGCTTGTACCACTGGTCCAAAACGATGGAGCCCATGGCGATCGCGCCAATCGTTCCGAGGGAAATGTAGAAGGCGACCATGCTAGTTAGCCTTGGTAGGTGAAAGTACGGCGAGCAACGCAGCGGCCCTATCGCATTCCATCAGGTTGAGCCGCAAAAAACCACCGCAACTACGCAGGCAGACATAGCGCTCCGGCATCCAACTGGACCGCTACTGCATGCAGGCCAATAGTGAATCGCTGCGTGCTGATGCTTCTCTTTAGGACGCCTTCCCGACCTGGGATGACGCTCCCTTATGGCCCCACGCTGACGTCTGCTCTCGGCCACTTCCGTCGGTTCCAAGAAGAGCTTGCGGCACTAGACCGGGAGAACTCGCAGGGCAAGGACAGGCCCGTGCCTAGGAAAGGATCGCCGCAGTCTCGCTTGCTCGCAGCAAGGGCGGAGTTCCTGGCACTGCGTGAGCGTTACGGACTGACGGTAGCTGACGTGGTCACCTTCTTCCCGGAGGAAGAAGGGATCGCCTACCTGCAAGGGCTCATCGCCCAGAAAGAGGCGAAGCCTAAGCGTCGAGCGAAGAGCCCTGGGAAGCCTGCACTCTAGGAGGCCACCTTGCTGCCCGAGTCGAGCTTCAGCGCCGCGAAAGCGGATCGCCTCCGAGGGCAACGCGATGTCGATTACCGGCTGTATGGGCATGATAGAGGCTGCAACTGACCTATCCTCGAGGCCGCTTGCGCCGGATGCTACGAAACTCGTAGTATCGCAACCAAGGCAAAGTTACGAATCTCGTAGGCACCTCTCTACCGGGTTTGTGACGTGCCTCGACGGACAGATATCCGGCTGGTGTTCCAGCGCCGCCTCAAGGAGGCACGCCTTCGGTGTCAGCTGTCTCAGAAGGAACTCGGCATTCAGGCAGGCTTGGACCCGTTTGTGGCCAGCACACGCGTCAACCGGTACGAGTTGGGTGTCCACGAGCCCGATATCGCCACGATCGAAAGGTTGGCTGCGGCGTTGGGAGTCCCGACTGCGTATTTGTTCGCCGACGATGACCGCTTGGCCCGCCTGATCCTGGCTTTTGAGCGACTTCCGGCTTCAGAGAAGGATTGCTTGCTCAAAGCAATCGAGTCTTGACCTGAAATGCGCGGGTGCGAATTCAAGGAGACCCTCATGGCCCGGCCCGGTACACCACCAACCTTTCTCACCGCCGGCTGGTACATAAGCTTTATGAACTACGCCGCGACGGGCGAGGGGTTAACGTCGTGTTTAGCGGTAGCCGGTAGTGCCCACGCCGCCGAACAAAGACTCAAAGAACGGCTGCCTGAGTACTTCCACCGAGGCATCTTGACCAAGTCCATCTGCCCAAACCCGGATGTGGATGTCAGCACGATGATCGAATGGATCCCGGCTGCCGCGCAACGCCTTTTTGGGCAGGTACCGCTGTTCGCCGGGCATTACTTCACCGAGCTTCATTACAACCTGTCCTGACGTCGAGGGTGGGGATCGGGTGACGCCTTGTATGAGCTCAATTGAAGCCAGCAGAAAAAGCCAGTCGCGCAGCGAGGGCCCTTTTTTTTGCTGCAGCCCTCGTCGGAATAGTCGCGCCCTCCGTCCTTGGCGTGGTCGTTGCCTGCACGCCCGACACGACTCTACGTACAGGCGACGTGGGCCAATTTGTGTCGTCGACCGCAAGTGTCGGCGGGTTCTTTTCGCGGCCTGTCACCACGGTCCAAACAACGACCAGCAGCATCGTGATCGAAGGTCGCCTTTCAGCGGTCCGCGGTCAGGGGATGATCATGGTGGACCGTCTCAAAACAGGCCTCCATCTGTGCGTGCAGACGACGCCACAGGTGTGCGCTACGGCTAAGGGTCCATGGACCGGTCAGATGCTGCCGGCACAGAGCAAAAGGCCGATGTTTGCTTGGCTTGCAGCGAGCGTAAGCGCACCTTTGACTATATTGTGGTTCCTAGTTGGGCTAATCCTGACCATGGTCACAGCTATCGAAGCTGGACATGCAGCTGGGTGGCTTCCCAGGGAAGGAACCGTTGGCGCCCCTGGTCCCTGAGCTTCGCGATAACGTCAGCTAGATCCACGAGTGCGCCGCCCCCGGCGCGCCGCGTTTTTTCTGCCGCGACGCTTCCCTGAACGGTCCACCATGGGTAGCGGCTTGTCCCACTCAAGCGAATCCATCCGCACATTCTGGGCATACGCGTTGTACTGCCAGCGTCGGAACTGGTCGAGCAATGCCAGGTTTGTCGCTTCAAGACGCCTCACTTGGGCTTCCAAGTCAGCTACGCGTCGCAACGTCACCTCTAGCGTGAAATCCTTGGGAAGACGAACCTTGGATTCACGCAGATCCACCTGCCGCTGGGAAAATGCCTCCTTGATGGCAGGGTAGAGATACAACGTGTGCCGTGAAATGGATTCCACCCCCAGCACCTTGGCCACGCGACTGCAAAACAACGACCAAGTGAGTTTTCCCTCCCATCGATCTAGCTCACGCAGGACCTTTGGGAGAGTCGCTCTCGTGATGATCTTCTTGGGCACGATCAAACCTTCCCGAGGCGCAGCGGCGCGCGAACAGTCACACCAGGTTCCAGCAGCGGAGCCTCACACAGCCCTAGTTCCATGAGTGCCCGTCGCACCGGAGAGGGATCGTGGCCGTCTGGAATTCTCACGGGCGTTCCGTCCGTGACATCTTCCCTTTCAAGGACCATCCGCATGGTCCGCACATGCGCGAGCTTCCATTTGTGGTTGTCTACCCAGCGATCCGCCCCGAAATCACCGGCCTCGTGAGCACGCTCAGCGCGTTCTAGCAGAAGCCTGGTCTGCTCCTCCAGAAGCCGAACTCGCTCCAATGTGACATGGTCACCCTTGATGCAGACGTGCTCCTTACAGGTCATGCATTCCCGCTGCTTCGCGCAGGGGGCCATCGCATAGTCATGTGTGCACATGCCATACAACGTCGCCTTTGCCGTACCGGGCCGGTCCAGACCTAATTCCCGATAGCTCACGGGCGAGCGATTCTGAAGCCTTTCAAGCAGTCCGGGCTTTTCACCTAAGAGAAGTTGTCGTGCCTGCTCTAAGCGCTCCTCGGGTGACCGATGATCATAGTGCCGGTTGTCGCTCGGCTTCGCGCGCCCGGCCCACTGAGCCAGCGTGTAGTCATCCATGCCAGCGCGCTCTGACATCGTGCTCAACCAGTGACGAAACTGGTGGGACGTCAACTTGATGCTCGTCCCATCGGGGTTCCTCAAGCCTGCTCGTTCAAAGAGCGATATGCGCACCTCATCCGTGCAGAATCGCACATTGAACTCGTTTGCCGTCGGTAGGCGCCACGAGAAAGCCTTGACAGGGAACTCCTGGTGGAACTCACATTCCCGATGCAGACAGAGTGCATCCCACACTTTAGTCGCCTGACCCTCACCAATGTCGGGCCAAGTGTCGAGACGATACTTTTTGAAGGTGCAATCCGCCAGTTTCCGGTAGGTAACGCAGCCGCTAGACAGGACCTGACGGTACTCTTTAGATACCTTGACCTGGGACCACGAGGGCTGCCCACGAACGCACGGCCGTGGGGCCTTCAATCCGATAGCAGCGCAGCACTGCTCGGGGCTTAGCGCCTCATCCTGGCCAAAGCCCTCAGGCGTAAGGCATCCCGAGTGGCGCATGAATACGCCTGGGTTCTCGAAAGCAAACCGCGCGGCTTGTCTCGCCTCTTTCCCAATCTCCAGAAGCCTGTTCACTGCTTCCAGTACGGCATCTTGCATGGCAGGAACAACCCATTTCTTGGTGTGTCCTTTGCCCTTGGCAGCGTGCCACCGCAAATACAGTTGCCGCTCTCCCGCTGCATCGGTCTCCCACTGAACGCAATCTGTCGTCAGCGACAACACCTCCGACACTCGGCTGGGCGCGACCATCAAGAGGATGGCGATCGAAGAGAAATATTTTTCCTCGATCGTGCTCGCGTTGGCAAAAAGGTCCGCCACGGCCAGCATGGAACTGTTCGTTGGAAGCTTGCTCTCCCGATGTTTGGCCCCCACTTCCCCGAGGTCCTCCGTTAGGATCGTGGGCTTTCTGAAAGGAGACTTCCACTGAGGGAGACTTGGAACGAAACGGTTCGCCCTACAAAAGTCGAACAGCTTCGCAAGAACAAGGCCGGTCTTGTGCCATACGTCTTCTGAGATGAAGAACTCTTTGCACTTCATGGCGGCCATGTCCATCACCGCGCCGTTGAGAAGCAGTATGTCGGCCCTTCCACAGCACTCAAGCAGGGCTGCCTCTAAACAACGGAGCGCCTGCAACCAATACGCAACGGAAACAACCGGTCGAAACGAGTAGTTGTACTTCACGTACGCCTTGGCAAAGTCCCTAAAGGGGTCAGCCATTGGGGTAAATTGGTAGGTACCCAGTGATTCCGTCCTCGTAGCGAAGACGGCCACAGTGCGTCCGTTTTTCCACCTATCGGCTTCCCAGGCGGAACTGCCGCCGAAGGCACTGAACTCGCGAGCCAGCTTGATGAAAGCTGCCAAATTCGCTCGTCCATCTCTCTCTGCGCGAGGAACGAACTGGGTGACTTCACCCACCGGCCACCCCCAGCAGCTGAGTGTTATTCACAGCTTTCGCTTCGTTGCAGAGTTGTACGCAGTGCTCAACCGCCAGGATCAGTTGATCGTTTGCGTTGATCACGAGATCAGCGCAGCCTGCATCCCGCGCCCGTTGCTTCTCCGCGTAAAGGTCCGCTAGCACCTCTTGATGAGGGCCATCGACCCACGGCTGGAAATGCCTGCACGTATAACAAGCCCGAAATCCGCTGGCGCAGAATCCGAAGTTTCCGCAGGTGCCAACGGCATGCTGCCGGTCGTTTGGCACCCTGCTCCGAGGGTTAGCGCCTCGAATTGCCTCGCGCTCCGATCGCACTAATCTGCCCATGCACGCCTGGGCGAACGGCGCGAGCTGCTTGCCAATTAGTTCGTTAATCACCACGGCTTCCTGCGCAGTGTTTTCGGTATAGACCCTTACGTTCTGCACATCGGAATGATCAAGAAGCTCAGCGATCACGAACGCACTGAAACCCTCGCGGCGTAACTTTGTGCCGCGGGTTCGGCGGAATCGCGAAGCAGTGATCCTGATACATTCGCCCGTTCGCTCCGATCGTGCCGTAGATAGACGAGCCAGCCTCTCCAGAATGCCATTCAAGTGCAAAACGGGGGCATGAAGAACATCCTGTCTTGGCCCATTCAGCAGCCTCCTGAGATCATCTTTGGAGCGGCACGATTTGAGTCTCGCGGCATTAGCGAAGATCGGCAATTGCTCGCGAAGCGATTGCTCCAAATTGCTACCAATTGCTTCTTCCACCATCGCGCAAAATTGATGATGGAGGCGACCGAGCACCAGATACAGATCTTCTACTATTGCCAATTTTCGAAATGACCCACGAAAACCCACTCCTCGTTGCTTGGCACGCGGCACATTAAGGCTGTACATTGTCACCCCTCCTCTTGCTTCCATTCTGAGGTCAGCGCCTCTAAGCGCAGAGATCTGCACTGCGCGGCGGGCGGTCATCATTACACAGAACAGATAGGCATACTCTTCTAGGCATATCTCTCGTCGAACCACCGAAGAGTTTGCCCACGATAAAAGAGACGCCATTTCTAGATCCGTGAGAGGCCCATTATTCGGGCAGCCCCCCATGACAGCGGCACCCTTTTCGTTACCCTTGATTCTCATAGAAAGAAGCAGCGTGACTGCTTCGTCCGATATGCCCCCGTAGCCATATTCTGACCACGCCAGAAGAAAGCCCTTTAGCGCGCCCAACAGGAAATCCTCTTTCTGTCCCAACTTAGCGCGCCAATCCAGCAGCTTTTCGACCGACACTTCCGCTGCGTCCGTGTCCCGAACAAATCGCTTGAAGCAATTAGCCATGTTTCTTACGTGTCGAGCAGACATCTCTTCAGCGTATCGCTTAAGCGTGGAACGGAAGCCCTGCTCTGCTTTACGGGAAAGCGAGTTTGCAAACCCAAGGGAAACAGTCACGTCCTTGCTCAACTCCCAATGAGATTCCGCCACATTAAAGACGTAACCATCCTTAGACGTAGCTTCCATTGCTCCCAAGGGCCTCGCGGAATTGACGCAGTTAATCTTCATCTTGGCCCTCAGCGGCTTTGCGCAATAGGTTGGACTGGACTGCCTTGGCGGCAAGGCCGCTAAGTTCTTGGATGTGACGTCGGTTGTATACCTCTCCGGATGCGCGGCTCCAGTGGCCGTTTAAGAACGCACGCATATCGAGTTCGCGTCCTTCCGAGATGACATCGGCGGCGGAGCCAACGTCCTCACGCGCCTCAGCATTGTGGCGATCAATTGCGCACGACAGCTGATAATTAAAGTAGTGCCGAAAAGAATGGGGGTGCAGGGCTCGGAAGCCAGGATCGATTCTGCGCATCGCGGCAATAATGGATCCAAGTGCTGAGATCGTCAGGGGCTGCCCCTCCCCCTCGTCATGCCGGTGCTTCACGAACAAATAGGGGTGCTTACGTGCCGCCTTAATGGGCGCTCTGTATCGAAAGATGTATTCGTTGAGATCCCTGCTCAGGTGTAGCGGTATGGGGAGCGGTCGCTCTCGGGTTTTCGCGCTCGGCTGGTTAGTGCGTGGATCAAGGGGATCGTCCTGACTGCGGATTACCCATACGCGAGGCTCGTCACCAAGATCGACTTTATCAAGCCGCAGGCTCAGCAGCTCTCCACAGCGCATCCCTGTGTAATAAAACATTTTGAAAACTATGGAATTCCTCAATCGGACTGCACGGTCTCTGAAAGGGTTTGCAGGGAAATCAACGTCCGAGAACGCCATAAACCTATTTACGAGTTCTGTTGACGGAGTCCTCTCGACAGCTTCTCTGTCTGATCTTCTGGATAAACCTCGAGGTCGGTGTTTCCGCAACTGCCGGGCCATGCAGGCGATCTCTGCCGCGTAGGCGGACGAGGAGGCATGCCTAGTGGTGGTTGACGCAACGAACTCCACGTAGTCGGCAATTGTGCTTAATCGGTTGTAATGCTGCTCGCGTCCAACTACTGGCAGTGGTTGCTGTGAGGCCACATTCCCCTCAAGGAATGCTTTGCTTATGCGCGCGTTTTGCAGAGGGTCCGCGCGTACGAAGCGTTGATTCAACGCCGCATAATCTCTTATTGAGACAATGTCAGAAATCGATAGAAACCTGCCTTGCGCGAATTCGACAGCCAGGTCACGGGGTGGGCTTTGCCTCGCTTGCCAAGCGAGCAACACCAATATGTCTCTCAACTTGTTGATGATCGTGTTTACAGCGGCGCCTGCGTTCCTAAGCTGCGAGGTTGTAAACAGCGTCGGGTAGAACAAGGGAAGCCCGCGCGCGTCGATCAACATCGGAGCGCGCTCACCATCTGCAAACATGTTCCTCGAAAGCCGGTACATCGCCACCTCTGTTCTCGACATCTCCCGAAAGTCAACACTATCAGGGTGGTTTTTTAACAATTGCGCGAACTAATCAAAGGCAAAAAAAAGAGCCCCACGAAGGGGCTCTGCGGATCTAAATCAACACTTCTAAGATAAGTGTTCGCTAAGGATGGTCTGATCAATCGCCGCGCAACCACTCACGCGTGACATTGGTCCCGTCAAAGCGAAAAACGC
>NZ_JAGJRS010000031.1 GCF_017837635.1 Frateuria flava
ACCGCGCAGTACGGTCGCGCCCAAGGGCGCTCCTACAGGGACGTGCGCATCTGTAGGATTCCCCGCGACCGCGGGACCTGCCGCCCCGGGCGGTCGCGCACAGGGTGCGCTCCTGCAACGGCCGTGGGTGTCAGGCGCCCGGGTCGAGCAGGGTGCCCAGTTCCTCGGGCGTGGCGGCGATCGCCGCGGCGCCGGCCTGTTCCAGCTCCGTGCGGCTGCCGAAGCCCCACAGGACGCCGATGCCCCGCACGCGGTTGGCTACCGCGCCTTCGATGTCGAAGTGGCGGTCGCCGATCATCACGGTTTCTTCCGCCGTCGCGCCGAAATCGGCCATGGCAGCGGCGATCATGTCCGCCTTCTCGCTGTGCGCACTGGACGGGTCGGGCCCGTACAGACGCAGGAACGCGTGGCCGAACGGCAACTGCGCCAGGATTGGCTCGGCATGCCGATGCGGCTTGCCGGTGACGATGGCCAACTGATGCCCCGCGTCGAGCAGGCGTCCGATCAGTGGCTCGATGCCCGGATAGACGCTGTGCTCGCGCCAGCCGTGCACATCGAAGCGCTCGTGGTAATGCTCGACCGCCGCCTCGACCCGCGCCGTGTCATGGCCCAGCAGCGGCGCGAAGCTGTGCCGCAGCGGCGGGCCGATCCAGCGGCGCAGTTCCTCCGTGCTCGGGATCGCCACGCGCAGGCGCTCCAGCGCGTGCTTCACGCACGCGGTAATGCCGTGCTCGGAATCGATCAGCGTGCCGTCGAGGTCGAAAAGGCAGAGCATCAGCCGTCCGCGCGTGCCTTGAGCGCGGCCACCGCCGGCAGTTCCTTGCCTTCGAGGAATTCCAGGAACGCGCCGCCGCCAGTGGAGATGTAGGACACCTTGTCGGCGATGCCGTACTTGTCCACCGCGGCCAGCGTGTCGCCACCACCGGCGATCGAGAACGCCTTGGAGCCGGCGATCGCATGCGCCAGCGTCTCGGTGCCCTTGCCGAACGCATCGAATTCGAACACGCCGACCGGACCATTCCAGACCACCGTGCCGGCGTTGGCGATCAATTCGGCGTAGCGGCGCGCGGTCTCCGGCCCGATATCCAGGATCATCTCGCCGTCCTTGACCGCATCGACGGGCTTGACCGTGGCCGAGGCGTTGGCGGAGAACTCCGGCGCCACCACCACGTCGACCGGCAGCGGAACCTCGGCGCCGCGGCGCTTGGCGTCGGCGATGACTTTCTTCGCCGCGTCGAGCAGGTCGGGCTCGTACAGCGAGTTGCCGACGCCGTAGCCGGCGGCCGCGATGAAGGTGTTGGCGATGCCGCCGCCGACGATCAGCTGGTCGACCTTGCCGATCAGGTTGTCGAGCAGGGTGAGCTTGGTCGACACCTTGGAGCCGGCCACGATCGCCAGCAGCGGGTGCGCCGGCTGTTCCAGCGCCTTGCCCAGCGCGTCCAGCTCGGCCGACAGCAGCGGACCGGCGGCGACCTGCGGGGCGAAGCGGATCACGCCATGGGTGGAGGCCTGCGCACGGTGCGCGGTGCCGAAGGCATCCATGACGAACACGTCGCACAGCGCGGCGTATTTCTTCGACAGCGCCTCGTCGTCCTTGCCCTCGCCGACGTTCATGCGGCAGTTCTCCAGCACCACCACCTCGCCCTCGGCGACGTCGACGCCGTCGAGGTAGTCGGCGACCAGGCGCACCGGCGTGCCGAGCTTGTCGCCGAGCCACCTGGCGACCGGCGCGAGCGAGGACTCGGCGTCGAACTGGCCTTCCTTCGGACGGCCCAGGTGCGAGATCACCATCACCTTCGCGCCCGCGTCCCGCGCGGCCTTGATGGTCGGCAGGGCCGCGTCCAGGCGCTGGGTCGAGGTGATGCGGCCGTCATCGATCGGCACGTTCAGGTCTTCGCGGATCAGCACGCGCTTGCCGCGCAGCTCCAGATCGCTCATGCGGGTGATGGACACGGCGCCACTCCTGGGAAAAAAGGGGATTGCAATTCGACCGGATGCACCCGTGCAGGGCGCGAACCGCCTATTGTCCGGCGCGCGTTGCCATGATGCAACGCGGCAACCGGCGCGCGCCGTCCCGCCAGCGAGCGGGCACGGCGCAGAGCCCACGCACCGCGAAGCAACAAGGCCAAGCTCGCGTAGGGTGGGCTTCAGCCCACCATGTCCCACCGCGATGCCGGGCGTCAGCCCTGCAATGGTGGGCAGAAGCCATCCTGCGATGGCCGCAGGGCCCACGTTGCCGGCGGTGACACCCGTGGCGCCCGCCCGGTTTATCCTGCCGGCCACTATCGACAGGAGAATCTCCATGGCAGCGGAACTGTTGGCGTTGTACGGCTACTGGCGCTCCAGCGCGGTGTACCGCGTGCGCATCGCGCTCAACCTCAAGGGGCTGCGCTACGAGACACGACCGGTGCACCTGCTGCGCGACGGTGGCGAGCAGCACGGCGACGCCTACCGCGCGTTGAACCCGCAGCAGCTGATTCCCTGCCTGCGTGACGGCGAGCGGGTGATCACCCAGTCGATGGCGATCATGGAATATCTGGAAGAAACCGTGCCCGAACCGCCGCTGCTGCCGGCCGATGCGCGCAGCCGCGCCCGCGTGCGTGCGCTGGCGCTGGCGCTGGCCTGCGACATCCATCCGCTGGGCAACCTGCGCGTGCTGCAGTACCTGGAAGGAAAGCTGGGCGCAGACGAGGGTCAGAAGCTGGCGTGGTCGCGGCACTGGATCGAAACCGGCTTCGATGCGCTGGAGGCGATGCTGGCCCACAGCAGCGCCACCGGTCGCTACTGCCACGGCGACACTCCCGGCCTGGCCGACGCCTGCCTGGTGCCGCAGGTCTACAACGCGCTGCGCTGGCAGCTGCCGATGGAGCGCTGGCCGACGATCGAGCGCATCCACGCCGCGTGCAACGAACTGGAGGCGTTCCAGCGGGCCATGCCCGAGCGCCAGCCGGACGCGCCGTAGGCGCTTCCCGGCTCTGCTTCCTCTCCCCTCCGGGGGAGGGTCGGCGTGAGGGCCGGGGCTCGCGGCGAACCTCCTTGCCAGGTCCTGCTTGCGCCCTGGGTGGCACCCGCTGCCTTGTCGTGGGGTGAACCTCTCACCCCAGCCCTCGCCCGGGGGAGGGGGAGCGGATGGTTCGCCAAGTCCTCCTCCCGCAAGGGCGCATGTCGGCGGCCTACATGTACGACCGTGCGCTCACGCCGGTGCGCGCACCAGCAAGACGTCGGTGGGAATCGCCGGCACGATCCGTCGCGAGGTTCCACCTACCAGCAGGTGGAACGCCAGCCCGCGGCGGAAGGCGCTGATCACCACCAGGTCCGCCTCCTTCTCCACCACGTACTCGCGCAGCAGCACCTCCGGATGGCCATGCTCGACCAGCGACAGCACCTGCGCACGGACCTCGTCCGGTAGCGGCGTGTCGGCCAGGAAGGACTGCATCGTCGCCATCTCCATCCGCGCCAGTTCCTCGCCGTGGCCCGCGTCGAGCCACAGCGACTTGTAGGGAATGTCCAGCACGTGCATCAGCGCCAGCCGGGCGGCCGGAAACCATCCGGCGGCAGCGGTCAGGCCATGCCGCGACTCGACGGTGAAATCGGTACCCACCAGCACGTGCGCATAAGCGCCGTGCGGGCGCTCGCGCACCACCAGCAACGAGGCGGGCGATCTGCGCAGCAGGAACTCCGTGACGTGGCCGAGCGTGCCGTGTGCCAGCGTTTCCCCAGCGCCGAGCACGATCAGTTCGCAGCGCTCGCGCGTGGCGGTGTCCAGGAGGGTGGCGGCCGGGTCGCCCTCGATCACGTGCAGCACCAGGCCGGCCGCGTCGTCCCCGAGGTCACGACGAAGCTGCCGCTCGGCCACCGCCGCGGTGGTCGGTGCATGCCGCCAGGAGGGCGCCGGCATCGTGGGCCAGCTGTCTTCATTGCCCGCGGCCAACACGTGCACGACGTGCAGCGTGGCCTGCCATTGCCGGGCCAGTTGCACGGCGCGGTCCACCGCGCGATCGCAACGGCTGCTCAAGTCGGTCGCCAGCAGGATCCGCTGCGGCGGCGCCGGTGACGTGACGGGTTCGTTCATGCGCGCTCTCCCGGGTCGCGGTTGGGGGCGTGGCGGCCTGCCCGACTATAGAGCTTTCCGGGGGCGTGAGGCGGCCTGTAGACTCGGTCCGACGGCCTTCCACCAGCACCCGTGCGCCCCGTTCCCCCAACGGATGCGCCGCGGGTGTTCGCGCACCGCCGCGCCGGTGGGCGCCCCTCCACGAACGGTGGCCTGATGCCCTACGACACAGCCTCGCTCGCCATCCTCTGCCTGCCGTTCGCGGCAAGCCTGGTGGCGCCGTGGTTGCGCGGGCGTCGGGCGGCGACCGCATGGATGCTGGTCACCGCGGCGGTCGGGCTGGTGTTGTCGGCGGCGTTGCATCCGGCCCTGGCCGACGGCACGGCGCTGCGCAGCGTGATCCCCTGGGTGCCGTCGCTGGGACTGGAACTGGTGCTGCGGGTGGACGGCTTTTCCTGGCTGTTCCTGATGCTGGTCTGCGGCATCGGCCTGCTGGTGGGCATGTACGCGCGCTACTACATGCCGCCGGAGGACCCGCTCTCGCGCTTCTATGCGCTGCTGCTGGCCTTCATGGGTTCGATGCTGGGCGTGGTGATGTCCGGCAACGTGATCCAGCTGGTGTTCTTCTGGGAGCTGACCAGCCTGTTCTCGTTCCTGCTGATCGGCTACTGGAACCAGGGCGCCTCGGCGCGCGAGGGCGCGCGCATGGCGCTGATCGTCACCGCCGGCGGCGGCCTTTGCCTGTTCGCCGGCATGATGCTGCTGGGGCGCATCGCCGGCAGTTACGACCTGGATGTGATCCTGGCCGCTGGCGAGCGCGTGCGGGCCTCGACGCTGTACACGCCGATGCTGGTGCTGGTGCTGCTGGGCGCGCTGACCAAGAGCGCGCAGTTCCCTTTCCACTTCTGGCTGCCGCAGGCGATGTCCGCGCCCACGCCGGTGTCCTCGTTCCTGCACTCGGCGACGATGGTCAAGGCCGGGGTGTTCCTGTTGCTGCGCTTCTGGCCGGTGCTCTCGGGCACCGATGCCTGGTTCTGGATCGTTGGCGGCGCGGGCCTGCTCAGCCTGCTGCTGGGCGCGGCGGCGGCGGTGTTCCAGCGCGACCTCAAGGCCGTGCTGGCCTATTCGACGATCAGCCACCTGGGCCTGATCACCATGCTGCTGGGCCTGGGCAGCGCATTGGGTGCGGTGGCGGCGATCTTCCATATCGTCAACCACGCCACCTTCAAGGCGTCGCTGTTCATGGCCGCCGGCGCGGTCGACCACGAGGCCGGCACGCGCGACCTGCGCCGGCTCGGCGGCCTGCGCCACGCGATGCCGATCACCGCCACGCTCGCGGTGATCGCCGCCGCAGCGATGGCCGGCGTGCCGCTGCTCAACGGCTTCCTGTCGAAAGAGATGTTCTTCGCGGTGGCGGTGTCCACTCACCGCGGACCGGTGGTGGACGTGCTGACGGCCTCGATCGCGGTGCTGGCGAGCGCCTTTTCGGTGATCTACTCGCTGCGCTTCGTGGTGGGCGTGTTCTTCGGCCAGCCGCGCTCGGTGCTGCCGCGCCAGCCGCACGAGCCACCGCGCTGGATGCGCCTGCCGATCGGCCTGCTGGCGCTGGCCTGCGTGCTGGTGGGCGTGCTACCGGCGCGGGTGATCGGGCCGTTCCTGCACGCGGCGGCGCGCGCAGTGCTGGGCGAGGACACGCCGGCGTTCGACCTCAAGGTGTGGCACGGGCTGAACGCGCCGCTGCTGATGAGCGCAGTGGCGTTCGCCGCCGGTTGCGCGACCTACGCGGCGTTACGGCACTGGTTCGCCACGCGCGACACCGTGCCGCTGCTGGGGCGGCTGAGCGGGCGGCTGCTGTTCG
Organism: Frateuria flava; assembly: GCF_017837635.1. Taxonomy (GTDB): domain Bacteria; phylum Pseudomonadota; class Gammaproteobacteria; order Xanthomonadales; family Rhodanobacteraceae; genus Frateuria_A; species Frateuria_A flava. The sequence continues at coordinate 5,910 of NZ_JAGJRS010000031.1, forward strand.
AGCGCGTGCTGGCGCTGCTCACCTCCAGCCTGCCGGGCGCGCTGGAGGGCACCTTCCCCGGGCGCCGGCTGCAGCCGCAGCTCTTGCTGATCGTGCTGGCGGCGATGGTCGCGGCGGGGCTTGCGATGTGGGGCACGCCACTGCGCTTCGGCCTGCGCGCCTCGGGCGTGGACCCGGCCTTCGCGCTGCTGTGGCTGCTCGGCGCCGCCTGCGCGGTGGGCGCCGCGTGGCAGGCCAAGTTCCACCGGCTGGCCGCACTGGTGCTTACCGGGGGCGCCGGGCTGGTGTCGTGCGTGAGCTTCCTGTGGCTGTCGGCGCCGGATCTGGCCGCGACCCAGCTGCTGGTAGAGGTGGTCACCACCATCGTGATCCTGCTCGGGCTGCGCTGGCTGCCCAAGCGCATCGCGGGGCTGGCGCTGGACACGTCGCGCGCGCGGTTTCGCCGTTACCGCGACGCGCTGGTCGCCGCTGGCGCCGGGCTGGGCCTGGCGGCGCTGGCCTACGCAGCGATGCGCCATCCGGTGGCCGACTCGATCTCGCACTTCTTCCTGGAGCGGGCCTACAGCGAAGGCGGCGGACACAACGTGGTCAACGTGATCCTGGTCGATTTCCGCGGATTCGACACGCTGGGCGAGATCACCGTGCTGGCGATCGTGGCGCTTTCGGTCTTCGCGCTGTTGCGGCGCTTCCGCCCCGCCGTCGAGAGCGTGGACGCGCCCGCGCAACAGCGTCTGCAGGCGGCCTGGGACGCGGCGGCCGGTGCGGACGCGCGGCCGGCGCTGGCCGACTACCTGCGCATCCCGGGGCTGATCATCCAGCTGATGGCGCCAGTGATCGTGCTGTTCGGCGTGCACCTGTTCCTGCGCGGGCACGATCTTCCCGGCGGCGGCTTTGCCGCCGGCATCACCGTGTCGGTGGCGCTGATCCTGCTGTACATGGCGCGGGGCGCGCGCTGGGTGGAGACGCGCCTGCGCGTGGCGCCGGTGCGCTGGATCGGCGCCGGCTTGCTGCTGGCGGTGGCGACCGGCCTGGGCTCGATGCTGCTGGGCTTTCCCTTCCTCACCTCGCACTCGCGCCACCTGACGCTGCCACTGCTGGGCGAGCTGCCGCTGGCCTCGGCGATGCTGTTCGACCTGGGCGTGTTCTGCGTGGTGGTGGGCGCGACTTCGCTGATGCTGGTGGCGCTGGCGCACCAGTCGTTGCGCCGGCCGCGTGCGCCCGCCGATGACGTCCCGGAGGATCGCTGATGGAACTGGTGCTAGCCCTGGCGATCGGCGTGCTGGCAGGCTGCGGGGTGTGGCTGCTGCTGCGCCCGCGCACGTTCCAGGTGATCATCGGGCTGACCCTGCTTTCGTATGCGGTCAACCTGTTCATCTTCTGCATTGGTGGTCTGCGCACGGGCGCGGACCCGGTGCTGCGCGACGGCGCCGATCTTTCGCAGTACACCGACCCGCTGCCGCAGGCGCTAGTGCTCACGGCGATCGTGATCGGCTTCGCCACCACGGCCTTGTTCCTGGTGGTGCTGCTCGCCTCGCGCGGGTTGACCGGCAACGACCACGTCGACGGCAAGGACGGCACGCCATGAGCGCGCACCTGCTGGTCTGGCCGATCGTGCTGCCGCTGGCGGTCGGTGCGCTGCAATTGTTGCTGGGCGAACGCCGCCGCGGTGCGGTGGCGGCGCTGGGCGCGGCCTCCTGCGTGGCATTGGTGGGCCTGGCCGTGGCGCTGCTGTTGCGGGTGGGCGCGGGGGACGAACCTGCCGCGGTCTATCGCATCGGCGACTGGCCGGCGCGCTACGGCATCGTGCTGGTGGCCGACCGGCTCTCGGCGCTGATGCTACTTCTGACCGCCGTGCTGGCGCTGGCATTGCTGCCCAGCGCGCTGGGTCGGCGACGGCGGCCGGGCGGGCCGGTGCAGCCGCTGGTGCAGTTCCTGCTGATGGGGCTCAACGGTGCCTTCCTGGCCGGCGACCTGTTCAACCTGTTCGTGTTCTTCGAGGTGTTGCTGGCCGCCTCCTACGGGCTGGCGCTGTACCGGCCGGGCGCGCGGCGGGTCAGCGCCGGCATGCACTACATCGTGGTCAACCTGCTGGCCTCGATGCTGTTCCTGGTCGGGGTGAGCCTGATCTTCGGCGTCACCGGCACGCTCAACATGGCGGCGCTGGCGCAGCTGGTGCCACGGGTGCCGGACAACACGCGCGCGCTGTTGCACGCCGGCGCGGCGATCCTGGGCATCGCCTTCCTGGTCAAGGCGGCGATGTGGCCGCTGGGTTTCTGGCTGCCGCGCACCTACGCGGCCGCGCCGGCGCCAGTGGCGGCGATGTTCGCGGTGATGACCAAGGTCGGCGTGTATGTGCTGCTGCGGCTGAGCCTGCTGCTGTTCGGCGGCGGCGCCGGCGCCGCGTCCGCGCATTTCGGCGCCGGCTGGCTGCTGTGGGGCGGGATCGCGACGGTGGCAGTGGGCGTGGTCGGCATGCTGGGCGCGCGCGAGCTGGGCAAGCTCGCCGGCTACAACGTGCTGGTTTCCTCCGGCAGCCTGCTCGGCGCGGTCGGCCTGCAGCAGCCGGCGGTGACTGCCGGTGCACTGGCGTACCTGGTCGTCTCGACGCTGGCGATCGCCGCGTTCTTCCTGCTCGCCGGGCTGATCGCGCCGCGCGAGGACGCCGAGGGCGCCTCGCTGCTGGAACCCTACGATCCGACCGGCATGGCGCTCTACGCCGACGAGGACGAAAGCCAGGCCGGCCTGCCGGCGCCAGTGGCCTTGCTGGCCGCATGCTTTCTGGTCTGTGCGCTGGTGCTGGCGGGGTTGCCGCCACTGTCCGGCTTCCTGGCCAAGTTCGCGTTGCTGGCGCCGATGCTGGGCGGCGGCCCGGGCGCGGTGACCCTGTTCGCGCTGATCGTGGCGGCCGGCCTGTGCACGGTGATCGCGATGTGCCGTACCGGCATCCAGATCTTCTGGGCCGACGAGGACTGGGTGTTCCCGGCCATCCGCGCGGGCGAGGCGGCCTCGGTGGTGATCCTGCTGGCGCTGTGCCTGGGTCTGACCGTGCTGGCCGAGGCACCGCTGCGCTACCTGACCGATACGGCGGCGCAGTTGCATGCGCCGGCGCACTACATTCGCGCGGTGCTGCCGTGAGCCGCCTTGTGCCGCATCCGCTGATGGCCGGCTTCCTGCTGCTGGCCTGGCTGCTGCTGCAGCAGAGCCTGGCGCCGGGCACGCTGCTTGCCGGCCTGGCGATCGCGCTGGGCCTGGCCTGGGCGTTCGGCAAACTGCGGGCGCCGCCGGCGCGGGTTCGCAACGTGCCGCTGATGGTGCGGTTGCTGCTGCGGGTGATCGGCGACATCGTGCGCTCCAACCTGGCAGTGGCGGGCATCGTGCTGCGCCGGCGCGGTCGCTTCGTTTCCGGCTTCGTTCAGATCCCGCTGGAGCTCACCGATCCCTACGGCCTGGCTGCGCTGGCCTGCATCATCACCTCGACGCCAGGCACGATCTGGGTCGACCACGATTCGCGCCGCAACGTGCTGATGATCCACGTGCTGGACCTGGTCGACGAGTCGATCTGGATCGACACGATCAAGCGTCGCTACGAGCAACCGCTCAAGGAGATCTTCCAGTGAGTCACGGCTTCCTCGCGATCGCCGTGGTCGTCGCCCAGCTCCTGCTGTTGCTGGCGATGGCCTGCGCGATCATCCGCATGGTGCGCGGGCCACGCGCGCAGGACCGCGTGCTGGCGCTGGATGCGCTCTACGTCAACGCAATGCTGCTGTTGCTGTCGATCGGCATCCGCACCGGCAGCGTGTTGTACGTCGAGGCCGGACTGATCATCGCGCTGCTGGGCTTCGCCGGTACGGTGGCGTTTTCCAAATTCCTGCTGCGCGGGGAGGTAATCGAATGAACCATCTCGACGGCCTGCCGCCATGGGCCGCCGTGCTGGTGGGCGTCCTGGTGCTGCTCGGCGCCGGCTTCGCGTTCATCGGTTCGCTCGGACTGGTGCGACTGCGCGACTTCTACAAGCGCGTGCATGCACCGACACTGGGCAGCACGCTCGGCACGTTCTTCATGGTGGCCGCCTCGGTGGTCTGCTTCTCGATCCTGCAGGGACGGCCGGTGCTGCCCGTGATCCTGATCGGCGTGTTCCTCACCCTGACCACTCCGATCACGCTGATGCTGCTGGTGCGTGCGGCGCTGTATCGCCATCGGGTCGAGGACGGACGGCAGATGCCTCCGCGGTAGGGCCTTGCACAACGCGCCGCGCCTCTCCCTTTCCGCCTGCTCAGCGTCGAGTCCCGGTGGGGAGTCTCGACCGCCCCACTGGACGTCATTCCCGCAAAAAGTGGGAACCTCATGTCGGCTTCGTGCACGCAAGCGGATGAAGTCCCGCTTTCGCGGGAATGACGCCCGAAGAAACGATGAGCCAACTTTCGCCTCCAAGGGAGAGGAGCAAAGAAAAAGGGCGCATTGCTGCGCCCTTTCGCGTCCAACTGTCCTGAAACCTCAGAAGCCCAGCCCGTACGGATCATTCCCGACCAGTTCGGTGGATTCCGCGCCGCCACCCTCGGACAGCCGGATCTTCAGCGCCAGGCCATCGCGCGAGTCGGCCTTGGCCAGCGCCTCCTCCAGCTCGATGCGTCCGCTCTTGTAGAGCTTGTACAGCGACTGGTCGAAGGTCTGCATGCCTTCCTGCAGGCTGCGGTCCATCGCTTCCTTGATCTCGTGGATCTGGCCGCGGCGGATCATGTCGCGGATCAGCGGTGTGTTGAGCAACACTTCGACCGCCGGCACGCGACGGCCGTCCTTGCCGATCACCAGGCGCTGGCTGATCACCGCGCGCAGGTTGAGCGCCAGGTTCATCAGCACGTTCTTGTGCGCCGATTCGGGGAAGAAGTTGAGGATGCGCTCCAGCGTCTGGTCAGCGTTGTTCGAATGCAGCGTGGCCAGGCAGAGGTGACCGGTTTCGGAGAAGGCGACCGCGGCCTCCATCGTGTCGGTGTCGCGGATCTCGCCGATCATGATCACGTCCGGCGCTTCACGCATCGCGTTCTTCAGCGCCTCGTGATAGCTGTGCGTGTCCAGCCCGACTTCGCGCTGGTTGATGATCGATTTCTTGTGCCGGTGCAGGTATTCGATCGGATCCTCGATGGTGAGGATGTGGCCCGGCGAATTGGAATTGCGGTGGTCGAGCATCGCCGCCAGCGTGGTCGACTTGCCCGAGCCGGTGGCGCCGACCACCAGGATCAGGCCGCGCTGCTCCATGATCAGGTCGCGGAAGATCGTTGGCAGCTGCAACTGGTCGATCGAAGGGATCTCGCTCTTGATCGCGCGGATCACCATGCCGACTTCGCCGCGCTGCTTGAACACGTTGATACGGAAGCGGCCGGCTTCCTTCACCGCCAGCGCCATGTTCAGTTCCAGGTCGCGCTCGAACTGCGGCACCTGACCCTCGTCCATCAGCGAGTAGGCGATCTTCTTGACCATGCCGCCGGGCAGGCCGGTGTTGCCAAGCGGGTAGAGCTTGCCCTCGACCTTGATGTTCACCGGGGCGCCGGTGGTCAGGAACATGTCCGACGCGCCCTTGTCTACCATCAGCTTGAGGAAGTAACCGATATCCACGAAGGACCCCTGAAAGTAATCGCGCCGCCGCTTGGCGCGTTGCAAAGCAAGATTATGCCTGCCCACAATACGCGGCGACACTGCGCGAGGACTGAGTGATGGTGCACATCTTTTCCCGGCCGCCCGGGCGCTTGAAGCGTATCGGCCGGGCGGCCGGGGGCTTGACCCTGGGGCTGGCCATGCTGGCGTTGGCCGGCTGCGCCACGGTGCCCCCGCCGGACGCGTCGATGAACCAGGCCCAGGCGCTGCTGCAGTCGGCGCGCGACGCCGGTGCGGCCGACTACGACCCGGTGGACCTGGGGTTCGCCCAGGCCAAGTTCCAGCAGGCGCAGTCGGCGATGGCGGCCCGCAAGTACGCCGACGCCGCCAATCTGGCCGAGGAGGCCCGCGCCGACGCCGAACTGGCCCGTACCCGCGCCCAGTTGGGCAGCGCCCGGGCGCAGATCCAGGCCAAGGTCGAGGAGAACACCCGTCTGCGCGAGCAGACCGAGGCCCACGCCAGACCGGCCCCGGCCCCCGCGCCGGCTCCGGCCAGCAGTTCGCCCGAGACCCTGCAGGACATGCCGGCGCCCTCGGCCTCGGTGCTGTCCGCGCCCCTGCCGCAGGGCGGCGGCTTCCAGCCGATGCCCGCGCCTTCGACGAGCACCCGGACGAATGACGGAGGCCAGCGATGAAGCGCCTTGCCACCACCGTGTTGATCGGCCTGATGGCCCTGGCCGGCCCCGCCCTGGCGCGCCAGGACGACATGGACGTGAACCGGCTCAACTCCAGCCTCAACCAGCTGGCCAGTGATCCGACCCTGGGCACCTACGCCCAGGCGGAGCAGGCGCTCGCCCACGCGGCGATCGACCGCCTGGAACAGGCCAGCCGCAGCGAGCGCCCGCATGCGCTGTACCTGGCCGAGCGCCGGGTCGACCTGGCCAAGGCCGCCGCGCAGCTGCAGGACGCCCGCGAAAAGCTCGACCAGCTCGATCGCGAACATGCGCAGATCCTGCTGGAGGCCAGCCGCCGGGAGGCGGAAGCCGCCCGGATGGAGCTGGAGCGCCAGCGCATGCAGTACCAGATGGCGCAGGAGGAGGCCGCCCGCCTGCAGCAGCAGGGCATGGAGGCCTCGCAGGCCGCCGAGCAGGCACGCGCGGAAGCCGAGCGCGCCAAGAAACTGGCCGCCGCACAAAGCCGCGTCGCCCGCGCCGCCCGCCGCGAGGCCGAAGCGGCCGCCCAGGCTGCCCGCGCGATGCGCTCGCAGATGCAAGGTGACGAGTCGCCCACGCCCGCAGCCGACAAACCTGCCCCGAAGAAGAGCTCCAGCAAGGGCACGAAGGGCCACTGAGCTTGGCCCCTGTAGGAGCGCCCTTGGGGCGACCGCCATCCCGGTCGTGCCCAAGGGCGCTCCTGCAAGCGATGGCCGCAACAGCCGAGCTCAACCGTCGAAATCGCGTGCCTTCGCGCTTTCCCGCGGTGGCTTGCACGGCCCCGGGGGCGGGAGTAGGGTCAGGGCTGCCATGGCACACCCGTTCCACGGCTCACTGACCTGAAACATGCGCCCATTTCCCCCGCACTGTTGGTCCCTGTTTCGCGCCATGCGTACGGGACGTGGGCGCGCGCGCTTCATCCGCCCGCGGGCGTGCCGATCACGCGCCCGCTCATCTCGCGAGGAGGTCGGATCATGTTCGAAAACCAGCAGCGTGACGATGTCGAAGCCTTGATGAAAGCCGACGCCGAATTCCGGCGGCTTTTCCAGCACCACCGCGAACTCAAAAGCAAGGTGCACGATGCCGAAATCGGCGTGCTTCCCATCGACGATGTCACCTTGGCCGGCATGAAGAAGGAAAAACTCCACGCCAAGGAACGCCTGCAACGCATGTGGGATGCGCGAGTCCCGCAGATCCACTGAATCCCCAAACCGTCTTTTACGCGGCCCCGTGCTTCTGCGAAGCACCGGGGCCGCGCTTTTTTTGGCACGGCGCTGTTTTTGCAGAGGCCCGCTTGCGGGCGATGCGTTGCTGGTGGCGACGGCCAAAGGCATCGCCCGCACGCAGGGTTCACAGGGGAGGGGACGCAAGCGGTTCGTCAGGAGCCTCGGTTATCATGCGATGTCCTGCCAGCGCCCCGGCGCCGGCCATTCACGGAGTCGCCATGACGGTCAACCAAAGCGTGCTCGAGCTGATCGGGAACACCCCGATGGTGAAAGCCCAGCGCCTCGACACGGGGCTGTGCGAGTTGTTCCTGAAGCTCGAAAGCGCCAATCCTGGCGGTTCGATCAAGGACCGCATCGGCCTGTCGATGATCGAGGGAGCGGAAAAGGCCGGCAGGATCAAGCCGGGTGCCACCCTGGTCGAGGGCACCGCCGGCAACACCGGCCTTGGACTCGCGCTGGTCGCGCAGGCCAAGGGCTACCGGTTGATCCTGGTGGTGCCGGACAAGATGAGCCGCGAGAAGATCTTCAACCTCAAGGCCATGGGCGCCGAGGTGGTGCTGACCCGTTCGGACGTGGCCAAGGGCCACCCCGAGTATTACCAGGACATGGCCGAGCGGATCGCTCGGGAGACCCCAGGCGCCTATTTCATCAACCAGTTCGGCAACCCGGACAACCCGCGCGCGCACATCCAGACGACCGGTCCCGAAATCCTCGCGCAGATGGACGGCCGCGTGGACGCGGTGGTGGTCGGGTGCGGCTCCTCCGGCACCATGACCGGCCTGTCGCAGTTCTTCGCCGAGCATTCGCCGGACACGGAGATCGTGCTGGCCGATCCGGTCGGCTCGATCCTGGCCCAGTACATCAACGAAGGCACGCTCTCGGACAAGTCCGCCAGCTGGATGGTCGAGGGCATCGGCGAGGACTTCCTGCCGACCATCAGCGACTTCTCGCGCGTGAAGAAGGCCTACGCCATCTCCGACAAGGAGAGCTTCCTCACCGCCCGCGAACTGCTGGCGAAGGAGGGCATCCTGGGCGGCTCCTCCACCGGCACGCTGCTCGCCGCCGCGCTCAGGTACTGCCGCGAGCAGGGCACCCCCAGGCGCGTGGTGACGCTGGTCTGCGACACCGGCAACAAGTACCTGTCGAAGATGTACAACGACTACTGGATGCTCGACAACGGCTTCCTCGAGCGCCAGCAGCACGGCGACCTGCGCGACCTGCTGCTGCGCCCGTTCGCGCAGCGCGACACGGTGGTGGTCGGCCCGAACGAACTGCTGATGACCGCCTACACCCGCATGAAGCTGTACGACGTGTCGCAGCTGCCGGTCATGGACGGCCAGAAGCTGGTCGGCATCCTGGACGAGTCGGACGTGTTGATGCACGTGCACGCCAACGAGGTGCGCTTCCGCGACCCGGTGTCCACGGCGATGATCACTTCCCTCACCAAGCTCGACGTCCACTCGCCGATCGAGGCGCTGCTGCCGGTGTTCGAGCGCGGGCACGTGGCGATCGTGGTCGACGGCGACCAGTTTCTGGGGCTGATCACCCGCATCGACCTGTTGAACTACCTGCGGCGCAAGGTGCACTAAGCACCCGCCGCGACGCCGTCTTCGCAAAACCGTAACTACGCTCCGCCCTCGCCCCGAAGGAAGCCAGACCCCATGTGTGGAATCGTTGCCGCCACCGCCCAGCGCGACGTCGCCCCGCTGCTGATCGCCGGCCTCAAGGCGCTCGAATACCGCGGCTACGACTCGGCCGGCCTGGCCGTGCTCGACGGCGGCGAGATCCGCCGCGTGCGCGCCAAGGGCAAGGTGCGCGAGATGGAGGCGCTGTACCTGGCCGACCCGCTGCGCGGCGGCACCGGCATCGCGCACACCCGCTGGGCCACCCATGGCGTGCCCAACGAGGCCAATGCCCATCCGCACATGGTCGGCCGCGTGGCGCTCGTGCACAACGGCATCATCGAGAACTACGCCGCGCTGCGCGCCGAACTGCAGGCGCGCGGCCACGTGTTCACCTCCGAGACCGATACCGAGGTGATGGCCGCGCTGATCGAGGAGCGCATCGCCGGCGGCATGAACCTGTGCCAGGCGGTGCTCGCCACCGTGCGTTCGCTGGAGGGCGCCTACGCCATCGCGGTGATCAGCCGCGACCAGCCCGGCCACGTGGTCGGCGCCCGCCGCGGCGCACCGCTGCTGGTCGGCGTGGGCATCGGCGAGAACTTCCTCGGTTCCGATGCCCAGGCGCTGATCCAGGTGACCAACCGCATGGTCTACCTGGACGAGGACGACGTGGTGGAGATCACCCGCGAGCGCGTGCAGGTCTACGGCCTGGACGGCGCGCCGGTCGAGCGCGCGGTGCACCAGAGCGAGCTGTCCACCGACGCGGTCGAGCGTGGCGACTACCGCCACTACATGCAGAAGGAAATCCACGAGCAGCCGCGCGCGATCAACGACACGCTGGAAGCGCGCATCGGCCCGCACGGCGTGCTGCCCAACATCTTCGGCGTCGGTGGCGACGAGTTGCTGGCCAGGGCCAGGGGCGTCCACATCATCGCCTGCGGCACCAGCTACCACGCCGGCCTGGTCGCCAAGTACTGGATCGAGGAGCACGCCCGCCTGCCGGTCAGCGTCGAGGTGGCCAGCGAATTCCGCTACCGCGACACCGTGGTGCCCGATGGCACGCTGTTCGTGGCGATCTCTCAGTCCGGCGAAACCGCCGACACCCTGGCGGCGATGCGCGAGTCGCGTCGACGCGGGTATCTGGCCACGCTGGCGATCTGCAACGTGCCCGAGTCCTCGGTGGTGCGCGAGGCGGACCTCAAGCTGATGACCCGCGCCGGCCCCGAGATCGGCGTGGCCTCGACCAAGGCCTTCACCACCCAGCTGGCCGCACTGGCCCTGCTGTGCCTGACGCTCGCCGAGCAGCGCGGGCTGGACGGGGCGCGCTACGCCGACCTGTGCGCACAGATTGCGCACCTGCCGCGCGCGATCGAGGATGCGCTCAAGCTCGAGCCGCAGATCGTCGAGTTGGCGACGCTGTTCGTGCCGCTGGAACACGCGCTGTTCCTCGGCCGAGGCGCGCAGTTCCCGGTCGCGCTGGAAGGCTCGCTCAAGCTCAAGGAAATCTCCTACATCCACGCCGAGGCCTACCCCGCCGGCGAGCTCAAGCATGGTCCGCTGGCGCTGGTCGACGAGTCCATGCCGGTGGTCGCGGTGGCGCCCAACGGCCCGCTGCTGGACAAGCTCAAGTCCAACCTGCAGGAAGTGCGCGCCCGCGGCGGCCGGCTGATCGTGTTCGCCGATGCCACCGCGCCGATGGACGCCGGCAACGCCAACGGCACCACCCTGCGCATCGACGGCGGCGGCGACTTCATCGCCCCGGCCGTGTTCACCGTGCCGCTGCAACTGCTGGCCTACCACGTCGCCGTGCTGCGCGGCACCGACGTCGACCAGCCGCGCAACCTGGCCAAGTCGGTGACGGTGGAGTAAGAGGCACCCAGGTCTGCGCTTGCCGTTGCCCGGCGAGCGGTGATCGCATGCAGGAGCGCACCTGTGCGCGACCGCCAGGCTTCCAGTCGCGCACAGCGCTCCTACAGGCGTCGTGGGACTAATGCGTCCGGTGAGCCAGCTGTTCCATGACATCGGCCAGCCCATTGCGCCAGTCGGGCAATGCGAACCCTGCCTTCTGTGCCGTGTCGCTGTTGTCCAGCACCGACCACGCCGGCCGCCGGGCAGGGGTCGGGTAGTCGGCAGTCGCGATCGGGAGCACCCGGGGCATGCGGGAAAGCAGGTCACGGGCATGGGCTTCCTCGAAAATCGCAGTGGCGAAGCCGTGCCAGCTGGTATGGCCGCTGGCGACCAGGTGATGCGTGCCGCGCAGCTCCGCACGCGCGTCCGGGTGCGCGAACCAGCGGTCGAGCAGGGCCAGGCTCGTGCGCACGATCAGCTGGGTGGAGGTGGGCGCGCCGAGCTGGTCGGCCACCACGCGCAGTTCCTCGCGCTCGGCACCCAGCCGAAGCATGGTGCGGAGGAAGTTGTGCCCGTGCGGCGCATAGACCCAGGCCGTGCGCAGGATCAGGTGGTCGGCGCCGCTGTCGCGCAGCGCCTGCTCGCCGGCGAGTTTGCTGCGGCCGTAGGCGCCCAGCGGGCCGGTGGGCGCATCGACGGGGTAGGGCGCGCTTGCGCTGCCGTCGAACACGTAATCGGTCGAGTAGTGCAGCACCAGCGCACCGTGGGCGGCGGCCCAGGCGCCCAGCTCGCCGACCGCCTGGCCATTGATGCGCGTGGCCAGCGCCTCGTCCTGTTCGGCGCGGTCGACAGCGGTATAGGCGGCGGCGTTGACGATCACATCCGGGCGCACGCGCTCCAGCAGCGCGTCCCACCCGGGAGTGGCGAGGTCGGCGACCTCGGCGCGTTCGCCGTTCCAGAGGGTGCCATCGCGCGTGGCGACCACCAGTTCACTGCGCGCGGCCAGCCCGCCATCTTCGACGAAGGTACGGCCAAGCTGGCCATTGGCGCCCAGCAGGAGGATCTTCATGGCGCGTAGACGGGCAGGCGCTCGGTCGGCACGTCCTTCAGGAACGGCGCGCGCATGTCCTTTTCCGACAGCAGCGGCGCACTGACCGGCCAGTCGATGGCGATGTCCGCATCGTTCCAGCGGATGCCGGCATCGGCCTCTCGATCGTACAGCGCGGTGCACTGGTAGCTGAAAGTGGCGAACCCGGAGACCACGCAGAAGCCGTGCGCGAAGCCTTCCGGGATCCAGAAATGGCGGTGGTTGTCGGCGGTGAGCATCACCCCCGCCCAGCGCCCGAAGGTGGGCGAGCCGCGGCGAATGTCCACCGCCACGTCGTAGACCTCGCCCTCGAGCACGCTGACCAGCTTGCCCTGGGGGTTGGGCCACTGGTAGTGCAGCCCGCGCAACACGCCCTTCGCCGAGCGCGAGACGTTCGACTGCACGAAGCGGCGGTCGATGCCGGCTTCGCGGTACTTCGCCTCGTTGTAGCTCTCGTAAAAGAAGCCTCTGTCGTCGCCGAAAACCTGCGGCTCGATGACCACGACATCAGGCAGCGCGGTATGGACGACCTTCATCGCACGGGGCCCTGCCGGGTCAGGTTCTTGAGATAGTGACCGTACCCGGTCTTGGCCAGCGGTTCGGCCAGCCGCAGCAATTGCTCGGCGTCGATCCAGCCCTTGAGGAAGGCGATCTCCTCGGGGCAGCACACCTTCAGGCCCTGCCGGTGCTCGATGGTCTGGATGAAGTTGCCTGCTTCCATCAGCGACTCGTGCGTACCGGTGTCCAGCCACGCATAGCCGCGGCCGAGCTGTTCCAGATGCAGGTCGCCTTGGGCCAGGTAGCAACGGTTCAGATCGGTGATTTCCAGTTCGCCGCGGGGCGAGGGCTTGAGCGAGGCGGCGAAGTCGCTGACGCGCTCGTCGTAGAAGTACAGCCCGGTGACGGCGTAGTTCGATTTCGGGCTGGCAGGCTTTTCTTCCAGGTCCACGACGCGTCCGTCGCCATCGAACTCCGCCACGCCGTAGCGCTCCGGATCGCGCACCCAGTAACCAAACACGGTGGCGCCGCGCTCGCGTGCGGCCGCGCGCTGCAGGCGCTCGGTCAGGCCCACGCCGTAGAAGATGTTGTCGCCCAGCACCAGGCAGCTCGGCGCGCCGCCGAGGAACTCCCGGCCGATCAGGAACGCCTGGGCCAGGCCATCCGGCGAGGGTTGCACCGCGTACTGGATGTCCATACCCCACTGTGAGCCGTCCCCCAGCAGCCGCTGGAACAACGCCTGCTCGTGCGGCGTGTTGATCACCAGCACCTCGCGGATGCCGGCGAGCATCAGCATCGCCAGCGGGTAGTAGATCATCGGCTTGTCGTACACCGGCAGCAGCTGCTTGCTGATGCCCTGCGTGATCGGATACAGCCGCGTGCCGGAACCGCCGGCCAGGATGATGCCCTTGCGTGCACTCATGTGTCGCCTCCCTACGAGCCCAGTCGTTCCATGCGGTAGCTGCCGTCCAGCACGCGCTGTACCCACGGCTGGTGGGTGAGGTACCAGTCGACGGTATGCGCCATGCCGCTCTCGAAAGTCTGCGTCGGCGACCAGCCGAGCTCGCGCTGCAGCTTGCCGGCGTCGATGGCGTAGCGGCGGTCGTGGCCGGGCCGGTCCTTGACGAACGTGATCAGCGACTCGCGCGGGCGGCCGTCGGCGAGCGGGCGCCGGGCATCAAGCAGGGCGCAGATCGTCTTGACGACGGTCAGGTTCTCGCGCTCGGCGTTGCCGCCGACGTTGTAGGTCTCGCCCACGCGGCCGCCCTCCAGCACGCGCCGGATGGCGCTGCAGTGGTCGCCCACGTACAGCCAGTCGCGCACGTTGAGTCCGTCGCCGTAGACCGGCAGCGGCTCCCCGGCCAGCGCCTTCTGGATCACCAGCGGGATGAGTTTCTCCGGGAACTGGTACGGACCGTAATTGTTCGAGCAGTTGGTGGTAAGCGTCGGCAGGCCGTAGGTGTGGTGGAACGCGCGCACCAGGTGGTCGGAGGCCGCCTTGGAGGCGGAGTAGGGCGAGTTGGGCGCGTAAGGCGTCGTCTCGGTGAACTTGCCCTCGGCGCCGAGCGAGCCGTACACCTCGTCGGTGGACACGTGCAGGAAGCGGAAGCCGTCCCGCGCATCGCCTTCCAGGCCGCGCCAATAGTCGCGGGTGCATTCGAGCAGGCCTAGCGTACCGACCACGTTGGTCTCGACGAAGGCGGCTGGCCCGTCGATCGAGCGGTCCACGTGAGATTCGGCGGCGAAGTTCACGATCGCCTGCGGTCGGTGTTCGGCCAGCAATTGCGCCACCAGGGCGCGGTCACCGATGTCGCCCTGCACGAACACGTGGCGGTCGCTGCCTTCCAGCGAGGCCAAGGTGTCCAGGTTGCCGGCGTAGGTCAGCTTGTCCAGGTTGACCACGCGCAGGCCGTCGGCGACCGCCTGCAGCACGAAATTCGCGCCGATGAAGCCGGCGCCGCCGGTGACGAGCAAGGTTTCCATGCGCATGTCTGCTTGATTCCCATTGCCCATTGTGCCTGAACGACCGGTCTACAACGGGACCCGTGCCTGGCTAGCGGCGAGCTGAAAGTTAAGGAAAAAGCGGGGTTCGCGGTTAAGATGGCAGCCCCACTCGCGCCGCCCTGCTGCCGAACCATCATGACCAAGAAGAACGCCGCCCCCCTCGGACTTGGAACCCGCGCCATCCACGCCGGCCAGCATCCGGATCCGAGCACCGGCGCGATCATGACGCCGATCTACGCCACCTCGACCTACGTGCAGGAAAGCCCCGGCAAGCATAAAGGCTACGAGTACTCGCGAACGCAGAACCCCACCCGCATGGCCTACGAGCGCTGCGTGGCGGACCTCGAGGGCGGCTTGGCCGGCTTCGCCTTCGCCTCGGGTCTAGCCGCGGCGGCCACGGTGCTGGACCTGCTAGATTCAGGCAGCCACGTGATCGCCATGGATGACCTCTATGGCGGCAGCTACCGGCTCTTCGAACGGGTGCGCCGGCGTTCGGCCGGGCTGGATTTCGATTTCATCGACCTCAACGACACGAAGGCATTGAAGGCTGCGCTCAAGCCGAACACCCGCATGATTTGGGCCGAGACGCCCACCAACCCGATGCTCAAGTTGGTCGATCTGGCCAAGATCGCCGCCTTTGCGAAGAAGCACGGGCTCATTCTGGTGGTGGACAACACCTTCTGCTCGCCGATGGTCCAGCGCCCGCTCGAGTTTGGCGCCGATCTGGTGCTGCACTCGGCCACCAAGTACCTCAACGGCCATTCAGACATGGTCGGTGGCATGGTGGTGGCCGGCAGCGATGAGCTGGCCGAACGGATGGCATTCCTGCAGAACTCCGTCGGCGCCATCGCCGGTCCGTTCGACGCATTTCTTGCCATGCGCGGCCTCAAGACCCTGCACTTGCGCATGGAGGCACACTGCCGGGGCGCGCTGGAGCTGGCGCAGTGGCTCGAAAAACATCCGGCCGTCGAGCGAGTGATTTATCCGGGACTTCGAAGCCACCCCCAGCATGCGCTGGCTCTTCGCCAAATGGACGGTTTCGGCGGCATAGTCACCATCGAGGTAAAAGGTGGGCTGAAAAAGGCCCGTCGCATGCTCGAGCGTTGCGAGCTCTTCGCGCTGGCGGAGTCGCTGGGCGGTGTGGAGAGCCTCATTGAACACCCTGCGATCATGACGCACGCCTCGGTACCGGCAGCCAACCGCAAGCGTTTGGGGATCAGTGATGGCTTGATCCGCTTGTCAGTGGGGGTAGAGGATATTGCCGACCTGCGTGCGGAGCTTTCGAGTGCGCTTGGTCAATGAAGCTGCACGACGCGGATGCCAGCAATGATTTGCATGCGGAAAACGCCGTGAGCATTGGCGGTAAGCAGAAGCCGGGTCCTGGACTGGCACTCCTCAATCTTTCGGCATGGATACGCCGGCAGGAATGGCTGAGGACGATCTATCGCCGTTTGCCGATGGCCTGGCGCATGGGCGTGTCCCAGGCGCTTGCGCGCCGCGCTGGAGAGCGGGTCAGATTCAAGCGCACTTCGCGGTGGGCGTTGGCGGCCTCGCTGCCCGCACTTGCCCAGCCCGTCGCTCCGGCGGATGTCCGATTCGGTGCGGCGGCCGGGGTGAACATTTTCGCCTACGCGCGCGGACAATTTGGCCTGGCCGAGAGCGCGCGGCTATATGCGCGCGCGTTGCTGGGGGCGGGCTATCCGGTGGCCGTATACGACATTGCGCTGGATATGGCTCACAGCATGGGCGACACCAGCCTGGAGCAGCATATCGGCACGGATACGCCGAATGGGATCAACCTGGTTTTCGTCAATCCCGACTACCTGGACGCGGCCATCGCCACCATCGGCAGGGAGCGACTGGGCGGTCGCTACACGATCGGCTGCTGGTTCTGGGAGCTGGAGACGTTCCCGCGGGAATGGTTGGTGGCACTGGCGGAGGTCGACGAGGTCATGGTCTCGTCCGCGTTCATTCATGAGGTGGTCGGGCGCGCTACAGACAAACCCCTGCTGCACGTGCCCCTGCCGGTTCTGGAAATGCCGGACAGTGGCCTGACGCGAGCGGATTTCGGGCTTCGTGACGACGCATTCGTGTTTTTGAACAGCTTCGATTTCAATTCGTTCCAGGCTCGCAAAAATCCCCTGGCGACGATTCGGGCGTTCCGTAACGCTTTCGACGATGGTCGGCGGGACGTCCAGCTGCTGATCAAATCCAGCAACGGACACCGTCATCCGGATCGGTTGCGTGAACTGTTGGATGCGGCCGGCGGCGACAAGCGCATCCTGGTGCGCGACGACGTGATCGACCGCGCCCATGTTCAGGCACTGCAGCGTTGCGCCGATGCATACATCTCGCTGCACCGGTCCGAGGGCTTTGGTCTGGGGCTCGCGGAATGCATGCGGCTTGGCAAGCCGGTCATAGCAACGGCCTGGTCCGGCAACATGGAATTCATGACGCCCGAGAACAGCTGCCTAGTCGACTACGAGATGGTCGGCGTGTCCGAAGGCGAATACCTCTACCACGAGGGTCAGCGATGGGCGCAGCCCAACGTCGAGCACGCGGCAGCATACATGCGTCGCTTGGTGGATGAACCTGGGTACGCGGCCGGAATCGGCCGTCAGGCAGCATCGGACATACTTGAAAAGCTGTCCCCCCAGGCTGTGGCGGGCAAGCTCATCCAGAGGCTGACCCAGATTGCATCAGCGGCATCCGCCCCGAGCGCGTCCGGAAGGGGTGCCGATGCCAACCCTATGAACGAAGGTGCCCCATGAACGACATGCTGGCGGCGGTGTGGAGCTACCGCCACTTCATTGTCTCGTCGGTAAAGAACGATCTGCGCTCCCGATTCGCCCGCAGCAAGCTGGGCGCGCTGTGGATGATCCTGCAACCGCTGGCCCAGGTGGCCATCTATTCCCTCGTGCTGTCGCGCATCATGGCGGCGAAGCTGCCGGGCATCGATAGCCGCTATGGGTATGTGATCTATCTGATGGCGGGGATGATCGCGTGGGCGTTGTTCAGCGAGGTCCTTACGCGCTCGCTGACGATGTTCGTCGACAACGGCAACCTGATGAAGAAGATCGTCTTCCCGCGGGTGTGCCTGCCGCTGGTCACGACCGGGTCCGCGCTTGTGAACAACTTCCTCCTGCTGCTGGCTTCGGCGGGGGTTTTTGCCCTCATTGGCCATCCCCCCAGCTGGAGCATGCTATGGCTGCCGGTGCTCGTGGGTGTCAACCTGGTTTTCGCTCTGGGGGTCGGGCTCGTCCTGGGCGTGCTCAACGTATTCGTGCGCGATATCGCCCAGGTGATGACGGTGGTGTTGCAGCTGCTGTTCTGGCTGACCCCGATCGTCTACATGCCGACCATTCTTCCGGTGCAGCTGCAGAAGATCCTTGCGTTCAACCCCATGTACCACCTCGCGGCTGATTTTCAGAGCGTGATCCTCTACGGGAAGGCGCCCGGACTGCTGGGCCTGGTGGTGATCGGCGGCGCATCTCTGGTGCTGCTGGCCTTCGCCCTCATCCTGTTCCGCCGCGCTGCGCCCGAAATGGTGGATGTCCTATGAGTGACACATTGTTGAGCGTGCGCAATCTTGGCAAGGCCTACCGGGACTACGGCAGCGAATGGCGGCGCTTCGCAAGCTGGCTGGGCGTCGCGGTCAGCGTGCGCTCGGAGCAATGGGTTCTGCGTGGCTTGTCCTTCGATGTCGCTCCCGGAGAGTCGATCGGCATCGTCGGCCAGAACGGTGCGGGCAAGAGCACCCTGCTAAAGCTGATTACCGGCACGATGCGCGCAAGCGAAGGCTCGGTCAGGGTAGGTGGCCGGATTGCCGCGATCCTGGAACTCGGGATGGGATTCGATCCCGACCTCACCGGGCGCGAGAACGTGTACCACGCGGCGGGGCTGATGGGCTTCGCGCGGGCAGCGATAAGTGCGGCGATGACGGACATCGAGTCTTTCGCGGAGATCGGCGAATATTTCGACGAACCCGTCCGCACCTACTCTAGCGGCATGCAGATGCGAGTGGCCTTCAGCGTCGCCACCGCATTCCGTCCCGACATTCTCATCGTCGATGAAGCCCTGTCGGTTGGCGATGCCTATTTCCAGCATAAGTGTTTCAAGCGCATCCGCGAATTCCGGGAGCAGGGCACAACGTTGTTGATCGTGTCGCACGACAGCAGTGCCGTACAGAGCCTGTGTGACCGCGCGCTGCTGCTCGAAAATGGAAACCTTGTGAAGGACGGCGAGCCTGCCGCGGTGATGGATCTGTACAACGCGCTGATTGCCGAGCGCGAAAACAGCAGCGTCAGCGTGACCAGCCATGCCAGCGGACGAGAGCAGACGATATCGGGTACCGGCGAAGCTCGTGTGGAAGACGTGGTGCTCCTCAACACCCAGGGTGAGCCTGTGGAATTCGTCGATGTCGGCCAGCCTGTGACACTGCGCATTCGCGTGGCAGCACACGCGGACATTCCGCGCCTGGTCCTCGGATACATGATCAAGGACAGGCTGGGGCAGGCTGTGTTCGGCACCAACACCCACCATACCCACCAGGAGCTGGAGGAAGTCCGCCCGGGTCAGCGCATCGAGTTCCGAATCAATTTCCCGATGAATTTTGGTCCGGGGAGCTATTCGATATCCACTGCCCTGGTGAGCACCGAGACCCATTTGGTGAACAACTACGAATGGCGAGATCTCGCGCTCGTCTTCAATGTCTCCAACCTGTCGCGCCAAGTCTTTGTGGGGTCGGCCTGGGTCCCACCGCAGATCGAGGTCGCGAGCGCATGAGCTTCATTTCTTACGCTCAGAATTACGAGGATGTGATGCTCGCGCGTGCGCTGCGCGGCGTCGAGCAGGGCTTCTACATTGACGTCGGTGCGCAGGATCCAGTCAACGATTCCGTGACCAAGGCGCTTTACGACCAGGGCTGGCGTGGCATCAATGTCGAGCCGGTGACGCACTGGTTCGAGAAACTTTGCGCCGATCGCCCGCGTGACATCAACCTGCAACTTGCCGTGTCCGAGCGGCCCGGAACGCTGCACCTGTTCGAGGTCGTCGATAGCGGCCTCTCCACGACGGACACCCACTTCGCAAGCCGTCACGCCAGCGCCGGGCACCTCATACGGGAATCGGACGTGGCCTGCGTCACGTTGGACAGCATCTGTGACAGTCACCGCGTGAGCGACGTCCATTTTCTCAAAATCGATTGCGAGGGAGCCGAGGCCGCCGCGCTGCGGGGGATTGCGCTCCAGCAAGTCCGGCCTTGGATCATCCTGCTGGAAGCTACCGAACCCAACAGCCAGACCCCCGCCTACGCAGAATGGGAGCCCCTGCTCACCAGCCGCGGATACCATTTCGTCTACGAGGACGGCCTCAATCGTTTCTACGTTGCCGACGAACACGCCGAGTTGGACGGGGCGTTTTCCTATCCGCCGAACGTCTTCGATCGCTTTGTCCGCGCGTCGGAAGCAGCTGCACGCGATGAACTGGAGGGGCTGCGCGCGGCTTCGGCGAGTCTGCGTCATAGCGTCGACCACCTTCACAACGAAAACGAGCGGCGCGAAGCAGCGCTGGTCGAGCACCGCGCACGACTCGCAGAGTTCAAAGAGCGTGAGGCACTCAGCACGGCCGCGTTGGCCGAACAGCGGCGACTGGTCAATGAATCGATCGAACGCGAATCGTTCATGCAGGCGGAGTTGACCCGATTGCACGGCGAGATTCTTCTCCGTGACCGGGAAGTGCATCGCCTGCACAGCGAGGTCCGTCTCCGCGACGCAGAGGTGGCGCGCCTGCACAACTTCATACTCGCCATTCACCGAAGCACCTCATGGCGAGTCACTTTCCCGCTCCGCTTCCTGAAGCGCTTTGCGTTCAGGTTGGTAAAGGCAGCGGGGCAAATTCTCTATTTCGTATTGCGATGGCCCGCGCGCCTTGCCCGGCCACTGCTTCGCAAGACGGCAATGCAACCACGGCTGCGCTCGATCGCAACGCGACTTGCAGGGTCTGATTCGGCCTTGACTAGACATGCACGCCTGTTTCTCTTTGGCGCACAACCGGAGGCCCGGGCGGGGGATGCGCCTGATCTGGGACGATCGAGTGCGCCGATGACGAAGCGAGCAAGACAGCTATCTGACGAGATTCAGGACACGAAACAGCGTAGCGATGGCGATCGCCCCGCGCGGCCCGGAGAGGCATAGCTGCATGCGCATCGTATTGGATCTGCAGGCGTGCCAATCGCCGGAAAGTCGGCGTCGCGGCATCGGGAGATACTCGCTAGCGTTGGCTAAGGCGATGGTTCGGAATGCCCGGGGCCATGAAATCACCATCCTGCTGAACGATGCGATGGGCGATTCGGTCGAACATCTGCGCAGCCAGTTTGACTCGCTGCTGCCTCAGCAGCGGCTAGTCACTTGGGAAGCGCTAGCGCCGACAGCCTTCGTCAATCCTGAAAACTCATTTCGCTTGCGAGCTTCGGAGGTGGTGCGTGCGCAAGCGCTAAGGCAGCTGAAGCCGGATGTCGTTCACGTAGCCAGTCTTTTCGAGGGGCTGGCAGACGATGTTGTCGCAACGGTTCAGCCTGGTGAGGAATATCTGAGTGCCATCACTCTTTATGACCTCATACCGCTCGCGCATGAGCGAACGTACCTTAGTGACGAACGTGTGAGGCGTTGGTACATGGAGAAAGTCGCACACCTGCGCAAAGCCGATGTGCTTCTCGGGATCTCTCGGTATACCTGCGATGAAGCAGTACAGCTATTGGATGTTCCCCGCGACCGGCTTACTGACATATCCGGGGCCGTTGACGATATTTTTGTGCGAATGGACGACGCGGAAATTTTCCGTCAAGAGCTGATGCACCGATATGGGTTGCAGCACTCGTTCGTCATGTACGCGGGCGGGTTCGATGCACGAAAAAACATCGGGGCGCTGATACGCGCTTTTGCGTTGCTCCCTATGAGCGTCCGCACAACGCATCAACTGGTTATCGTCGGTGGAGCCCCCCCGACGGAGCGCGAGACCTTGAACGCGCTTATTGAAGAACTGGGGTTGAACGGTGGCGAGGTGGTATTTGCCGGCTACGTTCCGGACAGTGATCTTGTAAAGCTCTACAACCTGTGCGCGTTGTATGTGTTCCCATCCTTGCACGAAGGTTTCGGGTTGCCGGCATTGGAAGCTATGTCGAGCGGAGCAATCGTCATTGGATCCAATACGTCGAGCTTGCCGGAGGTCATCGGCTGCGCGGAGGCGTTGTTCGATCCGCGCGACGATGGTTCCATAGCCGCCACGATGGCATTGGCGCTAACTGACACTAACTTCCGCGCGAAGCTACGCGAGCACGGCAAAAAACAGTGTCGGAGGTTTTCCTGGGAAGAGTCGGCCCAACGCGCCTTGGATGCGTTCGAGTTCGCAGTGGAACGTCGCGGACGAGTTCACTCTTTCGTTGTGCCCTGTCCAGAATCTACAAACTCACGTCCTGCCGCATTCCTCCCTGCACCGCATTCGACGATCGGATGCCTTCTGTCCGGCCCCGTCACGACCTATGCGGACGGCGACTGTGCTGGTGTTTCTGCCCAACGTACATTGGCGGACTTCCTCCGCGACCGTGATTCCGGCGCTTTTGATCGGATTGTCCTGGAGCTCGCGAATGACGTCTATTGCGCAAAGACGCTGGCACTCGCTGCCACCGGCGCGGTCGACATCATCCTGCGCGATCAAACGTTTGGCGCAGCGCTGCAAGCGCTTGCCTCGCACGATGAAGGTCGCAAGTTGGTAGTGGCCCTTCTATACGGGTCAGGCGGATACCACGCGCTGCAGGCCGCCGTCGATGGCATGTTCTCAGATGAACTTCTGGGAAGCTTGATAACTCCCCGAAGCCTCACCACGTTGGGCCGAAGTCAGGTATTTTCTGGGAGCAGCCCGATAGATCGGAGCGGTGCGCTGGCCTGGCGTGAAAACGCGCGAAAGTCCATCACGGGGTTAATTGAGGCGGAGCGGGCGGGGGCACCCTCCGCAGAGGACTGGTCCAATGCTGTGGAAGCGCTCTCCACCACTATGCCGGTGGCTGGCGGCACACCACAGTGGCTCGTGGATATTTCAAATTTAGCCATACACGATGCGGGCACAGGCATCCAGCGTGTGGTGCGCCACGTGCTAGACGAGCTCTTCGCGTCGCCACCCACCGGCTATAGGGTAGAGCCGGTTCGGCTAGGTGACGATGGTGTCTTTCGCTATGCGCGTAATTACTGCCAAGGTCGCTACTTCAAGAACGAAGTCTTGCCACCCGATGAGCCGGTGGAATTTACCCCCTCGGACGTCTATCTTGGGCTTGATCTGGTTGCTCACTTGATTCCTGCGCATATCGAGGTCTTCCGGCGATTGAGGAATCGAGGAATCCGGCAGCATTTCATTGTCTACGATCTTCTGCCGCTCTTCCGACCCGACTGCTTTGAACCCCACTTATTGCCACTGTTTCGTAGTTGGTACGAAGCGGTGGCCGAAGTGGCCGATAGCGTGATTTGCATTTCCAAGGCGGTCGCCGACGAGTTCGAGTCGTGGCTGCATCAGGCGCGCCCGGCGCGGCAGCGCCCCTTGGGCGTCGGCTGGTTCCATCTGGGCGCCGATCTTGCCCCGGCCAACGCGGGGCAGATCAGCGACGCCGAGCCTCCCGCCCGCTTGCCGGAACTGGGCGACCGCCCAACCTTTCTGATGGTCGGAACGGTGGAGCCCCGCAAGGGACACGCCCAGGCGCTGGCTGCCTGCGAATTGCTATGGAATGAGGGTGTGGAGGTCAACCTGCTGGTAATCGGCAAGCCTGGCTGGCTGGTCGACGACCTGCTCCAGCGCATGGCCGAGCACCCGCAACACGGCAAGCGGCTCTTCTGGTTCCAGAAGGCCAGCGATGATCTGCTGCTCGCGGCTTATCGGCGCGCGTCCGCGTTGATCATGGCTTCGGAGGGCGAAGGTTTCGGTCTGCCGTTGATCGAGGGTGCCCATCATGGGTTGCCGCTGATTGCACGCGACCTGCCGGTATTCCGGGAGATCGCCGCCGAGCATGCTCACTATTTCTCCGGCTACGATGCCGAGGATCTCGGCGGTGCATTGCGAGCCTGGCTGGAGCTCGACGCGAGGGATCGCGCGCCGCAGTCCAGCGGCATGCGCTGGAATACGTGGAAGGATGCCACCGCTCAATTGGTGGACGTGCTTTCCAACGAGCGCTGGGATCACCGATGGATGCCCGGTTCCTTGCGTCGCTACAATGCATTCGATTACCGCTTTCTCACGCAAGTAGGGCACCTTGCGCGTGGCCGCATGATGTCAAGCGGGATCGCGGGCCAGTTGCTGTACGGCCCCTACGTGCCATTGCGCGCCGGGCGATACAGCGTCCGGATCTACGGTGGAGGCTCCGGCCCGGCATTGCTGGACGTATGCAGTTCCGCCGGTGCCACGATCCATGCGGAGCGCGCGTTCGTTGCCGATGACCGCCGAGTCGGTTCCATGTTGGTCGAGGTCGAACTGCCTCTGGACTTGGATGTCACCGATCTCGAGGTGCGCATCTCGGTGGAGGCCAATACCAGTATCTGGGTGACTCAGGTCGAGGTAGCGCCGGTTTCCGGATGCTCCATTGCCGTCGGCGACCGTGGCGGTGAAAATACGACAGTTTGAGTCCAGCCTTGGCGCATGGCGGAACATTTTTCAATCGAATTCAACAGGAGTCTTTCATGAAAACGGCCTTGATCACAGGCGTTTCCGGCCAGGATGGTGCATACCTGACCCAGCTGCTGCTGGAGAAGGGATACCGGGTCTACGGTACGTATCGGCGGACTAGCTCGGTCAATTTCTGGCGTATCGAAGAACTGGGCATTGAGAGTCACCCCAATCTTTCGCTCGTCGAATACGATCTGACAGATCTCGGCTCGAGCATTCGCCTGCTTGAGAACACCGGCGTGTCCGAGGTCTACAATCTGGCCGCGCAGAGTTTCGTCGGTGTCTCGTTCGACCAGCCGATCACCACGGGCCATATCACTGGCATCGGCGCGGTCCACATGCTCGAGGCCATCCGCACGGTGAATCGCAACATCCGATTCTATCAAGCCTCCACGTCCGAGATGTTCGGCAAAGTGCAGGCAGTGCCGCAGACCGAGTCGACCCCGTTCTACCCGCGCAGTCCCTACGGTGTTGCCAAGTTGTATGCGCACTGGATGACGGTGAACTATCGCGAGTCCTATGACATCTTCGGGAGCAGCGGCATCCTCTTCAACCACGAGTCGCCGTTGCGTGGGCGCGAATTTGTGACCCGCAAGATCACCGACGCCGTTGCAAAGATCAAGCTGGGTAAGCTCGATGTGCTCGAGCTCGGCAACCTCGATGCCAAGCGCGACTGGGGTTACGCGAAGGAATACGTCGAGGGCATGTGGCGGATGCTGCAGGCCGATGAGCCGGATACGTATGTGCTGGCAACCAACCGAACGGAAACCGTGCGCGACTTCGTCACCATGGCGTTCAAGGCCGTCGGTATCGATCTCGACTGGCGCGGCAACGCGGAGAAAGAGCGCGGTGTCGACGCTGCAAGCGGGCGCGAGCTGGTGCGCATTAATCCGCGCTTCTACCGTCCCGCCGAAGTGGAATTGCTGATCGGCGACGCCGCCAAGGCACGCGATAAGCTCGGTTGGGAAGCGAAGACCTCGCTGGAAGATCTGTGCCGCATGATGGTCGAGGCCGATCTCGTCCGCAACGAATGTGGCGCATCGTTCTGATGGCGAAGCCGCGCGCATTGCTTACCGGCCGCAGCGGATTCACCGGCCGCTATGTCACTTGCGAATTGGAACAGGCCGGCTACGAGGTGTTCGGCCTGTCCAATCACGGTGAAGGCGGTGCGCTGGGATCTATCCGGGCCGATTTGCTGGATCGCGAAGCGATGCGGCTGGCTGTGGAGGCCGTCAGACCTGATGTGGTGCTGCACTTGGCCGCGATCGCTTTCGTGGCGCACGGCGACGTCGATGAGATGTATCGGGTCAACGTCGTCGGCACCCGCAATCTGCTTGAGGCGCTGGCGGCTTCGTCCAAAAAACCGGAAGTCGTCATCCTTGCCAGCAGTGCCAACATTTATGGTAACGCCAAGGTCGAGCCTATTACCGAGGACACGCCGCCGGCGCCGGCCAATGACTATGCGGTAAGCAAGTTGGCTATGGAATACATGGCCCGATTGTGGATGGACAAGCTACCCATCGTCATCACCCGACCGTTCAATTACACCGGTGTCGGCCAGTCCGAACAGTTCCTGATCCCCAAGATCGTGGCGCATTTCAAACGTCGAGATCAGACCATTGAGCTAGGCAACACCGACGTAATTCGGGACTTCAGTGATGTTCGCGATGTGGCCCGGAGCTATCGGAGAATCGCGGAAAAAAAGCCCGTCGGGCAGATTTTCAATCTCTGTGGCGGCGTGGGCCATTCGCTTGACGATGTGATTGCCATGATGGTCGACATCGCTGGTTATCAAATCACGAAACAGATCAATCCGGCCTTTGTGCGCGCAAATGAGGTTCATCGGTTGGTGGGTTCGAATTCGCGGTTCAGAAGCGCAATGAATCTCCAGACGACTATTCCCCTCAATGAAACGCTTGCGTGGATGTATTCGGGCGACTGATATCAACTGGTCGCCGATTCATGGCACCCTTTCCGAAAGACCATTGCGAGGCAATTCGTTCACGTACCAGGCGAGGGGTATAAGGGATGATTCAGCCCGATCTGAGCGTAAACGAGCGGATTGACAGGTGCCTGGAACTGCTTGTCGCCTGGATTCTGTCGACGAGCGTGCTTGGATTGATCACTGCCCTGGCGGGCCATTTCCTTGCGCTCCAGGTCTGCCTGGCTTCGCTGTTGGTGGCCGGTGTGTACGCCTGGTTTACGAGGGAACGCGGCACGACATCTCGGGTGACCGCGGATTGGCGGCACCTGGCGCTGCTGACACTCGTCTGCTTGTTCTTCCGGCTGCCGGCCTACCACTACGTACTGGGCGGCCAAGACGAAGGTGTGTACGTCAATATGGCACACCATATTGCACGCACGGGAGGCATCGAGGTACGGGATACGGCGTTTGAGCAGCTTGACGATCCGTCCCTGACTGCTACTTACCTGAGGGAAAACCGGGACGCGGGTTACCTGCCAGGCGTTTATGCGCTTGAGCGCTCAGGACCGCTGCTTCAATTCCAGTTCTATCACCTGTTTCCGGTCTGGATGGCCATCTTCGAGGGCTTGTTCGGCGCCACCTTCGGGGTTTACGCACTGACCTTCTTCAGTTGGCTGTCGACGGTGTTTATCTATCGTCTGGCGCTGGCTGTATCGGGGTCACGAATGGCGGCACTGATTACGGGCGCGTTGCTCGCGGTCAATCCCCTGCATGCATTTTTTTCCAAGTTTCCGGTAACGGAGGTGCCTGCGCTCGCCTTCTCGCTCGCCGGCTTCACCTTCCTTGCCTTCTTCCGTGATGGGCGGGGCCAAGCTTCTGGAGCTCGGTGGTTATGGTTGTCCATGGCCAGTTTTGGCTGCTTGTTCGTTACCAGGATAAGCGGTTTCATGTACATGCCATTTGTCCTCGCGGCCGCAATGGCAAGCGCGATCGCGGATCGGGATCGCTACTGTCGTAGGGCAATGTTCGGGTGGTGCGCTGGCGTAATGGTGCTGTACGCACTCTCCGTATGGTATGGGCTGCGTTGGTCTGGTTCGTATTCCAGCGACATCTACCGTCTTTCTTTTGAGCGCTTGTTTTCTGACCGTTGGCCGGCAGGAGTGTCCATAGCTGCCGCCGCGGGCCTGGCTGCCTGGCTGGGCACCGCAGCGACGACGCGATCGGAACCTCGACAGGAGCAGATGAGCCGGTACGTTCTCACACCCGTACGGCGCGTCGTTGGATTGGTCGTTGTGGTCTCGCTGCTGATGGGACTTTTCAAGATCTACCAGCTCGGCTGGACCGGTCGATTCATGCCGGATGCTTGGCTGAGCCTGCGGTGGCATCTGGCCGGTTCGAGATGGGTAGCGGTCGAAGCATCCAGCCTGTTCCAGCTGTTGGTCTATACGGGTCCCGTCCTCCTTGCAGGAGTAGTTGCGCTGACGCATAGGCAGAGCGATCCCCGGGTCGAGTTTCTGCGTCTTTTCGCGGCCGGGTTCCTTGTCTACGCCTGCTTGCTGCAGTGGACCGTTCCTTACGGTCCTTACTACGCACGCTATCTCCTGAGCGAGAACGTCCCTTACCTGTTGTTGTTCACCGTACTCGTGTGGGCGGGGATGAGGGCGGGCTGGCAGAAGACGGCTACAACTTGGCTTCTTGGTGTCTCGATGTTTTACATGGCGGTGGCTAGCGCGGGTCAGCTCGGCAAGAATGAGAACGCGGGACTCTACGGTTCGCTGAAGCGTATGTTGGCGCCAGTAGGGACTAGCGACTTGGTATTGATGATCACTTCGCAGCCGGGGCCGCCCGCCATCAGTCAGATCAAAACCCCGGTTCTGTACACCTTCGGCCGCGAAGTCATCAATGTCAGCAACAGCTCATTGACCGATAGTGCATATATCGCCGCCCTGGATGCCCGCTTCGACGACGTGTACCTGCTCTCCGCCAGCCCTTCCTCCCCGCGGGGGTTCGATCTGGTCAACAGCGAGCGGTTGAAGGTCTGGGGCTTCGCGTCGAGCTTCCTGTTTCCTCATGAGTTCACGTTGGCCGCGGAGAGGCGGCTGTATCTTTATCGCCTCAAGCGTTCGATGCTTCCGCTTTCGCAGGCGCAATCCTTCAACACCAAAGGGGCCTGGAATGCGTGGCTGGCCAGCGGTTGGAGCAGCCCGGAGACGTGGGGCACGTGGAGCCTGGGTAAGCATGCGGAACTGTCGTTGGATCCCCGCCAGTTGCCTGCGACTGCAGGTGGCATTCGCCTGCACTTCGAGGCCAACGCGCTGGTGTCACCCCAGCATTCACGTCAACGCATCGATATCACCCTGAATGGCAGGTCGGTCGCCCAGCGTGAGGTGGCCCTCCCCCAATCGGCCTTGGCCTTTGATGTCGTCCTGCCAGAGAGTGTGCTTCGCGAAGCGGGAAAGCTGATCATCGGTTTCGATCTGCCCGATGCTGTCTCGCCGCAAGCCATTGGTATGGGAGGGGACGGGCGCATGCTTGCCTTGGGCCTGAAATCGGTTACGGCGTACCCCTCAGTCTCTCCGGCTTCTAGCCAATCCAGTCCATCCACAATACTCAACGGGAAGTGAGCCAGTGCTCAAGTGCTTCAAAGCCTACGACATCCGCGGCCGCGTCCCGGGTGAATTGAATGATGATATCGCTTACCGCATCGGCCGCGCGTTCGCGCAGACACTTCGGGCGCGCGAGGTGGTGGTGGGTCGTGACGTGCGGTTGGATAGTCCAGCGCTGGCCGCGGCCGTGGCGCGCGGGCTCAACGACGCCGGCGCATCGGTGATCGATATCGGGTTGTGCGGCACCGAGGAGGTCTATTTCCAGACGGCACACCGCGGCGTGGATGGCGGCATCATGGTGACCGCGAGCCACAATCCGATGGACTTCAACGGAATGAAACTGGTGCGCGACGGCTCGCGTCCAATCAGCGGCGATACCGGACTACGCGATATCGAAGCGCTGACTGAGTCGGGCCAATTTTCCCCGACGGCTACGATCGGTTCGTTGCGGGTGGAAGCGGACAAGTCTGCGTTTATCGAGCATCTGCTCGGCTACGTTGATCGTAGCGCCCTGCGGCCGCTGAAGATCGTGGTCAACGCCGGCAACGGCGGGGCAGGCGTGGTAATCGACGAGCTGGCGCCGCACCTGCCGTTCGAATTCATCCGCATCCATCACGAACCGGACGGTCGTTTTCCGCACGGCATTCCGAATCCGCTGCTGCCGGAGAATCGCGCCGCCACGTCCGAGGCATTGCGTAGCAGCGGGGCGGATTTTGGTATCGCCTGGGACGGCGATTTCGACCGCTGCTTCTTCTTCGACGCCGAAGGGCGCTTCATCGAGGGTTACTACCTGGTCGGCCTGCTGGCCGCTCAGCTGCTGGAGAAGCATCCCAGCGGCAAGATCGTGCATGACCCGCGCCTGACGTGGAACACCATCGACATGGCCAAGGCCGCCGGTGGCGTGCCCATCATGAGCAAGACCGGTCACGCATTCATCAAGGAGCGGATGCGGATGGAGGATGCGCTCTACGGCGGTGAGATGAGTGCGCACCACTATTTTCGCGATTTTGCCTATTGCGACTCTGGGATGATTCCGTGGCTGCTGATTGCCGAACGCCTAAGCCGCATGGAGATGCCTCTGGCCCAGATGGTCGAGCAGCGCATTGCCGCGTACCCGTGCAGCGGCGAGATCAATTTCGAGGTGGCAGACGCAGCGGCCGTCGTCGGCCGGCTTCAGGATCGCTATGCCACGATGCCGTCAGCAGTGGTGGACCATACCGACGGGCTCAGCGTGGACTTTGCGGACTGGCGCTTCAATGTCCGCTCGTCGAACACCGAGCCGTTGCTGCGCTTGAACGTCGAGGCGCGGGGGAGCATCGCGCTGATGGATGAAAAAACCGCAGAGCTGCGTCGCTTGATCGAAGGCTGACGCGACGGTGCAGGGGCGGGTCATCGCCCCTGCACATCGAGGTCACGCCCGACCGTAGACATCCTCAAAGCGCACGATGTCATCTTCGCCAAGATAGCTGCCGGACTGGACTTCGATCAGCTCCAACGGCACTTTCCCCACGTTGCGCAACCGATGCACGCTCCCCAGCGGTAGGTAGGTGCTCTGGTTCTCACTGAGCAGGAACACCTCTTCATCGCGCGTCACTTGCGCGGTTCCCGAGACTACGATCCAGTGCTCGGCTCGGTGGTGGTGCTTCTGCAGGCTAAGCGCCGCGCCCGGCTTGACGACGATCCGCTTGACCTGGAACCGCTCGCCCATATCGATGGAATCGTAGCTGCCCCATGGCCGGTAGACCTTGCGATGGAACATATGCTCGGGCCGGTTTGCAGCCTTGAGCTGGTCAACGAGCTTCTTCACGTCCTGCGATCGTTCTCGCGAGGCAATCAGAGTCGCATCCGGGGTGTCAACGATCACCAGGTCCTGGACGCCGATGGTTGCCACGAGTCGGCGGTCGCATGAGCGGACAAGACAGTTATGACTGTCGATGGCAAGCACGTCACCCTCCAGGCGGTTGCCGTCGGCGTCCTTCTCCGCTGCGGACCAAAGCGCACCCCAGGACCCGATGTCGCTCCAACCGCAGCTGACCGGAACAACAGCCGCGCGATCCGTCTTTTCCATCACCGCATAATCGATCGAATCCTCCGGACTGCCAACGAAGGCAGCCTTGTCGATGCGCACGAAATCAAGATCCACCGATGCGGATTCGAATGATCCGCGCACGGCTTTGAGGATTGCCGGAGCATGGCGTTCCAGTTCCTCGAGGAACCGGCTTGCCCGGAACATGAACATCCCCGAGTTCCAATCGTAGTTTCCATCGTTGATGTATGCCTGGGCAGTTGCCAGATCGGGCTTCTCGACGAAGCGGTCGACGCGAAACGCGCCCGGAACGGCTTCGCCACGACGGATGTAGCCGAACCCGGTCTCGGGACCGTCAGGCCGGATTCCGAAGGTCACCAGCCAACCTTCCTCGGCCACCGGCAAGGCGCTGGCGACGGCGTTTCGGAAGTTCTGCTCGTCACCAATGAGGTGATCGGCCGGCAGCACCAGAACGATGGCATGAGGGTCGCGGGCGAGTGCCTGAAGCGCGGCCAGTGCGATGGCTGGCGCGGTGTTTCGCGGCAGAGGCTCGAGCATGATGGTCGCACCCTTGACCTCCAGTTCGAGTAATTGCTCAGCGACCAGGAACCGATGGTCTTCACTGCATACCACGATCGGGGCCGTCGCCTCTATCAGGCCGAGGGTGCGCCCGATAGTCTGCTGGAAGAGGCTGGAATCTCCGGCCAGCGTAAGGAACTGCTTTGGCAGGTTTTTGCGGGACAAAGGCCAGAGCCTGGTACCGCTACCACCGCTGAGGACGACCGGGATTAACATGCAAGCGCTCCTACTAAGGGCGCCAGACTGGGACACGGCGCCGTGAACCACTCATTATCCAAAAGCACGCGATCAGGCGCCAGCGTGGGATCGTCGGAAAACTAGGGGATGCGCGTCGATATATCCGTTGGGGGCAGTTGGCCCATGGTGTGTCAGCTACGCGATCACTCTTGCCGGTGCTCCAGGCGCTGCACGCGCAGATGGATGCGCTCGAGCAACTTGCGGTTTGTAGCGATAAGATCGCCGATGATGCCCATCAAAAAGAATAGCAGGCCGACGATCACAGCCAAGGCACAAAGGATCACCGACTGCACATGGCCGGCGCCGTTGCCTTCGAAGAAGAACCAGAGGTAGCGCGCGCCGGCGGCCAGACCGACCAACAGGAACACCGTCCCGAAGAACGCAAAGAACTTGAGCGGCTTGTAGATCACGAATACCCGCAAGATCGTGAGCACCGACCGGCCCACGTACGCGGGAATGCTGCGCACGAGCCGCGATGGTCGGAGGTCGGGATTAGTGCGAATCGGCACGTTGGCGACGCGCATGTTGCTCTGTCCCGCCTGGATGATGGTTTCCAGCGTATAGGTGTACGCGTTGAACACGTTGAGTCGCATGGCTGCCTCACGGGTGATAGCCCGAAAGCCACTCGGGGCGTCCATCACCTCGGTCTGGCTGGCCATGCGTACGGCCCAGCTGCCCAACTGCTCAAGCTTTTTTTTCATCCAGGAAAAATGGGTCGTATCGCCAATCGGCCTGGCGCCGATGACTATGTCCGCCTCGCCAGCGAGTATCGGGGCGATCAGCGCAGGGATGTCATCGGCCTGGTATTGATTGTCTGCGTCGGTGTTGACTATGACATCGGCATGCACTTTCAGGCAGGCATCAATACCAGTCATGAAGGCCTGCGCCAATCCGCGGTTTGCCGTATGGCGGACGATGTGGTGCACGCCCAGCCTGCGCGCGACTTCCACGGTTCCGTCACGGGAGCCGTCATCGACGATCAGCCATTCGACCGTATCGATCCCCTCGAGCATCCGGGGCAGTGCGGCGAGGGCGATGGCTAGCGTCGCAGACTCATTGAAGCATGGGATCTGGATGACGAGCTTCATTGCCGCACTCGTGGGCAAGCATGGGCCCGTACGCGGGACGGGCGTATCGTTCAAGCCAAGCTCTAGCATGCGCCTAAGTTGTGAATTTTTTGTCATCGCTGACGCAGCAACGAGTCCACTCGGGTCGAGGGGCTTTCTTCCTTCCTTGGGCAGCGGCTATCGTCTGACCGCACCGGCGTCGGAGCTGAAGATGAACGGCAAGGTCTTTCAACCCTCGGGCAACTACTACGACAAGTACAACACCCGCAACCCGATCGCGCGATCAATGATGCAGGGGTTTCTGCGGTCGTTCGTGGAGCTGGCCGTGATCGCCGAACCGGTGGGCACGGCCATTGAAATCGGTTGCGGGGAGGGCGAGTTGTCCATGCGGTTGGCGGGCAGGGGATGGAAGGTACAGGGATGCGACATTTCCGAAGACGCAGTGGATGAGGCGCGCCGGCGTGCCGCTGCTGCGGGCTTGCCAATCCCATTCCGTACTTTGGACATCTTCAGCGCAAAGGAGGCATGCGGTCGCAGCGATTTAGTCGTCTGCTGCGAGGTCATGGAGCATTTGGAAGAGCCCGCCATTGCGCTCGATATCCTGGCCGGGCTGAGCTGCCGATATCTGCTTGTCAGTGTGCCGAGGGAGCCGCTCTGGCGCGCGCTCAACATGGCCAGGGGCTGCTATTGGAAGGAATTCGGTAATACACCCGGGCACATCCAGCACTGGTCGAAACGCGCATTTCTCTCGCTGCTGCAGCAGCGAGTACAGATCGTCGCCGTGCGCTCACCGCTTCCGTGGACGCTCGCGCTCTGCCGTGTCCAGTAACGTAAGAGCTCTTTCACGCGTCGCAGGAGGGCTGGTGGCGCTGGGCTGCGTCGGCTGGATACTTCTGCGCTTTGTGCAGACAGGCGTCCTGAAGCAGTTGTGGAACTCGCCCCACCTCGGCAGCCTCGTCGGGTCCATCGGCATCGCCATTCCCATCTATGCCGCAGGGTTGTGTTCTGCTGGGCTCGCCTGGTGCTGCCTGCAAACGGCATTTCTTGCCGACCGGCCGCGACTGCGTCCGTTGTTCTCGGCCTATGCAGTCACGCAGTTCGCAAAGTATTTGCCGGGCAACGTCGGCCACTATGTCGGGCGCCATCTGTTGATGCGCAATCTCGGGATGAGTCACCGCGCCCTGCTGCTAGCCACGTTCGCCGAAGCGGGCCTTCTCGTGCTGGCCTCGCTGGTGTGGGCCGCCGACGCCATAGGCGTGCTTGCACCCTGGCTGCCCTTCTCCGTAACGACGGGTGAAGTAGCGCTTGTCGAATGCGTCTGCATCGGGACCGCCTTCATCGCGCTGCAATGGTGGCGCCGTCGCAATTCCAGGGTGGAGGCGTGGATTCCCTTGCACGCGCCAAGCTGGATGCTGCCGGTACTGCCGCTGCAGCTGCTTCTGTTCGGGGCAATGGCGCTATCCCTGATGGCGCCCGCTCAGGTGCTGCTGCAAGATGCCGCGGACGTCTGGCTATTGCCGGCTGCTGCGGCGGCCAGCTGGGTAGCAGGTTTCGTCGTCATCGGCGCACCGGGCGGACTCGGGGTGCGGGAGGTAGTGTTTCTCGCTCTGTTGCACGGGCACATGCCGGAAAAGGATATTCTCTTGCTGGCGGCCGTGTTCAGAATAGTCACATTTGGTGGGGACATCGTTTTCATGTTCCTGGGGGTGATTCTTCGCAGCCGTCCCATATAAACGGGCCGCGGATCCCGTCCGCGCGAAAACGGTTCCCTAAAGAAAGACTCTTAATGCTTTTGCGAGCAAACGCCAAGCGTACCTATTTGCGAGAGCCGGGGCCGCTCAGGTTTGGGCTTGGCTTACTGTCGATAAGACTAAGATAACGTTCTATAAACGCCTGATTCGAAAATACGTCGAGGGCTGCTTGCCGAATGGCCTGGCGATCCCTGCACCGCTCGGTAGCAACGGTATCCAATATGGCTGACGCCAAGCCTTCGTCAGAGCCCGGAGGGGCCAGATTACCGGCTCCGGTTAGTTGAACCGGTATCCGTACGCCGCGCATATCGCTAGCGACAACCGGGACTCCTGCCAGCATGGCCTCGACCTGCACCATGCCAAAGGCTTCGTAGGCGTTGACGCTAGGAAGCACCAGGACGTCCAGTTGTGCGTAGAAGCGTGACAACTCCGTCTCGTCTATACGGCCCAGAAGTTGGACGCTATCGCCTAGGGCGTCAATTCTCGGTTTGAGTTGTTGATAGATGGAGCCACCTGCAACGGCTCTATAGTCGCCCGCCAAAAGCAAGCGAGCAGACGGGTGTCGTGTGCGGATGCGCTCAAAAGCGCGGATCAGGACGTCAATGCCCTTTTCGGCCACGAACCGTCCCAAAAAACCAATAACGAGAGACTTGCCGTCGCTGCTGGGTCGAGCTGGGGTCAACAGGCCAGGGTCTTTGATGGGCGCGAAGCCCTCGACGACCGGCGCGTCCGGTTTCAGGACCGCTGATCCGGCCGCGTAGTCTTTAGACAAGACCACGACTTTTTCGGACCGTTTAATGCACAGTTGGGATCCCTGATTGACTGCGCCAACTGCGAGCCTATCGAACCACCCGCCGACGGCTTGAACATCGCATTGATATGTCGTGATCAAGCGAGCATGCTTAGGAGCCAGTCGCGTCAGCCAGATTGCATCCAGCATGGGCAAATGAAAATTAATGACATCCGCGTTCCTCGCGAGGCCCCGGAACTGACGGATCATGTCTACGCTTATATACCCCTTGTGGAGGAATAGCAGCGGTTTAGCACGCACTACATTGACCCCGGCAATCTTCTCCTGTGGTGGTAGCGAGTTCAGGTGCATCCCTGTCAGCACCGTAACATCATGGTACTTCGCGATTCCTTCCGCGAGCATTTTTGCGTACTCCGACACTCCGCTTATGTAGGGATGGTAATAGCTAAGTACGATAAGAATGTTTTTGCGGACTGCCATCATGACCTCGAGATCAAGGCCACGCCGATCATAATCACTCCAATTCCGGCCCAACGCAGTGTAGAGACGTGTTCCTTGAAGATATAGAGCGCCAGTACAGGGGTTATCACATAGACCATTGACATCAGTGGTTGAAGCAGGCTGAGGTCAACCTTACGCAAAAGAAGGATCCACAGGACAGCGGGAATGAAATAGAGGGCCAGTCCTGCAAGGATTCGCCAGTTGAGAAAGATGAACCAAAGGTCCAGTACGCCATGGATGGGCGGAAGGCGGACGGCTCCAGCTTTAAGTAAAAGGCCTCCGATGGCACTCAGCAAAGCTCCCAAGAAAACGAGCGGCAGCAGGATAACCAAGGGCATCAGGGTTCGCTCCGGCAGGTAAGGGTTGGGAATCGGGGGTTGATCGACAGGCTGAGTCCAGAGACCTGATAGCTCAGCTCCCGAGTGTCGACCGATTGACCAAGCAGCGCAGGGCTTCGTACGGGCCCCAAAGGTACGATCGTCACCTGATGCTCGTGTCCCGGGGGTATTGCCAGCGTTAGCTGGTGGGGTTCGGTTGAAATGGTGAGCTCACAACGAGCGCCGTCGACAGTGACGGCAACTTTTTCGGAGGCAGCGGCTGGGGCGAAACGGTTCGCTAAAACCAGATTCAGGAATTTCGCACCCTGGCCAACGATGTTCAGTAGTAATTTCCGCCCCATCCAAGACCAACCACCTTCGTCGCCATAGAGGCCCGAGATGCGGGTGCCGTCGGTGACGTCTACCACTTCAAAACGTCCATAGCGCGCGAGGATCTTTTCTCCTAGTAGGGTGGAGCCTCCGATAGCGTCGGTGATCATCACTTGAGACGAGCCGCGAGGCACGGCAGGGTGTGTGCTGACAAACGGCTCAAGATAACCGCCGGAGCCATAAACCGCCGAAAACTCCAGCGGCCTGTTCGAAAAGTAGGCGGTCCACATTGAATATAGAAATGGTTCGCTTCCGAAACGCACGGCCACGCTGCGTTGCCCCGACCATTGGTCGGCCGCCTTTACGGCGTTAACGAGGTCATTTGCTACATAACGCCGCCCAGCGGTAAGAGAACCTTTCTGCAGAAGCAGATAGCATGCGCCGATATTCATCGCTGCGACCCCTAGAATCGCCAGGTGCTGCACTATGCGATGAAGACCCTCGTGTTTGCCGCCGGAAGTGGCTACACCGCAAGCGGCAATCAAAGAGGGGGCTAAAAACAACGAAAAGTATTCGAGTATCTTGAGCTTTCCGTAGTTGAATTCTTTGTGGAAGATGTAGCTTAGGAACACAGTGAGAGCGAGCGCGACCCCTAACGGCAAGGAACTATCCGGGGAACGTACCGTGGATCTCGCAAGTGTTATACAAAGAAGCCCCGCAAATGCCACAAAAAATGCGCCAGGAACAATGGTTGCCAGCCCTTGGCTGGTAGAGAATACGGCTAACGGCAACTGGAGGGCTGAGAGCCCGGCGTAGGGGTCCGGCCACGAATTGCCTTGCGTGCTGGCGACGAAATAGACTGTCTTCAGTGTCATCGCGGCTACGGACGATATCCAGGGCACCGCCACGATTGCTATCGCAACGGATGCCAGGATTTGAAATCCACTCATGAGCAGCTCGCGAAATGATTCACCGCGCAGGAGAAGTTCGAACAGGAATATGCTGCCAATAATGATCAGGGCGATTGGCGACAGTTCCGGGTATGTCGCGAGCATGCCAGCGAACAACAAAGGTTGCTGCACCCTCAGGCTCCAAGCCTTGCTTCGTATAGAGATCAGGACGAACGACGTCATGAGCACTACGCCGTACGCGTTAGCGAAGCTGGAGTTGATGAATATCTGAACAAGCGCCGGGGCAAACACGACCGAGCCAGCTGCGAGGACCTTGGCGGCGGTCGGCCGCGACGAAAATAAGGCAAGGCGGCGTGGGATCAACAGAGCACTGGCCGAGGTGCCTCCGATCACGGCGACTGTCTGCAGCGCCAGAAAATGGGTCACGGGGTCCTGTGCCGAAATTGCGCTGACGAAAGCGAGCAGGCCTTCTGCTCCAACTCTCCCGAGTGACGGAGCTGCGCCAAACGCTGATCTCGCCATCCAGAACAAAGGGTGGTCTGCGCTATAGGTGACAGTGTCTCCAAACCGATGGCCCAACATCCAGCGGGCATTAGTGACGTAGTAAATGGCGTCATGGTTTGACGAGGCCTCAGCGACCAAGGCCTTGTGCGAAAACACAGGGATGTTCAGGGCCACAGTCAACACTACGAGCGCGGTCAGCCAAACGGCGCTCATGATCGGATCAAGTGCGCGCAGGTCACCGAAGAACAAGTCGCGCAGGGCCCCGTCGCGCCAGCTATAGACCAGCCAGGCGACAAGGCCTGCGGCAATCCACGGGCTCGCTTGCCCAATGGGGGCCACCGCGTTGACCGAACGGACTAAAACGATGGTCGTGCAGATGCCGAGTATCAGTGCCCATGGGAGTCGCTCAGCACCTTTTATCGCCGGGTTGTGCCGGGTGAGCGGATAACCAACAAGGGATAAGCCGACGACGCAAATCGCGACCTCAAACAGTAAGCGCGTCAAGAACATATTTTCCGTGCCGGAGCTGGCGGTTTCGGTCGCAGGTAATCATAGAGCCAGAAGTGCGAGGCCCATCGTAGTGGCGAGCACTAGCTGGCTCGTGCGATCGCGGACCGCAAAGACGATGGGGTCATCCGTCATCAGGCCACGATGAGCAATAAACCATGCACGACTCACCCAGTACAGCAGACAGGGACAGATCAGCCACAGCCATTGAGGATGGCGGTAGAGCATGTTGCTGGTTGGGCTGTTGATATAGAGCGCAAGTACCAGCACGCTGAGATATCCAGCAGCCATTCCCATGGGGCGTAGGATGAATAGGTCGTCGGGCTGGTAAGCACGGCCGGGAATATTCACTAGCCCGCGCTCTTTTGCGGAATAGAGCTCGACGCAACGCTTCATGGTCGCCAGGCTCAAGAAGATGAATATGGCAAACGCAAGCAGCCAGAAAGAAAGCACGCTTGCAATGGCTACCGTGCCGGCAACGATCCGAACAGTGTAGAGGCCGGCGAGGACGACAACGTCGAGCAAGGGTACCCGTTTGAGTTTAAAAGAATAAAGAACCGTCGTGGCGAGATACAGCAGAAGCACCAACAGGAACTGCCGAGGCAGGAAGCTGAGCGCGAGTCCAAGCGAAGCGGCTGTGAGTGCTGGTATTGCGATAATGCCGGCTTTCAGGTCCAGGGTCCCAGCTGCAAAGGGCCTGTTCCTTTTGGTTCGGTGCGCTCGGTCGGAAGATAGGTCAAGCAAGTCGTTCAGCACGTAGACGCCAGAGGCGCAAAGGCCAAACGACAGAAAGGCCATCGCGGCCGCCCAGAAGGCCGGGCCGACCAAAAGCTGATGCGCTGCAAGCAATGGAACAAAGACCAGGAAATTTTTGACCCACTGATGAAGCCGCAGTGCTCTGATCCAATGGCGGGACGTGGACTTCCTTCCCGCGAATAACACTGTCTTGTTGGCAAGCTGGGCGGCCTTTCGACGCAGGGCTGCGTGGGTGCTTACCACAATTGCTGTATGGCTATGGGTCCATACCTTAAGATCCACGGCCTCGTTGCCCGCATAGTCGAACTGCCGGTGCCCATAAAGCTCGAGCAAGCGACGTGCCTTGGCCGACCCGGACATGTTCTGCCTGCCGTTACTGGCGATGACGTGCTCGAAAAGACCAACTTCGCTGGCGACTGCGTGCGCAAATTGGGCGTCCGACGCGGTCACCAGAACCAGTGGTCGGGAAGTCGCCTCCTTTTTTAGCCAAGCCAGAAGGTGGGTGTTATAAGGAAGCGACTTGGGGTCGAGAGTGACCCGGGCCGCGATTTCGCGCTTGAGGACGGCGCGCCCCCTGAATAGCCACGCCAGCATTGCGAAAACAAAGAGCGGATTGCTTCTCAACAGCAGCAGGGCGGACTCAATCAACAGATCTGTGTGAATGAGGGTCCCGTCCAGATCTACGCATAAGGGACGTATTGTGTCTTCCATTCGCTCTCACAGATCCGTGCTGCCAATTATCCTGTCGGTATTGGAAGCATTCAATCGCAGTCGGTGGCTGCGGGTCCGGGTAATAATTAATCAGCCAAGTTAAAGGGCGCTTTCCAATTCTGGGATGATCTTGAACAGATCGCCCACCAGCCCGATATCCGCCACCTCGAAGATGGGCGCCTCGGCATCCTTGTTGATCGCCACGATGGTGCCGGCGTCCTTGATGCCGGTCAGGTGCTGGATGGCCCCGGAGATACCGATGGCCATGTACAGCTCCGGCGCGATGATCTTGCCCGTCTGGCCTACTTGCATTTCATTGGGTACGTAGCCCGCGTCGACGGCGGCGCGCGAGGCGCCCACGGCGGCGCCGATCCGGTCGGCGAATTTGTAGATGATCTCGAAGTTCTCCTTCGAGCCGACGCCGCGGCCGCCGGAGACGACCTTGCTGGCGCTCTGCAGGTCGGGGCGGTCGCTCTTGCCCTGCTTGAGCTCGACGAAACGGGTGTGCGAGGGCAGGGCGACATCCAGGCCCAACGCCTCGACCGGGGCGCTGTTGGCGCCGATGGCTGCCGCCGGCCAAGAAGCGGTCCGGATGGTAGCCACCACGGGCAGCGCAGGGTCGGCTTCTACCGTGACGATGGCGTTCCCAGCGTAGACCGGACGCTTGAAGGTGTGGCTGCCCTCGACCGTCATCACGTCGCTGACCTGTGGCACGCCGAGCAGGGCGGCGACTCGCGGGCCTAAGTCCTTGCCGAAGGTGGTGGAGGGGGCGAAAACGTGGCTGTAGCCGGCGGCGGCCTTGGCCACCTGCGGCGCCAGCACGGCGGCGAGCGCGTGCGCGTTTTCGGTGCGGTTGGCGGTGAGTACGCGGGTCACGCCTTCGATCTTTGCGGCCTCGGCGGCAATGGCATCGGCATTGTCGGCCAGCACCAGCACATCGATGGCTTCGGGCTTGACCGCCGCAGCGGCGCTCACGGCGCGCGCGGTGGAGGGGTTGAGCTTGCCGTCGAGATGTTCGGCGATGACGAGGATCTTGGTCATAAATTCTTCTCCGTGGTCCTTGCAGGTGCGCGTCGGCGTGGAGCCCGCGGTCGCCCACAGGTGGGCTCCTGCAGGGGGAATGGGTTTACAGCAGGCCTTTCTGCTTGAGCGTGGCGACCAGTTCGGCTGCGTCATTGACCATCACGCCCTTGCTGCGCTTGGGCGGCGCGGCGTAGTGGGTGGTCTTCAGGTGGCCGCCGGCTTCGACGCCGAGCGAGGCGAACTCGATCACCTCGATCGGCTTGGACTTGGCCTTCATGATGTCCGGCAGCTTGATGAAGCGCGGCTCGTTGAGGCGCAGGTCGGTGGTGATCACCGCCGGCAGCTCGGCCTCGATGGTCTCCAGGCCGGCGTCGACCTCGCGGGTCACGGTGGCCTTGCCTTCGGCGATCTCCACCTTGCTCGCGAAGGTCGCCTGCGGGCGGTCCCACAGCGCGGCCAGCATCTGGCCAGTCTGGTTGGCGTCGTCGTCGATCGCCTGCTTGCCCAGGATCACCAGGCCCGGCTGCTCCTTCTCGACCAGCTTGAGGAACGTGCGCGCGGCGGTGAGCGGCTGGATGGCCTCGGCAGTGGTGACGTGGATGGCACGGTTGGCGCCCATGGCCAGGCCGTTGCGCAGGTGCGCGGTGAGGTCGGCTGGGCCGATGCCCACGATGACCACTTCCTCGGCCACGCCCTTCTCGCGCAGGCGCAGGGCTTCTTCCAGTGCGATGTCGTCGAAGGGGTTGGCCGAGAGCTTGACGCCCTCGGTCACCACGCCGGTGCCGTCGGGCTTGACCTGGATGCGGACGTTGTAGTCCACGACGCGCTTGTAGCCGACCAGAATCTTCATGCGGAATCCCTTGTCTGCGTTCCGCCGGGAACGACGGAAAATCATCACCCATTTTAGCCGGTCGCGGCTCCAACGTCTTGCCCGACACGGTCGGGCATGTGGGACGCCCGCCGGCGGGGCGCAAGGGTCTTCGGCTGTTCTCGGACAAGGGAGCGTGCCAACATGTCCATTTCACCCGGCGTGCGGCCGCGCGCATACGAGGCGCGACGCCGGCTTCAGGATGGATGCATGACTAGTACTAAGGCAAAGGCCGTATGCGCGGTTATCGTGAGCTACTTCCCCGAATCCGCTACCTTGCGCAGGCTTGTGGAATCCGTCACCCCGCAGGTCGGCGCAGTCGTGCTGGTGGACAACAGTGGGTCTGGGCACGCAAACGATCTACCGGGATTGGCTGACGGTGTGCACGTGCTTGCGCAGTCCGTCAACGTCGG
Organism: Frateuria flava; assembly: GCF_017837635.1. Taxonomy (GTDB): domain Bacteria; phylum Pseudomonadota; class Gammaproteobacteria; order Xanthomonadales; family Rhodanobacteraceae; genus Frateuria_A; species Frateuria_A flava. The sequence continues at coordinate 47,981 of NZ_JAGJRS010000031.1, forward strand.
ATTGGCTGCCGCGCAGAATTTAGGGATATCCTGGGCTCGCGGAAGGGGTTACGCGTTTGTCCTTCTTCTGGATCAGGACAGCACGCCTGATGAAAACATGGTCGAGGTGTTGCTGGATGCGCTGGCGCGCACGCGCTCGCCCGAGCCGGTGGCCGCCATCGGACCGCGCTTCCACGACCCCCGGGAAGCGCGTGATGCTCCGTTCGTGCGTCTGGGTTTTCCAGTAAGCCGCAAGCTATGGTGCCACTCGGCCAGCCAGGTAATGCCTTGTGACTTCCTGATCAGTTCCGGCTCACTCATACCCATACCGGCATTGGAGGCGGTCGGAGACATGGATGCCGGCCTGTTTATCGATAATGTGGATCTGGAGTGGTGCTTCCGCGCCAAGTCAAAAGGTTACGCCCTTCTGGGGGTGTGCGGAGCCACCATGCACCATCGCCTCGGTGATGCGCGACGAGCGATGCCTTTGGGACTGGGGCACGTGGTGGTGCATGGACCAGCACGCCTCTACTACATCATGCGCAATCGGCTCCTGCTCTATCGGATGAAACACACGCCGCTGGTATGGGTGGCCCAGGATCTACCCCGGATACTGGTCAAACTCTTCCTGTTCGGCGTCCTGATCGGTCCGCGGTGGGACAATCTGCGTTTCATGTTGCGGGGACTTGGTGACGGCTTGCGGGGAAGGCGTGGGCGTTGCCCAATCGGCTGAGGCCTGTGGCCGGGCTTACAGATTCTGGTAATTCGGCCCCGACCCACCCTCGGGCGTGACCCAGGTGATGATCTCGTACGGGTCCTTGATGTCGCAGGTCTTGCAGTGCACGCAGTTGGCGGCGTTGATCTGCAGGCGCTTGCTGCTGCTTCCATCGGGCATGGCGTCTTCCACGATCTCGTAGACGTTCGCCGGGCAGAAGCGGGTGCAGGGGTTGCCGTATTCGGTCGTGCACTGGTCGATGCAGATGTTGGTGTCGGCCACGTGCAGGTGGATCGGCTGGTCCTCGTCGTGCTCGGTGGCGGCGAAGTAGACGCCGGCCAGGCGGTCGCGCGGGGGCAGGTCGCGCGTGACGTAGTCGCGCCGGGGTTCCTCGTACTCGCCGATCTTTTCCAGCGAGCACCAGTCCGGCTTGTTCTTCAGTGTCCAGGGCGAGGCGCCGAAGGTGACGGTTTCCCAGGCCGCATTGAGCAGACCGAACCACAGCCCCTTCTTGAAGCCGGGCTTGATGTTGCGTACCCGCTTCAGCTCGGCCATGGCCGGCGACGCGCGCAGGGCGGCGTCGAAGCCGGCGGCGTCCAGGCCGTTGGCGGCCAGGTACTCGGCGGCGAGCATGCCGCTGCGGATCGCCTGGTGGGTGCCCTTGATCTTGGGCACGTTGAGCAGGCCGGCGGTATCGCCGATGAGGATCGCGCCCGGCATCTCGACCTTCGGCAGCGACTGGTAGCCGCCGGTGACGATGGCGCGCGCGCCGGCCGAGAGGATGTTGCCGCCCTCGAGCAGCGGCTTCACGTGGGGGTGGTTCTTCCACTGCTGGAAGGCTTCCCACGGCTTGTAGTTCGGGTCGCGGTAGTCCAGCCCGCTGATGTAGCCCAGCGCGATGCGGTCGCCGTCCAGGTGATAGAGGAAACTGCCGCCGTAGGTGTCGTTGTCGGCCGGCCAGCCGAGGCTGTGCACGATCTTGCCCGGGGTGACGCGACCGGCCGGCACCTGCCAGAGCTCCTTGATGCCGATCGAGTAGCCCTGTGGGTCGCTGTCCTTGTCCAGCGCGTAGCGCTTGATCAGCTGCTTGGTCAGGCTGCCGCGCGCACCCTCGGCCAGCACGGTGACCTTCGCCTTGATGTCGATGCCCTGCGTATAGCTGGGCTTGTGGGTTCCATCCTTGGCCACGCCCATGTCGCCGATGCGCACGCCGGCGACCGAGCCATCCTCGTTGTAGATGTTGTCCGCGGCGGCGAAGCCGGGGAACACGTCCACGCCGAGTGCCTCGGCCTGGGGCGCCAGCCAGGCGCACATGGCGCCGAGCGAAACGATGAAGTTGCCGTGGTTGCGCATGCCCGGCGGCACCGGCAGCTTGTGGCCGCCGGTCTTGCTGAGCATCCAGAACTCGTCCTCGCGGGCGGGCACGCAGATCGGCGGCGGGTTGTCGCGCCAGCCGGGCAGCAGCGCGTCCAGCGGGCCGGGCTCGATCACGGCGCCGGAAAGGATCTGCGCGCCGATCGTGGAAGCCTTCTCGATCACGCAGACGGTGGTGTCCGGCTGCAGCTGCTTGAGGCGGATCGCGAACGACAGCCCGGCCGGGCCGGCGCCGACGACGACCACGTCGTATTCCATCGTTTCGCGTTCGCTCATGGCGGACTCCGTGCGGGGTCTTATAAGGTAAGAGCGGCATTGTCCCTTTTTCGCGGTCCCTACGGCAAACCGGACTCTTCACTAACGGCCGCTTGCAATCGCTTTGCGGACCGTGGCGATAATCCCCCGATACACCCTGAAGGACGATGCATGAATTCGACTCCGCCGATCGCCGACATCGACCTGCGCCGCGCCAGCGTGTGCCAGCTCCTGCACTGGCTGGCGGTAGGGCGCGTGCAGCCCCAGGCGCTGGCCGATGTCTACCAGGCGGCGATCGAGCGCATCAACCCGGAAATCAATGCCTACGTCGACCTGCGCCCGGGGCTCATGCAGGAGCAGGCGCGCACCGCGACGAACCGCCGGCGCGACGGCGTGCTCGGCCGGCTCGATGGTGTTCCGATCGCGCTGAAGGACAACTTCGACATGGCCGGCTGGCCGACCCGCGCCGGCTTGCCGGGGCGCGGGCAGCCGGTGCAGGACGACTCCCATGTGGTTGCCCGCCTGCGTGCCTCGGGCGCGGTGCTGGTGGGCAAGACCAACATGGACGAGGCGGCCCTTGGCGCGGCCACCGACAATCCGCACTACGGCCCGGCGCAGAATCCCTTCAAGCCCGGTTACAGCGCGGGCGGCTCTTCCGGCGGTGCGGCCGCGGCGGTGGCGGCCGGGCTTGCCGCGGCAGCGGTGGGGTCGGACAGCCTGGGTTCGATCCGCATCCCGGCGAGCTACTGCGGCGTGTATGCGCTCAAGCCCACCCACGGCGAGATTTCCGCCCGCGGCATGTTGCCGGCGGCGCGACGGCTCGATGCCGTTGGGCTGCTCGCGCGCAGCGCCAACGACCTGACCGTGCTGCTGCAGGTGCTGGCCGGCTACGACGCCGACGACGCACGCTCGCGCCGCCGCCGCGTGGCGTTCTCGCCGCCGGACTGGGAGCCGGGCAACCTGCGCGCCGGCCTGCTGCCGGACCTGGCGGCGGTGGGCGTCGAGCCGGAGGTGATCGACGTGTTCGAGGCGGCGCTGGCCCGCCTGCCGCGCGAGCTCGGCGAGCGGCGCACGGTGGACTTCTCCGACTGGGACTTCGCGCGCACCCGCCGCGCCGGCCTGCTGCTGATGGAGGCGGAGATGCTCGGCACCTTCGCCGAGGACCTGGCCGACACCACGCACCCGGTCTCGCCGCGGCTGCGCGAGATGCTCGGCTACGCCGCGCGCAAGAGCGCCGCCGACTACGCCATCGCCGACCGCGTGCTCGACGCGGCCACGCTCAAGATGCGCCGCCTGTTCGCGCAGATCGACGTGCTGGTGCTGCCGACCACGCCACAAGGCGCGTTCCCGCTGGACGGCCCCGCGCCCGACTCGGCGGCCGACCTCACCAGTTTCGCCAGCCTGGCCGGCTGCCCGGCGGTGAGCATCCCGATGGGCGCCTTGCCGGACGGACGTCCGATCGGCATGCAGTTCGTCGGCGCGCGCGGTTCGGACCTGCGTCTGCTGGAGCTGGCCGCGGTGTGCGCCTCGACGCTGGACGTGGAGCCGACCTACCCGGCGATCGCCTGAGCGCGTGGGCTGGCAGTCGCTCGCGCTGGAGGGCGCCGAGCTCGCGCTCTGGGCGGACTGGTTGCCGCCGGTCGAGGCGGATGCGCTTTTCGTCGAGCTGCTCGAATCGGTGTCCTGGGAAATCCACGTCATCCGGATGTTCGGCCGCGAGGTCGCTTCGCCGCGTCTGAGCTGCTGGATCGGCGACCCGGGCGCCAGCTACGTCTATTCGCGCACGCGCTTCGAACCGCATCCGTGGCCGCCTGCACTGGCCGCGATGCGCCCGCGCCTGCAGCGGGCCTGCGGCAGCACCTTCAACAGCGTGCTTGCCAACCTCTACCGCGACGGTCGCGACGCGATGGGCTGGCACAGTGACGACGAGCCCGAACTCGGTCCGGCACCGGTGATCGCTTCGATCAGCCTGGGTGCGGCACGTCGTTTCACCTTCCGGTCGAAGGCGGCTCGCGGGCGCGCCATGCTGGAACTGGAGCTGCCGCACGGCAGCCTGCTGCGCATGGCCGGCGCAACCCAGCGCCTCTACCAGCATGCGCTGCCGCGCACGGCGCAGGGACAAGCGCCACGCATCAACCTCACCTTCCGCCGGATCCTGTAGGAGCGCACCCTGTGCGCGACCTGGCGCCCTGCGGTCGCGCACAGAGCGTTGGCACCTTGGCTTGCACCGGGGCGCCGGCGATAATCCTTGCTTTCCCCAAGGTGCCCGTGCGATGACCGAGAAGACCGTACTCAACGACACCCACCGCGCGGCGGGCGCCCGCATGGTCGATTTCGGCGGATGGGACATGCCGATCAACTACGGCTCGCAGATCGAGGAGCACCACGCGGTGCGCCGCGACGCCGGCATGTTCGACGTCTCGCACATGACCGTGGTGGACCTTCACGGACCGCGCACACGCGAGTTCCTGCGCTATCTGCTCGCCAACAGCGTCGACAAGCTCAAGGTGCAGGGCAAGGCCCTGTACTCGTGCATGCTCAACGAGCAGGGCGGCGTGATCGATGACCTGATCGTGTACTTCTTCGATGAGGCGCACTTCCGGCTGGTGGTGAACGCCGCCACGCGCGCCAAGGATCTGGCGTGGATCGAACAGCAGGCCAGGGCCTTCGATGTGGAAGTGAAGGAGCGTCCCGACTTCGCGATGATCGCGGTGCAGGGCCCCAACGCGCGCGCGAAAGTGATCGGCCTGCTGCACGAGGTCGACCGTCCGCGCATCGAGAAGCTTGGCCGTTTCGCCGCCGCCGCCGCGCAGGGGCCGCACGGCATGCCGCTGTTCATCGCGCGCACCGGCTACACCGGTGAAGACGGCTTCGAGATCATCGTGCCGGTCGAACAGGCGATCGCCCTGTGGCAGGCGCTGGCCGACGCGGGCGTCAAGCCGGCCGGCCTGGGCGCGCGCGACACGCTGCGCCTGGAAGCGGGCATGAACCTCTATGGCCAGGACATGGATGAAACGGTGTCCCCGTGGGAAGCCAACCTGGGCTGGACGATCGCGCTGGACGAAGGGCGCGACTTCATCGGCCGCAAGGCGCTGGAAACACAGAAGGCCGCGGGCGTGCCGCGGGTGATGGTTGGCCTGGTGCTGGACGAGAAGGGCGTGCTGCGCCACGGCCAGAAGGTGCTTACCGCCAACGGCGAGGGCGAGATCCTTTCCGGCAGCTTTGCGCCCACGCTGGACAAGGCGGTGGCCTTCGCGCGTATCCCGGCCGGCAATCCGGGCGACGTGCGGGTGGACATCCGCGGCCGCGAGGTGCCGGTGCGCATGGTGAAATATCCGTTCGTGCGTGACGGCAAGCCCTGCGAAGGCATCTGATTCACACCCGCCATTTCTTTAATAGAGTTCCCGCCCGAGCGGCTAGAATCGCCGCTCCATTCCCACGCAACGACTGGACCTGACCATGAGCGAGATTCCCGGCGACCTGAAGTTCCTCAAATCCCACGAATGGGCCCGCGTCGAAGACAACGGCGTGGTGCGCGTGGGCATCTCCGACCACGCGCAGGGCCAGCTCGGCGACCTGGTGTACGTGGAGCTGCCGGAGATCGGCGCCAGCGTGCAGGCCGGCACGGGCACGGCGGTGGTCGAATCGGTGAAGGCTGCTTCGGACATCTATTCGCCGGTATCGGGCGAGATCGTCGAGGTCAACGAGCTGCTCAACGACAAGCCCGAGACGATCAACGAAGACGCCTTCGGCGACGGCTGGATTTTCGCCGTGCGCATCTCCGATCGCGCCGAGCTGGATGAACTGCTCGACGCCGACGCCTACGCCGAGCAGATCGAGAACGAGGACCACTGATGGTCTGAAGATCGTGCGCCGCATCGACGGCGCACGATCGACCTGCCGGCTCTTCTTTCCTCCGGACAAGGGAGGGCCGGGCGGCGCCAGGGACGATCCGCGATCACCATCGATCGTGCCGCTGGTCGACTCCCATTCATTCGAATGAAGGCTCCCATCCCATCTCGCAGGACGTGTCCCGCGAGACGGGATGGCGCGCGGAGCACCAGCTCGGCGATAGTGGCGCATGTGCCTCAAACCCTTGTGGGGCAAGGCTTTGCGCGGCAAGGGCGGTTTTTGTGTGGTTTGCTTATGGACGTCTATACGTCCAATTGATAATACCTTCGTTAATCCGCCAACCCTTGCCGCGCGGCCCTTTGCGGGCTCCCGGAGGGGCTTTTGACCGGTTGAATTTTCTGGTCGAAATCAATTGACAGTTGAAATCTTCAGGAATAGCTTTCGCTTCAGATCAGGGGAACGGGTCCACATGGCAGCATCGAAATTCATAACGCCGTATATCGACCACGGCGAGAAGGCCGGCGCGGTGCGCAAGATCACCGTGTCGATCCCGCTGCATGTCCTGCGTCTGCTTTCCGACGAGCGCACGCGCCGTCAAGTGAACAATCTTCGGCACGCCACCAACAGCGACCTGCTGGTGGAGGCGTTCCTGCACGCTTTTACTGGGCAACCACTGCCAACTGATGAGGAGCTGAGACGAATGGCCACTGCCAAGAAAACCGCTGCGAAGAAACCGGCCGCCAAAAAGGCGCCCGCCAAGAAGACCGCCGTGAAGAAGGCTACCGCGAAGAAGCCGGTCGCCAAGAAGCCGGCGACCAAGAAGGTCGCTGCCAAGAAGGCCGCCCCGAAGAAGGCTGCCGCCAAGAAGCCGGCCGCCGCCAAGAAGGCTGCCGTCAAGAAAGTTGCCGTGAAGAAGGTTGCCGCCAAGAAGCCGGCCGCCAAGAAGGCTGCACCGGCCAAGGTGGTGAAGGCCACCAAGACCGCCAAGGCCACCAAGGCCAAGAAGTAAGCTCTCTAAAAAGACCAACAAGCGGTATCGACTTTCTCTCCCTGCGGTGCCCAGCGCGGGGAGGGTACTTCGAAGAGCGATTCGTCCCGGCCATGGCCGGGACGCTTCGTTTCCGGGCCCCCGAAACAGGTGGGTCTGCCGATCGCCCAAGTATTTGCCGCAATGGCACATTGGCGGTAACTTGTGCGTACTCGCGCCGCGCACGTCCAGGGGGACGGCCGCTCCTACAGGGGGAAAAAGCGCGGGTATCTCATGCCAGCCTATGGTGAACGTCCCATGGATACCCGTACCAGTTCTATGCGCGCGCATGCGCGCGGGGCCGCCCGGCCCACGTTGATCGCCGTTATCGCCATTTTCATCCTGCTGGCCGTGGCCAGCTGGTTCCTCATCCTGCAGCCGCACCAGGAACTGGTCATGCAGGATGGCGGCGGACATCCGTCCACGCCGGTTTCGACCGACAAGATTGCCGTGGCGCCGCCCGCCAATGTCGAGGCGATGGACTTGAACCAGTTGCTTGCCGAAGCGCGCAAGGCGATGAACGACCATCGCGTGCTTGCGCCGGCTGGCAACAACGCGTTCGAGTTCTATCTCAAGGCGCTGGAGAAACAGCCGGGCAACCCGGTGGCCACCGATGCCCTGCGCGAGACCTTCCCGTTCGCCGCCAGCGGCGCCGAGCAGGCCATCAACGGGCGTGACTTCGGCGAAGCCCAGCGCGAGATCGATCTGCTCGCCAAGGCGGACCCGGCCAACTACACGCTGACCATCCTCCGCTCCAAGCTCGACGCGCAGCGCAAGCTGCTGGACAAGGAGCAGCAGCAGGCGCTCGAGCAGCAGCGCCAGCAGCAACTGGCCGCCGACAAGGCCGCGGCGGACAAGGCCGCGGCCGAGAAGCTGGCGGCCCAGCAGAAGGCACAGCCGGCCGAGCAGAAGCCGCAGACCGAGGTCGCGGCCGCCAATGCGCCGGCCACTGCCGAACCCAATCCGGTACCCCAGCGGGTGGTGACCACCGACCCGGTGATGACCAAGTACGTCCAGCCGCGCTTCCCGACCCAGGCACAACGCGCGCGCACGCAAGGCTGGGTGCTGGTGGGCTACACGGTTGATACCGAAGGCAATGTCAGTGGCGTGCAGGTCGTCGACGCCCAGCCGCGTCACCTGTTCGACCGCGAGGCGGTCAACGCAGTCGAGCGCTGGAAGTACAAGCCCGCCACGCGCAATGGCACGCCGGTGGAAGCGAAGATGCAGAAGAAGATCGAGTTCAAGCTCTGAGGCGAAGGCCAAGGCTTGCGAAGAAAGGCGGCGCCTGGCGCCGCTTTTTTTTGCGCGGCGCAAATGCAATGGATCGACTCGCGACTTCCGCCGGCGGGCGTGAGCTCCGCCGCGGACGCCTGTGGAATCGGAGCCCGAGCGATCTAGTGGCGACGGTGACGTCGCGCGTGGGTCCGGGTGCGCGGATGGTCCGGAACGCTTTTCTCCAGCCCGGCCCAGTCCACGTGCGGCAGACCAAGCAGGCTGTCGAACACCATCGGCATCAGGCCTGAAGGTGTGGGGACGCCGGCGTTCCACATCGTCACCACGCCGGTGTGGTACTTGGGGAAGAAGCCGATCATGGTGCGGTAGCCCTCCACCGCGCCTGCGTGGTAGACCAGCGTTTCGCCGCCATAGGTGAATACGCGCCAGCCCAGCGCATAGGCCGCCGAGGTGACGCGGCCGTTGCGCCAGGGCGAGGAATGGAGCTCGCTTGGCGTGCGCACGCCCGGTGCATGCAGCGCTTCCAGCGTCGCGGGGGAGAGCACGTCCGGGCGCCCGCCCATCTGCGCGATCAGCCACTTCTCCATGTCGCGCAGGCTGGCGTTGACGCCCGCCGCCGGCGCGACCCGGTAGTAGTTTTCCTTCGGCTCGAAGGGCACCCATCCGCGCCGCGTGCGCCGGTGTGGGCGAGCCCAGCTCTCGCTCGATTCCAATCCCGCGCGTCCGTAGCTGGCGGTGGTCATACCCAGCGGCAGGAAGATGCGCCGGTCCACCAGCTTGTAGAAGAAGTTGCCCGTCATCGCGTACACCACGTCGCCGATCAGGCTGAAGGCGACGTTCTGGTAGCCGTAGCACTTGCCCACGCCGCAGGCCATGTCGACCTGGTCGAGTTTGCGCACCAGCTCCTCGTACGGGACATCGTCCTCGAGCATGTTGTCGTAGGTGTTGCGCGGCAGGCCCAGTCGCTGGCCAAGGATGTCGGCGACGGTCGCGCGCTGCGTATCGGGCACGTTCTTGAGTTTGAAGAAGGGCAGCACGTTGACCAGCCGCGTGTTCCAGGCCAGTTTGCCGTCCTGCACCAGGATGGCGGTAAGGCCGGTGGCGAACGCCTTGGACAGCGAGGCCAGACGGAACACGGTATCGGGCTTGACCGGTTCCTTGTCGGCGGCGTTGGCGTAGCCGATGGTGCCCTCGAAGACGACCTTGTCGTTCACCACGACCGCGGTGGCCAACCCGGCCACGGCATCACGCTGGTCGAGCTTGCCGAGCCATTGCTTGTACGCCTGCAGTGTGGCCTCCACCCGTGCCGGTGGCAGCGACTGCGCGCCGGAGTCGGCGGCAGGGGCGGTGGCGGAGGGTGAAACTGGCGTGGAGGCGCGGGCCGGTGCGGGGATCGTCGCTGCGCCGAGCAGGGCGGCGATCAGCAAGGGAAGCGTACGAAGCTGCATGCCTGGAAGAGTCCGGCGAAGCCTTGGAATAGGTGAAGAAAAAGAGGCCCGGGGAGGCGCAATGCCTTCGATTGTGGGACACGCGGGCCAGCTCTACAACGTGGAGAGACAGGCGCCAGGCTGTTGGTGTTCAGCCGATCGCCCGCTTGCGCGGGCACCGCGTGCCGCGGGAGACAGCCGAGCGGGTCGCGCATGCTAGGCTCTGGCGTTCCCCACAAGGCTGGACTCTCCGTGAGCCTGCGCCACAACGCCCGCGCCGACGAGCGCAGCGGCCTGATCCTCTCCACGCTGGCCTTTTTCCTGGTGATGGCTGGCTACTACATGATCCGGCCCGTGCGCGATCAGCTGGGCGGCGCAGTCGGGTCGCAGTCGTTGCCGCTGTTCTACGGGGCGGTCTTCGCCGTGATCATGCTGCTGACGCCGGTGTTCGGCTGGCTGGTGGCAAACGTTTCCCGGCGGCGGCTGCTGGCGTGGAGCTACAGCTTTTTCATTGCCTGCCTGCTCGCCTTCGTGCCCGCATTCGTGGTGCAGGACCGCATCGGTGCGCGCCTGCTGGGCGTGGTGTTCTACGTGTGGGGCAGCGTGTTCAACCTGTTTGTGGTGTCGCTGTTCTGGAGCTTCATGGCGGACGTCTTCGCCAGTCGGCAGGCGCGCCGCGTGTTTCCGCTGATCGCGTTGGGCGGTATGGGCGGGGCGGTCTTCGGTCCGCTGCTGACCCGGCTGCTGGTGCATGTACTGGGCGTTGCTCCCTTGCTGGCAGTGTCGGCAGTGACGCTCGGATTGGCGCTGCTGCTGCTGCTGCGATTGTCCGCGCGCGATGAACAGGCGGGCGACGGCCGCGCGGCGCAGGGGACCGGTGGTTCGCTGTGGGCCGGACTGAGTGAGCTGTGGTCACGGCCGTTCCTGCGCTACATGGCCATGCTGATGTTGCTGGGCGATGGCATCGGCACGTTGGCGTATGCGTTGATGGCGGACTACGCCAAGGCACACTTCGTTGATCGGGTGGCGCGCACCGCCTTCTACAACGACCTGGACCTGGTCACCAACGCACTGGGCGCGCTGCTGCAGTTGACGCTCACCCGCTGGCTGCTGGTCCGCTTCGGTGCCGGCTGGGGCCTGGTGGTACCCGCCCTGGTCAACATCGGCCTGCTGCTGATGGTCGCCGTATTCGGCCCGGGCGACGTGCGCGTGCTGGGCCTGGCCGTGCCGTTACTGGCTGTGATGCTGGTGACTACGCGCGGCTTTGCCTACGGCATGACCAAGCCGGCGGTCGACGCGCTGTACACCCGCGTGCCGCGTGAGACGCGCTACAAGGGCAAGAACTTCGTCGAGACGGCCGTGTGGCGCTTTGGCGACGTGCTGGTGACCAGTGGCGTGAGCCTGCTGGCCTGGCTGGGGGTGGGCGTGGGCGGCATGGGGCTGATCGGCGCGGGCGTGGCGTCGATGTCGGCGTGGGTCGCGCGACGTGCCGGGCGATCGCCGGACCTGGCCCGGGACTGAGCAGGGTCCGCAAGCGTAGGGTGGCTTCAGCTCACCACCTCGCACCCTGCAAGGTGGGCTAAGCCCACCCTGCGAAGACCATGCGTCAGCTGGTGATGTAGCGCTGCAGCTGCTCGATCTGTTCGGCCTGCGCATCGATCACGGCCTTGACCAGGTCGCCGATCGAGATCACCCCGACCACGCGCCCGTCCTCGACCACAGGCAGGTGGCGCACGCGTCGTTCGGTGCACAGGCGCATGCAGTCGAACACGTCCGTCTCGGGCGAGATGGTGAGCGGCTCGCTGCTCATGATGTCGGCCACCGCGGTCTGCGCGGAGGAGCGCCCCTGCAGGATCACCTTGCGAGCGTAGTCGCGCTCGGAAACGATGCCCGATAGCGCGGCGTCCTTCATCACCACCAGTGCGCCGACGCGGCGCTCGGCCATCTGCCGGATGGCGTCCAGTACGGGCGCCTCGGGTGCGATCGCATAGACGTCGCTGCCCTTGCTTTGCAGAAGATGCCTTACCTGACGCATGCCCGGTGCTCCTCTTCGGCCTGCGTCGGAGTCTAGCGCCGCGGCGTCGGCAGGGTGTGTAGATGCCGGCCGGTGGCGTGGAACGGGCCTTACAGGTGTTCTTCTTCCACGAAGTACAGCGGGCGCTGCTTGCTTTCGGCGTAGCTGCGGCCGAGGTACTCGCCGATCACGCCCAGCGCCAGCAACTGCACGCCACCGAGGAACAGGATCACCAGCATCAGCGTCGGGTAGCCGCGCACCGCGTCACCCCAGATCAGCGCCTTGGTCAGCACCCACAGCCCATAGACGAAAGCCAGCACCGAGGAGCCCAGGCCGACCCAGGTGGCCAGCCGCAACGGCGCGCTGGAGAACGAGGTGATGCCCTCGATCGCCAGCTGGGTCAGGCGCCAGTAGTTCCACTTGGTCCGACCGCTGTGGCGTGGCTCGCGCTGGTAGCGCACGGCGGTCTGGCGGTAGCCGATCCAGGCGAACAGGCCTTTCATGAAGCGCTGACGCTCGCGCAGTGTCGCCAGTGCATCCAGCGCGCGGCGCGAAAGCAGGCGGAAGTCGCCGGTGTCGCGCGGCAGCGGGGTATCGGAGAGCCGCTCCATGGCGCGGTAGAAGCCGGCGGCGGTGAGACGCTTCAACCGCGTTTCGCCGGCGCGCGCGCTGCGGGTGGCGTAGACCACGTCGAAGCCGGCGCGCCATTGCGCGACAAGCTCGGGGATCAGTTCGGGCGGGTCCTGCAGGTCGGCGTCGATCACCACGGCCGCGCCCCGGGTGACGTGGTCCAGTCCCGCCGTGAGCGCGGCTTCCTTGCCGAAATTGCGCGAGAGCTTGAGCGCGCGCACGCGCCGATCCCCCACCCGCAGCGCTTCGATCGCCGGCCAGGTGCCGTCGGTGCTGCCGTCGTCGACGTAGAGCACGGCGCTGTCCAGCGCCAACGAGTCGAGCACGGCGCACAGGCGCTGGTGGAAGGCGTCGAGCACGGCCGCCTCGTTGTAGGCGGGGACGACGACGGTCAGTTCGCTCATGGGTCAATGTCCTCGCCGCACGCGCGGGGGATGGTTGGCGTCCAGGTAACCGGGGCCACCCAGGTGCTGCATCTGTCGCAGGATCCATTGCGTGCGGCGCTGGACGTAGGCGCTGGGGCGGTCGGCATGCAGGCGGCGCGGGCTGGGCAATACGGCGGCCAGGCGCGCGGCCTGCGCCGGCCCGAGTCGCGCCGGTGGCACATGGAAGTAGGCCTCGCTCGCCGCTCCCACGCCGTAGATGCCGTCGCCGAGCTCGGCGATGTTCATGTATACCTCGAGGATGCGCCGCTTGGGCCAGGTCAGCTCGATCAGCACGGTGTAATACGCCTCCAGCCCCTTGCGCATGAAGCTGCGGCCATTCCACAGAAACAGGTTCTTGGCGACCTGCTGGCTGATCGTACTGGCGCCGCGCAGCCGCTTGCCGTCGTCGGCGTCGTCCAGCGCATCCTGGATCTGTTCGAGGTCGAAACCATGGTGGAACGGAAATTTCTGGTCTTCGCTGGCGACCATGGCGAGCGGCACGTACCCCGACACGCGCCCCCACGGGACCCAGTGCTGGCGCAACCTGAAATCGGGCTCGTCGTGCAACAAGGCGTCGATGCGACGCTCCATCATGACCGCCGAGGTCCACGGTGGCACGAAGCGCAGCACCAGCACCACCAGCCAGGACAGCGCCAGCCAGGAGACCACCAGAATGGCGAGTGGCCGCAGCAGGCGGCGGAGGGCGGTGCGCAGTGGTGGCATCGTCTTGGCGTCGACCTTCGGTTGCGATCCGACGAAAGTATAAGCGGCCTATTGTTCCGTGCCGGCGCCGTCCCCATCTGAATCGATTCCCCGTGTCGAGGTCACTTCTGTGGAAACCGTGCTTGTCGAGGACGTGCTGCATCGCTTCGTGCTGGAACGTGCCGGCGTGCGTGGCGTGCTGGTGCGGCTGGGCGCCGCCTGGCGCGAGGTCGCCGGGCGCTCGGACTACCCGGCGCCGCTGCGGGAGCTCCTGGGCGAGAGTCTGGTCGCCAGCGCGCTGCTGACCGGCAACATCAAGCTGGAGGGCGCGCTGTCGATCGAGCTCAAGAGCAGCGGTGCGTTGCGCCTGCTGTTCACCGAATGCAGCGATCAGGGGCGCTTGCGCGGCCTGGCGCGGTGGAATGATCCGCTGCCCGAGCCGTTGGACCTGTCCGCGTTGCCCGGGGCGGTCATGGCCATCACGATCGGTCACGCCGAGCGCGGCCAGCGCTACCAGGGCCTGGTCGAGCTCAGCCAGTCGGAATTGCCCGGTGCACTGGAAAACTACTTTCGCCTGTCCGAGCAGCTGCCGGCGCGCCTGTTGCTGGCGGCCGACGGCGAGCATGCGGTCGGGCTGATGCTGCAGAAGCTGCCCGGCGAGGGTGGCCATGATGCCGTCGAGGACGAGGATGCCTGGAGTCGCGTCCTGCACCTGACGGGCACGCTCGGCCGCGAGGAAATGCTGGCCACTGCGCCCGAACAGCTGCTGTACCGCCTCTACCACGAGGAAACCGTGCGGATGTTCGAACCGCGTCCGCTGGCGTTCGGCTGCAGTTGCTCGCGCGAGCGGGTGGAGTCAATGTTGCGCTCGCTGGGGCGCGACGAGGTGGAAGCCGCGCTGGCGGCGCGCGATGGCGAGATCGAGGTGATCTGCGAGTTCTGTGCGCAGCGCTATACCTTCGACCGCATCGATGCCGAGCATGTGCTGAGCGGCGGAGTGGGCGCGGATACGTCGACGACGTCGCAGTAGGGGCTGGAGGAGGGGCTCCAGCGTGGGCTTAAGCTCCTGCGTCGCCCTATGCCCGTCACGCTGCGGCGGGCAATGACACGCGGACGGGGCGCAGCGACAACGCACATGGGGCGTGCACACGCTGCCGTAAGCCCGTAGGGTGGGCTTCAGCCCACCATCGCCGCAGCCTGCGGTGGGCTGAAGCCCACCCTACGGAGCCATCCGGGCCGTCACGCCACGGCCGGCGTCGGATCGGCCGGCAACCACACGCTGATCGGCTGCGGGCGGGCGAACAGGAAGCCCTGACCGTAGCGGCAGCCGACGCGCATCAGCGCCTGACGCTGGTGTTCTTCCTCGATGCCCTCGGCGATCACCAGCATGTTCAGCGAGTCGGCCAGCACCTGGATCGCACGCACCACGGCCAGGCCCTGGCCATCCCCCTCGCGCGGCAGCTCCGTGATGAAGGAGCGGTCGATCTTCAGCGTCTCGAACGGGTACTGGTGCAGGTAGCTCAGCGAGGAGTAGCCGGTACCGAAATCGTCCAGCGCCACCCGCACGCCGCGGCTGCGCATGTTCTCCAGGATGCGTTTGACCTGCGCCGGGTTATCCAGCAGCGCGCGCTCGGTGACCTCGATGCGGACCTGTCGCGGCGGCAGGCTGTGCTCGGCGAGCAGGGCGAGCAGGCGGGCGTCCAGATCCGGCAAGCGGAAGTGACGGCCGGACACGTTGATGCTGACGAAGCCGTCCTTGCCCAACAGCGCCGGCGCCTGCACGCAGACCTGCTCGAAGATCTGCCAGTCGATGCTCTCGGCGCAACCGGCTTCCTCGGCGATCACCAGGAACTCGCCCGGGGCGAGCAGCCCGCGGTCCGGGTGATGCCACCGCAGCAGTGCCTCGTAGCCCACCACATGGCCGTCTTCCAGTGCCACGATGGGCTGGTAGAACGGCACGAATTCGTTGCGCGCCAGGCCGCGGCGCAGATCGCTTTCCAGTTCCAGCAGCGAGAGCGCCTCGCGGCGCAGGCGGTCGTCGAACACCGCCGCGCGGTGGCGGCCTTCGTCCTTGGCGCGATACATCGCCGCGTCGGCGTCGCGCAGTAGCTCTTCCGGTTTCTGGTAGTGCGGGCCCGGCAGGGCCACCCCGATCGAGGCGGAGGTGAAGATTTCCTTGGCGCCCAGGCGGAACGGCACCTGCAGTTCACCGATGACACGTTCGGCGACCGCCACCGCGGTCGCCGGGTCGGCAATGCCCTCCAGCAGCACGGCGAACTCGTCGCCGCCCAGGCGCGCGACCACGTCGCGGGTCTTCAGGCACGCGCGGATGCGCCCGCCAACCTGGAACAGCAGGTCGTCGCCGACCAGGTGGCCGACCGAATCGTTGATGACCTTGAAGCGATCCAGGTCGATGAACAGCACGGCGAAGCCACCTTCGTCCGGTTCGCCGCGATAGCGTTCCAGCGCCTGTTCCATGCGCTGCAACAGCAGCGTGCGGTTGGGCAGGCCGGTGAGCGAGTCGTGCAGGGTTTCGTACTTGAGGCGGCGCTCGACCCGCTCGCGCTCGGCGATCTGCTCGCGCAGGTCGCGGTTGGCCAGCGCCAGCGCGCGGGTGCGCTCGGTGACGCGGCGCTCCAGCCCGGCGTAGGCCTGCTTCAGCGATTCGGCCGTGTGCTTGCGCTGCAGGGCGTTGGCGATGTGGTAGCTGACGAAGGTGAGCAGTTCCTGGTCACGCTCGTTGTAGGTGTGCTCGGGCGTGTAGCTCTGCACCGCCAGCACGCCCATCACCTTCTCGCCCCACACCAGCGGTACGCCCAGCCAGCACAGCGAATGGGTGCCCTGGCGCTGGATCTCGCCCAGCGCGGTCAGCCGTTCCAGTTCGGCGGAGTCGGCCAGCAGCGGCTTGCCGTGGCGGAGCACGTATTCGGTGGCGCCGCGGCCGTGCAGGCGCGGCGCCGGCACGTTGTCCACCTCGTCGACCGAATAGGGGAAGGTCAGCTGTCCGCTGTCCTCGTCGACCAGCGCGATATAGAAGTTGCGTGCGTACAGGAGCCCGCCGATCACCCGGTGCACGGCCGAATAGAAGGTATCGAGGCCCTCGGAAGTGCTCGCCAGTTCGGCAATACGGAACAGCGCTGCCTGCAGCCGCTCGCCGCGCTGGCGCTGCAGCACCTGCTGGCGCAGCACACGATTGGCCTCGCGCAGGGCGGCGGTACGGTCGGCCACGCGCCGCTCGAGTTCGGCCTGCGCCTGGCGCTTCTCCAGCGCGGCCTGCACGTGCTGGGCCACGTAGCAGAGCAGCTCCCGGTCCTGCGTGGTGTACTGGGTGTCGGCGCGGTAGCTCTGGATCACGATGCCGCCAACCACCTTGGCCTCGCGCAGCAGCGGCACGCCCAGCCAGTGTTCGCAGTCCGGGCCGATCAGCACCAGGCGGTCGGGCACGGTGCGGTTGAGCTCCTCGATCGAGCCCATCATGGCGCGACCGCTCTTGAGCAGGTTCCAGGTCAGGCTGTGTTCCAGGTCGGACAGCGGCACGCTGCGTTCGGGCGAGGGCGGGTCGCGGTCGGCGGCGTCGGCGTAATACGGGAAGCGCACGCTGTCGGTGCTCTCGTCGTACAGCACGATGTAGAAATTTTCCGCATACATCAGGCTGCCGACGATGGCGTGCAGCGAGCGCATCATCTCGCCCATGTTGCGTTCGGTCCCCGCCTGTTCGGCGATCGCGAACAACGCGCGCTGCAGTCGTTCGGCCAGTGCCAGACGGGAAATGGCCTCGTACAGCCGCGCAGTCTCGGCTTGCTGACGCATCCGGGTACCGGCCAGTCGACCAAACCAGGCAAGGCGCTCGCGCAAGGGCTCGGAGAGGGGCGATTCCGGTTCCAGCACCAGCACACGCAGCCCCTGCGGGTCCTCGGCAAGCTCCATCCGACCCGCGGCGAAGGGGGGCTCCTCGACACCCAACGGCCGCCAACCCAGGCGCGCACGCACGTGCCAGTCCGACAGCAGGGTTTCACAGACGGCCGCCACGCTGCCGGCGTCCGGCGCCCCGAACAGCCGCTCGACCGCGCGATGCAAGACTTCCCGGTCGGCCGGGAAGGCCGCGGCCTCGCGGGTGGGAGGAGCCGGGTTCATGGAGGTTCTCAGGTTCCGTGCTGGGCCGTGGCGTGACTATATCGTGCGCGGCGCGTTGTCGGAGGTTCGTTTTGCCTGATTTTCATGTTCGGGGAACCCTCTTTTCACGTCAGGGTCCATGCTCAAGGGATATGTGCCTGGGTTCACCGTTTGAGAGGCCTCCCCGCCTGACAGGGTGTTAGTTAAACGTAAAGGGGCTATACTTGCCCCCAACCAATGGCATACGTCTGCCTGCCACCTTCCGACTGCTTACAACGACTTATGCGCCGCCTGTTGCCCCTGCTGACTTTGCTGATGCCGCTCGCCGCGGCAGGGCAGTCGCTGGACGCCAATCGGCATGCCCTGGCGCAGCCGTTGGTGGGTCCGGCGACCGGCCAGGCAACCGATTCCGGGGTCGTCGTGCGCGACCGCGATGGCCGCATGCTCATGCTCAAGGCGGGCGCGCAGTCGGTCGGTTCGAGCCAGCGTGCCGATGCGCCGCTGTCGTTCCCCGCGACCGATATCGGCAGCGTGACGTCGACCGACCTGCAGTACGGACTGGATCCGCACCTGCAGATCCACGCCGGCGTCAGCGAGCACAACGGGACATCCCGCAGCGCGCGGGTGGTCGGCAGCGAGGTCGGTGCCACCTACAACCTCGGCCGTTACACCCTGGGCGTGAGCGTGGGCGCCGACAGCACACCCGACCAGCGCCTGCCGCGCGTCCTGCCGGGCGCCACGCCCGGCGTGAACGGACTGCCCGACTTCGACAGCAGCGCCCAGCTCAATGCGCGCGGCCGTGTGGCGGTCGGCGGACAGAGCGGTATCGACCTGGGGGCCAGCGTGGGCCGCATCCGCCTGCTGCCGGGCAACGAACTGGGCGTCAATTCGCTGGATCAGAAGGCGCTGACCTTCGGCGTCGACCACGGTCCGCTGAGCGGCACGCTGGTCGGTCGCACCATGCAGCCGACGCTGCCGGGCGGCTACTACGGCGACAAACGGTGGAGCAGCATCGACCTTGGCGTCACCCTGCGGCTGCCGTGGCAGGGCGAACTGAGCATCGGCGCGCAGAACCTGTGGTCCTCCGGAACCTCGGTGCCTACGCCCGCGGGCCCCGAACCCGATCAGTCGCGCACACCGTACGTGCAGTACCACCAGGACCTGTAAGCCACCTTCGACTAAAAAAAGGCCGTCGCATGCGACGGCCTTTTTGTTTGGTTGCTTGTCCCGTGGTATCGACCTGGCGCTGCATTCCGCGCCGGCCAAGATCCACCCCGACATGAGGCGCCCGATCCACACCAACCTGGAGCGCGGCCCTCAATCCTTCTTGCGGATGCGCAGGTCGCCGCTAAAGGTTTCCACGTGGATGCGGCCCTTGCTACCGCCCACTTCGACGTTGAGTTCGCTGCCCGGGCCGTGATCGTGTTCGATGGCCTGGCCGAAGTCGCTCCGCAGGTCGCCACTGAAGCTGCTGGCGTGGATCGAGGCGGACAGGTTCGAGGGCACCTGGATCTGCACGTCGCCGCTCATGCTGTCAACGTCGATGCTGCCGTGCTCGGCGAGGCCGCCGCTGAGCTGCACGTCGCCGGAAACCGTGCTCAGGTTGAATTTCTTCCACGGCCCACCGCTGGCCTGGATGCGGCCGGAGACCGTCTGCAGGTCCGCCTGGTTGCCCAGCGAGGGGGCGAGGATGTCGCCGCTCACCGTCTGCAGGTCGGCACGCTCGGCATGGCCGGACTGCTGCACGGTGCCGCTCACGCTCTGAACCGACAGGTCGGGCGTGCGGGCATTGATCCGCACGCGGCCGCTGACCGAATTGACCGAAAGCTCGCCACCGTCCATGCCGTCGATGCCCAGCGGCGCGCTGACCACTTCCACGTCCAGCGTGGCGCCCTTGGGCACGTGCAGGTCGAGCGTGGTATCGCCCATCGCGTTGTCGCCGTTCCAGTTGAACCAGCCCTTGGAGCCGTCGCCCCTGGGCTTGACCTTGATCTCCAGGTCACCGTTGTCGCCGTCGATCGCGAGCGGCGCGGCGCCCTCGCCAAGCGAACCGGTGACCTGCACCTCGTTGCGATCCCACGCGGTGATGGTGACCTGGCCCTTGACGTTGCTCACGCTGATGCGCGCGTCGGCATTGGCCGGGTGGCGCAGATTGATCGGCGTGTCGGCCAGCGCCTGGCCGATGCACAGGGCGAGCAGCAGGGGTAGGTAGCGTACGGTTTTCATGGGTTGACTCCTCAAGGATGGCTCAGCCTGCCTGCTGGTCGAGCTGGCGCAGCCGCGATTGCTGTTGGCGGGTGCGCGACAGCAGTCGCTGCAGTGCCGGTGAATGGGGGGCCTGTTCCAGTGCCTGCCTCAGTTCCAGGCGCGCGGCGTCCAGTTCGATCGCCGCACCGGCCAGACGCGGATCGTCCGGCTTCCACGGCGCCTGCGCCGACGCGGTGACGGAGGTCTGCGGGTGATCGGGCAACGCGCCCTGGCGCAGGCTCAGGGACACGGCGAGCAGGCTCAGCCCCGCGAAGCTGGCGGCGAGCAGCCAGCCCGGGCGCGAGCTGCCGTGCACCGGTTCGGCCGGTTCCAGCGCGGCGTCGATCCGCGTCCACAGGTCGTGGCGCGGTGCGACTGGCGCGCGCAATTCGCGCAGCTGTCGACGCCATTCGAATTCGTTCATGACGACTCTCCGGGTTCGAGCATCCGGCGCAGCAGCCCGCGTGCACGGTGCAATTGCGCCTTGGACGTACCGACGGCCATGTCCAGTTCGCCGGCGATCTCCTCGTGGCGCCAGCCTTCCACGTCATGCAGCACCAGGACCGCGCGGGCGCGCGGCGGCAATTTGGCGATGGCGCGCTCCAGTTCCTCCCGCTCGGCGGCGCAGAAGGGCACTTCGCCAGGGTCGGGCAGGTCCTCCTCGCCGACGAAACCGACCGGCTGCGCCCCGCGCGAACGGATGTCCATCAGCGCCACGTTCACCGCCAGCCGGTACAGCCAGGTACCGAAGGCGCTCTCGTGGCGGAAGTCGGCCAGCTTCTGCCAGGCACGCACGAAAGCGTCCTGGGTCAGGTCCTCGGCACGCGCATGGTCGTAGCCGGCCAACCGGTAGACCGCACCGTAGATACGGTCGACATGCTGCCGGTACAGCCGCTGGAACGCATGGCGATCGCCCCTGGCCGCGGCGCGCGCGTCATCGGCGTCGGACCACGCGACAGGCGGTGGCGGCATCGGGCTTCCAGTGGCGAGGCAGGCGGCTTCCATCTTGCCAGTTTGGATGCACGGAAGTGGCGGAGCGTTTAATGCCTGTGCTCCCTCTCGCCATCGGGGAGTGGGCTGGGGTGATCGGACAATTGTCGCGGTAGGCGCTCGCCTGACGGGCCGCGCTTTTTGCCGTGGCCCATTCAAGCGCTCTGGCGAGGGTGGCCCCTCACCCCAATCCTCTCCCCGGAGGGGAGAGGGAGCTGGCTTGCGGCAGGCTGGAAAACTAGGCGTGTTTCACCCACCCCTCTCCCTGCGGAGAGGGGCTCCAGGCACTCAGGCCGTGGCAGCGCGGGGCGCGGATTCGGCAGCGGACAGCCCACGGGCCACGCGCTGCTGTTCCTGGTGCAGGCGTTCGGGCATGCGCGAGCCGAAGCTGGCCAGGTACTCGCCGATCGCGTCCAGCTCGGCCTGCCAGCCGGCGGTATCGATGTCCAGCAGTTCGCTGGTGGCTTCGCGCGGGAGGTTCAGGCCTTCGAGCTTCAATTCGCCCTCGGCCGGGATGATGCCGATCGGTGTCTCCATGCCACGGGCCTTGCCGTCCGCGCGGTTGATCATCCATTCCAGCACGCGCAGGTTCTCGCCGAAGCCCGGCCACAGGAACTTGCCGTCCTTGCCCTTGCGGAACCAGTTGACGTGGAAGATCTTCGGCAGCTTCATGCCCGGCTTGTCGAACGACAGCCAGTGCGCGAAGTAATCGCCGTAGTGGTACCCGCAGAACGGCTTCATCGCCATCGAGTCACGACGCAGCACGCCGACCGCGCCGGTCGCCGCGGCGGTGGTTTCCGAGCCCATCGCCGCGCCCATCAGCACGCCGTGCGCCCAGTCGCGCGCTTCCATCACCAGCGGCAGCAGCGAGGGACGGCGGCCGCCGAAGACGATCGCATCGATCGGCACGCCCTGCGCGTCCTCGGCCTTCTCCGACCAGGTCGGGCACTGCTTTGCGCTCACGGTGAAGCGCGAGTTCGGGTGCGCGGCCGGGCCGTTGGCCGGATCGTAGGGGCGGCCCTGCCAGTCGGTGACCGGCGTGCCGGGCAGGCCTTCCCACCAGGGCTGGTTGTCGGCGGTGACGGCCACGTTGGTGAAGATGGTGTTGCGCGAGATCGACTGCAGCGCGTTGGAATTGGTCGACGTGCTCGTGCCCGGCGCCACGCCGAAGAAGCCGGCCTCAGGGTTGATCGCGTACAGGCGGCCATCGGCGCCGGGGCGCATCCAGCAGATGTCGTCGCCCACGGTCCACACCTTCCAGCCGTCCTTGCGGTAGCCCTCCGGCGGAATGAGCATGGCCAGGTTGGTCTTGCCGCAGGCCGAGGGGAAGGCGGCGGCGACGTAGTGCGTGTCGCCCTGCGGGTTCTCGATGCCCACGATCAGCATGTGCTCGGCCAGCCAGCCCTCGTCGCGGGCCTGGTTCGAAGCGATGCGCAGCGCATGGCACTTCTTGCCCAGCAGCGCGTTGCCGCCGTAGCCGGAGCCATAGGACTTGATCGTGCGCTCCTCGGGGAAGTGCATGATGAAGCGGCGCTCGGGGTCGAGCTCGCCGGTCGAGTGCAGGCCCTTCACGAACGAGCCCTCCCGCTCGATGCGTTCCTGCGCGGCCTTGCCCATGCGCGTCATGATGCGCATGTTGGCGACCACGTACGGGCTGTCGGTGATTTCCACGCCGCAACGCGACAGCGGCGAGTCGATCGGGCCCATGCAGTACGGGATGACGTACATGGTGCGGCCCTCCATGCAGCCGTCGAACAGCGCATCGATCTTGGCGTGCGCCTCGGTCGGATCCATCCAGTGGTTGTTCGGGCCGGCGTCGTCCTGGTTCTTGTGGCAGACGAAGGTCAGGTGCTCCACGCGCGCCACGTCGGACGGGTTGGAGCGGTGCAGGTAGCAGCCCGGGTGGGTTTCCTGGTTGAGCTCGATCAGGGTGCCGTCGGCAAGCATCTCCTTCACCAGCTGCTGGTACTCGGCCTCCGAGCCGTCGCACCAATGGATCTTCGCCGGCCGCGTGCGCGCCGCCACCTCGTTCACCCAGCGCTCGAGCGCTTCCAGCTTGCTGGCCATGATGTCCTCTTCAAGGTCTTAGGAAAAAAGGGTTCCGGAACGCTAGTTTGCGTGCACTGGTATTGCAAGGTTGAGCGCAGCAACAAGGCGCGCGCAGACGCGCGTAACCGGCCCCCGAGGCCTTATCAGGCCGGAATCAATGTCGCGATCATGTGTTCCACGTAGGCGTCGAAGTCCTCGTGGCTGATGCGAGGCAGGCCCAGCGTGAAATTGAGTTGCAGGAAACCGACGTAGGCGGCGTAGGTCAGCCGCGCGCGGTTGAGCGCCTGCGGCGGGGGCAGGCCGGCCTCGCGGAAGGCGGTGGCCAGGAACTCGGTGCGCCGCTGCGACACGCGTGCCATCACCGGCACCACCAGCGGGTGATCCAGTGCCTTGAGCAATGCCGCATAGACGCGATGGGGACGCAGTTCGTGAGCAACGCGGCGGAACAGTTCGGGCAGCCGCTCGCGCGGATCGGCGATCGCCTCGATCTGCGCGATCACCTCGCGCTCGCCGTACTGTTCCCAGCGCTCCAGCGCCGCCTGCAGCAGCGCCTCGCGGGTGCGGAAATGCCAGTAGAAGCTGCCCTTGGTCACGCCCAGACGGCGGGCCAGGGCCTCCACCGCCAACGCCCCGACGCCCTGTTCGGCGATCAGGTCCAGGGCGGCGTCTTCCCAGTTCTCGGCGGACAGGCGAGTGCGTTCGGGCTTGCTGCTGGCGTTCATCAGCGCATGGTAGCGCTGTGGGAGGGCAGGCGACAGGCGGGCGCGACAGCGGCGTCTTCTCGTAGCAGCCTGGTTGCGGGTGATGCCTTACCCAACCTTGGCGAAAGGGCATCGCCCGCAAGCGGGCTCCTGCAGAAGTCGTGAGGCGGGAGTTGACCTCGCCCTGTCGCCAAACCATACTCTTGCGTATGGTATCAGTTGATCGCTTTTACGCTCCCGACGGCCTGGACCTGGCGGTTGAAACACGCCATGACGGTGGCGCGCCGACGCTGCTGTTCGCCCACGGCTTCGGCCAGACCCGCGGCGCCTGGAACGGGGCTGCCGATGTGCTGGCGGCCCGGGGCTACCGCTGCGTGAGCTTCGACAGCCGTGGCCACGGCGAGAGCGGCCGCGTCGCGGGCGGGGATTACCACATGGACCAGTTCGCCGGCGACCTTCAGGCGCTGGCGCGGGCTCAACCGGAGCCGCCGGTGCTGATCGGCGCCTCGATGGGCGGCCTGCTGGGGCTGGTGCTGGCGGGTGAGGCGCGCCCGGTGCCGTTCCGCGCGCTGATCCTGGTGGACATCACGCCGCGCTGGGAAACGGCGGGCGTCGAACGCATCCTGGCTTTCATGCAGGCCCATCCCGACGGCTTCGCCGACTACGCCGAGGCCTCAGCGCAGGTCGCCGCCTATCTGCCGCAACGACGCGAGCGCAAGCGCGAAGACCAGCTCAAGCCGCTGCTGCGCGAAGGGGCAGACGGTCGCCTGCGTTGGCACTGGGACCCGGCCCTGCTCGCCGGGGTGGTAAGCGAAAGCGAGCGCTACCAGCCACGCCTGCTGGCGGCGGCCGCGCGCGTGGAGGTGCCGGTCCTGCTGCTGTCGGGCGAACGCAGCGACGTGGTCTCGCGCGATACCGTGGCCGAGTTCCTCAGGCTGGTACCGCACGCGTGCCACGTGGAGGTCGCCGGTGCCACGCACATGCTTGCGGGTGACGCCAACGACGCATTTACGCGCGAAATCGCCGCTTTCATCCAAGATGTTTTCCCGGGCGGCCCCACCCGCCGCCCCGCCATTCCGCAAGAGGTGCATTGACATGTCCGTGTTCCTGACCCTGCTGGCCGCCATCGTGGCGACCGGCGCCTGTGCCTACCACCGCACGAGCCTGCGCACCTGGGCGATCGCCACGGTGGCCGCCACGCTGGTGGTGGGCGTGCTGACCGGCGCCTGGGTGACGATGACCGTGCTGCTGGTCATCGAGCTGCTCATCGCCGTGCCGCTGCTGATGCCGGCCTTCCGCCGCCGTCAGATCAGCGCGCCGCTGCTGAAAATGTTCGCCCGCGCCACGCCCACACTTTCGGCCACCGAGCAGACCGCGCTGGAGGCCGGCACGGTCGGCTTCGAGGGCGAGCTGTTCTCGGGCAAGCCGGACTGGCGGCAACTGCTCAAGCAGCCCAAACCCGAGCTGAGCACCGAAGAGCAGGCCTTCCTCGACGGCCCGGTGGAAGAGCTCTGCGCGATGATCGACGACTGGCAGATCACCCACGAGCTGGCCGACCTGCCGCCGGAGGTCTGGGCCTTCATCAAGAAGAACAAGTTCTTCGGCATGATCATTCCCAAGCAGTACGGCGGCCTGCAGTTCTCCGCATTGGCGCATTCGGCGGTGCTGCAGAAGCTGTCGACCGCTTCGGCGACAGTGTCCTCCACGGTGGCCGTGCCCAACTCGCTGGGGCCGGCCGAACTGCTGCTGCACTACGGCACCGAGGCGCAGAAGAACCACTACCTGCCCCGCCTGGCGGTCGGCGAAGAGATTCCCTGTTTCGCGTTGACCGGCCCTTACGCCGGCTCCGACGCCACCTCGATTCCCGACTACGGCATCGTCTGCAAACAGGTGGTCGACGGCGTCGAGACGCTGGGCGTGAAGCTCAACTTCGACAAGCGCTACATCACGCTGGCGCCGATCGCCACGGTCATCGGCCTGGCCTTCCGCATGTACGACCCCGAGCACCTGCTGGGCGAGACCGAGGACCTGGGCATCACGCTGGCGCTGCTGCCGCACACCACCCCGGGGCTGGAGGTCGGCCGCCGTCACTTCCCGCTCAACATCCCGTTCCAGAACGGCCCGGTGCGCGGCAAGGACGTGTTCGCGCCGCTGTCGACCATCATCGGCGGGCCGCAGATGGCCGGCCACGGCTGGCGCATGCTGGTCGAGGTGCTGTCGGTGGGCCGCGCCATTTCGCTGCCCTCCAACGCCACCGGCGCGATGCGCGCCTCCGCCGCGGCGACCGGCGCCTATGCGCGCATGCGCAAGCAGTTCGGCCTGGCGATCGCGCGTTTCGAAGGCGTGGAGGAAGCGCTGGCGCGCATCGGTGGCCTGACCTACGCCACCGCGGCGCTCTCGCGCGCCACCGCCGCGGCGGTCGACCGCGGCGAGAAGCCCGCGGTGACCTCGGCCATCGCCAAGTACCACGCCACCGAATGGGCGCGCCAGGTCGCCAGCGACACGATGGACGTGCACGGCGGCAAGGCCGTGCAGCTGGGCCCGAAGAACTATGCCGCGCGCGGCTGGGAAAGCGTGCCGATCGCGATCACCGTGGAAGGCGCGAACATCATGACGCGCAGCCTGATGATCTTCGGCCAGGGCGCGATCCGCTGCCATCCGTACGTGCTCAAGGAAATGCAGGCGCTCTCCATCGCCGACTACGGCGAAAAGCTGCGCACCTTCGACCGCCTGCTGTTCGGCCACGTCGGCTTCGGCGTCTCCAATGCCGTGCGCAGCTTCGTGCTCGGTGTCACCGGTGCGTCGATCGGGCAGAGCGCGGGTGATGCCTACACGCGCCGCTTCTACCGCAAGCTCGACCGTTACTCGGCCGCGCTCGCGCTGTGCGCCGACGTGTTCATGGGCGTGCTGGGCGGCAAGCTGAAGTTCAAGGAGAAGCTCTCCGCGCGGCTGGGCGACGTGTTGTCGTATCTGTACATCGCCAGCGCCATGCTCAAGCGCTATGAGGACACCGGCCGCCCGGAAGCGGATCGTCCGCTGCTCGCTTGGGCTTTCCACGAATGCATGTGGCGCACGCAGATGGCGCTGGACGGTGCGATCCGCAACTTCCCGGTCAAGCCGGTGGGCTTCCTGCTGCGCGTGCTGGTGTTCCCGTTCGGCCGGCGCGAAGTGCCGCCTTCCGATCGCCTGGGCCGCCGCGTGGCCGCCATCCTCACCGCGCCGGGCGAGGCACGCGACCGCCTGATCGACTGGGTCTACCTCACGCCCACGCCGAACAACACCATCGGCCGCATGAACGCGCTGCTGCCGGACGTGATCGCCGCCGAGCCGGTCGAGCGCAAGTTCGGCAAGGCGCTCAAGGCCGGCCAGCTGCAGGCGCACGACTACGAAGGCCAGTTGGCCGAAGCGGTGCGCGAGGGCGTGATCACCGAGGCCGAGGCCGCACTGCTCAAGCGCGTGCGCGATGGCGTGTTCGAGTTCATCTCGGTGGATGACTTCGATCCGTCCGAGCTGGGCACCGCAGTGACCCGGGCGGACAAGAAGCCGCGTTCGGTCGCCGTGGCCTGACGCCTGACGGACCCGGGCAGGGCGGGCCCAGGACGGGCTCCCTCTCGCCCGGCGCCTCCCCGAATGAAGGGCCGGGCGGGCGCGGTCGCGAGGCCGCTTCCGAGGATCGGAAAAAGGCGCCCGTTCGTTGAGAGCCGGCGCGACCCGGTTCCGCGCGTGACGGTGCGCAGGCCTCACCCGGTCGCTGCCTCCCGGGCGCTGCACGGCCGTTCGGGGCACGGCGAGCGCCTTGCTGTTCCGCAGCATTACATCGTCAGGCAATTGGGCTATGTTTGGAGTCGTTTGATTTAGATCGATCTAAATCGCAGGGTCGGTACGGACTGACGAAGGCGGATCCAGGTCGAGCGCAGGGGAAGCGGTTTGCTCTGAATTTGTAACGATCTAAATTCTCTCGGGAGGGGAACCATGAAAAGCCCATTCGTGCCGGTCACGCTGTTGGCCGCGGCCGTCCTGGCAGCGCTTTACTGCGGCAATGCCCAGGCGCAGACGCCGGAGCCGCAGAACCAGTCCCAACAGAACCAGTCCCGGCAGGGCCAGTCCCAGCAAGACCAGTCCGGGCAGGGCCAGGCCGACACCGGCGCCAAGGCACAGCCGGATCAGGCCGTCTCGCTGTCCAAGGTGCAGGTCACCGGCTACCGCTACTCGATTGAGAAGAGCCTGGATCAGAAGCGCGAAGCCAATGCGATCGTCGAGGTCATCACGGCCGAAGACGTCAGCAAGTTCCCCGACAAGAACGTGGCCGACGCGCTGCAGCGCGTGCCCGGCGTGATCATTTCGCGCGACGGTGGCGAGGGCAAGAACGTCAGCGTGCGTGGCCTGGCGGCCGAGCTCACGCTGACCGAGTTGAACGGCAACTACATCGCCACGGCCGAGTCCAACGGCGACCCGACTCGTTCCTTCAACTACACGCTGCTGCCGTCGAACATGCTTTCCAGCGCCGAGCTGTTCAAGACGCCGGAGGCACGCATCGATGAGGGTGGCATCGGCGGCACCGTCATCCTGCACACCCGCCGCCCGCTGGAGATGGAAGCGAACACCGGCTTCGTCTCCGCCGAAGGCACCTGGGCCGACACGACAAAGAAGACGGACGGCCAGTTCTCCGGGCTGTACTCCTGGCACGACAAGGCCGAGCGCTTCGGTTTCCTCGTCGGCTACACCAGCCAGAAGCGCACCACGCGCACCATGGGCGCCAGCACCGAGAACTGGCAGTGGTACGGCGATGACTACGACGCCCATCCGGCCACCGACGTCAACGGCCAGCCCTCGGGCATGACGTCCTACTGGTGGGGGCAGTCCGGCTTCAACGACCAGAACCATCCCTACACCGGTACCTTCCAGGATGGCTGGCCGACGGAGTGCGGCTATTACTGCAACTTCATGATGCCGACCTCGGTGAACCTCAACCTCACCAATGAGGACCGCGAGCGCAAGGGCGGGCAGGTGACCCTGCAGTTCCGCCCGGTCGACAACCTGACCCTGACGGCCAACTACTTCCGCTTCGATCTGTCGCAGGATTCCCAGACCAACACGCTGAAGATCCCGGAGTGGAACCTGGCCCGCTACGCCGGCGACGGCAACTGGCCCGGCGGCCGCATGCTCGACGGGCTGGCCTTCGACCCCAGCGGCACCATCGTCACCGGCGCCAATTACTCGGTGCATCCGGGCAAGGCCTACTACTGCAGCGGCGACGAGGCGGCGGCGGACGGATTGACCAACACCGGCGGCTTCGGCCCGGACGACTGCTCCATCCCGACCCCGCAGATCACCGGCAGCTACAACCACGAAAAGGCGGTGTCGCAGACCGCGGACATCGGTGCCGAGTGGGTGGGCGAGTCCTTCGACGCCAGCGTCAAGGCCGGCCGCACCTGGGCCAGCGGCGGCCCGCAGTTGCAGATTTCCGTGCCGATCAAGCCGCGCCGCCAGAATGCATCGGGCGACTACGACCTGGGCAACTATGCCAGCGCCTGGAGCCTGGTCGGAACGCCGACGATGACCTTCTCGCCGGAGCTGATGGCGAACCTGCGCAACGGCATCGGCGAAGTTGACCTCGGCTCGACCGGGTCGTCCTGGACCCGCAACGAGACCAGACAGAAATACGCCCAGGCCGACTTCTCCTGGCATGCCTATGGTGACTGGATGGACTCGCTGCAGTTCGGCGTGAAGTACCGCAACGGGGGCACCCACCGCAGTACCGGCAACAACTACTGGGTCTGCCAGGGCACCGATCCGGCCGACTACGACAACCGCTTCCAGAACGGTTGCGATCCCACCGCCTCGGTGTTCCAGCCGCAGTTCCTGTACGGGCAACCGCTGGGCAACCTCGCCGGCGGCATCAACGCCAGCGCCTTTCCGGCGATCAACTACCCGGCCTACGTCGCTTACCTCAACCAAGCCTACGGCGGGATGCATACCCGCAACGAG
This sequence comes from Frateuria flava, assembly GCF_017837635.1. Taxonomy (GTDB): domain Bacteria; phylum Pseudomonadota; class Gammaproteobacteria; order Xanthomonadales; family Rhodanobacteraceae; genus Frateuria_A; species Frateuria_A flava. The sequence continues at coordinate 77,702 of NZ_JAGJRS010000031.1, forward strand.
AACAACTTCATCTACAACGTCGGCGAGAAGATCTACTCCGGATACGTACAGCTCAACTTCAAGACCGAGCGCCTGCGCGGCAACCTCGGCGTGCGCCTGGCGCGCACGCGGCAGCACGCCGATTCGACCGATCAGGTCGATTACTACAACGACTATTTCTTCGATGGTGCGGACGGCAATCCGGCGCCCTGCCAGACCGGCAACCTGCCGGCCGCCGGCGCACCGGCGGGTTCCGGCTGCGTCAGCGGCTTCACCACGCTGCCGGACAGCCAGACCAACCCGGCCACCGGGCACGTCTCCTCGTTCGTGGTCAGCTCGCTCGACCGCACCTACACCGACGTGTTGCCGAGCTTCAACGTCGCCTACGACCTGACCGACGACCTGGTGCTGCGCGGCGCCGCCTCCAAGGTCATCTCGCGTCCGGGCTACAACGACATCGCCGCACCTGGTGGCCTGCAGTACTACAGCCCCGAATACGTCAACGATCGTCGCCTGATCGGCGGCGGCGACGAAGTGGGCTGGTACGGCGCCGGCAGCAACAAGCGCCTGGAGCCGTACAAGGCCACCCAGTACGACCTGGGCCTGGAGTGGTACTTCCATCCCGGCTCGGTGCTCGGCGTCGACGTGTTCCGCAAGGACGTCAGCAACTTCTCGGTGCCGGTGGTACAGGACGTCTCGATGGACGTCGGCGGCCAGAGCGTGACGGTGCAGAACTACTCGACCACCGCCGGCGGCCGCGATGGCGTCTCCAAGGGTGTCGAGCTGTACGCGCAGCACACGCTGGATTTCGGCCTCGGCTTCCAGGTGAATTACACCTACAACAAGACCAACGAGGCGGCGATCACCCTGGAGGACGGCACCGAGATCGGCACCTCGCCGCTGGTCGGCAGTGCGAAGAACCAGGCCAACTTCACGGTGTTCTACGAGACCGAGCGCTTCCTGGCGCGCGCGTCCTACAACCGCCGCGGCGAAGTGGTGGACGGCCTGGTCAACGGCCTGAACGTCTACGAGGAGCCCTACCAGCAGATCGACCTGAACGCGGCGTACAACATCACCAAGGCGTTTACGGTGACCGCGTCGGTGCTCAACCTCACCAAGGAGGAGTCGCGCTCGCACCTGGGCAACGACACCCGGGCGCGCTTCTACTCCAATGGCTACGCCGGACGCATCGTGTACATGGGCCTGACGTACAAGTTCTAGGAAGGCCTTCACCCCGCGCAGCGAGGTACGGGGAACCTTCCAACGGCAGTCGCCTGTACTCCCCGGGCGCTGCCGTTTTCTTGTCCGCATCACACGCGAAGGCAGCAGCGATGGACGACAACCGCATCCGCAACATCGTCGTCGTGGGCGGCGGCAGCGCCGGCTGGACGGCGGCGGCCGCGCTGGCCACCTACCTGGGCAAGGGTGCCCGCATCCGCCTGGTCGAATCGGAGGAGATCGGGATTGTCGGCGTGGGCGAGTCGACCGTGCCGTTCATGAAGACCTTCAACGCCCAGGTGCTTGGGATCCGGGAAGCCGACTTTGTCGCGCGGACGCAGGGCACCTTCAAGCTGGGCATCCAGTTCAACGATTTCGGGCGCATTGGCGACAGCTACGTGCACGGCTTCGGCACCATCGGCCGCTCGCTGGGGCCGTTGCCGTTCCACCAGTACTGGCTGAAGCTGTTCCTGGCCGGGCGTGCGCCCGACATCGGCGTCTTCTCGCTGCCGACCGTCGCGGCCCCGCGCAACCGGTTCACCGCCAGCGCGGTCGATGCGCCGCCCGGGTCGCCGCTGGCGGACATCGCCTACGGCTACCAGTTCGACGCCGGACTGTACGCGCGCTACCTGCGCGAGCTGGCCGAGCGCCGCGGCGTGCAGCGGATCGAGGGCCGCATCGTCGACGTCGTCCAGCGCGGCGAGGATGGTTTCATCGAGGCGGTGGTGCTGCAGGGCGGCGCGCGCATCGAGGGCGAGCTTTTCATCGACTGCTCGGGCTTCCGTGGCCTGCTGATCGAACAGACTCTTAAAGCCGGTTACGAGGACTGGAGCCGCTGGCTGCCCTGCGACCGCGCGATGGTCGTCGCCTGCGCGAGCGCCGGACCGCTGACGCCCTACACGCGGGTGACCGCGCGGGCGGCGGGCTGGCAGTGGCGTATCCCGCTGCAGCACCGCACCGGCAACGGCTACGTGTATTCCAGCCGGCACATCAGCGACGACGAAGCGGCCGCGAGCTTGCTCGAAACCCTCGACGGCACGGCGCTTGGCGAGCCGCGGCCGCTGCGTTTCACGCCCGGCAGGCGCCGCAGGTTATGGGACAAGAACGTCGTCGCGGTCGGCCTGGCGGGCGGCTTCATGGAGCCGCTCGAATCAACCGCCATCTACCTGGCGCAGTCGGGCATCCAGCGCCTGCTCGGGCTGTTCCCGACGCGCGCGTTCGATCCGCAGCTGGCCGATCGCTTCAACCGCGACTCCGCTTTCGAGCACGAACGCGTGCGCGATTTCCTGGCCTTGCACTATCACGCGACCGAGCGGAACGACACACCGTTCTGGGACCACTGCCGCACCATGGCGATCCCCGAGCCGTTGCGAGAGACGATCGCGCTGTTCCAGACCGACGGCCGCTATTTTCGCAACGGCGAGGACTTCTTCGCCCTGCCGAGCTGGGTGCAGGTGATGCTCGGGCAACGCATCGTGCCGCGCGGCTACCATCCCATCGTCGATGAGGTCCCCGACGCGGACCTGGTCGCGTTCGTCGAGCGCGTGCGCCGCACGATCGCCGCGTGCGTGGAGGCGATGCCTTCGCACCGGGACTACATCGACGAGCACTGCAAGGCGCTCGTGGCCTGACGACGGGAGCGGGCGCGAAAAACGTCGGATGCGATGGCTCTGACACACGGGTGGTTCCGGGACGCCTGGCGGAAAACGTTCCGGCGGAAGCTGGTCAACCTTGATCCTGGCCGGACAGCCACGTGGATTCCGGCTTTCCGGGGGGGGGCGTCCGATCGAGGTCTTCAAGGTTCCTGCAGGAGCGCACTCGGGCGCGACCGTGGCCCCGGGTAGCCTCGGACATCGCGGTCGCGCACAGGGTGCGCTCCTACAGGGATACGTGCGGACTGGGAATCACAGGCTCCCATCAACCAGGGCGCGCTGCGTCAGTCCGCCACGACGCAGCGGTTCTTGCTGCCATCCCTGGCGCGGTACAACGGCCTGGATCCGCGCCTCGTCACTGGCCACCCGTGCGCTCCACGGCGCGACGCCGATGCTGGCGCTGGCATGGGCAATGACGCGGCCTCATGGCGACACCCCGAAGGTTGCGGTATCCAAGGCTCCCTGTAGGAGCGCACCCTGTGCGCGACCGCGATGTCCGAGGCTACCCCGGAGGCTGTGGTCGCGCCCAAGTGCGCTCGTACAAGGGTTCGTGCGGGCTGGGGCTCACACCACCGACGCGTGCGTCAGTCCGCCACCACGCAGCGGTTCTTGCCGCCGTCCTTGGCCCGGTATAGGGCCCGGTCGGCGGCCTGGATCATCGCCTCGTCGCTGGCCACCTGTGCGCTCCACGGCGCGACGCCGATGCTGGCGCTGACATGCGCCACGACAGGGCCCTGCGGCGACACCAGCGGATAGGGCTCGGCCAGGCTGGCGCCCAGTTCCTCGCAGCGGCGCAGCAGCACCGGCAACGCCTGCATCTCGCCCACGATCAGCGCGAACTCGTCCCCGCCCAGCCGCGCGACCGTGTCGCCGACGCGCAGGTTGAGCTTCAGCCGCGCGGCGATCGCCTGCAGCAGCGCGTCGCCGGCCGGATGGCCGTGGCGGTCGTTGATGCCCTTGAAGCCGTCGATGTCCAGCAGCACCAGCGCGAAGCCCGGCCCACCCTCGATCGCATGACGCAGCGCGGCGCCCAGCCGGTCATGGAACAGCACGCGGTTGGGCAGGCCGGTCAGCATGTCGTGGGTCGCCTGGTGGCGCACCTGCGCCTCGACGCGCTCGCGCTCGGCGATCTCCTGCTGCAGCTGGTGGTTGCGTTCGGACAGCTCCTCCAGCGTCAGTTCCAGCTTCGCGCGCGCGGCGTAGAGCTCCAGGAACACGCGCACCTTCGACTGCAGGATCACGTCGTTGATTGGCTTGGCGATGTAGTCCACCGCGCCGGAGCGGTAGCCCTTGAGCCGGTTCAGGTCGTCCGCGTAGGCGGCGGTGACGAAGATGATCGGCGTCTCGTGCAGCTGATCGGCCTCGGTCAGCAGCGAGGCCACCTCGAAGCCATCCATGTCCGGCATGTTGACGTCCAGCAGGATCAGCGCGAACTCGTGGTCCAGGCACAGCGCGAGCGCCTCGTTGCCGCTGCCGGCTTCGTACAGGTCCGCGCCGGCGTGGCCCAGCAGGCGGCGCATCGCCACCAGGTTGGCGGGGGTGTCGTCGACCACCAGGATCTTCGGTCGCGTCGTGTCGGTCATGCGCAGTGGGCCAGTTCGTTGAGCAGCGGCGCGATGCGCGCCAGGGGCAGGCAGTGGTCGGCGCCGGCCTGGTCGAGCGCGGCCTGCGGCATCGTCGGTGCGAGCGCGTCGGCCGGGTCCTGCACGATCGCCAGGCCGCCGGCCTGGCGGATGCGCGCCAGGCCCTGTGCGCCGTCGGGGCTGGCGCCGGTCAGCATGACGCCGGCCAGACCCGCGCCATAGGCATCCGCGGCGCTTTCGAACAGTACGTCGATCGACGGGCGCGAATAGTGCACCGGTTCATCCACCGAATAGGCGAAGCAACGGTCGCGCTCGATCAGCAGATGATAGCCGGGCGGGGCCAGGTGGATGATCCCGGCCTCCACCGGCCAGCGCTCGCGTGCTTCGCGCACCGGCAGCCGCGCGTGCCGCGCCAGCAGTGGCACGAGCAGGCCGGTACCCGGTTCGGCGCTGTGGCTGCACACGATCACCGGCAGCGGAAGCGGCGGCGTCAACGCGCGCAGCAGTGGCTTGAGCGCGCCCAGGCCGCCCGCCGAACAACCGATCACGACCGCCTCAAGCCTTGCCATCGGGCGCGGTAAACACGTTGCGGCGGTAGATGCGCAAGTTCGCGTCGAGCGCGGTGAAGTCCGCCCCACTGGGCGCGAATTCCAGGCTCTCGCGCAACCCGAGGCACAGGAAGCCGCCACGCACCAGGCTGTCGCGGAACAACCCCAGCACCCGGTCCTGCAGCGGGTTGGCGAAGTAGATCAGCACGTTGCGGCAGAGCACCAGCTGCGCCTCGCAGAACACCTTGTCGGTAACCAGGTTGTGGTTGGCGAAGCTGACGTTGCGGCGCAGGCGCTGGTCCAGCTTGATGAACTCGTAGCGCGCGCTGTAGTAGTCGGCCAGCGAGTGGCGCCCGCCGGCCTCCAGGTAGTTGCGCGACCACGCCTGCGCGGCGCGGGCGGGGTAGATGCCCTCCTGCGCGCGCCTGAGCGCGGCCGGGTTGAAGTCGGTGGCGTAGATCTGGCAGCGCTCGTAGAGCCCTTCCTCCTCCAGCAGGATGGCGAGCGAGTACACCTCCTGTCCGCTGGCGCAGCCGGCCTGCCAGATGTTGATGCGCGGCCACGAAGCGAGCAGCGGCAGCACCTGCTCGCGCAGCGCGCGGAACACCGGCGGATCGCGGAACATGTCCGACACCGGCACGGAGAGCCCTTCGATGACGGTGAACACGAACTCCGGCTCGTGCAGCAGGCGACCGGTCAGCGCGCTGATCGTGCCGGTGCCGTGCGTCTGCACCAGCTGGCGCACGCGCCGGCGCAGCGACGCGGGCGCGTAATGGCCGAAGTCGTAGCCGTGGCGCTGGCGCAGGGCGCGCACGAACAACTCCAGTTCGATGTCCTCCAGCGCGGGATCGATCCGGTCCATCGCGCGGCGCTCAGTGCGGCAGCCACACGCGCAGCAGCGAGGCGAGCTTGTCGATGTCCACCGGCTTGGAGAGGTAATCGCTGGCGCCGGCCTCCAGGCACTTCTCGCGATCGCCACGCATCGCCTTGGCGGTCAGCGCGATGATCGGCAGCTGCGCGAATGCCGGCTGCGCCCGGATCCCGCGCATCGCCTCGTAGCCGTCCATGCCCGGCATCATGATGTCCATCAGCACCAGCTCGGTGGACGGGTTGTCCTCCAGCGCCTTGAGCGCCTTGTAGCCATCCTGCGCCATGGTCACGGCTAGCCCCCAGCCGCGCATCACCTTCGACAGCGCGAACAGGTTGCGCATGTCGTCATCCACCAGCAGCACGCGTCGGCCGTTCAGTTCCTCGCCAGGCGGCGACTGCTCGGCAGTCCGGTGCGGTGCGTGCTGGATCGAATGCAGGAACAGGCTGACCTCGTCCAGCAGCCGCTCGGGCGAGCGGGCGCCCTTGACCACGATGGCGTCGGTGTACTGGCGCAGCTTGAGGTTTTCCTCGCGGCTCAGATCGCGGCCCGAATAGATCACCACCGGCGGCACGCCGGCAGGCGTGGCCGAGAGATGTTCGAGCAACTCCATGCCGGACATGCCGGGCAGGCCCAGATCCAGCACGATGCAGTCGTACTTTGCCTCGGCCGTCATGCGCAGCGCAGCCTCGGCCGAATCGGCCTCGTCGATCTCCACGCCGTCGCGGCGCAACATCGTGCGCACGGCCGTGCGCGAGGCGGCATCGTCGTCGACCACCAGCAGGCGGCGCGTGTTGCCCTCGGCGAAGTGCAGCAGGCGCTCGAACGCCGCGTTGATCGCCTCGCGGCTGACCGGCTTGGTGAGGAAGCCCACGGCGCCCAGGTCGCGTCCGCGACCGGCCTCGTCGGTCGCGGAAATGAAATGCACGGGAATGTGACGGGTGGCTTCGTCAGCCTTGAGGCGTTCCATCACGGTCCAGCCATCCATGCCGGGCAGCATCACGTCCAGCAGGACGCCGGTAGGGCGGTACTGGCGAGCGAGTGCCAGGCCGCCCTCGCCGTCGGCGGCGGCCAGCACGCGGTGGCCATTGCGCCGGATCATGTCGGCCAGGATGCGGGCGAAGGCCGGGTCGTCCTCGACCAGCATGATCACCGTGTCGCCGGGCGCCAGCCGCGCGCGGTCGTCCTCGATCGCTTCGGGCAGCAACGCGCCGGTCTGCGCGCGCGGCGGCGGTGCGGGGGCGTGCGTGGGTAGTGTCGCGGCGGGCGGGGCGGCGACCGTCGGCGCGTTCTCCGGCAGCAGCACGGTGAACGTGCTGCCCTCGCCCGGCGTGCTGCGCAGCACGATGTCGCCGCCCAGCAGTGCCGCGATGCGCTTGCAGATCGCCAGGCCCAGGCCGGTGCCGCCGTACTGGCGGCTGGTGCCGGCGTCGACCTGTTCGAACGCCTGGAAGATGCGATCGAACTTCTCCGGAACGATACCGATGCCGCTATCGCTGACCTCGAAGGCCAGCAGCGGCTGGCCGAGCAGCGCCGCCGGGATGCGCGTGTCCTGCGCCGGACGGCCGATGCGCACCCGCACGCCGCCACTGGCGGTGAACTTGAACGCGTTGCCGAGCAGGTTGTTGGCGACCTGTTCCAGCCGCGCGCTGTCGGTGCGCAGCGCCGGCGGCATCCCTTCGTCCACCTGCACGTCGAAGGCCAGGCCCTTTTCCTGCGCGACGTGGGCGAAGCTGCGCTTGAGCGCGCGCGCGAACACCGCCAGCGGCAGCTCGTCGATGACCAGCTCCATCTTGCCGGCCTCGATCTTGGACAGGTCCAGGATGTCGTTGATCAGCCGCAGCAGGTTGGAGCCGGCGTCGTGGATGATCCGTGCCGATTCGACCTGTTCCTCGTCCAGGTTGCCGCCATCGTTGTCGGCCAGGCTGCGCGAGAGGATCAGCAGGCTGTTGAGCGGCGTGCGCAGCTCGTGCGACATGTTGGCCAGGAAGTCGGACTTGTACTGGCTGGCGCGCTCCAGCTCCAGCGCCTTCTGCGCCGTCTCGCGCTGCAGCGCTTCGAGCGCCTGCTTCTGCTGCTTGAGTATGTCGCCTTTTTCCCGCAGCTCCTCGTTGGACGCCTGCAGCTCCTCGGCCTGCACGCGAAGTTCTTCTTCCGAAACGGTCAATCGCTGGGACTGCTCTTCCAGCTCACGCGTCTTGGTTTGCAGCGCGGCGTTGGCGTCGCGCAGCCCCTGCTGCTGCTGGCGCAGCACCTCCTCGGAACGGCGCAGGTGATCGGCCTGCTCGCGGGTCTGTTCGAGCAGGTCCTGCGTGGCGATGGCGCGGGTCAGGTTCTCCTGGGTCAGCGCGACGATCGGCAACAGTTCGTCCAGAAATTGCCGGCACAACGGCGAGACCGGAGTGAAGCTCGCCAGCTCCAGCACACCGACCAGGCGTCCGCGGAACAGCACCGGCAGGATCAGCACGTGGGCGGGCGATGCCTCGCCGGCGCCGGAGTGGATGCGCAGGTAGCGTTCGGGCACCTGGTCCAGTGCGATCGGCTTGCGCTCGATCACGCACTGCCCGACCAGGCCTTCGCCCGGCACGTAAGCCTCGACCGGATTCCACGAATGACGAAGGCCGTAGCTGCCCAGCAGGTCGAGCCGTTCGCTGGCCGTGTCATAGCCGTAGTAAAGCGCCACGCCGGCCTTGACCAGCGGCGCTGCCTCGCTGGTCAACACCGCGCCGAATTCCTGGTGGGTGGACACTTCCTGCAGGCGCTGCACCAGCCGCGAGACCTCGGTCTTGAGCCAGTTCTGCTCGCTGGAACGGATCGCCATCTGCTTGAACACTTCCAGCGCCCGCGCGATCTGCCCGATCTCGTCGCGGCGACCCTGGCGGGTGACGACGATGGAGTGATCGTGTGCCGCAAGGCGCGACATCAGCGTGGTCATCTGCAGCAGCGGCCGGGTGACGATGCGACGCGTCAGCTGCACCACGTAGACGCCGTAGAGCAGCGAAAGCACGGCGGCCAGCGCGTTGAAGATCCGCATCAGCCGCAGCGTGTGCTCCAGCTGAGCGTTGCGCTCGGCCAGCAGCGCCTCTTCGGTGTCGCCCATCTGGTTCAGTACGGCCGTGATGTCCGGCACGGTCACCGTGCGCCTGGCCGTCAGCGCCTGTTGCAGGCGTTCGCGCGCGGCGGCGTCGCTGTTGCCCTGGCTGATCGGGGTGACGACGTAGCTGACGACCTCGCGCTGCCAGCGCGTGGCCATCGTATCGACGCGGTCCAGGCGCGCCTGCTGCACCGGGTTGTCGTCGGTGAGTGTACGCAGGGTTTTCAGCCCGGCCGCCAGCGAACGGGTACCTTGCTCGAAGCTGGCCAGTTCCTGGTTGCTCTGCCGCAGCATGTAGCCGCGTGCGCCCAGCTGCGCGGTCAGGATCGCCTGTTTAGCCGCGCCGATCTGCAGCAACACGCGGTTGGTGTGTTCGGTCCAGTGGCGATTGCGCGTCTGTTCCTGCAGCGAGTACAGCGTGGCCAGGTTGGCGAGCAGGAACACCACCAGCAGCGGCCCGATCACAAACAGCATCTTGCGCTGGGTCGGCAGATGGGCCAGCCGGGAGTATCGGGAGGGATCGCGTCGGGAATCGTCGGGTGTCGCTGCCGGCATGCGGGTGTCGCCGTGGTTGCGGTGGCCGTGGGGTATCGCCGCCACGGCTCGCAGTGCCCGCCGACGACGGGACCAGATTAGCTGCCCGCGGTGGGCAAGGGTAGGGAAGCGGCCACCGGTTCGACGCCCTGGCGACGCCAGCGCGGCGGCACGATCAGTCCGCGCCGCAGGGCCACCGTCAGCAGCATGGCCGACACCAGCGAACACAGCACCAGGGCGATCACCGACGCCTCGGCACCGAACACGCCGCCGCTGAGCCAGTCCGGACCGCTACGGGTGGAGACCAGCCAGCCGTCCGCCTTGGTACCGGACACGGGAATGCCGTAGACCGTGCCCTGCATGAAGTTCCAGGCGGCGTGCAGGCCCATGCAGATCCACAGCGAGCGTGTGACCAGATAGAGCAGGCCGAACAGGATGCCGGCCTCGATGGCGATCGCCAGCCCCGCCCACAGGGTCGCGCCCGGGTTGTTCAAGTGCACCGCCCCGAAGAACAGCGCCGAAACCAGCAAGGCAGCCCAGGTGCCCAGTCCCTCCTCGACGAGGCGGTAGAGCACGCCGCGGAACATGATCTCCTCGCCGATCCCGGCGCCCAGCCCCACCGTCAACGCGGCGAGCAACCAGTGCGCTTCGGGGTTGATGCCGACGATGTCATAACTGCCGAGCAGCCAAAGGGCGCCGACGACGGCGCTGAACAGCAGCACGCCCGCCGCCAGGCCGAGTCCACCCTCTGGTGCGAGGCGGCGTAGCGCCAGCTCGCGCAGCGGCCGGCGCTCGACCAGCTTGACCATGGCCAGGTAAGCGAGCAGCGGACCCAGGGCGCGGAAGCCGAACTCGCGCAGGCCCTTGGCGACCGGACTATCGGCCGGGCCATGCGGCAACAACCCGAACAGCATGCTGGCGGCCACCATCAGCGCGATGAAGAACACCAGCCGGGCCACCGGCGAGAACACCAGCCAGCGCTGCCAGCGCGGGGCCTGGGCGGGTGTGACGAAAGCGAGGCGGTAGCCGTACATGGAATTCCCCCTGTGTGGACGGCGCACGCTAGCAGCGACCGCGACGCCGTCCCAGTGGAGGAGGTCACGCCCCGCAAACGCAGGAGCCCGCACGCGGGGCTCCTGCAGGCCGGTCTAGACCTCGACCGAGGCCGCGTGCTCGCGTGTCGCCGAGAAGCGCACTTTCGGCCAGCGCTCCTGCGCCAATTGCAGGTTGACCCGCGAAGGCGCCAGGTAGACCAGCTCGCCAGCCGCGTCGATCCCCAGGTTCATCGCGTTCTTCTCGCGGAACTCCTCCAGCATCTTCGGATCGTCGCAATGCACCCAGCGCGCGGTGGCCACGCCGACCGTGTCGAACGAGGCATCCACGCCGTACTCGTCCTTCAGGCGGTAGGCCACCACGTCGAACTGCAGCACGCCGACCGCGCCCAGGACCAGGTCGTTGCTCATCAGCGGCCGGAAGAACTGCGTGGCGCCTTCCTCCGACAACTGCGCCAGGCCCTTCTGCAGGGCCTTCATCTTGAGCGGATCGCGCAGGCGCGCGCGTCGGAACAGTTCCGGCGCGAAGTTGGGGATGCCGGTGAACGACACCGGCTCGCCCTCGCTGAACGTATCGCCAATGGAAATGGTGCCGTGGTTGTGCAGGCCGATCACGTCGCCGGGGTAGGCACTCTCGACGATTTCGCGGTCGCTGGCCATGAAGGTCAGCGCATTGGCGATGCGCACGTCCTTGCCGGTGCGCGTCTGCACCATCTTCATACCGGCGGTGTAGGTGCCCGAGCACACGCGCATGAAGGCCACGCGGTCGCGGTGCGCCGGGTCCATGTTGGCCTGGATCTTGAACACGAAGCCGGTGAGTTTCTCCTCCTCCGGCATCACCTCGCGGCCCAGCGTGCCGCGCGGGCGCGGACTGGGCGCGTGCTCGACGAAGAAGTCCAGCAGCAGCTGCACGCCGAAGTTGTTCACCGCCGAGCCGAAGAACACCGGGGTCAGTTTGCCGGCGAGGTAATCCTCCAGCACGAACGGGTTGGAGGCGCCCTGCACCAGCTCCAGCTCGTCCCGCAGTTCGGCCAGCATCTGGGCGCCGACCACTTCTTCCAGCCCGGGTGCATCCAGGCCCTTGAAGATGGTCGAGTCCTGGCGGGTGAAGTTCTTGCCCGGCTCGTAGACGTGCACCTCGTCCAGCAACAGGTGGTAGACGCCCTTCAGGCGCTTGCCCATGCCGATCGGCCAGGTCACCGGCGTGCAGGCGATGCCCAGCACCGACTCGACCTCGTCCAGCAGTTCGATCGGCGAGCGGCCCTCGCGGTCGAGCTTGTTGATGAAGGTCATGATCGGCGTGTCGCGCAGGCGGCAGACCTCCATCAGCTTGATCGTGCGCTCCTCCACGCCCTTGGCGCAGTCGATCACCATCAGCGCCGAGTCCACCGCGGTGAGCACGCGGTAGGTGTCCTCGGAGAAGTCCGCGTGGCCTGGCGTGTCGAGCAGGTTGACGATCTTGCCCTCGTAGGGGAACTGCATCACCGAGGAGGTCACCGAGATGCCGCGCTCCTTTTCCAGCGCCATCCAGTCGGAGGTGGCGTGGCGCGCGGCCTTGCGGCCCTTGACCGAGCCGGCCATCTGGATCGCGCCGCCGAACAGCAGCAGCTTCTCGGTCAACGTGGTCTTGCCCGCGTCAGGATGGCTGACGATGGCAAAGGTACGGCGGCGACGGGTTTCGGACAGATGCGTGGACATGCGGCGGGCAGGCTTTGTATGCGAACCGCCGATTGTACCGCGCCCAGGCGCCCTCTCCCCTGCGGGGAGTGGGTTGGGGTGAGGGCCGGGTCTTGCATGAGCTGTTACCGTGCGAGGGACAAAGGCTGCCTCCCCGGCGAGCCATCGCTCATCCGCCCCTTCCCCGGGGCGAGGGATCAATCCGCTCCGGGCGCGACCAGCAGATCCTCGAAGAACGCTCCGTACGGCTTGGTCGGATGGGCGATCTGGATCTCGAGCACCCACAGCCCGGGCGAGGGTGCGCCCTCCAGCGTGCCGAGGTCGCCGCCCTTGTGCACCGAGTGCGGGTAGTCGCCCAGCCGGTGGCCCTTGATCGCGTGGTTGAAGCGCCAGCCCATCGCCTGCGCCCGCTCCGATGCGACGTCATAGAGCGCCCGGCCGCTCAACCCGTCGTTGCGCCAGGCGCAGGCGACCTCGTCGAACAGGCTGCGGGCGGCACTCGCGCACGCCGTCAGTGCCGGCGCATCGCCAACGGCGAAGGTGTCCCCGACGTCGCCTTCGTGGCCGTCGAACACCAGGCCCAGGTCGATGAAGTAGATGTCGTTCTCGCCCAGTCGCACGTCCGGGTGGGAGCGCTGCCGGTAGGTCTTGGTCGTGTTGGCGCCGATGCGGATGATCGGCGGATGCCACAGGCGTTGCACGCTGTGCGCCGTGAAAATGTCCGCCGCCATCGCCTTGGCCTCGGCCTCGTCGATACCCGGCTGCATGCGCTGGCGGATGTCCTGCAGGACCGCCCAGCTGCGCTCGCGGGCGCGCTGCATCAGCATCGCGTCGTAGCGCCGACCGACGGCTTCGCGGTTCATGCGCGGCTCCGCGCGGCATCGCGGAAGGTCACCACCAGCACGTCACGGTGCGCCGGCTGGGTGGGATCGAGAGGGGTGACCGCGGTAACCCCGTGGAACACGCGTGCGTCGTCCACCAGCGCCGCGTCGAACGGTCGGGTGAGGGTGAAGCTGCCGAGCAGCCGGCCGTCGGCGGCGTGGATGGTGGTGGTGCCGCTTTCGATGTTGCTGCGGTCGATGAGCAGCACGAGCACGAAGTCCACGCCGTCGCGGTGCACGCCTTCGGGCGTGGGCTCGCCCGCTTCGTCGGCGCGTGCCTCGATGCGGAACTGGTGGACCTCCACGCGCCAGCGCGCCACGTCCGGGGCGAGCGCGCCGAAGCAGTCATGGCAGAACCCGATGATGCGACGGAGGCTCGGCCCGTCGGCGGTGACGGGCTCGAACCAGCGCTCGATGTCGCCCTGCAGGGTGTTGTAGGTCTTGCTCTGGTAGTGCGGCTGATGCGCCTCGCGACAGACACCCCCCGCATCGGCCGAGAAAGTCGCGTGGCGGCGACGGCGGTGGCGGCCGGTGGAGGCCAGGTAGGCGTCCGGGGCCAGCTCGTTCCAGCTGGCGGTGAACGCGGCCCAGTCGGGCAGGGCGTGCGCGTCGAGCAGCACCTGCATCGGGCCGGCGGCAACGAAGGCGAAGCCGTCCTGGCGGAGCTGGTCGTGCAGCGCGGGGAGTGCGGCGGTCATGGCTGGGATGGCGGGGAGGGGGCATCAGGATACGCCCGATCTGAACGCCCGTTCCCTCAGCCATCATCATGCCGCGATCCGGAGCCCTCTCGCCTCGGCCATCAGCACGCCGCGATCCGAAGCCCTCTCCCCGCCGGGGAGAGGGTTGGGTGAGGGGTCGGGGCTCGCGGGGAGGCTTGCCCGTGCGGCGTGCATGGTTTCGTTTGTCGCTCTGTAGCTGGGCTACCGCAAGAGTGGCCCCTCACCCCAGCCCTCTCCCCGGAGGGGAGAGGGAGCAGGTCGTGGCGACAATCTGCATAAGGCCATCCAGACGTCTAAACGTCTATTGACACGGGTTACTGTCAGGTCCCAGAATCATCCCACTCATCGAGACCGGCGGAGGGATAGGCCCTTTGATGCCGGGGCAACCTGCGGGAAGCGTTCCCGCGACGGTGCCAATTCCTGCGGGGCGCTGGTCGCCACCGAGAGATGGGCGTGATTCGTCGCCGACGTCATATCGCCGGCGAGGGGTGGCGGCCTTTTCCGGTTCCCGCGGGCGATGCCCACGGAGAACCGCATGACCGCCCAGCCGCTGCCCCTGCCCGCCTCGCCCGCCGCCGTTCCGCCGCGCGTGGATGCCCGCATGGGTGGCCTCACCGCGCAGCGCAGCACCCGCCGGCTGACGCTTTCCCCGAAGTACGGCCACGGCGCGCGCGACGTCGACGTGCGCTATCTCTGGTGTGGCGCGGCCGATGCACCGACCGTCATCGTGCAGGGCGGCATTTCCGCCAGCCGGGACGTCACCGCTTTCGACGGCGCGTCCGGCTGGTGGCAGGCGCTGGTCGGCGCCGGCGCTGCCATCGACCTCGACCATTACCGCGTGCTGTCGATCGACTGGCTGGCGCCCGCCGAGCTGGGAATCGAGGCGGTTTCCAGCGAAGACCAGGCCGACGCGCTGGCCGCCCTGCTGGAGTCGCTCGGGATCCATCGCGCGCATGCCTTCGTCGGTGCCTCCTACGGCGCGATGGTGACGCTGGCCTTTGCCGCGCGCCATCCGCGTGCGCTGGACCGGCTGGTCGTGCTGGCCGGCGCGCATCGCCCGCATCCGCTGGCCTCCGCCCAGCGCAGCGTGCAACGCGGCATCGTGCGGCTCGGGCTGGCCAGCGGCCGGGCTGACGAAGCCCTCGGCCTGGCGCGCCAGCTTGCGGTCACCACCTACCGCAGTCGCGAGGAGTTCGGCCGCCGCTTCGCCGGCGCGCCGGAGTTCCGGGACGGCCGCTTCCGCCTGCCGGTGGAGGACTACCTGGAACACCAGGGTCGCCGCTTCGTCGAGCGCTTCGACGCCGAGCGCTTCCTCGCCCTGTCCGAGTCGATCGACCTGCACGACGTCACCCCCGAGCGCATCCCCACTCCCGCCACGCTGGTCGGTTTCGCCTCCGACCTGCTGGTGCCGCTGGCCGACCTGTGTGAGCTGCAGCGGCGCCTGCATGGCCCCGCCACGCTGGAAGTCCTGCAGTCGCCCTACGGGCACGACGGCTGCCTCAAGGAAACCCACCAGCTCGCGCCGCTGCTGCGCGCCGCGCTGGCCTGAACACCCAACGGAGCAACCTCCATGAGCGAATCGGCCCCCTGTACCCGCGCCGTGCGCGCCGGCATCGAGACGGACACGCAGCACGGCGCCATCGTGCCGCCCCTGCACCTGTCGACCAACTACAGTTTCGACGGACTTGGCGGCAAGCGGCCGTACGACTACTCGCGCAGCGGCAACCCCACGCGCGACCTGCTGGGCAACGCGCTGGCCGAGCTGGAGCTGGGCGCGGGCGCCGTGGTCACCGCCAGCGGCATGGCGGCGGTGGCGCTGGCGCTGGAACTGGTCCCGGCCGGCAGCCTGGTGCTGGCGGCGCACGACTGCTACGGCGGCACCTGGCGGCTGCTCGACGCATGGGCGAAGAAGGGCCGCTTCGAACTCGCCTTCGCCGACCTCACCGATCGTGCGGCCTTGGCCGATGGCCTGGCGCGCAAGCCGGCCCTGGTGTGGGTGGAGACGCCCTCCAACCCGCTGCTGCGCATCACCGACATCCGCCACGTGGCGCAGGCCGCGCATGCGGTCGGCGCCCTGCTGGTGGTGGATAACACCTTTCTCTCGCCCGCGCTGCAGCAGCCGCTCGCACTGGGCGCGGACGTGGTGGTGCACTCGACCACCAAGTACATCAACGGCCACAGCGACGTGGTCGGCGGCGCGGTGATCGCGCGCGACGCGGGCGTCGCCGAGAAGCTCAGGTGGTGGGGCAACTGCCTGGGGCTGACCGGCGCGCCGTTCGACAGCTTCCTCACCCTGCGCGGCCTGCGCACGCTGGCCGTGCGCCTGCGCCAGCACCAGGAGAACGCGTTGCGCATCGCCGAGTACCTGGCGCGGCATCCGGCGGTGAGCACGGTGTATTACCCCGGCCTGCCGGGCCATGCCGGCCATGCGCTGGCCGCGCGCCAGCAGCAGGGCTTCGGTGCCATGCTGAGCTTCGAGCTGGCCGGTGACGAGGCCAACGTTGCCGCCTTCGTCGATGGACTGGCTTGCTTCTCGCTGGCCGAGTCGCTGGGGGGCGTGGAAAGCCTGATCGCGCATCCGGCCTCCATGACCCACGCCGCGATGGCGCCGGAGGCGCGTCGCAACGCCGGTATCGCCGACACGCTGTTGCGCGTCTCGGTGGGCATCGAGGACGGCGAGGACCTGCTGCTCGACCTTTCCCGCGCGCTCGACCGGGCCGCGGCCGCCCAACCGTCCAAACGCCGGGTGAGCGCATGAGCGCGGTGCTGGCCGACTGTCCGCAGCCGGCATCGCCGATCGCGGTGGTGTTGCTAGGCACCGGCGTGGTCGGCGGCGCGTTGCTCAAGCTGCTCGACACCCCGGCGGCGGCGTCGCTACGGCTGGTCGGCGCGGCCAATTCCCGACGCCAGCAGACCGACCCGCGGCGGTTGGCGCAACGCAACCTGCGCGAGCAGTTGCGTCACGAGGGCGACCCTCGCGACGACGCGGCACTGCTCGCCGCGCTGGACGCCAGCGACGCGGCGGCCAGGGTCATCGTCGATGCGACGGCCAGCGCCGCGCTCGCCGCGCGGCATGCCTCCTGGCTGGCGCAGGGTTACCACGTGGTCACCGCGAACAAGGCCCTGGCCGGCGGCGAGCTGGCCGGCTGGCGTGCGCTGCAGGCGGCGCTCGCGACCGGCGCGCGCTATGGCGACGCGGCCACCGTCGGCGCCGGGCTGCCGGTGCTCTCGACGCTGCGTCGCCTGCGTGGTTGTGGCGACAGCCTGCTCACGCTGGAGGGCGTGTTCTCCGGCTCGTTGTCCTACCTGTTCAACCAGTACGACGGCAGTCGACCATTCTCCGCGCTGCTCGCCGAGGCACGTGCGCTCGGCTACACCGAGCCGGATCCGCGCGCGGACCTGTCGGGCGAGGACGTGGCGCGCAAGCTGCTGATCCTTGCCCGCCATGCCGGCTTCCCGTTGAACAGCGACGAGGTGGAGGTGGAGAGCCTGGTGCCCACGGCATTGCGCGCGCTGGACGCCAGCGCCTTCCTGGACCGGCTGTCCGAGCTCGACGCACCGCTGGCCGAGCGCCACGCGCAGGCGGCCGCACGCGGTAACGTGTTGCGCTTCCTGGCCCGCCTCGACCCGCGCGGCCGTGCGCGTGTCGGGCTGGTCGAGGTGCCGCCCACGCACCCGTCCGCGCGGTTGTACGGCACCGACAACCAGTTCGCCCTCACCACCACCCGTTACAACACCCGGCCGCTGGTGATCCAGGGCCCGGGCGCGGGGCCGGACGTCACCGCGCAGGCCTTGCTCGGCGATACCCTCGCCGTGGCGTCCGCAAGGTAGGTCGACGGCATGCCGACCGGTATGCGCCGCCGGCGGCATGTCGCGGGGCGGGCATGCGCCAGCGGTCCGCCGGCGATCTTTCCGGTGCTGGCGGCAGGGGAGCGGGCGCGGCGGCGCGTCAGGATGGCTTGCCCAGCTCCCGCCAGCTCTTCTCGCTTACGTCGACATCGAACTTTTTCGCCGCCGCCTGGATGCGCTTCCACGCCTCGTCGCGCTCGTCGTCAGTGACGCCCTTGACCTGATCGAAGCGTGCAATGGCGTTGCGAACGTGGCTGGCGTCCTCCAGCGGCTCCTTGCGCTGATCGGGAAAGGCGAAACGGCCGCGGGACAGGTCGTCCCGTTCGTCGCTATCGAGCTCTGCCATGGGATGGTTTCCTCCGCTTGGATGGGATCGTGCGTTTTGCGAAGGCCTTGACCGGCGTGTCCGGGACACTGCCTTCACCGCTTTCATGCCGGACGGGTGTCCTTCGCCGCGGGCCAGGGCATTGGCCATCTGTGTGAGGCGTTCTTCCTGCTGCCCAGCGCGTCTTGCTGCCCGGCTGCGAGGATGTTGTCGCGTAACCGGTAAGCCGCGTGTATCGACGGCGTGAGGCCTGCCCGCAAAAAAACGCGCGGCTCGTGGCCGCGCGTCGGGTCGTCATGAAGATCCGGCTCAGTGGCCGGTGATCTTCTCGGCCTCTTCCTCGTCCGGCGGGATCTGCAACGCATCCGGATGCTGCGCCGCCTGCTCGCGCTCGGCCTCGATGGCCGGCGTGCGCCAGCCCGATGCCACGCCCCACACGTAGAACACCAGGCCGATCACCCCGACCACGGCGAGGTCGTAGCCGTAGGGGATGTAGTCCAGCCCGCCGAATTTCGCGCTGCCGATGCGCGACACCGCCGCCAGCGTGATCAGGTACGCGATCAGCCACCACGCACCCTTCAGGTGCCGGCCGAACTCGTGCCAGCCGTGCTTGGCCGTGTAATAGAAGTACACCGGCAGCGCGACCACCATCAGCAGGATGATCTGACCGGTCAGCGGCCACTTGGCCCAGTACAGCAGCTCGGCCGACATGATGAAGGCGATGCCGGCGATCACCGGCAGGCCAGCCAGCTTGAACGGGCGGTGCAGCTCGGGCGCGGTGCGGCGCAGGGTCATCACGCTGACCGGGCCAGTCAGGTAGGAAATGATCGTCGCCACCGAGATCACCGCGGCCAGCGAGTCCCAGCCGCGGAAGAAGAACAGGAACAGGAACGACACCACCAGGTTCAGCCACATCGCCGGGCGCGGCACACCAGAGCGCGGATCGATCCGGCCGAAGATGCGCGGCAGCGTGCCGTTGCGCTCCATGCCGTAGATCATGCGGGCGGTGGTGGCGGTGTAGGTCATGCCGGTGCCGCTGGGGCTGACGAAGGCGTCGGCGTAGAGCAGGATCGCCAGCCAGTTGAGGTTGACCAGCACCGCCAGCTCGGCAAACGGCGAGCTGAAGTTGATGCCCTTCCAGCCAGCCTGCGCCAGCAGGTCCGGCGGTACCGCGCCGAGGTAGGCGATCTGCAGCAGCACGTAGACCACGGTCGCCAGCGCGATCGCGCCGATGATCGCGAACGGGATGCTGCGGCCGGGGTTGCGGGCTTCGCCGGCGAGATTCACCGGGCTCTGGAAGCCGTTGAAGCTGAACACGATGCCGGCGGTGGCCACGGCGGTGAGGATCGCCGCGAAATCGTTCGCATGGCTGCCGCCCGCCGCACCCACGTCGAGGTTCTCGCCGTGGAAGCCGCTGGCGATCAGCGCCACGCCGGTGGCCGCCGGGATGACCAGCTTGACCAGCGTGATCAGGCTGTTCGACTTGGCGAAGAGCTTGACGCTCCAGTAGTTGAGCAGGAAGTACACGATGACCAGCACCGCGGCGATGCCCACGCCCAGCGGACTGAGCTCGCCATGGGCGCCGGGCACGGAGTGGTAGAGATCCTGTGCCCACTGCCACTTCCAGCCGGCCATGTACTGCACCGAGGCCTCGGCCTCGACCGGGATCACCGAGACGATCGCGATCCAGTTGGCCCACGCCGCGATGAAGCCGACCAGCGAGCCGTGCGAGTAGTGGCCGTAGCGCACCATGCCGCCGGACTCGGGGAACATCGCGCCCAGCTCGGCGTAGGTCAGCGCGATCGACAGGATGATCGCCGCGCCGAGCACCCAGGCCCAGATTGCGCCGGGTCCGGCGAGCTTGGCCGCGTTCCACGCGCCGAACAGCCAGCCCGAGCCGATGATCGAGCCCAGGCCGGTGAACATGAGCGCGAAAGGACCGACGTCACGCCGGATGGAAGTCTGGTTCGCCATCGAGGGCCCCTGTGTCTGTCAGGCGCTGAGCGCCAAAGCGTTGATGGTCGCAAAGTGGGCAGGACCTGTCACCTGCAATGGGCGCTACGTGGCCCCTGGACGTCCGGATGTCCGTTGCGGTGAGGTGCAGCGCCGCGCGCCTCTATTCCCTCTCCCCTCGGGAGATTTGCCGGAAGGGCGGGCGAGTGTTCGGGCGAAGGGTGCGACCCGGCCATGCCGAACCCTCTCCCCAACCCCTCTCCTGGCGGGAGAGGGGCTCCAGATCCCCGTTCGGGGGGAGAGGGGCTTGAGATCCCCGTTCGTGCTGAGCGTAGGCGCAGCCGGAGTCGAAGCACTTGCCGCAGCCCACGGCTTGTTGTCCCTCTCCCCTCGGGAGAGGGTGCCCGAAGGGCGGGTAGGGTTCGGGCGAAGCGTACGACCCGGCCATTCCGAACCCTCTCCCCAACCCCTCTCCCGGCGGGAGAGGGACTCCAGATCCCCGTTCGGGGGCAGAGGGGCTTGAGATCTCCGTTCGTGCCGAGCGTAGGCGCAGGCGAAGTCGAAGCACTTGCCGCAGCCCACGGCTTGTTCTCCCTCTCCCCTCGGGAGAGGGTGCCCGAAGGGCGGGTGAGGGTCCGGGCGAAGCGTGCGACCTGGCCATTGCGAACCCTCTCCCCAACCCCTCTCCCGGCGGGAGAGAGGCTCCAGATCCCGTTCGGGGGAGAGGGGCTTGAGATCTCCGTTCGTGCTGAGCGTAGGCGAAGCCGGAGTCGAAGCACTTGCCACAGCCCACGGCTTGTTCTCCCTCCCCCCTCGGGAGAGGGTGCCCGAAGGGCGGGTGAGGGTCCGGGCGAAGCGTGCGACCCGGCCATTGCGAACCCTCTCCCCAACCCCTCTCCCGGCGGGAGAGGGGCTCCAGATCCCCGTTCGGGGGGAAGATCCCCGTTCGTGCTGAGCGTAGGCGAAGCCGGAGTCGAAGCACTTTGCCACAGCCCACGGCTTGTTCTCCCTCTCCCCTCGGGAGAGGGTGCCCGAAGGGCGGGTGAGGGTTCGGGCTAAGCGTGCGACCCGGCCATTGCGACAACCCCTCTCCCGGCGGGAGAGGGGCTTTGGATCCCCGTTCGTGCCGAACTCAGGCGCAGGTGGAGTCGAAGCACCTCGGCCTCACGCCGGAGGCGACCTTACGCCGCCGGTGCGGGCTGCCCGAACGACGGCGGCCGGTCGCCCGGCGCCGCACCAAACCTAAGGTTGGGCGTAGCCCCCATCTCGAACTCCAGCGTCCCGCCGGCCGCCAGCTCGGCGTGGCTGATCCAGCTCTTCGTCCACGGCTTGCCGTTGAAGCGCACCGACTGGATGTAGGGCTTGTCCGGACCGTTCCCGTGCGTGCGCACCACCAGCTTCCTGTCGCCTGCGAGGCTCACCTCGGCCTGATCGAGCAGCGGGCTGCCGAACACGTAGTTCGTGCTGACCGGATCGACCGCGTACAGCCCCAACGCCCCCAGCACGTACCAGGCACTGGTCTGCCCGCAGTCTTCGTTGCCGGCCAGTCCGTCCGGCTCGGGCCGGTACATCTTCTCCAGCAGCATGCGCACGCGCGCCTGCGTCTTGTGGTGCGCGCCGGTGTAGGCATAGAGGTAGGCCACGTGGTGGCTGGGCTCGTTGCCGTGCGCGTACTGGCCGACCATGCCGGCGATGTCCGGCGGTGCGTCGCCCGGCAGCGCCGAGCTGGTCTCGAACAGCTCGTCCAGCTTGCGCTCGAACGCCTGCTCGCCGCCGAACAGCGGCATGTAGCCGTACAGGTCGTGCTGGTTGAGGAAGGTCGCTTCCCAGGCGTTGGACTCGGTGAAGTCGCGCCACTTGTCCCAGTGGCCCATCGCGCGCGGGTCGAACGGCTCCAGCCACTTTCCGTCGCTGCCGCGCGGGCGGATGAAGGTCAGCTTCTTGTCGAACAGGTTGCGGTAGTTGCGCGAGCGCTCGCGCAGATGCTTCGCGTCCTCGTGCGCGCCGGCGGCCTCGGCCAGGCTCGCCATTGCCCAGTCGTCGTAGGCGTACTCGAGCGTCTTGCTGGCGCCTTCCCATTCCTTGTCGCTGGGGATGAAGCCGAGCTTGCGGTACCAGGTGAGCCCGCGATAGTCGTCCTCCATCGCGCGCTTGCGATAGAGCGGCCAGGCCTTGGCGTAGTCGATGCCGGTGAAGCCCTTGGCCTGCGCCTCGGCGATCACCACGGCGGAGTGGTAGCCGATCATGCAGCCGGTTTCCACGCCCTGCAGCGGCCACACCGGCGGGCCATCCGGGCTCTCCGCCGCCATCCGCACCAGGCCGTCGACCAGGTCCGGCACGCGTTCGGGCTGGAACAGCGTCAGCAGCGGATGCAGCGCGCGATAGGTGTCCCACAGCGAATAGGTGCTGTAGTTGTGCCGGCCCTGCGGCAACGTGTGGACCTTCAGGTCCATGCCGCGGTAGCGGCCGTCGACGTCGCTGAACAGCGTCGGCGCGAGCATGGTGTGGTAGAGCGCGCTGTAGAAAGTGCGCTTGACCGGCTCGGACGGGCTGTCGATGCGGATGCGCGAGAGCTCGCGCTCCCAGGTGTCGGCGGCCTGCTGCCGCACGCCGTCGAAGTCCCAGCCGGGCACTTCGGCTTCCAGGTTGCGCCGGGCGCCGTCGATGTCGACGGCGGAGATACCGACCTTCACCAGCAGCGGCTGGCGGGCGACGTCGCCGAAATGCAGCGCCGCTTTCAGGTGCTTGCCGTGCGCCTCGCGCGAGCCGGCCGGCAGCGCCGCGTCCTCGGCGTACAGCGTGGTACGCGTGACCGGGCGGGAAAGCTTCATGGCGAAATGCATGTAGCGCCCGTTCGCCCACTGGTGCACACGCCGGCTGCCGACCAGCAGGTCGTCGCCGACGAGCTGGAGCGTGGCGTCGCTGACCTTGGCCGGCACCTTGGCGTCGTCGTGGTAGCCGTGCGCCAGATCGACCAGCAGGTGGCCGTCGCCTTCGCCGTGGAACGTGTAACGGTGCAGGCCGGCGCGCAGCGTGGCGGTGAGCTCGGCGAGGATGTCGTGGTCGGTCAGGTGCACGCGGTAGTAGCCGGGCTGCGCCTGCTCGTTGTCGTAGCGCGAGCGGTAGCCGTGGCCAGGCTGGCCGACCGCATCCGGCGGCAGCCGCGTGCTGGCGAACGCGGCCTCGTCGAAGTGCGACTGGTAGTTCCTGTCGGGCAGTCCGCGCTCGCCCGGCTGCAGCAGCACCGGCCCCCGCGCCGGCATCACCAGCACGTCCAGCATGTCGCTGGCGCCGGTGCCGGACAGGTGCGTGTGCGAGAAGCCCATGATCGAGCCGTCGCGCTGGTGGTAGCCCGAGCAGGCGTCCCAGCCGGCGTCGTTGGTGTCGGGGCTGAGCTGCACCATGCCGTAGGGCAGGGCGGCGCCGGGAAAGGTGTGGCCATGGCCGCCGGTGCCGACGAACACGTCGACGAAGCGCGACACGCCTTCGCCGGCGCCCGTGAGGGCCCGGGCGGCACTCCAGCGACTCATCGCGAACCCCGGCAGTGCGCCGGTGCCGCCCAGTGCGGCCACGGCGCCCATGCCTTGCAGGAAGCGTCTGCGCGTCACCATGTCGGATTCTCCTGTGGGTCGAAGGGTGGCAAGCGGAATGCCGGCCCCGGGGTGGAAAGATGGGTGATGCCGGTCATGGCTTGCGCAGCAGCGCCGGCTGCGTATCGGCGAGCCTGACGATCAGCTCGCCGAACAGGCTGTTGGCCCAGGCGAACCACGCGCGCGTGAAGTGGGCCGGGTCGTCCTGGTCGAACGCCTCGTGCATGAAGCCGGTGCCCGCGTCGGTGTCGCGCAACCAGCGCAGGCATTGGCGGACCTCGGCCGGATCGGTGCTGGTCAGTGCGCGCATGGTGATCGCCATCGGCCAGATCATGCGCAGGCCCTCGTGGGGGCCGCCGATGCCGTCAGCCGCCGTGCCGCGGAAGAAATACGGATTCTGTCCGCTCCAGGCGCGCGCGCGCGTGCGCCGGTAACGCGGATCGTCCGCCGCGCAGCACCCCAGGTAAGGCAGGCTGAGCAGGCTCGGCGCGTTGGCGTCGTCCATGAACAGGCGGTTGCCGTAGCCGTCGATCTCGTAGGCCCAGTAGTCGCCGTCGGCATCGGACACACGGCCGTCGCGCTCGGTGGCCTTCGCCACGTCGTCGGCCAGTGCCGTGCACTCGTCGGCGAAGCCGGCGTCCCGATGGATGGCGCGGCTCATCGCGGCGAGCTGGCGCAGCGAGACCACGGCGAACAGGTTGGCCGGCACGAACAGCGGGTACAGGCACGCATCGTCGGATGGCCGGAACATCGAATGGATCATGCCGTTGGGTCGGGTCGGGTGGCCGTAGCCCTCCAGCGCCAGCGTTTCGGTGGGACGGTCGCTGGTGCGCTGGAAGTGGTACGGGCCGCGGCCGTGCCGGCGTTGCTGTTCGCGGAAGGTTTGCACCACCCGGTGCATGGCCGCGCGCCAGTCATCGTCGAACGGCGTGGTGTCGCCGGTCGCCTGCCAGTAACCGTGCGCCAGGCGGATCGGCCAGCACAGCGAGTCGATCTCCCATTTGCGCTCGCCCACGCCGGGCTTCATGTCGGTTTGGTCGCTGCGCGCCCACGACAGCGGCTGGGCGTGCGGATCGGGCAGGAACGCGTTGGCGTAGGGATCGAGCCGGATGCAGCGCGCCTGGCGGCGGATCAGCCCCTGGAACAGCCGCTGCAGCGCGCGGTCCTGCTTCGCCAGCGGCAGGTAGGGCGCCACCTGCGCGGAGGAATCGCGCAGCCACATCGCCTCGATGTCGCCGGTGATCACAAACGTGTCCGGCTCGCCCTCCAGCGTGCCCAGCTCGACCGTCGTATCGAGCGTGTTCGGATAGCAGTTGCCGAACATCCAGGCGAGCTTGGGATCGCCGATGAGGCCCTGCACGCGCGCCAGCTCGCGCTCCACCACGTCGCTGGTGAAGCGGCGCTTGCCCGGCGGCGGGCGCTTGCTGGCAAAGCCGGGCGTGCGGGCCATGGCGACGTCGCCGATGGCGCCGGCGGCTGCCGTGGTGCCCAGCAGTTTGAGGAAGTCGCGGCGGGTGGTCATGGCGCAGTTTCCATGGCATGTGCAAGGTCCTGCACCTGCAGGGCTTGCCGGAGCGCCTCGGCCGCGGCCTTGCTCCCGACATCCAGCGTGACCGGCTCGCCCGGCAACAGGTCGAAGCCGTTGTCCGACAGGCCGGCATCGAGATCGCCGAAAGACACCCACACGTCGCGCGCCAGCGCATCGGTGGTGAGCGTCAGCGTGTAACCCCCGGTCGCAGGCGCGAGTTGCGCTTGGACGTGTGGCTGCGGAAGGCGCAGGTCCCTCGGCAGCGCGAAGAACACCAGGTTGCGCGAGACGCGCTTGCCGTCTGCGATCAGTTCGAAGGCGGCGAACGTGGTGCGTGGATCGGCGCCGTCGAGCAGTTGCGCGTCGGTATAACGGGCGACCTGCGTGCTGGCCAGCGGAGCCAGTGTCACGTCGTGGTTTTCCTCGCGCCGCACGTGGCCGGCGAAGTCCATCAGGCGCAGCCGCCAGTGCGTGGCAAGCGGGGTCGTGCGGTCGGAGACCAGCGACACGGTGGTGGTGCCCTGATGACGCAAGGCCGCCACCAGCAGCGGCGCGTAGAAGCGCCGGGCGCGGAATTGCAGCGCCTTCCATCGCCCGTAGGTATCGATGCTGGACCAGGTCACGCCGGGCCACAGGTCGTTGAGCTGCCAGTACAGCGAGCCCATCGACCGCGGCCGCGAGGCGCGCAGGTGCTCGGCCGCCAGCGCGATGCCATCGGCCTGCATCACCTGGCTCAGGTACACCAGCGCGGGAAAATCCTTCGGCTCGCCGTAGGCGCGACGTACGTAGTCGAGCAGCCGGCGGTTGCCGTTGCCGCCATCGAACTTCTGGTGCGCACGCATCACCGGCGCATCCGCCTGCAACGGCTCCGGCCCCGCAAAGGCGCGGATCGTGCGCATGTCGGGAAACGACTGCAAGCCGTATTCGGACTGGAAACGCGGCGTCACGTCGAGGTAGGCGGTTGCCGGCTTGGCCGCGCCCGACCACACGTCCCAGTAGTGGTAATCGCCATCGTCCAGGCTGTTGGCAAAGCCGTCGCCGCCCTGGCTGGGCGAGCTTGGCCAATACGGCACGTCCGGATCGTGTTGCGCCACCACCTCGCGCAGCACGTCGCCGAAGAGGTCGCGCATGCCCTGCTTGATGCGTTCGTTTTCCGCGGGCGCGAGCGAGGCTTGCAGTGCCTTGCGGTCGCCCCACGACAACCAGCTGCTCTGCACTTCGTTGTTGCCGCACCAGAGCACGATCGCGGGATGGCCGGACAGCCGCTCGACCTGCTCGATCGCCTCCTGCCGCACGTTCGCCGCGAACGCCGCGTCACGTGGCGGGATCGCGCCGCCGAACATGAAGTCCTGCCAGATCATCAGGCCCATCCGGTCGGCCATCGCATAGAAGGCGTCCGGCAGGTAGTAGCCGCCGCCCCACACGCGCAGCATGTTCATGTTGGCCGCGCGCGCCGACTCGAGCGTCTGGCGCATGCGCGCCTCATCCACGCGGGTGGGGAAGCTGTCGAACGGAATCAGGTTGGCGCCCTTGGCGAAGATCGGGATGCCGTTGACCACGAACGCGAAGCTGCGGCCCCAGCGGTCCCTGTCGCGCCGAAGCTCGACCGTGCGCAACCCGATTTGGCGCGAACCTTCGTAAAGCGGGCTGTCGCTGTCACCCAGCCGCACGCCTACCGTGTACAGGTCCTGCGCGCCGTACCCTGCCGGGTACCACCGCTTCGGATGGGCGATCGTCAGTGGTATTCCCACGCGGTGGTGGCCGGCAAGCACTTCCACATCCGCAAGCCGCCGGGCCACCGGCCGGCCATCCGGGCCGTACACGCGTATGTCCGCGGGCAACGCGGCGCCGCTGTCCGAGTCGATATCCAGCTGCACCTCCAACTGCGCCGCCTGCGCATCCAGGCGGTGCTGCGCGACATGGACGCCGGCCACGCGCGGCCCGTCCCAACTGTCCAGATGCACCGGCTGCCAGACGCCTTCGGTCACGATGCGCGGACCCCAGTCCCAGCCGTACTGGTAGGCGGCCTTGCGCACGTAGTTGGCCGTCTGCAGGCCCTTGGGCTCGTCGCCGAAGGCCGAGTCGAACTCGCCCGGCAACGCGTACGGCTGCCGCTTGAGCCAGGGCTGCAGGCGCTTGATGGGCGAGAACAGCCGCACTTCGAGCGTGTTGCCGCCAGCGTGCAGCCAGGGCTTCGCGGGTGCGGCCCAACGCCGGAACATGTTGTCCGCGTCGAGCAGCTTGTGCCCGTTGAGGTAGACCTCGGCAAAGGTGTCCAGCCCGTCGAACACCAGTTGGACGTGGCGGCGCGCCAGCGTGGCCTGATCGACGTCGAAGCGCGTACGGTAGACCCAGTCGGACAGACCCACCCACTGGATCGCCGCCTCGTTCCGTCCCACGAAAGGATCGGCCACCAGCCCGGCCGCGATCAGGTCGGTCTGCACCGTGCCCGGCACGGTGGCGGCGAGCCAACGGGCCGCTTGCGGGTGCTCCACCTCGTGCGCATCGCCCGCTGCGAGGCGGACCTGCCAGCCCTGGTCCAGACGCTGCGTCGCCGGTGCCGCCCACCCCGGACCCGTCAACAGCAGCGCACCGACGAGGCCGGCCAGGCCCGGCATCCGGCGCGTTCTGGCGGGTGCGGGCGGGATCGTCATGACGCGCCGCGCTGGGCCGAGGCCGCGATGTCGCGGGCGGCCAGGTCCTGGAGCACGGATACCATCGCGTGGACTTCCGCCGCGTCGCTTCGCCATTCACCCGTCGTCATGCCATCCAGCCCTGTCTGCCGATGGCGCATGCCCGACGGCAACGCACGCTTCGCCGAAGCATGGAACTCTCGCGCGCCCGTCGCCTGGGCCAGCGCCGCGATGTTGCCGGCATGGATACCCGCACCGGGCATGACCACCAGCCGCCCGGCCGCCTGTTGCACCAATACGCCCAAGGCGACCGCGCCCTCCATCGCACTCGCCCGCGCGCCGGAACTGAGCACGCGCTCGCACCCCAGCCCGATCACCGCATCCAACGCCTGAGCCGGGTCCGCGACCATGTCGAAGGCACGATGGAACGTGACGCCCAGCCGCCCGGCCGCACCGACCAGCGCCCGGCATCGCGCCTGGTCGACCCGACCCTCGGCGTCCAGCACGCCAAGCACCACGCCGTCGCACCCCAGCGCCACACAGGCCTCGACGTCACGCAGCATCACTTCGCACTCGAAGTCGTTGTACAGGAAATCGCCCGCGCGCGGCCGGATCAACACGTACAGCGGAATCGTCAGCCGATCCCGCGCGGTGGCGATCTCGGCATAGGAAGGCGTCACGCCTCCCAGCTCCAGCGCAGCGCACAGCTCGATGCGCCCGGCACCGCCCTCCTGCGCGGCCAGTGCGGAGGCCACCGAGTTGGCGGCGACTTCGAGCACGGGCAGAGGAGGTGCAGACATCAGGAAGCCGCTTTCCAGGCGGCGGTCGCAACATGTTTGGCGCGAACGGACGCGCCTGGAGACGGGATCAGATGGCCCACGATGGTCTACCGTTTGGATCGATCTATATGGCAAGGTAGCATCGCTTGGAAAAGCTTGCATGCCGCATTGCGGTAACGCATCCGGGTTTGGTTTTACCGGTCTGGACCCGTGGCCTGAGACATCAAGCAGCGCGGCTCGACGGTAGCCGTTGGCCCGGGTGCGCTTTGCTGCTCCTGTCGGCATCAGGAAGCGCGGCTGACGCTGAATCGGACGGGGCCGTGGCTGGAGCTCGCGAGCGGACACCCGCTCCTGGGTGGAAGCAGATGCTTGCCCGAACCACGGGCGGCCAGCGAGCGCGTCGCGCTCGATACGAATGCAGCGCTACCTCCCGCTCGCCACCATTTTCTTGCCAACGAGAACATCCAACACTAGTACGGCAACGATGATGCGAGCAGTTGACCCGCGTGCAATCGGGCAGCCGGTCTGGCCAGGCAGAAGCCCGAGCGCACCAGTGCGCCGCCACAAGTCGATATGTGCATGTCGATCCGCTGCAGCGCGTCGCGGAACGAAGCGAGGTCCACATAACGACAGGAGCGCGAAAATGGCCCAGGCCGATAGGATCGCGGTAGTCACGACCACCCGCTGAGCCGCCCCGGGGTCTGGTCGGCCGCGCCCCCGATCCGCGCCGCTTTCGCGCGCACCGCCGGACTCAGCTCCGAAAGCAGGCGAGCCAACACGTCGGGATCAACGTTTCCACCCGATACGACCGCACACTTGTGACCTGCGTCGACGTGCCGTGCCGCAGCAAGAGCGAGTGCACCCGCGCCCTCTGCGATCACGCGTTCCTCCAGCGCGAGGCGCACGAGCGTGTCGCGTAGTTCATCCTCACGCACGATCACGATCCCGTCGAGTTGCGCGGCGAGCACGCGCCGCGTGAGCAGGCCCGGCACGGTGACCCGCACGCCGTCGGCCAGCGTGGCCTGGGGCTCGCGCGTACTGTCATCACCGCGCAGCACGCGCGCCATCGCGTCGACGCCCTCGACCTGCGCGCCGACGATGCGCACCCCCTGGCTCTTCAACGCCAGCGCGACGCCCGCGGCGAGGCCGCCGCCACCGATAGGCACCACCACGGCCTCGGGCGCCAGTTCGCCCAGCTCCAGCCCGACCGTGCCCTGGCCGGCGATCACGTCCGGATCGTCGAAGGCAGACAGCAGGCGCCAGCCGTGCTCACCGGCGAGCTCGGCAGCGACCAGGCGCGCCTCGTCGAACGTTTCGCCATGCAGCCGCACCTGCGCGCCCCAGTGCGCGACGCCGGCGATCTTCGTCTGCGGCGCACAGCGCGGCATCACCGTGACCACGGGCACGCCAAGCCGCTGCCCCGCCCAGGCCAGCCCCTGCGCATGGTTGCCGGCCGATGCGGCGACCACCGGCCGCGTGTCGCCGCGCTCGCGCGCCACCAGCAGCGCGTTGAGCGCGCCGCGCACCTTGTACGAGCCGGTGCGCTGCAGATTCTCCAGCTTGAGCCAGCAGTCGAAGCGCTCGGCGCGATGCAAGGGCGTGACCGGCAGATGGCGGCGCAGCCGCGCCTGCGCGGCCAGCACATCGGCGGCGTCGACGGTGTGAGCGCTATCAGACATGTGTGAGCCATCCGGTTCGCGTCGTATCGCGGCCGCGAACCACGTCGGCATAGGCCGCGCCGAGTTCGCGGCCCACGCGTGCGGCGGCATACGCGCGACCGTCGAGTTCGCCGATCGGCAGCACCTCGGCCGCGGTGCCGCAGACGAACACTTCGTCGGCCTCCCGCAGCTCGGTCAGCGTCATCGCGCGCGAGGCCGCGCCGCTGAGCGCGATCACTGTGTCACGCGTGATGCCGGGCAGCGCGTCGGGGTGCTCGACCGCCGTGATGCGTCCGTCATGAACCGCGAACACGTTCGCACCGGTGCATTCGACCACGCGGCCATCCGTATCGACGAACAATGCCTCGTCGAACCCGCGCGCGTGCGCCTCCTGCTTGGCGAGGATCGAATTGACGTAGCCGCCGCACAGTTTGAGCGGCGGCAGCGATGTGGACGGGTTGCGTTGCCACGCCGACACGGTGAGCCGCACCCGGTCGACGGCCAGGTGCACCTTGCTTGCAATCGTCGTCACCATCAGGTGCTTGGCCGTGGGCGCGACATCCAGGCCGATCGAACCGGTGCCGCACCAGGCTAGCGGGCGCACGTAGGCATCGCGATGCGAGTTCGCGCGCAGGGTGGCGAGGACTGCCTGGGTTGCCTGGGCGGGGTCGAACGGGATGCCGAGCAGATCGCAGCCCGCACGCATGCGTTCCAGGTGCTCGGGTAGCCGGAAAACCGCGGCACCATTTGCGGTGGCGTAGCTGCGGATGCCCTCGAACACGCCACTGCCGTAATGCATGGCGTGCGTGGTGAGCGTGGCGTGTGGGGCGGCGGCGTCGACGAGCGCGCCGTCGAACCAGATGCGCGGCGTGCCGTCGTCGCGCTCGGGCCTGGCAGTCGTCGGCATGGCGGTCAGCGACATGGCGTGGCCTCCACGGCGAGGCAGTCGTGCAGCTTGGCCAGCTGTGCGGTGAGCGTGCCGGGCGCGCGCTCGCCTTCGACGGCCAGGCGAAGATGCCAGCGGTCGCCATCGACACGCGTTTCGCCCTCGACGCCCAGCGGGCGGAAGCCGCGCCGCTCGACAGTGCCGAGCACGCGAACCAGCGCGCCTTCGGCGCGGCGCAGGGTAAGGTCAAGCTGGAAGCGGTGCATCGGCATCCTCCGGGTTGAACAGCATCTGAGCGTTGTTTCGATTGGGCGGCACCAGCGGCCAGACGTTGGCATCGGCGTCGATGCACACGTGCAGCAGCGCCGGGCCCTCGCAGGCGAGCAGGCAGTGCAGTGCGTGCTCGACGCCGTCGGCGCGCTCCAGGCGGAACGCGGCGATGCCGAACGCGTGCGCGAGCGCGCCGAAGTCGGGGTTGTCGGAAAGGTCGGTTTCGCTGTAGCGACCGTCGAAGAACAGCTGCTGCCACTGGCGCACCAGGCCCAGGCGCTGGTTGTCCAGCAGCACGATCTTCACCGGTAGCCGGTAGCGGCCCAGCGTGGCGAGCTCCTGCACGTTCATCAGGAACGAGCCATCCCCGCTCACGCAAATCACCTGCGAGGCTGGGTCCTGCAGCTGCGCGCCGATCGCCGCGGGCAAACCGAAGCCCATCGCGCCGAGTGCGCCACTGGTGAGATGGCGGCGCGGATGGGTATGCCGCCAGTGCTGGGCGACCCACATCTGGTGCTGGCCGACGTCGCAGGTGACGACCGCCTCGGGCGCCAGCGCCGACAGTCGCGCGAGCAGTTGCGGCGCGTACACCGACGGGCCGGGGGCGTCGTAGCGCGCGGCGTACTCCGTCTTGCGCGAAAGGCACTGCGCGCGCCAGTCGTCGCAGTCGGGCTGTGCCCTAGTCAACCGTCGCAGTGCAAGGCAGAGGTCGCCGAGCACCGCCACCTCGGCGTGGCGCAGCTTGTTGACCTCGGCGGCGTCCCCGTCAAGATGCACCACGCGTGCACGCGGCGCGAACTGATCCAGCTTGCCGGTGGCCCGATCGTCGAAGCGTGCGCCGACGACCACCAGAAGGTCGGCTTCCTGCACGGCGAGGTTCGCCTCGCGGGTGCCGTGCATGCCGAGCATGCCTAGGTTGAGCGGGTGCGATGCCGGCAATGCGCCCAGCCCGCGGAGCGTGAGTACCGTGGGCAGCCGGGTGGCCTCGACGAACGCGCGGAACACCCCGACCGTGTCGCCCAGCGCGATGCCGCCGCCACCGTAGACGAGCGGGCGTTGCGCGCCCTCGATGAGCGCGAGCGCGTCGTCGAGTGGGCCGTGGAGGGGCGCAGGAAGCGCGTCGGCGGGTGCGGGTGCGTGCGGCGGCAGGTGTGACGCATCGGCCGTCTGAACGTCCTTCGGCAGGTCGATCAGCACCGGGCCAGGGCGGCCGGATCGAGCGAGGCGGAAGGCGTCGCGGACAGCTTCCGGCAACGCTTCCACCTCGCGCACCAGGAAGCTGTGCTTGACCACCGGCAGGCTCATGCCGAACACGTCGACTTCCTGGAACGCATCGGTGCCCATCAGCGGTGTGGGTACCTGGCCGGTGATCACCACCATGGGCACCGAGTCAAGCATCGCGTCGGCGATGCCGGTCAGCAGATTGGTCGCACCCGGTCCGGAGGTCGCCACGCAGACACCGACGCGACCGCTGGCGCGCGCGTACCCGTTCGCGGCGAACGCCGCGCCCTGTTCATGGCGAACGAGGATGTGGCGCAGCGACGCGCCGTAGAGCGCGTCGTAGAACGGCATGATTGCGCCGCCGGGGTAGCCGAACAGCGTGTCCACGCCTTCGGCGACCAGCGCCTGTACCAGCCATTGCGCGCCGTTCATGCCGGGGCCTGCATGTTTTTCGTCGCAGGCTGTGCGGCGCCCGCCAGCCACGGCATGCGGGCGCGCAGCGAACGTCCGACGTCCTCGATCGGATGCGCGAGATCGGCCTGCTTCAGCGCACGGTACCGCGCGTTGCCAGACGCGTATTCGGCAATCCATTGCCGCGCGAAGGTGCCATCCTGGATCTCGGCGAGCACTGCGCGCATGCGCTCGCGCGTGGCATCGTCGACCACGCGGCTGCCGCGGGTGAGCGCGCCGTACTGCGCGGTCTCGCTCACGACCTCGTGCATGCGCGTCACACCGCCTTCGTAGAACAGGTCGACAATCAGCTTCAGCTCGTGCAGGCATTCGTAATACGCGAGCTCCGGCGAATAGCCGGCGTCGACCAGCGTGTCCCAGCCGGCCTGCACGAGCCGGGTGACACCGCCGCAGAGCACGGCCTGTTCGCCGAACAGATCAGTCTCGGTTTCGTCCTTGAAGGTGGTGCGCAGCGGCGTCTGGCGCGCGCCACCGATGGCCGCGCAATAGGCGAGCGCGAACGCTTCCGCGTGGCGACTGCGGTCCTGGTGCACGGCGTACAGCACGGGTACGCCGCGGCCGATCTCGAACTCGCGCCGCACCAGTGCGCCTGGGCCCTTGGGCGCGACGAGCACCACGTCGAGGTCGTCGCGCGGCACGACCTGGCCGTAGTGCACGTTGAAGCCGTGCGCGAACAGCAGGCAGGCGCCGGGCCGCGCATTCGGTGCGATCACGTCGCGGTACAGCTGCGCCTGGCCCATGTCGGGGATGAGCAGCGCGAGCAGGCCTGCGCTCGCAACGGCGTCTCGCAGCGATGCGACGTCGAAGCCGTCGGCGCGTGCGCGCTCGCTCGTGGGGCCGCCGGGGCGCAGGCCTATGACAACGTCGATGCCGGAGTCGCGCAGGTTCAGCGCATGCGCGCGGCCCTGACTGCCATAGCCGAGCACGGCGACGCGGGGGAGAAGGGTGGGCGTTGTCATTGGGAATGTCCTTGGAGGGGAGGGGTCAGGCGGATTCGGAGTCGAGTACGGTGGGAACGACGCGCGGCGGCACGCGATCGAGCGGGCCGGGCGCGGTGACGGCGCCGCGTGAGGCCGATCCGACGCTATGCGCGTATTTGGCGAGTACGCCGGTGTCGACGCGCGGTTCGCGGCGAACCGGCGTGCGCGCGGCGAGGTCGGCACCGACGTCGATGCGACGCGTGGCGATGTCGATGCGCACCACGTCGCCATCGCGCAGCCGCGCGATCGGGCCACCATGCGCCGCTTCCGGCGCGACGTGCCCGACCATGAAGCCGTGTGTGGCGCCGCTGAAGCGGCCGTCGGTGATCAGCGCGACATCGTTGCCGAGCCCTTGCCCGATCAGCGCCGCGGTGACCGCGAGCATCTCGCGCATGCCGGGACCGCCGGCCGGACCTTCGAAGCGGATGACCACGACGTCGCCAGCCACGATGCGGCGCGCCTGGACCGCGGCGAACGCGGCTTCTTCGGAATCGAACACGCGCGCGCGACCCTCGAAATGCGTGCGCCCGTGGCCGGCGAGCTTGACGATGCAGCCGTCCGGCGCAAGATCGCCGTAGAGGATCGCGAAGCCGCCGTCGGGCTTCAGCGGTGTGTCGACGCTGCGTACGATGTCTTGCGGCAGAGCCGGCGCGGCGGTATCGAGCGCGGCGAACAGGTGGCCGTCGACGGTGGGCGTGTCGTCGAGCAGACCGGCGTCGCGCAGGGCTTTGGCAACGAGGGCCGTGCCGCCGACATTGAATAATTCCGCTGCGGTGTAGCGCCCGCCGGGCTTGAGGTCGGCGATCACCGGTGTGGCCGCGGCAGCGTGCATGTCCTCCAGGTCGAAGGCGACGCCGGCTTCGTGCGCGATGGCGAGCAGGTGCAACGCGGCATTCGTCGAGCCCGCCGTAGCCGACACCGCGCGCGCGGCATTGCGCAGCGACGCGCGCGACACCAGCGCGCGCGGCGTCGGCCCGGCGTCGCGAAGCAGCCGCATCACCCGTTCGCCGCAGGCGAAGGCGGCGGCAGGCTTATCCGGGTGCAGCGCCGGGATGTCGTTGAGCTGCAGCGGCGAAAGGCCGAGGAAGGTCAGCACCATCGCCATCGTGTTGGCGGTGAACTGGCCTCCGCAAGCGCCGGCGCCGGGGCAGGCGCTGGACTCCACGGCATGCAGCTGCGCATCGTCGATGTGGCCGGCGGCATGCGCCCCCACGGCTTCAAACACGTCCTGCACGGTGATCGCGCGGCCGTCGCGCGGGCAATGCCCTGGCATGATCGTGCCGCCGTAGAGGATCACGGTCGGCAGGTCGAGGCGCGCGGCCGCCATCGCGGCGGCGGGGATGGTCTTGTCGCAGCCGACCAGCACCACGAGCGCGTCAAGGCAATGGCCTGTGACGGCAAGCTCGATCGAGTCGGCGATCGTCTCGCGCGAGGCCAGCGACGCCCGCATGCCGTCGCTACCCATTGCGATGCCGTCGGTGACGGCGATGGTGTTGAACTCCACCGGCGTGCCGCCGCCCGCCTGCACACCAGCGCGCACGTGCTGCGCGAGGTCACGTAGCGTGAGGTTGCACGGCGATACGTCGCTCCAGGTGTGCACCACGGCGACCATCGGCCGCGCGATGGCCTCATCGCCGAGGCCGGTGGCGCGCAGCATGGCGCGGGCGGGGGCGCGGGCGGGGCCGTGCTTGATGGCGTTGCTTTTCACGAACGGGAACTCCTGCAGGGAAAAGTTCCAGGCCGCAAAAACAAAAACCCCGCGCCGTTTCGGGCGCGGGGTCTGTGTTTCTCGACCTGGTCGGTGTGGTCTAGTCGCTAGACGTGCCCGATCTCCGCGCTTGGCTGCACGGTAATAATGCTGATCAGGGCGATCGCGACGGACGCGGAAAGGGAAGCCGGCAGCACGCGCGACGACGCACCGATGCCAGTGGACATGGCGGACGTCTGCGGGTGGAAGGTGTGCTGCGTCATATTTCTAGAACAACACGCCCACTGGGAACTGTCAACAGCCGACACAGCGGTACGCCTCAGGCGATATCGCTTGACCGGAAAAGGGCATCCGGTTGGGGTCGCAGCTTGGAAATAGAGGGTTTTGCTCCCGGCCCACTTCATCAGCTTCCGTCTCGTCGCACCGGGCAATAGACAGTGTGACTCAGCACTCGATGACGTTGACCGCCAGGCCGCCGCGGCTGGTTTCCTTGTACTTGTCCTTCATGTCGCGGCCGGTGTCGCGCATGGTCTTGATGACCTTGTCCAGGCTGACGCGATGCTTGCCGTCGCTCTTGAGCGCCATGCGGCTGGCGTTGATCGCTTTGACCGAACCCATGGCGTTGCGCTCGATGCAGGGGATCTGCACCAGGCCGCCGATGGGGTCGCAGGTGAGTCCGAGGTTGTGCTCCATGCCGATCTCGGCGGCGTTCTCGACTTGCCAGATGCTGCCGCCCAGGGCGGCGGTGAGGCCGCCGGCGGCCATCGAGCAGGCGACGCCGACTTCGCCCTGGCAACCGACTTCGGCGCCGGAGATGGAGGCGTTTTCCTTGTAGAGGATGCCGATGGCGGCGGCGGTCAGGAGGTAGTCGACGATGCCGTTCTCGTCCGCCTTGGGGCAGAAGCGCAG
This sequence comes from Frateuria flava, assembly GCF_017837635.1. Lineage (GTDB taxonomy): Bacteria > Pseudomonadota > Gammaproteobacteria > Xanthomonadales > Rhodanobacteraceae > Frateuria_A > Frateuria_A flava. The sequence continues at coordinate 114,267 of NZ_JAGJRS010000031.1, forward strand.
GTAGTAATGGCCCACCGCGGGGACGATGCCGGCGGCGCCGTTGGTCGGCGCGGTGACCACGCGGCCGCCGGCGGCGTTTTCCTCGTTGACGGCCAGTGCGTACAGGTTGACCCAGTCCAGGATGGTGAGCGGGTCCTTGAGCGAGGCCTCGGGCTGGTTGCGCAGTTCATCGGCCATCGCCGGGGCGCGGCGCGCCACGTGCAGCCCGCCGGGCAGCGTGCCGGGGGAGCGCAGGCCGCGGCTGACGCAGTGCTGCATGGCCTTCCAGATGGTCAGCAGGCCGGCGCGGGTCTCGGCCTCGGGACGCCACACGCTTTCGTTGGCCATCATCAGCTGGGCGACGGTCATGCCGTGCCGTTCGCACAGCGCCAGCAGTTGATCGCCGGTGGAGAACGGGTAGGGCTGTTCGGTGGTGTCGGCCACGATGCGGTCTTCGGCCGCTTCGTCGTGGTTGACCACGAAGCCGCCGCCGACCGAGTAGTAGTCGCGGGTCGCCAGCTGGTTGCCGTCGGCGTCGTAGGCGGAGAAGCGCATGCCGTTGGTGTGGAACGGCAGCTTCTGGCGCTTGTTAAAGACCAGGTCGGCCTTCTCGTCAAACGCGATCTCGTGTTTGCCCAGCACGCGCAGGCGGCCGGTAGCGCGGATACGGGCGAGGATGTCGGGGATCAGGTCCGGATCGATGGTGTCCGGATGATGGCCCTCGAAGCCCAGCAGCACCGCCTTGTCGGTGCCGTGGCCACGGCCGGTCATGGCCAGCGAACCGTAGAGTTCGGCACGCACGCGGACGACGCGGTCCAGCACCCCCTTTTCCTCCAGCCAGCGCTCGCCGAAGCGGGCGGCCGCACGCATCGGCCCGACCGTGTGCGAGGACGACGGCCCGATGCCGATCTTGAAGATGTCGAAAACGCTGACGGCCATGAGTGCGCTGCGTGGAAAGGGGTGAACCCGTTATTCTACGCGCCCCCTTCACGTTTGGCAGTCCATTCGCCGCCGCATGGCCGACCTCGTTCTCTACCAGCGCGACTACTGCCACCTGTGCGATCAGGCGCTCGCCGTGCTCGCCGCGGCGCGGGCGCCGGAATTCGACAGCGTGTGGGTGGATGACGACGAGGCGCTGGAGGCACGCTATGGCACGCGGGTGCCGGTGTTGCGCGATGCCAGGGACGGCCGGGAGCTGGATTGGCCGTTCGACGCGGAGGCGGTGCACGAATTCGTGAGGGGGTGAGGCAAGTCCTCCCACATCCGCCCTTCGGGCACCTTCCCCCGTGGAACGGGGGAAGGATCGTAGCGATCGCTTCCCCGTGAGCCTTCCTCCGTGAGCGGGGAAGGTGCCCGAAGGGCGGCTAAGCGCGCGTGGAACGCTACTTCGGCACGAGCACCAGGTGCGCGTTGATCGTCACGTCGTTGCCGATCACCGACGTGTCGGCGTACTCGCCGCCGCCCACGCCGTAGTCCAGGCGCTTGAGCGTACCGGACACGTCCATCAGCGCCGTGCCGTCCGGTTGGGCGGTGTAGGTCACCATGAGGTTCAGCGGATGGCTTTCGCCGCGCAGTGTCAGGTTGCCGCGCGCGATCGCGTGCGTGCCGGCCCGAACGAACTCGGTCGCCACGTAGCGGGCCTGCGGGTACTTGGTCGCGTTGAAGAAGTCCGCGCCCGGCAGCGCGCCATCGCGATCGGTATCGCCGGTGCTGGCGCTGGTCGTGTCCACGGTCACGTCGAACTTCGAGCCGGCCAGGTGCGCCGGATCGAAGCGGATCGCCGCGTGCCATTGCGCAAAGCTTCCCTGAAAGGGCGCACCCTGGAACGTGGCGGTGAAGCCGAGCGAGCTCTGTTCCTGCTGCACGCTGTAATCGGTGGCCGTGGCGGCCATCGGCAGGACGAGGAAAAGCAGCAGTGGAGTCAGGCGTCCTAGGGGCGGTCGGATCATGCTTCAGTCTCCTTGGTTTTCGCGCCGGAGCCGGGCGAACGGCCACATCCGGCGGAGCACGTCGTCGTTGTCGAACACGTGGTGCTTGAGCGCCGCGCCGACGTGGGCGGCCAGCATTAGCAACAGGATCCAGAACAGGTATTCGTGCACCTCGTGCGAGAGGCGGCGCAGGTCGGGATTCTTCGCCGCGATCGCGGGCAGGTTGAACAGCTTGAAGAACTGCAGCGGATAGCCGCGCACCGAGTTGAACCACCAGCCCGACAGCGGCAGCGCGGCCACCAGCACGTACAGCACCGCGTGCACCACGCGCGCGGCCCACTGCTGCCAGCGCGGCGCCGGCAGTTCGCGTGGCGGGCGGTTGAATGCCCGCCATAGCAGGCGCAGCGCGAACAGCGCCAGCACGGTCAGGCCGATCGACTTGTGCAGCGCCATCCAGTTGACCTTCTGCATCGGCGAGCTGGCCAGGTCCATCAGCAGGCCGAACACGCCATTGCCCAGGATCAGCAGCGCGATCGTCCAGTGGAAGAATTTGGCGACGGCGCCCCAGTGCCACTCGTCATTGCGCAGCATCGGCGTCCTCCTGGTGGTGTTCCTCGCGGATGGCCTCGATCTCCAGCCACACGGACACGTGCTGGCCGATCGAGCCCTGGTTGGCGGTGATGCCGAAATCGGTGCGGTCGAGCATGGCGGTGGCGGAGAACCCGGCGATGGTGTGCAGGCCGAAGATGGTGCGCGCCTGGCGGTTGAACGTAAATGGAATGTCGATCGGGCGGGTGACGCCGCGCAGGGTGAGGTCGCCATGCAACACGCCGTGGCGGTCGTCCTTGCGTTCGACCGAGGTGCTGGCGAAGTGGGCGTAGCGCGCCTTGTCCGCGTCGAGGAAGGCGGGTTTGAGCACCGCGGCGTTCCAGTCCGCGTCGCCCATGTCGAGGCTGGCCAGGTCGATGTCCAGCGCCGTGGCGGCGTGGCTCCAGTCCTCCGGATCGAAGCGCAGCCAGCCGCGCGCGATGTGCAGGCGGCCGAACGGCCGCGAATAGCCGTCGTGGCTCACGCTGAAAAGGATCTGGCTGTGCACCGTGTCGTAGCGGTAGCGATGCTCGGCCGCGCCGGCCGCGAGCGGGCACAGCAGGGCCGCGCAGGCAAGCAGGCGGGCGGTGGCGGGCAGGGCGCTCATCAGGCCAAGTCTGGATGATCGTTGGCGTGGGTGCCAGCGCGAATCCTTGGCGTTTCATGCACGCGTGGCGTGTCAAACCTCCAGACCCCGCCACTTATGGAGGTAGGCCATGGCTCGCCCCATCTGGACCGGCACGCTGTCGTTCGGGCTGCTGAACGTCCCGATCCGCCTGATGACCGCCGAGCGCAAGGTCGATCTGCATTTCCGCATGCTCGACCAGCGCAACAACCAGCCGGTGCGCTACGAGCGCGTCAATGCCGAGTCGGGCGAAGAGGTGCCCTGGAAGGACATCGTCAAGGCGTACGAGTACTCCAAGGGCAATTACGTCGTGCTGGAAGAATCGGACATCAAGAGCGCCGCGGCCGAGGCACACGAGACGGTTGAGATCGACACCTTCATCGACGCCGGCCAGCTGACCCCCGCGTACTTCGAGAAGCCCTACTTCCTGGTGCCCGGCAAGAAGGCCGAGAAGGGCTACGTCCTGCTGCGCGAGGTGCTCAAGCGCACCGGCAAGATCGGCATCGCGCGGGTGGTCATCCGTACCCGCGAATACCTGTGCGCGGTGATGCCGCAGGAAGAGGCGCTGATGCTGATCCTGCTGCGCTTCCCGCAGGAGCTGGTCGACGCGGACGAATACGCGCTGCCGGACAAGGCGGCTTCCGAATACCGCATCAGCGACCGCGAGCTGGATATGGCCGGGGAGCTGATCGAATCGATGTCCGGCAAATTCGAGCCGGAGCACTACAAGGACGAGTTCCGCGAGCGCCTGACCGCGGTCATCGAGCAGCGGCTCAAGAGCAAGGGCGTCACCACCACGCTGGAGGAAGAGGAGCCCGCGCACGCCAACGCCACCACCAACGTGGTCGACTTCATGGCATTGCTCAAGAAGAGCATCGAGGGCAAGCAGCGAACGCCGGCCAAGGGCAAGGACGAGCCGGAGAAGGCGGAGAAGAAGCCGGCGGCGAAGAAGGCGGCCGCCAAAAAGGCCGAATCGGCGGCCAAGAAGGCCTCGCGCAAGAGCCCGGCCAAGAAGGCGACCGCTACGCGCAAGGGGCGCAAGGCTGGGTAGAGTCTTCCCTGTAGGAGCGCACCCTGTGCGCGACCGCATCCTGCGGGATCACCATCGCGGTCGCGCACGAGGTGCGCTCCTACAGTGAACGATACGGGCCAGAACATCCACGCCAGCAAACGACCTCCCGCGGACCGGCCCATCGACGTCTCCGGCGTGCGGATCACGCATCCGGGGCGGGTGGTCTATCCGGATGACGGCATCACCAAGGGCGAGGTGGCTGCCTATTACGCGGCGGTCGCCGACTGGATCCTCCCGGAGATCATCAATCGGCCACTGTCGATGGTGCGCTGCCCGGGCGGTACCGACAGCGCCTGCTTCTTCCAGAAACATCACGCGGCCAAGCTTGGTTCCAGCGTGCGGCCCATTCCGCTGGAGGAAAAGGGCGGCGGGGAGGACGACTACGTCTACATCCGCGACCGCAAGGGCTTGCTGCAGCTGGTGCAGATGAACACGATCGAGTTCCACCCGTGGGGCTCGCGGGTGGACAAACCCGATGCACCCGACCGCATCGTGCTGGACCTGGACCCCGCGCCGGGCGTCGCGTGGGAAGCGGTGGTGGAAGGTGCGCGCGGCATTCGTGACCTGCTCGACGGGATGAAGTTGGCGAGTTTCGTGCGCACCAGCGGCGGCAAGGGCCTGCATGTGGTGGTGCCCTTCCGGCGCGGGCCCGACTGGCAGGCGGTGAAGGATTTCTGCGAGCGGGTGGCGGACACGATGGTCGAGCGTGCGCCCGACCGCTACATCGCCACGGCCAGCAAGGCACAGCGGGAAGGGAAGATCTTCATCGACTGGCTGCGCAATGCGCGCGGGGCGACCAGCGTGTGCAGCTGGTCGCTGCGGGCGCGCGAAGGGGCGCCGGTGGCGATGCCGTTGCGCTGGGACGAGCTGGGGAAGGTCGGAGGCGGCGCCGCTTTCGGCATGCAGGCGGCGATCGCGCGGGCGCGGAGCCTGAAGGCCGATCCCTGGGAAGGCATGGCCAGGCTGCAGCAGCGCTTGCCGAAGGGCTGAGGCGGGGCTTCCCCCATCCGCCCTTCGGGCACCTTCCCCCGTCAACGGGGGAAGGATCGAGTGGCGCGTTCTGCACGCTTGCGAGGTATGCCCAGTGAGCCTTCCCCCGTAAGCGGGGAAGGGCCGGTTGTCGAAGCTCCACCTGAGTGAGCCTTCCCCCGTTCCACGGGGGAAGGTGCCGACAGGCGGATGGGGGTTGCCCCGCGGACTACTTCACCTTCAACAGGTCGTTGGCGCGATCCGCTTCCGGCAGCACATGCGCCGGGTCCAGCGTGGCGGACACTACCTTGCGCGATCCGGCCACCCGCACCACGTACTCGCGGTGCTGCTGCCAGGTCTCCACCGGCACGCGCACGTCCTTCGCGCTGCCGTCGTCGTAGGTTAGCCGCAGCGTGTTCGGCAGCACGAGCCGGTCCAGGTTCGCCACCGTCACCGCCGCGCCGTGCGACCAGTCGCCGTCGACCGGTTCGACCTTGCGCACCGCCATGTCGAAGGTCCAGTTGTGCTGGTACCAGCCGCGCCAGAACCAGCCCAAATCCTCGCCCGCCTCGCTTTCCATGAAGCGGAAGAAATCCGATGGCGACGGATGGCGGAAGGCCCAGGTGGCGATGTACTTGCGGAAGGCGTCGTCGAAGCGCTCCGGTCCCAGAATCTGCTCGCGCAGCAGCACCAGGCCGAAGGCGCCCTTGAAATAGCTGATCGGGTGGCGGTAATTCTCCGGCGTCATGTCGGCGCCGTTGAGCAGGGCGGGCGCCTGCGGGTCGGCGATCACCTTGGCGATCTCGTCGGCCGGATTGCCGCCGCCGGGCGCGTATTCGCCGTCGCGCTTGGGCGCGAACTCGCCGTGGTTGAAGGCCTCATCCTCGTAGATGTCCACGAACGTGTTGAAGCCCTCGTCCATCCAGGCGTCGCGGCGCTCGTTGGAACCGACGATCATCGGGAACCAGGTGTGCCCGATTTCATGCGCGATGAGCATGTGCAGCGATTTGCCCTTGGCACGCTTGTGGTCGAACGTGATGCCCGGGTATTCCATGCCGCCGGCGGTGCCCGCTTCGTTGATCGCCACCGGCCAGGGATAAGGGAACCACTCCTTCGAGAAGTACTCGACCGAGGCCTTGAGAAACTCGGTGGCGCGGCTCCATTCGCTTTCGACCGGGTAGACGGACATCGCCAGCGCCGTCTTGCCGTGCGGCAGGTTGATGCGCGCGGCGTCCCACACGTACGCCCTGGACGCACCGAAGGCCACGTCGCGCGTGTTCCGCATGCGGAAGTGCCAGGTGAGCGTGCCGCCCTGCTTCGGACGGCTGGACGGCTGGGTGACCTCGGCCGGGGTGCGGATCATCACTGTCCTATCGCTGTGGCGCGCTTCGTCCAGCCGCTTGATCTGCGTTGGCGTGAGCACGTCCTGCGGGTTCAGCAGTTCACCGGAGCCGGCCACGATCATGTCCGAGGGGACGGTGACCTTGTAGTCGAAGTCCCCGTACTCCAGGTAGAACTCGCTGTTGAGGTAGGGCGCGGTGTCCCAGCCGCGCAGGTCGTCGTAGACGCACAGGCGCGGATACCACTGGGCGATCTCGAAGATGTCGCCATTCCTGCTCGCGTTGACGTCCATGCGCCCGCCGAACTCGCCCGGCACGGTGAAGCTCCAGGCGATGTGCACGCGCACCGTGCCGCCTTTGGGCTTCACCGCCTCGGGCAGGCGCAGTTGCATGCGGGTGTCGGAGACGCCCCACTTCACCGGCTTCAGCTGGCCGCTGCCGTCGTCGACCTCGACCGAGGCGATCCGGTAGCCCTGGGTGAATTCGGTCGGGAACTCGCTGGTGAACGCGCCGCGCGCATCGGGCTTGTAGCGGTTCTGGTCCAGCTGCAGCCACAGCACGTCAAGCGCGTTCGGGCTGTGGTTGGTGTAGGTGATCGTCTCGCGGCCGGTGAGCAGGCGGCTGGCGGGATCCAGCGTGGCCTCGATCGTGTAGTCGGCGCGGTTCTGCCAGAACAGCGGGCCCGGCTTGCCGTCGCCGGAACGGTAGGCGTTGACCGGGTCGGGGTAGGTGAACGGGGCGAACGTCTGGAGCGGGTCGTAGCGCGGCGCGTCGGTAGCCGCGGCGAGGGTGGTGGCAAGCGCCAGCGCGCCGGCCATGCAGAGTGCGAGTGCCTTCATCGAAAATCCCCTGTTCATGGTTGGCCGCCGGCGCGGATCAGCGCGAGCACTTCGTGGCAGGCGCCCATGGTGTGGTAGTCGACCTTGCCGGCCGGGCTTTTCTCGTCGTCGTACTTGCGGTTGTCGTGGGTGAGGATGCGATACCACGCGCCATGCTCGTGGTCGACGAAATGCTCCCACGCGTACGTCCACAGCCGCTCGTACCACTGGTCATACACCGCCTCGCCGGTGCGCGCGTGCAGCAGCGCCGCGGCGGCCAGCGACTCGGCTTGCACCCAGAAGTACTTGTCCGCGTCGCAGATGCTGCCGTCGGGCGCGAAGCCGTAGTGGATGCCGCCGTGCTTCGGGTCCCAGGCGCGCATCAGCGCGGTGTCGAACAGGTGCCGTGCGGTCGGCAGCAGCCAGCGTTCCTCGCGGCCGCGCTCGGCCAGGTGCGATTCCAGGATCACCAGCAGCTTGGCCCACTCGGTCTGGTGGCCGGGCTGGAAGCCCCAGGGACGGAACAAATGGCGCGGGTTGGCGCGGTTGTAGTCCCAGTCGACGTTCCAGTCGGCGTCGTAATGCTCCCACACCAGGCCGCCGGCCTTGGCCGCCTGGCGGCGGGTCATGTGCTCGGCCAGCAGCAGCGCGCGGTCGAGGTAGCGCACGTCGTTGCTGGCCTGGTAGGCGGCCAGCATCGCCTCGCACATGTGCATGTTGGCGTTCTGGCCGCGGTAGGGCGAGAAATGCCAGTTCGCGTCGGCCTCGTCGCGGTAGAGACCGGCGGCCGGGTCCCAGTAGTGTTTCTCCAGCAGCGCCCAGGTCTCGTCCATCCACAGCTCCGCCTCCACCAGTCCCGCGCGCAACGCGCTGGCGCAGGCGAGCAGCACGAAGGCGACGCCGTAGGCGTGGTTGGTGCGGTCTTCCGGCTGGCCGTCGCGGAGGGTCCAGGCATAGCCGCCGGTGGCCGGGTCGCGGTGCACGTCGCGCAGGTAGCGCAGGCCGTGGCGCGCGGCTTCCAGGTAGTCGGGGTCTTCGAACTCCATCGCCGCGAAGGCGTAGTTGAAGACGAAGCGGGTGCTGCTGACCAGGTGGCGATGGCTGCGATCGTAGATCGTGCCGTCGTCCTTGAAGTAGTGGAAGAAACCGCCCGCCGGGTCGATCGCGCGCGGGTGGTAGAACGCCATGGTCCGGGCGATGTGGTCGCGCAGGAAACTCTCGCTGCGGAAATCAGGCAGGGCGGTCATCTGCAATTCCTAAGGTGGGGTCGCGGAAAAACGAAGCACGCGAACGTGCAGGAGCCCGCTTGCGGGCGATGCTCCTCCGCCGGCACCCTGAAGGACATCGCCCGCAAGCGGGCTCCTGCAAGTGGCTTCAGGGTAGGCGTTCATGCAGGAAGGCATCGACGTCCGCCGCACTGGGCATTGCGGTGAACGAGCCCTGGCGGGTGACGGTGAGGGCGCCGCAGGCGGCAGCGAAGGCGAGCATCCCTTCAAGCGCCGCGTCTTCACGCAGCAGCGCCTCGAATGCGGTGGCATGGCCGAGCGCGGCGAGCCGGTACAGCAGGCCGCCGACGAAGGCATCGCCCGCGGCCGTGGTGTCGACCGCCGCCACCTGCGGGCAGGGCACTTCGCCGCTTGCGTCGCGGCGGAACCAGCGCAGCGGCCGCGGACCGTCGGTAACCACCAGCAGGCGCGTGCGCCCGCGCCACAGGCGGGTGAGCAGTGCGCCATCCTCGGCCAGCCAGGCGAATTCTTCGGCACACAGCTTGACCACGTCCGCCAGGTGCAGCGCCGGCCATACCGAGGGACGCGGGTTCGACTCCCGCGGCCACAGCGCCGGGCGCAGGTTGAGGTCGAAGCTGACCAGCGCGCCGGCGGCCTGCGCGCGGCGCATGCCCTCGCGGGTGGTCTCGGCAAGATCCGGGTCGGTCATGCTGTTGGAGCAGACATGAAAGACCCCGATGTCATCGAACGCCTGCGCGCGGAAGTGTTGTGGACGGAACAGCAGATCGGCCGAGGGTGGGCGATAGAAGTTGAAGCTGCGCTCGCCGCGGGCGTCCAGGCTGACGAACGCAAGCGCGGTGTTGGCTTCGTCGGTGCGCGCCACGTCGGCCACACCCACGCCGGCACGCTGGAGGCTGTCGAGCAGGAAATCGCCGAACGGGTCGCGCGCGAGCATGCCGGCGAAGCGCGCCGCGCCGCCCAGGCGCGCCACTGCCACCGCCACGTTGGCCGGCGCGCCGCCGGCGAAAGGCACGAACGCGCGCGGGAAGCCCGCCGCGCCGGTGCCCTCGGCGTGAAAGTCGATCAACGCCTCGCCGAAGCAGAGGATCGGACGGTTCATCGACCCTCCAGCGGCGCGCCGACGATGCGCGAGCCGCGCAGGCCGTAGAAAACGATGTAGGCGTAGCACACCGCCGGCAGGACGAAAGCCGCCTGCACGCCGATCGCGTCGGCCAGCGCGCCCTGCGCGAACGGGATCACCGCGCCGCCCACGATCGCCATGATCAGCAGGCTGGAGGCCTTTTCGGTCAGCGGGCCGAGCCGCTCGATGCCCAGCGTGAAGATGGTCGGGAACATGATCGAGTTGAACAGGCCGATCGCCACGATGCTCCAGGTGGCGGTCATGCCGGCGGTGCTCATGGTGATCGCCAGCAGCACGATATTGACCGCGGCGAACAGCGCCAGCAGCGCGCGCGGCGAGTAGCGGGTCATCAGCCAGGAACCGGCGAAGCGGCCGATCATCGCGCCCAGCCAGTAGTAGGACACGTAGGTCGCGGCCGTGGTCTCAGGCATGTCGCCGATCTGCGGCAGCGACAGGTAGTTGACCATGAAGCTGCCGATCGCCACTTCGGCGCCGACGTAGCAGAAGATCGCGATCACGCCGAACAGCACGTGCGGGATGCGCAGCGCATCGAGCAGCGTGTGGTGCGCGCGGTCGGCCTGCTCGGTGGCTTCCTCCAGCGCGGGCAGGCGGAACAGGTACACCAGCACCGCCAGCACGAACAGCGCGATGGCCAGGCCCAGGTAGGGGCCCTGCACGGCTTGCGCTTCCTGCGCCCGGTAGACCAGTTGCTCGGCCGGCGAGAGCTGGGCGACTTCGAGCGAGCTTTTCACGGCGACGGCAAGGATCAGCAGGCCGCCGAAATGGGGTGCCAGGAATGTGCCGAAGGAGTTGAGGGCCTGCGCCAGCGTGAGGCGGCTGGAGCTGGTGCGCGCCGGTCCGAGCAGTGCCACGTACGGGTTGGCGGCCACCTGCAGCACCGTGATGCCGGTGGCCAGCACGAACAGCGCCAGCAGGAAGGCCAGGTAGGAATGCAGCCCTGCCGCCGGCCAGAAGCCCGCGGCGCCGATGCCTGCGATCGCCAGGCCCGCGACGATGCCGAGCTTGTAGCCCAGATGCGCCACCAGCCGCCCGGCCGGCAGCGACATCAGGAAGTACGCGCCGAAGAAGGTGAACTGCACCAGCATCGCCTGCTTGTAGTTCAGCTCGAACAGCGCCTTCAGGTGCGGGATCAGGATGTCGTTGAGGCAGGTGAGGAAGCCCCACATGAAGAAGATCGTGGTGACCACCGCGAGTGCGGCCGGGTAGCTGGTGTAGCGCTCGCGTGGCCCATCGGCGGGGGCGGCGGGCGACCGGTGGGGAGCTTGCGTGATGGCCATGGAGGACTCCTTCGGTCCGGTCAGGCGAGGGGCGGGCAACTGCTGGCGCGGATCACCAGCTTGACCGGCGCGACGATGCGGCGGGCTTCGGCGTCCGGATCGCGCAGGCGCTGCAGCAGCATCTGCGCGGCCTGGCGACCGCGCGCGCGGGGCGCGGCGGCGAGCGTGGTGAGCGACGGCGTGGCAAGCGCGGCCTCGGCGATGTCGTCGAAGCCGGTCAACGCGAAATCCTGCCCCGGCGCCAGCCCGCGCTCGGCCAGGCCGTGCATCAGGCCCAGCGCCACCGCGTCGTTGTAGCAGACCGCCGCGGTGGGTGCGGGATCGGCCTCGAACAGCGCTTCGGCGCAGCGGGCCGCATCCAGGCGGGTGGGCAGGCACTCGACCTCCCAGTGTGGCGCCATCGGAAACCCGACGGCCTTCATCGCCTCACGGTAGCCCGCCCGGCGCTGCCGGCAGGACGAGGAATCGCCGTGGCCGCCGAAGAAGGCGATGCGCCGGTGGCCCTGCGCGATCAGGTGTGCGGTCGCTTCGCGCGCGCCCTGCTGGTTGTCCAGCGCCAGCGAATCCCAGTGCGCGTATTCGGGCTGCTCGCCGCTGAGTTCGCGGTTGAACACCAGCAGCGGCGTGCGCGCGCCGACCGCGGCCAGCACCTGGCGGGCATCGCTGCCCTCGGCGGGCGAGAGGATGATGCCGCCGGGGCCGTGCTCGATCAGCGAGCCGAGCACGGCCTGTTCGCGCTGGGGCGACTCGCTGGACGAACCCAGCAGGGTGACCATGCCCGCCTCGCCCACCACATCGTCCACGCCCGCGGCGAACTCCGCGAAGAACGGGTTGGCCAGCTCGTTGATCACCAGCGCGATCGACGAGGAGGTGCGCCGGCGCAGGTTGGCAGCAGCGCGGTTGTAGACGTAGCCTTGGCGCCGCAGCTCTTCCTCGACGCGGGCGCGGGTGTCCTTGTTGACCAGCGGGCTGTCGCGCAGCACCAGCGATACGGTGGCGCGCGAGACGCCGCAGGCCGCGGCGATGTCGCGCACGGTGACCTTGCGGCCGAGCGGGGTGTTGCTTTCCATTGGGCACCCGGGAAAAGGACGGTTTGGAACGATCCAAATCTAGCCGATCCTGAGCGAACCGGCTTCACGCAGCGCAACATGCGCCGCGAGCGGCGCGCTGCTAGCGTACGTATTTGGAACGATCCAAATGGAGCCTCCCAATGGCCGTCCGCCTGTCCTGCCTTGCCTTCGCCCTGGCCCTTGCACCCGGCCTTGCCCTTGCGGCCGCCGGCCACGCGGGTGAAGTCGACCCGCGCATCGGCACGGGCGGCGACGGCCACACGTTTCCCGGCGCCACGGTGCCCTTCGGGATGATCCAGCTCTCGCCGGACACGGCGATGCCGGACTTCAAGCACGCCTACAAGTGGGCCGCCGGTTACCAGTACGGCGACGACAGCATCCTGGGCTTCTCGCATACGCACTTCTCCGGTTCGGGCCACTCGGACCTGGGCGACGTGCTGGTGATGCCCATCGCGGGCGAGGTGAGGCTGGAGCCGGGCGATCCTGCCAAGCCGGGCAGTGGTTACCGCTCCCGTTTCGACCATGCCACGGAAGTCGTGCAGGCCGGCTACTACGCCGTGACCCTGGCCGACTACGGCATCCGGGCGGAGCTCACCGCCGGACGCCGCGTGGGCTGGCACCGCTACACCTTCCCCGAGGGCAAGAGCGCGCACCTGCTGCTGGACCTGCGCCCGAGCATCTACGACTACCCGGGCAAGGTGCTGTGGTCGCGCGTGCAGGTACACGACGACGGGACGGTCACCGGTTGCCGCACCACCCGCGGCTGGGCGCCGGGGCGCGAGCTGTGCTTCGCCATGCGCTTCAACCAGCCGATCACCGCGCGCACGCTGTACGACCGCGAGAACGACGTGGTCTACAAGGGCTTCAAGGGGCCCGGCAACCAGCCGGTCGACCGCGACGCGCAGAACGGCCGCGCGCTGGTCGGCGTGTTCGACTTCGGCAGGCTCGCCAGGCCGCTGGAAGTGAAGGTGGCGATCTCGCCGGTCAGCGCCGCCAATGCCGTGGCGAACCTCGACGTGGACGGCAAGGGATGGGATTTCGACGCCCGCCGCGCGCAGGCGAAGGCGGCCTGGGACAAGGCGCTGGCGGTGATCGACATTGATGCATCGGCCATCGTGCGGAAACAGTTCTATACGGCGCTCTACCACGCCATGCTCTCGCCCACGCTGAGCATGGACGCCAACGGCCAGTACCGCGGGCCTGACCACGCCGTGCACCAGGCCGACGGCTACGAGTTCTACTCGACCTGGTCACTGTGGGACGTCTACCGCGCGCAGCAGCCGCTGATGGTCCTGCTCAACCCCGGACGCAGCACCGACTTCATCCGCTCGCTGATCGCCGCGCGCGAGGCGAGCCCCTTCGGCATCCTGCCGGTGTGGGCGTACCAGGGCCTGGAGACCTGGTGCATGATCGGCTACCACGCCGTACCGGTGATCGCCGACGCCTGGATCAAGGGCGTGCGCGGCTTCGATGCGGACAAGGCACTGGACGCCATGGTCGCCAGCGCCACGTACGGGCCGTACGGCGACCTGGCCGACTACATGCAGCTCGGCTACGTGCCGATCGACAAGGAGCCGGAAGGTGCCTCCAAGACGCTCGAATACGCTTATGACGACTGGTCGCTGGCGCAGATGGCCAGGGCGATGGGGCGCGATGACGTCGCTGCCACCTTCGACAAGCGCGCCGGCAACTGGAAGAACGCGTGGGATCCGAAGACCGGTTTCATGCGCGCGCGGCTGTCGAACGGCAATTTCCGCACACCGTTCGATCCTGCCGCCGCCGGCTACGGCACCGACTACACCGAGGGCAACGCCTACCAGTATTCCTGGTATGTCCCGCAAGACGTGCCTGGACTGATCCAGGCGATGGGCGGGGACGCGAAGTTCATCCAGCGGCTGGACGCGGTGTTCGACGCGAAGATCGACCCGGCGCACTTCAAGCACGTGGAGGACATCACGGGCCTGATCGGCTGGTACGCCCACGGCAACGAGCCCAGTCATCACATCGCCTACCTGTACGACTATGCCGGCGCACCCTGGAAGACGCAGCAGCGGCTCAAGCAGATCATGGACAGTCAGTACGCCGCGCGACCGGACGGGCTCTCGGGCAATGACGACCTGGGCCAGATGTCGGCCTGGTACGTGTTCACCGCGATCGGCTTCTATCCGGTGACGCCCGCGAGCGACGTCTACGCAATCGGCCGGCCGTTCGTGGAACGGGCCACGCTGCACCTGACCAACGGCAGGGATTTCACGATCAGCGCCGCACCGCTGGATGAGGCGCATCCCTACGTCGGCGAGATCACGCTCAACGGCAAGCCGCTGGACAGGCCGTTCCTGCACCACGGGCAGATCCTCGCCGGCGGCGAGCTGCACTTCCGCATGCAGGCGCAACCGGCGCGATGAGGTTGCCTGAACCCTCTCCCCGGCGGGGAGAGGGCGCAGGGCGGCGCTGGTCGATCATCCCGCAGCGCGTTCGCCCGCCATCACCCGCCCCTAACGCGGCGTAGGCTTTCATTGCACGTTTACCGGCCGAGGGGCGATAGGCCGTAAGCTCCGCTGGTCGACGCGTCGCGAGGAACCCTCACCGCATGTCCAGCCGCCATCGCGCCCTGTTGCCTGAGCTCCGCCGCGGCCTGCACCGCTGGCGGGTGCCGCGCTGGCGCATGGTCGGGCTGCTGTGCGCGGTGCTGGTCATCGTGCTGCTGCCTTATCTGGCCACCCGCACCAGTCACGACGATGCGATGGAAGCGGGGCAGCTGGTCACGCATTCCTCCGAGGTCAAGTCGCTCACCTACCGTATCGCCTACGTCACCCGCAGCAGCGAGGCGGCGATCTTCCGCCTGCTCGAAGGCGCCCGCGAGCCGGGCCTGGTCGACAAGGCCCGCCAGGCCGGGAACGACGTGCCCGCGCTGCTCGGGCAGTTGAGCGACATGACCCGCGACAACCCCACCCAGCAGGCGGCGATCGGCTCGCTGGGCAATGTGGTGAACGGGCGGCTGGCGTTGCTGGAGCAGGCGCTCGCGCGGATCCAGCACGGCGACCGCGCCGGCGCAGTGGCGGCGCTGCACGACGCCGGCACGCTGTTCCCGATGGACGGACAAATCGACACCGTCGTGCGCAACGAAGGCACCGTGCTGATGGAGCGCCGCGCGCACGCCCGCCGCAGCGCCTTTGAAAGTGCGCTGGTGCTGACCATCACCTCGATCGCCCAGGTAGTGTTGCTGTCGATCATCGTGTTTGTCTCCGAGCGCCAGATCGCCCGCCGCATGCGTGCCGAGACGCGCGAAGGCCAGGCCGTGCGCCGGGCGCAGATGATCTTGCAGGCGGTGCGCGAGCCGATCGCGCTGCTCAATGCGCAGCTGTGCACGCTGCTGGTCAACACTGCCTTCAGCGAATTGTACGGCCTGCCGCAGGAGGAACAGCGCGAGCTGCGCCCGCTGCAGGAAGTGGGCGAGGGCGCCTGGACCGATGGCGCACTGCTGCAGCGGCTGCGCGACGTGCTGCTGCACGACCGCGAACTGTGGGACTACGAGCTGGTCCAGCGCACCGTCGGCGGGATCGACCGCCACGTCATGGTCAACGCCCGCCGTCTGCAGCAGCACGAGGGCGAGCAGCCGGTGCTGCTGCTTACCGTCAGCGACGTTACCGCGCGCGCGCTGGTCGAGCAGCAGGTCAAGGAACTCAACCGCCAGCTCGAAGGCAAGGTCGCGCAGATTTCCGACGTCAACCGTGAGCTGGAGGCCTTCAGCTACTCGGTTTCGCACGACCTGCGCGCGCCGTTGCGCCACATCGCCGGCTTCACCGGCAAGCTCAAGCGCCACATGGACGAACATTTGGACGACACCTCGGCCCACTACCTGGATGTGATCTCCACCTCCGCCACGCGCATGGCGCAGCTGATCGACGACTTGCTGGTGTTCTCGCGCCTGGGCCGTGGCGCGCTCCGGTTGCAGGCGGTGGACATGCAGTCGCTGGTCGACGAGGCGCGCGCGCTGGCCGCGTCCGAAGCCGCCGATCGGACGATCGAGTGGACCATCGGACCGTTGCCGATCGTGATCGGCGACGAGAACATGCTGCGCACCGTCTGGCAGAACCTGATCGGCAACGCGGTCAAGTACACCGGTCGGCGCGAGGTGGCGAAGATTGCCATCGACATGAACCGCGACCGTGACGGTGAATACGTCTTCACGGTGGCCGACAACGGCGCGGGGTTCAATATGGAGTACGCCGGCAAGCTGTTCGGCGTGTTCCAGCGCTTGCATCGCGCCTCCGAATTCCCCGGTAACGGCATCGGGCTGGCCAACGTGCGCCGCATTGTCGCGCGCCATGGCGGTCGGGTCTGGGCCGAGGCCGAGCCGGACCGCGGAGCGAGCTTCCACTTTTCGCTGCCGGCCACCGAACTGGCCGAAGCCCGTACCACGAGGCTTGTGTCATGAACAACCGTCACCTGGGTCCGGTGCTGCTGGTCGAAGACAGCCTGGCCGACGCCGAGATGGCCATGGACGCGTTGCGCGAGGCCAACCTGGCCAATCCGGTCGTGCACGTGGAAGATGGCGTCGACTGCCTGGACTACCTGCAGTGCCGGGGCCTCTGGCAGGGGCGCGAGGACGTCGACCCGTCGGTCATCCTGCTCGACATCAAGATGCCGCGCATGAACGGACTGGAAGTGCTGACCCGGCTGCGCGCGGAGGAACGGTGGCGGCTGATTCCGGTGGTGATCCTGTCCTCCTCGCGCGAGGAGAGCGACCTGGCGCGCAGCTGGGACCTGGGCGTGAACGCCTACGTGATCAAGCCGGTGGACGTGGATCAGTTCTTCGAGGCGGTGCGGACGCTGGGCCGCTTCTGGGCCGTGCTCAACCAGCTGCCGGAGCACGAATGAATTCGGGTGCTGGACGACGGAACGAAACAGGAGCGCAATAGACTGCATGCCCAATTCCACCACACGCCCGCTGCCCACCATCCGCATCCTGCAGGTCGAGGACGACCCGATCGATGCGGAACTGATCCAGGCGGAACTCGACGCCGACGGGATCGACTACCAGGTGCGGCTGGTCGACGACGAGGCCGGCTACATCGCATGCCTTGAGGAATTCCAGCCCGACATCGTGCTGTCGGACCTGAGCCTGCCCGGCTTTTCCGGCCAGCGCGCGCTCGAACTGCTGCGCAGCCATGACGGGGACCTGCCCTTCATCTACGTCTCGGCGACGCTCGGCGAGGAGGCAGCCGTCGAAGCGCTGCGCAACGGCGCGACCGATTACATCCTCAAGCAGAATCCCACGCGCCTGGCCAGTGCCGTGCGCCGCGCGCTGGCCGAGGCCGAGGCCGTGCGGGCCAAGCGTCGCGCTGAAGCGGAACTGATCCGTGCGCAACGCTTCGAGAGCCTGGCGATGCTCGCAGGTGGCCTGAGCCATGACCTGCGCAACCTGCTGCAGCCGCTGCTGCTGGCTGGCGACAGCCTGCAGGACTACCAGGAGGACCCGCGCCTGGCGCGGCTGGGCGCACTGGTGCGCGACTGCGGCCGGCGCGGCCTGCAGATGGTCCAGTCGATGCTCTCCTTCGCCCGCGGCGCGCGCCGTGCCGAGCAGGTGCGCGTGGGTGCGCTGATGGACGCACTCGGCCTGCTCCTGCGCGGCAGCGTGCCGCGCGCGGTGAAGATGGACGTCGAGATCGGCGACCGCGAGCTGGCGTTCGAGGGTAACCACACCGAGTTGCAGCAGGCCTTGCTCAATCTTTGTCTCAACGCGATCCAGGCGATGGGCGAAGCCGGTGGCCAGCTACGCATCGAGGCGCGGGAGTGCGAGGTGGGGGAGGATTTCTTCCTCCCTGGCGAGCAGCCGCACCTGGGCCGCTACCTTTGCCTCACCGTCGCCGATACCGGCCCGGGGATACCGCCGGAGGTGCGCGAGCATCTGTTCGAGCCGTTCTTCACCACCAAGGAAAGCGGCACCGGCCTGGGCCTGCTCTCGTGCCAACGGATCGTCGCCGGGCACAACGGTGTCATGCGCCTGGATAGCGGACCGGGCAAAGGCACCGCCTTCCATCTTTACATTCCGATCGAGGAACCGGATGTCGAGGCGGCAGCAGAGGAAGAGCAGGGCGAAAACCTGATGGGCGAGGCCGAGCGCGTGCTGGTGGTGGTGGAGGAGGCCGGCCCGCTCTCGTTGCTGGTCGACATCCTCGACGGCTACGGCTACCAGCCGCACGCCAGCCAGAGCGGCACCGCGGCGCTGCAGTGGATCGAGGCCCATGGCGTCCCCGATCTGGTGGTGATGGATGCGGACATGAACCTCTTCACGGGCGTGCGCACGCTGGCGGCGCTGATCGAACACGGCTACCGGCGCTCGGTGCTGCTGCTGGCGCGACCCGAGGCGCCGCCGGATCTGGAGGAATTGCCCCGGCTGGACCGGCTGTACCTGGTCGACAAGCCGATCAACACGCAACAACTGCTGCGGACGATGCGGCAGGCGCTGGGTGGGCAGGAGGCGGAGCCGGCGTAACTCCCTCGCGCGCTTGGGCTGCGCTCCTTCGGTCGACGAATACGCGCTCTTACCCGGCGCCGCCGGGGGAGCGGCGCCAAGTGCGGCGCTCGGAGCCACGACGAACCCGCTCAGTGCCTCCTGGCCTCGGCTCCCGGGCGCACGCGGTAAAGCGGCGGCAGCTCCTCCAGGAGCAAGCGACTGACCAGGCAAAGCGAGGCGGCACCTGGCTCTGAGCTCTCAGCGGGCTTAGCCACGCCATAGCTTTGGTTACTTTCCCCGGGACAGCAAAGAAAGTGACCCGAGCGCCGACAGGCGATCGGAAGCCGGCCGCAGGCGAGCCAAGTCGCGGGAAGGCCAGACAAGAACGACAACCAAAGCCCAGGCGGGAAGCATCCCGGCGTGCGCCGGCCCTCTCCCCGGAAGGGAGAGGGCGCAAGCGTCAGTCGATGCCGAGTTTCTTCAGCTTGTAGCGCAGCGCGCGGAAGGTGATGCCGAGCTTCTTCGCGGCCGCCGTCTTGTTGTAGCGCGACTCTTCCAGCGCCTTGATGATCGCCGTGCGTTCGAGATTGCTGATGTAGTCGTCCAGCGGCACGCCGCTGCCCGGGCCGGCGGCGTGCGGCACGGCCGGCTGCGCGGCGACCGCGGCGCCCGGCTGCGGCGTGTGCATGGCCGCATGCGCGGCGTTGACCGGTTCGGTCTGGCGCAGCGGACGCTGCGGCAGCATCAGGTCATCGGCGCCGATGGTGTCGCCATCGCACATGGCCATGGCGCGCTCAAGGATGTTTTCAAGCTCGCGCACGTTGCCCGGGAAGTCGTATTCCTCCAGTGCCTGCTGCGCATCCGGCTTCAGCCGGCCGGGCGCGCCGCCGCTCTTGGCGGCCAGCGAGCGCAGGATGAAGGCGGCCAGCTGCGGCACGTCACCGCGGCGTTCGCGCAGCGGCGGCACGCGCAGCTCGATCACGTTGATGCGGTAGAAAAGGTCCTGGCGGAACTGGCCCTGTTCGACCAGCCGGGCCAGATCCTTGTGAGTGGCCGAGAGGATGCGCACGTCCACCGGAACTTCCTCGCGCGCGCCGATCGGACGTACCGCCTTCTCCTGGATCGCGCGCAGCAGCTTGACCTGCATGTGCAGCGGCAGCTCGGCCACCTCGTCCAGGAACAGCGTGCCGCCGTGGGCGGCCTGGAACAGGCCTTCCTTGTCGGAATTGGCGCCCGTGAAGCTGCCCTTCTTGTGGCCGAAGAATTCGCTCTCCATCAGCTCGGAGGGAATCGCGCCGCAGTTGACCGGCACGAACGGCCCATTGGCGCGGGGGCCCTGTTCGTGGATCAGCCGCGCGACCAGCTCCTTGCCCACGCCCGATTCGCCGGCGATGTAGACCGGCGCCTGGTTGCGCGCGAGCTTGGCGATGGTGGCGCGCACCTGCTGCATCGCCGGCGAGTCGCCAACCAGTCGCCCGGCCGCGCCGGTCGAGGCCGCGCCGCCGCCGCTCTTGCGTTCCTCGGCCAACTGCAGTGCGGTGCGCACCAGCCGGCGCAGCATCTGGATGTCGACCGGCTTGGAGACAAAGTCGAAGGCGCCCGCCTTGAGGGCGTTCACCGCCGCGTCGACGTTGCCGTAGGCGGTGATCATCGCCACCGGCGTATCAGGATGGGTGGCGGCGATCAGCTCGATCACCTCATGGCCGGTGCCGTCGGGCAGGCGCATGTCGGTGAAGCACAGGTCGTAACTGCGTTCGCCCAGCGCCCGGCGGGCTTCGGCCACGGTACCCACCGCTTCCACCTGCAGGTCCATTCGGCCCAGCGTGATGGTGAGCAGCTCGCGGATGTCGCGTTCGTCGTCGATGACCAGGACGGTCTGTGCGGACATGGTTCTCTTCGTCAGGCGGTAACAACGAAAGGGTATAGCAGTTTGGCGGCTCTGTGCTCTGCTCCGGGTCAGGAAAGGGCGTGAGCTCGGGCTTCACGCTTTGCTCCCTCTCCCCTCCGGGGAGAGGGTTGGGGTGAGGGGCCGGGGCTCGCCGAGAACCACACCCAGAGGATAGTTCGAGGTTCGCAATAGTCGGGCGAGAGGGGAGGAGCTTCTGTTTGTTTGTCGGCGCGCAGACAAACTTTCCCGCGAGCCCCGGCCCCTCACCCCAGCCCTCTCCCCGGAGGGGAGAGGGAGCGAAGCGTCAGGCCGCATCCCCGCCGTCGGCCGGGTGCCGTGCGGGTGGCGTCAGCGTCAACCGGAAGCAACTGCCGCCGCCAGCCACGCGTACGTATTCGAGCGAGGCCTGGTTGGCTTCGCTCATCTGGCGGGCCAGGTACAGCCCCAGTCCGGTGCCGTATTCGTGCGTGGTGTAGAACGGCTCGAAGATCTGTGCCGCCACCTTCGGCGCGATTCCCGGACCGCGGTCGATCACTTCCAGGATCGGCACGCCGTGTTCGCCCTGGCGCACTACCACCATCACCCGCGCCGGTTCGCCGGGCATGCGGCCGTAGCGCAGGGCGTTCTGCACCAGGTTCCACATCACCTGCTGCAACTGCTGCGGGTCGGCCACCGCGGCCACCGCCACGGATCCGGTGATCACGCGCAGCGAATCGCCGCCAATGTCGTTGCCTTGCTTGTATTCCTCCACGAAACCGTGGGCCCAGCGACCCAGGTCCAGGGTTTCCGGGCGCGAGCGCTCGCGCCGCGAGAGCTGCAGGATGTTCTCGATGATCTCGTTCAACCGTACGCAATGGTTGTTGATGATCTCGACCATGCGCGCGTCGCTGGCGGCAAGTTCCTTGGACTCGGCCAGCAATTGCGCCGAGTAGCGGATCGCCGCCAGTGGGTTGCGGATCTCGTGCGCGATCGAGGCCGACAACCGGCCCAGTGAGCTCAGGGTCAACTCTTCGGCACGGCGTGAGAGCAGCGAGGTGTCGTCCAGGAAAATCAGTACGTGGGAGTCGTCGTTGGGCGCCAGGCGGGTGAAGCGCGGTACCACTTCCGGTACGCCGTCGGCCAGCTGGGTGGCGGTCTCGTCCAGCTTGCCCGAGGTCATCCAGTGGTACAGGCGGCGCGAAAGTTCCGGCGCCAGCTTGCCCAGATCGCGCTGGTCGGCCGGCGGGTTGCCCAGCAGCATCCAGGCCGACTCGTTCAACTGGTGGATGCGGTTGGCATCATCCACCAGCAGCACGCCGGTCTTCATGCGCCGGATGATCAGCTCGTTGACCTGGGACAGGTTGGCCAGATCCAGGCTGCGTTGCTCGGCCAGAGCTTCGGTGGCGCGCAACTGGCGCCCGAGCACGTGGCAGAGCGTGGTGGTGGCGAAGTAGGCCACGCCCAGCAGGCCCGATTCGAGCAGGTCGCCGTCGCCTGGTGCCTGCACGATCAGCGTGTGCCCGAGCATGCCCAGCGTGGCCAGCGCGGCAAAGAAACACGATAGTCGCAGCGGCAGCACCAGTGCGCCGGTGGAAAGGTTCACCGCCAGCATCATGGCGATGCCGATGCGCGCCTCGTGGATTAGCCAGGCCGCCAGCACCGCGACCATGATGTCCACCACCAGCGCGCCGGACACGACCAGTCGCGCGTTGGCCATCGCGTTGCGGGTCTGCACCAGCATGCCCAGCGCGAACAGGAGGTAGACCCCGATCACCACGTAGGCCAGCACCGGCTGGTCGACGGTCGGCCATGTCAGACGTGGTGAGCTGAGCGCCAGACCTGTGTAGACCAGCGCCTGCGCAAGCCGGAAGTAGTTGAGGAAGAACAGTTCGTGGCGGATCGCCATCGCGGCCGGGCGGGCGGGCTGGAAAACGGGCGGTTCGGCGGTAGGTATCGTGGAGGGCACGTTGACGGCTTCGACGCGGCGTTCGGTCGAGTATAGACAGGCCGGCGTGCGCCGCCAGCACCGTGGCGCTCGATAAGGGCGGCGAGGGCGGCACTTTCCATGACGGGCGCCTTTGCGCGAAAATGCCCGGCCGTATTGCGCGATTCGTGCCCGGTTGACGCCAGGCAGCGCGCACTGCACGCCGGCAGCGTGCTGAAAGCCGCCGTCCGACCTCTCCCGCGTCCACGCTGCCTCAGCGCGCGTGCGGCCCGATACGTTTTCCCCGTTCGCTCGAGGTATAGGAATGAATTTCCACGAGTACCAGGCCAAAGAGCTGTTCGCGCAGTACGGCATCGCCGTTCCGCCGGGCAAGGTTGCCAACTCCCCCGACGCCGCCGTCGACGCCGCCAAGGCGCTCGGTGGCTCGCAGTGGATGGTCAAGGCGCAGATCCACGCAGGCGGTCGCGGCAAGGCCGGCGGCGTGAAGTTCTGCAAGAGCCTCGACGACGTGCGCGCTGCCGCCAAGGGCATGCTGGGCACCAACATGGCGACCTACCAGTCCGCCGGCCGCGCGCTGCCGGTCAACCTGGTGCTGGTGACCGACGCCACCAACATCGCCAAGGAGCTGTACCTGTCGGTGCTGGTCGACCGCGATTCGAAGTCGGTGTCCTTCATCGCCTCCAAGCACGGTGGCGTGGACATCGAGCAGGTCGCCCGCGACACGCCCGAAGACATCCACACCATCGTGGTCGATTTCGTCGAAGGCCTGCAGCCCTACCAGTGCCGCAACCTCGGCTTCGCGATGGATCTGAACGCCAAACAGGTCAACCAGCTGACCAAGATCATGCTGGGCCTGTACAAGCTGTTCAACGAGAAGGACCTGTCGCTGGTCGAGTTGAACCCGCTGGCGATCCTCGAGGACGGCAACCTCGCCGCGCTCGACGGCAAGGTCAATTCCGACGACAACGCCGACTTCCGTCATCCCGAGCTCGTCGCGATGCGCGACCTGAGCCAGGAAGACCAGGCCGAAGCGGCCGCGGTCCAACACAACCTCAACTACGTGACCATGGACGGCTCGATCGGCTGCATGGTCAACGGCGCGGGCCTGGCCATGGCCACCATGGACGTGATCAAGCTGGCGGGCGGCGAGCCGGCCAACTTCCTCGACGTCGGCGGCGGCGCGACCAAGGAGCGCGTGACCGAGGCGTTCAAGCTGATCCTCTCCTCCGACAAGGTGAAGGCCATCCTGGTCAACATCTTCGGCGGCATCGTGCGCTGCGACCTGATCGCCGAGGGCATCATCGCCGCGGTCAAGGAAGTGGGCCTGACCATCCCGGTGGTCGTGCGCCTGCAGGGCACCAACGTGGAGAAGGGCCGCGAACTGCTGGCCAACTCCGGCCTGGCGATCACGCCGGCCGACGATCTCAACGACGCGGCGCAGAAAGCCGTGGCCGCCGCGAAGTGAGGAGCGAACAAGCATGAGCGTTCTGGTCAACAAGAACACCAAGGTGCTGGTGCAGGGCTTTACCGGCCAGCAGGGCACCTTCCACGCCGAACAGGCGATCGACTACGGCACCAAGATCGTCGGCGGCGTGACCCCCGGCAAGGGCGGCAGCCAGCACATCGGCCTGCCGGTCTTCAACTCGATGGACGAGGCGGTTGCCGAGACCGGCGCCGATGCCTCGGTCATCTTCGTGCCGCCGCCGTTCGCCGCCGATTCGATCCTCGAAGCGATCGACGCGGGCATCCGCGTGATCGTGGCGATCACCGAAGGCATCCCGGTGCTGGACATGCTGCGCGTGAAAAACGTGCTGGCACAGCATCCGGAGACCGTGCTGATCGGGCCGAACTGCCCCGGCATCATCACCCCGGGCGAGTGCAAGATCGGCATCATGCCCGGCCACATCCACCAGCCGGGCAAGGTCGGCATCGTGTCGCGTTCGGGCACGCTGACCTATGAAGCCGTTTTCCAGACCACCAACGAGGGCCTGGGCCAGTCGACCTGCATCGGCATTGGCGGCGACCCGATCAACGGCCTGAGCTTCATCGACTGCCTGAAGCTGTTCCAGGACGATCCGCAGACCGAGGGCATCATCATGGTCGGCGAGATCGGCGGCAGCGCCGAGGAGGACGCGGCCGAGTTCATCGGCGAGTACGTGACCAAGCCGGTGGTGTCCTTCATTGCCGGCGCGTCGGCCCCGGCCGGCAAGCGCATGGGCCACGCCGGCGCGATCATCTCCGGCGGCAAGGGCACCGCGGCGGCCAAGTTCGCGGCGCTGGAGAAGGCGGGCGTGACGACCGTGAAGTCGCCGGCCGACCTGGGCAAGACGCTGGCGAAGTTGATGAAGTAAAGCGCGCGATTCTGCGCACGACAAAAGGCCACGCGAGAGCGTGGCCTTTTGTTTTTAGCTCCCTCTCCCCTCCGGGGAGAGGGTCGGGGTGAGGGGCCGGAGCTCGCGGGGAAGGTTGTTCGAGCTAGGGCAAAATAGAGCCGACGCCCTTGCGCAGCCCCTCGCTAGAGCGACCCCTCACCCCAGCCCTCTCCCCGGAGGGGAGAGGGAGCAGAGCGTGTTGGCGCTCCGCACACCCGCCCCCACTATCATGACGGTCCCCCAACGCCCCTCTCGCCCATGAGCGCCCAACTCCGCCTTGCCTTGGCCCAGTTCGACTTCCCCGTCGGCGCCGTCTCCGACAACACTTCGAAGATCCGCGAGCTGATGACCCAGGCGCACGTCGGCGGCGCGGACCTGGTGGTCTTCCCCGAACTGGCGATCAGCGGCTACCCGCCCGAAGACTTGCTGGTCCGCCCGAGTTTCCTTCAGGCCTGCAACGAGGCCATCGCCACGCTGGCACAGGGCACGAACGGCCTCGCCGCGCTGGTGGGCTTCCCGCACAGCGAGGGCGAGGTCTACAACGCCGCCGCGCTGCTGCGCGAAGGCCGCATCGAATGCGTTGCGCACAAACAGGCGCTGCCCAATTACGGCGTGTTCGACGACAAGCGCTACTTCCGCCCGGGGCACGCCAGCGCCACCGGCATGGTCAACGGCGTACGCGTGGGCTTCCTCGTCTGCGAGGACATCTGGGAGCCCGAGCCGGCCGCCCAGGCCGCGCGTTCCGGGGCCGAGCTGATCGTGGTGATCAACGCCTCGCCGTGGGACGACGCCAAGCAGGCCATGCGCGAGGCGTTGCTCGCCGCGCGCGCGAAGGAGACCGGCTGCGCCATCGTCTACCTGAACCTGGTCGGCGGCCAGGATGAGGTGGTGTACGACGGCGCATCGATGCTGGTCAACGGCGACGGCACGATCGCCGCGCGCGCGCCGGCCTTCGCCGACGCGCTGCTGTGGGCCACCTTCGACCCGGCCACGCGCACGCTGCAGGCGGAGCACTGGCCGGTCGCCGCCGATACCCGCCCGGAGGCGGCGCTGTACGCCGCGCTGGTTCGGGGCATCCGCGACTACATCGACAAGAACGGCTTCCCCGGCGTGCTGCTGGGTCTTTCCGGCGGCATCGATTCGGCGCTGACGCTGGCGCTCGCAGTCGACGCATTGGGCGCCGACCGCGTCACCGCAGTAATGCTGCCCACGCGCTACACCTCGAAGCTCTCGCTGGACGGCGCGCGCGAACAGGCCGAGCGCCTGGGCGTGGCCTACCACGTGATCGATATCGAGCCGACCTACCAGAGCTTCGCCACCGCGCTGACGCCTGCCTTCGCCGGCAAGGCGGCCGACACCACCGAGGAAAACCTGCAGTCGCGCACCCGTGGCGTCATGCTCATGGCCTTGTCCAACAAGAACCACCACTTGCTGCTGGCCACCGGCAACAAGAGCGAGATGGCGGTCGGCTACGCCACTCTCTACGGCGACATGTGCGGCGCCTACGCACCGCTCAAGGACGTGTACAAGACGGTGGTGTACCGGCTCTCGCGCTGGCGCAACGAGGGCGGCTGCGTGATCCCGCCGGCAGTGATCGACCGTCCGCCCTCGGCCGAACTGCGCGAGGACCAGACCGACCAGGATTCGCTACCGCCCTACGACGTGCTCGACGCCATCCTCGAGCGCTTCATCGAGGACGAGCAATCACAGGCAGAAATCGCTGCCGCCGGCTTCGACGCCGACACCGTGCGTCGCGTCGCCACCCTGGTCCTGCGCAACGAATTCAAGCGCCGCCAGGCCGCTCCCGGCCCCCGGGTCACCACCCGCGCTTTCGGCCGCGAGCGGCGCTATCCGATCACCTCCGGCTGGAAGTGAGTTCGTAGATAAGCCAGGGCC
This sequence comes from Frateuria flava, assembly GCF_017837635.1. GTDB lineage: Bacteria > Pseudomonadota > Gammaproteobacteria > Xanthomonadales > Rhodanobacteraceae > Frateuria_A > Frateuria_A flava. The sequence continues at coordinate 140,861 of NZ_JAGJRS010000031.1, forward strand.
CCTGCAGCAGTCCACTTGACGGCGATGCTTCTCGGCACGTCGCATAAGGGCATCGCCCACAAGTCGCCTGCAGTGCGTCGCGCGCTGGCTTGCCTTCGAACGCGGCAGGGCTGCCGAAGCGATAAAAAAAGGTTCATCGCGGGTTCGCGGGAAAGTCGGTCTTGACAGGCGCGAGGAAGGAGCGAGGGCGGCAGGCGCTGGCCTAAGCTGGTAGCTCTCACACCGCCAGCGGACCAGGCCGCCGCCCTCATGCGTGATGCGATCGACGTTGCCGGCTTTTGGGCAGGGTTTCGTCTGATCGAGACTCGCCCGTTGTCTGATACCCAGACCCTTCTTCGGCTGGAGGCCGACCCGCGGGTCGATCCCCTCTGCGGGCGTTGCCTGGCGCCGTGCGGCCTGATCCACGAGCGCCTGGTGCGCCGGATACGCGAGCGTGACCTGTTCGATAAGCAGGCTTGGCTGGAAGTGCCTTTGCGCCGCGTGGTGTGCCTGACCTGCGGCGTATCCACCGAGCATGTGCCCTGGCTGCCCTCGCGCAGCCGATTGACGGCGCGGCTGATCGCCCACGTCGAGGCCCTACTCGGGCTGCTGCCCCTGCGCCACATCAGCCGGCTCACCGGGTTGCACTGGCACACCCTTCGTACCGTCGATGCCCGGCGGCTGGCGCGGGAGGTGCAACCGCCGGATCTATCGCAGGTGCGCCGGCTGATCATGGACGAGTTCGCCCTGTCAAAGGCCATCGCTACGCCACGGTCGCCATCTGTGCCGATACCCAACAGGTGCTGTGGGTAGGCGAGGGCCGCTCGCGCAAGGACGTGCAGCCGTTCTTCGAGCAGCTCGGGCCGGAAGCCTGCCAACGCATCGAAGCGGTGGCGATGGACATGAACACGGCCTTCGACCTGGAGGTCAAGGCGCATTGCCCGAACGCGCGGGTGGTCTATGACCTGTTCCACGTGTTGGCCAAGTTCGGCCGCGAGGTGGTCGATCGGGTGCGCGTCGATCAGGCCAACGCGCTCAAGGCCGATCCGGCCGCCCGTCGCGTCATCAAGCGCAGTCGCTGGTTGCTGCTGCGCAATCGCGCCAACCTGACGCAGGAGCAGGCGATCAAGCTCGATGACCTGCTGGCCGCCAACGCACCGCTGACCACGGTCTACCTGCTCAAGGCCCAACTCAAGGAGCTCTGGTATGCGCCGGACGAACCGCAGGCGCAGCGGCGCTGGCAGGAGTGGCATCGACTGGCCATGGAGAGTGGGCTCAAGCCCGTCATCGCCTTTGCCAAGCGCCTGAGCGGCTACGTCGAGGGCATCCTCGCCAGCGCCCGGTATCACCTCAACACCAGCGTGCTGGAGGGCATGAACAACCGCATCAAGGTCATCAAGCGCATGGCCTATGGCTTCCGCGATTCAGCCTATTTCTTCCTCAAGATCAAGGCTGACTTTCCCGGTAAGGCGCGATGAACCTAAAAAAAGGCCGGCAATGCGCCGGCCCTTTTTTCAATGATGCCCCGAGAAGGGAATCAGCTTGCGCAGCGTCGAGGGCGCATGTGGCCACTTCGGATCGGTCAGGTACGGGTGATCGGGGTAGTTGAGCGCCAGTACCTTGCGCACGTTCTCGGCCTGTTCCTTCTGATCCAGCGCCAGGTAGCTGCGCGTCAGGATGGCCAGTGCGTCGCCGGTCTGCGGGGCCTGCTGGTAGTGCTCGACCACGTACTGCGCGCGGTCGGCTGCCGCCACGAACGCCTTGTTGCGCAGGTAGAACTCGGCCACGTTGATCTCGTACTGCGCCAGGATGTTGCGCAGGTAGATCATGCGCTGGCGTGCGTCGGCGGTGTAGGCGCTGTCGGGAAAGCGGCGCGCCAGCTCGGCGAAGTCGTCGAACGCCTGCAGGTTGTACGCCTGGTCGCGACGTGCCTGCGAGCCCTCGCGCGAGATGAAGCGCTCGATCACGCCGCTGGTGCGGCCGAAATTGATCAGGCCGCGCAGGTAATAGGCATAATCGACATGTTTCTGGGTCGGATACGTCTTGATGAAGCGGTTGATCGTCGAGTACGCGTCGTCCGGCTGGTTGTCCTTGTACTGCGAGTAGGCCAGCTCAAGCTGGGCCTGCTCGTTGTAGTCGCCGGACGGGAAGCGTGCGATCAGGCGCTGGTAGGCCTTGGTCGCCGCGGCATAGTCGCCGTTCATCACATCGTCGTGGGCGGTGGCGTAGAGCTTCTCCACCGACATCGTGTCGATGGTCTCGCGCTTGTGGCCGAACATCGAGCAGGCGCCCAGGGACAGGCCCAGGACCAGCACGGCGAGCAGTTTGAAGAATAAGCGCATTGGGAATTTTGTATGGATGTGATCGTGGGGATGATAGCCCAAACCGCCTGCCGCCCGCGGAGGGCGGCATGACCGTCATCCGGCACGAGGGCCGGGTCCCCCTGTCGGCGGCAGGCAGGCGCTTCGACCAGGCGTTGGCCGAGATGTTCCCCGATTATTCGCGCTCGCGTCTGGCGGCGTGGATCAAGGCCGGGTCGGTGACGCTCGACGGCGCCGTGGCGCCGCCGCGCCAGCTGTTGCGCGGTGGCGAGCAGGTGCGGCTGGAGGCCGAACTGGTGAACGAGGTGGAAAGCGCGCCCGAGGCGATCGACCTTTCCATCGTTTACGAGGACGAGCATCTGCTGGTGCTGGACAAGCCGGCCGGCCTGGTGGTGCACCCGGGTGCGGGGAACCCGGCCGGCACGCTGCTCAACGCACTGCTGCACCACGACGCCACCCTGGCCGAACTGCCCCGCGCGGGTATCGTGCACCGGCTGGACAAGGACACCTCCGGGCTGATGGTGGTGGCCAGGTCGCTGGCCGCGCATACCGCGCTGGTGGACATGCTTTCGCGACACGAAGTGGAGCGGCAGTACGAGGCGGTGGTGCTCGGCACGCTGGTGGCCGGCGGCACCGTCGATGCGCCGATCGGCCGCCACATGGGCGACCGCCTGCGCCAGGCCGTGCGCGACGAGGAGGACGGCAAGCACGCCGTCACGCATTACCGCCTGCGCGAGCGCTTCCGGGCGCACAGCCTGATCCAGTGCAACCTGGAAACCGGCCGCACCCACCAGATCCGCGTGCACATGGCGCACATCCACCATCCGCTGGTCGGCGATCCGCTGTACGGCGGCAGCCTGCGCCTGCCCAAGGGGGCGACGCCCGAGCTGGTGGCGGCGTTGCGCGGCTTCCGCCGGCAGGCGCTGCATGCCGAGCGGCTGGCCTTCGAGCACCCGGCGACGGGCGAAGCGATGGCGTTCGAGGCAAAGCGCCCGGCGGACATGGACGCATTGATCGCAACGCTGCATGCCGATGCGCTGGAGCAGCGCGAGGCGTAGCCGGCGGCACGCTTGCACCGCCGGGAGGCATGCAAGGGCGCGCTATGCTTGCCGCTCCCCCGAGACGGCCATCCCCATGACCGAACCCTGGATCCTTCCCGACTGGCCCGCGCCGCGTGGCGTGCATGCGGCCGTGACCACGCGCCACGGCCCGGGCGTTTCCACCGGCGCCTACGCGCGCTTCAACCTCGGCCTGCGCAGCGGCGACGACGCCGAGGCGGTGGCGAGCAACCGCGACGCGCTGGGCCACGCACTCGACCTGCCGTCCGGCCCGCGCTGGTTGCGCCAGGTGCATGGCACCACCGTCGCGCAGCTCGGACCGCTCGCCAGCGACGAGGAGCCCCAGGCGGACGCGGCCGTGGCGCACCTGCCCGGCACGGTGCTGGCGATCCTCACGGCCGACTGCCTGCCGGTATTGTTCTGCAGCGAGGACGGCGCGCGCATCGGCGCTGCGCACGCGGGCTGGCGCGGCCTGGCCGCGGGTGTGCTGGAGGCCACGATCGACGCGATGGGGACGGCGCCGGCGCGGCTGATGGCGTGGCTGGGGCCCTGCATCGGCGCCCCCTCCTACGAGGTCGGCGAGGAAGTGCGCGCGGCCTTCGTGGAGCGGAACGGGCAAGCGTCCACCTGCTTCACCTCGACGCGGCCCGGCCACTGGCACTGCGATATGGCAGGCTTGGCGCGACAGCGATTGGCCGCCGCCGGCGTGACACGCATCCATGGCGGCGGCTTCGACACGCTGCTCGACGAGCGCTTCTATTCGTATCGCCGCGACGGCGCCCACAGCGGCCGTTTCGCCAGCCTGATCTGGCGCGACTGAAGCAGGGTGG
>NZ_JAGJRS010000032.1 GCF_017837635.1 Frateuria flava
GCGGCGCGGTGGCGCGGGCCGGCCGTGGATCAGGGAGGGAGCGATCGTGAAAGCATCAGGTTGGAGAAGCGCGGCGTGGGCGCGCGTTGCGGCGGTCGTGCTGACAATGCTGAGCCTGTGCTGGGGTGGCCCGGCGCCGGCGGCGGAAACGACGACGTACGTGCTGACGGATGTGCAGGGCACGGTGCTGGCGCGGGAGGATGCCCAGGGCAACATCATCGCGCGGTACGACTATCGGCCCTATGGCAGGCAGCAGGCGGGGCCAGTGGCGGCGGGACCGGGGTATACGGGGCATGTGGAGGATCCGGATACGAAACTCGTGTACATGCAGGCGAGGTATTACGATCCGGAAACGCGTCGCTTTTTGACGATCGACCCAGAACGGCCTGAGCCAGGGAACACTGTTTCGTTCTCGCGCTACCTATATGCGGCAAACAACCCCCTAAGAAATGTGGATCCCGATGGCCACGCGCCATTACCTGCCTTAGGAAAGTGGCTTGATGTGTTGCACCAAGTCACAGCTGAGGCCAATCAAGATAAAGAAGCCTTCCAAAGAAACGTTGCCGAAGTTGTGTCATATTTGCCGGGTGGAGGGCTCGCAGGATGCGATGGAGGCTGCTCCAAGACACAGGCGGCTGTGATTATCGGGGTGGATCTTCTTCCTGGACGGGACGAGGCGCGCATTGGCGTAAAAGGCTTCTCTGCAGCGCTTAAAGACGGGGCCAAGCTGCCGACTGCCAAGGCCCTTGCGGCTGCGATCGATCATTTGGGTGCGGGTTATCGCCAAATCGCCGACGGGGTATTCAAATCACAAGATGGCACTCGCTTGGTGCGCATGACGGATTCCGATTTGGCAAAGGCAGGAAACCACGCGGGAGCGCCACACATAAACCTAGAGTCAGGAAGTACTGTCGTGAAGCCAAACGGCAAAGAGAGCTTTATTTCGAAGGGAAATAGACACATTTTTCTTCCTGAGGAAAAGTAGAATGTCTACGGACAAGAATGCGTCACTGAATGATGTTGTTAGCTCCCTCCGTCGGCTGGATGATGCATCTAGTAGCTCCGATGGCACATCGAATATAGCTTTGGCTGTTGGGCTTTCTTCAGGCGAACCCATGGTGGTTGTAAGTGGCAACCAAGAGGGGCTCGTTCATTTCGCAAGGCTCGTCCTGGAGGTGGCTAGCAAGGGTTTCAACGGTGCTCACCAACATCTCGACCGGCACTCGGTCCTAGACGAATGTGATATACCCCTGGTGATAGCGTTTAAAAACGCTCCATGGGATCCTTCGGCTTAGTTTGAGGGAACCATTCTGTCTAGAGGGAATTCTCGCCACCTGCCCGCTGTTTGTGTGAAATCCACGCAGCGGTAACTAAAGGGACGGGGTAATTAAGACTCTACGGTTGCCGGGCCCGCGCCTGCAATGCAGTTGCGGGCCCTATAGGGCGGTCGCGACCGTGGCAATCGCCATCCCGCCACCGGCGCCCACGGGGGTGTACGCCAACGACCTGCGCGTCAATCCCAAGCTCGAAACCCTGACGGTCGTGTGGCAGGCGTCCGCTGGCGCCACGTACTACGAAGTCAAGGATGCCAGCACCGGTAGCGTCGTGGGCAGCACGACCGGGACGT
>NZ_JAGJRS010000033.1 GCF_017837635.1 Frateuria flava
GCCATCGTTGATGCAATGGCGGCTTAGCTCCTATCCGGTGTCCAAAAAGACTTGACCACTTCACCCCGATCCTTCCCCCGTTCACGGGGGAAGGTGCCCGGAGGGCGGATGGGGGAGGCCTTGCGGCAGTCCCCCCACCACGAAACGCCCTGCCGGCAACAGCCCTCTAGCCCACAGGTCATGCACACCCGCTTGCCGGTTCGCGGCTATCGTGGGCGTCTGTTTCCAGCGGAGCAAAGGCAATGCAAGCGATGCGATGGATGGTGGCGACCGCGCTGTTGTGCGGTTCGGCGGTGAGCGCCGGGGCGTTCGCGGCGGCGGCCCAGCAGGGCAAGGCGCCGGCGGGCATTCCGGTCGGCGGTGCGATCGGCGTGGACCTGGCCGGCATGGACCACTCGGTCAAGCCGGGCGACGATTTCGACAACTTCGCCAACGGTACCTGGCGCAAGAACGCGGTGATCCCGGCCGACCGTGCCAGCACCGGCATCTTCCTGCAGGTGTTCCAGAAGGCCGAGAAGCGCAACGCGCAGATCATTCGCGAGGCCGGCGCCAGCCAGCCGGCGGCGGGCAGCGACCAGCGCAAGATTGCCGACTACTACGCGGCCTTCATGAACGAGGCGGCGATCGAGAAGGCGGGCCTGTCGCCGCTCAAGCCCGAGCTCGACCGCATCGAGGCGATCCGCAATCGCAGCGACCTCTCGCGCGTGCTCGGCGGCCAGCTGCGTGCCGACGTCGACCCGATCAACGCCACCAACTACCACACCGAGCACCTGTTCGGCCTGTTCGTGGCGCAGGGCCTGGAAGACCCCTCGCACAACATCGCCTACCTGCTGCAGGGCGGTCTGGGCATGCCCAACCGCGACTACTACCTGAAGAACGACGCGGAGATGGTCGGTTTTCGCGACAAGTACAAGGCGTACATCGCCGCCACCCTCGAGCGCGCCGGCGTGGCCGAGGCGAAGGCCAAGGCGGACGCCATCTTCGGCCTGGAAATGAAGATCGCCAAGGCGCAGTCCAGCCTGATCGAGACCGAGGACGTGCACAAGGCCAACAACCCGTGGCCGGCCAGCGCCTACGCGCAGAAGGCGCCCGGGATGGACTGGAATGCCTACTTCGAGGCGGCCGGGCTGGCCGGCCAGCCGGTGATCGATGCGTGGCAGCCCGACGCGATCAAGGGCCTGTCGGCGCTGGTCGCCAGCGAGCCGCTCGACACCTGGAAGGACTACCTCACCTTCCACACCATCAACGAAAGCGCCGGCCTGCTGCCCAAGGCCTACGCCGACGCCAGCTTCGAGTTCTACGGCCACACCCTGACCGGCACGCCCCAGCAGCGCGACCGCTGGAAGCGCGCCATCGGCGCGGTCAACAACGACCTCGGCGACGCGGTCGGGCAGATCTACGTCAAGAAGTACTTCCCGCCGGCCTCCAAGCGCCAGGTGCAGGACATGGTCAAGAACATCCTGGCCGCGTTCGACGAGCGCGTGGGCCAGCTGGACTGGATGACCGATGCCACCAAGGCCAAGGCCAAGGCCAAGATCGAGTCGCTCAAGGTCGGCGTGGGCTATCCGGAAACCTGGCGCGACTACAGCGCGCTGGTGATCAAACCCGATGACGCGCTGGGCAACCATCTGCGTGCGGTCGAGCAGGAATTCCGCCACCAGAAGGCCAAGCTTGGCCAGAGCGTGGACCGTGGCGAGTGGTGGATGACGCCGCAGACCGTCAACGCGGTCAACCTGCCGCTGCAGAACGCGCTCAACTTCCCGGCGGCGATCCTCGAAGCGCCGTTCTTCGACCCGAAGGCCGACGCGGCCGCCAATTACGGTTCGATCGGGGCCGTGATCGGTCACGAGATCAGCCACAGCTTCGACAACATGGGCGCCGAGTTCGATGCGCAGGGCCGCCTGGCCAACTGGTGGACGCCGGAAGACCTGGCCCACTTCAAGGCCGCCGGCCAGAAACTCGTCGAGCAGTACAACGCGTACGAGCCGCTGCCCGGGCTGCACATCAACGGCCAGCAGACCCTCGGCGAAAACATCGCCGACGTCTCCGGCCTGACCGCCGCGTGGATCGCCTACCAGAAATCGCTGGGGGGCAAGCCGGCGCCGGTGATGCATGGCCTGACCGGCGCACAGCGCTTCTTCCTCGCCTACGCGCAGTCCTGGCGCAGCAAGACCCGCGATGCGGCACTGCGCCAGCAGATCATCACCGACGGCCACGCGCCGGGCCGCTACCGCGCGCAGACCGTGCGCAACATCGACGCCTGGTACCAGGCGTTCGATCCCAAGCCCGGCCAGAAGCTCTACCTGGACCCGAAGCAGCGCGTGCACATCTGGTAGCAAACCAAGCTCCCTCTCCCCTCCGGGGAGAGGGTTGGGGTGAGGGGCCGGGGCTCGCCGAGATGCCCGGCTAGAGAAAGCCAATTCGCCTCCAGCCCTCCGTTGAGGGGGCAAAACAAAAAGGCCCCAACCGGGGCCTTTTTGCTGGTGCATCCAGTCCGATGCTTACCAGGTACGCACGTTCGCCACGCCGGCGGTGAAGCTCTGCATGTCCGACTGGTAGCGGAACAGACGGCCCAGGTCGAACTCGACCGACTGGCCCGGGGCGATGTTGGCCGTACCGGCCGGCCAGCCCTTCTTGCTCGCCAGCACCTTGCCGCTGGAGTCCTTGGCGTCGATGGAGATCTGCGCGGCCGCCGGCTCGGCGCAATGGTTGACCAGCTGGCCCTTCAGGCTCAGGCGGCCACCGCTGGCGGCGATCTTGAAGTCCTGCACGGCGAAGTCGGTCGGCGAGCAGGCGGCATGCGCGGCCATCGGCGCGAGCAGGAACAGGGCGGAGGCGAGCAGGATTTTCATGGCGGATTCCATTGCAGTAGGGATGTCGATAGGAGGCGACACCCCCGGAATCGGCCGCTGCCAGGAAATCTTTAGCGCGGTTGTCCCAACCCGGCCAAGATGCCCGTAGGGTGGGCTTCAGCCCACCATGGCCCTGCTCCAGGGCGGCGGTGGGCTGAAGCCCACCCTACGCTACCTCTGCGCGCTGACCCGCGTGCTCCAGGAACCACAGCCCGGCGAACAGCTTCGGATCGACCGAATACCCCTCGGCCGCCCGCGCGAACAGCCAGGCGCCTGCCTCGGTACGGGGTACCTCATGGACCACGATGTTCTCGCTCTCGTCGCCCCCGCCGGCACCGGCCCGAACCAGACCGTGGGCCCGCACGAAGGCGATCATCTCGGTGCTCATGCCCGAGGACGAAGGCCCCTCGTGGATGAACTCCACGCGGTCACACCGGTAGCCCGTCTCTTCCTCCAGCTCGCGCGCGGCCGCCAGCAGCGCGCTTTCGTCCAGTTGGTCGGCCAGGTCCCCGACCAACCCGGCCGGCATCTCGATCGTGTGCTTGAGGATCGACACCCGGTACTGCTCCACGAACAGCACGCAATCATCGGGCGTCACCGCCACGATGATCACCGCACCGCCCGGGTTATTGCGCTCGGCATACTCCCAGCGCCCCCGCTTGCGCAGGCTGAGCCAGCGGCCTTCGCAGAGGGTTTCGACGGGGAGGTGGGCGTCAGCGGGGATGCGGTCGTCGTTCATAGGGCTACAGGACAACGGGAGCACCGCATGGTGCCGCGCCCAACGTGACCCGGCAATGTCCGCTTTCGGCCAGAAGCGGACGTCGTGAATGAGTTGCGGCGAGGAACCAGTCAGCTCTTGAGAATGATGTACACGAGTGGGGTGATCGCAAACACCACGATGGAGAGCCCGATACAGAAACGCAGCCACGGGGAGAGTTGACCGGTCACTTCGACGTGGTCCCGGCTCAACCTAAATGACCCTCGCGTCACTTTCGACATCGCACAACCCCTCACGACTCGACCTGATTCACCGCCGCCATGTGTCCACGTCCTTCCAACCCGCCGAGCCAACAGGACACGAAGCATTAGCCGCGGTTCGGCAACAAACGCACTACTCAAATCGCTCGTTGCGCGCGCGATGTTCTTCCAGCTCCCGTCGCGCCTCGTGGTCGATAACCCTCATGACATTGCGCCTCCACGCTGTGACTTGCTCTTGGTGGGCGGGCCCGAGGATGTCTGACAGTTGGTCGAGCAAGGGTAGGCGCTTGCGAATGACGTCCGCGCGCGAGCCGCTCCAACTGCTCGGGATCAAGACATCGATGAGCGTCTCGGCGACCGCTGCCGCATCGGGTGCATTCGCTAGCAAGGCCCTCACGCGCGTGGACCACGCTAGCGCGCCGCCGTCTGCCTGCGAATCGAATGCCGGCAGCAGAGGAGCGACGCGCATCCAGCGTTGCGGACCGCCCGCACGGCACCATTCCAGCAGTGCATCTTCCGGAACGCTCAGCAAGGCGCCCGATCGCCGGCCGCCGGCCAACGCACCGCGTCGTGTGTAGTCGCGCACCGGCTCCTCGCCCTCGTCCCCAACGAGGGCGTCCAGGGCGAGCTTGGGCTGTACCGCGAAGAAGGCCTTAAGCGTTTCAGTGAAGTCGTACCGCGAGACCGTCCAGTTGCTGATCGCCTCGCTGATGCGCTCTAGCATTCGGGCCGCAGGGAATTGCGCGTCGTTGCCCGTCAGGAAGCGCGCGACGAGCTGACCGAGCGCATGGTCGAGTCCATGGTCGTTCCGCGTAAGCGGAGCATTGGCGATGAGTTCGCGAGCACACGACGTGAGTTGCGGCCCGATGGACTTGGGTTCGCCGTAGATGTGCATGTGGAGAATATCGATTGCGATCGCCACGCCGCCGGGCTTGATGCTCAGCCGCTCGAGCAGCTCTACCAGACGCTCCTCGGGTACCGGCTCAGTTGCGCGGCCAAAGCCGAGGTGACGGAACACCCAGGCAGGCACGTTCGGATTGTTCATTGATGCGATCAGGCGATCACAGCCGCGGTCGTCCAGATCCGCGCTCAGCTGCAGGACCGGAACCCACTCAACGAGCGATGGGCGCCCCATACTCTCGTCGAGGAACCTGTCAAACAGCTCGCGGTCGCGCTCGGACGTGGCGCGCAAAAAGCCGCGGAATACCTGCACGTTGCGCTCTTCCGGGGGCATGGCTTCGAAGGAGTCGACCAACGCGGCCCACATGGCCGTCAGCGACGCGGAGGTAGATGCGAGGCCCTCACCAAAATGCCATTGCCGCCCATGGACGTTGGCGACCACGAGCGGTGCGATCTGCGCGAATGCAACCTCATCGACTGCGACCAGCTCCCCGAGCTGCCGCGCCCGGAGATCGGCGCGCTCGTAGCTTCGGGCTGGCGATTCGTCTCCGTCGGCGTAGTCGACGCCTGCGAAGTGATTGTTCAGCACGACGGCCTTGACCTGACCCGCCAGTGTCGAAGGGTGGGCGAGGGCCTCAAGTTGAACGAGCCGCGCGTGCGACTCCGCTGGAAGCCCCTTCTCGCCATCGAAGCCCAGTGTCTGGCGGATCGCTAGCCACCCGCGCTCCCATCCGAACGGCAGTAGCGCCGCGGTCGCCTTTTCCAAGGGCTCCAAGGCCCCCGCCACCGTCCAGAGCGAGCGAAACTGGCTTGCCAGGGCGTTGCGGGCGGCTTCGGCTGTCGGTCCGCCGCCCGTTCCGGTCTCGATCGCGAGTCCGATGAATGTGTCGATCCAGTGGCGGGCCTCCGCGCCACGCGGGTATGCGCCGTAGTCTCGAACCCGCGCGCCGAACTCGAATCCGTAGTGCGACGAGAGGTGGTGGCATTCCAAGGCAGAAGACAGCGCATCCACGCCGATCGCCTGGATGAGCTCATTCTTCGACCCAAGCAGGTTCTTCACCCATGCCGCCCGCTGCTCGGTCGATGCCTGGGTGCCGGAAAGGTAGATCTGGAAGAGCGATTTGATGACGTCGCGCGTGGGGTCGCTGCGCTTATCCGCCGGTTCGGCCAGCGCAAATCGAATCAGAAGCCCCATGCACGTGTCGAACAGATCCGCATCCCACGCGATCAGACGGATGATCCGAACCAGACGGACACGGGAATACGAGTCTGAGGCCAGCAGGCGCTCGCCATTGGGCCCATCTAGCGTCCGCTGGATCGTCTCGAGCGTTGCCGCCGGATCGACAGGCGCGATGTTCTCGAACACTTCCTCGTGCAGCGATCCGAGCTCGCTCACGTCGCCCAGCAGGCCATCGGGCGCCAGCCAACGTCGCGCGATGGCGACCGCCTCCACGGACTTGTGCAGATAGCCTAGACGGCGGGAGAACGACTTCAACAGCCGCTCCTGGTCCCTGACCAGATGCTTCTCAACCAGGGGAATCGGAATCGTGACCAGGGCTCGGGCGGCAAGTCGGTTGGCGACCGCGTGCGGCAGGATGGCGCGCCATTGGCCCCGCCGTTGGGCTAGCCCACGCGCCTCCAGGTCGGCGACGTGCCGATACAGCGCGAGAGGCTTGATATCGACCAATGCGCCGAGTTGGGCGAGCTCACCGTCCGTGTCGTCGACATCGAAGGAGTAGACCAGCGAGCAAGCCTCGGCTGCGACTTTGAGCTCGTGGTTGATCTCCTTGCCCAGCCAGAACAGCCGATCGAACAACTCGTCATCGTTGAGCCCCGCCAAAGAGTCGTGCCGCTCCATGGTCTGGGCCAACGCGATGGCCACGCGAGAGTTGCCATCGGCAAACCGCGCGATCGTGCGCTGGTTGACCTGCGACACTTGCGGAAATTTCTGCTCAAGGATGTTTTCGACCAGCTCGTCCGAACCGGCTTCCAGATGGAATACGTTCGTCTCATTGGCCAGCTCCTCGCGAATGTCATATTCGATCGTGAGCAGGCTCACGCGATCGGAGGTCTTGCAGCGGGCGCTGAGTTGGTTGTGCAGCTGGCTGCCGCAGTTGTCCACGATGAGGATCGCGCGACGGCGGGCTGCTAACAGCTCGTCGAGGACCGCGGCGGGGGGAGGGGTTGGGCTATGGGCCGTGTCCGTATAGACCGCCAGGTCTTCAGGTAGCGCGTTTGGAGCAGCCGACTCCTCGAACAGCGCCTGGGCGAGACGCGTCTTGCCGACGCCCGACAGACCCGTCAGGCGCACCGAGTGACCCGCCTTGCGCAGCATACGGCGGATCTGGGCCAGGCCGTCGACGAGTGAGAGCTTGCTCTCCCGGTCGAGCGGGTCGGTGACCCGCAACTTTTCGTCGGCGAAGAAGAGCGCGCCCTGCTCGGTCTGGCTGGCCCACGGACCGAATGGCTGCCAGCCTTGGAGCGGGCGCCCGAGCCGCGCCCGGAGCCAGGCAACGACACCGGGATGGTGGTTGGTCCAATCGGCGAGACGACGAGCATCGTAGTAGTCGATCGTCGCGGCGGCGGCGTCCATTGTGGATGCCGCAGCCTTCATGGCCTCGAGGCGCCGGCGGTATTCCTCATCGGCGACGAGGTCAGTGGCGGCGATGAGGTAGGCGCCATGCGTGCGCATCAAGTCACCGATCGAGGGCCGCAGCACGCCGCCGGGGCACATTTCCTTCTGGATCTCAGCAGGACCCATCCGCGTGGCCTTGACCTGGAAGCCGACGGCACCGTGGTTCAAAGGGGGGGGGAGTGCCGGGTTCGGCTCGGTGCACACGCGGACATCAATGCCGCCATCCGGTGCCCGCTGGTCGCCACCCCAGATCACACTCGTTGGGGGAAGTCCTGCATCCGCCAAGCCGGCCATGCAGAGGCGGGCGACCAACGTGCGCAGGTCTGCGTCCGTCAGGTCCTGGATGTCGCGGGGTGAGACCTCGAAGAACGTCGCGGCCCCTGCGGACTGCTCCCGTGCCCGCTTGGGCCGCGCGCTACGTGCCTGGCCGGGGGTGACTTGGAGCTCGCCGCTGGCTTCTAAAACCCTGACGTGCTTCTGCGCCGCGCTTCGGGACTTGAACCCGCAGCCGTTGGCAATTTCTTGAAGGGTGGGAGGGCGCCCGTCGGCTTCGATCCGTGACTGGATGAAGGCGAGTACTTCCCGGCTGCGATTGCGTGACTTGGTCATAGAGTACAAGTGTACTCTAAAAAAAGAACAAATGTTCTCGACCTATCAGGTGCTCCACCGGAGACATGAGGAACAGTCGGGCACTCCAGAACACCTAAAGAATGTGCCCTATCGCCGGCTAGCCCGTCTGCAGCACGCGAACGACGGATGCTGAACCGTAATGTACGGTCGCCGACGGATTTGTTCGTTGCGAGCGGCGGGGGTGCGCTTCCGACTCTGCCCCGGAATGCGCTTACAGATGCCCCGGTCGATGTCCGCTTTGGGTCGAAAGCGGCCGGCATTCCTCTGAGCGACCTTTACGCACCTGTCAACGCGCGCAACCGCGAGCGCGTAAGGGGGCCGAAGCGCAGTTGCTCGCACACGGCGTCCAGTTGCCCGTTGCCCGCCTGCCGGCGCAGCGCGTCGGCGGTCGGGGCGATGGGCGCGTCCAGTGCGATGCGGGTGAGGCGCCGGCACAGCAGGGCCAGTTCGGCGTGCTCGCGCAGGCGGGCGGCGCAGGCGGCCGCGCCGCGGATGCGCAGGAAGGCAACTTCGTCGACGCGCTCGAGCAATACGTCCAGGCTGCCGAAGTGGGCGAGCAGGGCGGCGGCGGTCTTGGCGCCGATGCCAGGGACGCCGGGGATGTTGTCCACCGCGTCGCCGCACAGTGCCAGGTAGTCGGCGACCTGGTGCGGGTGCACGCCGAGTTTCTCGTGCACGCCGGCCGGACCCCAGCGCAGGTTGCGGGCGAAGTCCCACTGTTCGTCGCGTTCGCCCAGCAGTTGGCCGAAGTCCTTGTCGGCCGAGACGATCACGCTGTCCAGGCCGTGCCCGCGCAGGCTCCACAGGGCGCTGCCGATCAGGTCGTCGGCTTCGTAGCTGTGGTCGATCAGCACGGTGATGCCGAGCGCCTCGGTGATGGCGCGGCAGAGCACGAACTGGCGTTCCAGATCGGGCGGGGGCAATTCGCGGTTGGCCTTGTAGGCCGGGTAGATCGCGTTGCGGAAGGAGCTGGTCAGCGAGGCATCGAAGGCCACCGCGACGTGCTCGGCGCGGCTTTTTTCCAGCAACTCGCAGAGGAAGCGGGTGAAACCGTGGACGGCGTTGACCGGATGGCCATCGGCGTCGTGGAACTGGTCGGGCATCGAGTGCCAGGCGCGGAAGACGTACAGGCTGCCATCGACCAGGTGGACGGCGCTGGCCGTGGTGCTCACGGTGTCCATGTGGAGAACACCTCGTCCACCGCCGGGCGCTCACGGTCGGGCACGTCGATCTGCGGCGTGCCGATGTGTACGAAGCCGATCACCCGTTCGTTGCCGGCCAGCCGCAGGATCGCGGCGACATCCTGGTCGTAGGCCGCCCAGCCGGTCAGCCATTGCGCGCCGTAACCCAGCGCGTGCGCGCCCAGCAACAGGTTGTAGGCCACGCATCCGGCGGCGATCTCCTGTTCGATCGGCGGCACCTTGCTGCCGGCGGTGACCCTCGCGACGACCACCAGCACCAGCGGGGCGAACGCGTAGCGGGTGCGTTCCTTCTCGCGCTTGGATTCGGACAGCGCGGGGTTGCGCGCGGCGATCGCAGCCAGCTGCTCGCCGAAGGCCAGCTTGGCCTCGCCGCGCAACTCGATCAGCCGGAACGGCACCAGCTTGCCGTGGTCGGGCACGCGCACGGCGGCCGCGAGCAGCGCGTGCAACTCGGCGCCCTGTGGCGCCGGTTCGCCGAGCTGGCGCGAAGGGGCGGAGTGGCGTTGCATCAGGAGGTCGAGCGCGTGGGGCATGGCAGGCACGGGTGCAGGCGGGTCGTCCATGATACCCGCGCGCCGCCGCATCCCTGCAGGAGTCCGCTTGTGGGCGATGCTTTTGCTCTGGTGCACCAGGCAGAGCATCGCCCACAAGTGGGCTCCTACAGGGGACGGGGACTTCAGGGAAGGCGGAAGGAGCCGGGGAGGAGGGCGCCGACGGTGGTCTCCTCCAGCGCATCGGCCAGGTTGCCCATCAGCACCGGCATGCTCTCGTCGCAGAGTTCGGCCATCACCTGCCGGCAGGCGCCACACGGGCTCACCGGGCCGGGCGTGTCGGCGATCACCGCCAGCTGCACGAAGTCGCCCGGCCGGCAGCCGGCCGCGATGGCGCTGAACAGTGCGGTGCGTTCGGCGCAGTTGCACAGGCCGTAGGAGGCGTTCTCGACGTTGCAGCCGGTGAAGGTGCGTCCGTCACGGGTGAGCACGGCGGCGCCGACATGGAAGTTCGAATACGGCGCATAGGCCAGCTCGCGCGCTTCGCGGGCGGCGAGCAGCAGCGGGTCGACGACGGGAAGGGGCATCGGAGTGGACAAGTGGGATCTCCCTTGCAAAGACCCCGTGTGCGCCGGTGGTGGCGCTGCCGGTGGGCCAGTCTACTGCGCCCGGCGCGGCGCCGGTCAAGCGGCCTGTGCTTGCGGGCTGGGCCGTTGGGCTAGGATGAGACGTCAGGTCCCAGGGGAAACCGTATGGCGATCACGGTGGGCGCGTTGCGCGAGGTGGCGGACGGCGAGCGGCGGGTGGCGGTCACGCCGGAGATCGCGCGCAAGCTGCAAGGCAAGGGCGTGCGGGTGTTGCTGGAGCATGGTGCCGGTGTCGCGGCGGGCTTTCCGGATGCCGCCTATGGCGAGATCGAGTTTGGCGACGCCTCGCAGGTGCTGGCGCAAGCCGACTTGCTCACGTGTGTGTTGCCCCCGTCGGACGAAGCCCTGGGCCGTTTGCGCGAGGGCGCGGTAATCGTCGGCCAGTTGCGCCCGCATGGTGCGGCGGCGCGCATCGTTGCGCTGGGCAAGCGCAGGCTCACCGCCTTCGCGCTGGAACTGCTGCCGCGTACCACCCGTGCGCAGGCCATGGACGTGCTGAGCTCGCAGGCGGCCGTGGCCGGCTACCGCGCCATGCTGATCGCTGCCGAAGCGTGTCCGAAATTCTTCCCGATGCTGACCACGGCTGCCGGCACCATCCGCCCCTCGCGCGTGCTGGTGATCGGCGCGGGCGTCGCCGGCCTGCAGGCGATCGCCACGGCGAGGCGTCTGGGTGCGCAGATCGAGGGTTACGACGTGCGGCCGGAAACGCGCGAGCAGGTCGAGTCCCTGGGTGCCAGGTTCCTCGACCTGGGCGTCAGCGCTGCCGGCAGCGGCGGCTACGCGCGCGAGCTGTCGGAGGATGAGCGGCGGGCGCAGCAGCAGGCCCTGGCCGAGCATCTGAAGCTGGTGGACGTGATCGTGACCACCGCGGCGGTGCCCGGTCGCCCGGCGCCGAAGATCCTCAGTACCGCGATGGTGGAGGGCATGAAACCCGGCGCGCTGATCGTGGACTTGGCCGCCGAAGGCGGCGGCAACTGCGAGCTGACCCGGCCGGGCGAGCGCGTGGAGCACGCGGGCGTGACCATCCTGGGGCCGCTGAACCTGCCCGCGGGCGCACCGCTGCATGCGTCGGAGATGTATGCGCGCAACGTGTACAACTTCGTCGAGTTGCTGCTGCGCGAGGGCGGATTGGCGCCGGATTTCGCCGATGAGCTGGTCGGCAAGACCTGCCTGACGCAGGGTGGCGAGCCGCGTTTCCAGCATTAGCGCTTGCCCCGCGGGGAAGGAAGGCTCAAGCGTGCAGGGCCTGATTAGGTTCGGGTCCCGGAGGGGAGCCCGACCGCCCCAACCAGGCGTCATTCCCGCGAAAGCGGGAATCCATTTTGGCTTCGGCTCACCCGGGCGAGATGGATTCCCGCTTTCGCGGGAATGACGCTCGGAAAATTGAGGAGTCCAGGTTCACTGACGAGGCTCGGCTGATCAGACGTTCAGTGGAGCGCCGCGGCAGGTTCGAGCCCGTCAGTGGTCCGGTGGACGGCGAGGCGGCGGGCGCGGCGCGGGCGGTCCCGGCGGATGGTCGAGCCCGTGCAGCCGCTGCTCGATGGTCTGCGAACGCCACTGGCGCAGCAGCCGCTCGCGCTGGTCCGGCGGCATGTGCTGGAACTGCTCATAGGCTTCGTGCAGGCGCTCGCGCTGCGCCGGCGGCAGCCGGTGGAACTTGTGCATGTTCTCGCGGGCGCGGTCGCGTTCCTGTGGCGTCATGGCCTGCCAGCGGGCGATGCGCTGGCGGATCTCCTCGCGCCGGTCCGGCGGCAGGGTGACCCAGTGTTCGGCGCGCTTGAGCATGTGCTGCTGCTTGCGTGGCGACATGTCGTTCCAGTGCCCGCGCAGCGGGGCGAGCACTTCCTGCTGGGCCGGGTCCAGGCTCTGCCAGGGACGCGGGGTCGCAGGCGCGGACGAAGCGCCGGGTGGCGGCGCGTCCTGCGCATGCAGCGGCGCCAGGCCGGCCAGGGCGAACAGCAGCGGGAGCAGTGCGAAGCGGGTCATGGGTCAGCGGCGTACCTTCACGCGGTCGTTGGCGGCCAGCCAATCGTAGAAATCGAGGTTCTGGTAGAGCTGCGGGTCGGCGCTGTCGGCGTCTGGTGGCAGGTCGGTGTCCGTGTCGGCAGTGGACGCCGCCGGCACCGCGTGTGCAGGCGCATGGTCGGCGTGGCGCAGCGGTTGCCAGATCATCAGCGTGGCCAGCGCGAGCACGGCGAAGGCGCCGGCCGGCAGCAGCAGGCGCGAAGCGACGCGCGCGGATGCCGGCTGTGCGGCTTCCAGCGCCTGTCGGCGGGCGGCACGCAGGCGGCCGCTGGTGGCCGGGTCGAGCTGCCGGCTGGCGTCCAGGTACAGCGCACGGGCGCGCTGGGCCAGCTTGTCGGGATCGGGCGTCATTGCCAGTCCTCCAGTTGGTCGCGCAGGTGGTGCATCGCGCGCGACAGATGGGTTTTCACGCTGCCTTCGGAGCAGCCCATGGCCTGTGCGGTCTGCGCCACGTCCAGGCCCTCCAGCATGCGCAACAGGAACGCTTCGCGCTGACGTTGCGGCAGGCGCTGCACCGCGGCGGAAAGATCGGCCCAGGACTGGCTGTCGTGCAGCCGCTGCAGCGGGCCGGGGCCGTGGTCGGGCGGTTCCCAGGCCGGCAGGTCCTCGCCATCGTCGTCGCGGCCGCCCAGCCAGCCGACCACGATCGAGCGCACCTTGCGGCGGCGCTGCAGGTCGACGATGCGCCGGCGCAGGATGCCCCAGAACAGCGGGGTCCACTCCTGCGCGGGTTTGTCGCGGTAGTGCTTGACCAGCCGCAGCATGGCGTCCTGCACCGCGTCGAGGGCGTCCTCGCGATGGCCCAGTTGCAGCTCGGCCAGGCGAAAGGCGCGCCGCTCGACGTCGGCCAGGAAGGCATCCAGCGTCGCCGGTACGGCGCGCTCGGGCGTCGCCAGCAGGTCGCTGTCGAGGGTGCCTGCGAGGCTGCTCATGGCATCGAGATCCGCGTCATCGGCGCTGCGGCCCTGTTCCGGTTCGGTCGGATGCTTCAACGCGGCAGGCTCGCACGGGTTGACGCGCGACCGTATGATGCGGTCACAACCGCTCGAAGGGGCGCGCGGACAGGGGAAGGGGTCATGCTCGACGGTTTCCTGGCGCTGTATGTCTTCATGCTCGCGGCGTTCACCGGCTACGAGATCATCGCGCGGGTGCCGGTGATCCTGCACACGCCGCTGATGTCCGGTTCGAACTTCATTCACGGGATCGTGCTGGTCGGCGCCATGATCGCGCTGGGCCACGCGCAGACGCCACTGGAAATCGGCATCGGTTTCGTCGGCGTGCTGCTGGGTGCCGGCAACGCCGCAGGCGGCTATGTGGTGACCGAGCGGATGCTGGAGATGTTCAAATCCAGCCGTCCCGGTGGCCCGGAGCAGCGCCGATGAGCTGGCTGCCGGGGGCGATCAAGGCCTGCTATTTCCTCGCTGCACTGCTTTTCATCCTGGGCCTCAAGCGCATGAGCTCGCCACGCAGCGCGCGCGGCGGCATCGTGTGGGCGGGCGTGGGGATGGCGCTGGCGGTGGCGGCGACCTTCGCGCTGCCGGGGCTGGCCCATCGCGGGCTGATCCTGGTGGCGCTGTTGCTGGGCACCGGTGCCGCGTGGTGGTCGGGCCGGCGCGTGGCGATGACGGCCATGCCGCAGATGGTTGCGCTGTACAACGGCATGGGCGGCGGCGCCGCGGCGGCGATCGGCGCGGCCGAGCTGGTGGCCTTTTCGGGCGCGGCGGTAACGTTGCTCGGCGGCGGCCGCTTCACCGCCGACGGGGTGGCGCCAGGCGCCATGCAGCTAGCGCTGGCCGTGCTGGGTGCGCTGATCGGCGCGGTGAGCTTTTCCGGCTCGCTGGTCGCCTTCGCCAAGCTGCAGGGCTGGCTGGACCGGCGTTTCGTGTTCCCCGGCCAGCGCGTGGTGAATCTGTTGGTGCTGGCGCTGGCGGTCGCCTTGGGCGTGCTGCTGGTTGCCGGCACGCTTGCGCCAGGGGTGATCGCCGGCTTCTTTGCGCTGGCCTTGCTGTTCGGTTTGATGATGACGCTGCCGATCGGCGGCGCCGACATGCCGGTGGTGATCTCGCTGTACAACGCATTCACCGGGCTGGCGGTGGCGTTCGAGGGTTTCGTGCTGGGCAACGAGGCGATGATCATCGCCGGCACCGTGGTCGGTGCGGCCGGCACGTTGCTCACCCAGCTGATGGCCAGGGCGATGAACCGCTCGCTGGGCAACGTGCTTTTCGGCAGTTTCGGCACCGCCACGGGCGCCGCGCAGACGATCGGCGGGGCGCAGAAGCCGATCGAGGCAAACGACGCGGCCGTGATGATGGCTTACGCCGAGCGCGTGGTGATCGTGCCGGGTTACGGCATGGCCGTGGCGCAGGCGCAGCACAAGGTGTGGGAGTTTGCCCGGCTGCTGATCGAGCGCGGGGTCAAGGTTAAGTTCGCCATCCATCCGGTCGCCGGGCGCATGCCCGGGCATATGAACGTGCTGCTGGCCGAGGCGGGCGTGCCGTACGACCTGATCGCGGACATGGATGAGATCAATGCGGAATTCCCGAGTACCGACGTGGCGCTGGTGATCGGCGCCAACGACGTGGTCAACCCGCTGGCCAAGACCGACCCGGCCTCGCCGATCTACGGTATGCCGATCCTGGACGTGGCCGCTGCGAAGAACGTCATCGTTGTCAAGCGTGGCAAGGGCACCGGCTTTGCCGGTATCGAGAACGCGCTGTTCTATGCAGATAACGCGCGCATGCTTTACGGCGACGGGCAGGCGGTGGCCGCGGAGCTGGTGGCGGCGCTCAAGGGGATCGACGCGTAGTGATCGGCGGGCCTCGGCCCGCCCGTGGCCCCTGCAGGCGGCGGGGCGGACGCCCGTCCTACGAGGTCTTGCGCGGCCGGCGGGCGGCGATCCAGGCGGCGAGCAGTGCGCCAGCCAGGGTGAATACGATATCGGCCGGACGCACCGCGAGGTGCGCGAGCGAGAGCAGCATGGCCAGGCCGGCGCCGCGCAGCGCATCGAGCAACCCCATGCCCATGGAACCGGCGAGCCGCGCCGCGGCAGTCAGCATCTCGACGTAGACGGCGGCGAGCACCGTCGCGCCCGCAGCCAGCACCGCCGTCACGCGGCCGGCCGGACGCACCCAGCCACGGATAGCCAGCGCCAGCAGCGCGCCGACCAGCAGCGCCAGCGCGGGCAGCGGGCGTTGCAGTGCCATCGTCGGAAGCATCCACACCGCACCGGCGGCGAGCCCCAGCATGGCCGCGCTGAAGGCGGCGAACAGCAGCGGGATCAAGCGCACGGGCACGGCCCATGCGGCGTAAGGTGGAAAGCCATGCAGTTCCTGCGGATCGTGGGAGCAAACGCACATGATAACCGCGCTCGGCGCTGCGCCCGCCCGAAGCGCCGCTTGCTCCCTTGAGAAAGCGGAGGCGGGCCTGATCTTGGTCAGCGGCCCACGTCCGCGGCGGGGCATAATAGAGCGCTTCCCCGCCGCGTTCCTGCGGCTTCGACGAGTGATCGGCAGAATCGGCATGAGTGGCTTCAGTCTTAGCAGCGAACCCTTCACCCTGGAACGCGATTGCGCGGCGGTGATGGTGCCGCAGGGCGAAAGCGTGATGCTTCCGGCCGGACAGATCGGCTACATCACCCAGGCGCTGGGCGGCAGCTTCACCGTGTACGTGGAGGGCAACCTGTTCCGCATCGCCGGCCACGATGCCGATGCGCTGGGCAAGGAGCCGCCACCGCCGATCGAACTGGCCGCCGATGCCAGCGACGAGGATGTGGAAAAGCTCGTCTGGCAGCAATTGCGCACCGTGTTCGATCCGGAGATTCCGATCAACGTGGTGGAGCTCGGGTTGGTCTACGACGTCTCCATCGAGGCCGGCGACAACGATTCGCGCAAGGTGTACGTCAAGCTGACGCTGACCGCACCGGGCTGCGGCATGGGCGACATCCTGGTCGACGACGTGCGCACCAAGCTGGAATTGATTCCGACCGTGGGCGAGGCCGATGTCGACCTCGTGTTCGATCCGCCCTGGAATCATTCGATGATGTCCGATGCGGCCAAGCTCGAAACCGGCATGCTCTAGCGTTGAAAGGCTGTGACTGAGCGTTTCCGAAGCCCGGCATGTCCGGGCTTTTTTTGTGCGCGCACGGTTGTGTGTGCACGCCTGTAAGTGGCGTCACGACGCGGTTTTCGCACAGAGCTAACAGCGACGATCACACTTCGGATGCCTAGGAAAAATTCACCCTTGACCCCTCCGCAAGCGGGCTCTTAATGTCGACGAATCCGTTGGCGGGGAGGTTGACGGATGGTCCTGCAGTGACGACAGGGGGTTCCTGCGTCGCCCTCGCATGATGAGCCCGCGTACTGCCCTCTCAGGGAAGAAAGGGGGAGAAGCAGCGCGCATCGGGATGCAGTCGGGACCGTTGGCAAACAGTGGCACCGTGCCCGGCACGGCTAACTCACTCATGGGGTCCGAAGTGACCGCATCAGGTCC
The DNA here is from genome assembly GCF_017837635.1 of Frateuria flava. Classification (GTDB taxonomy): domain Bacteria; phylum Pseudomonadota; class Gammaproteobacteria; order Xanthomonadales; family Rhodanobacteraceae; genus Frateuria_A; species Frateuria_A flava. Next base: position 16,849 of record NZ_JAGJRS010000033.1, read on the forward strand.
GCTCGCCCCGAATTTCTCTTTTACGGAGTACCTGAAATGCCAAGCAATATCCGTCTGAAGCTCCTGGTTGCCGCCATCGGCATGGCTTGCGCCTCGACCGCCATGGCAGCGAACAACGAGCACGTGAACGTGCAGAATCTCGGTGCGGTGCCGGCCGGCAGCCTCGCGACGCACCTGAATCTGGGTGCCAACATGTCGCTGGCCGCACGCAGCACCGCGCACCTGCCCAACGGCAAGCAGGTGGTGCGCCAGCAGCAGATGTATCGCGGCGTGCCGGTGTACGGCCGTAGCGTCGCGGTGGTACAGGACGCGCAGGGCAACATGCTGCGCGCCTCGGGCAACGTGATGAAGCTGCCGGCCAACCTTGCCGCGCCGCTGTCGGTCACCCCGAAGCTGAGCGGCGCCCAGGCGATCGCCAAGCTGCAGGCCCATGCGCACACCACGCTGACCGGCGGCGCTTCCATCTACAACCAGAAGGCCGACCTGTTCGTCTATCCGCAGGAAAACGGTTCGCCGCGCCTGGTCTACCTCACCTCCTATGTGGTCCGCGGCCAGCATCCGAGCCGTCCGACCGCGATCGTCGATGCGCACACCGGCGAGGTGATCCAGAGCTGGGAGGGCCTGACCGACGCCACCGCCAATGGGCCGGGCGGCAACCAGAAGACCGGCAAGTATTACTACGGCACCGATTACGCCGCGCTGCAGGTCACCCAGTCGGGCAGCACCTGCTATCTGCAGAACACCAACGTGGTGACCTACAACCTCAACCACGGCACCAGCGGCGGCACCCTGGTCAACTTCACCTGCCCGACCAGCGACACCGACGCGATCAACGGCGCCTATTCGCCGGTCAACGACGCGCACCACTTCGGTGGTGTCGTGCACGACATGTACGTGGCCTACACCGGCGCCGCGCCGCTGAACATGCAGCTGCGCATGAACGTGCACTACAAGAGCAATTACGAGAACGCGTTCTGGGACGGCACCGCAATGTATTTCGGTGACGGCGCCAGCACGTTCTACCCGCTGGTTTCGCTGGACGTGACCAGCCACGAGATCAGCCACGGCTACACCGAGCAGAACTCCGGGCTGCAGTACAGCGGCCAGTCCGGCGGCATGAACGAAGCCTATTCGGACATCGCCGGTGAAGCGGCCGAGTTCTATGACCGCGGCCAGGCCGATTTCCTGGTTGGCGCGGACATCATGAAGAGCGGCACCGCCTTGCGCTTCATGTGCAATCCGCCGCAGGACGGCGGCTCGATCGACAACGCGGCCGACTACTACAGCGGCCTGGACGTGCATTACTCGTCCGGCGTCTACAACAAGGCGTTCTGCCTGCTGGCCAAGACCAGTGGCTGGGACGTCAAGAAGGCGTTCCAGGCCTTCCAGCTGGCCAACAAGTCGTACTGGACCGCGACCTCCACCTTCAATGATGGCGCCTGCGGCGTGGAGTCGGCAGCCGAGGCACTGGGCTACAACAAGAACGACGTGATCACCGCCTTCACCGGCGTCGGCGTGACCTGCCCGGGTACCGGCGGCGGTGGCGGCGGCGGTGGTGGCACCACGGCGCTGCAGAACGGTGTTCCGGTCAGCGGCGTGTCAGGTGCGGCTGGTGCTGACAACGACTTCAGCATCGCGGTGCCGGCCGGCGCCAGCAACCTGGTGATGTCGATCTCCGGTGGCAGCGGCGATGCCGACCTGTACACCAAGTTCGGCTCCATGCCGACCACCAGCAGCTACGACTGCCGTCCGTACAAGAGCGGCAACAGCGAGAGCTGCACGGTTGCCGCCCCGCAGGCGGGCACCTACTACATCAAGGTGCACGGCTACTCCTCGTACTCCAACGTCACCGTGAAGGCTTCCTACACCACCGGCGGTGGCGGCGGCGGTGGCAGCACCGACTCGGTGAGCCTGCCGACCGTGTCCACCGGCAACTGGTCGGCCACCTACACCGAGACGGTGCAGGCCGGCCATACCGCGAAGTTCGCCATCTCCGGCGGCACCGGTGATGCGGATCTGTACGTGCGGGCTGGCTCCGCGCCGACCACCAGCAGCTACAGCTGCCGTCCGTACCTCACCGGCAACAACGAGAGCTGCACCTTCACCCCGTCGACCACCACCACCTATTACATCAAGGTGCGTGCGTACCAGACGTTCTCCGGCGTGACGCTGACCGAAACGATGAACTGAGGTCGGCTTCGAGGCCGCGCCAGGTAACCGGTGCGGTCTGCCTGAAGTGAAAAAAAGAACCCCGGCTTCGGCCTGGGTTCTTTTTTGGGTTCGATTCGGAGTTCTGGCTGAAGGCGCGCGGGTCAGCCGTTTTCCTCGAAACGGTTCTCGGCGCGGTTTTTGCGCACCTTGGCCGGGTCCCACACGCGGCCGTTCATCGTGATGTAGACGCCATCGGGCAGCGTCTGCACCGCGGCCACGGCGCAGCCGATGTTGAACACCGCATCGGAGCCCTGGAAGCGCGCAGGGTTCAGTGCGCCGGTGAGCACGATCACCTTGCCCGGGATGGCCGCCAGTTCGCGCGCGGTCTCGACCATGGTGTCGGTACCGTGGGTGACCAGTACGTGCCGATGCGGCTGCGCTTCGATGGTCGAGCGCACCAGCGCGCGATCTTCGGCGCTCATGTGCAGACTGTCCTTGCGCAGGATCGGGATGACGTCGAACGCGAAGGCGACGCCAAGCTGGCCCAGGATGTCGCCGATCTGCGGCGCGCCGATCTTGTAGTCCGACTTGTCGTCGAAATAGATCTTGTCGATGGTGCCGCCGGTGGTGACGATGGTCAGATGCTGCATGGCTTCGACGTCGGTGGGGAAAGCGCAAGTTTAATGGGTCGGAACGCGCCTTGTGCGCGGTCGTCCGGCCGCGTCCACGCGAGAGGTCGATTCGTTCGCCTCGTCGATCAGAGCAGCAGCCGCGTATCCGCCATGTCCGCCGTGGTCGACCGATCCAGTCCGTGCGCCACAAAGCGCCGCAGTGCCGCGCCCGGGCGCATGTCGCTGCGTCCGCGGGCAAAGGTGGACTGGCGCGCGAGCAGGGCGGCCGCGGTGCAGCGGGCCAGCGTGAGCGACAGGTCGCGAGCCGCCGCTTCCAGGTCCGCGCGGTTGTTCCCGGACGCCTGCCACTGCCGTGCGGCCGCATCGAGCGCGGCGTGGATCGGCACTACCGCTTCGGGCTCGTGGCAGCCATCCACCCAGCCGGCGATCGCGGTGCGTAGTGCACCGAAGCCTTCGCCGAGGGCCCGCAGGCTGTCCAGTGCGAGCACGTTGGTGGTGCCCTCCCAGATCGCATAGACCTGCGCGTCGCGCAGCAGTTGCGGCAGGCCGGTGTCCTCGATGTAGCCGGCACCGCCGAAGCATTCGAGCGCTTCGGAGCACAGCGCCACCGCGACCTTCCCGGTCCACAGCTTGGCCAGCGGGGTGAGCAAGCGCAGCAGTGCAGTTTCGTGCGAGGCGGCCTGGCCCTGTTCCACGCGGCCGAGCAATTGCACGACCTCGAACGCCAGCGCGAACGCGCCCTCGAACTCGGCGCGCATATCGGCCAGGGTGCGCGCATGCAGTGGTTGCTCGATCAATGGACGGCCAAACGCTTCGCGCCGCGCCGCGTAGTCGCAGGCAAGCGCCAGTGCGCGCGCCATGCTGGCCACCGCGCAGACGGCGTTCCAGGTGCGCGTGACGTTGAGCATCGGCGCGACCTGGCGCACGCCCTGAGCGAGCTCGCCCAACGGCCAGGCCGGGAGGCCGTCGAGATGGATCTCGGCGGTCGGCAGCTCGCGTGTGCCCAGCTTGTCTTTCAGGCGATCGACAACGAGTTCCGGCTTGCGCGCGGCGCCGTCCATCGTCTCGACATAGAACAGCGCCAGTGCAGGGGTGCCTTCGCCTGCGCCTTCCGGACGTGCGAGCGCAAGCGCCGCCTCGCCGACCACCGCTGAGCTGAACCACTTGCGCCCGTGCAGGCGCCAATGGCCCGTCTCGTCCTGGCGTGCGATGGTCTCGGTGCGGCCCACGTCGGAGCCGCCGGCGGTCTCGGTCATCCATTGGCCGCTCAGCCAGAACGTAGCCGGGTCGCGGCTCAGGAAATGCGGCAGTGCACGGTCGATCAGCGCCTGGTTGCCGGACGCCTTCAGCGCCGCGATGGCGCCGTCGGTCATCGCCAGCGGGCAGGTGTAGAACTCACTGGCCAGGTGGTAGAGATAGACGCGTGCGAACTGTTCCAGGCGCGCGTGTTCGTGCGGCTCGTGCCCGGCCGCCAGGATGCCGTGGCGGGTGGTCAGGTCGGGACCTTCGTGCCACGCGTCGGTCAGTTCGATGCGATCCACGCGCCGGCCCCAGGCATCCCAGCGCGTGAGCACCGGCGTCCGCGGCGTACTGCGGCGGGCGCGCTCCCAGGCAAACTGTGCGTAGTCGCCAAGCGCGTCGAGGTCCGCATCGAGCGCCGGGCGGCTGTTCGACGGGATCACACGGTCCAGCAAGGCCAGCAGCGTGCGGTCGTTGCGGTAGGGGTGGACCAGCTGAGGCGCGGTCTGCAGGAAATCCATGGCGCGATCCCGTTGCTCGATACGCGCGAGTATAGGAGCGGGTTCGTGGGTGGCGCGCGAGACGCTCCGACTTCAACGCCGGCGCGGGTACGCCAACGCCAACGCGATCGGGTGATGCCGGCCGGATTCGCTCGTGCCGAGCGCCGGTGCGCTAGCTTGCTGGAGTATCGAGCCCTGGAGGAAAGTCTCGACCCCGCCACCGCAGGTCATCCCCGCGAAACCAGGAATCCATTTTGGTTTGGCTCACTGGAGCGACATGGGTTTCCGCTTCGCAGGAACGGCGCCTGGAGAATGGGTACTCCCTGTCATTGCCGAGCCGGACGCTGACCGGCCGCCGGAAGTAGCCGACCGGCGGGTGAGGGTTCGGCGGAGCGACAGGGTGACATCGCCGGAACCTTCTTCGGATAAGCCGCCTCAGCCTTGCGGTTTTCTGCGCTTGACCCCGGCACCAAGGGCCACGATAAGCAGTAACGTCAAGCCGATCTCCGCAAGCGCCAGCCACTTCTCGGTCGGTGCACTCCAGGCCTCGGCCACGCCATGGCAGAAGTAGAACAGGCTCAGGATACCTACCCACAGCAGCGCACGGCGCAGGTCCGGCAGCGCGGCGAGCGGCAGCAGCAGCGGTACCGCGGTGATCGCCAGCGCCAGCCAGGTCGGCAGGTGTTCCGGACGCGCGAGCCACCCGTGCCAAGCCAGTTGCAGCGCAACGAGCGCGAACCAGGCACACCGGCCGATGCGGTAGGGCAGAGCGATGGATGCGCTCATGCCGGTGTCGCCAGCTTGCGTGCGGTCTCGGCCAGCCGCCGTCCAAGTGCCCTGGCCAGTTCCCGCTCATGCTCGCTGATCGCGTTGTCGCCCTTGGCGCCGGCCACGTGGCTGGCCCCGTAGGGCGTGCCGCCGCTGCCGGTGGCGGTCAACGCCGGCTCGGTGAACGGGATGCCGAGCAGCACCATGCCGTGATGCAGCAGTGGCAGCGCCATGGTCAGCAGCGTCGACTCCTGTCCACCATGCATGGTGCTGGTCGAGGTGAAGACCGCCGCCGGCTTGCCCGCCAGCGTGCCGCTGGCCCATTCGGCGCCGGTGGTATCCAGGAAATGCTTCAGCGGCGCGGCCATGTTGCCAAAGCGCGTGGGGCTGCCCATCGCCACACCGGCGCACTCGGACAGATCCACGCGACTGACGTACGGCGCGCCCTCCTCGGGTACGGGCGGCTGCGCGGTCTCGGTGACCGGCGCGACCGGCGGTACCTGGCGCAGGCGCGCTTCCAGGCCGGCCTCCTCCACGCCACGTGCAATCAGGCGCGCGAGCTGGGCGGTATGGCCGCTTCGGCTGTAATAGAGGACCAGGATGGAAAGGCTCATGCGGGCTCGGTTGGGCGTTCGCGGGCGATCGGGTAGTGTAGCGGCCGCCTTCCGCTTGATGGTGCCGTCCATGGCCTGGCGTTTCGATCGCGACCGCGCGCTCAGTTTCAGCCGCTTCATCTGGCAGCGGTTCATCGACGACAAATGCTTCGAGACGGCCGGCGCGCTGTCCTACACCACGCTGGTCTCGCTGGTGCCGCTGATGGTGGCGGTGCTGGCGATGCTGTCGGTGTTCCCGGTGTTCCAGAGCGCGCGCGACGTCTTGCTCAACTTCGTGTTCCAGAACTTCCTGCCGACCACGGTGGCGAAAGTGCAGGCGACGTTGCAGACCTTCGCCGCCAACGCCAGCCAGCTGACCGGCATCAGCATCCTGGTGATGCTGTTCAGCGCGCTGTCGATGATGATCAGCATCGAAGACCGCCTGAACCGCATCTTCCGCGTGCACCAGCCGCGCAGCTGGAGCTCGCGTCTGCTGCTGTACTGGGCCGCGTTGACGCTGGGGCCGATCCTGGCGGTGGGCGGTATCGCGGTGACCTCGTACGTGACGGCGATGCCGCTGCTGGCCGGCGCCTATGCGCAGCTGGGCCTGGGCCAGCGCCTGCTCGGCGTGCTGCCGTTCGTGGTGACCTTCATCACCCTGTGGCTGATGTACGCGGCCATTCCCAACTGCAAGGTGCGCCGCAGCGATGCTGCGATCGGTGCGCTGCTGGGCGCCGTGCTGTTCGAGGTCGCGCGCTGGGGATTCACGCTGTTCGTCAGCAACGCGCAGACCTACCAGCAGATCTACGGCGTGCTGGCGACGATCCCGATCTTCCTGCTGTGGATCTACCTGTCGTGGGTGATCGCGATCCTCGGCGCGTCGATCGCCGCTTCGCTGTCGGCCTACGAGTACCACGCACCGGCCCAAACCTTGCCCGAAGGGGCGGAATTCCTCGGCCTGATGGTGGTGCTGCGCCATTTCGTCGATGCGCATCGCGAGGGCTGCAGCGTCGACCCCGCCACCGTGCGCCTGCAGGAGCCCTACCTGCGCAGCGCGAGCATCGCCACCTACTTCGACGATCTGCAGCGCGCCGACCTCATCCAGCGTGGCGAGGCGGGCGGCTGGCTCCTGAGCCGCAGCCTCGACAGCACCGACCTGCTGCGGGTGTATCGTCACACCAGTTACCGCTTGCCGCTGCGTCCCATGGAGGAAGCGCAAGCCCTCGGCATCAACCTGCCGGCCGCCTTGATCGCCTTGCTCGCGGAGGTGGCGCGGATGCTCGACGACACGCTGGGTCGGCGACTGGACCATACATTCCCCCCGACCCCGCCCGAACCGGAGAACCCCCTCCCATGAAGCTCGCCCCGTTCGCCCTGGCCGCCTGCCTGCTTGTCGGCGCGATGCCTGCGCACGCAGCCATGCCCGCGCAACCGGCGCTCAAGGTGACCACGCTGGACGGCAAGGCGTTCGACCTGGCCGCGCAGCGTGGGCACTGGGTGATCGTCAACTTCTGGGCCACCTGGTGCGTGCCCTGCATCAAGGAGATGCCGGACATCTCGCGCTTCGTGAAAACCCACGCCAACGTGCGCGCGATCGGACTTGCCTACGAAGACAGCGACAAGGCGGACATCCAGGCGTTCCTTGCCAAGCACCCGGTGAGCTATCCCATCGCGCAGGTTTCGCTGGACGATGCGCCGAAGGATTTCGACGAGCCGCGCGGCCTGCCTACCACCTACCTGATCGCGCCCGACGGCCGCGTGGCCAAGCGCTTCGTCGGCCCGGTGACCGAACAATCGCTGGGCGCAGCGATCGGCCAGTGACATGGCCGCCGCGCGCTTCCTCGTGAGCGGTCGGGTGCAAGGCGTGTTCTATCGCGCCAGCACCCGCGAACAGGCGCGGCGGCTGGACCTTACCGGTCACGCGCGCAACCTGCCTGATGGGTGCGTCGAGGTGCTCGCGTACGGCTCGCCCGAGGCGCTCGATGCGCTGGAGCGCTGGCTGTGGCAGGGGCCGCCCGCGGCGGAAGTGGCGGGCGTGGAGCGCTGCCCGCTGGAAGGTGTTCCTCCACCAACGTTCAGTACCCGCTGACCTGTTCAGTGGGCTCGAGCCCACCGCGTTTCACGCCGACGCAATGGTGGACTCCAAGCCCACCCAACGCAGGTCAGAAAGCCAGGTCGATCGGCGGACGGCCGATGCGATGGCGGGTGCCGATCGTCTGCACCACGCGGCGGAAATCCGCGGCGAAGCCGGCGATGTCGAACAGCGGCGAGCGCGTGCGCAGGTCAGACAGTTGCGCGCGGACCGCGGCGAGCGCAGCTCGATCGCGACCCAACTGCACCGCGGTGGCCACGAAGGCATCCGGATCGTCGGCCACCAGTTCGGGCAGGTGGGCGTGATGCAGCAGGCTGGCGGCGATGCGTCCGGCGAACGTGTCGCCGGCACAGGTCAGCAACGGACAGCCGGCGGACAACGCGTCGATGGCGGTGGTGCGGGCGCCGCAGGGCAGGGTGTCCAGGCACAGGTCGACCAGCGCGTAGCGCGCCAGGTAGTCCGCGTGCGGCAGGTCGGGCAGGAATACCAGCCGTTCCGGCGATACCTCCAGACTGGCAGCCTGCGCACGCAGGCGCTGCTCGACGCCATCGGGTCCGGTGCGCAGCCACAACATGCTGCCCGTTACCTGGCGCAGTATCTGCATGAAACGCGCGAACACGTCCGGGCCGATCGTGGCGGTAGCGTTGAAACAGGCGAACACCGTGCCCGTGGTGGGCAGGTCGCATTCGCTGCGCGTGGGTGAGGAGGCCATCGCGCGGCCTTCAACCGGCAGAAAGCAGCGCGGCAGCGAAAGCACCTTTTCGCTGTAGCCCTCGCGATGCGACGGCGGCAGCACGATGGTGTCAGCCAGGATGTAGTCGATCCACGGGGCGCCGGCAGTGCCCGGGTACGCCAACCAGTTCACCTGTACGGGCGACGGTCGCAAGGCCAGGATGTCCGCATTGGTGTGCGCGCCGTAGCCGGTGAGGTCGAACAGCACCTCGATGCCCATCGCGTGGATGCGCTCGGCCACCTGCGGGGGCGGCAACGCGTCGACGGCGTGCAACGGTGCCGCCGCAGCCAGGCGCTGGCGAATCGGATCGCCGTCGTCGGCGGTGGTGGCGAACAGGTGCAACTCGAGCCCGCCCAGGGCGATCAGCGACTGGACCAGTCCGGCTACGGTTCGACCCGTCGGGCGATCGCCGAAGCCATCGGAAAGCAGGCCTACGCGAATGGGGGCAGCCGGCGCCGGCCGGGCCAGGGCAAAGGCCAGTTTCTGGCGCAACGGGCCCAGGTGGTGCTCGATGGTGCGGGTGAAGGTTTCCATGGCCTTGCGCTGGAGCGCGCGATCGAACGGCTCCAGCGGCAGCACGAAGGGCACGATGCCCGGTTGCCCTGTTTCGATTGCTTCGCGCAGCCGCGCGGTCAACGACGCCTGCTCGCGCCAGTCGGCCAGCCGTCGCCGCAGCACGGCGAGGCGGCTGAGCGCGGCACCGGAGTGCGGCGCCAGTTGCAACGCCCGCGCATACGCCGCGGCCGCGTCGGCCGGCCGGTCCAGGGCCTCGAGCATCCGCGCAGCCTGGAAGGCGTGACGGGGTTCGCGCGGCGCCAACCGCTCCGCTTCCAGCCAGGCGCTGGCGGCTTCCTCGCTATGGCCCTGCGCCTGCAGCGCCTGTCCGAGCAGCGCGTGGGCAGCATCCAGCCGCGGCGCGAGCTTCAGCGCCTCGCGCACGTGCAGCAGCGCCCTTGTGGCATCACCCAGCTCGAGCTCCACCTCGGCCAGATTGAGGCGCAGGCCCGGGTGTCGTGGTGCCGCGCGCAGCGCCTGGCCGAACGTCTCGCGCGCTTCCTCGTGGCGGGCTGCAACCATCAGCGCCACGCCCAGCACCTGCAGCACGGCCGGATGGCCTGGCTTGCGTGCGAGTGCGGCGTGCAGTCGTTCGATGGCCGCCTCGGGGCGACCGTCCTCCAGCGCCACGTTGGCGAGGTTGCACTGCACTTCGATGCTGTCCGGCGACAATTCCGCGGCACGGTTCAGCGCGCTCAGCCCGTCGTGGCGGCGACCCAGCTGCAACAGCGCGACACCGTGCAGGCGGACGAGCTCGCCCGCCAGCGGAAAATCCCGGCGCGCGCCTGCGGCCAGCGCTTCGGCTTCCTGGCTGGCGCCCTGGCGAAGCAGATGCGTCAGGCGGTTGAGCAAGGCTTCCAGCTCGGCGCGCGCGTTGGCCGGCATGGTGCTCTTGCCGTCGGCAGAGCCACCCGGAAAGCCTGTCGTCATCGCCATTGATTCCCCAAGCCTGCTACGCTGGCCTGCACTGCCGCTGCCCGCAAGGATGCCATGGTCGCCAGTCCAATGGAAAAGCGTGCGCTTGCCTCCATTCCAGGCAACAAGCGCCTGTCGTACGCAATCGCCGGGGTAGCGCCTTTCGGCATCTCCGTTTCCGCGCCAGACCAATCCGCCGCTCGCCGCCGGGGCGCCGCCATGCGCCGTTGCGCCGTCGCGGTGCTGGTCGCGGGCCTCGCCGTCCTTCCTGCCGCCTGCTCTTCGCCCATGGATGACATCAAGCTCAATCCCCACCCCGCGCAGCGCTACGAACTGATCGCCACGGTCGACGCGCCGGGTGAATTCGATTCGGTCGAGGGCTACCTGTCCTACGAGGTGACCAACGTCGAATGTGTGCCGAAGAATCCCATCGAGGGGGCGCGCAACGTCCCCAATACAAGCCGACGGTTTGCGTTGACTCGCGTGGATGCGCATACGTGGAAGGGGAGCTTCTACAGGGATCTACTGCAGGACGAGGATTATTTCGGACTGGGTGTCTGCCATTGGGATGTGACTAACGCCTCTCCAGTCTTCAGGGTGCACGCCGCAAGCTTCAGTCCTGCCTTCGTACTGGCTGATCCGATCGAGGTCACGCTGACTCGCTATTTCAAACGATCGGATTACTTCAATCAGGCCTTGCGGAATGTGGGAGCGCTTGGCTTCAGTTCCACTGACGCCGAGGTTGGCAAGGCCGTCCAATCGTTTTTCCCGATCACTGTAACGATCAAGCGGTCACGGTCATGAGCGCGCCCACTTCCCGGCAACTTGCGGCGGCCGCCAAGGACAGCTACATCGATAGGCCGAAGGCCGATATTGACATCAAGACGGTTGCTCTGGACGGGCACTCGTATCGCGTCATTGGATATGCAAACACCCCTTCCGGCTTTCATGGCACGGCGTACCAGCAGGTGGAATCGCCCTATGCCATCGTGATCGCCTACCGAGGTACCGACCCGGACCTCAAGAACCACACGCTGACCGGCATCCAGGACGTGTCGGTGGACGCCATCATGGTGGCGGACGGCCTCAATCCGCAGGAGGCCGATGCCCGCCGCTTCACGCAGCAGGTGCTGGAAAAGGCCGCGACGCTCGGCGTTCCGCGCGACCTGGTCACCGTCACCGGCCATTCGATGGGCGGCACGCTCGCGCAGATCGAGGCGTGGCGTTTCGGCCTGCGCGGGGAGACCTTCAACGCCTACGGCGCCGCGGAACTGGGCGTTGGCGTTCCCGAGGGCGGCAGCCAGGTGATCGACAACGTCCTGGCGGGAGATCCGGTCAGCGCGTGCAGCCGCCATTTCGGGCAGGTCCGCGTCTATGCCACGCCAGCGGACGTGGCGAGCTTGCGCGAAACCGGTTACCTCGACGGACAACGCGGCCTCGGGCGTTCACTCGCGGCGCTGCGTGTCGCGGACCACGGTATCGACAACTGGGCTCCCGACAAGGGCGAGTCGGTGCTGACGGCAGCCAATGAAGCGCGCGCGGACCGATACGCCGGGGCTATCGCTGCATTCCGGCAGGATGCCTGGGGTGCGCGCGCCGGCCTGCATGCCTCGACCAAGGTGCCCTGGTCAGCGACCTGGACCCTGGCGCGGGTGACCGAGGCAGTCGAGCTGACGACGGCGACAGGCTTGCACGCGAAGTCCGAGGCCAGTCGGCTGGGTCGCGCCATGGCGCATCAGGTGGGGCGGGCGTGGGAGGTGGCACGGGACGTTTCGCAGGACACCCGGCAGGTGGTCGTGCACGCAGCGGTTGGCGCGGTGAAGCAATGGGAACAGGGTTGGGCTGGCGCCAGCCATACGCTCGCCCAAGGGCCCCGGTTCGCTCCTGGCCTCCCCGCGTCCGATCTGTATCCCGCGCCGGCCAGCGGCACCGCCGCGCCGCGCAAGCCCACGGTGCTGGATACGCCGCCATTGGGTGACCGCGGCCATCCTGCCAGCGGCCTCTACGCTCAAGCGTTCGATGCGGTCAAACGCATGGAGGCCCGCCATGGCTTGTCGGGCGGGCCGCACAGTGAACGCGTGGCAGGCGCCCTGACGGTCGCGGCGCGGCGCGCGGGGCTGCAGCGAATCGATCAGGCAGTACCCTCGGTCGATCGGGAAAGAGTGATCGCCGTGCAGGGAGAACTGCACAGTCCGTTGCGCCGGCTGGCCGCGGTCGATGCCGCGCTGGCGGCCAATACGCCTCTGGAGCGCAGCAGCGCTGAAGCGCTCTGGGCGCAGGCGCCGGAAGTACAACCGAACCTGCCCGCGGCCACCCAGGCGGCCGTGTACTCGCCGGTGCGCTGATCGCGCACGGCGAAGAATCCTGCAGTACCGGTCGCCGGTGCCCGGCGGCCGATGCGTCCCTTCGAGTTACGAGGCGAGGCTCTTCAGCTCGTCGGCCTGGTGTTCGCGGGTGAGCGTGTCGACCAGCTCGTCCAGGTCGCCGGCCAGGACTTCGGGCAGGCGGTACAGGGTGAGATTGACGCGGTGGTCGGTGATGCGGCCCTGCGGAAAGTTGTAGGTGCGGATGCGCTGGCTGCGGTCGCCCGAGCCCACCTGCAGACGACGTTCCTGTGCCTGCGCGGCGGCTTGCTTGCTCTGCGCCTCGTCGAGCAGGCGCGCCTTCAGCAGGGACAGTGCGCGGGCGCGGTTCTTGTGCTGGCTGCGCTCGTCCTGGCACTCGACCACGATGCCCGTCGGGAGGTGGGTGATGCGGATGGCCGAATCGGTCTTGTTGACGTGCTGGCCGCCAGCGCCAGAGGCGCGGAAGGTGTCGGTCTTCAGGTCCGCCGGGTTGATCTGGATGTCGTCGATCTCATCCATCTCGGGCAGGATCGCGACGGTCGCGGCCGAGGTATGGATGCGTCCCTGCGACTCGGTCTCGGGCACCCGCTGCACGCGGTGCGTGCCCGATTCGAACTTCAGCCGCGAGTAGGCGCCCTTGCCCTCGATGCGCGCGACGATCTCCTTGTAGCCCCCATGTTCGCCGGGACTTTCGCTGAGCACTTCCACGTGCCAGCGGCGCCGCTCGGCGTAGCGCGCGTACATGCGGAACAGGTCGCCGGCAAACAACGCGGCCTCGTCGCCGCCGGTGCCGGCGCGCACTTCCAGGAACAGGTTGGCCTCGTCGCGCGGATCCTTCGGCAACAGCAGGATTTGCAGCTCGCCGTCCAGTTCAGCCAGGCGGGCTTCCAGCCGCTCGACATCGTCGGCGGCCATCTCGCGCAACTCCGGGTCGGCCAGCATGGCGCGCGTCTGCGCCAGTTCCCGTTCGGCACCGTCGTGCTCGCGCAGGGCGGCGGCGACCGGCTCGATCTGCGCGTACTCGCGCGACAGTTCGCGGAAGCGGCCGGCATCGGCAAGCACGTCCGGCTGGGCCAGCAGCAGGCCGATTTCTTCGTGGCGCTCGGCCAGGGATTCGAGTTTGCGGCGGATCGAGGGGGTCATTGAAAACCAGCGGCACGAGAGGGAAGCAACCGGCATACGCCGGCTCGCGAAGCGGGAAGCGGCAGCCAGCCGCCCTCGCTATTCGTCCCTCGGCTCGGACTCCCCGTACAACCGGCCGGCCGCGTGCAGCAGATCGAGATCGCCGTTGAGCGCCGCCTCGCGCAGGCGTGCGCTGGGATGGTGCAGCAGCTTGTTCGTCAGCGTGTTGGCAAGGAACGCCAGCGCCTCGTCCGGCGACTTGCCGCGCGCCAGCATCGCCTGCGCCTTGACCAGCACCTCGTCGCGATAACGTTCGGCGTGCTGGCGCAAGTCGATCGCCGGATTTCGCAAGGTCAGCGCGCGGCGCCAGGCCATGTAGCGGTCGACCTGCAGGTCGATGATCGTCTCGGCCTCGCGCGCCGCGGCCTCGCGGGAGCGACGGTTTCCGTCGATGACCTGTTGCAGGTCGTCGATGGCATACAGGTAGACGTCCTCCAGCGATGCGATCGCCGGATCGATGTCGCGCGGCACCGCGATGTCGACCATGAACATCGGCTTGCGCTTGCGCGCCACCACGGCCCGCTCGACCATCGGACGGGTCACCACCGGCTGGCGCGCGGCGGTGGAGGAAATGACGATGTCCGCTTCGGCCAGATGTTGCGGCAGGTCGGCCAGCGCAATGGCATAACCACCGTAGCGGCTGGCAAGCTCCTGCGCGTTCTCCAGCGTCCGGTTGGCCACGATGAGGCGGCTGACCTGCTTGTCCACCAGGTGGCGCGCGGCCAGTTCGATGGTGTCGCCGGCGCCGATCAGCAGCACGCAGGCCTGTTTCAGGTCAGTGAACACCTGCTCCGCCAGCCGCACGGCGGTGAACGCCACCGAGACCGTGTGCGCGCCGATGCGGGTATCGGTGCGCACCCGCTTGGCGACCGCGAAGGTGTGCTGCAGCAGGCGATCCAGCGGCGCGCCGAGCGCCCGCGCGTCGCGCGCGAGCTGGTAGGCATCCTTCACCTGGCCCAGGATCTGCGGCTCGCCCAGCACCATCGAATCCAGACCCGTGGCGACGCGGAACATGTGGCGCACTGCCGCGTCCTCGTCATGCCGGTAGAGGAACTCGTCCAGCTTGCCCGGGGTCAAGCGATGGTGGCGATTGAGCCACGCCTGTGGCGCCTGCTCGGCACCCTCGGCCACGCCGACGTACAGCTCGGTGCGGTTGCAGGTGGAGAGGATCAGCGCCTCTTCCACGCCGGGCTCGGTCCGCAATTCGCGCAAGGCCTCGCCGGCGGCGTCCGCATCGAACGCCACCTGTTCGCGCAGGCTGACTGGCGCGGTGAGGTGATTGAGCCCGAGGGCGATCAGCGGCATGGCGTGGAATGCGAATTGACGACGGGGTATCCGTGGCGGCGTAGGCTAAGCTTTCGGTACCAGGCGCGAATCAGGTACGGCCGGACGGACCAATGGATGAGGACTAGTGTGCTGAGCGTGAAGGGCAAGTTCAAGCAACTGCGGCATTTTGCAGGCCTGCTCGGCTGCGCGCTGGGCCTGGCCGCGTGCGCCAGCCTGCCCGCCGGCAAGGCTTCCATGCCCACGCCGAAGCAGCCGCTGGACCGGCTCGCCGTGGTCACGCCGGACGAGCAGCACGACCTGCTGGCGCAGCTGCTGGCCGGCGAGATGGCGCTGACCCGCAACGACCTCAAGGGCGCCTCGGCCCGGTACACGCAGGCGATGGAGCTGTCGAACGACCCCGCCGTGGCCCAGCGGGCGGCGGAGCTGGCCCTGGCGGTACGCGACACGGTCGCCGCGGGACGCGCGATCGATCGCTGGCAAGCGCTCGGCGCCAGCCCGGCGGACCTGGCCCAGGCCCGCGCCGAACGGGCGCTGGCCACCGGCGACACTGCCGGCGCGCGCGAGCAACTGGAGCGCCTGATCGGCAGCGGCGACCCGCACGCCTGGCGTCGCTTCGGCCGCGCCCTGATCGGCGCACGCGACCCGGCCCAGGCGGCCCAACTGCTGGAAGACCTGGCCACGCCCGAGCGGCTGCCGGCCGACGCGCAGGCCTGGCTGGCGATGAGCGAGCTGGGCGAAAAGCTGGGCCGACCCCGGTATGCCATGCAGATTGCCGACGCGGCGGTAGCGCGCTTCCATGACACCGAAACCTACGCCTGGGCGGCGCAGATGAAGTTCAAGGCCGGCGACAAGAAAGCCGCCACGGCGTTGCTCAGGCAGGCACTGGTGCGTTCGCCGGACAACGTTCGCCTGCGCCTGACCTATGCCAGCCTGCTCAGCCAGGGCGGTGACTACCAGGCTGCCGCGAAGCTGCTCGACAAAGGCCCGCAGAGCGCCGAAACCTACGCCCTGCGTGCCGGGCTGGCGGCGCAGGCGCACGACAAAAAGGCCATCGCCAAGCTCTATCGGGAGCTCAAGCAGGCACCGGCCGACGTGCGCGAAAACAGCGCGTTCCTGCTCGGCCAGCTGGCCGAGATGCAGGACCGCAACGCCGAAGCGCTGGAGTGGTACGACCAGGTCGGCGACGAGGATCCTCACGCCTTTGATGCCGACTTGCGCAGTGCGGTGATCCTGCATAACCAGGGCAAGGCGGACGACGCCCACGCGCTGCTGGAGCAACTGGAAACCGCCTATCTCGATCAGCCCGAGGAACTGCGCCGCGCCTGGCAGGCCGACGCGGAGCTCTACATGCGCGAGGGGCACTACGCGCAGGCCGCCAAGGCCTACGACCATGCGCTGCAGGTGTTGCCGGACGATCCCGGCCTGCTCTACGGCCGCGGCCTGGCCTACGCCGAGGCGGGCAACATCGACCACGCGGTGGCGGATTTCCGCCACCTGCTCAAGCTCAAGCCGGACGACATCGACGCCAGCAACGCGCTGGGTTACACGCTGGCCGACGCCGATCGCGATCTGCCCGAGGCGAAAAAGCTGATCGAGATGGCCCGTGCGGCCAAGCCACACGACCCGGCGATCGCCGACTCCTGGGGCTGGCTGCAGTATCGCCTGGGGCATCTGGACGAGGCCGCACGCACGCTTCGCCAGGCCTGGGCCGCCGCCAAAGACGCCGACGTCGGGGTGCATCTGGGCGAGGTGCTGTGGAAGCTCGGCAAGCGCCAGGACGCCCGGCACGTGTTTGATCAGGTGCGCAAGCTCGACCCGCGCAACGTCAATCTGCGCGATACCTTGCGGCGCCTCGAGCCATGAGGCGCCTCTTTTTTCCGGGCGTGGCAGCCGGCCTGCTGCTGGCAGCCTGCGCGCCGGTGCCGGTGCGCAGGCCGGCCGACGAGGCCGCGCTCGCCGTGCAGGCGGCGCGCGAACGGCAGCTTTCGGGGGTGGAGCAGTGGACGCTGGAAGGCCATCTGGCGGTGTCCGATGGTCACGATGGCGGCAGCGGCAGCCTGCGCTGGATGCAGGACGGCCAGCGCTACGATTTCGAGTTGCGCGCGCCGATCACCGGCAAGAGCTTCCGCCTCAGCGGGGGTCCCGGCGGGGCCGTGCTCGAAGGCATCGAGGGCGGCCCGCTGCGCGGTCCCGACGCCGAGGCGCTGATGCGCAAGGCACTCGGCTGGGAAGTGCCGCTGGACGACCTGCGCGCCTGGGTGCTCGGCCTGCGCGCGAGCGGCAGTCCCGCCGAGCTGCGCTTCGGCGAGCACGACCTGCCGTCGCTGCTCGTGCAGGACGGCTGGACGGTGGACTACCGCGCCTGGGACCAGGCACAGCAGACGCCGTTGCCGCAGAAGGTGTTCGCCAGCCGCCCGCCCTACAAGGTCAAGCTGTCCATCGACAGCTTCAGACTGGGAGCGGCCCCCTGCGACGACTGCGGGGGTTGACGTCATGGCGGTGACTATCGCGCGCGCCGTGGCCGCGCAGGTGCCCGCGTTGTGCGCGATCGAACGGGCAGCCGTGGAGCTGTTCCGCGGCCATCGCGCATGGCCTGCGTACGAGGCCATGGCGATTCCGCCGGAGTTGCTGGAGGTGGCGGTTTCGCGCGGCCTGGTGTGGGTCGCGCTGGAGCAGGACGCGCCGGTTGGCTTCGTATGGCTGCAGGACGGTATGGCCGAGGGCTCGGTCGAGATCGCCGAGATCGACGTCTTGCCCTCCCATGGTCGCCGTGGGATCGGCGCGGCGCTGCTTGAACACGCCTGTGCCTGGGCGCGCGAGACCGGCTATCGCTGCATCGATCTGGGCACGCTTGCCGACGTGCCGTGGAACGCGCCGTTCTATGCACGGCATGGCTTTTCGACGGTGGACAAGTCCGACCCAGCCTTCGCCCGCGCCCGCGAGCGCGACCGCGAAAACGGGTTTCCCGATTCGCTGCGGGTGTTCATGTCGCGCCCGCTTGCCGCACCCCGTCCGGACGAATGGACGGCTTGGCCCGCGCCGGCCAAGCTCAACCTGTTCTTGCGCATCGTTGGACGCCGCGCGGACGGCTACCACGACCTGCAGACCGTGTTCCGCCTGCTCGACTGGGGCGACGAACTGCGCGTGCGTGTGCGCCAGGATGGCGCCATCGTCCGGGTGAACGAGGTCCGCGGCGTACCGGCTGAGGCCGATCTGGTCGTGCGCGCCGCGCGCCTGCTGCAGGCGGAGGCGGGCGCGACGCAAGGCGCCGCGATCGTCGTGGACAAGCGCGTCCCAATGGGCGGCGGCCTTGGCGGCGGCAGTTCCGATGCGGCTACCGCACTGGTTGCGCTCAACCACCTGTGGGGCTGCGGGCTGGATGAGGACGCGCTGGCCGGCCTGGCGCATCGGCTGGGTGCCGACGTGCCGGTGTTCGTGCGAGGCCGCTCGGCGTGGGCCGAGGGCGTGGGCGAGCGGCTCACGCCCATCCCGCTGCCGCGGCGCTGGTACGTGGTGCTGGACCCGCGCGAGCACGTGCCCACCGCGGCCTTGTTTCAAGCGTCTGAATTGACACGAAATGCACCGCCGGCGACAATTTCATCCTTTGCTTCCGGCGAAACGGCAGAAAACGCATTCGAGCCGGTCGTGCGCGCGCGACACCCGAAGGTGGCCGCGGCGCTGGACTGGCTCTCGCGCTTCGGCCGCGCCCGGCTTTCCGGCAGCGGTGGGTGCGTTTTCCTGGAAACCGCCTCGTTCGCACAGGCGCGCAAGGTGGTGCGGGAGTGTCCTCCGGCATTCACGGCGCAACTGGCCGCGGGACTGGAGGTTTCGCCCCTGCATCGGGCTCTCGCGCGCCACCGCGCGCGGGCCGCGGCGCCGGGGCAGCCGTTGCGGGCTTGAAACACATGACAGGCAGTCAGGACGACGGCCTGCAAACGAGACACTGGGGCGTCGCCAAGCTGGTTAAGGCACGGGATTTTGATTCCCGCATGCGCAGGTTCGAATCCTGCCGCCCCAGCCATTCACGAATGGCTCTTTGAGGAATCCCAAGTGGACACGTCCACCCCGATGCTCTTCACCGGCAATGCTCATCGCGCCCTGGCCGAGGACGTCGCGCAGCGGCTCGGTGTGCCGCTGGGCAAGGCGCTGGTCGGCAAGTTCAGCGACGGCGAGGTGCAGATCGAGATCGAGGAGAACGTCCGCCGCCAGGAAGTGTTCGTGCTGCAGCCGACCGGTGCGCCGAGCGCGGAAAACCTGATCGAGATGCTCGCGCTGGTCGACGCACTCAAGCGCGCCTCCGCCGCCACCGTCACCGCGGTCATGCCGTATTTCGGCTACGCCCGGCAGGATCGCCGCCCGCGCTCGGCGCGCGTGCCGATCACCGCCAAGATGGTGGCGACCCTGATCGGCACGGCCGGCGTGGATCGCGTGCTCACGGTCGACCTGCACGCCGACCAGATCCAGGGTTTCTTCGACATCCCGGTGGACAACGTCTATGCCTCGCCGATCCTGCTGGCGGACATCTGGCGCAACCACTCGATGGACGACATCATCGTGGTCAGCCCGGACGTCGGCGGCGTGGTGCGTGCCCGCGCGATCGCCAAGCGGCTGGATGATGCCGACCTGGCGATCATCGACAAGCGCCGCCCCAAGGCCAATGTTGCAACGGTGATGAACATCATCGGCGAGGTCGACGGCAAGACCTGCGTGCTGGTCGACGATATCGTCGACACCGCCGGCACCCTGTGCGCCGCGGCCGCCGCCCTGAAGGAGCGCGGCGCGCGCAAGGTGGTCGCCTACTGCGTGCATCCGGTGCTCTCGGGCGCGGCGATCGGCAACATCGAAAACTCCCAGCTCGACCAGCTGGTGGTTACCAACACGCTGCCGCTGCGCCCCGAGGCGCAAGGCTGCAGCAAGATCCGCCAGCTTTCGGTGGCCGAGCTGCTGGCCGAGACGATCCGCCGTATCGCTTTTGGCGAATCGGTGAGTTCGCTGTATGTGGATTGATTAGCGGGATTCGGGATTGGGGATGCGAGGTTCGGGCCAGATCGTGGCTTTTTCGAACCATGAATCCCGTCTCCCGAATCACGATCCGATGACTCCCCTGGTCGCGGGGGAGTCGCATAACCACCGCAAGGTGGACAACCTCAAAGGTGTATCAACAATGTCCCAGACTCATGAAATCAAGGCCCAGAGCCGCACGGACGAGGGGAAAGGTGCGAGCCGCCGCCTGCGTCATGCCGCGATGGTGCCTGCCGTCGTCTACGGTGGCACGCAGCCGCCGCAGAGCATTCAGATCGAACACAACACCATCCTGCTCGCCGCCAAGAACGAGTGGTTCTTCTCCTCGATCCTCGACCTGAACGTCGACGGCAAGGTGCAGAAGGTGCTGGTGCGCGACTGGCAGAAGCATCCGTTCAAGCAGCAGATGCTGCACATGGACTTCCTGCGCGTGAACGAGAACGAAGCGATTCGCGTGAACGTGCCGCTGCACTTCCTCAACCAGGAAAAGTCGCCGGCCGGCAAGACCTCCGGCGTGGTGATCTCGCACAACCTGACGGAAGTGGAAGTGTCGTGCCTGCCGGGTAACCTGCCGGAGTTCATCGAGCTCGACCTGGTCGATCTCAAGCCTGGCGACATCGTCCACCTGTCGCAGATCAAGCTGCCCAAGGGCGTTAGCCTGCCGGCGCTGAGCCTGGGTGCGGACCACGACATCGCGGTGGTCACTGCCAACGCGGTCAAGGAAGAAGCCGAGCCGGCCGCCGAAGCGGCTGCGCCGGAAGGCGAAGCCAAGCCTGCCGAGAAGAAGTAAGCCCCGTCCGGGCCTCCCGCCCCGCGGGAGGCCCGGACAGCGGCCCAGGTATGGCTGGACTCAAGCTCATCGTCGGCCTGGGCAACCCCGGCGCCGAATACCTCCGGACCCGGCACAACGCCGGGTTCTGGTTTGTGGACGCCCTGGCTTCCGGCCAGGGCGAACGCTTTTCCTTCGACGGCAAGCTGCACGGCGAGGCCTGCCGCGTGCGCATCGGCGGCGAGGGCGTGTGGCTGCTCAAGCCGTCCACCTTCATGAACAAGAGCGGCATCGCGGTCGCTTCCGCGCTGCGCTACTACAAGATCGAGCCGGACCAGTGCCTGGTCGCGCACGACGAGCTGGACCTCCCGGCAGGCACCGTGCGGATGAAGTTCGACGGCGGCCACGGCGGTCAGAACGGCTTGCGCGACACCATGCAGCATCTCGGCCACGGCAAGTTCCACCGGCTGCGCATCGGCATCGGCCACCCGGGCCACAAGGACAAAGTCACGCCCTGGGTTCTGGGCAAGCCGTCCGCGCAGGACGAGGACGCGATCCTCGACGGCATCGCCCGCGCGCTGGATGTGCTTCCGCTCGCGGTCGATGGACAGTTCGACAAGGCGATGCAGCAGTTGCATACACAGACGGGAATAGGAAATCGGGAATAGAGAATCGTTTTACGCGGCTCTTCCCGGTTTTTCCCATTCCCTATTCCCTATTCCCTATTCCCGGATCAAACCATGGGCATCAAATGCGGCATCGTCGGCCTGCCCAACGTCGGCAAGTCCACCCTGTTCAATGCGCTGACCAAGGCCGGCATCGCGGCGGCCAACTTTCCGTTCTGCACGATCGAGCCGAACGTGGGCGTGGTGCCGGTGCCCGATGAGCGGCTGAACGCGCTGTCGGCGATCGTCAATCCGCAGAAGGTGATCCCGACCGCGGTCGAGTTCGTCGACATCGCCGGCCTCGTCGCCGGCGCGTCGAAGGGCGAGGGCCTGGGCAACAAATTCCTGGCGCACATCCGCGAAGTCGACGCGATCGCCCACGTGGTGCGCTGCTTCGAGCACAGCGACATCGTGCACGTGGCCGGCAAGGTCGATCCCATCGCCGACATCGAGACGATCGACACCGAGCTGGCGCTGGCGGATCTGGACTCGGTCGAGAAGGCGCTCAACCGCGCCGAGCGCGCGGCCAAGGCCAATGACAAGGAGGCGCTGGCGAAGAAGCCGGTGTTGCAGAAGCTTGCCGCCGCGCTGAACGAAGGCAAGTCCGCGCGAAGCGTCGCGCTGGACGAGGAAGAGAAGGCGCTGGTCCGCGACCTTTTCCTGCTCACGCTCAAGCCGCTGATGTATATCGCCAACGTGCGCGAGGACGGTTTCGAGAACAACCCGCACCTTGACGCCGTGCGTGCGCGCGCCGCCACCGAGGGCGCCGAAGTGGTCCCGGTGTGCGCGGCCATCGAGGAAGAGATGGCTCAGCTGGAGGACGCCGACCGCGACGAGTTTCTCAAGGACCTCGGGCTGGACGAGCCGGGTTTGAACCGCGTGATCCGCGCCGGCTACAAATTGCTCAACCTGCAGACCTACTTCACCGCGGGCGTCAAGGAAGTGCGCGCATGGACAGTGAAGAAGGGCGCCACCGCGCCGCAGGCGGCGGGCGTGATCCACACCGACTTCGAGCGTGGTTTCATTCGCGCCGAAACCGTCTCCTACGATGACTTCATCCAGTACAAGGGCGAAGCCGGGGCGGCCCAGGCCGGTCGCCTGCGCAAGGAAGGCAAGGACTACATCGTCAAGGACGGCGACGTGCTGCACTTCCTGTTCAACGTCTGAGTTCGGCGGGTATTCGCCGGCCTGCCGGACGATCCCGCCCAAAGGCGCCCCGATCCGCCTGTCGGCACCCCCTTCAGGAGCAGTGAAAGGCTCACGATGGGAGGCTGTCGTCGATCCTCCCCCCGTCTGCGGCAGAAGGCGCCCGAAGAACGGATGGGGGCGGACGAGCCGTATCGCCTCACTTGGCGACGTTTCTTTCGCGCGGCATCCGGTTGCAGCGGCGAGCCACGGACATCCAAGGTGGACTGGATACTTGACTGCGCCTCGCCGAGGTCCACCGTGGCCACCGGATGGTGCGCGGCAAGATGCCCCCCATCCGCAAACGCCTGTTGACCCGGATCGCCGTTGCCGCTCGACTGTCTTAAGTGCCGATTAAGCGCTTTACCCGGAGCATCCGGCAGACGGCATTTCGCCCGATGGAGGCACGAATATGACCAAGCATTGGCCAGGCAAATCCGCGATGGCGATGGCTACCCTGCTGCTTGCGTCGGCGATGGCGCTGCCGACCGTCGCATCGGCGCATGATCGGCATGATCGCGGCTGGCACGGACGCGGACATTACGATCGCGGCTGGCATGATCACTACCGCCATGACCGCGGCGGCCATTGGAGCGGCGGTCGCTGGGTTGCCGGCGCAATCGTCGCCGGCGCCGTGATCGGCCTGGTCGATGATGCGCTCAGTCCGCCGCCCCGCGTGGTCTACGAGCGTCCGGTCTATCGGCGCCCGGTACGGGTCGTCTACGAAGAACCGGTAGTGACTCGCCGCGTGGTCGAAACGCGCACGGTCTATGTCGAGCAGGCGCCGCCCACCCGCTACGTGGGCTACTACGGCGACTGACATACGTGCCAACCGAACGCGGAAAGGCCCGGCCACGCCGGGCCTTTTTTGTGTCCGCGACCATTATCCGGCAGGCGGCAGCTCCGCACCGCTGCCGTGGCGTGCGGCGTGTTCGCGCAGGTGCTCGAACCTCGCCTTGTCGACCATTTCCACCGAGGAAATCGCGCAGGGTGGCTGCTCCCGGGCGCTGACGCTCTCACCCAGATCCCCGCAGATGCGGCCACCACCGACCGACTTGCCGGATTCGCTGGCCCTGAGCAGGAAACCCGGCACGCCGATGCCCAGGCGTGGGCAATCGGCCTTCAGGTGCACCACATAGCGATACGGGCCCGTGCGTACCAACGCCGTGCGCGCATCGACCACGTGCCATTCGTTGATATTGTCGGTCTGGATGCACTGTGCGTATGGCAGTGCCTTGCCAGGCGGGCTTGCGAGCGCGGCGGAACTGCTGGCGACAAGCAACAGCAGGAGGGACAGGTGTTTCATGGCATCACCTCTGGGGGCACGGGGCCAGTGACCCAGCATCGCGCGCCCGTGGGGACGGCGCCAGCGCCGCGGTGTCAGCAATCTGCCATCGATCGATCACACGTATTGAACAGGCGCTGCGTCATGCTTGGATGATGCCAACGGTCCGATCCGTTCTGCGTTTCAGCGTCGCTGGCAGGGCGCACGTGGACCGCACGTCCGACCCACGAAGGAGCAGCCCATGCCGCAGCTGAGCCCCCTCGCCGGCGACACGCTGGCCCAGCGCTATCGGCGGGTGCGCCAACAGACCGTCCAACTGTGCGCGGGCCTGACGGCCGAAGACATGATGGTGCAGTCGATGCCCGACGCCAGTCCGGCGAAATGGCATCTGGCGCATACGACCTGGTTCTTCGAGCAGTTCGTGCTTGCGCGTGATCCTCGTTACCGCCCGCGCAATCGCGCCTGGAACTACCTGTTCAACTCCTACTACCAGAGCGTCGGGCCGATGCATGCGCGGCCGCAACGCGGCCTGCTCTCGCGTCCGACGCTGGAGGAGGTGCTGGCTTATCGTCGCCACGTGGACCAGGCGCTGGATTCGATGCTTGCGCGTGGTGACGAGACCGCTTCCGCCGCGGTGATCGAGCTCGGGTTGCAACACGAGCAACAGCATCAGGAATTGCTGCTTACCGACATCCAGCACGCGTTCTGGAACAATCCGCTGTTGCCCGCCTACCTGCAAGCGGCGGCCCTGCCGGCCGCCACAACGTCGGCACCCCTGCAATACCTGCCCGGCGCGGAAGGTGTGGTGGAGATCGGCCATGCCGGCGAGGGGTTTGCCTTCGACAACGAAACCCCGCGGCACCGCGCATTGCTGGCGCCGCATGCGCTGGCCAACCGGCTGGTCACCAACGAGGAGTACGCCGCGTTCGTGCATGACGGCGGCTACCGCGAGCCGTCGTTGTGGCTGTCCGACGGCTGGGCCACGGTGCAGAACGAGGGATGGCAGCGCCCGCTCTACTGGCGCCCCGACCTGGCCAGTGCGTTCTCGCTGTCCGGCGTGCAGGCACTCGATCCGAATGCCCCGGTCTGCCACCTGAGCTACTTCGAAGCCGATGCCTTCGCCCGTTGGGCCGGCGCGCGGTTGCCCACGGAAGCCGAGTGGGAGGCCGCTGCCGCCGCGCTGCCGGTGCAGGGCAACCTGCTCGACGGCATGCCGCGACCGCCGCAGGCCGCCCACGGCACGGGATTACTGCAAATGTACGGCGATGCGTGGGAATGGACCGCCTCGCCCTATGTCGCCTATCCGGGCTTCCGCCCGCTGCCGGGCGCGCTCGGTGAATACAACGGCAAGTTCATGTGCGGCCAGTGGGTGCTGCGTGGCGGTTCGTGCGCCACGCCGCTCGGCCACGTGCGCGCGAGCTACCGCAATTTCTTCCCCTCGCAGGCGCGCTGGCAGTTCGTCGGGCTGCGCCTGGCCAAGGACCGATAAAACCTCAAGGAGCATTCCCGATGAACATCCGTGCCCTGGACCTGCCCACCGACGCACGCACGCCCTCAGCCGGCGGGTTGCTGGAGACCGTCCGCCGCGGGCTGCGCGCGCAGCCCAAGCGCCTGCCCTCGTGGCTTTTCTACGACGCGCAGGGATCGGCGTTGTTCGAACGCATCTGCGGACAGCCCGAGTACTACCTCACCCGTTGCGAAGTCGCGCTGATGCGCGAGCACGCCGCCAGCATCGCCGACACCCTGGGCGTGGACGTTCGCCTGGTCGAATACGGCAGTGGCAGCGCCACCAAGACACGCCTGCTGCTCGAACACATGGCCGCGCCGGTGAGCTACGTGCCGGTGGAAATCTCGCCCGAGCCGTTGCAGCAAAGCGTGCGGCGCCTGGGTGAGCACTTCCCGCACCTGCCGGTGCAGCCGCTGTGCGCCGACTTCACCCGCCCGCTGCGCCTGCCGATCCCGCCACGTGCGCCGCGGCGGACGGTCCTGTATTTCCCCGGTTCCACCATCGGCAACTTCGACACGCGCGAGGCGATTGCGCTGCTGCGCAAGATGCGCGCGGAGATGGGCGACAACGGCGGCATCCTGATCGGCGCGGACCTCAAAAAGGACACCGCCCTGATCGAGGCCGCCTACAACGACGCCGCGGGCATCACGGCAGCGTTCACCCTGAACATGCTCGCGCGCCTGAATCGCGAGCTGGGCAGCGATTTCGACCTCGCCGCGTTCAGCCACCGCGCGCACTACAACGCGCTGGCCGGACGCATCGAAACGAGCCTGGTCAGCCAGCGCGAGCAGAAGGTGCACGTGGGCCGCAGCCAGATCGCTTTCGGCAAGGACGAAGCGATCCGTGTGGAGGTCAGCTGCAAGTACTCGCTGGAAGACTTCGCGGCGCTCGCAGGCAAGGCCGGGCTGGAAGTGCTGCGCGTGTGGCTGGATCCCGAGCGCATGTTCTCTGTGCAGTATCTGGTGCGCGCCGGCTCGGTCGCGCGTTAGGTAGTCGGAGTCGGGCAGCGGGCGTCGCCAGGCTGCCCCGTGCACGGATCGAAGCCAGCTCGCGGGCCGCCGCCCGCGTTGACGTCGTCGCCAACGCGTAGAATCCCGCCCACCCCCGTCAGTCCGAATCCGATGGCAGCCACCGTCGCCACCGCGCCCGCGCTCCAACTGGACGCACTGTTCCTGCCCATCATCAGCGGCGAGCTTCGGGTGCCCTACGACGGCCGGGTGCTCTTTTTGCGAGCCCGTGACGGTGCGCCGCTGCGCACGTTCGTCCGCCCTGGCTGGCTTTGCGAGCAGACTTTCAAGCCGTTCGCCGACGAGCTTCGCCGGGCGGGTGTGGCGCTCGGGGAGCCAGCGCAGGACGACCATTTTGCGTTGGTGCTCGTGCTGCCCCCGCGCCAGCGTGACGAGGCCCGTGCGTTGTTCGCCCGCGCCGCTTGTTCCTTGCAGCCCGGAGGCGTCATGCTGACGGCAGTGCCCAATGGCGAAGGCGCGAAATCGGCCGAAGCGGATGCCGTGCGGTTGTTCGGCGCGGTGCGCAGCCTGTCCAAGCACAAGTGTCGCGTGTTCTGGGCGAGCGCCGGCGAAGGGCTGGACTCCACGCTGCTCGCTGAATGGGAGGCGCTCGACGCGCCGCGACGGATCGCCGGTGGTTATCTCAGCCGTCCGGGGTTGTTCGCGTGGGACCGCATCGACACAGCCTCGGCCTTGCTTGCGGCCCATCTGCCCCATGACCTGCACGGTCGCGTCGCCGACCTGGGTGCGGGATACGGCTATCTCGCCGTGCAGGTGATCGCTCGTTGTCCCGGCGTTACGGCGGTGGATATGTACGAAGCCGAGAGGCGGGCGCTGGAACCGGCGCGTATCAATCTCGCCGAAGCGGTGGCGGTCAGCGGTCGGGAGGTCGACGTGGGAGCGCACTGGCATGATGTCACTACCGGCCTGCCGCATCGCTACGACGCGATCGTGAGCAACCCGCCGTTCCACCAGGGGCGCGCGGACCTTCCCGAACTGGGGCGCGCCTTCATTGATGCCGCGGCGGACGCGCTGCTGCCGCGCGGTCGCCTGTGGCTGGTCGCCAACCGGCATCTGCCGTACGAGGCCACGCTCGCCGCCCGCTTCGCGCAGGTCCGCACGGTGGCCACACAGGACGGTTTCAAGGTGATCGAGGCGGTGCGCGCATGAAGCTGGTACGCCTGATCGCCAACCTCGGCTATGGCAGCCGCAAGGAAGTGACGCAGCTGTTCCGCGAGGGGCGCGTCACCGACCCGACGGGCGAGGTGTTGTACGCGGACGACAAGCTCGATCACGCCGACATCCGCATCGATGGTGAGATGCTCGATCCGCCGAATGGCCTGGTGCTCCTGATGCACAAGCCGACCGGCTACACCTGCTCGCGCAAGGACGCGGGCCGCCTGGTCTACGACCTGCTGCCGCCGCGCTGGCGACGGCGTGATCCGGCCTTGTCCACCGTTGGCCGGCTCGACCGGGATACGTCCGGACTGCTGCTGCTTACCGACGATGGCGCGTTGCTGCACAGGATCATTTCCCCCAAGGCGAACGTGGCCAAGGTCTACGAGGCCACGCTCGCCCGCGACCTGCAGGGAAGCGAGGGCGAACTGTTCGCCAGCGGTACGCTGATGCTCGAATCGGAAACCACGCCGCTTGCTCCCGCACAGCTGCAAGTGCTCGAACCGCGTCGCGCGAGGCTGACCGTCACCGAGGGGCGCTACCACCAGGTGCGGCGCATGTTCGCGGCGGTGGGCAATCACGTGGAGGCGCTCGAACGCGTCGCGATCGGGCGGCTGACGCTCGACGGGCTGGCGCCGGGGGAGTGGCGGGCGCTGGATGCCGCCGAGACGGCCAAGGCCTTCGACCTGCCATATCTCCTGTAGGAGCACGCTTGCGGGCGATGCTTTTTCGCCCCGAGCCGAAGCATCGGCGCGCAAGCAGGCTCCTACAGAAGCTTCACCGGCGTGGGGAGGGCAGGGCCGTACCACTTGCGCCGCTCGTCCCGGCAGCTGGGGCTGCCCATGGTGTACTTGCGACAGATGGCGGGGCGTCGCTCGTAGATCGTGCAGCGCGAGGTATCCGGGTCGACGGCGGCGCACCAGCCGTCCTCCCCCTTGGCAAGCGTCGCCAGGCCGTGGTCATCGTGCGTTACCAGCCAGTCCGGGACGTCGTCTTCGGGCATCAGCACCACGGTCAGGCGGCAACACACCGCTTCACAGGACGTGCAGTGCACGGATGGGTCTACGCTCGTAGCGTAGCGATCGTTTTCGAAGTCGTCATTCACGCGTCAGTATGCGGCTTTGGCCGGTTCGGCGCGCTAAACATTTGTGTCGGCGGCATGCCGTGAGCGCGAACGTTCCCTGGCCTCCGTCGTGCGATCATCGACCGATGCGCCTGCACTTCGACAATGCCTTCGTGCGCGAGCTGGCCGGCGACCCCGAGCGCGGATCGCGTCCGCGGCAGGTGGAAGGCGCCGCCTGGTCGCATGTCCAGCCCACGCCAGTGCCAGCGCCGCATGTGGTGGCCTGGTCGTCCGAGATGGCGGCGACCCTGGGGCTGTCCGCGCAGGACATCCAGGGCGCCGACTTCGCCCGCGTGTTTGGCGGTAACGCGTTGCTGGATGGCATGCAACCGTGGGCAAGCAACTACGGTGGCCACCAGTTCGGCGTATGGGCGGGGCAACTGGGCGATGGTCGTGCGATCTCGTTGGGTGAGGCGCTCGACGCGGGCGGTCGACGCTGGGAGCTGCAGCTCAAGGGCGCGGGGCCGACGCCGTATTCGCGCGGCGCCGATGGGCGTGCGGTGCTGCGTTCCTCGATCCGCGAGTTCCTTTGCAGCGAGGCGATGCATCACCTCGGGATCCCCACGACGCGTGCGTTGTGCCTGCTGGAGACTGGCGAGGCGGTGGTGCGAGACATGTTCTACGACGGCCATCCCCGCGAGGAGCCCGGTGCGATCGTCTGCCGCGTCGCGCCCTCGTTCATTCGCTTCGGCCACTTCGAACTACCCTATGCGCGCAACGACATCGCGTTACTGCGCCAACTGGCGGACTTCAGCATCCAGCGCGACTTTCCTCAGTTGCGCGGTCAGGGCGAGGCGCTGTATGCGGACTGGTTCGGCGAGGTGTGCGAACGCACCGCGCGGCTGATGGCCCAATGGATGCGCGTCGGTTTCGTGCACGGCGTGATGAATACCGACAACATGTCGATCCTCGGCCTGACCATCGACTATGGCCCCTACGGCTGGATCGACGACTACGATCCGCAATGGACGCCCAATACCACCGACGCGGTGCGCCGGCGCTATCGCTTCGGGCAGCAACCCAACGTGGCCTGGTGGAACCTCACGCGGCTGGCGAGTGCGCTGTCGCCGCTGTTTGCCGACGTCGCGCCGCTGCAGGCTGGGCTCGACCGCTACGTCAGCGCGTGGGAAGCGGCCGATCGCGCCACGGCGGCCGCAAAGCTGGGCCTGGCACAGGCTGGCGACGAAGAGCTGGCGCTGCGCGACGGCCTGCATGCCTGGATGCGCGAGTCGCAGGCGGACATGACACTCACCTGGCGCGCGCTCATCGACCTGGACCCGGCCGCGCCCTCGCCAAACGCGCTGGCGGGCGTGTGTTACGACGAGGCCCGGCGCATAGCCGCCGAGCCCATGCTGCGCGATTGGCTCGAGCGCTACGCCTCACGCCTGCGCAACGATCCGCTGCCGGTGGCGGAGCGCCGCCGCCACATGCAGCAGGCCAACCCGAAGTACGTGCTGCGCAACTACCTGGCGCAGGAAGCGATCGATCGTGCGGAGCAGGGCGACTACGCACTCGTGCACGAGTTGCTGGACGTCATGCGCCATCCCTGCGACGAGCAGCCGGGACGTGAACGCTTCGCACGCAAGCGTCCCGACTGGGCGAAACAGCATGCCGGCTGTTCCATGCTCTCGTGCAGTTCGTAATCGGGTGGTCGCGTTCCATGCCCACCGCTCGAGCTGCAGCGGCGGCGCGAGACGGTCGCGTCAACAAGCGATCGTGCGTGGCCGCCACGCGTTACCAGCGACACGCGGAAACGCACGCGGTCACCGACGGAAACACTGCGCCCACGACGTCAACGACTAGCGCAACGTCCCTTCGACGAACTGCCGCAACTGCGCCGCATTGAGCGCACCTGCCTGCCGGGCGATCTCACGACCGCCCTTGAACACCGCCAGCGTCGGGATGCTGCGAATGCCAAAGCGCTGCGAGAGCTGCGGTTGCGCGTCGGTGTCCACCTTGGCCAGGCGCAGGCGCGGCTCGAACTGGCGGGCGGCTTCGGCGAACACCGGCGCGAATCCGCGGCAGGGCCCGCACCAGGTCGCCCAGAAATCGACGAGTAGCGGAAGATCGCCACGTCCGGCCACCGCGTCGAAGTTGGCCGTCGTCAGTTCGATCGGCTTGCCTTCGAAAAGCGCCTGCTTGCAGCGCCCGCACACCGGATGGTCGGCAAGGCGCTCGGCCGGCACGCGATTGAGCGCACCGCAATGCGGGCAGGGGATGTTCAAGGGGGCGGACATGGCGTACTCCGGACGGGCTCCCGGGCGATATGGCGATCGTGCTTCACGGTGCAAGCGGCCCGGACGGTAGGCTGCGGTACCTATCTGCGAGAAAGTCGCCGCCACGGCGCATTTGGCCGTCGCAAAGTGTTGACACATCCGGGGCCGCTCGCGAAAATAGCCGTTCTTTGTTGGAGGGATACCCAAGCGGCCAACGGGGGCAGACTGTAAATCTGCTGGCTTACGCCTTCGGTGGTTCGAATCCACCTCCCTCCACCATCAAGACGAGTTCCGCGCAGGGTAGTGCCAGGCGGGAGTAGTTCAATGGTAGAACCTCAGCCTTCCAAGCTGATGGTGCGGGTTCGATTCCCGTCTCCCGCTCCATTGATCTCGTCGCAGGATTTTTGAGGTTCGGCCGGATGCCGGACCATTCGCCACCCAGGAAGGGTGCTGAAAGAACTTCGCTCATGTAGCTCAGTCGGTAGAGCACTTCCTTGGTAAGGAAGAGGTCACAGGTTCGATTCCTGTCATGAGCACCATCTCACGCGGCTGCCGCCGGTCGCTCCGGGCCTACGGCAGGTTTTCTTTTTTTCATTGACTCCATCGGGGTTTAGCGCGCATGGCAAAGGGTAAATTCGAACGCACCAAGCCGCACGTGAACGTCGGCACGATCGGCCACGTGGACCACGGCAAGACGACGCTGACGG
>NZ_JAGJRS010000034.1:0-282930 GCF_017837635.1 Frateuria flava
GCAGAAGCGCTCGCTCGAAGTTGGATCTCTCACGGTACAGAGTGCTCATTGTTCCGGGGCCTAACGCCTGAGTTAAGCGGCGGCGCAGCCGTCCGCTTGGACGAGGAGTTAGACGGTTGCGACGCAGCATGCTCGGGCGACAGTGTTGGCGCACGACGAACGCGAAGCTTGAGCAACCAACCACCCCAAAACTGCCAGCTCTGAAAGCTCAGGCTTGCGACGACACTGCGCGAAATGCTGCGGCGGCGACGGACGACAAGCCAGCGCGAAGCTGAGCGAAACACACGATACGACAAACCAACACGAGCTGCCGACTAACTCAAAGTAGATTTCGATTCGCGGTGTAATCTCGCAGCCTAACGGGTGCTCGCCTACGTGCCGCGCGGTTCCTTACCCACATCCATCAATGCCTTGCCCGTCTTCTTGCGGCCTAATCCGGCAGCCTAATCTGGCAGCCTTTGCCGGAGTGGACTGATGGCATCCTTTCACGGGGTGGACGGCGTCGCAAGCGTGGAATCTGGGCGACAACCACGGTTGCTGGAGCAGGTGCGTGCACGGATCCGGCGTCTGGGATTGGCTCGAAGGACCGAAGAGGCCTACGTCGGATGGATCCGCCGGTTCATCCTGGCGAACGACAAGCGGCATCCCTCGGACATGGGGGCGCCGGAGGTCGAGCGATTCCTGACTCGGCTGGCGGTGGACGGCAGCGTTTCTGCGTCGACCCAGAATCAGGCGTTATCCGCCTTGCTGTTTCTCTACAAGCAGGTGCTTGGGGTGGAACTGCCTTGGCTGGATGGCATCGAGCGGGCGAAGAAACCGCAGCGACTCCCGGTCGTTCTCACGCGCCCGGAGGTGGCGGCGTTGTTGGACGAGCTCACGGGCACGCCCTGGCTGATGGCTGGTCTGCTGTATGGCGCGGGGTTGCGACTCATGGAGTGCGTCCGCTTGCGAGTGAAGGACGTGGACTTTGGCAAGGGCGAACTGGTCGTGAGGCAGGGCAAGGGCGGCAAGGATCGTCGCACCGTGCTGCCTGCCGGCCTGGTCGATCCGCTGCAGGCGCAATTGGAGGAAGCCCGGCGCATTCACCAGCGTGACCTGCAGGCGGGATTCGGCCGGGTATGGCTGCCCGATGCGCTGGCGCGCAAGTATCCGCGGGCTGCCGCCGAGTGGGGTTGGCAGTACGTGTTCCCGGCGTCGGTGCGCAGTCACGATCCGCGCGACGGTCAGGAGCGGCGGCATCACCTGGACGAATCGCGCCTGCAACGGGCGGTCAAGCAGGCGCGGGTGCGGGCGGGGCTGGCCAAGCCGGCTACCTGCCATACGCTTCGGCATTCGTTTGCCACGCATCTGCTGGAGGATGGGTATGACCTGCGCACGATCCAGGAGTTGCTGGGGCATGCCGATGTATCGACCACCCAGATCTACACGCATGTGCTCAATCGAGGCGGGCGCGGAGTCGTCAGTCCCTTGGATCGCGGATAGGCTCGGGAGGCCGCGAGCCCCGACCTCTCACCCCAGCCCTCTCCCCGGAGGGAAGAGGGCTGGGGTGCGTCAGGCAGGGCGGCGGGCGCCGAGCTGGACGAGGACTTCCTGGGCGGAGCGGATGCGCTCGGCGGCGCCGGGCAGGTCGAGGGTGATCTTCAGCTTGTCCTGGCCGTCGAGTTTGTAGACGCGCGGCTGGCTTTGGATCAGGCGGATGATGGCCATCGGCTCGATCTCGGGCTTGTCGCGGAAGGTGATGCGCCCGCCGTTGGCGCCCAGATCGAGCTTGCGGATGCCCAGCGGGGTGGCCATCAGCTTCAGGCTGGACAGCGCGAACAGCGTCTTGGTCGGTTCGGGCAGCAGGCCGAAGCGGTCGATCATTTCCACCTGCAGGTCACGCAGGTGGTCCTCGTTCTTCGCGCTGGCGATGCGCTTGTAGAGGGTCAGCCGGGTGTGCACGTCGGGCAGGTAGTCGTCCGGGATCAGCGCGGGCAGGTGCAGTTCGACTTCCGTCTCGTGCTCGGAGGAGAGGTCGAAGTCAGGTACTTTTCCGCTTCGCAACGCGCGCACGGCGCGGTCGAGGAGCTCGGTGTAGAGGCCGAAGCCGATCTCCTGGATCTGGCCGGATTGTTCCTCGCCGAGCAGTTCGCCGGCGCCGCGGATTTCCAGGTCGTGGGTCGCCAGGGTGAAGCCGGCGCCCAGCTCTTCCAGCGAGGCGAGTGCTTCCAGCCGCTTTTCCGCGTCCGCCGTGATCGCCTTGCGATCGGGCACGATCAGATAGGCGTAGGCGCGATGGTGCGAGCGCCCGACGCGGCCGCGCAGCTGGTGCAGCTGGGCCAGGCCAAAGCGGTCGGCGCGGTCGATGATGATGGTGTTGGCGGTCGGGATGTCGATGCCCGTTTCGATGATGGTGGTGCACACCAGCACGTTGAAGCGCTGCCGGTGGAAGTCGGCCATCACGCGTTCGAGCTCGCGCTCGGGCATCTGGCCGTGGGCGATGCCGATGCGCGCCTCGGGGATGAGTGCTTCCAGCTCGCGCGCGGTGCGCTCGATCGAGTCGACCTCGTTATGAAGGAAATACACCTGGCCGCCGCGCGAGAGCTCGCGCTGGAAGGCCTCGCGGATGGTGGCCGGATCCCACGTGCTGATGAACGTGCGCACGGCCATGCGGTGCGCCGGCGGCGTGGTGATGAGCGACAGGTCGCGCAGGCCGGCCATCGCCATGTTGAGCGTGCGCGGGATCGGCGTGGCGGTCATGGTGAGCAGGTCGACCTCGGCGCGCAGCTTCTTGAGCTGTTCTTTCTGGCGCACGCCGAAGCGCTGCTCCTCGTCGACGATGACCAGGCCCAGGTTCTTGAACTTGATGTCCGGCTGCAGCAGCTTGTGGGTGCCGACGATGACGTCGATCTGGCCGTCCGCCAGACGCTTGAGCGCCTCGGTGACCTCCTTGGACGACTTGAAGCGCGAGAGCACGTCGACCTTCACCGGCCAATCGGCGAAGCGGTCGGCGAAGTTGCGGTAATGCTGCTGGGCGAGCAGGGTGGTGGGGACCAGCACTGCCACCTGCTTGCCGGCGGTGGCCGCGGCAAAGGCGGCGCGCAGGGCCACTTCGGTCTTGCCGAAGCCGACGTCGCCGCAGATCACGCGGTCCATCGCACGCGGCGCGGCCAGGTCCTGCAGCACGGCGTCGATGGCCTGCTCCTGGTCGGGCGTTTCCTCGAACGGGAAGGTGGTGCCGAATTCCTCGACCATGCCGCGGTCGATGTTGATCGACTCGCCGCCGCGCGCCTCGCGCTGGGCGTAGATGGCCAGCAGCTCGGCGGCGACGTCGCGCACCTTCTCGGCGGCTTTCTTGCGCGCGCGTTCCCATGCGTCGCCACCGAGCGAGTGCAGCGGCGCCAGCTCCGGCGCGGTGCCGGAGTAGCGGCTGACCAGCCCCAGTTGCGCCACCGGGACGTAGAGCTTGTCGCCCTTGGCGTACTCGATGACCAGGAACTCGCCTTCCATGCCGCCCAGTTCCATCGACACCAGGCCCTGGTAGCGGCCCACGCCGTGGTCGACGTGCACGATCGGCGCGCCAACGGAAAGTTCGGTGAGGTCGCGGATGATCGCGTCGGGGTCGCGTGCGGCGCCGCGGCGGCGCTTGCGGTCGGTGCGCACGCGCTCGCCGTAGAGTTCGCGCTCGGTGAGCACGGTGAGCGTGGGCTGCTTGAGGGCGAAGCCTTGTTCGAGCGGGGCGACCGTGATGGCCAGGCGCGTTGCGCCGGTCGTGAGGAAGCCGTTCCAGCCGTCGACCGTGTCGGGTTTGAGGCCGGCGGCGGCCAGCGTTTCGGCCAGCGCTTCGCGGCGGCCGGCCGAGTCCGCGGCGATCAGCACGCGGCCGGGATAGCTTTCCAGGAAATGGCGCAGCGAGGTGCCCGGCTCCTCGCCCTTGCGGGTGAGCGGCACGTCAGGCGCGGGCAAGGTGCCCGAGTCAACCGCGTGTTCGTGGCCGGAGGGGACCACTTCCACGCGCAGGCGGCGGTTGAGCTGCTCGCGCAATTGCTCGGGCGAGAGATACAGCTCGGGCGGCGGCAGCACCGGGCGCTCGATGTCGTGCGCGCGCTGGTCGTAGCGCTCGGCGGTGCTGGCCCAGAACTGGTCGGAGGCCTCGCCGGCGCCTTCGCCCAGGACGAACAGCGCACCCTCGCCCAGGTAATCGAACAGCGTGGCGGTCTGCTTGAAGAACAGCGGCAGGTAGTACTCGATGCCGCCGGGCGTCACGCCTTCCTTCATGTCCTGGTAGAGCGGGCAGCGGCGGATGTCGATCGGGAAGCGCTCGCGCAACGTGGTGCGGAAATCCTTCGCCGCCTCCTCGGTGAGCGGGAACTCGCGCGCGGGCAAAAGTTCCACCTTGTCCACCGGCTGCTGCGAGCGCTGGGTTTCCGGGTCGAAGCTGCGGATCGAGTCGACCTCGTCGTCGAACAGTTCGACGCGGTAGGGCTCGGCGGTGCCCATCGGAAAGATGTCGATCAGCGCGCCGCGCACGGCGTAGTCGCCCGGCTCGGCCACCTGGGGCACGTGGCGGTAGCCGGCCGCTTCCAGGCGCCGCTGCTCGGCGGCAAGGTCCAGCTTCTGTCCCTTGGACACGACCAGGCCGGAGCCGGTGATGTGCGAGCGCGGCGCGATGCGCTGCATCAGCGTCGCCACCGGCACCACCAGCACGCCGCGGGTAACCGCCGGCAGGCGATAGAGCGTGGCGATGCGCTGGGAGACGATCTCCGGATGCGGGCTGAAGACGTCGTAGGGCAGCGTTTCCCAGTCGGGGAAGTGCAGCACCGGCAGGTCACCGGCGAACAGGCGCAGTTCGTCCTCCAGTGCCGTGGCGCGCTGGGTGTCGCGCGTGACGGCCACCAGCAGGCCGTCGTGGTCACGCGCGGCTTCGGCGAGCAGCAGGGCGCGCGAGGAACCGTGCGGCGGGGTCCAGAAGCGGCGCTGCTTCGGCTGGGTGGGGAGGGGCGGGTGGGGAATCTGGGGCATCGGGGTCGCTTGTCGCGCGGCGTCTGGCGGCGCGGGGAAAGCGGAGGAGTTTAGCGCGGTAGGCGTGAGCGCTCCGGGCGGGGCCATTCGCCCATCGGGCGGCTACCTCTGTGCAACGGGGGAGGCGCCCTTGCGATGAACGTTCACCCCTGGCGAGGGATGCCGGTCCATCGCGGTCCTCGCGCACGATCCTTACCCGCTTGCGGGGGAAGGTGCCGGTAGGGCGGATCAGGAAAGGCGCGCCTCAGCGGCCCGTTACAGGCGCAGCGTGATCTGCGCCACGCCCGGTTCGTCCGGAACCATGCGCGAGGTGAAGCCCAGTTCGCTGCATAGCCGCAGCATCGGGCGGTTTTCCACCAGGACGTAGCCCCACAGCTCGGCCAGGCCGCGCTCGCGGCACGTGGCGACCAAGCGGTGCATCAGCTCGGCGCCCAGCCCCAGGCGCGTCCATTCGCGTTCGACCAGTACCGAGAACTCCGCGGTGTCCGTCGCCGCGTCGATGAACACGCGGCCGACGCCGCGCAGTTCCGCCGGCGACACGTTGTCGTCGACCAGCACGAACGCCGCTTCGGTGTCCGGATCGATGTGGCACAACCGGCGCGCCATCGGTTCGGGAAGCTCAGTCAGCGTGTGCAGGAAGCGACGGCGGATGTCCTCGGCCGGCAGGCGCGTGAAGCAGCGGCGCAATGCGGCGACGTCGCCCGGCTCGATCGGACGCAGGTGCAGCACGCGGCCGTCGCGCGTGACGACAGGCTCGCCGGTGGCCGGCAGGGCCTCGGCGCGGGCGAAACGCTGGCTGGCAGGCGGGGGCAGCGGGGTGCTGCGGGTAGGGCTGGCGAAGTCGATGGCGGGTTGGATATTCATGTCCATACTGTAGCGTATTTTTGCGCTGCAGCATGTCCTGCGGCAGCGTCCGGGAGGCGCTGTTATGGGCCAATGGGTGCGCAGCCGGCGTGAACAGGCAGGCGGGTGCCTGGCTGCGGCTTGCGGCGTTGCGGCAGCGGTGCGGGCGGCGCCTGTGCGCGATCGCGAGGGGTTTGATGCCGTCGCGGGTCGCGCACAGGGTGCGCTCCTACAGGGGCCGGGCGGTAGGTGCGCCGGTGGTCGTCAAAGGGCTTCGGAGGCGAAGTCGGCAAGCCGCGAGCGCTCGCCACGCCGAAGCGTGATGTGCGCCGAGTGCTCCCAGTTCTTGAAGCGGTCCACGGCGTAGGTCAGGCCCGAGGTGGTCTCGGTGAGGTAGGGCGTGTCGATCTGTTCGACGTTGCCCAGGCAGACGATCTTGGTGCCGGGGCCGGCGCGGGTGATCAGCGTCTTCATCTGCTTGGGCGTGAGGTTCTGCGCCTCGTCGATGATCAGGTAGCGCGACAGGAAGGTGCGCCCGCGCATGAAGTTGAGCGAGCGGATCTTGATGCGCGAGGCGAGCAGGTCGTTGGTCGCCTGGCGACCCCACGATCCGCCTTCCTCGGGATTGGCGAGCACCTCCAGGTTGTCGGTGAGCGCCCCCATCCACGGCGTCATCTTTTCTTCCTCGGTGCCGGGCAGGAAGCCGATGTCCTCGCCGACCGAGACCGTGGCGCGGGTCATGATGATCTCGCGGTACCGCTGTTGATCCATGACCTGCGCCAGGCCGGCGGCAAGCGCCAGCAGGGTCTTGCCGGTGCCGGCTGTGCCGAGCAGGGTGACGAAGTCGACGTCCGGATCCATCAGCACGTTGAGCGCGAAGTTCTGCTCGCGGTTGCGCGCGGCGATCCCCCAGACGCTGTGATTGGGGTGGCTGTGGTCGTCCAGCAACACCAGCGTGGCGAGCTGCTCGTCGACCTGCAGCACGCGCAGTTCCACGCTGTTGTCGCCGGGCAGGAACAGGCACTGGTTGGGATGCCAGTCCTCGCCTTCGCCACGGTCGACCTTGTAGAAGGTGCGGCCGCGCTCGGACCAGGACTGCACTTCCGGGTGGCGGTCCCAGAAATCCTCGGGCAGCCCGGTCGAGCCGGTGTAGAGCAGCGCGAAGTCGTCGAGCGCGCGGTCGTTCTCGTAGTCCTCCGCATCGATGCCGTAGATCTTGGCCTTGATGCGCAGGTTGATGTCCTTGGTGACCAGGATCACCGAGCGATCCGGGTTCTGGTCGCGCAGCTCGATCACCGCCGCGAGGATCAGGTTGTCTGCCTTGCCGTGCCCGTTGGTGGCGCGCTGCTGGAAGTACAGCTTGCCCACCGCCTGGCCGCGCTTGAGGCTCACGCCCTGGGGGTTGGACAGGTCCAGCCCGTTGCTGATGCCGTGCCCGTTGCCGCGCTCGATCAATTCGTTGATGAAGCGACTGACCTGGCGGCCGTTGCGCGAAACTTCCGATCCACCCTTTTTCTTTTCGTCCAGCTCCTCCAGCACCGTCATGGGAATGAACACGTCGTGTTCCTCGAAACGGAACAGCGAGGTGGGGTCGTGCAGCAGCACATTGGTGTCGAGTGCGTAGATACGCTTGCTTCCGGTCATGCGGAAGGGGCCTCGCTTGTGGTCGGACCAAAGAAAAGCGGCCTGGACCGAAGGGTCGCAGGCCGCCGGATGGCACGGTTGGGCACCGTGCAAGGGGAATGCTCGAAGGTGTGGAGGGGATTCACTTGGCGGGAATGGCGTCCAGTACGGCCTGGGCATGGCCCGGGACTTTCACGCCACGCCATTCCTGCGCGAGATGGCCCTTGGGATCGATCAGGAACGTGCTGCGCACGATGCCCAGATGGGTCTTGCCGTAGAGCATCTTCTCGTGGATCACGTCGAACGCCTTGCACCAGGTCTCATCGGTGTCGGCGATCAGCGGGAAGGGCAGGGCCTGCTTGTCGGCGAAGTTGGCATGGGAGGTCACCGAATCACGCGAGACGCCGACGATTTCCGCGTTGCGTTTCCTGAAGTCGTCGTAGAGGTCGCGGAAGTCCTGCGCCTCGGTGGTGCAACCGGGAGTGGAATCCTTCGGGTAGAAGTAGATCACCACCCAGCGGCCTTTGAGTTCGGAAAGTTCCAGCTCGGTGTCGTCGCCGGTGGTGCCGATCAGTGGGGGAATCGGTTTGCCGATTTCGGGCATGGGGTCTCCGCGAGGTCGGTCGAAGAAAAGGCGCACCGCGCGCCCTTGGGGCGAAGACTAGCGCGCCCGTGGCGGCATGCAACAGGGTTGTCGAAGAAGCCGTCTCGCGCGATGCTTCGCGCTTCCCGCGGCGACACGGTTGCGCGAGATCGCGCGGGTCCCACCCCGAGGCGGCGTGCAGTTTTCGTAGGGTGGGCTTCAGCCCACCGGCGCTCCGCGAAACGTTGAAATGGTGGGCTGAAGCCCACCCTACGCGCGATCGTCGCGGTTGCGCAGACTGCTCGACGCAAGCGAGCTACCGGCCAACCTAGAACTTGACCGGGTCCATGATCGCGTCGAGGTTGAGCCCGTCGCAGAGCTCCAGGAAATCGTCGCGCAAGGTGGCGAGATGGATCTGGGACGGGATGCCGATGGTGATCTGCGCCTGGAACATCTGCGCGCCGGTCTGCATGGCCTGGTAGCGCATCGAGCTCAGCTGCTCGACGCGGATGTCGTGGCGGCTGAAGAATTCCACCACCTTCACCAGGATGCCGGGGCGGTCGGCCGCCACCACTTCAACCAGGTAGGGCAGCAGCGATGCGTTCTGCTCGCGCGGGCCGGTACGGTAGTGCGACAGGCGCAGTTCCTCGTCGCGACCGAGCTTGGCCAGTGCGGTTTCCAGCTTCGCGATGGCGTCCCATGCACCTGCGGCGAGCATCAACACCGAGGTGTCGTTGCCGATCGTGGACACGCGCGAGTCGGCCAGGCTGCAGCCGGCGTCGGCGATGCGCTTGGTCAGCGTGAGCAGTGGCGCGCGCGATGCCGGGGTGAGCGTATGGATCAACAGCTGGTTGTCGTTGCCGGCGCGCGCGGAGGGACGGTTCAAGAGAGGTTACCTGTCAGGGGTTTTCCGCCATGCGGAACCCGATCAGCTTAGCTCAGGACATGGCAGAACATGCAGGGGCGCCAGATGGCTCGCAGGCTGTCCCTTCCCCTGCGCACGGGCCGCCGGTACCATCCGCTGCTTGCCTTCAAGCCGGGATCGCGTCTTGGACATTCGTGGAAGCATCTGCGCACTGGCGACACCGTTTGCCGCCGATGGCTCGATCGATCTGGCGGCCTTCGGGCGGCTGCTCGACTACCAGCTCGCCGGGGGCACCCAGGCGCTGGTGGTGGCCGGATCGACCGGCGAGGCGCACATGCTCCAGCACGACGAGTTCGACCGCTTGCTGGCCTTCGCCGTCGAGCGGGTTGCCGGCCGCGTGCCGGTCATCGCCGGCACCGGTGAGGCGGCCACTGCAAGCACCGTGGCGCAGACGCGCCGGGCCGCCGCGCTGGGGGCCGACGCGGCGCTGGTGGTCACACCCTATTACGTGCGTCCCACCCAGGAAGGGTTGCGCCGGCATTTCCTGGAAGTGGCCGAGCGCGGCGGCCTGCCGGTGCTGCTTTACAACGTGCCTACGCGTACTGGCTGCGACCTGTTGCCGGAAACCGTGGCGCAGCTGCGCGACCATCCAGCCATTGTAGGCATCAAGGAAGCGGTCGCCAGCGACGAGCGCATCCACGCGCTTGCGGAACTTGCGCGCGCGGATTTCGTCTACCTGTCGGGCGACGACGGCACGGCGGGCAAGGCCATGCTGGCCGGCGCGGCCGGTACCGTTTCGGTGGTGGTCAATCTGGTGCCGCAGGCGTTCCGTGCGCTTTGCGATGCGGCCACGACGGGCGACCGCGAGGCAACCGGGCGCGCGCACGACCGGCTCGATCCGCTGGTGCAGGCGCTCAATTGCGCGCCCAATCCGATCGCGGTGAAGGCCATGCTGCCGGCGCTCGGGTTTGGCTCCGCGCGGCCACGGCTGCCGCTGGTCGAGCTGGCCGACGGTGCGGACCGCCGACGCCTGCACGAAGCGCTGTCCGCTCTGGCATCCTTGGTGGCCGCCGCCTGATCTGCCGGCTGCCGCTTGATCCCTCTACGGAAAAACATTCCATGAAGAAAAGTTCGCTCGTCGTCACCCTGCCGGCCCTGGTCCTGAGCGGCCTGCTGCTTTCCGGTTGCGGCATGCTCCGCTCGCACAAGGCCTGGGAGACGGCGCGTCAGGAATCGCCACTGGAAATCCCGCCGGGCCTGGATACGCCGCCGGCAAGCGATGCCCTGGTGATCCCGCCGCAGGGCGCGAACAATCCGACCTCCGCGGGCGTCACCGCTGACGTCGGTGGCGTCGGCGGCACGATCGCCGACGGCTTCGTGATGCCCGACAGTGCCGACAACGCCTATCGCCGGGTCGGCGAGGTGCTGGGTAGCGTGGGGCAGGTCACCGCGAAGGACGATGCCTCGCACACGTACACGGTGAACGTGACCGCCGGTCCGGCCAAGAAGCGTGGCTTTTTCAGCCGCCTGTTCCATCGCAACGGCAAGGGTGACGCCGCCACGGCCGGCAAGGCCTCCCGCCAGGTTCAGGTGAGCGTCACCGCCAGCGGTGGCAACGCCAGCGAAGTGCGCGCGCAGGGGCAGGCCGCCGCTGTGGCGAAGGTGGTCGATACGTTGAAGGCGAAGCTCGGCGGTTGATTCCGGTCGTACAGCGACACCGAAACGCCGCCCTCGGGCGGCGTTTTGCGTTTGGGGACGTGAGGCAAACCCCCGCCCCCAAGACGTCGGCACTACGCGCCTGCGCTCAGCGAGCGAGTGCTTCGGCTTCAAGACTGCGTGCCTACGCTCGGGCGAGCCGGACCGGAGCCTCGCGCAACGGACTTTGGATTTCGGCGCTGCACGACCCCGCGGCGGGCGGGACAGGCGGTCGCGCCTGGCAGATTCACGTTGCGCGGGATCCGAGGGCGACGTCGAAGCGCCCCGGCGGCACCAACAAAAACGCCGCCCTGAGGCGGCGTCACGTGAACGGGCAGTTGGCTCAGCGTTCCAGCAGCTTGAGCTTGTCCGGCTTGCCCTCCCATTCCTTGGCGTCGGGCAGACCGTCCTTGCGCTCGGTGATCACCGGCCAGTCGCGCGACAGCTCGGCATTGATCGCCACGAACTGCTCCTGCCCGGCCGGCACGTCGTCCTCCGGGTAGATCGCATTGATCGGACACTCCGGCTCGCACAGGGTGCAGTCGATGCACTCGTCCGGATTGATCACCAGGAAATTCGGGCCTTCGTGGAAGGCATCGACCGGACAGACCTCGACGCAATCGGTGTACTTGCACTTGATGCAGTTGTCGGTAACGACAAAGGTCATGGGCGGCTTCGCGTCGGCTGTGGAGAACTGCGCCTGCCGGCCCTGCACGAAAACGACGGCCGGAGCGCTGCTCCTTATGAAGAGTGCGGCCATGGACGGCCGCTTCTAGTGTAGCCGACAGCCAACGACCATGGGGTCAGCGAGGCCTTTCCAGACAGCGGCAATCATGGACGATTGCAAAAGCAAATGGCGCTCCCTACGAGGTTCGAACTCGTGTTCCCGCCTTGAGAGGGCGGTGTCCTAGGCCACTAGACGAAGGGAGCGCAGAGCTGCGAGGCGCGCTAGTATAGCGGAATTGTTTCGCCCGGCAATGCCTCGTGAAGAGTTCTTCGCGCGCCGTCCGGAACAGCCGCGCCGGCCCCCGAAGCCGCCGCGCGGACGGACCGCAGCGCGTTGCGCGGCGATTTGTGTATCGGCGCCGTGCGCCGCCAAGGACCCAGACCGCTTGAACCCAGAAGCAAGGACTTCCGTCACGCCCGTGCCCGCGATCGTTCCCCGCGAGCAGCACGTGATTTCCCGCAAGAACATCAGCAAGGCCGCGTTGCGCGTGCTCTACAGGTTGCACGACGCCGGCTATGACGCTTTCCTGGTTGGCGGCGCCGTGCGCGACCTGCTGCTGGGTGGCCATCCGAAGGATTTCGACGTGGCCACCAATGCCACGCCGGACGAGGTAAAGAAACTCTTCCGCAACTGCCGCCTGATCGGTCGCCGGTTCCGCCTGGCGCACGTGGTGTTCGGGCCGGAAATCATCGAAGTGGCCACCTTTCGCGGCACCGGCGAGGACGATGCCTCCGAAGGCGATCGCCACATCGTCGACGG
Organism: Frateuria flava; assembly: GCF_017837635.1. Taxonomy (GTDB): domain Bacteria; phylum Pseudomonadota; class Gammaproteobacteria; order Xanthomonadales; family Rhodanobacteraceae; genus Frateuria_A; species Frateuria_A flava. The sequence continues at coordinate 12,097 of NZ_JAGJRS010000034.1, forward strand.
CCTGATCGTGCGCGACAACGTGTGGGGCTCGATCGAGGAGGACGCGGTGCGCCGCGACTTCCGCGTCAACGCGCTGTACTACGACATCAGCGACTTCTCGGTGCGCGACTACGTCGGCGGCATGCAGGATCTGCAGAACCGCGTGCTGGACCTGATCGGCGACCCGGCCACGCGTTACCGCGAGGACCCGGTGCGCATGCTGCGCGCCGCGAGGTTGGCGGCCAAGCTCGGTTTCACCATCGATCCGAAGGCGTCCGCGCCGTTCGAGGAGCTGGGCCCGCTGCTGTGCGACGCGGCGCCGGCGCGCCTGTTCGACGAGTCGCTCAAGATGTTCCTGGCCGGCAACGGCTTGAAGAGCTTCCGCATGCTGGAAAAGTGCGGCCTGCTGAAATTCCTGTTTCCGGCCACCGCACGCGCGCTCAAGCGGGGCGATGAGGCGCTGCGTTCGCTGATCGAGCAGGGCCTGGCGAACACCGACCAGCGCATTGCCGAAGGCAAGTCGGTGACACCGGCGTTCCTGTTCGCGGTGTTGCTGTGGGGCGAAGTGCGCGACCTTGCGCACGCCTGGATGGCCAAGGGCGCCGATGACAGTGAAGCCTGGTCGCGTGCCGCCGCGCAGGTGGTTGGCGAGCAGTGCCAGCGTGTGGCGATCCCGCGCCGTTTCACCCTCACCATGGAAGAGATCTGGTCGCTGCAGCCGCGCTTCGAGCAGATCCACCGCAAGCGCGTGTTCAGGCTGATGGCGCACCCGCGCTTCCGGGCTGCGTTCGACTTCCTGCTGTTGCGTGCGCCCGAATCGCCCGCGCTGCGGGAACTGGGCCAATGGTGGGCGCACGCGCAGCAGTTGCCGCAGGACATGCTGGCGGCGGCGTTGCCGGCCGGCACGGGTACGCCTGCCGGTGTGCCCGGGACGGCGCCGCGCAAGCGTCGGCGGCGCAAGCCGTCGGGCAAGTCGGGCTCGGCCTGATCCGACGCGCATGACGCGGGCCTTCATCGCGCTCGGCGGCAACCTGGGCGACACGCACGCCACCTTGCGCAAGGCGCTCGATGCGCTGGATGCGCTGCCGCGCACGCGCCTGGTGGCGCACTCGCGTTTCTACCGTACACCGCCGTGGGGGCTGCACGAGCAACCCGCATTCCTCAACGCCGCAGCGGAGCTGGACACGGGACTGGCGCCGCACGCGCTGCTCGATGCCCTGCTTGAGATCGAACGCGGCGCCGGCCGCGTGCGCGATGGCGAGCGTTGGGGGCCGCGTACGCTGGACCTGGACCTGTTGTACATGGGCGGCGTGGTGCTCGACGACGAGCGTCTGACCCTGCCGCATCCCCGGATCGCCGAACGGGCCTTCGTGCTGCTGCCGTTGGCCGATCTGGCGCCCGACCTGGAATTGCCCGGGCAGGGCAGGGTGGACGCATTGCTGGCCGCCGTCGACGCGTCCGGCTGCACGGTCGACCCATAGGATGGCCTGGATCCCGTCCTTTCACAGGGGAAAGCCCTCCTGCGGGATTGGAACGGCCCTGCTGGCCGGCTGAAGCACCATCCTGCCGTTTCCGGTGCCCGTGCTTGGCCTGCCGGGCCGGGGGCCGGATAATCGCCTGCTCGCCCACCCCCAAGGAACTGCCGTGTACGTGGACAACGCCAGCGTTCCCGCTCGCAAGCCGGTGACCGTGCCGGGCCTGCGCGCGATGAAGGCGCAGGGACGCAGGATCGTGATGCTGACCGCCTACGACGCCAGTTTCGCCTGGCAGATCGAAGCTGCGGGCGTGGACGTGGCGCTGGTCGGCGATTCGCTGGGCATGGTGGTGCAGGGGCACCGCAGTACGTTGCCGGTGACGCTCGATGAGATCGCCTATCACACCCGTGCGGTGGCGCGTGGCTTGCAGTCCACCCTGTTGATTGCCGACCTGCCGTTCATGGCCGACCGCGACGTGGCGCATACGCTGGAAGCCGCCGCACGTCTGGTTGGCGAGGCCGGCGCGGCAGCGGTAAAGATCGAAGGTGCGGCGCCGCATATCCTCGATGCCATCGCCACGCTTGGCGCGCGCGCCGTTCCGGTGTGCGCGCACCTGGGCCTGACGCCACAGTCGGTGCACAAGTTCGGTGGCTTCCGCATCCAGGGACGCGAGCAGGAGGCCGCCGACCGCGTGCTCGCCGAGGCACTCGCCGTGCAATCGGCCGGCGCCGACCTGCTGGTGCTGGAAGGCGTGCCCAGCGCGCTGGGTGAGCGGATCACCCGCGCCGTGGAGATTCCGGTCATCGGCATCGGCGCCGGTCCGCACTGCGACGGCCAGGTGCTGGTGATCTACGACATGCTCGGCATCACGCCGGGCAAGCGACCCAAGTTCAGCAAGGATTTCCTCGCCGGCCGCAATTCTGTGGCCGACGCCATCGCGGCCTTCGCGGCAGATGTGCGCAGCGGCGCCTTTCCGGCGCCGGAACACTGCTTCGATTGATCCTTTCGGGAGCGCACGCCATGCAGACAGTGCAAGACGCCGCCGGTTTGCGCGCGACCATCCGCGGCTGGCGGGGCCAGAGCCAGACCGTGGGCTTCGTGCCCACCATGGGCAACCTGCACGAGGGTCACCATTCGCTGATCAAGCTGGCGCGGGCCCGTGCCGATCGCGTGGTGGCAAGCGTGTTCGTCAACCCGACCCAGTTCGGCCCCGGCGAGGATTTCGAGCGCTACCCGCGCACCCTGGCGCAGGACCAGGCCGGCCTGGCCGAGATCGAGTGCGACCTGCTGTTTGCGCCGGACGTGGCCACCATCTACCCGTTTGGTGCGGAACAAAGCGTGCGCGTGCACGTAACCGGCATCACCGACACCCTGGAAGGGGCGCACCGGCCTGGCCATTTCGATGGCGTGGCCACGGTCGTGTGCAAGCTGTTCAACCTGGTGCAACCGGACGTGGCCGTGTTCGGCCAGAAGGATTTCCAGCAGCTGAAGGTGATCGAACGGATGGTGCGCGACCTGGCGTTGCCGCTGAAGGTGGTGGGCGCGTCCACGTTGCGTGCGGATGACGGCCTGGCGCTCAGCTCGCGCAACCAGTACCTGTCCGCGGACGAGCGCGCGCTGGCACCGCAGATCCACCAGACCCTGCTGAAAATGCGCGAGCTGCTGGAGAAGGGCCACGCGCGCAAGGTGATCGAGCAGGTCGCCGCCTCGACGCTGGAGCGTGCGGGGTTTGCTCCGGACTACGCGGTCATCCGTCGCGCCGAGGATCTTTCCGAACCGGGCGACGACGAGCGGCAGGGCCTGGTGGCGCTCATCGCAGCGCGCCTCGGCAACACGCGGCTGATCGACAACCTGCCGTTCGATTGAGATGCGACGTCACGTGTAGGGGCGCTTGCGGGCGATGCTCTTCGCGTGGGCGAGACAAGCGGATCGCCCACAAGCGGGCTCCTACGTTACGGCTTACTCCTGCCGTTCCCACACCTGGCTGCGGCCGAGCAGAGCAAAGCCGATGTAGCCGTGCACGTCGAGCTTCTGGCCGCCGTCGAGCATGCTGAGCTTGACCTTGTAGGTCTTGCCGTTGTGCGGGTCGAGGATCTTGCCGCCGTCCCATTTGTCACCGTCGCGCGTGACGCCCCACATGATCACCATGCCTTCGACCGGCTTGTCCTTGCGCTCGCCTTCGCACTTGCGGCAGGTCGGGTTCGGGCCCTCGTCCGACTGCAGCACCTTGAGCACCCTGGCCTGCAGCTCACCGTTCTGTTCGGTGATTTCCACGATGGATTTGGCCTTGCCCGTTTGGTCGTCGATCGTTTTCCAGGTGCCGACCGGGGTGTCGTTGGCGGCGTAGACGGCGGCACTGCCGAACAGTAGGCCGGCGGCCAGCGCCAGACGGAACAGTTGCTTCATGGTTGCCCTCCTGTACGAAAGCGTACGGTGCGCAGACTGGCGAGCCGCCGCGGGGCCGTCAAGCTGCGTTGCGCAACGCCTGTCGGCTGACCTGCATCAGCCGGGGCAGGGCCCGCGGCTGGCATAATGGGCGGCCTGCGAATCCTAGAAGTTTTCCCATGAGCGAAGTGAACGAGGTGCGCGTGCGCCAGTTGCTGGTCGACCTGGTCGACCCCCATACCGGCGCACCCCTGGCCGATGCGGTGCGGGCGGTGGGCGTCGATGGTACGCGGGTGTCGGTGGACATCCAGCTGGGCTATCCGGCCGCCTCCGTGGCCGACGAGCTGGCCGCGCGCGTGCGCCACGCGCTGGAAGCCGACCCGGCGATCGACGCGGCCAGCGTGTCGATCGCCAGTCGCATCCACCCGCACAAGGTTCAGGGCGTGCTGGCGCCACTGGCGAACATCAAGAACATCATCGTGGTCGCCTCCGGCAAGGGCGGCGTGGGCAAATCGACGGTGTCGGCGAACCTCGCGCTGGCGCTCAAGGCCGAGGGCGCGCGAGTCGGCGTGCTGGACGCGGACATCTATGGCCCCAGCCAGCCGCGCATGCTCGGCATCGAAGGCAAGCCGCAGTCGCCCGACGGCAAGAGCATCACGCCGATGGAAGCCCATGGCTTGCAGGCGATGTCGATCGGCTTCCTGGTCGATCCGGAGACCCCGATGATCTGGCGTGGCCCGATGGTCACCCAGGCGATGATGCAGCTGCTCAACGACACCCGCTGGGACATGCTCGACTACCTGGTGATCGACCTTCCCCCCGGTACCGGCGACATCCAGCTCACGCTCTCGCAGAAGGTGCCGGTCGCCGGTGCGGTGATCGTCACCACGCCGCAGGACATCGCGCTGCTCGACGCGATCAAGGCGCTGAAGATGTTCGAGAAGGTCGAGGTGCCGGTACTGGGCCTGGTCGAGAACATGGCCACTCACGTGTGCTCCAACTGTGGTCATGAGGAGCACATCTTCGGTGCCGGGGGTGGCGCGCGCATGGCCGAGCAGTACGCCGTGCCGTACCTGGGCTCGCTGCCGCTGGACATCCGCATCCGGGAACAGGCCGACGGCGGCACGCCCACGGTCGCGGCCATGCCCGAGTCGGACCTCGCCGCACGCTATCGGGAGATCGCGCGCAACGCCGCCGGCCGGCTATCGCGCCAGCCGCGCAACAAATCGTTGGGGCTGGGCAAGATCGTGGTGCAGAACGCCCCTTCGGCATGAGCGCATCCCGGAGGCGGGTGCTGTGTCTTTCAGGGAGCCTGCGCCAGCGCTCCGCCAATACGGCCGCGTTGCAGGCGGCCCGGGGGCTCGCGCCCGCCGGCCTTGAACTGGTGCTCTACGACGGGCTTGCGGCCCTGCCACCCTTTAATCCGGACGTCGAACTTGCGGCCGTACCGCCTGCGGCGCGGGTCCTGCGCGAGGCGGTCGGGCACGCCGACGCGCTGCTGATCGCCTGCCCGGAATACGCCCATGGCGTCCCCGGGACCTTCAAGAACCTGCTGGACTGGCTGGTCGGCAGCCTGGAGTTTCCCGGCAAGCCGGTGGCGTTGATCAATACCTCCGGCCGCGGCTCCCATCATGCGCAGGAGGCGCTGGAGGAAATCCTGCGGACGATGTCGGCCCGCGTCCTGGGCGGCGCCTGTGGCACGGTGGCGTTGCCCGGCGCCGGTTGCAGTCATGACGACGTGCTCGCAAGTCCGCAGCGCTGCGCCGAGTTGCGCGCCTTGCTGGCTGCCCTGGAGCATGCGTTGGCCGCATACGTGCCGGCATAGGGTGGGCGTCGGCCCACCTCCCCGGTCAGGGGGCCGGGCGCGCTGAAGCCCTCCCTGCGAGTCGCGTGCCCATGGCCGGAGGTGGCGTCGGGCCTGTCCGACCGTGTATTTTTCCCGCTTTGCGCCCGGCAGCCGGGCACCGATGGAGCGCCGCGTGAGCATCAAGTCCGACAAGTGGATCCGCCGCATGGCCGAAGGGCACGGCATGATCGAGCCGTTCGAGCCAGGTCAGGTGAAGGTGCGCGAGGGCAACAAGCTGGTGTCCTACGGGACCTCCAGCTACGGCTATGACGTGCGCTGCGCGCGCGAGTTCAAGATCTTCACCAACATCAATTCGACCATCGTCGACCCGAAGGCGTTCGATCCGACCAGTTTCGTCGACGTCGAGGCCGATGTGTGCATCATCCCGCCCAACTCCTTCGCGCTGGCGCGCACGGTCGAGTACTTCCGTATCCCCCGCAAGGTGCTCACCATCTGCCTGGGCAAGAGCACCTACGCGCGTTGCGGCATCATCGTCAACGTGACGCCGCTGGAGCCGGAGTGGGAGGGCCACGTGACGCTGGAGTTCTCCAACACCACGCCGCTGCCGGCCAAGATCTACGCCAACGAGGGTGTTGCGCAGATGCTGTTCCTCGAGTCCGACGAGGAGTGCGAGACCAGCTACAAGGATCGTGGCGGCAAGTACCAGGGCCAGCAGGGTGTGACCCTGCCGCGTACCTGAGCGGCCGCCTGAATCGCACCGGCCAGGAGCGGCCGGCGCGCCTTTGCCCGGCGCTACACTGCGCCTGTTCCCAGGTTCGACCCAGGAGATCCCCATGACCCGCTTTACCACGATGTTCCACCGCGCTGGCGCCGCGCTCCTGCTGGGCAGCCTGCTGGTGCTGGGCGGCTGCCACGGCAGCAGCGTCAAGGAACAGGCCGCCATGACCAAGGCGCAGAACGAGTTCGATACCACGCTCAAGGCCTACAAGAGCGGCCAGTTCCTGGTCGATGGCGCAGTGCTTTCCGCGCTCGATACCGGCAGCCACTTCGCCTACCTGAAGGACGTCGGCAAGTTGCCCAAGACCGTGCTGTTGCTGCCCAGCGACGACTCCAAGATCCGCAAGACCCACCTGCAGTTCATGGCGCGCATGGTGCTCGACTACGGCTTTGCCGTTTACTACGACGACGATGGCGAGCTGAAGAAGATCAACCCCGTCGAAACCAAGGCCCGTGCGCTGGAGGACTACCACGCCCCGGTCAAGATGAACGACGAACTGCAGGGCAAGGACGCGTCCGGCCGTACCGACCAGCAGTACTGAAGCCACGTGCCGGTCTGGCCTGTAGAAACCGCAGGCGGTTTCTACAAGCCTGATGGTGATCAGCGAGACAGCGCCTCGCGCAGGCAATCGAGCAGGGCGTCGCGCCTGTCCCGCGCGTAGGCAAGCGCGGGGCCGCTGCCCCACACCGGGCCAGGCCACGCGGCGTCGCCTTCGCAACGCGCCACCACATGCACGTGCAACTGGCGCACGACGTTGCCCAACGCACCCAGGTTGAGCTTGTCGCACGGCGCCACCGCACGCAGGGCAGCGCCGGCGCGGTCGGTTTCGTGCCACAGCAGCGTCCGTTCCGAAGGCGTCAGGTCGGCGATCTCCACCAGCCCCGCCCGTTGCGGCACCAGCACCAGCCAGGGAAAGCGCGCGTCGTTCATCAGACGCGCCTCGCAAAGGTCCAGCCGCGCCACTGGGACGGTATCGGCCGCCAAGCGTGGATCGAGCTCGAATCCGATGCTGCTCATGCGCCCGCCAGCTCCTTGTCGAAGAAGCCCATCGTGCGCTGCCACGCCAGCCGGGCGCTGGCTTCGTCGTAGTGCGGATCGTGGTCGCGGTTGAAGGCGTGGCCCGCCGGGTAGGTAAAGACATCCATCTGCGGCAGCCGTTCGCGGTGCTTGGCTACGGCTTCAGGCGGGATGCTCCGGTCGTGCTCGCCGAAGTGGAACATCACCGGCGCCTTGGGCGTTTCGCCCAGGAAGGGCAGGTTGCGCGCGCCGTAATAGCTCACCGACGGCAGCCCCAGCCGTAACGCGGAGAGCAGCGCCACGGTGCCGCCCCAGCAGAAACCGACGGTGCCGATGCGCCCGGCCGAGCCGATCGCCTCGGCAGCGCTGGCGACATCCTCCACCGCGCGTTCCAGGCCCAGTTCGGTGACCAGCGTCTTGCCGCGCTGCATGCCGCTGTCGTCGTAAGGGAGCTCCAGGCCGCTTTCCAGATGGTCGAAGAACGCCGGCGCGATCGCCGTGTAGCCGGCCGCCGCCAGGCGGTCCGCCACATCGCGGATGTGCGCGGTGACGCCAAAGATCTCCTGGATCACCACCACGCCGCCCTTGGGCTTGCCCTCCGCCCGGGCAAGGTAGCCGCCGATGCACTGCGTGCCGCTGGTAGGGATGTTGATGGACTGGCCCATGGTGATGCTCCTGTGGGGGCGGCGGGTGGTGTGCGCATTGTATCGGGCAGGGAACGGCGAACATGCAGATTGCCGCGGTGCCGGTCGTCGTCATGTTGAAGGAGGGCGGCGGTTGCTTCGATCCTTCCCCCGTTCACGGGGGAAGGTGCCCGTAGGGCGGATGGGGGAGGTCTTGCGAAAGGCTCACCCTGTGCATCACGCCCAAAGGCGCCCCCATCCGCCTGTCGGCACCTTCCGCGTGTTCGCGGGGAGGCTCGGGGACGTGGCGTCCTGCCGCTCCCCGTTCCCCTATAATTGCCTGTTTACCCAGCACTCTCCCGGTAGCACTCCATGTCGCAGGCTTCCCCCAAGATCGGTTTCGTCAGCCTCGGCTGTCCCAAGGCGCTGGTCGATTCCGAGCGCATCCTCACCCAGCTGAAGGTGGAGGGCTACGAGATCGTGCCCAGCTACCAGGCGGCTGATGCGGTGGTGGTCAACACTTGCGGCTTCATCGACGCGGCGGTGCAGGAGTCGCTGGACGCCATCGGCGAGGCGTTGCACGAGAACGGCAAGGTGATCGTCACCGGCTGCCTGGGCAAGCGCTCGGAACTGATCCGCGAGGCCTATCCGGAGGTGCTCTCGATCAGCGGCCCGCAGGACTACGCCAGCGTGATGAGCGCAGTGCACACGGCGCTGCCGCCGCAGCGCAATCCGCTGCTGGACATCATCCCCGACACCGGCATCAAGCTGACGCCCAAGCACTACGCCTACCTGAAGATCTCCGAGGGCTGCAATCACCGTTGCAGCTTCTGCATCATCCCCTCGATGCGCGGCGACCTCGTCTCGCGCCCGGTGGATCAGGTGCTGCTCGAAGCGGAGAGGCTGGTCAAGGGCGGCGTGAAGGAACTGCTGGTCATTTCGCAGGACACCAGCGCCTACGGCGTGGACCTGAAATATGCCGAGCGCGAGTGGCGCGGCAAGGCCTACCGCACACGCATGACCGAGCTGTGCCAGGGTCTCTCCGAGCTCGGCGTCTGGACACGACTGCACTACGTCTACCCGTACCCGCACGTGGACGAGGTGATGCCGCTGATGGCCGAGGGAAAGATCCTTCCGTACCTGGACATCCCGTTCCAGCACGCCAGCCCGCGCATCCTCAAGCTGATGAAGCGGCCCGGCAACATCGACAAAACGCTCGAGCGCATCCGCAACTGGCGCGCCGCGGTGCCGGACATCACCTTGCGCAGCACGTTCATCGTTGGCTTCCCGGGTGAAACCGACGCCGAGTTCGAGGAATTGCTCGACTTCCTGCGCGAGGCCGAGCTCGACCGCGTGGGCGCCTTCGCCTATTCGCCGGTCGAGGGCGCCCGGGCGAACGAGCTGCCCGATCCGGTTTCCGAAGAGCTGAAGGAAGACCGCCTCGAACGCTTCATGGCCGTCCAGGCGGAGATTTCCGCGGCCAAGCTGCAGCGCAAGCTCGGCCGCACGCTGACCGTGCTGGTCGACGAGGCCGGCGCTGAGGGCGCGGTGGCGCGCTCGGCGGCCGATGCGCCGGAAATCGATGGCCTGGTCCATATCGCCGACGGCCAGGCGCTCAAGCCGGGCCAGTTCGTGCAGGTGGTGGTCGAGAGCGCCGACGAGCACGACCTGCACGCGCGCCTGGCGCAGCCGTTGCTCAAGGTCGTCTAGCCGTCCATGCGCTACGTCGCGCCGGCGCGCGAGTCGGTCGACCCGGCCGTGTTCGGGCGGCCGCCATTGGCCGGATGGGGCGAGTTCGCGGAACTGCTCGATGGGCCACAATGGCCCGCGCTCGACGCCTTGAACGCGCGCTGGCCCGCCGGCACGCGCGAGCGCTTCGTACCGCAGGCGCCGGCGTTGCTGGCCGACGGCCGTCACTACGAGCAACGCATCGCCGAAACCGGGGCCATCGCCACCCGCGAGCGCAACTGGCACGACTTGTTCAACGCTCTGGCCTGGCTGCGCCACGCGCCGCTCAAGCGTGCGCTCAACGCGCAGCAGGTCGCCGAGATCGCGCGCGTCGGCCCGAAGATCCGCACGAGGCCGCAGTGCGCGCTGACGCATTTCGATGAGGCAGGCGTGATCCTGGCGCTGCGCGATCCCACGCTGCTGGCGTTGTGGGATGCGCACGACTGGCATGGCCTGTTCTGGCGCCGGCGCGACGCGTGGCGGGACGGTTCGCTGGAACTGGTGGTGTTCGGGCATGCGTTGCTCGAACACGCGTTGACGCCGCACCGCTTGCTGGTCGGCAAGGCGATCGCGGTGATCGGGGAGGGCCCATCCTGCGAGCGGGTGGCGCGAGCGATCGCGCAGCGGCGCCTGTTGCGCGATCCGCAGGAACTGCGGCCGTTGCCGCTGTCAGGGATCCCGGGTTGGCATGAGGGCAACGCGAGCGAAGCGTTCCATCGATCAGCACCCTGTTATCAGCCGTTGCGCGCGGGACGGGTGTATCCGCAGCCACTGCTGGTCTAGCAGGCATCCTGCTCCGGCAACCCCGTCCGCCCTTTCCCGCAAGCGGGGAAGATCGATGCGCGGTTTCCGGATGTGAGCCTTCCCTCGCCATGCGGAGCGAGGACCAGGCGCGGTTTCCGGGCGTGAGCCTTCCCCCGCCACGCGGGGGAAGGTGCCCGAAGGGCGGATGGGGGCGGCCGGAGCGCGGGCCAGCCACCACACGGCTCACCAGCACGCGACGGACCATCGTGCGACCCCACGACCCCTTGACGCCCCTCCCGGCACAGTAGCCCTTCCGCACGGTGGAGCGCCCGCGTGATCCCACGCTTCAACGACCACGCCGCCAACGAGCGCACCTACCTCGCCTGGGTGCGTACGGCAATCGCGGTGATGGCGTTCGGCTTCCTGGTCGAGCGCTTCGACCTGTTCATCACCTACGCCTCGCAGAACGCCTCGCGCGCGGCGCACAAGCTGCACATGCACCTGCGCCTGACCGAGTGGGTCGGCCTGCTGCTGATCGTGTTCGGCGCGCTGATCATCCTGCTCGCCTCGGCGCGATTCCTGCGCAACCGGCGCGACATCGCGCACGAGCGCATGGAGGATTACGCCGGCCCGGTGGGCGAGAAGCTGCTGGCGGCGATCCTGGTGTTGCTCGGCCTGTTCCTGGTGGTCTATGTAGGGCAGGAGCTGGCGGCGCTCAGCTCTCAGCCGGACATGTAATCCACGGCGACGACGGCAAAGCGCGTGCGGCCCGCGGGCAGCTCGGCTTCGAACTCGTCATCGAGCTTCTTCTTGATCAGCGCACGCGCCAGCGGCGAATCGATGCTGATCCATCCGCGCCTGGCGTCCGTCTCGTCCGGCCCGACGATGCGGTAACGGACCGTATCGCCGCTGTCGATGTTTTCAAGCTTCACGCAAGCACCGAAGAACACGGTCTGGCGATCGGCGGGTGCGCCCTCGGCGACCTTGAGCTGCGGGATGCGCTTGCTCAGATAGCGCACGCGCCGGTCGATTTCGCCCAGTTGCTTCTTGCGATAGGTGTACTCGGCATTCTCCGAACGGTCGCCCTCGGCCGCTGCGGCCGCCAGCGCCTTGACGACTTCAGGCCGCAACGTATGCCAGAGATGGTCGAGTTCGGCCTTAAGCCGTTCGAAGCCCTCGCGGGTGACGATGGCCGTGGACGAGGGTGCGGGTGGACGCCAGCGACTCATGCCGCACCCGCCGTCTGGCGCAGTTGCGCGGTGAGCGTTTCCACGTCCGGTCGCAACGGGTGGTTGTCCGGAAGCTCGCCCAGGCGACCAAGCAGCACCAGCGCCTCCACCGGCTGGCCGAGCGGGCCGGCGAGCAGTCGGGCGCCCAGCAGAGCGCACGCTGCCCCGCGCACGTCGCGCGGCCAGGCCTTCAAAAAGCCGCGGCACAACTGCACGGCCATCCGGTTCAACCCGTGCCGCGCCGCGGCTTCAGCGAGCACCCCGGCATTACCGGGGTCATCCGGCAGAAAGGCAGGATCGAGCTCGCTGCACTCCTGCACCAGGCGCAGCGCCCTGCGCGCTTCGCCACCGGCCACCAGCGCGGCGATCCAGATCTGCCCATGCACCAGCAGACCGTCGCGCATGCCCTGCTGCCGCATCAGTTCCCGGTAGGTTTCGTGCAGCACCGGCGGCGCAACGCGGTCCTGCAGCCGGCCGGCGAGCAGCCGCAAGGCAGCTTGCGGGTCGGCTGCCGCCAACGCGCGGGCATGGGTTGCGAGCCGGCTGTCCTCGTCCTGCCCAGCCTCGGCGGCCAACGCCTCGGCATCCGCCTGGATACCGAAATGCTCGCTGCGCTGGTGCAGCATGCCGCCCATCAGATGGAACGCCAGTACCACCAGGTAAGTACAGGCGAAAGCGAACAGCGGCACCGCCAGCACGCGCGGCAGCATCGCCGTGGTCAGCGACGCCACCACCACCAGCACGCCCAGCAACAGGTTGATCGCCACCGGTACCAGGTAGGCGCCGCCAAAGCCGGCCACCACACGCGCCAGGTGAAAGGGGTTGAGCGCCAGCGCAAGGTTGGCGTCGAAGGCGAGGGTCATATCCACCGCGGGCAGGATCAGCGCGAACACCACCACCACCGGCCACACCATCGACGGGAAGAACACGCCTGCTATCACGCCGCAGGCGACGGCGAACAGGTGGATTGCCGTCAGCGCCCAGCCGGCGGTGTCGTTGCCATCGATGCCGACGTCCGGCGGGTCGGCGTAACCGTGCGCCGTGTGCTGCATGCAGTCGGCCGCGTAGCGCCAGGTCGCGGTCCATACCAATGCGCCTCCCAGCAGGCCGATGAACGCGGGCAGCAGCGCCACGTAATGGGCCAGCGCCAGCGCCACGCAGGTGGCGAGCGCGGCGCCGCGCAGGGGATAGCCGAAGCCCTGGCGCAGCCGCTCGCCGAATGGCGTGTCGGCTGCGACGGTGGCGACGTGCGGCATCAGCGCTTCCCGCCGAAGATGCCGCCCAGCACGCCGCGCAGGATCTGCCGGCCGATCTGGCTGCCCATGGTGCGCACGACCTGCTTGCCCATCGTCTCGATCATGCCCTGTCGGCGCTTGGTGCCGAACAGCGCGTCGTGCACAGCCCCACCCCAGGCGTCACCTTCCTGTTTCGGCGCCGGCGCGGTGGCGGCCGCGTCGGCGTCCGCCTTTTCGTCCGCGCGACGGGCAAGCATTTCCGCCGCCGAGTCCCGGTTGACCGCCGTGTCGTACTTGCTTCCTACCGGCGAGCGCTGGCGTACCGCCGCGCGCTCGGCCTCGGTGATGGCGCCGATGCGGCAGCGCGGCGTGGTCACCAGCACCCGTTGGACCGGGCTGGGCACGCCGCCCTCGCGCAAGGTCGAGGCCAGCGCCTCGCCCACGCCGAGCTGGCCGATCGCCTCGGCCACGTCGAGCCCCGGATTGGGCGCGAAGGTCTCGGCGGCCGCGCGTACGGCCTTCTGGTCGCGCGGGGTAAAGGCGCGCAGTGCGTGCTGGATGCGGTTGCCGAGTTGGCCGAGGATGTCCTCCGGAACGTCGTCCGGGTTCTGCGAACAGAAGTACACGCCCACGCCCTTGGAGCGGATCAGGCGCACGACCTGTTCCACGCGCTGGCGCAGCGCGGGCGCGCAGTCGTCGAACAGCAGGTGGGCCTCGTCGAAGAAGAACACCAGCCTGGGCAGCTCCTGGTCGCCCACTTCCGGCAACTGCTCGAACAGCTCCGACAGCAACCACAGCAGGAAGGTGGTGTAGAGGCGCGGCTTGAGGATCAACTGGTCGGCCGCGAGCACGTTGATCACGCCGCGGCCGCTCATGTCCTGGCGCATGAGATCGGCCAGTTCCAGCGCCGGCTCGCCGAAGAAGTTCTCGCCGCCGGCCTGCTCCAGCGCCAGCAGTGCGCGCTGGATGGCGCCGATGCTGGTCTTGGCGACCAGGCCGTACCGGGTGGAAATGTCCCTGGTGTTGTCCGCGACGAAGGCGAGCAGTGCACGCAGGTCGGCCAGGTCCAGCAACAGCCAGCCCTGGTCGTCCGCCAGCTTGAACACGATTTCCAGCACGCCCTGCTGGGTGTCGTTGAGCTCCAGCACGCGTCCGAGCAGGGTAGGGCCCATCTCGCTGACGGTCGTGCGCAGCGGGTGACCCTGCTTACCGTAGAGGTCCCAGAAGATTACCGGGTCGGCCTGCGGCTGCCAGTCGGTGAGCCGGAGTTTCGACAGGCGTGCCTTGATCTTGTCGCCGGGCTCGCTTGCGGCCATGGCGAGGCCGGCCAGGTCGCCTTTCACATCGGCCAGCACGCACGGCACGCCCAGCCGCGAGAAACCCTCGGCCAGCACCATCAGCGAGACGGATTTGCCGGTGCCGGTAGCGCCGGCAACCATGCCGTGGCGGTTGCCGTAGCGCGATTCGAGGGCGACCTCGGCGGTGTCGTTGCGGCCAATCAGGATGTCGGTCAATGCAGGCACTCCGCGGTCGGATGCGCGATTGTAGCCAAGCAGATGCAGGTCGCATTTCGAAGGTTCGGGCGGGCGCCGCGGTTTTGGCATCAGGGCTGCATGCGCTAAGGTGAATGTGTCCACTTCGTCAAGCTTTCGTCATGCCGCTGTCTACTCTTGCCCATCGTTTCCGCCTGGCGCCGCTGGCTGCCGGGCTCGTCCTGCTCGCTGCCTGCGCCAGCGGCGGCGGTAGTCGCGCCTCCGGCGACGTCAACGCGCTGTATACGCAACTGGATCAGGCCAGCAAGGGCTACGAGACCGCGCTGCAACAGGCACGCGAAGGCGACGACCAGGCGTCCGAGCAGAGCCTGAAGGATTCGCTGGACAGCCTGAAGCAGGCCGCGGCGCGCTGTGGCGCCACGCCTGGCTGCGACTCGCAACGCTTCTACTCGGTGTTCGACCGCCTGCTGCGCCTGAAGGACGGCAGCTTCTTCGCCGGTGAGGATCTGGAAACGGTCGGCGAGGACGCCCCCGAGGAAGCGGTGGCCGGCAAGCCGGGCGGCGCTGCGGCGCTGCCCCAGGCGCAGCGCGCGGTGACCCTGCTGCGTGGGCACAAGCTCTCCGAACTGATCGCCATGAACGGCCCGGTCAAGGCCGCACTTGAAATGTGGCTGACGCAGTGGCGCTCGAACCTGGTCGACACCTGGATCAACTACCAGTACATGCGCTACGAGATGTGGCCGCAGTACGACAAGGCCGACCTGCCGGAGGCGCTGCTGTTCGGCATCATGGCCAAGGAGTCCCACGGCAAGGTGCACGCGGTGTCCCGCTCGGGCGCGGCCGGCCCGCTGCAGTTCATGTACGCGACCGGCCTGCGCTTCGGCCTCAACAGCCGGGACGGCTTCGATACGCGCTTCGATCCGTCCGAGGCGGCGCGGGCGAATGCCGCCTACATGGACGAGCAGTTGAAGGCGTTCAACGACAACCTGGAGCTTTCGCTGGCCGCCTACAACGGCGGCGAGGGGCGCATGCGCCGGCTGGTGAACGGCAACACCGGCGTGAGCTTCTACGACCCGGCGATCTACAACCAGCTGTCGGCAGAAACCCGCGAGTACGTGCCGGCGGTGCTGGCCGCGGCGTGGCTGTTCCTGCATCCGGACAGTTACAACCTCAACTTCCCTAAGATCGACGGCGCGCCGGGACGCATCACGCTCAAGCGTCCGGCCTCGCTGTCCGAGCTGACCATCTGCATGGGTTCGGCGCAGGGCATGGACGATGGCTGGTTCCGCACGCTGCGCAACCTCAATCCGCGACTGAACCCGCAGGACGAGCAGCCGGTCGGCAGCCAACTGAAGGTGCCCAGGGAACTGGAGTCCGTCTACGCCTCGCGCTGCGTCGATGGGCCGTGGCCGATCCTGGCGAGCGACCTGCATGCTGCGGTGGTGCCGGAAGTGGTCAAGCCGGAACCGAAGCGTACCGTGCAGCCGCACTCGCGCTACATCGTGCGGCATGGCGACACATTGCTCGGGATCGTGCACAAGCTGGGCTGTTCGGACGTGCGCGAGGTGTCCAACCTCAACGATCTCAAGCACCATCGGATCCGTGCGGGGCAGGTGCTGCGGTTGCCGTCCTGCCGGCGCTGAGGAGTGCGGCGGTGGGCTGAAGCCCACCCTGCGCGATCCGTGGCACGTGGGGTGGGCTTCAGCCCACCCTGTCTATCCCCGGCTCAGGCCGCAGCGCCGGACTGCATCCAGCTCTCGACCACGCCCTCGCGCTCATGGGCGCCGTTACCGTGCAACTCCTTCAGCTCGCGCACCACGCGCAACAGCTGCCGATGGCGCGAGCGCACGAAGGCGTAGGGCGAATCCTTGGTCTCGTGGTAGGCCACCGCCAGCCACAGCGCCGTGCCGCGCAGCGCGACTTCGGGGTTGTCCGAACAGGCGCGGGCAAAGCCGGTAGCGGTACCGCGACCCCAGGGCAGGTAGCGGTCCTGCGGCGGGGTGCCGTACAGATGCGGGAACTCGCTGCGCGCCGCCTGGCCGATCTCGCGCAGGGTGAGCAGGCTCAGCCTGGCGCGGGCCGAGGCCGGCAGCGCATCCAGGGTCTTGCCGATGCGGCGGAACTGCCGTTCCAACTGCTGGCCGCGCACGAAGGCAATGAGCGGAACGATCGATCGCATGGGTTCTCCCCCGAGCCGTTTGACGGCGGGAGCATAGCCAACAGATACGGTCGAGTACGCCTAAAACGTCACAGAATGACGTTTTGCGTCAGTTGCCTGGTAGCGGCCGGCGTCCGAGGCGCTGGCCCAGTTTCACCGTCTGCTGGGACTGGAGTGCGTCCAGCTCGATCATCCCCGGCGGCAGCAGCAGGATGACGGTCGAACCCATGTTGAAGCGCGCCATCTCGGCGAACCGGGCCAGGGTGATGTCCTGGCCGGCAAACGATTTGCGACGGATGTCCGAGGCATAGGGTGGGATCACCAGTCCGTCCCATACCGTGGCGACGGAGGACACCAGCACGGCGCCGACCATCACCGCCACGAACGGGCCATTGGGGCTGTCGAAATGGCACACCAGCCGCTCGTTGCGCGCGAACAGCCGCGGGATCGCTTCCACCGCGAAGGGCGCCACGCTGAAGATGCGGCCGGGGATGTGTACGGTCTCCCGCAACGTACCGCCCAGCGGCATGTGCACGCGGTGGTAGTCGCGCGGGGAGAGGTAGATCGTGACGAAGTCGCCGTTGCGGTACGGCGCGGCTGCCGCCTCGTCGCCGAGCAGTTCGGCAGCGGTGTAGTCCTGCCCCTTGGCCTGGAAGATGCGCCCGTCGACGATGCGGCCGGCCTGACTGATACGGCCGTCCGCCGGCGAAATGAGCGCGGTCGGGTCGCCGTCCTCGTGCCGCGCGTTGGGCTTCAGTTTGCGGGTGAAGAACGCATTGAAATGCTGGTAGGCAAACGGATCGGATTGCGCCGCCTCGGTCATGTCCACCTTGTAGCGGTCTACGATCTGACCGATCAGGAAATTTTTCCACGGCCGCCAGGTCCAGCGCGTGGCCCAGTAGACCACCCGGGACAGGGCGCGGTGGGGGATGAGGTATTGGACGAGGACGGCGAAAGTCATCCGGCCAGTATAAGGCGCGGCGGTTCGCCCTGAGCGCGGCGGTGAGGGATAATCGCCGATCCCTTACGCCGCGCCCGCCAGGAAAGGCCCGTGACCGCCGAACTTGCCAGCATCATCGACTTCATCCGTTACGGCGCCAGCCGCTTCTCCGCCGCCGGGCTGACCTTCGGGCACAGCCACGACAACCCGATCGACGAGGCGACCCACCTGGTGCTGGCCAGCCTGCACCTGCCGCCGGACATCCCGCCGGCCTACGGCGCCGGCAAGCTCACCGCCGAAGAGCGCAAGCGCGTGCTGGAACTGATCGAGCGGCGCGTCAACGAGCGTCTGCCGGTGGCCTACCTGGTCGGCGAGACCTGGTTCGCGGGGCTCAAGTTCAAGAGCGACCGGCGCGCGCTGGTGCCGCGCTCGCCGATCGCCGAGCTGATCGAGTCGGGCTTCGCCCCGTGGCTGGACGGTCGCCACGTCGGGCGCGCGCTGGACCTGTGCACGGGCTCCGGTTGCATCGGCATCGCCATGGCCGAGTACAACCCGGACTGGCAGGTCGACATCGTCGACATCAGCGACGAGGCGCTGTCGCTGGCGCGCGAGAACATCGCGTTCCAGCACGTCGAGGGTCGCGTGGAAGCGATCAAGTCCGACCTGTTCGATGGCGTGAAAGGCCGTCGTTACGACCTGATCGTCTCCAACCCGCCCTACGTGACCGAGGACGAGTACGCCGCGCTGCCCGGCGAGTACAGCCACGAGCCCAAGCTCGGCCTCACCTCGGGCGCGGACGGCCTGGACATCTGCCTGCGCATCCTGGACCAGGCGGCCGACCACCTGAACGACGACGGCCTGATCATCGTCGAGGTCGGCGAGAGCGAGCACGCGCTGGCTGCGCTGCTGCCGCAGGTGCCCTTTGTCTGGATCGAGTTCAAGGTCGGGCCGATGGGCGTGTTCGCGATCGATCGCCGCGACCTGGTGGAACATGCGGTGGCGATCCGCACCGCGGCCGACGCGCGTCGCTGAACCATCGCAGGAGGCGGCCGCATGGAACTGACCACCGACCGCCTGCAGCTCGATCGCCTGCATCCGGAGGACGCCGATGCCCTGTACGCCTGCCGGGCCGGCCCGGCAGTGGCGCGCTTCCAGGGCTGGCGCCCCGCCAGCGTCGCGGAGGCGCGCGCGTTCATCGACACGCAGGCCGAGCCGGCGCCGGGCCTCTGGTTCCAGCGCGCCATCCGGTTGCGCGACGGCCACGCGCTGATCGGCGACCTGGGCGTATGCCTGCCGGCTACGCCGGGCGACTCGGTGGAGTTCGGCATCAGCCTGGCGCCCGCGCACCAAGGCAGGGGCTATGCACGCGAGGCACTGAAGGCGCTGTTCCACCAGGGTTTCGACGTGCTGGGCTGGCGCCGCATCCACGCTTCGGTCGATCCCCGCAATACCGCTTGCATGGCCTTGTTGCGAGCGGTGGGGATGCGCCAGGAAGCGCATTTCCGCGAAAGCCTGTGGCTGCACGGCGAGTGGGTGGACGACGTGGTGTTCGCCATGCTCGCCCGCGAGTGGCCTGGAATCGGAAACTAGTCCACGACACGGCGGCCGCTTGACGCGAAACCAGCGTTGCGGCCTACTGGCCCGACATGTTTTTTTGTCCAGGGAGTGGATATGGCCGAGATAGCGACCGCGTTGTGCGTTCCGTGCGCAAGGAAGATTTTCCGCAGGGAACGGTGATCGAGGGGCAGCCCGCGCCCTGTGTCCTTTACCCCGATTTTTACGCGCGTCTTCTCCCCAATGGTGCCTTCAGAGAGGCCGATGTGGAGCTTGTACGCGACAAGAACGGAGTGGAATGGGTCAAGTCGCTCGGCGGGACCTCGTTGTTCGACAAGAAAAACGTGTTCAAGGGCAAGAGCTGGTTGTCATTTGAAATTCCCGAAGGTACGCCGGTGCCCGAGTCATTGGTCGTACGCAAGACGAATTTCAACCAGAGATACCAGGCCAATCACTACCAGATCGAATGCGCTTCGAAAACCATGCGGGTAGATGCCTTCAAAGGTGCGCTCGACAGCCTGGCCCGTAACGCCATTGCCCGCTCCGTGGAGCTCGCCTGATGAAACTTCGCTTCCGGATCGCTTGCCATGGCTAATGTCGAAGGTCGAGTGTTGTTGATGGCGGTGCAAGCGGTGCAGGCGCAAATCCGCGTCCTGGGCAAGCAGATCGACGCGGCGGGCGATGATGATGACGTCACCGATGCCGAAGACCTGCTGATGGGTTACATGAAGGCAGCCGAGGCCTTGCGGCAGGCCTACGAGGCGGAGGAGCGGGTAAGCAGCAACCTGCCGCCGTACGACATGCTCGTGCGTTGACGCCGGCGACAATCCCACCGTTATTCCTGCAGGCGCAGGCAGGCTGGCAACGAGCAAGGCATCTCGGAGGACCGGGTTAGCGGCTATGCTTCGGCCATTCGATTCCGGGCGCGCGGCATGTCCAGCAATTCCTTCGGCAAGCTCTTCACCGTCACCACCTTTGGCGAAAGCCACGGGCCGGCGATCGGCTGCGTCATCGACGGCTGTCCGCCGGGGCTGGCGATCGCGCCGGAGGAGTTTCGCCACGACCTGGAGCGCCGCGCCACCGGCCGCAGCCGGCATACCTCGCAACGCCACGAGGCCGACGAGGTGGAAATCCTCTCGGGCGTCTACGAAGGCCGCACCACGGGTACGCCGATCGCGCTGCTGATCCGCAACACCGACCAGCGCAGCAAGGACTACGGCGACGTCGCGCAGACGTTCCGCCCGGGCCACGCCGACTACACCTACTGGCAGAAATACGGTATCCGCGACCCGCGCGGCGGCGGGCGCGCCTCGGCGCGCGAGACCACCATGCGCGTGGCGGCGGCGGTGATCGCCCGGAAGTGGCTGGCCGAGCGGCATGGCGTGCGCGTGCGTGGTTACCTGGCGCAGCTGGGCGAGATCACCCCGCGCGGCTTCGACTGGGACGCGGTGGAGTCCAATCCGTTCTTCTGGCCCGACGCGGCGCAGGTGGCGGAACTGGAGAAAGCCATGGATGCGTTGCGCAAGTCCGGTGACTCGGTGGGTGCGCGCGTCAATGCCGTTGCGGAAAACGTGCCGCCTGGCTGGGGCGAGCCGGTCTACGGCAAGCTCGATGGCGACCTGGCGGCGGCGATGATGTCGATCAACGCGGTCAAGGGCGTGGAAATGGGCGCCGGTTTCGCGTCCGTTGCGCAGCGCGGCACGCAGCACCGCGATGAAATGCATTTGGACGGCTTTACGTCCAATCATGCCGGTGGCATCCTTGGCGGGATCAGCACCGGCCAGCCGGTGACGGTGTCGGTGGCGTTCAAGCCCACCTCCAGCATCCTGGTGCCGGGGCAGAGCGTGAACCTGGCCGGCGAGCCGGTGCAGGTGGTCACCAAGGGGCGTCACGACCCCTGCGTGGGCATCCGCGCCACCCCCATCGTCGAGGCCATGCTGGCACTGGTGCTGATGGACCACGCGCTGCGGCATCGCGCGCAATGTGGCGACGTGGGGCCGGTCGCCCCACGCATCGCCTGATTTTTCGCACGGAAATCCCATGACCGGCAAGCCGCGGGTGTGGATCTCGCGTCCCACCTTTCCCGACATCGTCGCCAGGCTGGAGCCGTACTTCGAAGTGACGGCCGAGGCGGTCGAACGCGTGTTCGCGCCGGCGGAGCTGGCTTCCCGGCTGGCGTCGCTCGACGCGGCCATCGTGGGCTTGAACCAGCGCATCGGGGCGGCCGAAGTGGCCAACGCGCCACGCCTGCGCATCGTGGCCAACCTCGCCGTGGGCTATGACAACCTGGACGTCCCCGCGCTGACCGCGGCAGGTATCGCTGCGTCCAATACGCCGGACGTGCTCAGCGAAAGCGTGGCCGATTACACCTGGGCGCTGATGCTGGCTACGGCGCGGCACATGGGCGCCGCCGAACGCTGGCTGCGGGCAGGGCAGTGGCGCGCCAACGGCTTCAAGGACTGGCTGGGGCTGGACACGCGCGGTCGCACGCTGGGCATCCTGGGCCTGGGGCGCATCGGGCAGGCGATCGCGCACCGCGCCGCCGGCTTCGGCATGCCGGTGATCTACCACAACCGTTCCCGGCTGCCAGCCGCTGTCGAGGCCGGATGCGCCGCGCGCTACGTGGACAAGCCCACGCTGCTGGCCGAATCGGACTTCCTGGTGCTGGCGGTGCCGTTGACCGGCGAAAGCCACCACGCCATCGGTGCAGCCGAGCTGGCGGCGATGAAACCCACCGCCGTACTGGTCAACATCGCCCGCGGTGGGATCGTCGATGACGCGGCCTTGGCCGCCGCCCTGGCCGACGGGCGCCTGGCCGCCGCCGCACTGGACGTGTTCGAAGGCGAGCCCGCCGTCCATCCGGCCTTGCTCGCGCTCGACAACGTCATCCTGAGCCCGCACATTGCCAGCGCCACCTGGGACACTCGCCGCGCGATGACCGCGCTGGCGGTGGACAACGTGCTGGCGCTGTTCGGGCATGGCCCGCACGCCGGGCATCCGCCTTCCCTCGTCAACCCTGGGGTGCTGGCCGCGCGGCCGGCGCCCTGATCACCTCCCCACACAGGCAGCAAGACATCCCATGAGCAAGAAGAGCAGCTACAAGGTGGCCATGGTCGGCGCCACCGGCGCGGTCGGCGAAACCCTGCTGGGCATCCTGGCCGAACGCGATTTCCCCGTTGGCGAGCTGGTGCCGCTGGCTAGCGAGCGCTCGGCCGGCGAGAAGATTTCCTTCGGCGGCAGGCAGGTGACGGTGAAAAACCTGGCCGACTACGACTTCGACGGCGTGGACATCGCCTTCTTCTCCGCCGGCGGCTCGGTCAGCCGCGTGCATGCCCCGCGCGCGGCGGCGGCCGGCGCGGTGGTGATCGACAACACCTCCGAGTTCCGCTACCAGGACGACATCCCGCTGGTGGTCGCCGAGGTCAACCCGCACGCCATCGCCGACTACACCACCCGCGGCATCATCGCCAATCCCAATTGCTCGACCATGCAGATGCTGGTGGCGCTGGCCCCGATCCATCGCGCCGTCGGCATCGAGCGCATCAACGTGGCCACCTACCAGTCCGTCTCCGGCGCAGGCCGCAGCGGGATGGAGGAGCTCGGCCGCGAGACGGCGGCCCTCCTGAGTTTCCAGGATGTGGAACCGGGCAAGAAATTCCCCAAGCAGATCGCTTTCAATGTGATCCCGCACATCGACGAGTTCCAGCCCAACGGCTACACCAAAGAAGAAATGAAGATGGTGTGGGAGACGCGCAAGATCCTGGAGGACGACTCCATCGCGGTGAACCCCACCGCCGTACGGGTGCCGGTGTTCTACGGCCACGCCGAGGCGGTGCACGTGGAAACCCGCGACAGGATCGGCGCTGACGAGGCCCGGGCGCTGCTGGAACAGGCCGAGGGTGTGGTGGTGATGGACGAGCGCAAGCCGGGCGGCTATCCGACGCCGGTAGGCGATGCCGCCGGCAAGGATCCGGTGTTCGTGGGCCGTATCCGCGAGGACATCTCGCACGAGCGCGGCCTGGACCTGTGGATCGTGGCCGACAACATCCGCAAGGGCGCCGCGCTCAATGCGGTACAGATCGCCGAACGGCTGATCGAGGACTATCTCTGATGCGAAAACCCTGGCTCCTGCTCCCGCTGCTGACCCTCGCCGCGTTGCCGGCCTTAGCCGACGGCGGCCCGGAGCAGGCCGCGGTGGTAGGGCAGCGGGTGCCCGCTAAGGCACAGTTACAGCGGCAGCTGCGCACACGCGGCGCGGAGCTGGCGCAATTGCAGCGCCAGCTTGCCGAGCAGGAGTCGCACAGCCGCCAGGCCAACGACCGCCTGGATGAGCAGGACCGGGAAATCGCCCGGCTGCGCCGTCAACTGCAGGCCCTGGATGACCATCGCCAGGGAGGCGACGCCGGTCGCTGACCTGCTGCCGGAACGAGAACAGGCCGCAGCAATATGCGCTAAGCGGTCGCCGCAGCTATTGTTGATTGGCATCTATATAACTAAAGTGACGCGCGTTCCGGTGTCGCCGCAGCCCGCGGCGATGGCATGAAGCGTCTCGGGCGTTTGGGGGAATCGAAGCGATGAATCGTTCGTTGAAACTGTCGATGCTGCTGGCGTTGGCCCTGGGCAGCACCCAGGCGGCCGCACTCGAGCTGGGGCAGATCCAGGTCAAGTCGGCCCTGGGTCAGCCGCTGCTGGCGGAAATTCCGCTGACGCCGGACAGCCCGGCCGAGCTGCGCAACCTCACTGCGCGCCTGGCCTCGGCGGAGGATTTCGCCCGCGCTGGCCTTTCCGGCAACCGGCCTGACCTGCCGCTGCAGTTCAGTATCGTGGACGTGGGCGGTCGCAAGGTGATCCGCATCACCAGCGCCGTCGCGGTCAACGATCCCTATCTCGACCTGCTGGTGGAAGTGGACAACGCCTCCGGCCGCAGCCTGCGCGAATTCCCGGTCCTGCTCGACCCGCCGGGCACCGCGCCGATGACGCCCAGCGCGGGTGTGCCGCGTAGTACCGCGCTCCGCAGCGCCGCGCGTCCGGCCACGACCGGCTCGACCGCAGCCCAACCGGCTGCCGGTCGCGTGGCCGCCGGCGGGCAGTTCCAGGTCGAGCGCGGCCAGACGCTGTCGGGCATTGCCCGCCAGGTCGCGCCGGCCGGCGTGGATGCCAGCCAGATGATGCTCGCCCTCAAGCAGGCCAATCCGGATGCGTTCTACCAGGACAACATCAACGCGCTGAAGAGCGGCGCGGTACTGCGCGTGCCGACCAGTCAGGAAGCGCAGGCCATGGACGTGGCCGCGGCGATGGCCGAAGTCCGCCGCCAGAACGGCGATTGGCGCGCCCAGTCGACCGGCGCGACCACCACCGTGGCTGATGCCGCCGCACGTTCGGAAGCCTCCCAGGCGCCCGCCACCGCGTCCGCCGACCGGCTGGCGCTGGTGCCGGCGAAGGAAGGCGGCAAGGGGGCCGGTGCCCAGGGCGGCAAGGGCGATGCGGCCCTGCGCCAGGACCTGATGCGCAGCCAGGAAACCCTCACCACCCTGCAGCAGCAGAGCGCTGACCTGAAGTCGCGCCTGAAGGACCTGCAGGACATCAACGACAAGAACACCCGCCTTCTCGCGCTCAAGGACAACGAGATCGCCGAGCTGCAGCAGAAGCTCGCCGATGCCCGCAAGAAGGCCGGCTTGCCGGCCGTCGCGGCGACCGCCGCTGCGCCGATTGCCGCGCCGGCCACCGAATCCACCGCCAAGCCCACGCCGCCCGCTTCGGTCGCGGCGACGCCGGCCAAGCCCGGCAGCGTGGGCACGCTGGCCGCGGCCGGCTCCGTCGCGTCGGCGCATAGTGCCGCGGCGCCGGTCGTCAGCAAGCCGGAGACCAAGCCGGCCGCCAAGCCGGTCAACAAGCCCAGGCCGGTGACGCACAAACCCACGGCGCCTGCCGAGGAGCCCTGGTTCATGCAGCCATGGGCGTGGGCCGCGGCGGGTGGTGCTGTCCTGCTGTTGATCCTGCTTGCCCTGCTGGGTCGCCGCCGCAAGCCGGCCGCTACCCGCGCCGTGTCCACGGCGCCCTCGCTGGCCGATCGTTTCGGCGCGGCGCCGGATGCG
Source organism: Frateuria flava (assembly GCF_017837635.1). GTDB lineage: Bacteria > Pseudomonadota > Gammaproteobacteria > Xanthomonadales > Rhodanobacteraceae > Frateuria_A > Frateuria_A flava. The sequence goes on from NZ_JAGJRS010000034.1 coordinate 37,337, forward strand.
TCCGCCTCGGCGAGCGCGGATCCGGATCAGGACGAGTTGCTCGACCAATTGGCCGAGCACCCGGACGATATCGGTCTGCACCTGGAGCTGGTGAGCCTGTATTACTCCCGGCGCGACGTCGAGCACTTCGAGGCCGCGGCCGAAGCGATGCACGCCCACATCGTCGACCCTCAGCAGGACGAGTGGCAGGACGTACTCGCCATGGGCGAGGACCTGGTGCCCGGTCATCCGCTGTTCGCAGGCCAGGGTGCGCAGGACGCGTTCGATTCCCGCGAGGACGAGCGCCAGCATGCAGGCGAGGCGATGGAGCCGTTCGACCTCGACAGCTACGCCAGCCACGCCGAGGAAACCGACATCCACGATGAGCCGACCGGCGGCCAGCGTCCCCCGGTCAGCGAGTACCATTTCGATTTCGATCTCACGCCGCCGCGTCCGACCCAGGCCCCGCTCGCCGACAGCGCGGTCCGCGACGAGGATCAGGACGAGGACGAGGACCTGACCGTCATGCGGAACGTCGAGCCGGCACCGGTGGAGGACGCGACGCCCTCGACGTGGAACTTCGAAGAGCCGGTGAACGACACTACGGCCTCGGCAGCGGCAGCCGAACCGCAGGAGATGACCCAGAACCAGTTCAGCGACGACCCGATCGACACCAAGCTCGACCTGGCCCGCGCGTACATGGACATGGGTGATGCCGACGGGGCCCGCGCCATGCTCGAGGAAGTGATGAACGAAGGCACGCAGATGCAGAGGGATGCGGCGCAGCGCCTGATCGATTCGCTGTCCTGAGGTTTGCTCCATTGCACGCGCGAAGGGCCGGCCATGCCGGCCCTTCGCGTGTCCGGCCCGCGTAGACTGGCCCGAAGTCTCTCCGTTTCCCGCGCCCGGAGCGGTTGCGGTGGGCTGACACCCACCCTACGCTTCCCGGCTGTTCCGCAGGACCTCCCACATGCGCATCGCCCTGGGCGTCGAATACGACGGCACCGATTTTCTCGGCTGGCAGCGCCTGGCCCACGGCGTCACCGTGCAGGGTGCGCTTGAGCAGGCGCTCTCGCGCGTGGCTGCGCAGCCAGTCACGGTGACCTGCGCCGGCCGCACCGACGCTGGCGTGCATGGACGTGCCCAGGTGGTGCATTTCGATACCGAGGTCGAACGCGACATGCGCGGCTGGGTGCTTGGGTCCTGTTCGAACCTGCCCACCTCCGTGGCGGTACTGTGGGCGCAACCGGTGCCCGAGACGTTCCACGCCCGCTTCTGCGCGCGCAGCCGGCGCTACCGCTACACCATCCTCAACCGCACCGTGCGTGCCGCGCTGGACGCGCGCTACGTCACCTGGGAGCGGCACCCGCTGGATGCCGCGGCGATGCATGAGGCCGGGCAGGCGCTGCTGGGCGAACACGACTTCTCCGCGTTTCGCGCGGTGTCCTGCCAGGCCGCGCACGCGCGACGCTGCGTGCTGGGCCTGGAGGTACGGCGCGAGGGCGAACAGGTCATCGTGCAGATCGAGGCCAACGCCTTCCTGCACCATATGGTGCGCAATATCGTCGGCTCGTTGCTGATGGTGGGGCGCGGGCAGCAGCCGGTCGCGTGGCTGGCCGAATTGCTGGCAGGGAGGAATCGCGACGTCGCCGGTCCGACTGCACCTGCCTCCGGCCTGACATTCGTGGGGCCGCGTTACGAATCCCACTGGGGCCTGCCGGCAGCGGTGAGTGCATGATCCGCATCAAGTGCTGCGGCATGACGCGTGTCGAGGACGCCGTGCGCGCTGCCGAACTGGGTGCGGACGCCATCGGGCTGATCTTCACCGCGCGCAGCCGCCGGCGGGTAGATGTCGACCAGGCACGCGCGATCGCCCGTGCGCTGCCGCCGATGGTCACCACCGTGGCGCTGTTCATGGACGAGGATCCGGCGTTCGTCGATGAGGTGATTGCCGCCGTGCAGCCGGCGTTGTTGCAGTTCCATGGTGCCGAGCGTGACGACTGGTGCGCGCAGTTCGGGCGGCCCTATCTGAAGGCCATCGCGATGGGTGAGGGCGCCGATGCGGTGCCGCGCCTGCGCGCGTATCCCGGCGCCGCGGGCCTGGTGCTCGACGGGCATGGCCTGGGCGAGGCGGGTGGTAGCGGCAGGGCGTTCGACTGGTCGCTGATGCCGCGCGACCTGGGGCAGCCGTTGATCCTTGCCGGTGGCCTGCACCCGGGCAACGTGGCCGAAGCGATCCGCGTCGCACGTCCGTGGGGCGTGGATGTGTCCAGCGGTATCGAATCGGCACCGGGCATCAAGGACCCGGGGCGGCTGGCGGCCTTCATCGCTGCAGCGCGTGCCGCAGATGGGCATGTCCAGGGCGTTTGACTAGCCGCTGCAGCTCCTGCAAGGCTTCGGAGCCTGGAACCTGGCGGCGCGCGCGTCCGATGGTCCGCACGATCGCTCGCACGGGATGTTGCACGTGAGCGCCGCGTGTTTCAGTGCGCCGCCAGTTCGTCGCGCGCCCATGCGGCCAGGGCGTCCAGGCGGGTATCGCCCGCGTGGGCGGTCGCGAGGATCCAGCGTCCGCCCGTCTCGCGGAAACCCCAGGGCGCCAGCAACCGGCCGCTGGCCAGGTCGTCGGCGACCAGCGGCTGCGGCGCGATCGCCACGCCCAGTCCCGCGGCCGCGGCTTCGAGCAGGAAGTAGAGGTGCGGCAGCGCCTGAGTCTGCTGCATGGATTCCGGCGCCAAGCCCATCGCGCGCGCCCAGTCGGGCCAGGCCTGTGGACGCGAATCGGTGTACAGCAGCGGTTCGTCGCCCAAGGCGGAGGCGGGCAGGGCGCGCAGGCGTTCGACGTCGGGATGGCGCGGGCTGAGCACGGGACCGATGCGTTCGGCTCCCAGGTCGTACACCTGCCAGGACACGGGCCAGGGCGGCGCCTCCAGCAGCAGGGCGACGTCCACGCCAGCGAGAGATGTCGGTTCCTCCTGCGCGGCCAGGTGCAAGGTCAGGGCTGGCAACTCGTGCCTCAGGCGTTCCAGCCGCGGGATCACCCAGCGCGCGAGCACGCTGCCCGAGCAGCCCAGCACCAAGGGGGCGCCAGCCTGCTCTCGCCGAAGCCGTGTCCAGCTCTCACGCAGCTGGCCGAACGCCGCCTGGCAGCTTTCCTGCAGCGTTCGTCCGGCGGTGGTGACCCGGATACCCCGGCCCTGGCGGACGAACAGCGGCTGGCCCAGTGCTTCTTCCAGCGAGCGCACCTGCCGGCTCACGGCGCCATGGGTTACGTGCAGCTCCTGCGCCGCCAGGCTCATGCTGCTCAGTCGCGCGGCCGCTTCGAACGCGCGCAGGGCATGCAGAGAGGGCAGGTCACGCTCGGACATATTGTGAGTCTAACTCACAAGAGGGGACGAAATTTTCGCTTTTCCCCGCGCTTGGCCGGCACTAAGGTGTGAGTCTTTGAGCGGCGCCCCTGTCGCCGACATCTTGGAGTATCCTCATGCCCGCTACCCAGGATTTCCACCGTTGGCCGGACGCGCATGGCCGCTTTGGCGCCTATGGCGGCAGCTACGTCGCCGAGACACTGATGGCGCCGCTGGCTGAATTGACCGAGGCCTACCAGCGCCTGCGGCAGGACCCGGATTTTCTGGCCGAGCTGGACCGGGATCTGAAGTATTACGTCGGCCGCCCCAGCCCGATCTACCACGCCGAACGCCTGTCGCAACACGTCGGCGGGGCGCAGATCCTGCTCAAGCGCGAGGACCTCAACCACACCGGCGCGCACAAGATCAACAACACCATCGGGCAGGCCCTGGTCGCGCGCCGCATGGGCAAGCGGCGCGTGATCGCAGAAACCGGCGCCGGCCAGCACGGCGTGGCCAGCGCCACGGTGGCCGCCCGGTTCGGCATGAAGTGCGTGGTCTACATGGGCGCGGTCGACATCGAGCGGCAGAAGATCAACGTCTACCGCATGAAGCTGCTGGGTGCCGAAGTGGTGCCCGTTACCTCCGGCTCGAAAACGCTCAAGGACGCGCTCAACGAGGCCATGCGCGACTGGGTCACCAACGTGGCCGACACCTTCTACATCATCGGCACCGTGGCCGGCCCGCATCCATATCCGCAGATGGTGCGCGATTTCAACGCGATCGTCGGACGGGAGGCACGCGAGCAGATGCTGGAGGGCTACGGCCGCCTGCCCGACGCGATTACCGCCTGTGTCGGCGGCGGCTCAAACGCGATCGGCCTGTTCCATGCCTTTCTCAATGACGCGGGCGTGCGCATCGTGGGCGCCGAGGCAGCGGGCGAGGGCATCGCCACCGGCCGCCACGCCGCCTCGCTGGCGGCCGGTCGACCCGGCGTGCTGCATGGCAACCGGACTTATGTGCTTTGCGACGACAAGGGCCAGGTCACCGAGACGCACTCGGTCTCGGCCGGCCTGGACTATCCGGGCGTGGGACCGGAGCACGCCTTCCTCAAGGATGCCGGCCGCGCCGAGTATGTCGGCGTAACCGATGACGAAGCCCTTGAAGCCTTCCATCTGCTTGCGCGCACCGAGGGTATCCTTGCCGCCCTCGAATCCAGCCACGCCGTGGCGCAGGCGATGAAGCTTGCGCGTGAATATCCGAAAGATGCGCTGGTGCTGTGCAACCTCTCTGGTCGCGGCGACAAGGACGTGCACACCATCGCCGCACGCGAGGGCATCACTTTGTGATGCAAGGGCTCGCACGCGCAGGGATTTTCATCGTGTTGGCATGGGCCTGGGTTCCTGCCAGCGCCACGCGACCGTTGATTCCGACATGCGACATGCGCCATCCGGCGCATCGGAACCTGTCCATGGAGGCGCTGCTCCACATCCTGCGTGCAGGCTCTACGGAGGAGGCTCAATGCGCCGCGGGGTATCTGTCGCGCTTTGGCGCGCTCGCAGTTCCTGGGCTGGAGGCGATGTTGCACTCCAGTCGCGAGAGCGCCCGCGAGATGGCTGTGGCCGGAATTTCCGCGCTAGGTGACAAGGGGCTGCCTGCGGTACCGCAGTTGCGGCGGTTGCTCGACGATCCGAGCGTGCAGGTACGCAGGCGGGTGCTGCAGTCGTTAGTGGTGCTTCGGCCGCGCTCGCAGGCGTTGACCGCGGATCTGCTGGAGCGTCTGGCTCGTTCGCCACATCGCGATGGGGACGACTCGGGCCTGCTCGTCGCGCTTGCGAATGCGGGCGAACTCCCCCCGGAGGCACTCGGCCCGCTTACCGCGGCTTTGAAGGAGGTGCCTTCGTACGACGCGCCCGCGCTCGCTGCGGCCGCGGAGGCTATGGGGCACGTAAGGTCGCCGCGTACTTTACCTGCGCTGGTGGGGTTGATCGGCCGTGGGCTCGAGGAGCGCAACTCGCGTGCACCCGTGGTTGTCGGTCATTTCGGCGCTCGTGCGCTGCCACTGCTGATGTGGAGACTCGCCCTGGCGGAAAGCGAGCGTGAGCGCCGGGAGATCCGCTTCGCACTCCGCATTGCGCTTCAGGTCACGGAAAGTCCCGAACTCGCCGAGTTCTACCAAACCGATTACGTGCGACTGCTCCGAGAGCTCAAAGGTGCCGATTCCGTCGCCCGTGATCGGGCTCTGGACACACTCAACCGCCTCGCGCCTGCATTCTCGGCTTTTTCCCGTGGCGATCCCGTTTTCCCGGAGGATGCCTCGGTGCTTGCCAGAGCCCGGTGCGACGCTTTGCTCGCGCTGGAAGATGAAGCGCTGCCCGTGACGGCCGGGGCCGAACATGACCGGGTTGCGAAAACGGCGGCGGCACTGCGGGCAACCCAGGGCTTTGCCGTCACCTGCGCTGTTCCCATCTACTGAGACTTGCGATGAACCGCATCGAATCGCGCTTTTTCCGCTTGCAGCAGGCGGGTCGCACCGGCCTGATCCCCTTTGTTACGGCTGGCGATCCGGCGCCCGAGCACGCGGTGGCGCTGATGCATGCGCTGGTCGCCGCCGGTGCGGACCTGATCGAACTGGGTGTGCCGTTCTCCGATCCGATGGCCGACGGCCCGGTGATCCAGCACGCGAGCGAGCGTGCCATCGCCCGCGGCGTGGGCCTCGGTGACGTGCTGCGCTGGGTTGCCCAGTTTCGCCAGCACGATGCCGACACGCCCGTAGTGCTGATGGGTTATCTCAACCCGATCGAATTGCATGGCTACGCGCGCTTTGCGCAGGATGCCGCGAAGGCGGGCGTCGATGGCGTGCTGATCGTGGATTGTCCGCTGGAGGAGTCGGCCGTGCTGGAACCGCTGCGCGCCGCCGGCCTGCAGCAGATACTGCTGGCAGCCCCGACCACCGCACCCGCGCGTATGGTGAAGTTGTGCGAGGCGGCCCGGGGCTTCCTGTACTATGTGTCGTTCGCCGGCATCACCGGCGCGGCACGGCTGAGCACGGCGGACATTGCCGCGCGGGTGGCTGAAGTGCGCGCCGTGGCGAAGGCGCCGGTAGCCGTCGGCTTCGGCGTCCGCGATGCGGCAAGCGCGAAAGCGATTGCCGGTTTCGCCGACGCCGTGGTCATCGGCAGTGCGCTGGTCGAGCGCCTGGCCGGCGCCACGGAAGCGGACGAAATCGCCGCGCGGGCGCACGCGTTTCTTGCACCCATCCGCGCGGCCCTGGACGTGCCGTAACCCGCGCTCGCTCCCTTTCGGGAACTGCCGGGTGAGGAGCCGGGGCCCGCGACCAGTTAAAGATGGTGCCGTCACAAGCGGCACATGGCTCCAACGAGGTTCCCATGAACTGGCTCCAGAAAATCATGACCCCGCGTGCACGCACGCACAGCGCTCCGGCCAACAAGGGCAAGGTTCCCGAGGGCGTGTGGGACAAGTGCGGTGGCTGTGGCACGGTGCTTTATCGGCCCGAGCTGGAGCGCAACCTGATGGTTTGCCCCAAGTGCGGCCACCACCACCCGATCGGCGCGCGCGAGCGACTGTTGTCCTTGTTCGACGAGGGTTCGACGAAGGAGCTGTGGGCCAGCCTGGAGCCGACCGATCCGCTTAAGTTCCGCGACTCCAAGAAATACCGCGACCGCATTGTCGCCTCGCAGAAGAAGACCGGCGAGAAGGACGCGCTGCTCACCATGAGCGGGCGCCTGAAGGGTCGCCCGCTGGTCGCCGCCGCGTTCGAGTTTTCCTACATGGGCGGCTCGATGGGTTCGGTAGTGGGCGAGAAGTTCACCCGCGCCGCGGAACAGGCGCTGGCGGAGAGGAGCGCGCTGGTGTGCTTCTCCGCCACCGGCGGTGCGCGCATGCAGGAGGCGTTGTTCTCGCTGATGCAGATGGCCAAGACCTCCGCCGCGCTGGCACGCATGCGTGATGCCGGCGTGCCGTACATCAGCGTGATGACCAATCCAACCACCGGCGGCGTATCGGCCAGTCTGGCGATGCTCGGCGACATCAACATCGGCGAGCCGAAGGCACTGATCGGCTTCGCCGGCCCGCGCGTGATCGAGCAGACCGTGCGCGAGACGCTGCCGGAAGGCTTCCAGCGCTCGGAGTTCCTGCTCGAGCATGGCGCGATTGACCTGATCGTCGACCGCCGCGAGATGCGCGAGAAGCTCGCCGAGCTGTTCGGACTGTTGATGAAGGCGCCCCGCGCGGCCTGACCATCGGCGTTGCCGGACGTTGCGATGCCGCCGCGAGGCGGCATCGTCGTTTGTGCCACGCGTGTTTTCCACAGCCGATGTGGATGCCTTCCGGAAAACCCTGTGGACAAACCGCAGAGGCAGCTTTGCCGTCAGTCACTTGGCACACACTGATCAGTTTTTACGCAGGCGCAACTTCGCTTTCGCAGGTTGTCCACAAAGCTTGTGGAGCTGGCTGGGGTAAGCCTGTGGATAGGTGGCCTATCTTCTTGATGGGCAAGCACACCTCGACACGTTGCGCAGGAAGTGACCAACGCCCCGCATGACGCACGCGAACGCTGCCGTCATACTGGCCTGCCACGCCCGAGGAGATCCCACGCATGAAACGGATGCTGTTTGCTGCTGCACTCGCCACGGCTTGCGCCGCCTCCTTCGCGCAGACACCTGCGCTACCGACCAGCAAGGCGCCCGCTGGCGCGGAGGCCTACATCATCTCGCCTGCAGATGGCGCCACCGTCGGCCGTGAAGTCACGGTGCGCTTCGGCCTCAAGGGCATGGGCGTGGCACCGGCCGGCGTGAGCAAGGACCACACTGGCCATCACCATTTGCTGGTCGATGTCACCGACCTGCCGCCAGCCGGCCAGCCGATCCCCAACGACGAACACCACATGCACTTCGGTGGCGGGCAGACCCAGACCACGCTGAAGCTCGCTCCCGGCACACACACGCTGCAGCTGGAACTGGGCGATGCCAACCACGTGCCGTTCGCCCCGCCGGTGGTGTCCAAAAGGATTACCATCCACGTGAAGTGACGCGCACCTCGGGAGGTGCCGCATGAAGCTGTTGTCCCTGGTGGCCGCCGTGGCCATGGCGTCGCCGCCGATCTGCGCAGCGGCCACCGTCTCCATGGACGCGCAGCAATCCGTCGAGTCGGGGGAGGCCCTCCAGGCGCCCCCGACCGCCCCCGGGGCGCACCGCCCGTTGTTCATCGTCAAGTTCGTATTGCGCCGAGCGCCTGCCGACACACCGTCGATCGTGATCGACGATGCGAGTCCCCGGCTCGTGCCGCCAGGGAGTGACTTTCCTGCGGCGAGGCTGGGGACCCTGGAGCGCGACCCCAATACGCTCGTGTGCTACGGCTGGGGCTGCCAGCGCAAACCCTGACTTGCCTGCGCCTCCGCCGGCACAGCTCAAACCCGGCAATGGGCTAAAATCCTGCGTTTGCCCTTTCGCAGCCGCAGAATCCCATGACCGTCCGCACCCGCTTCGCCCCCAGTCCCACCGGCTTCCTCCATATCGGCGGCGCCCGCACCGCGCTCTATTGCTGGCTGGAAGCGCGTCGTCGGGGCGGCGAGTTCCTGTTGCGCATCGAGGATACCGACCGCGAGCGCTCCACCAACGAGGCGGTGCAGGCGATCCTGGACGCGATGGCGTGGCTCGACCTTTCGGCCGACCAGGCGGCGATCTACCAGACCCATCGCCTGGATCGCTACAAGGAAGTGGCCAACCGCCTGCTCGCCGAAGGCAAGGCGTATTACGCCTACGAGAGCAAGGAAGAGATCGAGGCCATGCGCGAGGCGGCGATGGCCAGGGGCGAGAAGCCTCGTTACAACGGCTATTACCGCGACCGCAACGAGCCGTACCGGGAAGACCCCAACCGCGTCATCCGTTTCAGGAATCCGACCGAGGGTTCGGTGGTTTTCGAGGACAAGGTCAAGGGTCGCGTCGAGTGGGCCAACGCCGAACTCGACGACCTGGTGATCTTCCGCTCCGACGGCTGGCCGACGTACAACTTTGCGGTGGTGGTGGACGACATCGACATGGGCATCACCGAGGTGATCCGCGGCGACGACCACGTCAACAACACCCCGCGCCAGATCAACATCTACCAGGCGCTCGGCGCGCCGGTGCCGGAGTTCGCGCACCTGCCGATGATCCTGGACAAGGAAGGCAAGAAGCTCTCCAAGCGCACCAACTCGGTCAGTGTGATGGAGTACCGCGATGCCGGCTTCCTGCCGCACGCAATCCTCAACTACCTGGTGCGGCTGGGCTGGTCGCACGGCGACCAGGAGATCTTCTCGCGCGAGGAAATGATCCGGCTGTTCGACATCTCCGACGTCAACAAGGCCGCCTCGCGCTTCGACACCGAGAAGCTCGCCTGGCTCAACCAGCATTACCTCAAGACCGACGATCCGCAGACGCTCGCGTCCGAGTTCGAATGGCACCTGGCGCGCGCCGGCATCGACATTGCCAAGGGTCCGGCCCCCGCCGACGTGATCGTGGCGCTGCGTGATCGCGTGCACACGCTCAAGGAAATGGCCGAGCGCGCCAAGATCTGGTACGCGCCGATCGCCGAGTGGGACGACAAGGCCGTCGCCAAGCACCTGAAGAGCGACAGCGCCCTCGCTGTGCTCGACCAGGCCAGGGCGCTGCTCGCCGAGGTCGAATGGAGGCCCGAGCCGATCCACCAGGCGATCGAGCAGATCGCGGCCAGGCTCGAACTGGGCATGGGCAAGATCGCCCAGCCCCTGCGCGTGGCGATGACCGGTACCCAGGTGTCGCCTTCGATCGACCACACCATCTACCTGGCTGGCCGCGCCGAGGCGCTCAAGCGCATCGACGACGCGATCGCGCGCGCGCGGGGCTGATCGAAGGGCGCGCGGCATGGACGAGCTCCTTGCCCGCGCCATGCAGGGCGTCGACCCCGACGCCCCTGACGCGTTCCTGCGCGTCTTCCTCAACCTGATGGCGCTGGTTCCCTGGGCCACGCTCTTCTGGTGGAACCTCCTGTTCCTCGCCGTCGGCGCGCTACTGGGCTGGTGGCGCGGCCGCACCGCCGAGGGCATCGCCTGGGCGCTCGTGCTCGGCCCGATCGGTTGGCTGATCATCCTGGGCAAACCGCGGCGCAAGATGCCGCCGCCTTTGCCAAAGTAATCGTCGTTCTGAAGCGTTCTTGTAGGAAAGCGCCGATGGTTACGCTCCCTGAAAGGGGGCATGATTTCCTGCATTCGGCGCTGCACGCCCTTCGGTTCGGGTGGTCAGCGGATTGCGTTTTTCACTGACAGGGCACCAGGCATAGGGACATATCATGGCGGTTGAGGATGAGACGTCTTGCTGGGTTGATTTTCCCGAAGGACGCGCCTGTTTTTCCGGAGGCATTCGTGGCGTTGACGAGCGCGGCCACGAAACCGTTGCGGTAAGCATCGGAAAGCAGAATTATTTTGGGGAAGTCAGGCGCTCGTTTATGCCGAATGGGCAGGATTTCAACGTCGAAATCGTCTCGTTCGGTTTTCCGAGCAAAGAATACGTTGGCGAGGCACCGTTCGAAGCGCGCCATTCGTTGACGTCGGTTGAGCTTGAAACAGCCCGAACCCTACTCGTTGGATTGGTTCAGAGGGGACTCTCCTTTGCGGAAAGGCCGCGGGTGCTGACGGAATACCCTGGTTCCCGATTCATGGGAAAGGTGGTGTTCCGCGAAGGCTGGGCTCTCGTGCAGCCGCCCGAAGGCAACGATGCATGATCAGTCACGCCGGCCAAATCCAACGGATCAAGCAGGCTGCGACGCTCGAAGACATCAGGTCTATCGTTCGCGAGTTGCCTGCGCAGGCAGGTCGGGAAGGCGGCGTACTTTACAGCGGCTGGGTCGGGAGCGTGAGGGCGGAGTCCATCGCCCTGGAAATCAGCAGGCGCACGGGGCTGCCGATTATCAACGAAACTCCGCGAGCAAAGTTTCTCACCGACGATGGGGTAAGACAGACCATCGAGGGAAGGGCGGAAGAAATATTCCGGCAGCAAGGGCAGACAACTGAAAAAGCCGCCCAGTCCGCAGAGCACTTCCTGTACGGCGATCCGCACGCGCTGCCTGTTGAATCCGTCTCCGTCAGGAACTGCTTGTGGGGTGAGGCATCCAGAGAATTCGCGAGTTCCCTGCGCGGGCGGGTGTTGGTGATCGCTTCGGCAGCACATGCGAAACGAGTTCTCGCTCAGGTTGAAATCCCCTCCACCTTGGACAAGGGGGCGGTCGAGTCGCTTGCGGGACAGGCGACCGAACACCTGCGGATGCTGCGTGCCCACGAGAGCACCGAAGCGGTCCTTTCGGCAGTGCAGAGGCAATTCTCCGATGCCACCAACAAGGGCATCTATACGCTGCCCGATCATCCGGGAAACGCCATTACGCAGGTCTCTGTCTCAAAGGAGGTCGCCGAAGCGCTTGGGCTGGACGCGGACAAATTCATTAGGGGCGCCTATCTGCAGGCTGGGGGCCTCGTCCTTGCGCCGGTTGAGCCACACCTTGGGGTGCATTCGCCCGAGGCAACCGGTGGGGCGATGCCAGGTACGGTAGGCGACGTGGCGGCGACGTCCCCAGCGGCCGCTCACTTTCACCTCGGCAAGGGCCTCCGGGTGGTCGCAGCCGCCACCATTGCCTATGACCTGGTGTCCAGTGGGGAGAGCGCGGCAGCGATGCTGGAGCAAGGCAACCACGCCGGCGCCGCGTCGGAGATCGTCCACTTCGGCACCCGCAACCTCGGCATGTGGGGTGGGGTGGTGCTTGGCGCCGAGGTGTTCGGGACGGCGGGAGCCGAGACGGGGCCGCTCGATGTCGTGATCGGGGGGGCAGGGGCGCTGGTGGGCGCGATCGCCGGCGACAAGCTGGCCGATGCGATGGACAGGCAGCGCATCTATCACCAGCGCGATCCGGACGGGCGTGCCTGGATCTTCGATCCGGAACACCCCGCTCGCGGTTGGACGCACATCGCCAGCGAGCTAGACACGGGTGCGATGAGATTGAATGACGGTTTCCCCGTCTACCGCGAACGAAGCCAGACCGCGGAAGCGGCCTTGGCCGACCGGCTGAATTACCAAGCGTCCAACGCGGCCATCGAGCTGGCGCTGGCACATCCGCCTCCGCCAACGGACCCCTACACGCAGCCCGCGAGTCCCGGCGACACGCACAGTATCCGCGACGCCCCATGGAAGCGTGATCCGCAAACCCACGTCTGGACGCGCCGGGCGGTTTTCGGTTTGCTCGAGCACGGCATGGTCAACGCGCACGCCGAGCGGGCACCGGCGGCACGCGCGGCCGAGCTGGACCGTGCGGCCGAAAGCACGGTTGCGAAAAATGCGGCCCAGTCGCCCCGGGCGATCGCAAAGCGTTACGAGGCTGCTTATCGCGCTTACGATTGGCAAAAGTACGGGGCGTTGCCGGAAGTTGTGGCAACGACGCTCCGTGGGGTTGAAGCGGCGCCTGAGCAGCTGGCACACGCCAGACCCGCGCCAACGCGTTCACGCAAAGACCCGCCGATGTCGTCTCCCGCGTCAGGTCCCGGGCATCTGCTCGACTTCCGCCAGGTCGGCCACCCCTTGCACGCGCTCTACGAACGGGCGCTGGCCAAGGTGCACGACATGGAAGACCGTGACCAGATGCCATACGGAATACACAGCGAACGACTGGCCGCCGCCCTGACCAATGCGATAGCCGCTTACAACACCGGCAAGTCGCCGGGCGAGCGCTTCGGTACGCCGGAACGTGTCGAGCTTCGCGGGGAGGGTAGCGATCGCCTGGCAGTGACGGTCGACCGACGCGTCAACTACCACTTGCCCGACGTGCAGGTCGTGATACCGCTGGACAAGGCGCTCGCGCGCAGCGTCGAGCAAAGTTCCCGGGATTGGGCGAGCCGCTACATGCCACACCTGCATGCAGAAAGTCCGATCGCGCAGGCGGACGTGGCCGTACCCCAAGCCAGGGCATGGCCTGCCCATGATCCTCGTTGTCCGGACAACCCGGCGCATGCGCAGTTCGAGACGCTGCGCGGAAAAGTGGCGGCGGCCTATACCGACGCCGGCATCGCGCGCAGCCCGGATCAGCTCGACGAAGCTGCCGCGGCGGTCCTGTCCCATACGTCGCACGGACGCGCGCAAAGCAGCCGAACGCAGGTAAGCCTGTTGGCCGATCCGGGAACCGGCGTGATCGGTCCGGACAGCGACCTGCTGGTGCAACAAAGCCACGGAACCCTGACGTTGCGCAGCCGGATTCCGGCGACGGAACTGCAGGCCTCGCAGGATGACGCCCTCGTTCAGAGAGGCCAGGGCGGACGGCCGGAGCATGCGCCGCAGCACACCCATGTCCGATAACCAAGAATGGTCATCCACCCGAGCGTCGGGCAAGCGGTATCATCGCTGCAGCAACCGGATGGGCCGAACGTGTCAGCCAAGCTCCACTCACATCACGTCGAAGACGCCGCGAGTTTCGTCGCGGCAGTCGAACAGGCCAGCGAGGAGCGCGGCCTGCGGCTGACGCCGTTGCGCAAGGAGGTGCTGGAGCTGGTTGCCGCGGCGGACAAGCCGGTCAAGGCCTACGATCTCCTCGATCAACTGCGTGAGCGCCACGGGAATGCGGCGCCGCCTACGGTCTATCGCGCGCTCGATTTCCTTCTCGAACAAGGCTTCATCCATAAACTGGAGTCGATCAACGCCTACGTGTCGTGCCACCACCCCGCCGAGGCGCACCAGGTACCTTTCCTGATCTGCGACAGTTGCGCGAGTGCGCAGGAAGTCTGCGACGCGCGTGTCGCGGAGTTGATCGAGGCGCAGGCCCAGGCGTTCGGATTCCGGCCGCAGGCGCAGACGCTGGAAGTCCACGGCCTCTGCAGGCAGTGCCGCAAGGGCTGACGCGCTGAGCCGGAGCAGAACGCCGCGATGGGTCCAGCCGGCTGATCTTCCCGCTGCCGGTGAGCCGTGCCTCCAGCCGTGCGCCAGCAAGGCCGTACCTGCATGAGCGGCATGCGTGAGGCCTTGCGGCCTTGGTACTTCGCCCGCTACGGCTCGCTTCGCGAAAAACCGGTTGGCGGGCGCCAATCCAAAGCTCGCATAAGTTGCGGGGCGCGATACATCCCGTATCGCGCCCCGCTTTTCCCGGTGTTGGCGGGGAGGGAACGTTGCCGCACCGGAAAACCTCTGGCTCGAACCGCAGGCCGTATGGCGTGCGTTCAGTCATTGTAGAACGCGGTGACGACAGCTGGGTTGACGGGTGATTGCAGCATCGTGGCAGCGGCTTGCGTTATAAAGTAACATTACCGCCACGCTCCTCGCCGACGCCACGATGGCCCAGCCCCCGACATCACGCACATGGCAGATCGCCGACCGCTTCGGTGCGTTCGCCTCGTTCCTGTGCGCGATCCATTGCGCGGCGCTGCCGTTCGTGCTCGCCGTGTTGCCGCTGGTGGGGCTCGAATTCCTGGCCGATCACCGTTTCGAGCGTGGGTTCGTCATTTTTGCCTGCGCGCTGGCGTTGCTGACGCTGGTCAATGGCTACCGCCGACATCGGCGGCCGGCGTCGCTGATGCTGGCGTTTCCGGGCCTGTCGCTGCTTCTGCTGGGCGTGACCGTGGCCGAGCGGTATCCGATCACCCTGCACAGCGTGCTGGTTACTTGTGGTGGCCTGCTGCTGGCAAGCGCGCACTTCGTCAATCTTCGGCTCGATCACCGGCAGGCGCACGTGCACGATGCCGGTTGCGCGCATTGATCGTGCGGTGATTGTGTAACGCGCCGGGGCATTCCTACGATGGCCCGATGAGCAGACCGCACGAACACTACGACCACGACCACGACCACGATCGCGATCACTCGGGCGCGCGCGGACGCAAGCTGCTGGTCGCTTTCCTGCTGACCCTGCTGATGCTGGTGGCCGAGGCTGTCGGCGGCCTGTGGTCGGGATCGCTCGCGTTGCTTGCCGACGCGGGGCACATGATGGTCGATGCGCTGGCGCTCGCGCTCGCCTTCATCGGCGCCCGGCTGGCGCTGCGGCCGGCCGATGCCCGTCGCAGCTATGGCTACGGGCGATTGGAAGTGCTGGCTGGCTTCGTCAACGCGCTGACGCAGTTCGTGCTGGTGGGTTTCATCGCCTTCGAGGCGATCACCCGCCTGATGCATCCGGGCGCGATCCTTTCCGGCGTGATGCTGGCGGTGGCGGTGGTGGGCCTGCTGGTCAACCTGCTGGTGCTGCGCGTGCTGCACGGACATGCGCACGACGATGTCAACATGGCAGGCGCGAGCCTGCACGTACTGGGCGATCTGCTTGGCTCGCTCGGCGCCGTGCTGGCTGCGCTGGCGGTGCGTTTCATGGGCTGGAACTGGGCAGATCCGGTGCTCTCGCTTCTCGTCTCGCTGCTGATTCTGGGGGGTGCCTGGCGGCTGCTGCGCAAGTCGGCGCACATCCTGCTCGAAGGCGTGCCTGAAGACCTGGATGTCGCCCAGGTCGAGCAGGCGCTGCGCCAGGCCGATGCCTCCATCCGCGACATCCACCACTTGCACGTGTGGCAGCTTGCCTCCGGATCGCGCATGGCGACGGTGCATACACAGGTGGAGGGCGATGGCGCCGAGGCGGTGGCGGCCATCCATCGCCTGCTGCGCAAGCAATTCGGCATCCTGCACGCGACCGTGCAGGTGGACGCCGGCCCGTGCACGGACCATGCGCGCGACTGCCTCGGACACGGCCATCGCTGAGCGCGCCCGGGGACCGGCTTCGTCTTTCCGTACCCGTGCGGGCGCTCTTGCGCTTTGCCTCTTCGCTGCTACGATGGCTGGCCGTTCACGCATACGAATCAAGGAGTTCCCATGGGTAAGGGCGATCGCAAGACCCGTCGCGGCAAGACCTACCGCGGCAGCTACGGCAACAGCCGCGCGCACGATGCGCAGCCGGCCGTGGTCGGCGCCAAGGCCACCGTCACCAAGCCGGCCGCCGCCAAGAAGGCAGCGCCGAAGAAAAAGTCCGCCTGAGCTTCCCGCCCACGGATCGAAGGAGCCCCGCCATGCGCGGGGCTTTTTTTTGGCGTTCCGTCACGATTAACCGGGGAAGACACGCGCTTCACCGCGTGCATGGAAACGTGCGGCTGGCAGGGGTTGCAGTGGAGTCGGCATGAACGCAATCGAGCTTTTGACCCAGGACCACAAGAACATGAGGGCGCTGCTGGAGGAGCTGGCCGGCACCACCACGCGCGGCGTGAAGAAACGCAAGGAACTGGTGGAGAAGATCGAAACCAGCCTGCGCGCCCACAACACCATCGAGGAAGAAATTTTCTACCCGGCGTTCAAGAAGGCCGGCGATGGCAAGGACGACGCGAAGATGTATTTCGAGGCGCTGGAAGAACACCGCGCCGCCGGCGATCTGGTGCTGCCGGACCTGCTCAAGACCGACGTCGACAGCGAAAAATTCTCCGGTCGTGCCAAGGTGCTCAAGGAACTGTTCGAGCACCACGCGGACGAGGAGGAGAAGGAGATGTTCAAGCGCGCCAAAGCGTTGCTGAGCAAGAAGACGCTGGAAGAGCTGGGCGAGCAGATGGCGCAGCGCAAGGTAGAGCTGAAGAAACGCCAGGAAGCGGCCTGAGGTGGCATCGGACATCATGGCAAACACTGGCCAGCATGAACACGATGCCGCCTTCGATCCGCGGCACAGCGCCCTGCTGATCATCGACATGCTCAACGACCTCGAATTCGAGGGGGGCGAGGCGTTGCTCGAGCAGGCCATGCCGGTCGCGACGACGATCGGGCATTTGCGCGACTGGTACCACGCGCACCGCCTGCCGGTGATCTACGCCAACGACAACTTCGGGCGCTGGCATGCCGACCTTGCCAAGGTCATCGAGCATTGCCGCCGCGTCGGTTCCCGCGGCGCCCGGCTCAGCGACGGCCTGCTGCCGGGCGTGGAGGATTATTTCATCCTCAAGCCGCGTCATTCGGCGTTCTATGAGACGCCGTTGTGCACGCTGCTGGAAAAACTCCAAATCAAGGCGCTGGCGCTGGTCGGCATCGCCGGTGATGACTGTGTGCTGCGCACCGCGATGGATGCGCAGATGCGCCAGTACCCGTTGTGGGTTCCGGCCGACGGTATTGCCTCGCAGACCACCCTGCGCAACCAGCGTGCGCTGGCGTGCATGCAGGAAGTCGCCAAGGCCGACATCACCCGCATCGACGCACGCCTGCCGGAATGGGACCACACTCAGCGGAGCCAGAAGATGAGCAGCCACGACCGCAAAGACTCGCAGCATCCCGATTGCAACAAGCCCCAGCGCCCGGAGACCGAAAACGAACGGCAGGGCCGCAAGGCGCATGAGAGCGACCTTACCGACGAAGCCGTCGAGGAGACTTTCCCGGCGAGTGATCCGGTATCGCCGTTCATCCCGGCGAAAACGCCAGAGGATTGATCCCCACGATGGTGGGAGGCTGAGGGCCGGTTTCTCGCAAGGCCTCCCCCCTTCCGCCCTTCGGGCACCTTCCCCCCGCAAGCGGGGGAAGGATTCGTGCGGTCGCCATTCCCTGCAAGCAGGCATGGGGACTCGGGCCGCAGCACCCTCAACGAGCCTTCCTCGTGGACACCGGGAAGGTGCTGATGGGCTGATGGGCGCTCGCAGCGCGGTCTCCGATCAGGCTTGCGGCAAGGGTTTTCCAGCCACCCAGACCGACCGCTGCAGATCGCCGCCGACCCAGTAGCAAAGTTCGGCGGGCATCCGTGAGTTCCACACCACCAGGTCCGCGCGCTGGCCAACCGCAAGTGTGCCGCGATCCGCCAGTCCGAGGGCGCGCGCCGCGTTCAGCGTGATCCCGCGCAGCGCCTCTTCAGGCGTCAGCCGGAACAGCGTGCATGCCATGTTCGCTGCCAGCCGCAGCGAAAGCAGCGGAGAGGTGCCCGGGTTGCAGTCGGTGGCGATCGCCATCGGCACGCCGTGCGCACGCAAGGCGTCGATCGGCGGGAGACGGGTTTCGCGTAACGCGTAGAACGCGCCGGGCAGCAGTACTGCCACGGTGCCTGCGGTGGCCATCGCGCGGATGCCCGATTCGCTCAGATGCTCCAGGTGATCGGCGGACAACCCGCGGTGCTCGGCGACGAGCGCCGCGCCGCCGAGGTCGGACAGCTGCTCGGCATGCAATTTCACCGGGAGGCCGAGCGCGCGGGCGCGCTCGAACACGCGTGCAGTCTCCTCGCGGCTGAAGCCGATGCCTTCGCAGAACGCGTCCACCGCGTCGACCAGGCCTTCGGCGGCCAGCGCTGGCAGCATCACGTCGCACACCAGGGCCACGTAATCGGAACGCCGCTCGCGGTACTCCGGCGGCAGGGCATGCAGGCCGAGGAAGCTGGTGCGCACGCCGACGCCCAGCGCTTCGCCGATGCGCCGCGCCACGCGCAACATGCGGCGTTCGGTGTCGAGCTCGAGCCCGTAGCCCGATTTGATCTCCAGTGTGGTCACGCCATCGCGGAGCAGCGCGCGCGCGCGCGGAAGGCTCTGGCGAAAAAGCTCGTCCTCGTCCGCCGCGCGGGTGGCGGCGACGGTCGAGGCGATACCGCCGCCGGCACGCGCGATCTCCTCGTAGCTGGCGCCGTTGAGGCGCATGTCGAACTCACGCGCGCGATCGCCGCCGAACACCAGGTGCGTGTGGCAGTCGATCAGGCCCGGCGTCACCAGAGCGCCGTCGAGGTGTTCGACGGTGCGGGCCACTGCAGCAGCCGAGCCGGGAAGGTCCGCCATCGCACCGACCCAGGCGATGGCCCCGTCCTTGATCGCGAGCGCGCCGCGCTCGATGGATCCGAAAGGACGCTCGCCGGCGAAGGTGGCCAAGGTGGCGTCCATCAACAGATGATCCCAACGTGGCGCGGTCATGGCTTTTCCTGTGGAGCGGGGGTGTCGGCAGGCGCCGCCGGTTCGTCGAAGGCGCTGCTCCGCCCGATATGTTCGACTGGCTCGGGAGGCATGTGGCGCGCGGCCTGTTGCCGCTCGAAGTCCTGCACCAGGCGTTCGGCGAAATCCTTGTAGACCGGCGTGGGGCTGAGTAGCGACGAGGCGGCGCGGGCCAGCAGGCAGGCCGCCATCACCGGGATCACCATGGCCTGGTTGTCGGTCAGCTCCATCGCGATGACCGCGGAGGTGAGCGGCGCGCCGGTGACGCCCGAGAGGTAGGCGCTCATGCCCAGCAGCACCACCGCCGCGGCCGGCACGCCAGGCAGGAACTGGGCGATGTTCTGCCCCAGGCCCGCACCGACCGCCAGCGCCGGCGAGAAGATTCCGCCCGGGATGCCTGCCCAGTACGACACAACGTTGGCGCCCAGCTTGGCCAGGCCGAAACCCGGTCCTGGCGTCACCGCCGCCTGCTGCACGATGGCGCGTGCCTGGTCGTAACCGGTGCCGTACACCGAGCCGTGGAACAGCACGCCCAGCACCGCCAGTACCAGCCCGCAGCCGGTGGCGAAGGCGACCGGCCAGCGCGCGCGCAGCGCGCCGATGCGCGCCAGCGGCCCGCGCCGGCTGAGCAGGATCAACCGCGCGAACAAGCCGCCGAGCAACCCGCAGACCACCCCACACAGCAGCACGGCCACCCACGCGTGGCCCAGCGTCAGACTGGCTTCGACTTTGCCGAAGTACGCGTAGTTGCCCATGATCCCCAGCGAGACCACACCGCCGACGATCACCGCCGTAAGCAGCAGGCCACTGAAGCGATGCTCGAACGTGCCGGCCAGTTCCTCGATCGCGAACACCACGCCGGCAAGCGGCGTGTTGAACGCCGCGGCGATGCCCGCCGCGCCGCCGGCCAGGATGAAGCGCGAAGCTGCCTTCGGGTCGGTGAAGCCGAAGCGGCGCGCGAAGGTGTAGAACAGCCCGGCGCCCACGTGCACGGTCGGTCCCTCCCGTCCGATCGAGGCGCCGGCGGCCAGTGCGATCAGCGTGAGCAGCATTTTTCCCGCGGCGATCGGCAACGAGAGCATGTTCTTGCGGAACGACTCGTCTTCGACGTGCAGCGTCGCGATCGCCTGCGGGATGCCGCTGCCGCGGGTGGCGCGGAAGCGGCCTGCGGTGATCCAGGAGAGCAGCCCGAACACCAACGGCGTCAGGATCAGCGGAATCCACACCCCCTGCGCCAGGACACCCAGGAACACCTCGTATGCCCAGGTGCTGGCCTTGGCGAACAGTATCGCCGCCAGCGCCACCAGTACCGCGCCGCTCCATAGCGCGATGCGCCGCTTCCACTGTTGCGGTGCGAAGAATTCGTGGCCTAGCAGGGCCTGCAGGCGGGGATTGGAGGCGGGCATCGGGCCATTATCGTGGGAGTGGACACGGCGCGCGACCGGGGCATCCGCCGCGCGCCGGTCGCGCGCTACAGCGGCTGCGGCCGCCAGCGCATTTCGTACAGGTCGAAGCGACGGTCCTTGAGGTTGGTCACCGCGCCGGCGTTGCGCGCGCGGGCGAGGCTTTCCAGACGCAGGTCGGCGAACAGGACCGTCTCGATGTTGGGCGTGGAATCGGCCGCCACGCCGTCGCGCGCGAAGGGGAAGTCGCTGGGCGTGAGGATGCAGCTCTGGCCGTACTGGATGTCGAAGTTGTTGACGCCCGGCAGGTTGCCCACGTTGCCCGAGAGCACCACGTAGCACTGGTTCTCGATCGCCCGTGCCTGCGAGCAGTAGCGCACGCGCAGGTAGCCTTCGCGCACGTCGGTGCAGAAGGGCACGAACAGGATCAGTGCGCCCTGGTCGACCAGGTGGCGGGCGACTTCCGGAAACTCGGAGTCGTAGCAGATCATCACGCCGATCGGGCCGCAGTCGGTCTGGATGGTCGCTGCGCTCTCGCCGCCGGTGATGTTCCAGACGTTGCGCTCGCTGGGCGTGGGATGCAGCTTCTCGCGCTCGTGCAGCGAGCCGTCGCGCAGGCACACGTAGCAGACGTTGTGGATATCGCCGTTGGGCTGCTCGGTGGGGTGCGAACCGGCGATGATGTTGATGTTGTAGTGCACGGCCAGGCGGCTGAAGAGCTCCTTTACCTGCGGCGTGTACTGGCTGAGCTTGCGGATCGCCTCGACCGGCGACAGCTCCTCGTTCTCGATCGACAGCAACTGCAGCGTGATCAGCTCGGGGAAGGTCACGAAATCGGCGTTGTAGTCCGCGGCGATGTCGGTGAAGTACTCCACCTGCATCGCAAATTCCTCGAACGAGCGGATGCGCCGCTGGAAATACTGTACCGAGGCCACGCGCACCGAATCGGGCAAGTGCTTGGGCGAGGGGATGGAAGGAATGTCGGGGTGGTCCAGCAGGCTGGGGTTGCGCCATGCCAGATGCACCGCCCAGCCCAGCGACTCGTGGTCCGAGGGCACGTAGGCGCGCAGCAGTCCGATCACTTCGAAGCCGTTGGCGAGCTGGAAGCTCAGCGTGGCGTCGCGCCGCTCGCCCGCGACCACCGCCTGCACGTAGGACTCGGCGCTGCCGTAGCGGCCGATCGCCTTGGCCAGCCCGGGAATGCGCCCGCCGAATACGATGCCGCGCAGTTTCAGGTCCACGCACAACCGTTTGCGTGCGTGGTAGAGCCGCTGGCCGATGCGCATGCCGCGGTAGTCCGGATGTACCACCACCTCCATGCCGTACAGCCAGTCGCCGTCGGCCTTGTGCCGCGAGCCCATGCCGCCCCCGGTGATCTGCGCCCAGGTGTGCGGTTTGAGCGCGGTGGCCTCGTCGATGCGGAAGGTCGCGCAGTAGCCGACCAGTTTGCCGGCGTATTCGACGACGAACTGGCCCTCGGGGAAGTGCGTCTGCTGGGAACGGAGCATCTCGGCCGAATGGCCCCATTCGGGCGAGTAGACGCGGCCGGTGAGGTCGACCAGCGCGGGCACGTCGTCGGGGCGGGCCTGGCGCAGCAGCAGCTTGGCGGTTTGCTCGGGCGTCTTCTTTGGCATGCGGCCAGTATCCGAAAGGATGTGTGGTGGAACCGTTGCCGGGCCGGTCGCCCGTCGGGCGCTACACTTGGCCGTCCGCCCCGGAGAGCCCCATGACCTCATCCAATCGCCCCCGCCGATGCCATGCCGGTTACCTGTGGCAGGGCGACGGCTGGACCCGGGACGGGATTTTCGGCATCGGCGCCGATGGCATGTTGCAGGCGGTGGAGGATGGTCCCGCCGAAACGCTGGGTACCTGGGTGCTGCCGGGCATGCCCAACCTGCATTCGCACGCCTTCCAGCGCGCGATGGCCGGCCTGGCCGAGCGGCGCGGCAGGGTGGACGACAGCTTCTGGAGCTGGCGCGAGACGATGTACGCCTTCGCCGCCTCGATCGGCCCGGACGATCTGAAGGCCATTGCCGCGCAGCTCTACGTCGAAATGCTCAAGGCCGGCTATACCCAGGTCTGCGAGTTCCATTATCTGCACCATCGTCCCGATGGCGCGCCCTACGCGCCGCCCGAGGCGATGTCGCTGGCGCTGGTCGAGGCGGCACGCGAGGCCGGTATCGCGCTGACCTTGCTGCCGGTGCTGTACATGCGTGGCGGTTTCGACGGGCGACCGCTGGGAGCGCGGCAGCGCCGCTTCGGCCATGAGGTCGAGACTTACCTGCGCCTGCTCGAGACCTTGCGCGCGCAACAGGACGCGGATCTGAAGGTCGGCATCGCGCTGCACTCGCTGCGCGCGGTAACGGAGGACGCGCTCCAGGCCGTGCTCGCCAGCGGCCTGGCGCAGGACACGCCAATCCACATCCACATCGCCGAACAGATCGGCGAGGTGCAGGACTGCCTGGCCATCCGCGGCGTGCGCCCGGTCGAATGGCTGCTCGACCATGCCGAGGTCGACGCACGCTGGTGCCTGGTGCATGCCACGCACCTGAGCGAACCGGAGACCGCACGCCTGGCACGCAGCGGCGCGGTCGCCGGGCTGTGCCCGACCACCGAGGCCAACCTGGGCGATGGCTTGTTCCCGCTGGCCGATTACATGGACGCGGGCGGTCGGCTGGGTATCGGTTCGGACTCGCACATTTCGGTTTCGCCCGTGGAGGAACTGCGTTGGCTCGAATACGGCCAGCGCCTGGCCACGCGCCACCGCAATATCGCCGCGCGCCACGAGGGTGCGAGCGTCGGCCAGGCGCTGTGGCGCGCCGCGCTGAAAGGTGGCGCGCAGGCGTCGGGGCTCGTGATCGGCGCATTGCAGCCGGGTCATCGCGCGGATCTGCTGGTGCTCGACGACGGCTCGCCGCTGCTCGCCGCGCGCGAGGAGCCGGCCTTGCTGGACAGTTTCCTCTTCGCCGGCAACACGCCGCTGGTCAGACACGTCATGAGCGGCGGGCGCTGGGTGGTGCGGGATTTCCAGCACCACGACGAAGCGCGCATCGCGCAGCGGTATCGCGAAACGGTGCAGCGGCTCAGGCAGCGGCCGCCAGGCTGAGTGCATCCAACGCCGCTCGCA
The DNA here is from genome assembly GCF_017837635.1 of Frateuria flava. Taxonomy (GTDB): domain Bacteria; phylum Pseudomonadota; class Gammaproteobacteria; order Xanthomonadales; family Rhodanobacteraceae; genus Frateuria_A; species Frateuria_A flava. The sequence goes on from NZ_JAGJRS010000034.1 coordinate 61,097, forward strand.
CTGAGTGTAGCTGGTGGTCGAGGTCGAAGGTTCCCTCAGGTGCCTGGCCACGTAAGGACGTCCGAACATTGCCCGGCCAGAACCGTTGGCTCGGGGAGGCGCGGCGGCGTTACAGGAAGCGGAAGCCAGCGAGCGCGTCGCGCAGTCGTTCCCTGGCCTCATCCTGTTCGAAGGGCGGCGTGGCTGGCGGATCGTAGACCTCCGGTCGGGTGCCGGTGACCAGCAGATCGATGGCGTAACAGCGGCCGTCGTGGACGGCCCGGTAAGCGTCTACACGCAAGTAGTGGCTCATCGCCGCGTCGACGGCACGGAAGCGGGTGAACCTCACGCCGGCCAGGGTGACGCGTGAAACCTGCGCAGGCACGCCGCTGGCCGGCACGTCCAGGCAATGCGCGCGGGCTGTCGCATCGTCGCCGACGCCGATGCGCAGTTCCGCCGCGGTAACGGCGTTGGAGTGGTCCAGTACCAGCGCCACGACCGGTTCGCCGTGGTCGTCTGCTCTTACGAACGATTTCCACGCGGCGCCGCCCAGGTAGCTGCGCTGAAAATCGTGGCGCACGTACATGCCAGGCGGCACCGCGATCGCAAAGCCATGCGCGGTGTCGACGATCCCTGACGCGGATGCGGGGTGATGGGCCGTGGAGGTGGGCGTCTGCGCGGTGCACGAGGCCAACCCCGTCAGTACCAGCAGCAGGAACGATGTCGGCCTGATCGTGGGCGTACCCGATGCCAAGCGCCTGGTTAGCTCTCCCCTTTGGGCAAAAGGGGGAGGTGAGGGGTGGGGCACGTGGCGATCCATCGTGGGTAACGCGGGTGGTTGTGGGCTGGGCCCGAGCGTGCCACACGAGGGTTGACGCCGACGTTGCGGAAGGGGAGAGGGAGCTCGTTTTCGTTCCGCATTCCAGCCCAGCCGTGGACCATCGAGGAAGCCGGATGGCTTTGCGGCCATTCCGCAGAGGAGGACAATGGTGCTCCCCACCCGCTACGGCCCGCCAAGGGCAGCCGATGAATGACCACCCCGTGCCGGTTGCCGGCACCGCCGACGGATCACTGATCCGCCACGGCACGCCGCTGTTCCGCCAGGCCAACCTGGCCCTGTTCGCCGCCGGCATCGCCACCTTTGGACTGCTGTACTGCGTGCAGCCGCTGATGCCCGAATTCAGCAAGGACTACGGCGTCAGCGCGGCGACCAGCGCGCTGTCGCTCTCGTTGACCACCGGCGTGCTCGCCTTCGCCATGCTGTTTGCCGGCGCGGTGTCCGACGCCTACGGGCGCAAGTCGGTCATGACCGTATCGCTGATCGCCTCGGCACTGCTGGTGCTGCTCACCGCGATCGTGCCCGGCTGGACCAGTCTGCTGGTCCTTCGCACGCTGCTTGGCATTTCCTTGAGCGGCCTGCCCGCCGTGGCGATGACCTGGCTGAGCGAGGAGATGCACCCCGACTCGATCGGGCTGGGCATGGGCCTCTACATCAGCGGCAACGCCATCGGCGGCATGGGCGGGCGCCTGGTTACCGGCGTGCTGGCGGACTTCTTCGATTGGCGCGTGGGCGTCATGGTGGTGGCCGGCATCGGTCTGGCGTCGGGCCTGACGTTCTGGCGACTGCTGCCGCCGTCGCACCACTTCGAGCGCCGGCCGCTGCGCCTACGTACGCTGATGGCCCGCTTCGCCGGCGTGTTCCGCGATGCCGGGTTGCCATGGATGTTTGTCGAGGGCTTCCTGCTGCTGGGCGCGTTCGTGACCGTCTACAACTACATCGGTTACCGGCTGCTGGCGCCGCCGTACAGCCTGAGCCAGGCGGTGGTCGGGTTGATCTTCAGCGTGTACCTGATCGGCACCTTCAGCTCGGCCTGGATGGGCCACCTGGCCGGCAGGCTGGGGCGCCGGCGCGTGCTGTGGACGACCTTTGCGCTGATGCTGACGGGCGTGGGGCTGACCGTGTTCCGGCCGCTGGTGCTGGTGGTCGCCGGCGTGGTGGCGGTGACGTTCGGTTTCTTCGGCGGTCACTCGATCGTGAGCAGTTGGGTCGGTCGGCGCGCAGGCAACGCGAAGGCGCAGGCGTCGTCGCTGTACCTGTTCGCCTACTACATGGGCTCGAGCCTGGCTGGCGCGGGCGGCGGGCTGTTCTATGCCGACCACGGCTGGAACGGCGTGGCCGCTTTCATCGCTGCCATGGTGCTGGCCGGCCTGTTGGTTGCATGGAGGCTGTATTTCCTGAAGCCGTTGCCGGGGCCGCCCTCGCCGGGAACCGAGCCGCCGTTGCCCTAGCCCCTGGCGCCGCTCTTGGTGGGAGCCCGCTTGCGGGCGATGCTCCCGGGGAAGGGAGCAAAAGCATCGCCCGCAAGCGGGCTCCCGCAGGGGAGAGTGTCAGCGTGCCGCCGGTTCCAGCATCTCCTTGACCGCGTCGTAGTCACCATCGCTCTGCTGCGGCGGCAGGCCGAGCAGGTGCACCATCAGCGGGTAGACGTCCACGTTGGGGAAGGGCGGCACCGTCGCGCCATCGCGGAATGCCGGGCCGTGGGCGACGAACAGCGCCCGCATCTGCGGCGCCGCGTTGTCGTACCCGTGCTCACCTATGCTGATGCGGCCCTTGTGCGAGGCCAGCCAGTCGGCCGTGGTGATGCGCCAGCCGACGTCGGCCAGGCACAGCAACTGCGGCACGCGCGGGTTGTGGCCGTAAGCCAGGCGCGCCGGCACCCGGGTCCTGTCCCAGCACTGCATGTGCGGGTGCGGGCGTTCCATCCGCGCCTCGACCGCAGCGAAGTCATGCCCGGGCTTGGGATTGAAGCCGGCCAGCACGCCCAGGCTCACCACCTGCACGTTGTCCAGATCCAGCTGCCGTTCGATCAGAACGCTGTGGTCCAGCGGCACCGAAGCCATGCCGTGGTCGGCGACCACGATCAGATTGATCTTGTCGAACAGGCCGCGCTCCCTGAGCCCCCGCACCAGCCGCGCCATGGCCTGGTCGGTTTCTCGCAGCGCCTGGTCGACCTGCGGCGAATCCGGCCCGTGATAGTGGCCGGCGTGGTCGACGGCATCGAAATACAGGGTCAGGAAGCTCGGCCGCCGGTCGGGCGGAAGATCAAGCCACGCCAGCACCTGGTCGACGCGCTGGGTCGGCGTCACGTTGCCGTCGTACGGCTGCCAGTGGTCGGGGTGGCGACCATGGATATCGGCCTCCGATCCGGGCCAGAACATCGTCGCCGTCAGCAGGCCGTAGCGGTCCGCGGTCTCCCACAGCGGCGTGCCCTCGGCCCACCAGCGCCCGTCGCTGACGGCCTTGCGGTTGTGCAGCGAGAACTTGCCCAGTTGCGCGTCGTACATCGTGTTGTTGACGATGCCGTGGTGATCGGGGCGCAAGCCGGTCACGAGCGTGTAATGGTTCGGGAACGTGAGCGAGGGGAAGGACGGCTGCATGGCACTGTGGATGCCATCGCGCGCGAGCATCGCCACGGTGGGTGTCAGGCCGCGATCAAGGTAATCGGCACGGTAGCCATCGATCGAAACCAGCAGCAGCGGCGTCGGCTTGTTATCGGTGGTGCGTGTCGGGATGGCGCAACCGGCGCTGAATGCCAACATCAGGCAGCACAAGAGACGAAACAGGTTTTTCATAGGCGAGTTCGTACGATGCGACAACTCGCCATCATCGCATCGCTTCCATGTCGTTCAAAACCCGTGCGCCATCACGCTTCTGGCCTGTTGCCTTCGCGCTGGCGCTACCTGCGGCAGCCTGCGCCTGGCAATCACAGCCCGCGACGCCCCGCCCTGTGATCGTGGTGCAGCCGCCTTCGAACGCACGCTTCCAGCAGACCGTGCGGGAAAACCAGGTGCGCGACCAGTTGCAGAAGAACCGGGTCGAAGAACAACTGCGACAGGGACGCGCGGACGCCATGCGCCGGCCTTATGCCGCCAGCACCGTCCACGCGACCCGGCTGGACCAGGGCGACCAGGCGCAGCAGGAACTCTACCGCGCCCGCCAGCAGGATCTGCTCAACCGCTACCAGAGCGCCGTCGCGCCGCCGCTGGTGCGTTCGGGCAAGGCGCCGGCGTCCTCGCGCAGCGGGGATTGACCGGTCCGTTGCGTGCGCACGCGTGGCATGCGCGTGCGACAGCTCAGTTCATCGGGCCGAACAGGTCTCCGCGCGCCACGCCGCTCTCATGAGCGAGCAGGAAGCGTTTCGTTGGCAGGCCGCCACCGAAGCCGGTGAGGCTGCCGTTGGCGCCGATCACACGATGACACGGCAGCACGATGGGCAAGGGATTGCGACCGTTGGCGGCGCCGACGGCACGCATCGCCCGAGGCTGGCCGATGCGTCGTGCCAGTTCGCCGTAGCTGATGGTCGCGCCGTAGGGGATGCCTGCGAGCGCTCGCCACACGGCCTGCTGGAACGGCGTGCCCCGCGGATGCAGCGGTAATTCGAACACCTGTCGGGTGCCGGCGAAATACTGCTCCAGTTGCTTGCGCGCAAAGGCGAGCGCCGGTGGCGAGTGCTCCCAGGAAGGATCCGGTTCGCGCTGGTGGCGGCCGGTTTCGAACCACACCTCGCACAGGCCCTGTTCGTCGGCGACGAGGCGGAGCTGGCCGATCGGGGTGGACAGGTTGTCGTACCAGACAGGGTTCACGGGTCGCGCTCGTTGCCTTGGATGCCCTTCGACTTCGGCCCGGAGGGCCTGCGCTCAGGAGAACGGCGGATGGAGAGGGATGGCCTGTCTCCGGCGCAGGCGGGTGCTTCCCGACTGTTCGGCCCGAGCGTGGCGCAGCGACGTCGAAGAGCCCTGCATACTCACGCGCGCTTTCTTGCAGGTGGCGCCTGATCCGCCACGCTGCGCCACAAATGCATGACTGCGTAGGCGCGCCAGGGGCGCCAGGATTCGGCCATCGCCGAGAGTGCGCGCGTGCTCAGTTCGCTGCCGTCACGGGCCGCCGCACGGCGCAGGATCAGGTCGGCCGCGGGGAAGGCATCCGGATGGCTCAACGCGCGCATCGCCATGTAGTGCGCGGTCCATTCACCGATGCCGGGCAGCGCGGTCCAGTGCGCCACGAAGGCGTCCAGCGACTGCCCGGCGCGGAAATCCGCGCGGCCGTCAAGCAACGCGCGCGCGATGCCGCGGATGGTCTGCGCTCGCGCGGTGATCACGCCTACCTCGCGCAGGTCCGCGTCCACCAGCCGCTCCGCTGCCGGGAACAATCGCCCCAGGCCGGGCAGTGCGGGGATGGCCAACGGCTGGCCCCAGCGCTCCACGATGCGGGCGGCGAGCGTGCGCGCCGCGGCCACGCTGACCTGCTGGCCCAGCACCGCGCGCACCGCAATCTCGAAACCGTCCCATCCGCCGGGCAGGCGCAGGCCCGGCCGTCGGTGCAGCAGAGGCACGAGCACGCCGCCGTCGGCGCCCAGGGTCGCGCCGATCGCCTGAGGTTCGGCGTCCAGGTCGAACATGCGCCGCAACCGCGTCACCACCGCCAGCAGCCGGTCCGGCTGCGGGCAATGCAGTTCCAGCCTGAGGGCGTGCTCGCCGCCGGGCCAGGCCGAAAGGCGCAACCAGCCGGGCGCCTCGGCGGGGCCGAACACGCGCGCGTAGGCATGCTCATCCACCTGCTCGATGCCGGGCAGGGCGCGCGTGCGCAGAAAATCCAGCACGCCGTCGAAGTCGTAAGGTGGCCGATAACTCAGCCGCAGCACCAGCGCGTGATGGGCATCCAGCGCGCGGGGGTGGCGCCGAAGCTCGCTGGGTGCGATGCGGTTGGCCTGCGCGAATGCCGCGTTGAAGCGGCGCAGGCTGCCGAAGCCCGCGGCCAGCGCCACTTCGGTGACCGGCAAGGCGGTCTCGGTCAGCAACTGCTTGGCGAACAGCAGCCGGCGCGTGGTGTGCACGCTGAGCGGCGGTGTGCCCAGGTGTTCGACGAACAACCTGCGCAATTGCCGCCCACCGACGCCTACGCGGGACGCCACCGCATCGAGCGATCCCTCCGACAACGCCCCGTCGTCGATGATCTCCAGCGCGCGCGCCACCACGTGTTCCCCACGACGCCAAGCCGGGTGGCCCGGTGCAAGCTCGGGACGGCAGCGCAGACAGGGACGGAAACCATCCGCCTCGGCCGCCGCCGCGTTGGCGTAGTAGCGCACGTTCGACGGCTTGGGCGGCGGTGCGGGGCAGACCGGGCGGCAGTAGATGCGCGTGCTGGTCACCGCGGTGAAGAACAGCCCGTCGAAGCGCGCATCGCGGCTCAGGCGGGCCTGTTCGCAGACCTGGTGGTCGGGCAGCTTGGCTTGCGCTGTGGACATGCGATGCAGGCTAGCACCGGCCATCGCGCAGCACTCGCCGCTTTCGGACATCAATGAGAGCAGATCGGCGCCAGTCCTAATCCAGCAGGAACGGCTTCAGCGTGCCCCAGGCGTTTTCCAGCACGCGCGCACCGGCGGCGGCCGTGGGATGGACGCCATCGTCGAGCAGCAGCGACGGATGATCGGACACGCCGGCCATCAGCGAGGGCAGCAGCACGACGTTCTTCTCGCCCGCCACCCGCCGATAGACAGCGCTCAGCCGCGCACCGCAATGATCGCGGTCCAGCCTGGGCGGAATCTCGAAGCCGAGCACGGCCACCCGCGCACCGGCGTTGCGGGCCAGATCGATCAGACGGGAAAGATCCCGGTGCAGTTGCATTTCGCTGGCGCCGAGGAAGGCATCATTGCCGCCGAGTTCGAGAATGACGGCGTCGGGATGGTGCTTTGCCAGCAAGCCAGGCAGTTCCGCGAGCGCATCGGTCATCGATTTGCCGGCCCGGCTGGCATTGATGAGCACCGGTGGCGTCGCACTGGCGAGCGTCAGCCGGTCCTGCAGGCGGTGAACCCAGCCGGATTCGACCGGTATGCGGTGGGCCGAACTGAGGCTGTCGCCCAACAGCAGCACGGTTCGCGGTGGGGCCGCGGCCAGCGCCATGGACGCTGGCAGCAAGGCAACGAGAAGGGCGGCAAGCAGGATCCTGATCAGTCGCATGGGCATACCTCGGGCATGAGGGGGGAGTGCGGCGGCCGGTTCGGCCTCCGGGGGAGAGGGTGCGATGGAAGCGGGGCAGGCCCGCGCGGGTCAGCTTGCGATTTGCCGCGGCCAGCGCCAGGCGTACCAGGCGATGCCCAGTTGCAGCGCGATCTCGACGCAGCTCATGAACACATAAAAAGCCCAGGCGCCCGGGAGCGTGGCAAGGATGATCGCGGTCAGCGCGATGCTGATCAGCAGGTTGAGCCAGCGTGCGAACGCCGCCGGCAAGGCAAGCGAGAGGAAGATCATCACCGCCGGCACCGCCACGAGCACGGACACGGCCACCAGCGAGCCCTGGCTCGTCGGGCCCAACGGGCCGATGCCGTCGAGCATGTCCTTGAGGTTGCCGGGCCGGTACAGGCCCCAGAAATCGCCGTAGATGTAGCAGGACATGATGGCTGCCCACAGCGCGGACAGCTTGAATCTCACATGGACCTTGAGGTCTTCCAGGCGGGTACGGGCCATCGGTTGCTCCGTGTCGATGGGTGGGCCTGACGGCCCGGTCGGGTGTGCTCCGCGGCAAACGGCGTCGAGGCCGGCGACGTGCCTCCGTAAGGGTGGGGCTCCTGAAAAAAGCAGCGGCCTGCGGGAGGTGATCAGGTCCCTCCTTGAGGCTGGATCGACAGGGCGCCGTGGTTGCGGATCGCGGATGCGCCGGCCAGCAGCCACAGGCAGGTTCCCAGTTCGCCGACGGAGGCCGGCAGCAGGACGTAGTCGGCCACGGCCGATACCGCATACGAGGGCAGCATGAGCGTGGCGAGGAAGTCGGCCAGGTAGCCCAGCCCGCCCAGGATCAGCAGCATCCCGAGCAACCGCGGCAGCAAGCCGCATTTGCTCACCAGGTAGCCCAGCGGCAGCAGCCACGCGCCCCAGAAGACCTCGAGCATGAGCAGGCCTTGCCGGTAGGCACCCAGCTGCACCATCACCTGGCCCTGCAACTGCCCGGTGTCGAACATCTGCCGGTAGTCCGCGTTGTCCAGCAACGACAGGACGTCCAGGCGATGTCCCAGGTTGGCGAGGGCGACCGGCACGCTTGCAGCGGCGAACGCGACCATCAGCACCGCGGCCGTCCGGCCGGCACCGCCCAGCAGCCGATACAGCGCCAGCGGCAGCAGCAGGAAGGCGGCCTGGCAGGCCAGCTCGGCAACGATGCCCAGCCGGAACAACGTGTCCATCTGCACGATCCGCGCGACCTTCGCCGCAGCGTCGCCGTCTGTCGCCAACTGCGAGGGCACGTAGCCCAGGTAGAACATGCCGGTGACGACCGTGATCAGGTAGAGCAGGCCTGCGACCCGCGCGTTTCCTTTCATGCTTGCCTCCGTTTCGTGTACGGGTGAACGCGGGCTTTTTCAGGAGTCGTCGGAGCAGTCGGAATCGTCGCCGTCGATGATCCGGGCAAACGGCTTGAAGGCGGGCAGCGAGTCGGCGAGGCGGTTCTGCGCGGCGCGGATCTGGCCGATGTCCAGGCAGATCTTGTTGGCCTCGTCGTCGACCCGCCGGGTCGCGGTGTCGAGCTTCGCGTCGGCCTGTTCGCTGTCGCTGCCGGTGACGTGCTCTGCCGCGTTCTTCAGCGACTGCACCGCCACCGCGGCGCCCGCCTTGCCGGTGGCCACGCCGTGTTCGCGTACGGCGCGGGCGCCCTGGTAATACTGCTGGAGCAGTTGCCGCTGCGTGGTATCGACCGCCACGTCGTGGCCGTCGATCACCAACCGGCCGGTGGCGTCCAGCAGCGCCTCGCTGTTGCCCGTGCCGTGGAGCGTGACCTGGTCGCCGAGGACCACGATGCCGCCGTTGGCAATCGTGGTGGTATCGAGCCCGTTGCCACAACCGGCCAGGACGAGGCTGGCCGCAAGGGCGAGGGCGAAGCGCGAGTGACGAGAGAACATTCCTTGGCCTCCTGAAGAACCGGTTTAGTTTTCGTCGCGCCCGCAGTCGTCGACATCCTTCTGCGTCATGGTCGCGTAGGGGCGGAACTGCGGCATTGCCGCGGCCAGCTTCTGCTGCGAGGCCAGCAGGCCCGGCAGGTCGTGGCAGAGCTTCATGGCGGCGACTTTGATCTGCTCGGCCTGCGGCTTGATGCTGGCCTCGATCTCCTTGTCGCTCTTGCCGGTGAGCGCGCCCCAGATCGCTTCCTTGGCGGCGCGGGTGCCCAGGTTGGCGCCGTGTTCGCCGATGTCCATGCCGGCCTCGGCAATGCCCACGACCTGCTGGCGGTAATCGAGCAACAGAGTGTGCTGTTCCGGCGTGGCGTCGATCGTCTTGCCGGCGATCACCAGATCCCCTTGCGGCGTGATGGCCGCATGGGGGAGGGAGTCGCGATCATCCTGCCGGCCGTGGCCGACGTGGATGTGGCCGATGTCGATGTCCTTGGTCGCCAGTTCGCGCTTGGCCTGTTCGATCCCCTTGTGGATCTCGGCCGAGATCATCGATGGGTAGGTCTGTTTGTCGACCTCCTTCATCGCCTGGGTCACGTTGTCGCCAGCGTCCGAGCCGGAAGAGCCGCATCCGGCCAGGAGCAGGACCAGGGCAATGGCGCCGGGGGTGAGCGTGCGGATCTTCATGGATCGTCCTCGGGTCGGATGCGGCGTTCGGACTTGCAATGCAGGGCGGGTCTTCGGCGATCAGCCTTCGTCGCGCCAGCGGCGGAACCAGATGGCCGCGGCGATGAGTGCCGCCCCCGCCGCCACGCCGACCCACAGATTCACCGAGCCGAGCAACTGGTAGGCGTTGCCGAGGTTCATGAAATCGAGGTTGTTGTTGCCGGTGTGGATCAGGTCGTCACTGGCGATCAGGCTGGCGCCGGGGAAGGCGCTGAACAGGGCGCGGGCCACGATGTTCTGCCAGAACCAGCCGGTCGACAGGTTGAACAGTCCCATGATGCCGAACCAGGTGACCAGCAGGCCGGTGGCGACCGGCAGGGCGATGGCCCACAGGAACGGCTTGGTGCGGGCCCAGGCCGAGCACGCCATCAGCCAGCCGACCGAGGGCAGGGCCCACAGCAGGTACAGGGGGATGTGGCCGAGCATGTTGACGGTGACACGGAACGGATGGGCCAGCGTCAGCAGTTGCCAGACATGCACGCCGTGGAAGGACAGCGTCAGGGCCACGATCAGCAGTTGCAGGATGCCTGCGGCGATGCCGGCCAACGTGGCGATCACCGGGGCCACGAGCGTGGCGCTGATGACCTTGGACAGGACCGTTTCGGTATCCGACAACGGCAGCGACTTCCAGAACAGGATGCTGCGATCGCGCCGCTCGTCGTAGATGGCGCCCAGGCAGTAGAAGAACACCACGAAGCCCAGCACCACGAAGATCAGCGCCATGGAGGAGTACATGGCCATGTCCAGCGCCATGCCTACATGACTCAGGTCACCGGCATCCATCTGCGAAATGACGCTTTGCAGGTTGCCACCGGCGAAGTGTTGCTTGGCCGCTGCGAGCTCACCGATATGGACGCCGTGGCGGGCGCCGATGATTTCAGCGGCGATGATGCCCATGATGTTCAGCAGCAGGAAGATGCCGCCGGTGACCAGCGGCGCCCACAGGAAGCCGCCGCGATGTTCCCAGAACTCGCGCTTGACGAGCCAGTACAGTTGGTTGCCAGCAAGGGTTTTCATGCGTAGGTCCCTTTCATGGTGGCGACGAACAGGTCGCTGACGGACGGGCGGCGGATTTCGCCAAGTGCCTCGAGCGTCGGGCGGTCGGCGCCGTCGAACAGGAAGATGCTCTTGCCGAAGACCTGGCGTTCGTCGATCGGCTTGAGAGCGCGTGCGGCGGCGGCCTGGTCGGCGTTGACCATCACTTCGGCGAAGCGGTCGCCGACGGCGTCCATGTCGGTATCCAGCACGATCTTGCCGTCGCGGATGAACATCAGGTCGGTGAGGATGTGCTCGATCTCTTCCACCTGATGGGTGGTGACGATGATCGTCTTGTTCTCGTCGAAGTAATCCTCCAGCAGGCTCTGGTAGAACTGCTTGCGGTAGAGGATGTCCAGGCCGAGCGTGGGCTCGTCCAGCACCAGCAGGCGGGCGTCGATCGCCATCACCAGGGCCAGGTGCAGCTGCACGATCATGCCCTTGGACATCTGCCGCACGCGCTGGTCGGGGGTGAGCTTGGTGCGCTTGAGGAAGCCCTCGCACTTGGCGCGGTCGAAGCGCGGGTGCACGTGGGCAACGAAGTCGACCGCCTCGCGCACTCGGATCCAGCGCGGCAGCACCGCCACGTCGGCGATGAAGCAGACCTGTTCCATCAGCTTGTCGCGCTGGGTGCGCGGGTCGTAGCCGAGCACGTTCAGTTCGCCGTCGAAAGGCGTCAGGCCCAGGATGGCCTTGAGCGCGGTGGTCTTGCCGGCGCCGTTGGGGCCGATCAGGCCCACGATGCGGCCGGGCTGGATCTCGAAGTTCACGCTGTCCAGCGCGGTCGCGTTCTTGTAGCGCTTGCTCAGGTTGCGAGCGGTGACGATGGCGCTCATGGCTTCGATTCCGTGGTGGCCGGCGCTTCGCGCATCAGCGTTTTGATATCCAGACCCAGGCGCTGCAGGCGCGCGAACAGGGCCGGCCATTCCTCGCGCAGGAAGCGCTCGCGTTCGGATTTCAACAAGGCCTCGCGGGCCCCATCAGTGACGAACATGCCCAGTCCTCTCCTTTTCTCGACCAGTTGATCGTCGACCAGCTCCTGGTACGCCTTCGAAACGGTCAGCGGATTGATCTGAAAATCCGCCGCCACCTGGCGTACCGACGGCAGCGGGTCGCCTTCGTTCAAGGCGCCATCCAGGATCATCGCCACCACGCGTTCGCGCAGTTGGCGGTAGATCGGGACGCTGTCGTTCCAGGTGATGGTCATACGTTATTCCTTGCTGGCACGGGCGATCTGGGTGCCGAACGAATAGTAGGGCATGGCCAACTGCGCCCCGAGCAGGGTGGCGCCCGCTTCGGCGCGGGTGCCCAGCGTCGGCGCCAGGGTGGCGCTGGTGATGTCCGAGCCTTCCAGCAGTGCGGCGGCGCGCAGGTCGCTGGCGGTCGGGCTGACCTCGACCGGGGCCAGGTTCACCACGCGAATGCCGTTGATTTCGGAAACCGGCGTGGTGCGCACCGGGTTGTTCAGGGTGGCCAGGCTCGTCGCGGTAATCAGGGTGGCGGCGGCCAGGGCGATCAGGTTCTGCGCTTTCATGGCGGGTCTCCTTAGTGACCTCGTGGACCGGTGTTGTAGTGAACTATAACACCATCCTCGAAAGCGTCAACAGGCAAGTGGCCATTACTCATGGCCTATTTGCGGAACCCTAAGGTTTGTCAAAGGGTTAGGTGAGGCAGGCGCCACCAGGCATGGTCGTCGCGCCCGAGCGGACCCCTACAGGGAACGCTGCATGCCTGTGGCAGCGCCCTAGGGCGCGACCGCCCTCCAGGGGCCGCCGAGGCCCGAATGGCGGGGCGTCGGCGTGCTTTCGAAGGCATCCCGTCGAAGGGGCGTGGTGCGCCGGAGCCCCCGACCGCTCACTTGCCGGCCGGATACACCTGCTTGCCGCCGACCCACGTCCCCAGCACCCGCGTCTTCCAGATGTCCTGCGGGTGGACGCTGAAAATATCCTGGTCGACCAGGATGAAGTCGGCGTACTTGCCCGGTTCCAGCGTGCCCTGGGTCTTCTCCGCGTGGCCGGCGTAGGCCGCGCTCAGGGTGAATGCACGCAGCGCCTCGACCAGGCTGAGCTTCTGGTCGGGATACCAGCCACCCGGCGGCTGGTTCTGGTGGTCCTGGCGGGTGACCGCGGCATGCAGGCCGAAGAACGGGTTGGGCGACTCGACCGGGAAGTCCGAGCCGAAGGCGACCACCGTGCCCTGCTTGAGGAAACGCCGCCACGCGTAGGCGCCGGCGATGCGCGCCTGGCCCACGCGGTCCTCGGCCATGTTCATGTCGGAGGTGGCGTGCGTGGGCTGCATCGAGGCGATGAGGTTCAGCGGCACGAAGCGTGGGATGTCCTTGAGCGAGACGATCTGCGCGTGCTCGACGCGGTTGCGCAAGGCCTTCGCGCCTGGATGGACCTTGTAGGCGGCGGCGAAGCTGTCGAGCACCTCGCGATTGGCCGCATCGCCGATTGCGTGGATGTTGACCTGGTAACCCTTGGCGAAGGCCTTCTCGATCTTCGACTCCATCGTGCCAGGGCTCATGAACAGCAGGCCATGGTTGTGCGGGTCGTCGGAGTAGGGCTTGAGCATGGCCGCGCCGCGGCTGCCCAGCGCGCCGTCGGCGAACAGCTTGACCGCGTGCACCGTCAGGTAGCCATCGCCGTAACCGTCCAGCGGAGCGCCAGCAGTGATGGTGTCGAAAGCGTCGCCGGTGTCGCGGATCATCGCGTAGATGCGCGCGGTGAGCTTGTGTTCGTCGGCGTAGCGCTTGTAGAGGCGGTAGTTGGGCAGGTCGATGCCGGCGTCGTCCACGCCGGTCAGGCCCACGCGCGCCATCTCCGCCAGCGCGGTGTCGAGCGCGAGGGCGCGCTCGTTGTCGGTGGGTTCGGGCACGACCGCTCCGACTAGCGCCGCGGCGCCATCGACGAACACGCCGGTGGGGTTGCCCTGGGCGTCGCGTTCGATGCGGCCGCCGGGAGGATCCTTGGTGTCGCGAGTGATGCCGGCCAGCTTCATCGCCGCGGTGTTCGCCCAGGCGGCGTGGCCGTCGACGCGGCTCAGCCAGACAGGGCGGTCGGACACCACTGCGTCCAGTTCACTGGCCGTCGGGAAGCGGCCGAGCTTCCAGATCACCTGGTTCCAGCCGCCGCCGATGATCCAGCGCGCGTCCGGATGGGACTTGGCGTAGTCCTTGACGCGGGCGAGCGCCTCGTCGAGCGATTGCGTTCCGGTCAGGTCGGCCTGGGTGAGCGCGTAGCCCAGCTCCAGCACATGGCCGTGGGCGTCGATCAGGCCCGGCAGCAGGGTCTTGCCGTGGCCATCGACCACCTTGGCGTCACCCGCGCGTCTGGCGAGCGTGTTGTCGGCGCCGGTGGCAACCACCTTGCCGTCATCCACCAGCAGGGCATCGAAGCGCTGCAGCTTGCCCTGGCTGTCCAGGGTGTAGCCCTTGACGTTGTGCACGTAAAGATCGGCGGCCTGCAGCGTCGGCGCGGTGGCCAGCAGGGCGAGCAAGGACAGACGCAGGGTGCGATTCATGCGTGCGGATTCCTGTGCGGGAAAGCCGCAGTGTGTCGGGGCGGGCGAGGTTTTTCCACTTGTCGGAAAGCGAAAGCCCCTCTCCCGTCGGGAGAGGGGCTGTGGAGAGGGTCTGGCCAGCGCGAAATCCTCGCTTTGCCCGAACCCGCTGCCGCCCTGTCGGCACCTCTCCGGGGGGGGATGGGAAGAGGATTACGCCGCCTTGGGCAGCAGCGTCCCGATCGCGTCCCTGGCCGCCGCCAGCGCCTGGCTCTTGTGCTCGGCACTGACCGCCACGCCCTCGGCACGCACGAACTCCACGTTGGTGATGCCGAGGAAGCCGAGGACTGCGCGCAGGTAGTTCTCCTGAAAATCCATCGCCGCGGCGCCAGTGCCTTCGCCGTAGAAACCGCCACGGCTGGAAGCCACGATCACCCGCTTGCCGCCGGCCAGGCCCTCGGGGCCGTTGGCGGTGTAGCGGAAGGTCTTGCCCGCCACCGCGATGCGGTCGATCCAGGCCTTGAGCGTGCTGGGGATACCGAAGTTGTACATGGGCGCGCCGAGCACGATCACGTCGGCGGCAAGGAACTCGTCCATCACCTCGTTGCCAAGCAGCGCGGCCGCATCGTTGGCATCGGCCACCGGCGTCCAGTGGGGCAGCGGCTGGGCCGCCAGATCGCGGTAGCGGATGGAAGCGGCCGGGTGATCGCGCCTGACCTGGGCCACGATGTCCGCGGTGAGCCCGCGCGAGACCGAATGCTGGCCCAGGGCGCTCGAATCGATGTGCAGCAGTTTCATGGCGTAGCTCCAGTCGAAGGCCGGCATGCCGGCGACGGAGTAACGATACTTTCGCAACAATGGACTGATAAGACGGGTAATATCGAACTTATCGTTTCTAAAAGGAAACAGCCGGCATGACACTCGATGGCACGCTGCAGGACCTCAACGACCTCTACTTTTTCGCCATGGTGGTCGAGCACAACGGGTTTTCCGCGGCTGGCCGCGCGCTGGGTATCCCGAAGTCGCGCCTGAGCAAGCGGGTGTCGCAACTGGAGGAGCGACTGGGCGTGCGCCTGCTGCAGCGGACGACCCGCCGCTTCGTCGTCACCGAAGTCGGCGAGCGTTTCTATGCCCATTGCCGCGCGGTACTGGAAGAGGCGCGGGCAGCGCAGGAGGCGGTCGACGAGTTGCGCGCCGAGCCGCGGGGCGTGGTGCGGCTGAGCTGCCCGGTATCGCTCGCGCAGACGGTGGTGGCGCACGTGCTGCCGGACTTCCTGGCGCAATACCCCAAGGTGCAGGTGCGCGTGCTCTCCAGCAACCGACGCGTCGACGTGGTGGGCGAGGGCTACGACCTCGCCATCCGCGTACGCAGCAAGCTCGACAGCGATGCCAACCTGGTGATGCGCACGTTCGGCCTCTCGCGCGTGCTGGCGGTGGCCAGCCCTGCGTTGCTCGACCGCTTGGGACGGCCGACGGCGCCGACGGGGCTGTCCGCGTTGCCCGCGCTGACCATGCTCGAACACGAAGGGGCGCAGGTGTGGGAGCTGATCGACGCGCAAGGCGAGCGCGTCTCGGTCGAGATGAGCGCACGCCTGGTCACCGGCGAGTTCGCCTTGCTGCTGGAAGCGGCACGCCGGGGTCTGGGCGTGGCGCTGCTGCCCGAGTTCGTCTGCGCGCCGGCGGTCACGCGCGGCGAGCTGGAGGTCGTACTGCCGGAGTGGAGTGCGCCGGAGGGGACGATGCACTTCGTCTATCCCAGCCGCCGCGGCATGCTGCCTGGCGTTCGGGCGCTGGTGGACTTCCTCGCCGAGCGCCTGCCCGAGGCGACCCGCCAGAAGCACGAACAGTGCCGCCAGCGCCCGCTGGCCCCGCTCGACCGGCCGCGCACATGAGCCGTGCTAGGCTTGCCGTTTGGCCTTCCAGACATCCGCGCGCATGAACATCGATACCAAGTTGCCCAAGGTCGGCACCACCATCTTCAGCGTGATGAGCCAGCTGGCGCTGGATAACCAGGCGGTGAACCTGGGCCAGGGCTTTCCGGATTTCGAGCCGCCGCAGTCACTGCGCGATGCGCTTACCCGCGCGATGGCCGAAGGCAAGAACCAGTACGCGCCGGGCATCGGTACGGCGGCGCTGCGCGAGCAGATCGCGATCAAGACGCAACGGCTGTACGGGCGACGCGTGGACTCGGCCACCGAAATCACGGTCACTTCCGGCGCCACCGAGGCGCTGTTCGCGGCAATCGCGGCGATCGTGCGCGCGGGCGAGGAAGTGATCGTGTTCGATCCGGCGTATGACTCCTACGAGCCGGCGATCGAGCTGCAGGGCGCGCGTGCGGTGCACATTCCGCTGACGGTGCCCAGCTTCGCCATCGACTGGCAGCGCGTGCGCGATGCGATCACGCCCAAGACCCGGATGATCCTGATCAACAGCCCGCACAATCCTTCCGGTGCGGTGCTCTCGGCGGACGACCTGGAGACGCTGGCGCAGATCACCCGCGACACCAACATCATCGTGCTGTCGGACGAGGTCTACGAGCACATCGTCTATGACGGCGCGCGGCACGAGAGCGTGCTGCGCCATCCGGAACTGGCTGCGCGCAGCATCGTGGTGTCGAGCTTCGGCAAGACCTACCACTGCACCGGCTGGAAGGTCGGCTACGCCGTGGCGCCGGCGGCACTGTCGGCCGAGTTCCGCAAGGTGCATCAGTACCTGACCTTCTGCACCTTCCATCCGGCGCAGGTCGCGTTCGCCGAGATCATGGCGAACGACCCCGCGCATTACCTGGAACTGCCGGACTTCTACCAGGCCAAGCGCGACCGCTTCCGCGCGCTGCTGGCGCCCTCGCGCCTGAAGCTGCTGGACGTGCCAGGCGGTTATTTCCAGCTGGTCGACTACTCGGCCATCCGCGACGAGGACGACCTTGCCTTCGCGCGCTGGCTGGTGGAGCAGGGCGGCGTGGCGGGCGTCCCGCTGACGCCGTTCTACGAGAAGCCGCCGGGCACGCGCCTGCTGCGCCTGTGCTTCGCCAAGAGCGATGCCACCATGACCGCCGCCGCGGAGCGCCTATGTCGCCTGTAAGCATGCAGCCGCTGACCGTCAGCCTGGTGCAGGGTGCGACGCGCTGGCACGATGCGCCGGCCAATCGCGAGTACTACGGCGGGCTGGTGCGCCAGGCCAGGGGCAGCGACCTGATCGTGCTCCCGGAGACGTTTCTGTCCGGTTTCAGCAACGACACCCGCGCCAGTGCCGGCACCATGGACGGCGAGGGCGTGGCCTGGTTGCGCGATCTGGCGCGCGAGGTGGGCGCGGTGATCTGCGGGAGCCTGGCCATCATCGAAGACGGCACGGTCTACAACCGCCTGTTCTGGATGCGCCCGGACGGCAGCCACGCGCAGTACGACAAACGTCACCTGTTCCGCATGGCGGGCGAGCACACCCGCTACGGCGGCGGTCGCGACCGGCTGGTGGTGGAACTTAAGGGTTGGCGCATCCTCCCGCAGGTCTGTTACGACCTGCGCTTTCCGGTGTGGCTGCGCAATCGCCGGCTGGAAAGCGCCGCCGGTGGCATGGACTACGACCTGGCGCTGTTTGTCGCCAACTGGCCGGCGCCGCGCCGACAGCCGTGGCGCACGCTCCTGCGCGCGCGGGCGATCGAGAACCTCGCCTGCGTGGTGGGCGTCAACCGCGTCGGCGTCGACGGCAATGACTTGCCTTATGCCGGCGATAGCGCAGTGATCGATGCGATCGGCGATGCCATGATCGAGCTTGGCGCGCAGGAGCAGGTTTCCACAGTGCGCCTGGATCCGGCGCCACTGCTGGCGCATCGCGAGCGCTTCCCGGCCTGGATGGACGCGGACGAGTTCACGCTGGCACCGGTTTGATCGAACCGCTTCCACGCTTCGGCAGCAAAAGCCCCGATGTCACCGGCCCGTGGCAAGCCCACTTGCGGGAGAAGCCGTGGCGCCAATGTATGGCATGGGTCATGGCCGCTCTTGCCGCCGAACCCACAAAGTCGAACGGCCTCTGCTTTTTCGCCACCTTTCGCGCCTTGCTTGCGGGTCGTGCCATGCGGATCGTAGGCATCAATTTATGAAGCTTATAAGGGAAGCCTGATTTTCCGGCAGGACCACTTCCTGCAGCAGCCGGGCCTGTGTCCCGCATGGGCGAAAGCTTTCCCGGCGACCTTCTTTTTTGCCTCGGCAAAACAAGCCCTTTGCCGCATTTCCAATCGACTGTCCAAGGCACGCGGAAGCGTTTGCCGATACTCGATCGCTGCCATTTCCTCCGATTGACCGATGGGCATTTGCACGTAGTCTTGACGCCGGTCCCCCAAGGTTCGCCGCCCGTAGGGCGCACGAACCCCTACGCGGGGCACCAGGGAAGCACAAGGCCCCGAACGGATCGGGCTACTGGACTCACCGACTCATGCACTCGCTTGATCCGCTTTTGCCGGCGGCGCGGGAGCGTGCGCGAAAGAGGCCGGTTCCGCGTCCCTTGTCACCTGCAGCGCGTCTGCCAGTTCCGGCGCGTTGCGACTACCTGCAAACGGAATGGAATCGCGATGAGAACTGAATCGTTGAAGCGTGGCGTCCTGGCACTGGGTGTCGGCTCGGTCATGCTGCTCAGTGGCTGCGCCAGCCTGGCCGCCACCAAGAAGGATCCGATCGGCGGATCTGCCGCAGGGTCGAACAGCGCCAATGCCAACAAGACGCTGGAGCATTGCTCCAAGCCACTGGGCACGCTGGCGGTCGAGGAGGACACCAGCCAGAACTGGTTCGCGATCCTTACCACCCAATACCACCTGCCGGCCACCACGCCGCTGATCCGCCTGATGATCCAGCAAAGCAACTGTTTCGTCGTGGTGGATCGCGGTCGCGCGATGAGCTCGATGATGCAGGAACGCGGCCTGGCCGATTCGGGCGAGCTGCGCGGACGCAGCAACATGGGCAGGGGTCAGATGGTGGCGGCCGATTATGTCGTCACGCCGACCATCCAGTTCGCGGAGGACACCGGTGGTGGCGCCGCCGCACTGGCCGGCGTGCTGCCGTATGGCGCGCTGATTGGCGCGGTTGCCGGCTCGATCAAGCATCGCGAGGCTTCGACCACGCTGATGCTTACGGACGTGCGTTCGGGGGTGCAGGTCGCCGTGGCGCAAGGCAGCGCGAGCAAGAACGACTTCGGCTTCGGCGGGCTGGGCATCGGCGGTTCTGCTGGCGCAGCCATGGGCGGATACAGCAGGACTCCGCAGGGCCGGCTCATCGCCAGTGCCTTTATGGATTCGTATAACGAAATGGTGCGCGCGGTCCGCAATTATGCGCCACAGAAGGTCGCAGGCGGTCTGGGCACGGGTGGCAGCCTGGGCGTCGATGGCGCATCGCGACCGCAGGGCGAAAGCTTTTCGCTGGCCGACGCCCAGCGGCGGCTCGCGGGGCTGGGCCTGTATACGAGCAAGGTCGACGGTCTGCCAGGGCCGGGCACCACCAAGGCCATCAGTCGCTTTCAGCAGATACGTGGCTTGACGGTGACCGGGCAATTGGACGACGCAACTGCCGATGCCCTGAGAAACTGACACGCCACGCGCGGGATGCTCCATCACGACGAAGCCGCCCATGGGGCGGCTTCCGTTTGCGGGCAGACATCAGCGTGTGGCGCAGGTGGCGTCAGTCCATCTTGGTGGAGGGGCAGGCCGAAGCCTGCCCTGCGGCTCAGGGAAGGATGGCCAGGACGGCTTCCGGCGGGCGACCGATGGCGGCCTTCCCATCGGCCACGACGATAGGACGCTCGATGAGTTTCGGATGCGCGACCATGGCCTTCAGGAGGGCTTCGTCGCCCAGCGCCGAGTCGTCCAGCCCTTGTTCCTTATAGTCGGCCTCGCCCGTGCGCAGGAGCTGGCGGGGCGTCATGCCGAGCATGCACAGCAGAGTCCGGAGCTCGTCCACGCTGGGCGGTGTGTCCAGGTAATTTACGACCTCCGGTTCGATGCCGCGCGCCTGCAACAACTCCAGCGTGCCGCGCGACTTGGAACAGCGGCTGTTGTGGTAGATGCGCACGCTCATCAGCGGTTGCCGGACCGGTTGCCGCCGCGACCGCCGGGCGGACGGCCGCCGCCATGGCCCTGCGGACGGTTGCCGCGGTTCTGCGGCCGGCCGCCCTGGCCGGGTGCGCCGCCTTGGCGGTTGCCGCGATTGCCACCACCACCGCCACCACCGCCACCACCGAAGCCCGAGTAAGGACTGGCGTTGCGCGCTTCACCGCCGCGGCCACCACCGGGCTTGCCGCCACGACGGTTGCCGCCGGCCGAATTGCCACCTGCCGGATTGCCACCGGCCCGGTTGCCCGACGGGCCGCGGGCGCCACCGTCACGGCTCTCGCCAGCGAACCAGGTACGCACGGATGGCAGCTCCTGTCCCGGCGCCACGCCGCGCTTGTTCTTGCGGCGGCCAGCACTGGCCGGACGCTCGGGACGGGCGACGTTGCCGTTCACTTCCTTGCCGGGGCGGCGGCGCTGCTGTTTGCCGCGCGCCGGTTCCTCGCGGATGCGATCAAATGCGCGCAGTTCGCGCGCCTCGTCCTGGTAGGCACCGCTCCAGCCGGTCGGCGCACCGCGCTCGGGGCGGTATTCCGTCACGCTGCGGCTGGCACGGCGTTGGTGAAGCACAGGACTGAGCGTCAGTACGGGCTGGGCCGGGCCCAGGCCGGCGGACTTGCGCAGGTCCTTGATGGCGTCTTCCGATAGCGACTCGCTCTCGCCGCGGCGCAGCGTGCGCGGCAGCTCCACGCTGCCATAGCGGATGCGTTTGAGGCGGCTGACCAGGAAGCCCTGCGAATCCCACAGGCGGCGCACCTCGCGGTTGCGGCCCTCGCGGATCACCACGCGGAACCAGCTGTGGCTACCGCCGCGGCTGATGATGGCGATCTCATCGAAGCGGGCCGCGCCGTCTTCCAGTTCGACGCCGGCCTTGAGCTTTTCGATCACCTCGTCGGGCACCTCACCGTGCACGCGGCAGAGGTACTCGCGACCAAGGCCACTCTTGGGGTGCATCAACGCGTTGGCCAATTCGCCGTCCGTGGTGAGCAGCAGCAGGCCGGTGGTATTGATGTCCAGGCGACCCACGGCGACCCAGCGCGCGCCCTTCAGGCGCGGCAGCTGCTCGAAGACGGTGGGACGGCCTTCGGGATCTTCGCGGGTGGTCACCACGCCCTCGGGCTTGTGGTAAAGCAGCACCTCGGTGTCGTCGCGGTTGTCGGTGGCGACGACGAACTGCTTGCCGTCGAGCACCACGCGGTCGCCGGCGTGCACACTGGCGCCGATGCCGGCCGGCTCGCCGTTGAGTTCGACCTCTCCGCCCTGGATGCGCTGCTCCAGCATGCGGCGCGAGCCGAGGCCCGCGTTGGCCAGCACCTTGTGCAGGCGTTCTTCAAGGGCGGGATTGTTGGCCTCTTCGCGGGGTTCGCGCTTGAGGGTCAGGACGGATTTCTGCGGCGCAGTCATGCGCGGTACTCCTCGGTGTGCTGCTCGGCGGCGTCTTCGTCGACGTCCGCAGGGGCTGCTGCCTCGTCGGCAGTGGCGGATGGGGTGGGTGCCTCGTCCTCGGACGCGGCGGTGGCTTCGATGGCGTCGGCCGGTTCGGCCTCGGCGGGCGCGCCGTCGGTGGCTACTGCGTCCGGACTGGGACCGGCGGTGATCTGGTCGGTTTCGGAGGCCTCATCCGGCGTGGCTTCGGCGCCTTCCTCGTCCGGGTCGATCGGGAGGTCCTTGATCACCCGCGGCGGCAGCGGCTCTTGGTCGAGCCGTAGCTGCGGGTCTTCCATGTCGCGGATTTCCGACAATGGCGGCAGTTCGTCCAGCGACTTGAGGTTGAAATAATCGAGGAAGGCGCGGGTGGTGCCGAACAGCGCCGGCCTGCCGGGCACGTCGCGATGGCCGACTACGCGGATCCACTCGCGCTCTTCCAGTGTCTTGATGATGTTGGAAGAGACCACGACGCCGCGGATCTGCTCGATCTCCGGCCGGGTGATCGGCTGGCGATAGGCGATCAACGCGAGGGTTTCCAGCAGAGCACGCGAGTAGCGGCTTGGCTTCTCGGTCCACATGCGCGACACCCACGGGTGCACGTCCTGGCGGACCTGGTAGCGGAAGCCGGAGGCGACTTCCTTCAACTCCACGCCGCGTCCGTTGCAGTCTTCGCCCAGCGCTTCGAGCGCGCGCGCGATGGCCTCGCGGTCGACCTGGTCCTCTTCGACGAACAGCTCGCCCAACTGTGCCACGGTGAGCGGTTGGCTGGCGGCGAGCAGGGCCGCCTCGATGATCGGTTTGAGTTGATCGATCTGCATGGCCTGATGGTTTTCGGGGAGCCGGCGCCTTACTCGGCGGCGGCGGACACCGGCACGTCGTCCGGCAGTTCGGCGCTTTCCTCGGCAAGCGAGGCTTTCGCCTTGATATAGATCGGCGCCAGCGGTTCTTCCTGCACGATTTCCACAAGCATTTCCTTGGCCAGCTCGAGCATCGAAAGGAACGTCACCACGACGCCAAGGCGGCCTTCGTTGACGTCGAAGAGGCTTTCGA
This sequence comes from Frateuria flava, assembly GCF_017837635.1. Classification (GTDB taxonomy): domain Bacteria; phylum Pseudomonadota; class Gammaproteobacteria; order Xanthomonadales; family Rhodanobacteraceae; genus Frateuria_A; species Frateuria_A flava. Next base: position 83,840 of record NZ_JAGJRS010000034.1, read on the forward strand.
ACCGGTGGAACACGCCGTCTTCGAGCCGGCTCAGCAGTTCACCCATGCGCTGGCGCACGCTCAGCGCCTCGCGCTTGATCGCGTGGTGGCCGAACAGCTCGGCGCGGTGCATCACGTCCTTGAGCGCCAGCAGCATTTCCTTCAGGTCCAGCGGAGGCGGCAGCTTGACCACGTTGCGCTCGCCGACCTCGGCGTGCACTGCGACCGTGTCGCGCTCGACGCGGGGTAGGGTGTCGATGTCCTCGGCAGCCCGCTTGAAGCGTTCGTACTCCTGCAGGCGACGCACCAGTTCGGCGCGCGGGTCGTCCTCGATGCCTTCCTCGGCGGGCGGCCGGGGCAGCAGCAGGCGCGATTTGATCTCGCCCAGGATCGCCGCCATCAGCAGGTATTCGGCGGCCAGCTCCAGCCGCATCACGTCCCGCATCATGTCGATGTATTCCATGTACTGCCGGGTAATCTCGGCAATCGGAATGTCCAGGATGTCCAGGTTCTGGCGGCGGATCAGGTAAAGCAGCAAATCCAGCGGACCCTCGAACGCCTCGAGAAAAACTTCCAACGCGTCCGGCGGGATGTACAGGTCCTGCGGCATCTGCAGCAAGGGTTCGCCACGCACGACCGCCAGCGGCATTTCCTGCTGCTGGGGAATCGACGCGAAGGCGTCCTGCGACGGTGCGGCCGGCTGCTGCGGTTCTGTGCTCATCAATGCATGTCGTGGGGCCGCTCACGCGGCCGGCAATGCGTTCAAACCTTTCGTCCTGGCCGGGCGTCGCCCTGCGGACGCTATCCCCTCGTGACCGCGGCTTCGGACCGACGGCCGGTCAAGCCGGCTTGCCGCTTTCGGCGCAGCCGTCGCCGCGGTATCGCATGACGAAGCCGCGCCACGGCGGTTCGGTCAGGCGGCTCAGGCGACCACCAAGGCGTCCGCACTGGGCATCAGACCCCGAAGCGGACGCAAGACAGGATGGCGACACGGCGCCACGGACGGTTCAAATCGATCTGCCGGGAACCTGGGAAGCATGCCGCGATGGCCGGTATCGACCGGCACGGCGCACGCTGGAACCGGGCATGACCACAGGTTAGCGGTAGCGTTGCGGCAAGTCCAGTATGTGCCGGCGGGTGGGCAGCATGTGACACGTTGTGTCGTGCTGCAGCCGAGCGCGGCAGTTCGGACGCATGTCCGGGGCGGACGTGGGATGATGCCGCCCGACGCGCGGATGGCATGGAGATTGCTTCGTCCGACCCGAAGGGGCGATGGCGTTCGTTCTACGCGCGCCGTCCGCTGAATGCCGGGGTGGCGAGCGGCAAAGGACTGTCGATGGGGCGCAGGATGCGTCGTACGATCGCAGGGACGTCACAGGGCGCAGGTGCGCTTCGCTTGGGGAGCTAGATGACGATCGAAGACAACGTGGCGAATGAATCGGGCCCCAAGTTCCTGCGGCCCGCGCGCATGCGCATCGAGACCACCGTGCTTATGAGCCACGGGGTACAGTCGCATCCGACCGAGCTGGTCGACATTTCCGCCACGGGCGCGCTGTTGCGCCGGCCGCTGGGCTGGCAGGGCGAGCCAGGGCAGGCGTGGGTGCTGGACATGATTTTTGGTCGCGACCTGCACATCCACCTGGAAGCGGTGGTCGCGCGCATTTCCGATCGCCACATCGGTTTCGCCTACTCACGCATTCCGGAAGACAAGCAGGTGCCGCTGTGGAACCTGCTCGGCGGTTACGCCGACATCCTGGAGCATTGGCGGGAGGAGTGATTCCGGCCGCGCGTTTTTCGCCCGAGCCCGCTAGCGGGCGATGCTTCTACTTCGATCGCGCACAAGAACATCGCCCGCAAGCGGGCTCCCCCGCAAGCGTTGCTCGCTTAGGCGGGCGTCTTCTTTTGTTCGCTGCGTAGTTCGCGACGAAGGATCTTGCCCACGTTGGACTTGGGCAACGCATCGCGGAACTCGATCTGGCGGGGGCGTTTGTAGCCGGTCAGGTTGTCGTGGCAGAACTGCTTGAGCATGTCGGCGGTCAGGGCCGGGTCCTTGCGCACCACGAAAAGCTTCACCACCTCGCCCGAGTGTTCGTCGGGCACGCCCACGGCGGCGACCTCGGCCACGCCGGGGTGTTGCATGACGACGTCCTCGACTTCGTTCGGATACACATTGAAGCCCGAGACCAGGATCATGTCCTTCTTGCGGTCGACGATGTAGACGTAACCGTTCTCGTCCATGCGGGCGATGTCGCCGGTGTGCAACCAGCCGTCGGCGCCGAGCACCTTGGCGGTTTCCTCGGGGCGCTGCCAGTAGCCCTGCATCACCTGTGGGCCACGCACCATCAATTCGCCCGTCTCGCCAATCGGCAGCGGCTGGTTCTCTTCCGACCAGATCGCGACATCGGTAGAAGGCACCGGCAGACCGATCGAGCCGTTGTAATCGCGCAGATCCAGCGGGTTGATGCACACCGCCGGGGAGGTTTCGGTCAGGCCGTAGGCTTCGGCCAGGGTGCAGCCGGTGGTCTTCTTCCAGCGCTCGGCGACCGCGCGCTGCACAGCCATGCCGCCGCCCAGGGTCAGGTGCAGGCGGGAGAAGTCCAGTTCCGCGAATCCGGGCGTGTTGAGCAGGCCGTTGAACAGTGTGTTGACGCCGGTGAGTGCCGTGAAACCGGACTTCTTCAGCTCCTTGACGAAACCCGGCATGTCGCGCGGATTGGTGATCAGCCAGTTCAGTCCGCCCAGGCGCATGAATACCAGCCCGTTCGCCGTCAGCGAGAAGATGTGATACAGCGGCAGCGCCGTGATGATCACCTCTTCGCCGGGGTTGGCCAGGTCGCCGATCCAGGCACTGGCCTGAAGCATGTTGGCGACCATGTTGCCGTGGCTGAGCATGGCGCCCTTGGCCACGCCGGTGGTGCCGCCGGTGTACTGCAGGAAGGCGAGGTCGGCGTGGCCGAGTTCCACCTTGGGCATGGGGTGTGATGCGCCCTGCGCCAGCGCATCGCGGAAGCGCACTGCCTTGGGCAGCGAGTAGTGCGGCACCATCTTCTTGACGTGCTTGAGCACGAAGTTGACCAGCGCCCCCTTGGGAAAGCCCAGCAGGTCGCCGATGCCGGTGGTGATCACGTGCTCGACGTGGGTCTGGCCAATGACTTCCTGCAGCGTGGAGGCGAAGTTGTCCAGCACCACGATGGCCTTGGCGCCGGAGTCTTCCAACTGGTGCTTGAGCTCGCGCGCCGTGTAGAGCGGGTTGGTGTTGACCACCACGACGCCGGCGCGCAGCGCGCCGAACAGCGCGATCGGGTACTGCAGCACGTTGGGCAGCATGATGGCGAGCCGATCGCCTTTCTTCAGGCCCAGCACGCCGGTGAGGTAGCCGGCGAACTGGCGGCTCCGGGTCTCGATCTCGCCGTAGCTCAATTGCTTGCCGAAGCTTGAAAAGGCCGGCTTGTCGCGGAACTTGCCGAAGGCTTCTTCCACCACCTCCGCCACCGACGCATAGGCGTTGACGTCGATCTGGGCGGGTACGTCATGCGGATAGTGGGCAAGCCACGGACGATCGTTGCTCATGTACTGTTCCTGTTCCCCGTTCGGCCTTGCGGCCGAGGCATTGGAGCATACGCCTGCGCATGGCGGCAAGCCGCGCTGCGGCGAGGATCGGAGGGTTCATGCGAGCAGGAAAAATGCTGTCTTTCTTTGGGCTGGCGCTGGCCTTCGCGGCGTTGGCCGGATGCCGGCACGCGCCCGACGAAACGCGCGTGCGCGAAGCCATTGCATCCGCCGAACAGGCGGCCGAACAGGCTGATGCGGGCGGCGTGGTCGAGCCGCTCAGCGAAGACTTCGATGGCAACGGCGGCCGGCTCGAGCGCAAGGACATCGCCAACCTGATCCGGCTGGCGCGTCTGCGCGGCGAGCACGTCGGGGTGACGCTCGGGCCGATCTCGGTGGAGCGGCGCGGCGAGCGGCTGGTGGCGGACTTCACCGTGACTTTCACCCAGGGCAGCCGCCTGCTGCCGGACTCGGCGGGTGTGTACAAGGTGGAAACGGCGTGGCGCAGTGAGGGGGACGACTGGCGCTGCTACAGCGCGACGTGGAAGCGGCAGCTTTAGCGCGATTGCCAGAAATGGCCACGCTCACAGCGCCCGTGGACTCGCCCGCAGTGCCCGTGCACCTGCGACCGAGCCTTCCCCCGCTTGCGGGGGAAGGTGCCGACAGGCGGATGGGGGAAGCCTGGCGAAGGTTTGCCCTCACGAAGCGGGCACTTTCTAGGCGAGTCTGAGGCGAGGTTTCCCCCCATCCGCCCTCCGGGCACCTTCCCCCGCAGGCGGGGGAAGGAACATCAGAAACCAGGCGGCATCGGGCAACGAAAAGGCCGCCCGGAGGCGGCCTTTCGCTGGATCGAAGCGCTGGCCTCAGGCCGCCTTGCGGCCGGCCAGCTGGCGCAGCACGTACTGCAGGATGCCGCCGTGGCGGAAGAAGTCGCGCTCCTTCGGCGTCAGCAGCATGACGTGCACGGCGAACTCCTTCTTGGTGCCGTCGGCCGCCGTGGCGACCACCTTGGCTTCCTTCGATTCGCCACCTCCCAGGCCGAGGATCTCGATCGATTCCTTGCCCGTCAGGCCCAGCGACTGCGCGTTCTGCCCGTGCTTGAACTGCAGCGGCAGCACGCCCATGCCGACCAGGTTCGAGCGATGGATGCGCTCGAAGCTCTCGGCGATCACCGCCTTGATGCCCAGCAGCAGCGTGCCCTTGGCCGCCCAGTCGCGCGAGGAGCCGGTGCCGTACTCCTTGCCGGCGATGACCACCAGCGGCGTACCTTCGGCCTTGTACTTCATGGCCGCGTCGTAGATGGCCATTTCCTCGCCCGAAGGCACGTGCACGGTGTAGCCGCCCTCGACGCCGTCGAGCATCAGGTTCTTGATGCGGATGTTGGCGAAGGTGCCGCGCACCATCACGTCGTCGTTGCCGCGACGCGAGCCGTAGGAGTTGAAGTCCTTCGGCTCCACGCCCTTGGAGATCAGGTAACGGCCCGCCGGGCTGTCCTTCTTGATCGAGCCGGCCGGCGAGATGTGGTCGGTGGTGATCGAGTCGCCGAACAGGCCCAGCACGCGCGCGCCGTGGATGTCGTCGACCTGCGACAGCTCCATCGTCATGCCCTCGAAGTAGGGCGGATTCTTGATGTAGGTCGAATCCTCCCAGCCATACAGCGCGCCCTCGGCGGACGGGATGGCGTTCCAGCGGCTGTCGCCCTTGAATACGTCGGCGTAGTTCTTCTCGAACATCTGCGGGTTGATGGCACCGGCGATGGCGTCGGAAATTTCCTTGTTGCTGGGCCAGATGTCCTTCAGGTACACCGGCTGGCCGTCGTTGCCCAGGCCGATGGGATCGGAGGTCAGGTCGATGTCCAGCGTGCCGGCCAGCGCGTAGGCGACCACCAGCGGCGGCGAGGCCAGGTAGTTCATCTTGACCTCGGCGTGGACGCGGCCTTCGAAGTTGCGGTTGCCCGACAGCACCGAGGCCACGGCAAGATCACCCGCGCCGATGCCCTGGCTGATCTCGGCCGGCAGCGGGCCGGAGTTGCCGATGCAGGTCGTGCAGCCGTAGCCGACGATGTAGAAGCCGATCTTCTCCAGTTCCTTCAACAGGCCGGTCTTCTCCAGGTAGTCGCTGACCACCAGCGAACCCGGACCGATCGAGGTCTTCACCCACGGCTTGGCCTTCAGGCCCCTGGCAGCCGCCTTCTTGGCGACCAGGCCGGCGCCCAGCATCACCGCCGGGTTGGAGGTATTGGTGCAGGAGGTAATCGCGGCGATCACCACCGAGCCGTCCTTCAGGGTGAAATTCTCGCCATCCTTGGTCACGCCCACGCTGCCGCTGCCCGACTTGCGACTGGCGGTGAGCGGGCCGACCACGTCGTGGAAGCTCTGCTTGACGCCTTCGAGCAGCACGCGGTCCTGCGGGCGCTTGGGGCCGGCCATGGACGGACGCACGTCGGCGAGGTTGAGCTCGAGCGTGGTAGTGAACTCGGGGGTGACGCTGTTCTCGTCGTGCCACATGCCCTGGGCGCGGGCGTAGGCTTCGACCAGCTTGATCTGCTCTTCGCTGCGGCCGGACAGGCGCAGGTAGTTCAGCGCCTCCTGGTCGACGGGGAAGATGCCGCAGGTGGCGCCGTACTCCGGCGCCATGTTGCCGATGGTGGCGCGGTCTGCCAGCGGCAGATGCTTGAGGCCGTCGCCGAAGAACTCGACGAACTTGCCCACCACGCCGAGCTTGCGCAGCATCTGGGTGACCGTCAGCACCAGGTCGGTGGCGGTCACGCCCTCGGAGAGCTTGCCCGTGAGCTTGAAGCCGACCACCTGCGGAACCAGCATCGAGGAGGGCTGGCCCAGCATGGCCGCCTCGGCCTCGATGCCGCCCACGCCCCAGCCCAGCACGCCCACGCCATTGATCATGGTGGTGTGCGAGTCGGTGCCGAACACGGTGTCCGGGTAGGCCCACAGCTGGCCGTCCTTCTCCGCGGTGAACACCACGCGCGCCAGGTGCTCCAGGTTCACCTGATGCACGATGCCGGTGCGCGGCGGCACGACCTTGAAGTTGTTGAACGCGTTCTGGCCCCAGCGCAGGAACGCGTAGCGCTCCTGGTTGCGCTCGAACTCGATCTCGACGTTCTTCTCCAGCGCCGCCTCGGAGCCGTAGACGTCCACCTGCACCGAGTGGTCGATCACCAGTTCGGCCGGCGCCAGCGGATTGATCTGGGTGGCATCGCCACCGAGCTTGACGACCGCATCGCGCATCGCCGCCAGGTCGACCACGCAGGGCACGCCGGTGAAGTCCTGCAGCACCACGCGCGCGGGCATGAAGGAAATCTCGGTATCCGGCTCGGCCTTGGCGTCCCACTTGGCGACCGCCTCGATTTCCTTCGTGGTGACGTTGATGCCGTCCTCGTGCCGCAGCAGGTTCTCAAGCAGGATCTTCAGCGAGTACGGCAGCCGCTTGAGGTCGAAGCGCTCGCCGAACTTGGCGAGGTTGGCGTACGCATAGCGCTTGCCGTTGACCTCGAGGGTGTCGCGGATGGAAAACGAGTCTTTCATGACGGAACTCCTGGCTTGAGCTTTTGAAGCGGCTGGGGAGAGCTGGGCGTTGCGGTCAAGCGCACGCAAGCCTGTGATTATCGCAAATACCGCGCCCGGGCGTCCGTGTGGCGCGGAAGATCGGGCTGGCTGGCGGGCAGGACGTTCTCGCGGCACGGGCGAGCGGGACGGCTAGAATGGCCGAAGACAAGCCGAGCTTCCCGCCGTTGGCCGCCAAGCATGCGACGGCCTGACCTTCCGCACAAACGCTTTTGGTGACATGCAGCATTCGATGATTTCGACGGCGCTCTCGGCGGTTTCGCTGCGCGACCTGGCGCTGGTGCAGGCCGTGCATCGACATGGAAGCTTCAACAGCGCCGCACGGGCCATGCATATCAGTCCGTCGGGCCTGTCCCACCAGGTGCAGAAGGTCGAGCAGGCACTGGGGGCACCGCTGTTCGAGCGCGGTGGCCGGCGCATCGTGCCGACCGCCGGTGGACAGCGGCTGCTGGAGCGGATCGACGCGGTGCTGGATGCCGCCGGACACCTGCAACAGTCCGCCCGCGCCGGCACGGTCGCCTTCGGCGGCGAGCTGCGCCTGGGTGTGCCGGCGTCGCTCGGCCCCTACCTGCTGCCCCACCTGGTCGAGCCGTTCCCGCTGCATTTCCCGGCGGCCCGGCTGAGCCTGTCCGAAGGCAAGCCGCGTGGCCTGCTGCGACGCCTGCACGAGGGCGAGCTGGATGCCGTGCTGGCGCCGCCGGCCAACGCCCCCAGTGGCATTGCTACCCGGCCGTTGTTTGCCGAACCGTGGCAGGTGCTGTTTCGTGCCGACCACCCGCTGGCCAGCCGTGCCAGCGTGTCGCTGGACGAGCTGGACGAAGCCGAAGCCACGCTGATGGCCGAGAGCCACCCGGACGGCATCGACGGGCAGGGCGGCCACGGTGGACACGTGCAGGACGTGAGCCTGGAGAGCCTGGCGGCGCTGGTCGGCCTGCGTGGCGGCTATGCGCTGGTGCCGGCGCTGGCGCGCGAGCGGCTGGCCTCCAAGCCCGAACTCACGGTGGTGCCGCTCGAAGGGGCGGTGCCGGGCCGGCAGATCGCGCTGTACTGGCGAGAGGCGTCTCCCTGGCATGCGGACATCCAGGCGTTCGCCGAGCTGCTGTGCAAGGTGGCGCAGCAGCGCCCCGGATTGGCCGTGAACCTGTAGAAGCCCGCTTGCGGGCGAGGGTCTTGCGATCGCCTGGCCAGGAGCATCGCCCGCAAGCGGGCGCCTGCAAGGACCGGGTGGTTCAACCGTTGTCCAGGGTCACGCCGGTCAGCAAGCCTCGGGCCAGCATGCTGCACTGGCGGCGGTTGAGGACGATCTGCCACTGCCGCCCGCCGACCTGTCGCCACAACACCGCCGAGCGCACGGCGGCGAGCAGGTTGGCGCGCACCTTTTCCACCACCGCCGGCTGTTGCAGGAACTGCGGGTTGCCGCTGACCATCACGCGCGGGCTCAGGACCGAGAGGGTCGAGGCGTAGAGATCGGCCAGGCGCCGGACCACCTGCGGGGAATCCTGACCAAAATGGGCGACCTGCCGCTGGGCGGCGACAATGCCTTCCTGCAGCTTGGCGGTGAGCTCGGGCCGCCGGGCCAGGCTGCGTTCCAGCCGCATGACGGTGACCGCCATCCGGGTCAGCCCCATGTCGCGGCTGCTGTCGTCGAGCTGGCCGATCAGGTTGCGCAGGCCCAGCCGCACGCCGCCCACGCCGCCGTAGACCGCGGCTACCGAAGGCGCGTCGATACGGAACACGCTGGCCACGCTCGACTCCATCGCGCCTTCGTCGCAGCGGCCCTGGTTTGCCAGCTGGTGCGCCAGCCCCGCCGCCTGGAACAGGCCGGCCAGCGCGAGCACGCGCGGTTCATTCATGGCGAGGGTGTCGAGCACGTCAAGGTCCTGCGGAAAGAGGGGGAAGGCCACCGAACGGCGCGTCGGTGGCCGCGATCACGGCGCCGCCGAGGCAGGCCTCGCCGTCGTAGAACACCACCGACTGGCCCGGGGTGACCGCCCGCTGGGGTTCGTCGAAGTACACCTCCAGGCCGGCCCGCGACACGCGGACCTCGCATGCCTGGTCCGCTTGCCGGTAGCGGGTCCTGGCGCTGCAGCGGAACGAGGCCGCCGGCGCCGTGCCGGTGACCCAGCTCGGCGTTTCGGCCCGCAGCTTTTTTGACTGCAGCCAGCGGTTCTCGCCGCCCTGCGCCACGTAGAGCACGTTCGCCGCCACGTCCTTGCCGACCACGTACCACGGCTCGGGACCCATGCCCTGGCGTCCGCCGATGCCCAATCCGTTGCGCTGGCCCAGCGTGTAATACATGGTGCCCTGGTGTTCGCCGACCAAGGTCCCCTCCGGGGTGCGCATCTCGCCCGGGCGTGCCGGAATGTACTGCGCCAGGAAGCTGCGGAAGTCGCGCTCGCCGATGAAGCAGATGCCGGTCGAATCCTTCTTGGCGTGCGTCGGCAGGGCGGCGGCACGGGCCAACTCGCGCACCTGCGATTTCTCGATTTCGCCGACCGGAAACAGCGTGGCGGCCAGTTGCTGCTGGCCCAGCGCGTGCAGGAAGTAGGTCTGGTCCTTGCCCGCATCCACCGCGCGCAGCAGGCGGTACTGGCCGTCGCGCTCGTCGACGCGCGCGTAGTGGCCGGTGGCGATCTTCCCGGCACCCAGCGAGCGTGCCTCGTCCAGGAAGGTCTTGAACTTGATCTCGCGGTTGCACAGCACGTCCGGGTTGGGCGTGCGCCCGGCACGGTACTCGGCCAGGAAGTGCTCGAAGACGCTATCCCAGTACTCGCCGGCGAAGTTGCGTGCGTGGAAGGGAATACCGAGGCGCCCGCACACGGCCAGGGCGTCCTTGCGGTCGGCGTCGGCGGTGCATGGGCCGTCGCGGTCGTCTTCTTCCCAGTTCTGCATGAACAGGCCTTCGACCTCGTGGCCGGCCTGCTGGAGCAGCAGCGCGGCGACCGACGAGTCGACCCCGCCGGAGACGCCCAGCATCACCTTCATGACAGGTCAGGCTCCGCAAGCAGGCTGGACAATACGTCCAGCGGCAGGCGCCGCCCAGCCAGCCAGGCGTCAATGCTCAGCAACACCATCGGGCTACGCAGGCGATCGCCCAGAGCGGCGATCTCGGCGCGGGTCAGCCACACCGCGCGGCGGATACCCTCATCGAGCGGCCGGTGTGGATCGTGCGCCAGCGCGCGCGCCGCGAAGCTGAAGCGCACCACGCCCTCGCCGTGCTCGGTGCTGTGCCACTGGTGGACGCCCAGAAAGTGCTCCACTTCGATCGTCCAGCCGGTTTCTTCCAGCGTCTCGCGCACCGCGGCCTGCAGCAGGGTTTCCCGGTCATCCAGGTGACCGGCCGGCTGGTTGTAGACAAGTCGACCGCCGACTTCCTCCTCGACCATCAGGTAATGCTCGCCGCGCGCGACCACGCAGGCGACGGTGACGTGGGGGCGCCAGACGGACGAAGCGGGGGAAGTGACGGACATCGGGGACAAGAGGGCTGGAAATACGCCATTGTGCCATCACCTAAACGAGGCGCGTTTTGCACGGCGGCGCGACGGGACCGCATCCGTCGCGGCGTATACTCCGTACCAGCAACAAAGTCCCCACGAGCAATGGCCCACGAACCCGAACACGACCCTGGCAGCGGACACGGCCTGGCCGTCGAGACCAGCCGTCCGGAACTGGCACGGCCGCCACTTTTTCAAGTTGTGCTGCTGAATGACGATTTCACTCCCATGGACTTCGTGGTCGAGGTGCTGCGCGGCTTTTTCGCCATGGACCAGGAGCGCGCGGTGCAGGTGATGCTGCACGTGCATACCCGCGGCAAGGGTGTGTGCGGCGTCTTCACCCGCGAGGTGGCGGAGACGAAAGTGACGCAGGTGAACGAGTACTCACGGACTCATCAGCATCCCTTGTTGTGCACTATGGAAAAGCTATGAGCGGCCCCATCTTGTAGCCATCGCGGCTAGGCCGCCCTTGTCATTCCCCAGCGGAGAAGGTCCGGATGTTCAGCAAGGATCTCGAAGTCACCATCGGCCACTGCTACAAGCAGGCCCGTGAGCAGCGCCACGAGTTCATGACCGTGGAGCACCTGTTGCTCGCCCTCACCGAAAACCAGTCCGCCCTGGGCGCCTTGCGCGCCTGCGGCGTGGACCTGCCGCGGCTGTCGGCGGAACTGGAGCGGATCATCGCCGAGACCGTCCCGGTGCTGCCGCACGGGGACGAGCGCGACACCCAGCCGACGCTGGGCTTCCAGCGCGTGCTCCAGCGCGCGGTCTACCACGTGCAGTCCTCCGGCCGTAAGGAGGTCACCGGCGCCAACGTGCTGGTGGCGATCTTCGGTGAAAAGGACTCGCACGCCGTGTATTTCCTGCACCAGCAGGAGATCACCCGGCTGGACGTGGTCAATTACATCTCGCACGGCATCGCCAAGATCGGCGACGAGCCGAGCGCGGGCATGCCCGGCGGCGAGCGCGAGGGCGAGGAGGGTGCCGACAGCAAGGGCAACCCGCTCAGCGAATACGCGACCAACCTCAACGACCTGGCGCTGGAAGGCAAGATCGATCCGCTGATCGGCCGCCAGGACGAGATCGAGCGCACCATCCAGGTGCTCTGCCGCCGGCGCAAGAACAACCCGCTTTACGTGGGCGACGCGGGCGTGGGCAAGACCGCGCTGGCCGAGGGCCTGGCCAAGCGCATCGTCGAGGGCGAAGTACCCGAGGTGCTGGAGAGCGCGGTGATCTGGTCGCTCGACCTGGGCGCGCTGGTTGCTGGCACCAAATACCGCGGCGACTTCGAGAAGCGCCTGAAGGCGGTGATCACCCAGCTCAAGAAGCAGCCGGGCGCGATCCTGTTCATCGACGAGATCCACACCATCATCGGTGCCGGTTCCGCCTCGGGCGGGACCATGGACGCATCCAACCTGATCAAGCCCATGCTGGCCTCCGGCGAGCTGCGCTGCATCGGCTCGACCACGTTCCAGGAATTCCGCGGGATCTTCGAAAAGGATCGCGCGCTGGCCCGCCGCTTCCAGAAGATCGATATCGTCGAGCCCACCGTCGCCGACAGCATCGAGATCCTCAAGGGCCTGAAGACCCGCTTCGAGGAACACCACAACGTCTCCTACACCAACGAGGCGCTGAAGGCCGCGGTGGACCTGTCGGTCAAGCACATCCCCGACCGCCTGCTGCCGGACAAGGCCATCGACGTCATCGACGAGGCCGGCGCACGCCAGCGCCTGCTGCCCGAGGACCAGCGCACCGGCACCATCGACGTGCCGGAGGTGGAGTACATCGTCGCCAAGATGGCGCGCATTCCGGCCAAGCAGGTTTCCGCTTCGGATCGCGACGTGCTGAAGAACCTCGAGCGCAACCTCAAGATGGTCGTGTTCGGGCAGGACCAGGCGATCGAGGCGCTCTCTGCCTCGATCAAGATGGCCCGCTCGGGCCTGGCCGACCCGACCAAGCCGATCGGCAGTTTCCTGCTGGCCGGTCCGACCGGCGTCGGCAAGACCGAGGTGACCAAGCAGCTGGCGCTGCAGCTGGGCATCGAGATGATCCGCTTCGACATGTCCGAGTACATGGAAGCGCATTCGGTCTCGCGCCTGGTCGGCGCGCCCCCGGGCTACGTCGGCTTCGACCAGGGCGGACTGCTGACCGAGGCGGTGACCAAGCACCCGCACGCCGTGCTGCTGCTGGACGAGATCGAGAAGGCGCACCCGGACGTGTTCAACATCCTGCTGCAGGTGATGGACCGCGGCGTGCTGACCGACACCAACGGGCGCGAGGCGAACTTCAAGAACGTCATCCTGGTGATGACCACCAACGCCGGCGCGCAGCAGGCGTCGCGCCGCAGCATCGGCTTCGTCAAGCAGGACCACGCGACCGATTCGCTGGAGACGATCCGCAAGATGTTCACGCCGGAGTTCCGCAACCGCCTGGATGCGGTCATCCAGTTCCATGCGCTCGACTTCGAGCACATCCTGCGCGTGGTCGACAAGTTCCTGATCGAGCTGGAAGCGCAGCTGGCCGACAAGCACGTCAGCCTGGATGTCGATGCCGACGCCCGCCGCTGGCTGGCCGAGCACGGCTTCGACCCGCAGATGGGCGCGCGCCCGATGGCACGCGTTATCCAGGAGAAGGTCAAGCGGGCGCTGGCGGACGAGCTGCTTTTCGGCAAGCTGTCCGAGGGCGGCAAGGTGCTGCTGAGCGTGCGCGACGGCGAGCTTCACGTGGAGACCGAAGCGGCGGAAAAGATGCCGGTCGTGGTGGAGTAACCGGCTCTCTCCTGTAGGAGCGCACCCCGTGCGCGACCGCGCGATCCGCTCCCGTCCGGCGGTCGCGCACAGGGCGCGCTCCTGCAGGTTGCGTGGAAGACCAGGCACGAAAAAGGCCGCGCAATGCGCGGCCTTTCCGTTTGTCCTGGTGGAACCTACTTCATGCGGTAGGTGATCCGCCCCTTGGTCAGGTCATAGGGAGTCATCTCGACCTTGACCTTGTCGCCCGTGAGGATGCGGATGTAGTGCTTGCGCATGCGGCCGGAAATGTGGGCGGTGATCACGTGCCCGTTTTCCAGCTGCACACGGAACATGGTGTTGGGCAAGGTCTCCTGGACCGTGCCTTCCATTTCGATGACGTCGTCTTTGGCCATGCGTTCCGGTGTGTTGGGTCCCGGCCGTGGCGGCCGCGTAAGCGGGCAAGTATGCCACGTCCGGGCGCCTGATCAAAGGAAGCTCAGGCGGCGCCCCCGAAATACTCGTCCAGCTTGCGCCGGATTTCCTGCTCCACCATGCCCTTGAGGGGCGAGAGCATCAGGCCTAGCTCGGCGGTGACGTGCACCGATTCGGGCGCCACCGCGATCCCGCCGCTCACGCCCGAGCGGGAGAAGCGCAGCGTGTCGCCCTGCCACTGGCTCTGCATGTCGAACTTCTCGCGCATGCGCGCGGCGACCTTGTCGACCACGGCGCGTGCCTGGTCCAGCGGGAGATTGTGCGGGCGGCGGATGTCGATCTTGGGCATGGAAAAGGCCTCCGTGTGGATCGCCCATCTTACGCGGCGTGCGCGAAGGAGAGGCCACGCATCTGCTAGAGTCCCGGCCATCTTTGGATCAATCTTTAGATGCGCATCGAGTTTCCCAATTCGGCTCGCGAGGCGTTCCGCTGGGCGCAGGTCGCCTTGCGCATCGGCAGCGCGCCGGACAATGACCTGGTGGTCTCGGCCCAGCAGGGCGCGGCGCACCACCTGCGCATCCTGCAGGACCGTCGCGGCTGGGTACTCGAAGTGCTTTCCGGCGCGGGCCGCGTCTACGTCAACGCACGCCCCGTGCGCGAGCGTGCGTTGCTGCGCGCCGGCGACATCCTGAGCCTGGGCGATTGCCGCATGCTGCTGTGCGCCGACGAGGTGCCCGCCACGCGCCCGCCCGTGGCCCTCTCCGAGCAGGGCCGCTGCACCGCTGCCCTGCGCGCCGTGGCCGGGCCGCTGTCCGGGCGCGTGTTTCCGTTGCAGGAGCGGTTGGAGCTGGGTCCGCAAGGCGACCAGCCGCTGGAGCTGCCGCAGGCCGCCGCGGCCACGCTGGCGCTGTTCTGGAAGGACGGCGAGCTGCGCGTGGCCGCCGGGCCGACGCCTCCGCGCTACCCCCTTCGGCTCAACGGCATGGCGGTGGAACAGGCGGCGTTGCATCCGGGCGACCAGCTCGGTATCGCCATGCACCGTTTCGTGGTGGATGCGCCCGGACTGTTGCCCTCGCCGGTAGGCACGCCGCCGGAACAGCCGGTCGAGCACCTGCCCGAGGACGCGGCAGGGCCGCGCGGGGAAGTGTGGTGGCTGATCGCGACCGCGGCGGTGCTGGCGCTGCTGATCGCGCTGATCCTGCTGGTGCGGTTCTGAACAGGTAAGACGGCACTTCTGTGTAGGAGCGCACCCTGTGCGCGACCACCCTCCCGGCCGCATACAGGGTGTGCTTCCAGGGAACCGGGGTCGCAGGTTCAGCCCTCGGCCATGCGCCTGAGGTCTTCCAGCCGGTCGGCGTCCCGGATCGACAGGTCCGACCGCCAGCGCAGGATGCGGGGGAAGCGCACGGCAACCCCCGACTTGTGCCGCCCCGAGCGCTGGATCGCCTCGTAGGCCAGCTCGAACACATGCTCCGGTTCGACCGAACGCACCGGTCCGAAGCGCTCGATCGTGTGCGCGCGGATCCAGGCGTCCAGACGCGCGATCTCCGCATCATCCAGGCCGGAGTAGGCCTTCGCCACCGGCACTAGGTGGCCGCGGTCCCACACGCCGAAGGTGTAATCGGTGAACAGGCCGGCGCGTCGGCCGTGGCCGGACTGGGCGTAGATCAGCACCGCGTCGAGCGTGTAGGGATCGACCTTCCACTTCCACCAGTCGCCGCGCTTGCGGCCGACGCGGTAGGGCGAATCCAGGCGCTTGAGCATGAGCCCCTCGGTACGCCGTTCGCGCGATTGCTCGCGCAGTCGCGCCAGGGCGGCCCAGTCGTCGGTATCGGCGGCGGGCGAAAGCAGCAACGTCGGCGGCATGGCTTGCAGCAGCTCGGCAAGCCGCGCGCGGCGCAGGTGAAGCGGTGACTCGCGCAGGTCCGCCCCATCGCGTTCCAGCAGGTCGTACGCCATGAAGCGCACCGGTGTCTCGGCCAGCAGCTTCGCCCCGGGCTTGAGCTTGCCAATGCGTTTCTGCAGCGCGGTGAACGGCCGCGGCGCCGTCGCCTGGGCATCCCAGGCGAGGATCTCGCCGTCCAGCACGCAGCCGGATGGCAGGGCGCCGGCGGCCTGCTCGATTTCCGGGAAGCGGCCGTCCAGCCGTTCCTCGCCGCGCGACCACAGCCGCGCCTCCTCGCCACGGCGCATGAGCTGTGCGCGAATGCCGTCCCATTTCCATTCGGCCAGCCATTCGGCGCGCTCCCCCAGGCTTTCCACGGGCGACTCCAGCGGCGAGGCGAGGAAGAACGGGTAGGGCCGATGCTCGCGATGGGCGTCGTCGCCGGCGGGCTGGGCCAGCGCGGCCAGCGAGGTGGCATCGGGCTTCCAGTCGCCGCTCAGCCGATGGGCGATCAGGTCGGTGGGCAACTGCGACCAGAGCGCCAGCGCCTGCACCACCAGACGTTGCGACACGCCCACGCGCAATGCGCCGGTAATCAACTTGTTGAGCAGGAAGACCTCCTCCGACGGAAGGGTCGCCCACCAGGCCTGCAACTGGGCCACGCGGGCGCTCGGGTCGAGCCGGCTCAGGGATGGCAGGCGCTGCTCCATCCACACGTGCAACGGCGTGTCATCGGACGGCTCGCCGGGCGGCAGCAGCAACGCGATCGCTTCGGCCAGGTCGCCCACATGCGCGTAGCTTTCGTCGATCAGCCAGTCGGGATACCCGGTCGCCGTGCCGGTCGCCTGGCGCAGTTCGGTGACGCTGGCCAACCGGCGGAGCTTGCCGCCGCCGAGCACGTACACCGCCCACGCGGCGTCCGCCGGCGGCGCGTCGTGCAGGAAGGCGGCGATGGCGTCGCGCTTGGCGGTGGTGGACCCGGTGCGGTCGAGCGCGGCGTACAGCTGCACGAAGCGGCGCATCGCTCAGGCTCCCAGGGCCGACAGCGGCAGCGCATCGTGACCCTGTTCGCGCAGGTAGCGCACCAGCGCGTCGCCGTCGCCATGGGTGACGTAGATGCGGCGGGCCCCGCTGTCGCGCACGCTGCGCAGCAGGCCGTTCCAGTCCGCATGATCCGACACCACGAAGCCGCGGTCATAGCCGCGCCGGCGGCGATTGCCGCGGACCTGCATCCAGCCCGAAGCGAACGCGGTCGAGGCGTTCGGGAAGCGCCGCATCCAGGGCGACCCGGCCGCGGAGGGCGGCGCGAGCACCAGCTCGCCCGCGAGCGCCGCGCCGCGCGCGTTCTCCTCCAGCGGCTGCGTGGGCGGCATCACCACGCCGGCTTCGCGATAGAGCTGGGTCAGGCGCAGCAGCGCACCGTGCAGGTGCACCACGCGATCGACCCGGGGAGCCAACTCCGCCAGCAGCCGCTGCGCCTTGCCCAGCGCGTAGCAGAAGAGCACGGCCGACACCTTGCGGCGGGCGCAGTCGTCCCACCACGCGAGCAGCTCGTCGATCACCTGCGCCATCGGTGGCCAGCGATACACGGGCAGGGCGAACGTCGATTCGGTGACGAAGGTGTCGCAGGCGATTGGTTCGAACGGCGCGCAGGTCGGATCCGGCTCGCGCTTGTAGTCGCCCGAAACCACGACGACGCGCCCGGCGTACTCCATCCGCACTTGCGCGGCGCCGAGCATGTGACCGGAGGGATGCAGCGACACCTGCACCTCGCCCAGGGTGAAGGGCTCGCCGTAGTCGTAGGCCTCGATCAGCGCCGGCTCGCCCAGCCGCTCGCGCATCAGACGGAATCCGGCACGCGCTACGTGGTAGCGCGCGTTGCCCTGGCGCGCATGGTCGCCGTGCGCATGCGTCACCACGGCCTGTGCCACCGGCTCGGCCGGGTCGATGTAGAAGCCGCCGGCGGGGCAGTAGAGGCCCTCGCGGCGGGGCTGGAGCAGCGGGTCGCGCATGCGTCGATGCTCGGGGGGCGTGCGTCAAGTTGGCGGCAACAAGCCTGCCACGCGGATGTCTGTGTCTGGCCCTCGGCCCTCAACCCGCCCTTCTCCCCCGAGGGGAGAGGGAGCTGTCACGTGGCTGGAATCAGGCGACGAACTGCAGTCGCGCCAGCTCGGCGTAGAGGCCGCCTTCGGCGAGCAGGCTTTCGTGGGTGCCCTGGGCGACGATGCGTCCGCCATCCATCACCACGATGCGGTCGGCGCGTTGCACGGTGGCCAGGCGGTGGGCGATGACGAGCGTGGTACGTCCTTTTTCCAGGCGCTCGAGGGCCTGCTGGATGGCCGCTTCCGATTGCGCGTCGAGCGCCGAGGTGGCTTCGTCCAGCAGCAGCAAGGGCGCGTCGCGCAGGATCGCGCGGGCGATCGCGATGCGCTGGCGCTGGCCACCTGAGAGACGCACGCCGCGTTCGCCCAGTTCGGCGTCGTAGCCGTCGGCGAGCGCGCTGATGAACTCGTGCGCTTCGGCGGCGCGGGCCGCTTCCATGACCTCCTCGTCACTGGCCGTCTGGCGACCGAAGCGGATGTTGTCCGCGGCGCTGCCGGCGAAGATCACGGTTTCCTGCGGTACCAGCGCGATGGTGCCGCGCAGTTCGGGCAGCGCGAGCGCACGAAGGTCCGTGCCGTCGAGCCGGATGGCGCCGATCTGCGGGTCGTAGAAGCGCAGCAGCAGGGCGAATACGGTGCTCTTGCCGGCACCGGAGGGGCCGACCAGCGCCACCGTCTCGCCGGGGCGGATGTCCAGGGTGAAATCATGCAGCGCCGGCGCATCCGGCCGCGTGGGGTAGTGGAAGCCGACGTGCTCGAAGCGCAGCGCCCCGCGGACCGGGCGGGGCAGGGCGACCGGCTGCGGCGGGTCGGCGATGTGCGCCTGCTCGCCGAACAACTCGCCGATGCGCTCCATGGCGCCGGCGGCGCGCAACACGTCGCCCCACACTTCGGACAGGCCGGCTACCGAGCCCGCGGCGAACACGGCATAAAGCACGAACTGGCCGAGGATGCCGGCATTGAGCGTGCCGCCCAGCACGTCCCGCGCACCGACCCAGAGCACCAGCGTGATGGCGCCGAAGAACAACACGATCACCGCCGCGGTGAGCAGCGCGCGCATGCCGATGCGCCGGCGCGCGCTGTCCAGTGCGCGGTCGATGGCGTCGCCATAGCGGCGGCTCTCGATGCCTTCGCGCGCGTAGGCCTTCACCGCGGGCGCAGCGTTGAGGGTTTCGTTCGCGATCGCCGCGGCGTCCGCGAGGCGGTCCTGGCTGGCGCGCGAAAGTCGCTGCACGCGGCGCCCGAACACCAGGATCGGCAGCATCACCGCGGGGATCACCAGCGCCGTCAGACCGGCCAGCCGCGGGCTGGTCCACACCATCATGGCGCTGGCGCCCAGCAGCATCACCGCGCTGCGCAGGGCGACCGAGATGCCCGAGCCGATCAGCGCCTGTACCACCTCGGTGTCGGTGCCCAGGCGCGAGATCAGCTCGCCCACCCGCGAGCGCTCGAAGAAACCCACGTCCAGCCGGATCACGTGGGCGTAAAGCTTCGTGCGCAACGCCGCGAGCGAGCGTTCGCCGAGCAGGGTGATGCAGAAGTAACGCGCCGCGGTGGCGAAGGCGAGCACCAGGGCCACGGCGAACAGGCCCAGGAAGGTGCGGTTGATCGTGTCGCTGCTGGCGTGGCCGAAGCCGGCGTCGATCATGTGCCGCACCGCCATCGGCAGCACCAGGGTCGAGCCTGACGACAGGCCCAGGAACACCAACCAGCCGATCGCCAGCGCCTTGTGCGGCTTGAGGAAAGGCCACAGCTGGCGCAGGGCGCCGACGCGGGCGGTGGGCTTGCCGGAGGGCGTAGGGTCGCTCATCGAGGCGCCTGGACGGGTGGAAGCCTCATGAAGTGGGGGCGGGCGGGCATTCCCCAAGCGCTGCGAAGTATCGCTCCGGTGAGCCCAGACGGGAGGCTTCGACCGTTTGGGGGCCTGAGGCGAGGCTTCCTCCATCCGCCCTGTCGGGCACCTTCCCCCGTCGAACGGGGGAAGGATCATGAAACGGAATCCGGCAGGCGGGACCTCCGGACCCAACCCTCCCGTGAGGGGGAGGGTCTGAAAGCATCAGGCGGTGGTGCGGCCCATGCGGGCGATCCAGCGGTACATCACCACGATGCTCGCCACGAAGACGAGGCCGCCGATCCAGATGGCCGGGATTTCAAAGCCATCACCGACCACGGCCAGCGGGGTCTGCTTGCCGGAGATCGCCACGATCGCCGCGACCACCACGCCGAGCAGGCTTTCGCCCACGATCAGGCCCGAAGCAAGCAATACGCCCAGCTGCTTGGTCGCTTCGCCGTCCGGGCGACGGTCCGCGCGCTTGTCGAACCAGGCGCCGACCAGCGCTCCGACCACCACCATCAGCGTGGTCGAGGTGGGCAGGTAGATGCCCAGGCCAACCGCCAGCGGGGGCAGGCGCGCCCGGCTGGTGCGCACCAGCAGCTCGTCCACGATGATCAGCGCCACGCCGATGACTGCACCGATGGTGATCAGACTCCAGTCGATGTTGCCGGTGATCACGCCCTGGGCAAGCGCCGAGATCAGGCCCGCCTGCGGCGCCGGCAATGCACGCGCCGGATCGACGCCCGGCGCGCCGACGAAGCCGTAGGCCTGGTTAAGCAGATCCAGTACCGGCGGGATTACCACCGCGCCGGCGATCACGCCGATCACCAGCGCCCACTGCTGCAGCGAGGGGGTGGCGTCGACCAGCTGGCCGGTCTTGAGGTCCTGCAGGTTGTTGTTGGCGATCGAGGCCACCGCGAACACGATCGCGGTGATGAACAGCGCGAAGGCCACCAGCGCCTTGCCGGCTTCTTCCGGCACCATCGCCTTGACGCCCAGCACCAGCAGCAGCGCGGCGATGATCACCACCAGGATGCCCACGCCCGACAGCGGACTGTTGGACGAGCCGATCAGTCCGGCCATGTAGCCGCACACGGCAGAGACCAGGAAACTCAGGATCACCACGAAGATCACGCCGCCGATCACCAGCAGCGCGGTGTGCGAGCCCAGTCCGCTGACGTTGGCGAAGTGGCCGAGCAGCCAGGCCACCGGCACCAGGCAGATCGCGGTGATGATGCCGACCAGGCCGATCGGGATGTCGTGCTCGGTACGCGGCAGCGTCTCCAGCTTGCCGGCCTTGCGCACGCGCGAGGCGGCCATGGCGCCGGCCAGGCCGCTGATCACCGGCTTGACCAGCTTGGCCAGCGTCCAGATCGCCGCCACGCCGATGGTGCCGGCGCCGACGAAGCGCACGTAGTGGCTCCAGGTCGCCTGCGCGGCGTCGGCCGCCGAACCGGCTTCCGGATGCAGCAGCAGGAAGTGCGGCACGGCCCAGCCCCAGCCGATCAGCGCGCCGACCAGCATCGCCACGCCGACCCACAGGCCGACCAGGTGGCCAACCGCGAACAGCGCGAACGACAGGCTGAAATCAAAGCCGGTCGCCGCGCCACGGTCGCCAATACGGAAGTAGTCCGAGACCGCCTCGGCGAACACGCGGGTCTTGACGATCACGTAGAACACCGCCGAGACGATGGAACCCACGATCACCGCCTTGAGCCCGGCGCCGCCGGATTCGACCGACTCGGCCGCCTCGGGCGAATTGCTCGAACCGACCTTGAGCACTTCGGCGCAGGCCACGCCTTCGGGGTAGGGCAGGTCCGAATCGGTCACCAGCGCGCGGCGCAACGGGATCGTGTACATCACGCCGAGCACGCCACCGGTGGCGCAGATGCCGAAGGACATCCAGAACGGGAAGCCATTCCACCAGCCGATGATGATCAGGCCCGGCAGCACGAAAATGATGGCCGAAAGGGTGCCGGCGGCCGAGGCCACCGTCTGCACGATATTGTTCTCCTGCACGGTGGAGTTCTTCATGGCGCGCAGGATCGCCATCGAGATCACCGCGGCGGGGATCGAGGTGGCGAAGGTCAGGCCGGCCTTCAGGCCGAAGAACACGTTGGCCGCGGTGAACACCACGGTGATGACGATGCCGATGATCAGGCCGCGTAGGGTGAATTCGGTGCGCTTGGCGCCTTGGGATTGGGCATTCACAAAAGCGGTTCCGTTCTGGTTGGTTCCCCTGCGCGCCGGTGACGCGCCCCTCGCGACCGCTCCCCGGCAGGCCGCCGGGGGAGCATAGCGTGGATGGGTGCGATGCAGCCTGCCCGGCCCGTCCGGGCTCGGTCGCGCCCACCTCCCGTGGCGGCAGGAGCGCAGCCTGTGCGCGACTGTTCTGCGCAAGAGGTAGCCGTCTTCGGGAGGAGGGGTGGATAGGCGAGCCCAGGCCCCCCGGTCGCGCACAGGGTGCGCTCCCACAGGGTCAGGCGCGGCTCGTCGCGCCGCGCCGGGACAGGCTTCCGGTCAGGGCTGGGGCAGATGGGCGCGCAGGTCATCGGGGAGAGCGATGTCCGGGTGCGCTTTGCGGAAGCGGGCGAGCCGCTCGCTTCCTTCCTTGTCGTTGCCCTGGGCGAACAACTGGCGGATGGCTGCGAGCTCGGCGGTCGGGTTCTCCGCCGCAAAGTCGGCAACCGTGGCTGCAGGAGGCGCGGGAGGCGCGGGTGGCGGCGTGACGAGAGCCGGTGCGGGGGCGGCGGTTTCCATGACCGCAGGCGGCGCCGGCATGGGCGCCGGCATCGGCACGGCAACCTGCTGCCGGATGGGTGGCCTGGGCTCCGGCAAGGCGAGTGCCTTGCGGGCCGGTGGGTGCGACGCCCTCGCTGCGGCGGCCGGTCGGACGGGCGCAGGCTCGGCCATGGTCTTGGCTCGCGGTGTCGCCATGGCCGGGGCGGGGGGCGCGGGCGGCGGCGGTGGCATGACCGGGGCGGTTGGCGCCTGCGCGCTCGGCTCGGTCATGGCGGCGGGTGCTTGCGCGGCCGGCGCGGTCGCCTCGGGCATCTGGCGCATGTGCCAGGCCAGGCCGGCGACGAGCACGAGCGTGGCGGCACTGCCCAGCGCCACCGGCCAGCGGGGACGGCGCACGGCGTGCGTGGCGGGTGCGCGCTCGCCGTCGTCGGCCAGCGCCTTCGCGGCGGCGCGCAGCACGGCCTGGTCCAGCGCCGGGGCGGGCTCGGTCTGCGGCAGCTTGCGATACAGCGCCGTGAGCTCGGCCTCGCCAGGCAGCTTTTGCGGTTCCTGCGGTAGCAGTGGCGTGGTCATTGGGCAAGCGCCTCGCGCAATTTGTCCATGGCGTAGCGCAGGCGCGACTTCACCGTTTCGCGGCCCGCGCCGGTCACCTCGGCGATTTCCTCCAGGCTCAGTTCGTGTTCCAGCCGCAGCAGCACGGCAGTGCGCTGTTCGTCCGGAAGTTGCTCGATGGCGCGCTGCAGGTGGCGGCGCCGCTCGAACTCGGACAGCGCGTGCTCCGGCTGCTCGCCCTCGGGCGTGGCCAGGTGTGCGAACACCACCTCGGTTTCCGCGCTGCCGGCCTGCGGCCTGCGCGCGCGGAACTGGTCGATGACCAGGTGGTGGGCGATCTGCAGCAGCCAGGTGCGGAAGCGCGCCTGCGGCTGGTAGCGCGAGCGCGTGGCGATCACCCGGCTCCAGGTCTCCTGGAACATCTCCTCGGCCAGCGCCGTGTCGTGCAGGCTGCGCAGCACGAAGCGGTAGAGCGTGGCGCGGTGGCGTGCGTACAGCGCCTCGAACGCGGCCAGGTCGCCGCGGGCGTAGGCCAGCATCAGCATCGCATCCGGGTCGACCGCGGCATCCATGGCCGGCGAGGGTACGCGATTTGTTTCGATGGTTGCCATCCGGTCCGACCCCGCCGCGCGCCGGCGGCCGGGGAGGGATGCGCAGGGAGGGTGCGCATCCGCTGCCGCCGTCGCCGCGGCGGGGCCGGTGGCCTCAGCGCGCCGCGGTGGACGCGTTCCCATCGGGCGCATGCGTGGCCAGGCCGTCGGCCAGGCCCACCAGTTGCACGAAGCCGGCGCGGTAGCCGTCCGGGTCGCGACCGCGCGCCGCGTTCGCCAGCGCCGCGATGCGGCGATAGCCGAAGTCCCCCGTGCCCTTGCCGCCGCGCAGTTGGTCGGCGAAGGCCGCGACCGCGGCGGCGAAGCGCAGGCGCTCGCTGGCGCGGGCCGAGGTCTGTGCAGCGATCGGCCGTTCGATCAGCCGGCTGTGCGACTGCCCCGGAAGCTTGTAGCGCAGGCGCAGTAAGGCCAGCTCGTTGCCGTGCGTACCGGCCACCTTCGCCTCGCCATAGCGCAGCGGATCGATGCGCCCGCCGTCCGAGCCCTGCGGCACGATCTCGTACAGCGCGGTGACGTTGGCCCCCGCGCCGATCTCGCCGGCGTCGACCTTGTCGTTGTTGAAGTCCTCGCGGCGCAGCACGCGCTTCTCGTAGCCGATCAGGCGGTACTCCTTCACCTGCGCGGGATTGAACTCGACCTGGATCTTCACGTCGCTGGCAATCGTCAGCAGCGTGGCGGACATCTCCTGCACCAGCACGCGGCGGCCTTCCTGCAGACTGTCGATGTAGTGGTGGCTGCCGTTGCCGACATCGGCCAGCATCACCGCCATGGCATCGTTGTAGTTGCCTTGGCCGAAGCCCAGGGTGGTCAGCGCGATGCCGCTTTTGCGGTGGTCTTCGATGCGCGTCCTGAGCGTCTGCTCGTCCACCGTGCCGACGTTGAAGTCGCCATCGGTAGCCAGGATCACGCGGTTGACGCCGCCTTCGATGAAGCCCTGTTCGGCCTGTGCGTAGGCCAGGTCGATGCCGGCGCCGCCATTGGTGGAACCGGATGCGCCGAGCGCGTCGATGGCCCCCTCGATGGTGGCGTGCCTGTCGCCGGGCGTGGACGGCAGCGCGACACCGGCGCTACCGGCATAGGTGACGATCGCCACGCGGTCCTGCCTGCGCAACTGGCGCACCAGCTGCCGCAGCGAGGCCTTGAGCAACGGCAGCTTGTCCGGCTCGTCCATGGAGCCGGAGGTGTCGATGAGGAACACCAGGTTGGCCGCCGGGATCTGCGCCGCCGGCACGCGGTAGCCCTGGATGCCGATCAGCAGCAGCTGGCGTTTGGCGTTCCACGGCGCCGGAGCCAGTTCGGTCGTCACGCTGAAGGGCTGGGCGCGGTCGGCTGGCGGCATGTAGCCGTAGTCGAAGTAGTTGATGAACTCCTCGGCGCGCACGGCGTCGGCCGGCGGCAGGGCGCCTTCGTTCAACATGCGCCGCACGTTGGCGTAGGCGCCGGTGTCGACGTCGATGCCGAAAGTGGACACTGGCTGCTCGGAGGCCAGCTGCACCGGGTTGTCCTCGTGGTGGGTGTAGCGCTCGGTGTCGACCGGTGGCGCGACCCACGAGGGCAGGGAGGCGGCGTAGAGCGCATTCGGCGCGGCCGCTTGTGCCATCACCTGCATGGCGGGGGGCGCGGGCGCGGCCTCGCGCAGCACCCTGTCGGCCGTCGCCCCGGGCTTGGCCATGGGCGGCGGGGGTGGTGGCAGCGGTGCGGGCTGCACCGTGGAAAGGGGCGGGCCCTTGGCGGCCGGTTGTCGCGCCGGGGGCTTCGACGCGGTGCAGCCGACCAGGAGCACGAACAGCGCGAGCAGCAGGCTACGCAGGGCGTTCATCGGCGGATCTCCCTCGGGGGTGTGGGAGATGAAACGGAGCGTCGGCCGAAAAGGGGTTAAGCGGCTTTCCACAGGGGCCGACTCGAGGGCGATGCACTTCGCCGGAAGCCGGGAGCATCGCCCACCAGCGGACTCCTACAGGGGCGGCACCGTGCGCACGCGCGCCTGGCCACGGGTGAGGTCGACGATGCGCGCGCAGGCTTCGGCGAGCCAGTCGGCCGGCAGTTCCAGCTCCAGCGTGGCGCCTTCGGCGTCGAAGTTCTCCTGTTCGATGCGTGCCTGCCAGCCGGGGCAGCGGGCCTTGAGCAGCGCCAGGTCAGCGAACGGGCAGTGCACGGTCAGCCGTGCCATCGCCACCAGCGGCACGCGTTCGGCCAGACGCAGGCATTCGGCGGCGGTGCCGCCGTAGGCACGCACCAGTCCGCCGGCGCCGAGCTTGATGCCGCCGTACCAGCGGGTGACCACCACCATCACGCGGTCCACGCCGGACCCCTCGATCGCCTGCAGGATCGGACGGCCGGCGGTGCCGCCGGGTTCGCCGTCATCGTTGAAGCGGTAGTCCTGCCCGATGCGGTAGGCCCAGCAGTTGTGCGTGGCCGTCGGGTCGGCGACCTCGTGCAGGAAGGCCATCGCCTGCTCGATCGACGTGACCGGCGCGGCCTGTGCAAGGAACCGGCTTTTGCGGATGTCCTGCGCGTGCCGGCAGGCGGCGACCAGGACGTGCAGGGTTTCGGACATGCTGGGCGGGCAGTGGCGTAACGGCGGCACGGTACCACGCCGTGCCGCCTCACCCGCCGATCGACTGGCCTGGCTCGGGGTGGCGGAAATCGTGCGGCACCGGGTCACGCGTCAGCCGGAACACGCCTTCGTGGACGCGTCGCGGCAGCACTACGTCGAGCACGGTGGTCTGGTGCGCACCCAGCATGGCGAACAGGTCCTCGTTCGCGGCGCTGGCGGCCAGGACGTGGTGCACCAGTCCGGCCAGGTCGACCGGTTGCACGCGCGCACCATACGGGCGGTGGCTGGCCACGGCAGCACGCAGGGTGCGCCGCGGATTGCGCGGGTCGGCCACGCGGGCGTCGCCGGCGAGCAGCGCATGGTTGAGGAACAGGGTGACGGTGCAGGGATCGGCCGCGTTGGCCTGCCGGTCGGTCAGGAAGCCGGGCGGCAACTGGTCCAGGCTCGCCTCCGGACCGGCGGTGAGCAGGAAACCTGCGCCGGTGAGCGGCTCGCCGGTGTCGTCGGCCAGCCGCAGGACAAGCATGCTGCGCGGGTCGTGGATGTGTACCCGCGGGGCGAACGGGCCGGCCGGCTCCAGCTCCACCTTGTCAGCATCGCGGGCCCGGTTCTCCGCGTCGAAGGAATCGCACAGGGCCGCGTAGGCGCCGGCGTCGTTGACGGCCAGGCAGCGCAGGATGGCGTCGACGGTCGCCGGGGCCGCGGCGGTGAGGATGCCCTGATCCTCGCCCGAGTGCGCGGCGCCCGCGATCAGCTTGAACGCGCAACGCGGGCCACGCAGGAGGCTGAGCGAAAGCGGGTCGGCCGCGACGCCGCGCTTGCCGGCCGCCACCGCGAGCACCGCATGGCGCGCGTTGAGATTGGCCGCGGCGATGCGCACCACGCCGTCGGAGCCGTCCTCGCCGGTGTAGCTGTTGAGGTGGTCGTAGAGCGACCGGTCGGGCCGGTCGCCCGTGAGCACGAACAGGAACCGGCCCGTCGCGGCCGGGTCCCCACCATGGATGTGCTCGAGGTTGAGCGAAAGCGACGCGGCGCTGCCCAGTTCGAGCCAGTCGAGGATGCGCTGCCCCGGCTCGACGCCATTGAACCAGGCCTTGAGCCGGCCCAGCGTGCCTTTGCCCAGCCTGGCCAGCGCGGAGCCGAAATTCGCCGGCGCCAGCATCACCAGGTGGCTGAGCCGGATGGTGCTGTAGCTGCCGGGCGTGCCGCGTTGCGCACGCAGCCATTCGCGCACCACCGGACCGCCGGTCGAATGGGTGATGCAGGCGAAGCTGCCGGTGGACAGGTGCAGGTCCCGCAGGGCGCGGTCGAACGCGCGTACTAGGTCGCCCATGGTGACCGCATCGTCGAAGCTCACGTATTCGGACAGGTAGACGTCGTGGATCGTCAGCGCCAGGCCCGCGGCGCGCGCGGCCTCCTGCACGCGCCGCGGCATCGCGCCGTAGACGGCGGTGCTGGTCACGCTCCAGCCATGGACGAAGACGAGTGTCGTCATGCGGTGGTCCTTCGCGGGGTGGCCCGAGCGTAACAGGCGCGTGGATGTGTTTCGGCACCAGCACACCTTGTGGGTGTCCCGCACGACCTCCCGCTCATCTTTGCGTCCGCATAATGCCGGACTCGACCGTGGAGAGCGCCGATGACCGTGCACCTGCTGATCGCATTGTTCGCCCTGGCCTGGCTGGCCGGCCGGCTGGGCTGGCGGCGGTTGCGACTCGTCGGCATCGTGCTCGCGCTGGCGTTCCTGGTCGCGGCCGGATGCGGAGCGCTACCGAAGCTGCTGCTGCGGGTATGGCAGTCACCCTACGCGCAGCGGCCGGCGCTGGACTGGGCGCCGTCCAATGCGATCGTCCTGCTCACCGCCGGGGCGACCTATCCGCCGGGCGGACCGCTGGAGCCGGGTCACACTGCCTATTCGCGCATCGCCGAGGCGGTCGTGCTCTACCGCGACTGCCATGCGTCGGGCGCACGCTGCACGGTGCTGGTCAGCGGCGGCGATGCGGAAAACACCGGCGAGCCGCTCGCGCGCACCTACAAGCGCACCCTGCTGCAACTGGGCGTGCCGCGCGAGGACATGGTGCTGGAAAAACGCAGCCTCACCACCTGGGGCAACGCCCTGTACGCGCGTGACATGCTCCGGCAGATCGGCGCCGACCGCGTCTGGCTGGTCACCTCGGCGCACCATCTGCGGCGGGCGGTGTTCGCGTTCGATCATTTCGGCATCAAGGTGACGCCTGTGAGGGCCGATTACCTGCGCGGCGTGTGGTCGTCGATGCCCAACGCGTACAACCTTTATGTCACCAACGCGGCACTGCACGAGTACGTGGGGATGGCGCTCTACCACTGGTATGCCTGGCGCGGGCGGACCGACGTACCGACGGAAAACGAGGGGCCGGCAGAGGACTGATCCTCACCTCGGCCGGCGCATCACCATCAACCGCACTTCGCTCATGTCATCGATGGCATAGCGCACGCCCTCGCGGCCGAAGCCGGACAGCTTGATGCCGCCGTAGGGCATGTTGTCGACGCGGAAGCTGGGAATGTCGTTGACGATCACGCCGCCCTGTTCAAGCTCGTCCCAGGCGCGCATGGCGTGTTCGAGCCGGTCGGTGAAAATGCCTGCCTGCAGGCCGTAGTCCGAATCGTTGACCAGCCCGATGGCCTCGTCCAACGTGTCGAACGGGGCAAGCAACGCGAACGGGCCGAAGGCTTCCATGCGGTTGGCCCTGGCGTCGCGCGGCACGCCTTCCATCAGCGTCGCTTCCAGCATGTTGCCCTCGCGCTTGCCGCCGCAGAGCAATGTCGCGCCGGCGCGACGCGCTTCTTCGATCCAGCCGTGCAGGCGCTCGGCCGCGGCCTCGTCGATCATCGGGCCGATGAACACGTCCTTCCTCTTCGGATCGCCTGCCTTGAGCTTCTTCGTGGCGCTGACCAGCTTCTTCTTCAGGGCCTCGTAGAGCGAGGCGTGCGCGTAGATCCGCTGCACGCCGATGCAACTCTGGCCGGACTGGTAGAACGCACCGAACACCAGCCGCTGCACGATGGCGTCGAGCTTGTCGCCCTGGTCGGCATCGACGATGCAGGCCGCGTTGCCGCCCAGCTCCAGCACCACCTTCTTGCGGCCTGCGCGGGCCTTGAGATCCCAGCCGATCTGCCCGCCGGTGAAGGAAAGCAGCTTGAAGCGCTCGTCCTCGACCAGCGGCGAGGCCTCCTGGCCACCCACGGGCAGGATCGAGAAGGCGCCCTTGGGCAGGTCGGTCTCGGCCAGCACCTGGCCGATGATCAGCGCGCCGATCGGCGTCTTCTCCGAGGGCTTGAGCACGAACGGACAGCCGGCGGCGATCGCCGGGGCCACCTTGTGCGCGACGAGATTGAGGGGGAAGTTGAACGGCGTGATGAAGGAGACCGGGCCGATCGGCACTCGCTTGGTGAAGCCGTGATAGCCGTCCAGGCGCGGCGCGAGTTCCAGGTTGAGCGTCTCGCCGTCCAGGCGCACCGCCTCGGCGGCGGCGATGCGGAACGTCTCGATGAGCCGGGTGACTTCTCCGGCGGCGTCCTTGATCGGCTTGCCTGCCTCCACGCACAGCGCCAGCGCCAGTTCGTCGCGGCGCTGCTCGAAGCGCGCGATGCAATGTTCCAGCACGGCCTGTCGCGCCCAGGGCTTAAACGCACGCATCGGCGCAGTCGCTTTCACCGCGGCGGCGATGGCTTTCTCGATCGCGCGGGCGTCGGGCACCGCCACGCGGGTGGCGACCTTGCCGCTGTACTTGTCGCGCACCTCGAGGTCGGCGTTGTGATGCTGCGGGCGGTTGGCGAGGTAGTAGGGGTAGGTCTTGTCGAGCATGAACGTCTCCCGGAGGGGCCACGGCAGGGTGCCGTCGACCGCGTTGCCGACGCGTGAGCCGGTGGGCGCAGGGGGCGTAGGGTGGGCTTCAGCCCACCATGGCCGCACGGGGAAGGGGCTTGAGCCCACCCTGCGCCCACCTACGGGTTGTCGGTCACCTTGAGCGCAAGCTCGCCTTCGGCCAGCCGCGCGCGCAGCGGCGTGCCCGGCGGTGCATCCCTTGCGGCACGCAACACGTGGCCTTCGCTGTCGAACACGATCGCGTAGCCGCGCTCCAGCGTCGCCAACGGGCTGACTGCCTGCAGCGCGCGGGCGGACTGGCGCAGGGTCAGGCGGGCGCGTTCCAGCCGGTGGCCCATGCACTGCTGCAGCGAGCGCTCCCGCTCGGCCAGGCGCCGCTGCAGCAACTGCAGGCGCTGGCGCGGGTGCTGTGCCAGCAGTCGTGCGTGCAGCCTCTCGAGCCGCATCGAGCGGTTGCGGGCCTGCTCGCGCAGCGCCGCGTGCAGGCGGTGGTGCAGTTGCCCCAGCCGTTCGCGGTCGCGCGCCAGCCGCGCCTGCGGGCGCTGCGCCTGCAGGCGGGCGAGCAGGTGGTCGAGGCGTTGGGTCTGCGCCTGCAGCCGGCGGCTTTGCAGCAGTTGCAGGCGTTGCGCCACCTGGCCCAGGTGCCGCCGCAGGGCTAGCGCGTCCGGCACCAGCAGCTCGGCGGCGGCCGAGGGGGTGGCCGCGCGCAGATCGGCGACGAAATCGGCAATGGAAAAGTCGATCTCGTGCCCGACCGCGCTCACCACCGGAACCGCGCTGGCATGCACGGCGCGGGCGACGGCTTCGTCACTGAAGGCCATCAGGTCTTCCAGCGAGCCGCCGCCGCGGGTCAGCAGCAGCACATCGTGGCGGCGCGCGGCCGAAGCCTTGCGCAGCATCGCCTCGATGGCCGGTGGCGCCTCGCGGCCCTGTACCGGCACCGGCAGCACGTCCACCTCGACCAGCGGCCAGCGCCGGCGCAGCACGCTCAGCACGTCGCGGATCGCCGCGCCGGTGGCCGACGTGATCACGCCGATGCGCCGGGCAAAGCGGGGCAGGGTGCGCTTGCGGGAATCCTCGAACAGGCCTTCGGCCTGGAGCCGTGCCTTGAGCAGATCGAACTCGCGCCGCAGCGCGCCTTCGCCAGCCAGCTCCATGTGTTCGGCGACCAGCTGGAACTCGCCGCGCGGTTCGTACAGGCCGACCCGCGCGCGCACCAGCACGTGCATGCCGTCGGCCGGCTTGAAGCGCAGCCAGCTGCTCTTGGGCTTGAACATCGCCGCGCGCACCTGGGCGCCGGCGTCCTTCAGGGTGAAGTAGAGGTGCCCCGAGGCCGGGCGCGACACGTTGCACAGCTCGCCCTCGATCCACACCAGCGGCAGCGCGTCCTCCAGCAGCCCGCGCACCAGCCGGTTGAGCGTGCTCGGGGTCAGGATGTTGCGCGGCGGGGCGGCGGGTTGGTCGGGGGTACGCATGGACCGTCGAGCCTAGCACGAAGCGCTTGTTGAACATGCGCTTGGGCGAGGAAGTGCATGTTGGGTGTCAGTTCGTGGCGAGGCTTCCCCCATCCGCCTTCGGCACCTTCCCCCGCAGGCGGGGGAAGGCTCGATCGGGAGTCTTGCCGCGTGTACGGGTAGCGCCGTAGGGCCCTCCCCGGCGCAGCCACCGGGCGGGCGGGAGAAGGCTCGATGGGTTTGCCCCGTATGTACGAGAAGCTTCCTCACGGTCCTTCCCCCGCCCGCGGGGGAAGGTGCCCGAAGGGCGGATGGGGGAGGCCTTGCCTCAGTCCCGCCGCCGGCGCAGCCGCCAGACCCGGATCGCCAGGTTCAACGCGAACCACGCCGACAGCACCGCGATAGGCCAGCTCACCACCTTCGGCCAGGCCAGCGACACCACCGCCAGCACGGTCAACACGGCGATGCCGGCCAGCAGCGGGCCGCGCGCGGTATCGCCGAGCACGCGGCGGTCGGTCAGCGCGGCGCCGACCGTGTTGGCGATGCGCAGCGCGCCGGCCGCGGCGCGGCTGGTGCTGCCGCCGGGGTGTTTGGGCCGCGGCGGGCGTTCGGTGCTGCTCTTTACCCGCGCGATGTGCGGGCGATGCCGGCGCGGCGCCAGCACGATCTCGGTGGCGTTGGTGAGGTCGCGTTCGTACTGTTCGGCCAGCAGCCCGGCGAAGCCGGTGTCCTCCACCGCCACGTCGATCTCGCGATTGCCCAGCCAGCTGGCGATGTTGAGGTTGGACGAGCCCACGCGTGCCCACTGGCCGTCGGCCACGGCCGTCTTGGCGTGCAGCATCGAGCCGTTCCACTCGAACACGCGGATGCCGGCCTTGAGCAACGGTCGGTAGCCCGAGCGGGACATGCCGGCGACCAGCGGGATGTCGCTGGTGCCCGGCACCAGCAGGCGCACGTCCACGCCGTCGCGCGCGGCCGAGGCCAGCGCCTGCACGTACGGGGCCATCCCGACGAAGTAGGCGTCGGTGATCCACAGCGTGCGGCGCGCCATCGCCGCGACCTGCTGGTCGAGCCGGTACATGCCGGCGGTCGAGGGCTGGGTGGCGATCACGCGCAGGGCGATCTCGCCGGCGGTCCGGTCTTCCGGCGGCGGCAGCGCCAGCGGCTTGCCCATGCTCGCCCAGCTTTGCGCGAAGGCCTGTTCCAGTTCGCCCACGGCCGGACCGTGCAGCGCCACGCCGGTATCGCGCCATGGCGGCACGCCGCGCGCCGCGTTGCCCAGCCAGCGCGCGCTGATGCACACGCCGGACAGAAAGCCGAGGTGCCCATCGACCACCAGCAGCTTGCGGTGGTCGCGGGTGATCCAGCCGAACGGCTTGCCCAGCTGGGGCGGGTTGAATACGCGCACCTCGCCGCCGGCCTGGCGCAAGGGCTGCCAGAACCCATAGCCGGACTGGCCCAGGCAGCCGAGCCAGTCGCAGGCCACCGCGACCATCACGCCGGCCCGCGCGCGTTCGACCAGCGCATCGCGGAAGGCGCGGCCAACCACGTCGTCGCTGATCAGGTAGTTCTCCAGCAGGATGCGCTGGCGGGCGCCGCGGATCGCGGCGAGCCAGGCGTCGAAATGGGCCTGCGCATCGATCAGCAGCTCGACCGCGTTGCCGCCGATCAGCGGCGCACCGGCAGCGCGGCTCAGGGCCTGTTCGGCCAGGAAGCGGCTGGGCGCGGAGGGAATCAGCGGGGTCGTCGCCATGGCGGCGAGTTTAGGGCATGGCTCGTGCCGTGAATGTCGCGGGTCGATACGCGTCGCTTGCGGCTTCTGCCATGATCGGCACATGCCGCCCGCGACGCGCCTCGACGACACTGCCGCCTGCGCACAGCTCATCGCCGACCGGCTGGGGGCGCATCTGTGCGTGGCCGCGCCGCTGGGCCTGGGCAAGCCGCACGGCCTGCTCAACGCGCTGTACCGCCTGACCGTGGCCGACCCGGCCCGGTCGCTGACGATCTATACCGCCTTGTCGTTGACCCGCCCGCAGCCGAAGCCCGGGCTCGAGGCCCGCTTCCTCGCGCCGTTCCTGGAGCGGCACTTCGGCGCCGACTTCGAGGACCTCGAGTACGCGCTGGCCGAGCAGCGCCACGCGCTCCCCACCAACGTGGCGGTGCACGAGTTCTACCTGCAGTCGGGCGCCTTGCTGCACGCGCCGCGCGCGCAGCGCGACTACATCAGCCAGAACTACACCCACGTGGCGCGCGACCTGGCCGCGCAGGACGTGAACCTGCTGGTGCAGCTGGTGGCGCGGCGCGAGACGCCGGAAGGCGTGCGCTACAGCCTCTCGAGCAACCCGGACCTGACCCTGGACTTCCTGGCCCAGTGCGCCCGTGCCGGCAAGCCGCGGCCGCTGTGCGTGGCGGTGGTGCATCCGGACCTGCCCTACCTCAGCGGGCACGCGGAGGTGGCGCCCGACTTCTTCGACATGGAACTGGTTCCGGCGCACTCGCCGCGCCTGTTCGCCCTCCCGCGCACGCCGGTGGGCGTGGCCGAGTACGCGATCGGCCTCCACGCCAGTGCGCTGGTGAAAGACGGCGGCTGCCTGCAGATCGGCATCGGCGCCTTGTCCGACGCCCTGGTGCGCAGCCTGCTGCTGCGCCAGCAGGACAACGCCGCCTGGCGAGACGGCCTGCGCGCGCTCGACGGCGAGAGCCCGACCCTGGCGCTGGCCCGGCGCATCGGCGGGCTGGATCCGTTCGAGGCCGGCCTGTACGGCGCCAGCGAAATGGTGATGGACGGCTTCATGCACCTGGCACGCGCCGGCATCCTGAAGCGCCGCAGCTGGGACAACCTGGCACTGGAGAAGGCCGCCGCCGCCGGCCGGCTGAACCCGGCCACGCCGGGCGGGCACTACCTGCGCGGCGCGTTCTTCCTGGGCAGCCGCGAGCTGTATGCGTGGCTCGACGCCACCGAGGCAGCCGACCCGGATGCCATCGACATGTGCCCGGTCTCCAACGTCAACCAGCTCTACGGCGACCACCAGCCGCTGGCCGCGCTGCAGCGCCGGGGCGCGCGCTTCTTCAATACCTGCATGATGGCCACGCTGCTGGGCGGCGCGGTCTCCGACGCGCTGGAGGACGGCCAGGTGGTCAGCGGCGTGGGTGGCCAGTACAACTTCGTCGCGATGGCCCACGAGCTGGATGGCGGCCGCTCGATCCTGCTGCTGCGCGCCACCCGCCGCGAGGGCGGCGAGGTTCGCACCAACATCCGGTTCAACTACGGCTACACCACCATCCCGCGCCACCTGCGCGACATCGTGGTGACCGAGTACGGCGCCGCCGACCTGCGTGGCAAGAGCGACAGCGAGTGCATCGAGGCGATGCTTTCGATCTGCGACGCGCGCTTCCTCGATGCGCTGGCAGCCGAGGCCAAGGCGAACGGCAAGCTTGCGCCGGGCTTCCGGATTCCCGAGGCGTGGCGGCGACACCGGCCGGAGTGCCTGGCACAGGCATTGGCGCCGCTCACGCGCGCGGGGCTGCTGCCGACGTTTCCTTTCGGCAGCGACTTCACGGACGACGAGTTGCGGCTCGTCCCCGCGCTGGGCTGGCTCAAGGAGCGGGGTGAGACGTGGCGCGGACGCCTTGCCGTGGCCGGCGCTTTCCTGCGGCCGGGCAAACCGATGGCGGGCGAGGCGGCGGCGCTGGAGCGTATGCGGCTGGGCAAGCCCGGGGGCGTCGGCGAGCGTGCGCAGCAGCGCCTCGTCCTGGCCGCCCTGCGCAAAAATCGCCCCTTGTAGGAGCGCGCTCCGCGCGCGGCCGCCGTGCCACAGGGCGCGCCCTACAACGGCGGCTTGACGACCATCAGGTAGAACACCGCCACGAAGGCGAAGAAGGCCGGGATGCCCAGCGCCACCCACAGCCGGAAGGCCCGCCAGTACGCCGGCGGCAAGGACGCGCCGCGCGCCGCCGCGTCGACCGCGAGGTCACGCATGCGCACCTGCAACGCCATCACCGGCAGCCAGCACGCCACCGCCAGCGCGTAGAGCAGCGTCGACCAGCCGACCCAGCCGCTGCGCCAGGGAATCCCTGCCCAGTGCACCATCCAGAAGCCGCTCACGGGCTGGAACACCACGGTGGTCGCGGTGAACAGCCAGTCGGCCAGCACGACGTAGCGCGCCACCACCGCCACCACGCGCACGTCGCGGTGCAGGCTGACCACCAGCAGGTAGAACGCGGTACCGATGCCGGTGCCGAACAGCAGCGTGGACGACAGCACGTGCAGCCACTTGACGAGCAGATATGCCATCAGCGCCGCTCGGTGGCGTACAACGCGCCGATCAGCGCCAGCATCGGCAGGTTCTTCAGGATCGGTCCGAACGGGTGCAGCCAGAACGCCGGCAAGGCGATCGAGATGATCCCCGTGTAGGAAAGGATGAGCGCGACCTGCGCCAGGTACGTGATCCGCAGCGCACGGCCGCGCAACGACAACGTGGCGATACCCAGCACCAGGTCGAGCAGCGCGCCGCCATAGAGCGCGGCGGACGCCAAGGGACCGTGCAAACCGACCTGGTCCAGCAGGTCGAAACTGCCTGCCACGGGATACACGCCGAGCGACAGCACCGCGGTCACCAGCCATACCAGCGCGACGGCGACCCGGGCGACCTGGGCCCATACGCGCCAGGCCAGCAGCACCCGCATGTCCGCCGCCTCGGCCCGCGACAGGAACAGGCGCGGCGGTCGCGGCGAATGGCCCAGCCACTGCGTGGCGGGCCCGGCATCGGCCGCGTTTCCGCGGTCGAGCATTGCCAGCGCCTCGCGATCCACCCAGTGCCCGCCGAGCCGGCCGAAGTGCGCCAGCCAGGCCGTCGGGATGCCGAGCACGCGCAATCGCCCACCACCGAGCGCACGCCGCAGCACCGACAGGTAGTGCGCCAGCGAGAGCGGCTGCGGCCCCACCGCGGCCAGGCTGGGCGGGCGGGCTTCGTCCTCCAGCAGGCGCACGATCAGCGCCGCGACGTCATCGACATGGATCGGCTGGATGCGCTGGCGCCCGCTGCCGGGCAACACCGCCAGCGGCAGCCAGGCAAGCAACATCAGCATCCGGCTGCTGGCGCCGGCTGCGCCGAACACCAGCGAAGGCTGCAGCACCGTGCCGCTCGGCACCATCGCGTGCAGCGCCGCGTCGCCGGCACGTTTGCTGCGGTGGAAGCGGCTCGTGGCGTGTTCGTCGGCCCCCAGCGCGGAGATCTGCACGGCGCGCGTGATGCCCGCCGCGCGACAGGCCGCGAACAGCGCGCGTGGTGTCTGCGTATGGATGCGCCGGAACGTCTGCGCGCCATGCTCGGCGAAAATGCCGACGGCGTTGACCACGGCATCGATACCTTGCAGACGTGGCAGCCAGTCGGTCTGGTGGGTGTCGTGCGCGAAGTCCACTTCGACAAGCTCTACACCCGCGGCACCGCTACCCTGCCTGCGCCGTACGCCGCGGACCGGGCGATGACCGGCCGCCTGCAACGCGTCGCATACGGCCCGGCCGATCAGCCCATCCGCGCCAAGCACCAGCACGCGCAAGCGCGCCTTGTTCCCTCCGGAGGCTTCCGTCATGCCCACGCCGCTCGCGCGCCTCAAACCCTCGTGGATTGCCCGCACCAACCTCAGCGGCGCGATCGCCGCCGTGCTGTCGAGCGTGGTGGTGGCGGCGTGTAGTGCGTGCGAAGCGCGTGCGCCGCTGGCCGGGGTGAACGCGCCCAGCCAATGGTTGTGGGGGCGGCGGGCGAAGCGGCACGTCGGGCCGAGCTGGCGTTACACCGCGGTGGGATACGTGGTGCATCACTTCAGCTCGCTGTTGTGGGCGGGTGTCTACGAGGCCTGGTGCTTGCGTTGGCCCGCGCCGCCCCGGGTGTCGGCCGCTCGCGCCGCGGCGGTGGCGGTGGCCGCTTGCGTGGTGGATTACACGATCACGCCGCCGCGGTTTCGCCCGGGGTTCGAGCGACATATCGGGCGGGCCTCGATCGCCGCCGTGTACCTGGCGTTCGGCGCCGGTCTGTTCGCAGGCGCATGGGCTCGGCGTCGGTACGTCCGCTAGGGCGTGGCGCCTTGGCTCCCTCTCTCCCACTTCGCCTGGCGGGGTGAGTCCTGCTCCTGGAGGAGCTGCCGCCGCTTTGTCCCGGGCGCTCGGAGGCGGCTGAGGCAAGGCGTCTCGCGGGCGTCTGTGTGCGCCGCACTTGGCTCCCTCTCCCCTCCGGGGAGAGGGTTGGGGTGAGGGGCCGGGGCTCGCGGGAATGCCTGCGAGAGCAGTGCCTTGCTTACCTTTCTTGCGGGCCCCCCACGGCAAGCGAGCCCTGTCGCGCGGAGCCCATGCAAGAGCGTCAAAACAGAGCCCCATGCGGGAAGGTCCCCGCGAGCCCCGGCCCCTCACCCCAGCCCTCTCCCCGGAGGGGAGAGGGAGCCGAGTGCGGGGCACGTACACACATGCTCGCGAAACTCCTTACCTCAGCCCCCGAGCGCCCGCGGTAAGGCGGCGGCAGCTCCTCCAAGATGAGGGCGGCTGACCAAACCAAACGCACAGGCAGCTGGCTCTCATCCCTCACCGGGACAAGTCAGGCCGCTTCTTGCGGTCACTTTTCGAGCCAGCAAGGAAAAGTGATCCAAGCGCCGGCAGGCCGCAGGAAGCCCGCCGCAAACGAGCCAAGCGTCACGGGGAGGCCACGCAAGAACGAAAAGCAAAGCATCGTTCCTGCGGGCACTCCCGCGAGCCCCGGCCCCTCATCCCGCCCTTTCCCCAAAGGGGGGCGCGGGCAGGGCCAGTGGTATTCTTGTGCATTGCCGCAGCCAAGGCGGCCCACTCTTCGTAGCGACCCATGAGCGACTCCAGTTCCCAGCAACCACGCACCGCCGGCCCGGCCACGCGCCGCCCGAGCGTAGGCGTACGCGTGGGCAAGATCATGGTCGGCGGCGGCGCGCCGGTGGTGGTGCAGTCGATGACCAACACCGACACCGAAGACCCGGCCAGCACCGCCAAACAGATCGCCGAACTGGCCCGCGCGGGCTCCGAAGTCGTGCGCATCACCGTCAACACGCCGGCGGCCGCCGCGGCCGTGCCGCGCATCGCCGAAAGGCTGGCCATGATGGGCGTGGACGTCCCGATCGTGGGCGACTTCCACTACAACGGCCACCAGTTGCTCGAAGCCGAGCCGGCCTGCGCCGAGGTGCTGGCCAAGTACCGCATCAACCCGGGCAATGTCGGCTTCGGCAAGAAGAAGGACAGCCAGTTCGCGTCGATCATCGAGAAGGCCATCCAGTACGGCAAGCCCGTGCGTATCGGCGCCAACTGGGGCTCGCTCGACCAGGGCATGGTCGCCACGCTGATGGACGAGAACGCGCAGCGTCCCCAGCCGTGGGACGCAGGCGTGGTCGCGCGCGAGGCACTGATCCGTTCCGCGCTCGATTCGGCTGCCCGCGCCGAGCAGATCGGCCTGCCGCGCGATCGCATCATCCTGTCCTGCAAGGTGTCCGGCGTGCAGGAACTGATCGCGGTCTACCGCGACCTGGCAACCCGCTGCGATTACGCACTGCACCTGGGCCTCACCGAGGCCGGCATGGGCTCCAAGGGCATCACCGCCTCGGCGGCGGCGCTCGCGGTGCTATTGCAGGAGGGCATCGGCGACACCATCCGCATCTCGCTCACGCCCGAGCCCGGCGGCTCGCGCACGCAGGAGGTGATCGTCGCGCAGGAGCTGCTGCAGACCATGGGGCTGCGCGCGTTCACCCCGCTGGTCACCGCTTGCCCGGGCTGCGGACGCACCACCAGCGAGTTCTTCCAGGAACTGGCCAAGACCGTGCAGGGCCATGTGCGGGCCAAGATGCCCGAATGGCGCGTGATGTATGACGGCGTGGAAAACCTCACCCTCGCGGTGATGGGTTGCGTGGTCAACGGGCCGGGCGAATCCAAGCACGCCAACATCGGCATCTCGCTGCCGGGCAACGGCGAGGCGCCCTCGGCACCGGTGTTCATCGACGGCGAAAAGGCGATGACCCTGCGTGGCGACCGCATTGCCGAGGAATTCGTCGGCATCCTGGACGATTACGTGGCACGCAAGTACGCCACCCGGACTGCCTGACCCCCGTACCCGGCCCCCGCCGGGGTTCCGGGATGTGCGCTGGATCACGTGTTTCACATCCGGCTGTACAGGCCGCAGACAGTGTGTCGACAGTCCTCCTCGTGGCGGGGAAGAATGCCGCCCGTGCCACCTGGTGCCTGGGAGCCTGGCGTGTCGATCAGTCCGCAATTCCGAATCGCGTTCCTGTACGTCGCGCTCGCCAGCCTGTGGATCTGGCTGTCGGACCGTGCGCTCGCATCGCTGGTGCTGGACCCCGACGCACGGCTGTGGGCGCAGAGCGCCAAGGGCTGGTTCTTCGTGGTGATGACCGGCGCGATGCTGTACTGGATGATCGGCAAGGACGTGCGACGGCTGGCCGCCATCAACCGCCAGCTGATGCGCGGCCATGAGCAGACGCTGCGCGTGCTGGTGTCGGCGATGGACATCCGCCACAAGGAAACCCGCGACCACTCCGACCGCGTCATGCGCATGGCGATGGGCCTGGCGCGGTTGGCCGGCATGCATGGGGACGCGCTGCTGGCGGTCAAGTTCGGCGCGTTGCTGCATGACATCGGCAAGCTGGCGATTCCCGATGCCATCCTGATCAAGCCGGGCAAGCTCGACGACGCCGAGATGGCGCACATGCGCCGGCATCCGGACATCGGGCGCGAGCTGATGGAGCAGGTCGACTTCCTGCGTAGCGCGATCGACATCCCCTACGCGCATCACGAGCGCTGGGACGGTGGCGGCTATCCGCGCGGCCTGCGCGGCGAGGAGATTCCGCTCGCTGCGCGCGTCTTCAGCATCGTGGACGTGTGGGACGCGCTGAGCTTCCCGCGCGTCTATAAGCCGGCGTGGCCGGAGGAGGACGTGCTGGCCTACCTGCGCCAGGCGGCCGGCAGCCAGCTCGATCCGCAACTGGTCGAACTGTTCCTCGCCCATTACCCGGACCTCAAGGCGCTCGGCATGGCCGGATCGCACCCGTCGCTGGAACTGGCGCAGGCCTAGAGGAAGTCGGCCGCGCGCCGCGGCGCCACCTTGCGCCAGCGCAACGGATCGCACGGCTGCGCCGCCAGCGTGCGCACCTGCGCCAGGAACGCATCGCGCGGCAGTTCGCGGGCCCCAAGCCCCAGCAGGTGGGGGTTGCTGACCTGCGCATCGAGCAGTGGAAAGCCCCACTCGCGCAGCAGGGCCGCCAGCGCCACCAGCGCCAGCTTCGAGCCACCGCTGCGGGCGCTGAACATCGACTCGCCGCAGAACAGCCGTCCCACGCTCACGCCGTACACGCCGCCGACCAGCGCATCGCCTTCCCACACTTCGACGCTGTGCGCGTGGCCCTGCGTGTGCAGCGAGGCGTAGGCGTCGACGATCGCCTGGCCGATCCAGGTTCCGTGCTGGCCGGGCCGGGGCGCGGCGCAGGCGCGCATCACGCGCACGAAGGCCTCGTCCACGGTCACCCGCCAGTCCTTGCCTGCCAGTGCCCGGCGAAGGCTGCGATTGGCGCGGTAAGTCGCCGTGTCGAACACGCAGCGTGGATCGGGCGACCACCACAGGATCGGCTCGCCCGGGTTGAACCAGGGAAAGATGCCGCGCTCGTAAGCGGCCAGCAGCCGTCGCGGCGACAGGTCGCCGCCGAAGGCGAGCAGGCCGTTGGGCTCGGCCAGCGCATGGCGCGGGTCGGGGAAGCGCTCGGGCGCCATCGGATCGAGCAGCGGCAGGCGGATCACCGGCAGGCCCCGGCGTAGGGCGCGTGGGCGTCCAGTTCGGCAACGTAATCGTCCATCGCCCGTGCTTCGTGGGCCAGCGCCTCGCGCACGGCCCGGCGGAACTGCGGATGGGCAAGGTAATGGCGCGAGTGCGTGCGTACCGGCACGAAGCCGCGCGCGAGCTTGTGCTCGCCCTGCGCGCCAGGCTCGAAGCGGGCCAGGCCACGGGCGATCGCATGCGCGATGCCGCGGTAGTAGCACAGTTCGAAATGCAGGCCCGGCACCTCCTCCCGCGCGCCCCAGTAGCGCCCGTAGAGCGTGGTATCGCTTTGCAGGAACAGGGCCATGGCCTGGATGCGTTCGCCATCCATCGCGCAGGCGACCTGCACGGCGCCGCCGAGTTGGCCCAGGGCCTGGAAGAACGCGGGCGTCAGCGCGGCAGGGTTGCCCTTGGCGTCGAAGGTGGCCGTGTAGAGCGCATGGATCTGGCGCCAGGCATCCGCGTCCAGGGTCGCGCCGTCCCGCATGCGGATGTCCAGGCCATACGCCTGTACCTGCGCCCGCTCCTGCCGGATGTTCTTGCGCTTCTTGGACTTCAGCGTCCCCAGGAAGTCCTCGAAGTGCCCGTAGCCCTGGTTGTGCCAGTGGAACTGCACGTCCGATCGCGCCAGCCAGTCGCTCCCGAACGCATCCAGTTCCTCGTCCTCCAGGAAATTGGCGTGTACCGAGGACAGGCCCAGGCGATCGGCTTCCGCCCGCATCGCCTCCACCAGCGCCTGCCGCAGGCGCGGCGCGCGTGCGTCGCGGCCGGCGAGGAGCCGCGGGCCCGGCACGGGCGAATAGGGCACGGCATTAAGCAGCTTGGGGTAGTAGTCGCCGCCGGCGCGTTCCCAGGCGCCGGCCCAGCTCCAGTCGAACACGAACTCGCCATGCGAGTTGCCCTTCAGGTACAGCGGCGCGGCCGCGACCAGGCGGTCGTCCTTGTACAGGCCCAGGTGGTGCGCCTGCCAACCCCAGTCCGGACGGATGCAGCCGGTGCTTTCGAGCGTGTGCAGGAAGGCATGCGAGACGAACGGGTTGGCGCGCGCCCGCAGCGCATCCCAGGCCGCCGCGGGAAGCTCGGCGATGGCAGCGTGGAAGCGGGCAGTGAGCATCGGCGGGGCGTCGGTGAGCTGGCAGGGAACCCGGCAAGACTAGCGAACTTGCGCGGGCTCACCCAAACCTTCCGTCGCCGTGCAGGGTCCCGCCAGAGAGCGCATTTGACGCCCGCATGTTGCACCGCGCCATAATGCCCGCTCATCCCGTGAGGACACGCGCAGTGGGCAAGGTCTGGAACTTCAGTGCGGGGCCGGCGGCATTGCCGCAGGCGGTGCTCGAACAGGCCCAGCGCGAGTTGCTGGACTGGCAGGGCAGCGGTGTCTCGGTGATGGAACAGTCGCACCGCGGCAAACGCTTCATTGCGATGGCCGAGCAGACGGAAGCCGACCTGCGCGAGCTTCTGGAGATCCCCGGCGACTACGCGGTGCTGTTCCTGCAGGGCGGCGCGACCCAGCACTTCGCGCAGATCCCGATGAACCTGGCCGGCCCGGAGGACACCGCCGACTACATCGTGAGCGGGCACTGGAGCGAGAAGGCTGCCGGCGAGGCCAGGCCGTATTTGCGCGTCAACGTGGCCGCGAGCAGCCAGGCCGACGGTTACCTGCACCTGCCGCCCCGTGGCGAGTGGCGGCTGGACCCGCAGGCCGCGTACGTGCACTACACGCCCAACGAGACCATCCACGGCGTCGAGTTCCATGACGTGCCGCAGGTCGGCGAGGTGCCGCTGGTGGCGGACATGTCCTCCAACATTCTGTCCGGGCCGATGGACGTGCGCCGCTTCGGGCTGATCTACGCCGGCGCGCAGAAGAACATCGGACCGTCCGGCCTGGTGGTGATGATCGTCCGCCGTAACCTGCTGGCGCGGCCGGGGCGACCGATGGCGCGCATCTTCCGCTACGCCGAGCACGCCGCGGCCGGTTCCATGCTCAACACGCCCAATACCTTCGGCTGGTACCTGGCCGGGCTGACGTTC
The DNA here is from genome assembly GCF_017837635.1 of Frateuria flava. GTDB lineage: Bacteria > Pseudomonadota > Gammaproteobacteria > Xanthomonadales > Rhodanobacteraceae > Frateuria_A > Frateuria_A flava. The sequence continues at coordinate 127,067 of NZ_JAGJRS010000034.1, forward strand.
CAGTGGCTCAAGGGGCAGGGCGGGCTGGCCGCGATGGCCGAGCGCAACCGCGCCAAGGCGGCGCTGCTGTACGGAGCGATCGACGACTCGGGCGGCTTCTACCGCAACCCGATCGCCCCGGCCTCGCGCTCGCGCATGAACGTGCCTTTCACCCTGCACGACGGCACCCTCGACGCGGCCTTCCTGGCCGAGTCGGAGGCCGCCGGACTGCTCGCGCTGAAAGGCCACAAGGCGCTGGGCGGCATGCGTGCCTCGCTCTACAACGCCGTGCCGGTGGAGGCCGTCGAGGCACTGGTGGCGTTCATGCGCGACTTCGCACGTCGCCACGGCTGAGCGATCAGCTGCTAACGTTTGGACTTCTTTACCGCTGGAACGCCAGATGACCGATCCGAAGGAATCGCTGGGCAAGGTGCGCGACCGCATCGACAGCATCGACCGCCAGATCCAGGAGCTGATCTCCGAGCGCGCCAACTGGGCGCAGGAGGTCGCGCGGGTCAAGGGCGAGGGGCTGTCGGCGATCGACTATTACCGGCCCGAGCGCGAGGCGCACGTGCTGCGCATGGTGGTCGATCGCAACAACGGCCCGCTGTCGGACACCGAGATGGTGCGGCTGTTCCGCGAGATCATGTCTTCCTGCCTGGCGCAGGAGGACCCGCTCAAGGTCGGTTTCCTCGGGCCCGAGGGCACCTTCAGCGAGCAGGCGGTGCGCAAGCACTTCGGCCACGCGGCGTACGGCCTGCCGCTGGGCAGCATCGAGGAAGTGTTCCAGGAGGTCGCCGCCGGGCATGCCGACTTCGGCGTGGTACCGGTGGAGAACTCGGGGCAGGGCATGATCCAGGTGACGCTGGACATGTTCCTCACCTCCGAGGCGCGCATCTGCGGGGAGATCGAGCTGCGCGTGCACCAGTGCCTGCTGTCGAAAGCCGCGTCACTGGGCGAGATCCGTCGCGTGTTCGCCCATGCGCAGTCGCTGCAGCAGTGCAAGACCTGGCTGCGCATCAACCTGCCGGATGTCGAGTGCGTGGCGGTCGGCAGCAATGCCGAGGCCGCCCGGCTGGCCCGGCACGCGGTCGACACGGCGGCCATCGCGGGCAAGACCGCCGGCAAGGTCTACGGCCTCAAGCCACTGGCCGAGGGCATCGAGGACCGCGCCGACAACACCACGCGCTTCCTGGTGATCGGCCGCTCGCTGTTCCCGCCCTCGGGCAACGATCGTACCTCGCTGTTGATTACCGTCAACGACAAGCCGGGCGCGCTGTACGACGTGCTGAACCCGTTCGCCAAACATGGCGTGAGCATGAACCGCATCGAATCGCGACCGGCACACACCGGCAAGTGGCAGTACGCCTTCTTCATCGACGTTTCGGGCCATATCGACGACGCGCCACTGCAGGAGGCCCTGAAGGACATGGGGCCGGTCGCCACGCAGGTCCGCGTGCTGGGCTCCTACCCGGTGGCCTTGCCGTGAGCGGCGGCAACCATGCCGCCACGCGCCTGGACTGGATCAGCCGCCGCGGCGGACCACTGCGCGGTGCGATCACGGTGCCGGGCGACAAGTCGATTTCCCACCGCGCATTGATGCTGGCCGCGTTGGCCGAAGGTACCTCGCGCATCAGCGGCTTCCTCGAAGGCGAGGACACCCGCGCCACCGCCGCCGTCCTGGCGCAGTTGGGTGTAATCATCGAAACGCCCGCGCCGGGCGAGCGATGCGTGCATGGCGTGGGCCTGCACGGCTTGCGCGGTCCCAGCCGGCCGCTGGATTGCGGCAACGCCGGCACCGGCATGCGGCTGCTCGCCGGTTTGCTGGCCGGTCAGGCGTTTGATGCCACGCTGGTCGGGGACGAGTCGCTGTCGCGCCGGCCCATGCGGCGGGTCACCGAACCGCTGGTGTGGATGGGCGCCCGCATCGACACCAGCGAGGGGTTGCCGCCGCTGCTTATCCGCGGTGGCCGGCGACTGCGTGGCATCCGTTACGAATCGCCGGTGGCCAGCGCGCAGGTGAAATCCGCCCTGCTGCTGGCCGGGCTGTACGCCGAGGGCGAAACCGAGATCCTCGAACCGCACCCGACCCGCGACTACACCGAACGCATGCTTTCGGCGTTCGGCTGGCCGATCCGGTTCGGACCGGGCCAGGCGAGCCTGACCGGAGGGCACGTCCTGCAAGCCACCGACGTACAGGTGCCGGCCGATTTTTCCTCCGCGGCGTTCTTCCTGGTTGCCGCCAGCCTGGTGCCCGGTTCGGAATTGCGGCTGCGTGGGGTGGGTCTGAATCCGCGACGCACCGGACTGCTGCTGGCGCTCAAGCTCATGGGTGCGGACATCGAGGTACTGGATGAGCGCAGCAGCGGCGGCGAAACCGTGGCCGACCTGTGTGTGCGCCACGCACCGCTGCATGGCATCGAGCTTCCGCCGGCGCTGGTGCCGGACATGATCGATGAGTTCCCCGCGCTATTCATTGCGGCCGCGGCGGCCCAAGGCACCACCGTGATCCGTGGCGCCGCCGAATTGCGCGTGAAGGAGTCCGACCGCATCGCCAGCATGGCGGCCGGCTTGCGTGGGCTGGGTGTGCAGGTGGCGGAGACGCCCGACGGCGCTGTCATTACGGGCGGCCCCCTGGGCGCGGGCACGGTCCAGGGCCATGGCGACCACCGCGTAGCCATGAGCTTCGCTGTCGCGGGGCTGGTCGCCACGGGCAGCGGCGTGCACATCGAGGATTGCCGCAACGTGGGCACCTCCTTCCCCGGTTTCATGGAACTGGCGAACGGCTGCGGCTTCGCGCTGGCGGGAGCGTAGTCGGAGGCCTTGCGCCGCTCTGCCGGGAATGGGTGAGGCGCTCTCTCCCGGCAGCCTGATCAGCGACGAACTTCATTCGACCGCTCCAAACGGGACGTCATTGGCGAAAGCGGGAATCGATGCCTGCCTTGGCTCATCAAAGCCAGGGGGGATTCAGAGCCGGATGGACTCGGACCTTCGCGCAAACGGCGTCCGGCGCATCGACGCGTCCGGCTCTATTGCTGAGGTTTGTCGCTCGGATCCGGGCAGGAGAAGGACGAGGCGCGCGTTTCCGGCCAGGCGGATGCTAGGCTCGCTGCTTTTCCACCATGCGCCACGCCATGTCCGTCCCGCCTTTCATCGTCGCCATCCCCGCACGCTACGGTTCCACCCGTCTGCCAGCCAAGCCGCTGCGTAGTCTCGGTGGTTTGCCGATGGTCGTCCGGGTGGCGCAACGCGCGCTGCAGGCCGGGGCGGGCCAGGTGGTCGTTGCGGTGGACGACACGCGTGTTGCCGCAGCGCTGGGCGGGCAGGGTGTCGATGTCTGCATGACCCGCGCCGACCACGCTTCCGGCAGCGATCGTCTGGCCGAAGTCGCCGACCACTACGGTTGGCCGGATGACGCGATCGTGGTGAATCTGCAGGGTGACGAGCCGTTCGCCCCGGCGGCCGGCATTCGCGAGGTCGCGCGCGCGCTGGCCGAGGACGACGCGCCGATGGCCACGCTGGCCACGCCCATCACGCAAGCGCATGAGCTGTTCGATCCCAACGTGGTCAAACTCGTGTGCGGAGCCGACGGGCGCGCGCTGTATTTCAGCCGGGCGCCACTGCCCTGGGCTCGCGACGCGTTCGCCGCGGACCGCGAAACATTGCCCGCGAACGTGCCGTTCCTGCGCCACATCGGGATCTATGCCTACCGCGCCGGTTTCCTTGACCGCTACACGGGGCTGTCGCGCACGCCGCTGGAACAGGCCGAGTCGCTTGAGCAGCTGCGGGTGTTGGAACATGGCTTTCCAATCGCGGTACGACTGACCCCCGAGCCGTTCCCTCCCGGCATCGACACCGAGGCAGACGTGGAGCGTGCGGAGCGCTGGCTCGCCACCCAGCCCTAAGCCGCAGGGTGGGCTTGCGCCCACCGGCTCCGGTGACCAGAGGGTCGGCGGAAGCTGTTCGGCCTCTGGTCACGGCGCCGCCTGCCGGACCGGATAGAATCGCGTCCATGCAGTCGCCCCAGACGCCGCCGTTCGACGGCAAGGCCTTCGTCCACACCCTGACCACCTCGCCGGGCGTCTACCGCTACTTCGACGCCGACGGCGAGCTGCTGTACGTGGGCAAGGCGGGTAACCTCAAGAAGCGCGTCGGCAGCTATTTCCTCAAGCCGCGGATGGAGCCGCGCATCGGCGCGATGGTGGCGCAGATCGCGCGCTGCGAGATCACCGTCACGCGTACCGAAGGCGAGGCGCTGCTGCTCGAATCGCAGCTGATCAAGTCGCTCAAGCCGCGCTACAACATCCTGCTGCGGGACGACAAGAGCTACCCGTACATCTACCTGTCCGGTGGCGAGGACTACCCTCGCCTGGCGTTCCATCGTGGCGCCAAGAATCTCAAGGGTCGCTTTTTCGGGCCCTATCCAAGTGCCTTCGCCGTGCGCGAAAGCCTCAACCTGATGCAGAAGCTGTTCAAGGTGCGCCAGTGCGAGGACAGCTACTTCCGCAACCGCTCGCGCCCGTGCCTGCAACACCAGATCGGTCGCTGCACGGCGCCGTGCGTGGGGTTGATATCGGTCGAGGACTACCGCAACGACGTGCGCCACGCCGAAATGTTCCTGGAAGGACGTAGCAGCGCGGTCATCGACGAGTTGGCCGCCGCCATGGAAAAGGCCGCCGTCGAGCTCAACTTCGAGCGCGCCGCTGCGCTGCGTGACCAGGTTGCCGCGTTGCGGAAGTTGCAGGCGCAGCATCACGTGCAAGGCGCCAGCGCCGACATGGACGTGGTCGCCTGCCGTATCGAGGGCGGCATGGCGTGCGTCAGCGTGCTGTTCTTCCGTAACGGCATCAGCCTGGGCACCCGCGACTTCTTTCCGCGCCTGGCGCTGGATGCCGCGCCGGCAGACGTGCTGGCGCAATTCATCGCGCAGTACTACCTGGAGCGGCCGGTTCCGCGCGAGATCATTCTTTGCGAGGCGATTCCCGACCAGGCGCTGTTGGCGCAGGTGCTGTGCGAGCAGGCTGGTCACGGGGTGGAGATCAAGTCCAGCGTCCGCGGCGAGCGGGCCCGTTTCCTGCAGATGGCCGAGCGTAACGCGCAGGCGTCGCTGACCTCGCGCCTGGCCAGCCGGCAGACCCTCGGAGCGCGCTTCGATGACCTGCAGAAGCTGCTGGAGCTGGCCGAGCCGCCGCGGCGCATCGAGTGCTTCGACATCAGCCACACCATGGGCGAGGCGACCGTCGCCTCCTGCGTGGTGTTTGGCCCGGAAGGGCCGGAGAAGTCGCACTACCGCCGCTTCAACATCGCCGGCATCACGCCGGGCGACGATTACGCCGCCATGCACCAGGCGCTCACCCGGCGCTTCCGCAAGGTGGCGGCGGGCGAGGGCGCCAAGCCCGATGTGCTGCTGATCGATGGTGGCGGCGGGCAGGTCGCCCAGGCGCTGGATGTGCTGACCGAACTGGGCGTGGCCGGCATCCAGGTGGTCGGCGTGGCCAAGGGCCCGGGGCGCCGTGCGGGCGAGGAAACCCTGGTGCTGGCCAACTCCGGCCGGGAAATCCATCCCGGCTCGGCCTCGCCCGCACTGCATCTGGTCGCAGCCGTACGCGACGAGGCCCATCGCTTCGCCATCAGCGGGCATCGCAAGCGGCGCGAGAAGGCGCGCGAGCGCAGCATCCTGGAAGAGGTGCCCGGCATCGGTGCGCGGCGCCGCGCAGCGCTGCTCAAGGCGTTTGGCGGACTGGCCGGGGTGGAGGCCGCCGGCGTGGAAGAGCTGGCCTCGATCAAGGGTATCGATCGCGGCCTGGCCGAGCGCATCTACGCCGCCTTGCACGGCTAGCTCCCATCTTGCGTGAGACACTGGTAACGACAACCGACGGAAAGGACGATGCGCATCAACCTCCCCACCTGGCTGACCCTGTTTCGCGTGGCACTGCTGCCGGTAATGGTGGTGGTGTTCTATCTGCCGTTTCGGGGGCACAACATCACCGCCGCGATCGTTTTCCTGCTGGCCGCCGTCACCGACTGGCTGGACGGCTACCTGGCACGCCGGCTCAACCAGACGTCCGCGTTCGGCGCATTTCTCGATCCGGTCGCCGACAAGCTGATGGTGGCGGTGACGCTGTTCCTGCTGGTCGAATCCCATCGCGGCGGCTGGCCGGGCATCCTGATGGCGGTGACGGCGGCGGTCATCGTGGGCCGCGAAATCAGTATCTCTGCGCTGCGCGAATGGATGGCCGAGATCGGCATGCGCGCCACGGTCAAAGTGGCGTTCGTCGGCAAGCTCAAGACCGTCATGCAGATGTTCGCGTTGGTGGTGCTCATCGTGCAGCACGAGAAGGAAGCCGAGGCGCTGCGGCTCTATCACATCGGCGAAGGACTGCTGGTGATTGCCGGCGGGCTGACGATCTGGTCGGGCATGCACTACCTGCGCGCGGCCTGGCCGATGCTGCGCGGGGCGCCGCCAAAGCAACCCGGTGCCGGCAAGCGCGCCGAGTCTTGACGAGTTCGTTTTCGCCGCTAAAATGCGCGGCTCCGATGCGGGAATAGCTCAGTTGGTAGAGCACGACCTTGCCAAGGTCGGGGTCGCGAGTTCGAGTCTCGTTTCCCGCTCCAGTTTCTTCTCGAAGCCCCGGCCTTGCCGGGGCTTCGTCGTTTCCGGCAGCCGCTACGGAAACATGCAAAAACCGCGGCCGGGGCCTTCACATCCTGACGGGTTCTGCTATCCTTTCCGACTCTGACGCGGGAATAGCTCAGTTGGTAGAGCACGACCTTGCCAAGGTCGGGGTCGCGAGTTCGAGTCTCGTTTCCCGCTCCAGTTTCCGCAAAACCTCGGTTCACCGGGGTTTTGTTTTTTTTAAGCGGATCGCAACCATGCGTTCCGCGCGCGATGGCCAGGTGGCAGAGTGGTCATGCAGCGGCCTGCAAAGCCGTGTACGCCGGTTCGATTCCGACCCTGGCCTCCATTGCGCGATCGTCGAAGGCCCGCCCCGGCGGGCCTTTTCGTTTGGCGCGCTTCGAACCTCTGGTGCCCACTTCGCGCGACATCTTCCCGCGGCCACGGCGAGCATCCGCCCGCAAGCGGGCTCCTACAGAGGTAGGCGGGTGCTACGATCCTTGGCCTTATGCCCGGATGGCGAAACTGGTAGACGCAAGGGACTTAAAATCCCTCAGCCGAAAGGCTATGCGGGTTCGACCCCCGCTCCGGGCACCATCGACGACTCCATTCATGTCCAATTCGCACATTTCAGATGTCACGGGCCACTACAAGGCGGCCTCTTCGGCGGCGCGCGAGTCCGGGCCCGCGGGCGGGAATTCGGGTGCCCCAGGGGCATTGACGGTTCTGCTGGTCGAGGATGATGCGCTCATCCGCATGGACGCCGCCGACATGTTGCGGGAGATGGGTCACGAGGTACTGGAAGCCGAATACGGACCGGACGCGGTGGCGCAGCTTCGCGAGCGGTCTATCGACGTCCTGGTGACCGACGTGGGATTGCCGGGCATGTCGGGCACCGAGCTTGCCGAACGTGCACGCCAGCTGCAGCCGGATATCGGGCTGGTCTTCGCCACCGGCGACACGGAGCTGGAAAGCCGGGAAGGGCGGCCGCGCGCTGCGATCCTCTGCAAGCCCTACGACAGCGTGAGTCTGGCCGAAAGCGTACGTCGCGCACTGACGCGTCCCTGAATCGCCAAAAGAAAACCGGCACCTGCGCTTGCGCGTCGGTGCCGGTTCGCATGGCATCGGGTGGATGCCGTATTGGTGGAGGTGGCGGGAGTCGAACCCGCGTCCGAAGGCGCTTGACGCCCGGTACTACATGCTTAGCTCACCGTTGGATCTCGTCCCGCGACAGCACGATGTGCGAAGCGCATCGAAGGACCAGCCCGCTTGATTTGACCCTGAGCCGACGGGCGGCAGCTTCGGGCGATCCCGTGATAATGACCCTACATCCACGAGCACAGGCACAAGTGGGTTCGGGGCTAGGCCTTAAGCGGCCAGAGCGTAGTTGTCGTCGTTGGCAACTATGAGTTTGCGGCTGGATTTACGAGGAAAGCTGCCCCCTCGGCATGCACCAAGCCATCTCACTACCCCCGTCGAAGCCAGGACACCCCCGGGGACAATCTGAGCTGGTCAGTCGAACAAGTATATGGGGCCGGCACGGCCCGCTTCAATGCGCGCGCCGGCGACCGTTCAGACCTCGCGGTTGTGCGCGCGCATGGTGCGCTGCTTCTCGCGTTGCCAGTCGCGTTCCTTCTCCGCATCGCGCTTGTCATGCGCCTGCTTGCCACGGGCCAGGCCGATCTCGACCTTGACCTTGTTGCCTTTCCAGTACATCGCGATCGGGACCAGCGTGTAGCCCTTGCGCTCGACCGCGCCGATCAGCTGGTCGATCTCCTGCTTGTGCAGCAACAGCTTGCGGGTGCGCCGGTCCTCGGCAATGACGTGGGTCGATGCGCTGATCAGCGGCGGGATCGACGTACCCACCAGGAAGATCTCGCCCTTGAGCACGACCGCGTAGCCGTCGCCGAAATTGATCCGGCCAGCACGCAATGCCTTCAGTTCCCAGCCCTGAAGCGCGATGCCGGCCTCGTAGCGCTGGTCGATGTGGTACTCGTGGCGGGCGCGCTTGTTGAGCGCGATCGTCCCGCCGGCGTGTTTGTCCTTGTCCTTCGCTTTTGCCATGTCCGCTAGACTTGCGCCTTTGCGGTGCGCCGGAAGCCGTCGCACCCGAATGATGGAAGAGGTAGCCGTGATCGAAATCCGACGAAGCGCGCTGGTTAATTACACCCCGGCGCAAATGTTCGATCTGGTCAACGACGTGGAAGCATACCCAAAGCGCTTCGCCTGGTGTGCCGGAGCGCAGGTGCTCCAGCGCGAGGGCGACATGCTGGTGGCGCGGCTCGATCTCAGGTACGCAGGGCTCAAGCAGAGCTTCACCACCCGCAACACCACCGAACCGCCGCGGCGCCTGCACATGCAACTGGTGGAGGGGCCGTTCCGCAGCCTGGACGGGCTCTGGGAATTCATCCCGCTCGGCGAACAGGGTTGCAAGATCGCTTTTGCGCTAGATTTCGTTTATGTGGGCCTGGGAGCCACCGCGATCAAGCTGGGCTTCCAGGCGCTGGCGAGCAAGATGGTCGACGATTTTGGCCGCGAGGCCCGGCGCGCGTATGGCTGAGATCGCGGTGGAAGTGGTGCTCGCGCTGCCTGGACGCACGCTGCTCAAGCGACTGGTGCTGGACTCGGGCGCGACCGTATGCGACGCGATCGCGGCGGCGCAGCTGGGCCAGGACAGCATCCAGGTCGATCTGCAGCGGGTGGGCGTGTTCGGCCGCCGCGTACCACCGGAGCATCGGTTGCGCGACGGCGACCGGGTGGAAATCTATCGGGTGCTCGTGGTCGACCCCAAGGAGGCGCGGCGTCGCCGCGCCCGCTGACGTCAGCGCGTGCCGTCGTCGGGTGGCGTGGAGCCGCTGTCCTCGGTACCGCTGGTGTTCTTGTCGCCCTGGGTTTCGTCGACCGGGTAGGTGACGTGGTACTTCTTGCTGTCCTCCAGCATCTTCTGCGGATCCTGCGCAAAGAAGTCGCCGTCGGTGCGTACCAACGTGTCGTTGTTGAAGGTCAGCGTGAACGTGCGGATCTTGATCTTGCCGCCACGGTGCTGCTGGGTGGACACGTAGTCCCAGCGGTTCTGGTTGAACGGGGTATGGACCGAAGGCGAGCCCAGCAGCACCAGCACCTGGTGCTTGGTCATGCCCGGCTTGAGCTGATCGACATCCTTCTTGTCCAGGAAGTTGCCCTGCTGCACGTCGGGAACATAGACCAGTCCGCAGCCCACCAGCGAGAGCGCCAGCATGGCGGAACCGAGCGTGCGAATCAGCTTGTGCATGCGTGTTTGCGTCCGGATCGTGAAGGTGTCGATGATACACTAACGGCCTTGGTACGCCGTGCTTGGAGCTAGCTATGGAACAGGAAACCAGAGAGCTGCGCCGGGTCGGCCTGAAGGTCACCCACCCGCGCATGCGGATCCTGCAGATCTTCGAGGAGGAGGGCGTCCAGCACCTCACCGCCGAAGATGTCTACAAGAAGCTGCTGGCCGAACAGGAAGACATCGGCCTGGCAACGGTCTATCGCGTGCTCACCCAGTTCGAGGCCGCGGGCATCGTGGTCAAGCACAACTTCGAGGGCGGCCAGGCCGTCTACGAGCTTGACCGCGGCAAGCACCACGACCACATGATCGACGTAGACAGCGGCAAGGTCATCGAGTTCGTCAGCGAGGAGATCGAGCGGCTGCAGCAGGAAATCGCCGCCAAGCACGGCTACGTGCTGGAGGATCACAGCCTGGTGCTGTACGTGCGGCCCAAGAACAAGGCCCGCTGAGCCTGGAAACCCAGTAGGGGCCCGCTTGATGGCGAGGTTCCCGGGTAGGTGATAAGCATCGCCCGCAAGCGCGCTCCTACAAGAGCGCCGCGGTGGGTCCAAAAAAAAGCCGCGGGAGGACTCCTGTCCACCCACGGCTGATCCGTTACCACATAGCGCCTCGGCAGTGCGAATTGCTCGCTGGCCGGGTGGCGCCGTTGGTACCGGCGGAACGGCATCCTGCCGTTCTTCGTGGCCACCGTCCCCACGGTGACCACGGCACGCCATCTTGCGATGGCGGCTCCCCCACATCGATGGACTGATGCTAACGAGCTGTTCACGACTTCGGTATTGGAAAAATTCCTATGCCAGGCGACCGGGTTCATGGCTTGGCATGCTGCCCCGCAACAAAACGCGCAGGTGGACGCCCTGGCGGTCGGGTCGTAGCCGGAACAGGCCACCCAGCGACGTGACGCGGTCGCGCATGCCTTGCAGGCCGCGGCCCCCGCGGGGCAGGCGGCTGGGCAGGCCCACGCCGTCATCGCGGATGTCGAGCAGGGCCAGCACGACCCCATGGCGTTCGCCGATACGCAGGCGCAAGCGGAATTCGCTGGCCTGGGCGTGCTTGACGGCGTTGGTCGCGCTTTCCTGTACCAGTCGGTACACCGCGATGCGGGTGTCTTCGTCCAGCAACCGTGGATCGCCGCGCATGTCGGTGTGGAAGAGAATGCCGGCAGTGGTCAGCAGGTCGCGGATCGGGCCTTCGTCCAGCGCGCGCAGCAGGCCGAACTCGTCCAGAACGGCCGGGCGCAGGTCGTCCAGCAGGCGGTGCAGGGCGCGGCGCATGTAACCCAGGATGGTGTTGATCGAGACGCTGATGTCGTCCAGCCCGGCCTGGCGCAGCCGTACCTGCGCCAGCTTCATGTGGGTCTGGATGGCGGTGATGTTCTGTCCCAGTTCGTCGTGCAGTTCGGCGGCCATGTGCCGGCGCTGGTTTTCCTCCGCCTGCAGGTTGCCCCGGGCCGCATCGCGCAACTGGCGCGCGAGCTGGTCCAGGCGGCGGTTGACCGCACCCAGGTAGACGTTCTGCTCGGCGACCCGTTCGCTGCTGCGGCGCAGGGCATCGGTCGCCGCCCCGAGCATCAGGGCGCCGGTGCCGGCAACGGCCAGGAACAAATAGCCGGCCGCGCTCTGTGCATGACCTGGCTGATGGTCGACCGCGGTCATGCCGAGGCACGAGATCAGCATCGCCAGCGTCGCGCCACGCCAGCCGTGGCGAAAGGCGAAGAACAGTACGGGTGCCAGCGACAACACGCGGGCGAACTCGGGCTGGGGTGCGGCGTGCTCGGAAAGCATCAGCAGCAATGCCATTGCCGGCAGCATCACCAGCAACCCGTCCATCACTAGGCTGGCGACCATTTTCCGGTTCGGCCGCGCGCGCAGCAGCATGATCGACAGCGGCGCAACCAGCAGCACGCCAAGGTAGTTGCCAAGCAGCTCGCGGCCGAGTGCGCGCACCATCGCCGCGGGAGCCGCGCTTTGGTGGAGCAGGGCCAGCAGCACCGCATCGGTCGCCGCCACCGCAACCACCACGAGCACGGCCGATAGCAGCAGGCGTGTGGCTTCTTCCGGGTCGCGCAGGCTGGCGTGCAGGTTGACTCGGCGCAGCAGCCACAGGCCGATCGCCATGACCAGCGGCTCGGGCAGGTCGCCGATGATGAAGGTTTCCCAGCCCATCGGTAGCCCGGAGCGCAGGTCCAGGATCACCGTCGCCGCCAGTTCCAGCCCCAACGGCCAGAACCACTGTCGCACCGGTACGATCAATAGTGCGGCGAAGCGCAGCCCGAAGGGCAGCATCCAGTAGGGTTGCTGCGTAGGCAGCAACGCCAGCCACAGCAGCACGTAGATGACGCCCAGCAGCGGGCCGGAGTCAGGCAAGGAAAAGGGCTTCGATCGCATGCGGCGATGGTACATGCGACTGCTGCCTGCCCAGCGCAGGACGGGCGTTTGGGCAGGGGTTGCCGGACTCTTATAGACTCAGGAAGCTAGGGCCGGACGCGGGGGCGTCCGAAGCGGTCGAGCCGTATCAAGGCGCGCCGCCCGAAAAACAGAAAGTCAGCGGGGCAGCATGTACAGCATCGTTCTGGTCGACGACCACGCCATCGTCCGCGAGGGGTTCAAGCGGCTCATCGAGCTGGAGCCGGACCTGGAGGTGATTGCCGAATGCCGGTGCGCCGACGACGCGGTGGACGCGATCAACCAGCGCCGGCCCGACCTTGTCGCACTGGATCTCTCGCTACCCGACGGCAGCGGCCTGCCGCTCATCGAGCACCTGCACAGCCTGGCGCCGGACACGCATATCGTGGTGCTGAGCATGCATGACGGCGAGCCTTACGTTTCCGAAGCGTTGCGCCGTGGCGCCAGTGGCTACGTCACCAAAGGTGCCGCGCCGGAAGAGCTGGTGGCGGGCCTGCGCCAGGTGATGCAAGGCGAGACGTTCCTCAGTTCGGATCTGCGCCAGCGCCGTGCCGAGCGGCCCAGCGAGGCACTCGATCCGGTCAACCGGCTGACCGCGCGCGAGCGTGAGGTATTCCTGCTGCTCGCGGCCGGCAAGGCGCCCAAGCAGGTCGCGGCGGCGCTGGGGGTGGGGCAGAAGACCATCTATATCCATCGCGCGAGCCTGATGGGCAAGCTTGGCGCAGGCTCGGAACTGGATCTCTACCGGATGGCCAGCGAGCGCGGGCTGTTGTCCGAGCGGAAGAACTAGCCTGTTTTCGCAGGAGCCCGCTTGCGGGCGATGCTCTTGGTCCCTGCCGGGCAAGAGCATTGCCCGCAAGCGGGCTCCTGCACGTCAGTCGCGCGATCAGGCGCTTTGCGCGCGCTCCAGCATCTGCCTGGCGTGGGCGCGTGTTTCGCGCGAAATCTCCACGCCGCCCAGCATCCGCGCCAACTCGTCGCGGCGTCCCGCGGCATCCAGCTTCTCGATCTGCGTGCGCGTGGTGTCGCCGTCGCTGTGCTTGCTCACCCGCAGATGCGCGTGGCCTTGTGCGGCGACCTGCGGCAGATGGGTGACGCACAGCACCTGGCGTTCGCCGCCAAGCGCACGCAGCTTCTGCCCGACCACCTCGGCTACCGCGCCGCCGATGCCGGTGTCGACCTCGTCGAATACCATGCAGCCGATCGTGTCCTTGCCCAGCGTGGCCACCTCGATGGCCAGGCTGATGCGCGCCAGTTCGCCACCGGAAGCGACCTTGCGCAGCGCGCGCGGCGGCTGGCCGGGGTTGGCGCTGACCAGCAGCTCGCAGCGCTCGCGGCCCTGTAAGTCGGGCTCGTCCCCGTCGACCGGCTCGAGTTCGACCACCAGCCGGCCACCTGCCATGCCCAGTTCGCCCATCAGTGCGCTGACTTCCTCGCCCAGGCGCGCGGCGGCCGTGCGGCGGGCGAGGCCCAGGGCGTCGGCGGCCTTGGCGTAGTCGCGTTCCAGTCGTGCGCGTTCGGCGGCGAGCCGCTCGAGCGCATCGCCGGCGCCTTCCAGTTCGGCCAGTTCCATCTGCAGAGCGCCCAGCCGTTCGTGCAGCTCGGCGACCGGCAGGCGATGCCGGCGCGCCAGCTCATGCAGGCGGGTGAGGTGGGCGTCGACCTCGGCGTAGCGTTCGGGATCGAGATCGACGTCCTGGGCGTAGCGGGAGAGGCCGTCGGAGGCCTCGCCAAGCTGGATTTCGGCGTTGTCGAGCAGCTCCAGCAGCGGCGCGAGGCGCGGATCGAGCGCAGCCAGTTTGCCCAGTTCGCCATGCGCGCGGCCGAGCGCCCTGCGCAGGGCAAATTCGCTGTCGCCGTCGAGCAGTTCCACCACGCCCGAGGCGCCCTCGGCCAGCCGGCCGGCGTTGGCCAGACGTTTGTGGTTCGCTTCCAGTTCGGCCAGTTCCGCCGGCGGCAAGGCCCAGCGTTCGAGATCGCCGGTTTCGTGACGCAGCAGTTCCAGCCGCTGCTCGCGGTCGTCGCCGCCGCTGAGTTTGCGGATGCGCGCGCCCAGCTCCCGCCATTGCGTGGCCAGCGCACGGACCTGCGCGACCTGCTCTTCGTTCCCGGCGTAGGCGTCGAGCAGGTTCAACTGGTGGCTGCGCGAGAGCAGCGCCTGGTGCTCGTGCTGGCCGTGGATTTCCACCAGCAGGGTCGCCAGCTCGCCAAGTTGGCTGGCGTTGGCCGGCCGGCCGTTGATCCAGGCGCGCGAGCTGCCTTCGGCTCGGATCACACGTCGCAACTGGCAGGCTCCTTCGTCGTCCAACTCTTCCCGCGCCAGCCAGGCGCGGGCCTCGGGAAGGGCGGTCAGGTCGAATTCGGCGATCAGTTCGGCGCGGTCGCAGCCTTCGCGCACCATGCCACTGTCGGCGCGCGCGCCGGCCAGAAGCATCAGCGCGTCGACCAGCAGCGACTTGCCGGCGCCGGTTTCGCCGCTGACCACGGTCAGGCCGGGCCCGAAGGCGACCTCGGCTTCTTCGACGACGGCGAAATGGCGGACGTAAAGGGAAGTGAGCATGGCGTGGAATTGTACGGGCAGAAGGGACGCGCGGGCGCGGCTACCGCCGCGACCGGTGTTCTTGCAAACTCGGCGGCGACACCTTATTTCTGTCCCGTCTCACCGTTTGCCACAGCGAATGACCCGACCTCACGACCTCGACGCCCGCGCCCGCCGCCTGCTGCGCACCCTGATTGCGCAGTACCTGGCCGACGGCGAGCCGGTGGGGTCGCGCACGCTGTCCCGCTCCTCCGGCCTGGACGTGAGCCCGGCGACGATCCGCAACATCATGGCGGACCTTGAGGACGCGGGCCTGGTCGCCTCGCCGCACACGTCGGCAGGTCGCGTGCCCACGCCACGCGGCCTGCGGCTGTTCGTCGACAGCCTGATCGAGTTGCAGCCGCTGCCGCGCGAGGAGATGGCCCGGCTCAAGCGCGAGCTGCCCCCTGGCCCCACGACCACGCGTGACCTGCTTGGCAACGTGTCCACCCTGCTTTCGGCGATGACCCACTTCGCCGGCGTGGTGACGGTGCCGCGCCAGGGCGATTTCCCGCTACGGCATATCGACTTCGTTCCGCTGCCGGACGCCCGGGTGTTGGTCATCCTGGTGTTCTCCGACAACCAGGTGCAGAACCGCATCGTGCAGCTGGGCAAGCCGCTGGACAGCCGCGAGCTGGAGCAGGCGGCCAACTACCTCAACACGCATTTCGCCGGGCTTCGCGTGGACGACATCCGCGCGCACCTCCTGCGCGAGCTGCGCGAGGCGGGGAGCGAACTCAACCGCCTGGTTGCCAGTGCGACGGAACTGGCAGCCGCCTCCTTTGCCCCTCAAGGGGGCGGGGACGACGTCCTGGTGAGTGGCCAGACCAACCTGATGGGCTACGCGGAACTGGCCGACCTGGATCGCCTGCGCGAGCTGTTCGAAGCGTTCCAGAAGAAGAACGAGTTGCTGCAACTGATGGAAGTGTGCGCCCGGGCCCCGGGCGTGCGCCTGTTCATCGGCGAGGAATCGGGTTTTGCCGCGCTCGATGGCTGCAGCGTGGTGACCGCCAGCTACGGCGTGCAGGGCAGGGTGCTGGGCGCGGTCGGCGTGATCGGACCTACCCGCATGGCCTACGACCGGGTGATTCCGGTGGTGCAGGCGACGGCCGGATTGCTCAGCGACGCCTTGAATCGCGCCGCGACGTCCCTATAACCGCCCCGGAGGGCGGGTTTCCCGCGTTTTATGGCGGTCGGCACTCAAGGTGCCGGCCCGGACATTCGTTTGGAGTAACGCATGCAGAACAACGAGCAGACGCCGGACCAGGTGCAGGAATTAGGTTCTTCCGAGGCGCAGGGGACCGAGGCGCTGCAGGCGCGGATCGCCGAGCTGGAAGCGAGCAACGCCGAGTTGCGCGAGTCCGTGCTGCGCGAACACGCCGAGCTGGAAAATCAACGCCGGCGCCTGCATCGCGACCTGGAACAGGCTCGCCGTTTCGCCAACGAAAAGCTGCTGAACGAGCTGCTGCCGGTCTACGACAGCCTGGAGCGCGGCCTGGCGATCGAAAGCGGCGACGCGGCCGCCGTGCGCGAAGGCCTGGCGCTGACCCTCAAGGCGCTACTGAAGGTGGCCGAGAGCCACGGTCTGGTGCAGGTGGACCCGGTCGACCTGCCGCTCGACCCGGAACGCCACCATGCCGTGAGCATGGTCGAGGCGCCCGGCAAGGCGCCCGGTACCGTGGTGAACGTGCTGCAGAAAGGCTACGTGCTCAACGACCGGCTGCTGCGTCCCGCGCTGGTCGCCGTGGCCAGGGATTGACGCGTCACTCGCTGAACACACATACGGCCCCGCGGCATTGAATCGCCGGATACGGGCCACCATCTGGAAAACCATCGCGGCCGCGGGGGCCGCCTAGAAAGCATTGGAGCTGAACACTATGGGCAAGATCATCGGCATCGACCTGGGTACCACCAATTCCTGCGTCGCCGTGATGGACGGCAGCACCGCGAAGGTGATCGAGAACGCCGAGGGCGATCGCACCACGCCGTCCATCGTCGCCTTCAGCAAGGACAACGAAGTCCTGGTGGGCGCGCCGGCCAAGCGCCAGAGCGTGACCAACCCGAAGAACACCTTCTACGCGGTCAAGCGCCTGATCGGCCGCAAGTTCACCGACGCCGAGGTCCAGAAGGACCTGCACATCGTGCCCTACGGCATCGTCGCCCACGAGAACGGCGACGCCTGGGTGCAGACTTCCGACGGCAAGAAGATGGCGCCGCAGGAAATCTCCGCCAAGGTGCTGATGAAGATGAAGAAGACCGCCGAGGACTATCTGGGCGAGCCGGTCACCGAGGCGGTGATCACGGTGCCGGCCTACTTCAACGACAGCCAGCGCCAGGCGACCAAGGACGCCGGCCGCATCGCGGGCCTGGAGGTCAAGCGCATCATCAACGAGCCGACCGCGGCCGCGCTGGCCTACGGCCTGGACAAGAAGGGCGGCGACCGCAAGATCGCGGTCTACGACCTCGGTGGTGGCACGTTCGACGTGTCGATCATCGAGATCGCCGAAGTCGACGGCGAGAAGCAGTTCGAGGTGCTGGCCACCAACGGCGACACCTTCCTCGGCGGCGAGGACTTCGACAAGCGCGTGATCGACTACCTGGTCGACGAGTTCCAGAAGGACCAGGGCATCGACCTGCGCAAGGACCCGTTGGCGCTGCAGCGCCTGAAGGACGCGGCCGAGCGCGCCAAGATCGAGCTCTCCTCCGCGCATCAGACCGAGGTGAACCTGCCATACGTGACGGCCGACGCCTCGGGCCCGAAGCACCTGAACATCAAGCTCACCCGCGCCAAGCTCGAAGCGCTGGTGGAAGACCTGGTCAAGCGCACCATCGAGCCCTGCCGCATCGCGCTCAACGACGCCGGCCTGCGCGTCTCGGACATCAACGAGGTGATCCTCGTCGGCGGCCAGACCCGCATGCCCAAGGTGCAGGAATCGGTCAAGGACTTCTTCGGCAAGGAGCCGCGCAAGGACGTCAACCCGGATGAGGCCGTGGCCGTGGGCGCGGCGATCCAGGGCGGCGTGCTGGGCGGCTCGGTCAAGGACGTGCTGCTGCTGGACGTCACCCCGCTGTCGCTCGGCATCGAGACGATGGGCGGCGTGATGACCAAGCTGATCGAGAAGAACACCACCGTGCCGACCAAGGCCGCGCAGACCTTCTCCACCGCCGACGACAACCAGACCGCGGTGACCGTGCACGTGCTGCAGGGCGAGCGCGAGCGCGCCAGCGCGAACAAGTCGCTGGGCCGCTTCGACCTGTCCGGCATCGACCCGGCGCCGCGCGGCATGCCGCAGATCGAGGTCACCTTCGACATCGACGCCAACGGCATCCTGCACGTGTCGGCCAAGGACAAGAAGACCGGCAAGGAACAGAAGATCGAGATCAAGGCCGGCTCGGGCCTGTCCGAGGAAGAGATCCAGCGGATGGTCGCCGACGCCGAGGCCAACAAGGAAGAGGACAAGAAGTTCCACGAACTGGTCGCCACCCGCAACAAGGCCGACCAGCTGGTGCACGCCACCCGCAGCGCGCTGAAGGAGCATGGCGGCAAGGTCGGCGCGCAGATCGGCTCCATCGAGGAGGCGCTGTCGGAGCTGGAGAAGATCAAGGACGGCGACGACAAGGCGCAGATCGAGGCCAAGATCGAGAAGCTCGAACAGGCCGCGCAGGCGCTCTACGCCGCGGCCCAGGGCGGCGGCGCGGAGGCCGGCCCGCAGGCTGCCCCGGGCGGCGGCTCGGCCCAGCCCGACGACGTGGTCGATGCCGAGTTCACCGAGGTCAAGGACGAGAAGAAGTAAACGAGGGAACGCGGCGCAGCCGATGAAGCAGCCCGCGCCGGCTATCATGTCGCGCGGGCTGCCTGCTGATCGGCGGCCAGATCTGGATCAGGGGTGTGGTTGAAGTCATGAATGCAGCAACGGGCAAGCGCGATTACTACGAGGTGCTCGGTGTCGAACGCACCGTCACCGAAGTCGAGCTGAAGAAATCTTTTCGCCGTCTGGCGATGAAGTACCACCCGGACCGCTGCCCGGACGACCCCACCGCGCAGGAGAAATTCAAGGAGGCCAAGGAGGCCTACGAGGTCCTCTCCGATGCGCAGAAGCGCGCCATGTACGACCAGCACGGCCACGCCGCCTTCGAGGGCGGCATGGGCGGTCGCGGTGGTTTCGGCGACATGGGTGACATCTTCGGGGACATCTTCGGCGATATCTTCGGCATGGGCGGCGGCGGCCGCGGCCGTCCTCGTCGGGGCGCGGACCTGCGCTACGTGATGGACCTGGATCTGGAAGAGGCGGTCTTCGGCGTCGAGAAGACGATCGAGATCCCGACCCAGGTCAATTGCCACCATTGCAATGGCAGCGGTTCGGCCGACGGCAAGACCACGCAGTGCAAGACCTGCCATGGCCATGGCCGCGTGCGCATGCAGAACGGCATCTTCTCGATCCAGCAGGCGTGCCCCCATTGCGGAGGCAGCGGCCAGACCATCGAGAAACCCTGCAAGGCGTGCCATGGCGAAGGCCTGCTGGAGGAGCGGCGCACGCTGTCGGTACACATCCCGGCCGGTGTGGACAACGGCGACCGTATTCGTCTTTCCGGGCAAGGTGAAGCCGGCCCAGCCGGTTCCGAGCCGGGCGACCTGTATGTCGATGTACGCGTGCGTGAACACGCGATCTTCCAGCGCGAAGGCAACGATCTGCACTGCGAAGTGCCGATCCGTTTTTCGCAGGCGGCGTTGGGCGCCGAACTCAAGGTCCCGACACTGGAAGGCGAAGTGCCGGTGTCGATCCCGCCGGAAACCCAGACCGGCCAGACCTTCCGCCTGCGCGGTCGCGGCGTGAAGTCGGTGCGCTCCGGCCGTGTCGGCGACCTGCTCTGCCGTGTCGTGGTGGAAACCCCCGTGCGTCTGACTCGCGAGCAGCGCGAGCTGCTGGAGAAGCTAGAGGCCACCTTCAGCGAAGGCGACCCCGACGCGCACACACCGCGTGCCAAGAGCTGGGTCGACGGGGTCAAAGAATTCCTCTCCCGCGTCACTTCGTAAGCCCGGCAGCCCTTCGCCGCGAATCAGCGCCCTCTCGCCACCAGGGAGAAGGTTGGGGCGTGGGGCGGCGCTCGCGGGGGTGTAGCTTCCTTCCGAGACAAATCTTTGCTCTTGGCGGGCAATGACCTCTTCGGCTCGACCTGAACTTGCCGCGAGTCCCGGCCCCTCACCGGCCCTCTCCCCGCAGGGAAGAGGGAGCAGAGCAGGCGCTATTGGCGGCATGCGCAGTCGCCCCCTCCCGGTTACGCTACGCGTCCCAGCACGCACGGAACCACGCGATGAGCCGACCGCTACGCCTTGCCGTCAACGGCGCCACCGGCCGCATGGGACGCGTATTGCTCGAGCTGCTGCGTGACGACGCGCGCTTCGAGGTCACCTCGGCGCTCACCGGGCTGGGCATGCCGCAACTGGGCGAGCGCGCCTGGCATGACCGCGCCGCGCCGTGCTTCCAGGTGGAATGGCCGCAGGACCGGCCGGACGTGGTGATCGACTTCAGCGGTCCGGGCGGGCTGGCTTCTGCGCTGGATTACTGCACCGCCCACGGCACGGCGCTGGTCAGCGGCACCACCGGGATCGACGCCGCGCTCAAGGCGCGCGTGGCGCAAGCCGCTTCACGGATCCCGCTGATGCATGCAAGCAACTTCAGCCTCGGCGTGGCCGTGCTCACCCGGCTGCTTCGCGAGGCCGCCGCAGCCTTGCCGCAATGGGACCTGGAGATCATCGAAGCCCATCACCAGCGCAAGACCGACGCACCCTCGGGCACCGCGCTATCGCTCGGGGAGGCCGCCGCGGCGGCGCGCAACACCACGCTTGCGCAGGATGGCGTCGCCGGTTCGCGCGAGGGGCCGCGTCGCGCAGGCTCCATCGGTTTCGCGGTCGTGCGGGGCGGCGACATCGTGGGGGAACACACCGCCATGCTGATCGGCGCGGGCGAGCGCGTGGAACTGGCCCATCGCGCGACCGATCGCAGCATCTTCGCGCGCGGCGCGATCGAAGCGGCACATTGGCTGCACGACCAGCCTCCAGGTGCCTACGATCTTGAAGCACTGCTGGCTGCGCGACTGGGCGCCTAGCCCGCAGGGTGGGCTTTGAGTCCACCCATCCTGCACGGCCGCGGTGAGCTGAAGCCCACCCTAGGGGCGGCGACGCTTGTTCCACCCGCGGTCCGCCGGTACCATTTCCCTCTTGTCATTGGGGAGTAGCCATCCTCACCGCGAAGGCATTCAGCCTTCGTCCCCCGAGGAATCCGCGTCAACAGACTTGGAGCCAATGCTCCATGGCGTGGATGGCCGCACCGCCGGAAACCGGCGGGTGGTGCCCGGCGAGACCTTTGGCCACGATGCGCTCGAACCCTCGCCGGGCGAGCCGCATCGTCGCGCCATCGGTTTTCCGCTCGCCCGGCCGGATACGTGTTGATGCTCACCGCCTTGTGGTTCCTGCTCTCCGCCGGCGCGATCTATGCCGCCTGCGAGTATTTCGTCAATGGCATCGAGTGGTTGGGCCGCAAGTTTCGGCTTGACGCCACGGCGACCGGTACGGTGCTCGCCGCGTTCGGCACCGCATTGCCCGAAAGTGCCGTCACTTTCATCGCCGTGGTGTTTGGACACACGCCCGAGCAAAAGGGTATCGGCGTCGGGGCGGCCCTCGGCGGACCGCTGGTGCTGGGCACGATCGCTTATGCGGTCGTCGGCATTGCGCTTTGGAGCAACCGGCATCGGTTGCGACGGCCCGACGCAGTGGTGAAGGTCGACCACGCACGGCTTGCGCGCGACCAGCGCTGGTTCCTCTCGATCTTCGTGGTCAAGTGCGCTCTGGGCCTGGTCGCGTTCGCGCTGAAGCCGTGGCTGGGCGTATTGTTCATCGGCGCCTACGGCTTGTACGTCTGGCGCGAGCTGAAGACCGGCGACATGGCGGCGGACGAGGAGGAGCTCGAACCGCTGAAGTTCCAACCCCACGCGGCCGATCCGGCGATGTGGCGCGTGGCCTTGCAGAGTGGGCTCGCGTTGGTGGTGATCGCGATCGCCTCACGTATCTTCGTCACGCAGATCGAGGTGATCGGACTGGCCTTCGGCCTGTCCGCGCACGTCGTGGCGCTGGTCCTCAGCCCGGTGGCGACCGAGTTGCCTGAAACGGTCAATGCGCTGATCTGGGTCCGCCAGGGCAAGGAGCGGCTGGCGCTGGCGAACATCTCCGGCGCCATGATGATCCAGGCGACCATTCCCAGTTCGCTGGCGCTGTTCTTTACGCCATGGCTGTTCGACCTGCCGCTGATCGTGGCCGGCGTGTTGACCACGGTGGCGGTCGGCTACTTGTGGTGGCTCTTCCAGCGCGGGCACGTCAAGGCGCGCTGGCTGGTACCGGTGGGCCTGCTCTACGGCGTGTTCGCCGCGTTCGTGGCCTGGCACCTGGCCTGAGGATCAGTCCCGGTGCGCGGCGTTGCGGTCGCGTCGGGCGCCGAAACGGCGATCCAGCGCACCGACGAGCTTCTTGAAGGCTCGTGAGAATTTTCCGCGCCGGGTCTTGCGCAGCTTTTCTTCTTCGCTGGTCAGCCAGGCGACCTGGATGACCCGGCGCTCGCCTTCGAAGGGCAAGTGACCGTGGAACGAGTTTTCGCAACGCTTGAATACCGCGAACTCGCCGTACAGCGGCGTCAGCTCGGGGGCCACCATGTCGTCGATGTCGTCGATGCGGTGGAGGAAGCGCAAGCAGCCATTGCTGGTGTCGGTCCACTGCCTGTTGAGGTAGAGCAGGGCGGTGGCGACCTTGGACTTGCTGTCGGTGTGGATCGTGCCGTGGCGCTTGTTGAGGTAGCGGCACAGCGTCACCAGTGTGGGGTACTCGGCCAGATTCGGAATACCCAGCCGCTGCCCGATGGCACTGGCGAAGGCCGGCGCGGTGAGGTCGGTCACCAGGGCATTGATCGACGGGCCGCAGTCGACCGGGTCGTAGGGAAAAAAGCCGGCGCTGCTGTAGCGGGGAAAGTCGCGATCCAGTTCGTTGCGCGCATCTTCCGGCAGCTGGCCGTGGGCGATCAGGAGCGGAAACGGCTCCCTTCGCACGTCGGTGTCGGGGCGGTCGAGGCGGGCAGGATCGAGCATGACGGTGGCTTTCATGGACGCCTTCGTGGACCGGATACCGGCAAGTTTAGCGCGCGCCGAGCACACGCAGAGGCCCGTGTGGATGTCTTGTTCACGCTTCACGCGGTGGACAGAATCGGCCCTGGCACCTATCATTGCGACCCGCCCGAGACTTCTTCCGACCCAAGGTCCACAAGCCTGCTAGCAGCGGCTTGCGGACTTTGCTGCACCTAAAGGCGGCCCCCATGCCCATTCCCGCTCTGCTTGCCCTCGAAGATGGCAGCGTGTTCCACGGCCATGCCGTGGGTGCGACTGGCGAAACCGTAGGCGAGGTGGTTTTCAATACAGCGATGACGGGCTACCAGGAGATCCTCACCGATCCCTCCTACGCCCGCCAGATCGTCACCCTGACCTACCCCCACGTTGGCAACACCGGCGTGAACCCGGCCGACGCCGAGTCCACGCGCGTGCAGGCTGCCGGCCTGATCGTGCGCGACGTGCCGCGCCGGCCGAGCAATTGGCGCAGCACCGAGAGCCTGCCCGAGTACCTGGCACGCCAGAACATCGTGGCGATCGCCGGCATCGACACCCGCCGCCTGACCCGCATCCTGCGCGACAAGGGCGCGTTGAACGGCTGCATCCTGGCGGGCGAGGGGATCGACGCCGAGACCGCGCTGGCCAAGGCGCGCGCGTTCGCGGGCTTGAACGGCATGGACCTGGCCAAGGTGGTCAGCGTGCGCGAGCCCTACCGCTGGACCGAGGGCGTGTACGACCTCGACCGCGCCGCGTTCACTCAGCCGGATACCCGCTACAAGGTGGTCGCGTACGACTACGGTACCAAGCTCAATATCCTGCGGCTGCTGGCCAGCCATGGTTGCGACATCACCGTGGTGCCGGCGCAGACGCCGGCCGCCGACGTGCTGGCGATGAAGCCCGACGGCGTGTTCCTGTCCAACGGTCCGGGCGACCCGGCCGCGTGCGACTACGCCATCGCGGCGACCAAGGCATTCCTGGACGCGAAGATTCCGCTGTTCGGCATCTGCCTGGGCCACCAGCTGATGGGGCTCGCGCTGGGCGCCAAGACCATCAAGATGAAGTTCGGCCACCACGGTGCCAATCATCCGGTGAAGGACCACGACGACGGCCGCGTGCTGATCACCAGCCAGAACCACGGCTTCGCCGTGGACCCGGCGACGCTGCCGGCGAACGTGCGCGTGACCCACACTTCGCTGTTCGACGGTTCGCTGCAGGGCTTCGCGCTGACCGACCGCCCGGCGTTCTGCTTCCAGGGCCATCCGGAAGCAGCGCCCGGCCCGCATGACGTCGGCTATCTCTTCGCGCGCTTCGCGCAGCTCATGCAGGAGGCCCGCTAATGCCCAAGCGCACTGACATCAAGAGCGTGCTGATCATCGGCGCCGGCCCGATCGTGATCGGCCAGGCCTGCGAGTTCGACTACTCCGGTGCGCAGGCGTGCAAGGCACTGCGGGAAGAGGGTTACCGGGTGATCCTGGTCAACTCCAACCCCGCCACGATCATGACCGACCCGGAGATGGCCGACGCGGTCTACATCGAGCCGATCAACTGGCAGACGGTCGAGCGAATCATCGCCAAGGAAAAGCCCGACGCGGTGCTGCCGACGATGGGTGGCCAGACCGCGCTCAACTGCGCGCTGGACCTGGCCGACAACGGCGTGCTCGAGAAGTACGGCGTGGAGCTGATCGGCGCCTCGCGCGACGCGATCCGCATGGCCGAGGACCGCGAGCTGTTCAAGCAGGCGATGGCCGAGATCGGCCTGGACTGTCCGAAGGCGGAAGTGGCGCGCAGCTACGAGCAGGCCGTCGACATCCAGACGCGGGTCGGCTTCCCGACCATCATCCGCCCGAGCTTCACGCTGGGCGGTTCCGGCGGCGGCATCGCCTACAACGTCGAAGAGTTCGAGGAGATCGTCAAGCGCGGTCTGGAACTCTCGCCGGTGCATGAGGTGCTGGTCGAGGAGTCGGTGCTCGGCTGGAAGGAATTCGAGATGGAAGTGGTCCGCGATCATGCGGACAACTGCATCATCGTTTGTTCGATCGAGAACCTCGATCCAATGGGCGTGCACACGGGTGACTCAATCACCGTGGCGCCGGCGCAGACACTCACCGACAAGGAATACCAGCGCCTGCGGGATGCGAGCCTGGCCGTGCTGCGCAAGATCGGTGTCGATACCGGCGGCTCCAACGTGCAGTTCGGCATCAATGCCGAGAACGGCCGTGTGGTGGTGATCGAAATGAACCCGCGCGTGTCGCGTTCGTCGGCGCTGGCTTCCAAGGCGACCGGTTTCCCGATCGCCAAGGTCGCGGCCAAGCTGGCCGTCGGCTACACGCTGGACGAGCTCAAGAACGACATCACCGGGGGGCTGACGCCGGCGTCGTTCGAGCCGACCATCGACTACGTGGTCACCAAGATCCCGCGCTTCGCCTTCGAGAAGTTCCCTTCGGCGGACGCGCGCCTGACCACGCAGATGAAATCGGTGGGCGAGGTGATGGCGATGGGCCGCACCTTCCACGAGTCGCTGCAGAAGGCGCTGCGCGGGCTGGAGATCGGCAAGACGGGCCTGAACCCGACCGGCCTGGATCTGGCCAGTGTCGAGGGCCAGGCGAGGGTCCGCCGCGAACTGCGCGAGCCGCGCCCCGAGCGCGTGTTCTACGTGGCCGACGCCTTCCGCGCCGGCCTGTCGCTGGAAGAGATCCACGACTGCAGCCGCATCGATCCGTGGTTCCTGGCCGCCTTCGAGGACATCGTCCTCACCGAGAAGGAGGTCAAGGCCCAGGGTATGACCGCGCTCAACGCGCCACGCATGCGCGAGTTGAAGCGCATGGGCTTCGCCGATGCGCGCATCGCGCAGCTGCTCAACACCGACGAGGCGGCCGTGCGCCACCTGCGTCACACGCTGGGCGTGCGCCCGGTGTACAAGCGCGTGGATTCCTGTGCGGCGGAATTCGCCACCAGCACGGCCTACATGTACTCGACCTACGAGGAAGAGTGCGAGGCCAATCCCTCGGACCGCGAAAAGATCGTGGTGCTCGGGGGTGGCCCGAACCGCATCGGCCAGGGCATCGAGTTCGACTACTGCTGCGTGCATGCCGCACTGGCGCTGCGCGAGGACGGGTTCGAGACCATCATGGTCAACTGCAATCCGGAAACCGTCTCGACCGACTACGACACCTCCGACCGCTTGTACTTCGAGCCGCTGACGCTCGAGGACGTGCTGGAGATCGTCGAGCTGGAGAAGCCCAAGGGCGTGATCGTGCAGTACGGCGGCCAGACCCCGCTAAAGCTCGCGCGTGCCTTGGAAGCGGCTGGCGTGCCGGTGATCGGCACCTCACCCGACTCCATCGACCTGGCCGAGGACCGCGAGCGCTTCCAGCAGATGATCCACAAGCTGGGCCTGCGCCAGCCGCCCAACCGCACTGCGCGCAACGCGGACGAGGCCTTGGCGCTGGCGCGCGAGATCGGCTATCCGATGGTGGTGCGCCCAAGCTACGTGCTTGGCGGCCGCGCCATGGAAGTGGTCTACGACGACGCCGATCTTTCGCGCTACATCCGCGAGGCGGTGCAGGTGTCCAACGATTCGCCGGTGCTGCTGGACCGCTTCCTCGACCACGCGGTCGAGGTCGACGTCGACATCATTGCCGACGCCGAGGGCAACGTGCTGGTCGGCGGCATCATGGAGCATATCGAGGAGGCCGGCGTGCATTCGGGCGATTCGTCCTGCTCGCTGCCGCCGTACTCGCTTTCGGCCGAGATCCAGGACGAGTTGCGCCGCCAGGCTGCCGCGATGGCCAAGGAACTGAAGGTCGTCGGCCTGATGAATACGCAGTTCGCCATCCAGGGCGATACCGTGTACATCCTGGAAGTGAATCCGCGCGCGTCGCGCACGGTGCCGTTCGTCTCCAAGGCCACCGGCATGCCGCTGGCCAAGATCGCCGCCCGCTGCATGGCGGGGCGCACGCTGGCAAGCCAGGGCGCCACGCGGGAGATCATTCCCGACTATTACTCGGTGAAGGAAGCGATCTTCCCGTTCCTAAAGTTCCAGAACGTCGATCCGATCCTGGGTCCGGAAATGCGTTCCACCGGCGAGGTGATGGGCGTGGGCCGCAAGTTCGGCGCCGCGTTTGCACGCGGCCACGAGGCGGCGGGGATCAAGGCGCCAGCCAAGGGCAAGATCTTCCTGTCCGTGCGGGATGCCGACAAGGACCGCCTGTTGCCGGTCGCGAAGGAAGTGCTGGCGCGCGGCTTCAGCCTGGTCGCCACCGGCGGTACCGCGGCCTTCCTCAACGATCACGGCGTGCCATGCGAGCGCATCAACAAGGTGCTCGAGGGGCGGCCGCACATCGTCGACCTGATCAAGAATGGCGAGATCGTCTATATCGTCAATACGACCGAGGGCAAGCAGGCGATCGCCGATTCGTTCTCCATCCGACGCGAGGCCTTGCAGCACCGCGTCACCTATTCGACCACCGTGGCAGGCGCGCGTGCGCTCGTCCACTCGCTTGATTTCCACGGCGAGGCGGACGTGCACAGCCTGCAGGAACTGCACAAGGAGCTGACCGCATGAGTCGCGCACCCATGACCAAGGCCGGTTCGGAACGTCTTCGCGGCGAACTGGAACGCCTCAAGTCGGTCGAGCGCCCGCGTATCATCGCGGCGATCGCCGAGGCCCGCGCCCATGGCGACCTGAAGGAAAACGCCGAATATCACGCCGCGCGCGAGCAACAGAGTTTCATCGAGGGACGCATTGCCGAGCTGGAAGCTTCGCTGTCCACCGCTGAGGTGATCGACGTTTCGCGGCTTGGTGCCGGCAGCAAGGTGGTGTTCGGTGCCACCGTGGATCTGGAGGACGAGGACTCCGGTGACGCCGTGACCTACCAGATCGTTGGCGACCTTGAGGCCGACATCAAGCAGCGGTTGATCGCCGTGTCTTCGCCGATCGCCCGCGCGCTGATCGGCAAGAGTGAGGGTGACAGCTTCGAGTTCAGGGCGCCCAACGGCGTCAAGCACTACGAAATCACCGGCGTCCGCTACGAGTAACCGCCGCGGGTGGGGGAGGGTGGGCTTCAGCCCACCTTGCCGCGGCCACATAGGGTGGGCTGAAGCCCACCCTTATGTATCGGCTGAAAACGCGGGCACAAAAAAAGGCCGCTTCGAGCGGCCTTTTTGCGTCAACCCGGACGGCTCAGCGCTGGCGCGCCTTGAAACGCGGGTTGCTCTTGCAGATCACGAAGACCTTGCCGCGACGGCGCACGACCTTGCAGTCACGGTGCCGCTGCTTGGCGGACTTCAGAGAGGAAAGCACCTTCACGGCCAGCTCCTGGAAACAATTCGGGAAAATTCAAGCCGCTAAGTGTAGCCACAGTTCGCCGGCTTCACAAGTCCGCGTCTTCCACGCCCTTTACGATCTGCAGGAACTTGGCCAGGACAGGCGAAGGGTTGTCCTTGCGGCTGGCCACGGCAAGTAGCAGGTAGGCGTCCGGGTCTTCCAGCGACACGTAACTGACGCCGCCCAGCTGAACCGCCCGCATGCTGGCCGGGACCAGCGCCAGCCCGATGCCGGCGGCGACCAGGGCCAGCAGGCCGTTGATCTGCTGGGCCTGCTGACCGATCAGCGGATGGAAGCCCGCCTTGCCGGCCAGCTGCACGAGCCGGTCGTACAAGGTCGCGGCCAGTTCCCGGGGCTGGCTGACGAATACTTCGTTGGCCAGTACGCCAAATTGCACGCTGTCCTTCCCCGACAGTGGGTGGCCGCAAGGCACGGCCAGCACCAGCGGTTCATAGTCGATCACGTCGATCCGCAGCGTACGGGCGTCTGATTCGTGGCGCGGCTCGTCACGCACGAAACCGACGTCGATCTGGTCGGCGCGCAAGGCGGTGAATTGCGGTTCGCTGTACATCTCCTGCAACTGCATGCGTACCTTCGGTACGTGCTGGCGGAAGCGCAGCAGGGTCTGCGGCAAGGCGCGGTGGAAGGTGACCGAGATCGTGTAGGCCAGGCGCAGCGACCCGCTGAAACCCGCCGCCGCATCGCTCACGTACGCCCGGGCCTGATCGGCCTGGGCCAGGATTTGCCGTGCCTGCTCAAGCAGGATGCGCCCGGGCCCGGTCAGCGCGACGTTGCGCTTGTCCCGATCGAACAGGCGGGTGCCCAGATCATGCTCCAGCGCCTGGATCTGCTGCGACAGCGGGGGCTGGGAGATGTGCAAGCGTTGAGCGGCACGGGTGAAGCTCAGCTCCTCGGCGACGGCTACGAAATAGCGAAGCTGGCGGAAGTCGAACATAGTCGATTCGCAAATAAATCGGCATGCAAATATATATTGGAAGGGTGTTTGTGACGAGGGTATCGTTTGCCTCGTCCCGCCACCTTCCCCCTCCCCCCAGGTGGCGGTGACCCTCGCTCCGCAGCGACGCTATCCCCGCGGTCCCGGTCCTCCTCCCCCAGAGCCGGCACCGACGCGTCGTTCGCGGAGCGCTTTCTTTTTCCGGCTCCGCCTAGAGTCCCGCGGCCAAGCGCGTGCCCTGGGCGATCGCCCGCTTGGCATCAAGCTCCGCCGCCACATCGGCGCCCCCGATAACGTGTGGCTTGACGCCGGCCGCAAGCAGGGCGTCGGCCAGGGCGCGGGCCGGCTCCTGGCCCGCGCAGACCACCACATTGTCGACCGGCAGCACCTGCGGCTTGCCGTCCAGCAGAATGTGCAGGCCCGCGTCGTCGAAGCGCTCGTATTGCACGCCGCCAAGCATCTGTACCTGACGCGCCTTGAGCGTGGACCGATGGACCCAGCCGGTGGTCTTGTTGAGGCGGGCGCCGGGACGGCCTTCGCTTCGCTGCAGCAGCCAGACCTGCCGGGCGGGCGGTTCAGGCGCCGCAGCAATCAGCCCGCCGCGGGCGGTCAGCGTGCGATCCACGCCCCAGGCCTGCGCCCAGCGGACGGGATCCAGCGAGGGGGAGGGTGGCTGCTCAACCAGAAATTCGGCCACGTCGAAACCGATGCCGCCGGCGCCAATAATGGCCACCCGCGGGCCCACCGGGCGATCGTGGGCGAGCACGTCCAGATAGCCCAGCACGCGCGGGTCGTCGCTGCCGGGAAAGCGGATCTGCCGCGGCGTGACGCCTGTGGCGATCACGACCTCGTCGAAACCGAGCAGTTCCTCCACGCCCGCCCGGCAGCCCAGCCGTTGTTCCACGCCCAGTTCGGACATGCGATGGCGGTAGTAGCGCAACGTTTCGTAGAACTCCTCCTTGCCTGGAATGCGCTTGGCGTAGTTGAACTGGCCACCGATGTCGGCCGCCTGCTCGAAAAGCGTCACCGCATGCTTGCGCTCGGCCAGCGTGGTGGCGCAGGCCAATCCGGCAGGACCGGCGCCGACCACGGCAATGCGCTTCTGTTGCGCGGCCGGCACAACCACCAATTCGGTTTCGTGGCAGGCACGTGGATTGACCAGGCAACTGGCCCGCTTGTTCTGGAACACATGATCGAGGCAGGCCTGGTTGCAGGCGATGCAGGTGTTGATGGCAGCGCCGCGGCCGGCACGTGCCTTGGCCGCCCAGTTCGGGTCAGCCAGGAGCGGGCGTGCCATGGAGACCATGTCCGCCTCGCCGGTGACCAGCACCCGCTCGGCAACCTCGGGCATGTTGATGCGATTGGTGGCCACCAGCGGCAGGCCGACCTCGCGCTTGAGCCGCTGCGTGACCCACGCGAAGCCAGCGCGGGGCACCGAGGTGACGATTGTCGGCACGCGCGCCTCGTGCCAGCCGATGCCGGTATTGATGATGCTGGCGCCGGCCGCCTCGATGGCCTTGGCCAGCAGGACGATCTCGTCCCAGGACTGACCACCTTCGACCAGTTCCAGCATGGACAGCCGATAAATGATGATGAAGTCGCGCCCAAGCGCCTCGCGCGTGCGCCGCACGATTTCGACCGCAAAGCGCATGCGGCGGGTGGCATCACCGCCCCAGGCATCGTCGCGATGGTTGGTGCGTGCGGCAAGGAACTGGTTGATCAGGTACCCCTCCGAGCCCATCACTTCCACGCCGTCGTAACCGGCGTTCCGGGCGAGCTGGGCGCAGCGCACGAAATCGGCGATTGTGCGCTCGACGCCGCGTGCGGAGAGGGCGCGTGGCGTGAAGGGCGTAATCGGCGACTTGATTTTCGAGGGCCCCACCGACAGGGGGTGATAGCCATAACGGCCCGCATGCAGGATCTGCAGGCAGATGTGCCCGCCCTCGGCATGCACGGCGCGGGTGAGCTTGCGGTGGCGCGCCACATGCCAGGGCATCGACAGCCGGCCACCGAACGGCTTCAGCCAGCCCTGGAGGCTGGGCGCGATGCCGCCCGTCACCATCAGGCCCACGCCACCCCGGGCGCGCTCGGCGAAGTACGCAGCCAGCTTGTCGTAGTCCGCTGCGCGGTCTTCCAGTCCCGTGTGCATCGAGCCCATCAGGATGCGATTGGGCAGGGTGACGTGGCCCAGGTCCAGTGGGGCGAACAGGTGCGGGTAGTGCATGCCGGCGTCCATTCAAACGATCGTATGAATGTGCCGGGTAGGCGTGACGAAAGCAAGCCGCCAGCCTGGCCTGCTTCAAATTGGAAAGGAGTGTGGCTTTGCTGCCTGCATCCGGGAATGGCTCAAGCGAGGAGCTGGCCCACCAGGGCGATATACCGCCGCATCGCCTCGTCTTGCCGCATGCCGGCCAACTGCGCCCAGGCCTCGTGTTTGGCGGTGCCGACGAAATCGAAGAAACCGGGCGGATGGGCCTGGACATCACCCAGCGAACCCTGCTTGTAGAGAGCATAGAGCCTGAGCAACGTATCGTTGTCGGGCCGGGTGCCGAGCCGTTTGATATCTTCGGCGGCTTGCTCGAACTCGCGGCGAAGATCGGTCATGACAGAGGGGATGCAACGGCGGTGCGCGGCTAGATAGCACGCGCCCGGGAGGTGGTCAACGCGCTACCATGGCGTTTTGCCGATCCCAAGGGAGCTCCATGAGCCGCACGCAGCCGGTCCCGGTCCTCACTATCGACGGGCCGTCCGGGTCGGGGAAGGGCACCATCAGCCGGCGGGTCGCCGAGCAACTGGGCTGGCGTCTGCTCGACTCGGGCGCGTTGTACCGGGCGGTCGGTTACGCAGCTGGTGCCGAGGGTCTGGACTTGTCCGATGCCGACGCGGTGACCCGTTGCGCCCGGACCACGAAGATCCGCTTCCAGGCGGCTGCCGATGGCGGCGACACACGGGTGATCGTCAATGGCCACGACGCCACCGACGAGTTGCGTACCGAGACCGCCGGCGCGGCGGCCTCCGCGATTGCCTCGATCCCGTCGGTGCGCCAGGCGCTGGTCGACCTGCAACTGGGCTTCCGCAAGGCGCCTGGTCTGGTCGCGGACGGGCGCGACATGGGTACGGTGATCTTTCAGGACGCGTCGTTCAAGGTCTTCCTCACCGCCAGCGCCGCCGAGCGGGCGAAAAGGCGCTATAAGCAGTTGAAGGAAAAGGGGCTGAACGTTACACTTGGCGCCCTTCAGCGCGAGATCGAGGCGCGCGATGAACGCGATGCGTCGCGTACGGTCGCTCCGCTTCGCCCGGCCGAGGATGCGGTTCTGGTGGATTCCACCGGCATGCCCATCGACACCGTGGTCGCGAAGGTTTTAGCCGTCGTGCGGCCGTAAGGCTGCACGCGGCTTTAGGCGCCTCCGCCGCGGCGGGGGTTTTGGTCAACGGTGCCGACAGGCGGTCCGTCACAGGGCACGTTTCTGCGACACCCACAACCGGTGGGCCGGTTAGCCCGTGCGCAATACATCCGACGGCGCGCACAGGGGGCTACGGCCTTTTCTCATTTCTGGAATCAACATGACTGAAAGTTTTGCCGAGCTGTTTGAACAGAGCCAGCAGGCCATCGCCAAGCTGAAGCCGGGTGCCATCGTCACCGGCATCGTTGTGGAAATCCGCAACGACGTCGTCGTGATCAACGCCGGCCTCAAGAGCGAAGGCATCGTCCCGATCGAGCAGTTCAAGGACGAAGAGGGCACGCTGGAAGTGCAGGTAGGCGACGAGGTGAAGGTTGCCCTCGACGCCCTGGAAGACGGCTTCGGCGAGACCAAGCTCTCCCGCGAGAAGGCCAAGCGTTCGATGGTGTGGGACGACCTCGAGCAGGCCTTCGACAAGGAAGAGACCATCACCGGCAAGATCTCCGGCAAGGTCAAGGGCGGCTTCACCGTCGACATCAAGGACGTCCGCGCGTTCCTGCCGGGCTCGCTGGTCGACGTGCGCCCGGTCCGTGACCCGGTGTACCTCGAGGGCAAGGACCTCGAGTTCAAGATCATCAAGCTGGACCGCAAGCGCAACAACGTGGTCGTCAGCCGCCGCGCCGTCGTCGAGACCGAGTTCTCCGAGGAGCGCGAGAAGCTGCTGGAGCGCCTGACCGAGGGCGCGGTGGTCAAGGGCACGGTCAAGAACCTCACCGACTACGGTGCGTTCGTGGACCTGGGCGGCATCGACGGCCTGCTGCACATCACCGACATGGCGTGGAAGCGCGTGCGCCATCCGTCCGAGGTGGTCAACGTCGGCGACGAGCTGGACGTGCGCGTGCTCAAGTACGACCGCGAGCGCAACCGCGTGTCGCTGGGCCTCAAGCAGCTGGGTGACGATCCGTGGGTCGCGATTTCGCGTCGTTACCCGGTCGGCAGCCGCATCTTCGGCAAGGTCTCCAACGTCACCGATTACGGCTGCTTCGTCGAGATCGAGCCGGGCGTCGAGGGCCTGGTCCACGTGTCCGAGATGGACTGGACCAACAAGAACGTCAATCCGGCCAAGGTGGTGCAGGTCGGCGACGAGACCGAAGTGATGGTGCTGGACGTGGATGAAGAGCGTCGCCGCATCTCGCTGGGCATCAAGCAGACGCGCTCCAATCCGTGGGAAGCGTTCGCCGCCATGCACAAGAAGAACGACAAGGTATCCGGCCAGATCAAGTCGATCACCGATTTCGGCATCTTCATCGGCCTGGAAGGCGGCATCGATGGCCTGGTGCACCTGTCCGACATCTCCTGGCAGGCTTCCGGCGAAGACCTCGTGCGCAACTTCAAGAAGGGCGACGAGATCGAGGCGGTGGTGCTGGCGGTCGATCCGGAGCGCGAGCGCATCTCCCTCGGCATCAAGCAGATGGAGCAGGATCCGTTCGGCCAGTTCATGGCCAACAATCCGCGCGGCACGATCGTCAACGGTACCGTCAAGGAAGTGGACGCCAAGGGCGCGGTGATCGACCTGGGCGAGGGCGTGGAGGGTTACCTGCGCGCCAACGACATCGCCAAGGAGCGCATCGACGACGCCACCCAGCACCTGAAGGTGGGCGACAAGGTGGAAGCCAAGTTCACCGGCATGGACCGCAAGGGTCGCCAGCTGGCGCTCTCGATCCGCGCCAAGGACGAGGAAGACCTGCAGGACGCAATGGCCGAGTACGGCTCCGCGGCCGGCGGCACCACCAAGCTGGGCGCGCTGCTCAAGGAGCAGCTCAACAAGTCCGAGTAATTCCTTTAGGATTACAATGACTTGAGTACGAAGCGGGGCGGCCCCAGGCCGCCCCGTCGTTTGAACGTCACGGACATTGGGGACCCATGACCAAATCCGAACTGATCGAGGCGCTTGCCAGGCGCCAGACCCACCTCGCGTTCAGCGACGTGGAGCTCGCGGTCAAAAGCGTGATCGAGCAGATGAGCCATGCCCTGGCCCAGGGCGAGCGCATCGAGGTCCGCGGCTTCGGCAGCTTCGCACTGCACTACCGGCCGCCGCGCATGGGGCGCAACCCCAAGACCGGCGACGCGGTGGCCCTGCCGGGCAAGCACGTGCCGCACTTCAAGCCGGGCAAGGAACTGCGTGAGCGGGTGAATCTCTCGTTGCAGGCTGAAGAAACCGAGGCGGCCTGAGCGCTGCAGCGGAGTTCGAACTTTCGAGTTTTCCAAGGCAGGCGGCGTGAGTCGTCTGCTTTTTTGTTGCCCTTGCGCAAGCGCCGTGGTGTCAACGCCCTCCCGCCATGGCCGGGGCAGGGTGTCGTCTTGATGAGATCCCGATACGCCATCGTCCCGGATTGATGCGTGAACTCGATGGCATACCTTGTGGTTCGTGCCAGTTCAAGCCGATTCGGGTAAAGTCGCGCGATGCGATTGATTGCCCTGCTCATCCTTGCGTTGTTTATCGTCGCCGGCGTGGTGGTCGGCGCGCTCAATGCTGGCCCGGTGAGCTACGATCTGGCTTTCTTCCAGGTAACCATGCCCAAGGGAGCAGGGGTGCTGCTCGCCCTGGTGATCGGCTGGCTGCTCGGTGGCCTGACCGCCTGGCTCGGCATGAGCCTGCGCCACCGCCGTGTGCTGCGCCGCACACGGCCGTCCAACGGGAAGACGCCGGCCCGCGCATGAGCATTCTCTATGTGCTGGTTCTGCTGGTGCCAGCCGCTTTCGCCAGCGGCTGGTTCGCGGCCCGGCGGGCGGCGGTGCACCGTTCGGGCATGCGCGTCAGCGAACTGTCGTCCGATTACTTCCGTGGTCTGAACTACCTGCTCAACGAAGAGCAGGACAAGGCGATCGAAGTCTTCCTGAAACTCGCCGAGTACAACCGCGACACGGTGGAAACCCACCTCGCCCTAGGTAACCTGTTCCGCCGTCGCGGCGAGGTCGATCGCGCCATCCGCCTGCACCAGCATCTGGTGTCGCGGCCCGGCCTGAGCGAAGCGATGAAGACGGTCGCCTTGCTGGAGCTGGGCGAGGACTACATGCGCGCCGGCCTGCTCGACCGTGCCGAGGCGTTGTTCTCCGATCTGGTCGCCATGAACGCGCACGCCCCTTCGGCATTGCGACACTTGGTGGCGATCTACCAACACGAGCGCGACTGGCACAAAGCCATCGACCACGCGCGCCGGCTCGAGGCAATGACCGGCGACGACGAGTCGCCCATGATCGCCCAGTTCTATTGCGAACTGGCCGAGCAGGCGCGCCAGCACGGTGCGCGGTCGGAAGCGCGCGACTACCTGCATCAGGCCTTCGAATGCCAGCCCGACTGTGTGCGTGCCTTCATGCTCACCGGCCGTCTGCATGCCGAGGCGGGTGAGCATGCCGAGGCGGTCGAAGCCTACGAAGCGGCCGTCGGCGCGGACATCGCCTTCGTGCCGGAGATCCTGCCGCCGCTGCTCAACAGCTACGCGCGTACCGGGCAGATGGAGCGCGCCGAACACTTCCTGCGCGACATCCTTGCGCGCTACAACGGCATCTCGCCGGTGCTGGCACTGACCAAGCTCTACAACCAGCGCGATGGCGAACGGGCCGGCATCGAGTTCCTGACGTCGCAGTTGCGCCAGCGCCCCTCGGTCCGCGGCCTGATGGCGCTGATCGACGCCACGATGGACAAGATCGAGGGCGAAGCCCGCGAGAATTTCCTGATCCTGCGCGACCTCACCCGCAAGCTGCTCGAAGGCCAGGCCATGTACCGCTGCAGCCGTTGCGGCTTTGGCGCGAAGGCGCACCACTGGCAGTGCCCCAGCTGCAAGGGCTGGAGCACGATCCGCCCGATCCACGGCGTCGCCAACGAGTGACTGGGCAGGGATTCATCATTGTGCTGGGATGGAGCCTGGCGGGGCTGGTGATTGCGGCGCTGGCGGCACGCGCCGCGATCGCCTACGCGCACCGTAGGGGCATGCTGGATCAACCTGGGCAGCGCCGCTCGCACACGCTCCCGACCCCTCGCGGGGGCGGCATCGGCATCGTGCTTGCCTGCCTGGTCGTGCTACCCGGCACGCTGGCGACCCTGTCCCGCCCGTGGCCGGTGTGGACGATCGCCAGCTTGGTGTTGGCGCTGCTGCTGGTGGCAGCCATCGGCTGGTGGGACGACCATCGGCCCTTGAGGCAGTGGCCGCGGCTGGGCGTGCAATTGCTGGCAACCACGCTTTTCAGCGCCGCCCTGCTTGTCGGTACCGGCATGGCGTGGGCATGGCTGCCACTGCTGGTCCTGGCCGGGGGCTGGAGCATCAATCTGCACAACTTCATGGACGGCATCGATGCACTGCTGGCACAGCAAGGGATTTTCGTAGCAGCAGGAATCGGCTGCCTGGCGGCCAGTGTGACCCAGCCGGCGCTAGCCGGTGCGGGCTTCGCTGTAGCGGCCTCCTGTCTCGGCTTCTGGTTCTACAACCGGCCACGGGCGCGCATCTTCATGGGCGACGTGGGCAGCGGCAGCGTCGGGCTGCTGCTTTTTGCCCTGGCCGCCATGCTTTGGGGCATTGAACCGGCACTGCTCTGGCCGGCCCTCATCCTGGGGTCCAGCTTTGTTGCAGATGCCAGTTTGACGTTGCTGAACCGCTTCCTACGCGGCAGACGCTGGTATGCTCCACATCGCGAGCATCTCTACCAGTGGCTGGTACGATCCGGCCGCACGCATGCGCGCGCTGCCGCGTGGTACCTGACCTGGAACCTGCTCATTGCCGCACCTGCGGCGGTTGTCGCAAGACAACTTCCAGCCATGGCATTGCCCGCCTGTGCCGCCGTTTACACGGCGGCGGGCGCAACATGGATCGTTACCAAGCGCCGCTGCATGCGGCGTGCAACATTGAAGGACCACCGTCATGTCGCCCCGTAAGTGGATTGCCCTCATCCATCCCCGCATCGCGGTCGTCGTGCACGACCTGACGATGGCGGGCCTTGCCTGGTGGATCGCCAAGGCATTGCGGTATGCCACGGCGCCCGGACAGGACGGCAGCTTCGACATGCTCGAGTTCCCCATCGTGCTGGCGATGCAGGGGTTGATGTTCACCTGGACAGGCCTCTACAAGGGCGTCTGGCGCTTCGCCAGCCTGCCGGACCTCTGGAACATCCTCAAGGCAGCGGTCTTCGGGGCATTGGCTATCGGCCTGGCGTTGTTTCTGTACGAGCGTATGGAAGGCGTACCGCGCTCGGTCTTGTTGCTCTATCCGGTGGTGCTGACCCTGCTGCTTGGCCTGCCGCGTCTGGCCTACCGGTTCTGGAAGGACAGTCGGCTCGATCTTTTCAGCACCCGCACATCCAAGCGTGTGCTGATCGTCGGTGCCGATCGCGCAGGTGAAGCGCTGTCGCGTGACCTGCGCCACGATGGGCGTTTCAGCGTGATCGGTTTCGTTGACGACAAAGCCAGCCTCCGCGGCGCATCCATCAACGGCCATCCCGTCCTGGGCGGCATCGACCAACTGCCGGAGCTGGCACGCGAGGCGGCGGTCGAGATGCTGCTCATCGCGATGCCGGGCGCCACCACGGCCGAAATGCGCCGGGTGGTGGAGCTGTGTGACCAGACCGGCCTGCCTTACCGGACGGTGCCGCGGCTCGAAGACGTGGTGGCCGGTCGTGCGCAGTTCAACGAGATCAAGGAAGTGGCGATCGAGGACCTGCTCGGCCGTGATGCCGTCGAGCTGGACTGGACGGCCATACGCGAGACGCTCACGGGGCGGCGCGTATTGATCACCGGTGGCGGCGGTTCGATCGGCTCGGAGCTGTGTCGCCAGGTCGCCCGCCTTGGCGCGCAGTCGCTGATCATCGTCGAGCAGAGCGAATACAACCTCTACCGCATCGGCAAGGAGCTGCGTACCGATTACCCCGAGCTGTTGCTCGAATGCGTGCTGTGCGACTGCGGCGATCGTATCGCGATGCAGAAGACGTTCGCCGAAACCAAGCCCCAGGTGGTTTTCCATGCGGCCGCCTACAAGCACGTGCCCATGCTGCAGAAGCAGTTGCGCGCCGGCTTCCGCAACAACGTGCTGGGCACCCGCACGGTGGCCGATCTGGCCAATGAGTTCCATGTCGAATGCTTCGTGTTGATCTCGACCGACAAGGCAGTGAACCCCACCAGCGTGATGGGGGCCTGCAAGCGCGTGGCCGAAATCTACTGCCAGAACCTCAATGCCCATTCGGCCACGCACTACATCACCGTGCGCTTCGGCAACGTGCTTGATTCGGCCGGCTCCGTAGTGCCGCTGTTCCGCCAGCAGATCCGGGATGGTGGCCCGGTGACCATCACCCACCCGGAAATCACCCGCTACTTCATGACGATTCCGGAAGCTTGCCAGCTGATCCTGCAGGCGTCCTGCCTTGGGCAGGGAGGCGAGATTTTCGCGCTGGACATGGGCGAGCCGGTGAAGATCCGCGATCTGGCCGAACAGATGATCCGGCTCGCCGGCAAGAAGCCAGGCACCGAGGTGCCGCTGGTATATACCGGATTGCGCGCAGGCGAGAAGCTGTTCGAAGAGCTTTTCCACCAGCTTGAGAACTACAGCGCGACCGCACATACCAAAATCTTCCTCGCGCAACACCGTGAGGTCTCGTGGGAGTTGCTACAGGCTTGGCTCAACAAGGCCGTCGAGGCTACCGCCGCCTTCAACGAAGAGGAACTGCGGCGTTGCGTTTCGAGCTTGTTGCCATCGTTCCGCTGGAGCGACGTGGCTCAGCCGGACAATGTTGTGTCCATCCGTCGCGAGGCGGGAGGTATCGAACAGGGCCGTATGGAAAGAGGAGAAAGTTGAGTGACCAAGCCGTTGCGCAAGGTGGTGTTCCCCGTGGCCGGCCTCGGCACCCGTTTCCTGCCCGCGACCAAGGTGGTCGCCAAGGAGATGTTGCCGGTGCTGGACAAGCCGTTGATCCAGTATGCCGTCGATGAGGCGGTGGACGCCGGCGCCGACACCCTGGTGTTCGTCACCAACCGTTACAAGCACGCCATCGCCGACTACTTCGACAAGGCCTACGAACTGGAGGCCAAGCTGGAGGAAAAGGGCAAGGACGAGCTCCTCGCGCTTGTGCAGGGCACGCTACCGCCCAACGTGCGCGCGATCTTCGTCACCCAGCCCGAGGCCCATGGCCTGGGCCACGCGGTGCTCTGTGCCAAGCCGGTCGTGGGTAACGAACCGTTTGGCATCATCCTTCCGGATGATCTGATCTGGAACCGCGGCAAGGGCGCTCTGGGCCAGATGGCCGCGCTGGCCGAATCGGAGAACGCCGGTGTGATCGCGGTCGAGGAAGTGCCGCACGACCAGACCGACAAGTACGGCATCGTCGACGCCGAGCCGATCGATCAACGCAGCGCGCGTATCCGCTACATGGTCGAAAAGCCAAAGCCTGCCGATGCGCCGTCGAACCTCGCTGTCGTCGGTCGCTACGTTTTGCCCGGCCGCATCTTCGAACTGCTGGAGCAGACCCAGCCGGGCGCTGGCGGTGAGATCCAGCTCACCGACGCCATCGAAGCGTTGCTGACCGAGCAGGGTAAAGTGCTCGCGTACCGCTTCGAGGGAACCCGTTTCGATTGCGGCAACAAGGCCGGGCTGGTCCGCGCCACCATGCACATGGCCATGCAGGATCCCAAACTCGCACCGGTGGTGCGCGAGTTCGCCGGGCAGCTCTGACGCTCGTCGATGCCAGGAGCAGGAGCCCGCACTGGCGGGCGATGCACCTGTCTTAGCCAGGAGCCTTGCCCGAACGCGGGCTCCTGTTCCGCGCGGGCCTGTTGCATCCATTCGGGCGACGCCGGCACCACGCCTGCCGGCCGGCCGGTCGAACGACGCCGGCGCTCGCGATATGCTCAGCCGTCGCCCGACTGGCCCGAGCCCATGACGCCGTCGCCCGCTCTTTCCTATTACCGAGCCACGGCTACGCCGTACGAGCCGTATGCGCCGCTCCTTGGCCGGCAGCAGGCGCGCGTGGTGGTGATCGGCGGTGGTTTCGCGGGCCTCAATACTGCGCTCGGACTGGCCGAACGCGGGCTGCACGACGTAGTGCTGCTGGAACGCGAGCAGGTCGGTTTTGGCGCTTCGGGGCGCAATGGCGGTTTCGTCTTCGCCGGCTATTCGCTGGGCGAGCAGGATTTGTTCCAACAGCTGGGTGCGGCGCGTGCACGGGCACTATTCCGGCGCACCATTGATGGCGTACACCGCATCCGCCAGCGCATCGGGCATTACGCGATCGCCTGCGATGCCGTGGATGCCGGCGTGATCTGGGCCAACTGGTTCCGGGATCCAGGCGTACTGCGAGGTCGCCAGCAGTTGCTGGCGGAACGCTATGGTGTGGACTGGGAATGGTTGTCCGAACCGCAATTGCGTGAGCTCGTCCGCAGCCCGCGCTATCACGATGGCCTGTTCGAGCGCGATGCGCTGCATCTACACCCACTCAACTATGCGATTGGCCTGGCTGGAGCTGCGGCAGGGCAGGGTGTGCGCATCCATGAGCACAGCGGCGTGCGCCGGCTGCAGCGCGACGGCGATCGCTGGTGCGTGCAGACCGCGTCTGGCGAGGTATGGGCCGAGCAGGTGGTGCTGGCCTGCGGCGGGTACCTGGCCGGGCTCGAGCGACGGATCGATCGGGCGATCCTGCCCATTGCTACCTACGTGATGGTGACCGAACCCTTGGGCCACCGCCTGGCCGCCTGCCTGGCCACGCGCGCGGCCATCTACGACACCCGTTTTGCCTTCGACTACTACCGCCCCCTGCCTGATACGCGGCTGCTCTGGGGCGGCCGCATCTCGGTGCTCGATCGCGCGCCGCGCGCCGTGCAACGCCTGCTGCGGCGCGACCTGTTGCGCGTGTTCCCGCAGTTGGGCGAGGTGCGCGTTGATTACGCCTGGTCGGGCTTGATGAGCTACGCGCGCCACCAGATGCCGCAGATCGGCGGGCGCGAGGACGGCCTGTGGTGGGCGCAGGCGTTCGGCGGTCATGGGTTGAGTTCGACCTGCGCAGCCGGGGAGCTGCTGGCGGCGGCCATTGCCGAGGGCGATCCGGCGTGGCGCGAATTCAGTGATTACGGGCTGGCGTCGACTTACCGCCCGCTGGGCTTCATGGCGGCGCAGGCGAGCTACTGGCGCGCCGAGTTGCAAGACTGGCTGAAAACGAGACTGGAAGGATGAGTGTGGAAGAGATCAGTTGGGCGGACTTCGAGAAGGTCCTGATCGTGGCCGGCACTATCGTACGCGTCGAGGCCTTTCCGGAGGCGCGCAAACCGGCCTGGAAGGTATGGGCTGATTTCGGCGCTTACGGCGAGCGCAAGACCAGCGCGCAGATCGCGGCGCTTTACACGCCCGAGCAACTGATCGGCAAGCAGATCGTGGGCGTGCTTAATTTCCCCGAGAAGCAGATCGGCCCGTTCCGTTCGCAGTTCCTGTTGACCGGTTTCCACACGGACGCGGGCGTGGTCGTCACCACGGTCGAGCGTCCGGTGCCCAACGGCTCGCGGCTGGCGTGAGTCCTCCGCGTCCGGCGTGCGCTTCCGACGCCGCCGAGGTCGCGCGTCTGGCAGGTGAGCTGGGTTATCCGGTCGCTACCGCCAGCATGGCCTGGACGCGTTGATCGGGGATCGGCGCCAATACGTGTGTGATCGACGAAGGCGAGCGCCTGGCGGGTGGATTGCCGCCGCGCGGCGTTTGAGCCTGGAGGTCGGCGAACGCGTGGAGATCACCGGCCTGGTGGTCGACGTCGCGCCCGTTTGGGGCTCGACTTGGTCGGCGCGGTCGAGGCGCGGGCGCGGGAGCAGGGCACCGAGCTGGTGGTCGTACGCTCCAACGTGGAGCGGCAGGTTTCGCATCCGTTCCATGAAGGCCTGGGCTTCGGGCGGCAGAAGAGCCAGCACGTCTACGACAAGCGCCTGGTGGCCCCGTAGGGGGCTTTAGCCCACCGGCGCCCGTTGCAGATGCGGTGGGCTCAAGCCCACCCTACGAAGGCAACCCGATGACCCGAACTGTGCCGGCGCTGTCCGGAAGTTCGGCTTGCGCACCGGACACCAGGCTGGCCTGTGCATCGTCGTGCACTACCGCCAGTGCCTCGGCGGCGTCATCGACCGTTACCGCGTCGAGCACCTGGATCACCGCCTTGCCGTCCACGGCGAGCACGCTACCGGGCTCCGGCACGCGTGACAGCTCCAGGCGATGGAGGTGGCGCTTGCTGCCGCCGCGATAATGCATGCGCGCGACGATCTCCTGGCCCGGGTAGCACCCTTTGTCCAGTGCGGTGGCGCCCAGTGCGCCGAGGTTGAGCCAAGCCGGCAGTAGCTCGCCTGCGGTGTGGGAGGCAAGCCACGGCCAGCCGGCGCGCACTTGCAGCAGGCGCCAGTCGTCATCGCCCCGTGCCGCCAGTTGCAGACCATGCGAACCACAGCCGAGCACCAGCGTGCCGTCCTGTTCCGCAACGGCATGTAGCGACATGGGCCCAGCGGTCACCAGCTCTTGCGCGGGCAAAGCGAGGACACGCACCTTGGCGCGGAACACATACCGCTGCAGTTGGCTGGCGAGCGCCTCCGCCCGACCACCGCG
The DNA here is from genome assembly GCF_017837635.1 of Frateuria flava. Classification (GTDB taxonomy): domain Bacteria; phylum Pseudomonadota; class Gammaproteobacteria; order Xanthomonadales; family Rhodanobacteraceae; genus Frateuria_A; species Frateuria_A flava. The sequence goes on from NZ_JAGJRS010000034.1 coordinate 170,392, forward strand.
CAGCAACAGCCGCAGGCGCTGCCCGTCGAGCCGGACCAGATGAAACAAGGCACGCACGCGCCCCTGGGCATCGAGCCAGGCACTGAACTGCCACTGGCCATCATCGAGCGATTCGAGATTGCTGCTGAACTGGGCTTGCGCGAACGCGATCGCGTCCGGGCCTTCGAGCGCGACGAGCTCGGCGGGGTAGGTGCTGGGCATGGCGCATGAAATAAGGGAAGCATCGCGTGAAGGCAAGGCCCGGACAGGTTTTTGCGCATCCGTCAAGGTTGTGCTGTCCGGTCAGCGCGTATTACGCTTCTGCGGCTTTACTTATGTCCGAGACCTCCTCCAAGAACGAACCCGCCCCTGCTTCCGCGCCCGCGGAGCAACCCGCTGTGCCCGCGCGGCCGGCACAGGGCGAGGCGCGACCGGAGCGGCCGGCGCCGGATCCCACCCGCTACGGCGACTGGGAAAAGAACGGACGCTGCATCGACTTCTGATCCGCCCGTGACGGCGCGAGCCGGCACAGGCCCATCAGGAGCGAGCGACTCGGGCGAGACGCGAATCCACCACACGGACAGCCGCCATGGCAGACACGCGACGACCGCTCTCACCGCATCTTTCCGTCTACAAGTGGCAAGTGCAGATGGTGACTTCCATCCTGCACCGCGCCACCGGCATTGCCCTGTCCGTGGGCCTGCTGCTGATTGCCTGGGGCCTGCTTGCGCTGGCCGGCGGCGAGGAGCGCTTCGGCCACTTCACCGCCTTCGTCGGCAGTCCGGTCGGAATCATCCTGCTGATCGGCTGGAGCTGGGCGCTGTTCTACCACCTGTGCAACGGCATCCGGCACCTGGTGCAGGATGGCGGCTACGGCTACGAGATCGTGCAGTTCGTGCGCTCCAGCTGGGCCTCGATCATCGTCAGCCTGCTGCTGACCGCGGCCGTGTGGGCCTACGTGCTGACCCTGGGAGCTGCCGCATGAGCGCCTATCCGAAGGAATACCGCAACCCGCTGAAGAAGGCCCGCGGCCTGGGCTCGGCCCAGCATGGCGTAAGCCACTGGTGGGTGCAGCGCGTCACCGCGGTCGCACTGGTCGGCCTGGGCATCTGGTTGGTCGCGCTGGTGCTGCGCGTGCTGCATGCCGACTACGCAGCCGCCCGCGAGCTGGTCGCCCGCCCCTGGAATGCCGTGCTGCTGATCGCCTTCGTGGTCACCGCGTTCTGGCATGCCGTGCTCGGCCTGCAGGTGGTGATCGAGGACTACGTGCATACCCGCTGGAAGGAAGCGACGCTCCTGATGGCGATCAAGTTCATTGCCGTGCTGGCCACCCTGGCCGGCGTGCTCGCGGTGCTGCGCATCGCCCTGGGAGCCTGAGTTCGATGGAAGCCTACAAGGTTCAGCAACACAAGTACGACGTGATCGTGGTCGGCGCCGGCGGCGCGGGCCTGCGCGCCACCTTCGGCCTGGCCGAGAAGGGCCTGAAGGCCGCGTGCATCACCAAGGTCTTCCCGACCCGCTCGCATACCGTGGCGGCTCAGGGCGGCATCTCCGCCGCGCTGGGCAACATGGGCGAGGACGACTGGCGCTTCCACTACTACGACACCATCAAGGGCTCCGACTGGCTAGGCGACCAGGATGCGATCGAGTACATGTGCAAGGAGGCGCCGGCCGCGATCATCGAGCTTGAGCACTACGGCGTGCCGTTCTCGCGCACCGAGGAGGGCAAGATCTACCAGCGCCCGTTCGGCGGCATGACCACGCACTACGGCAAGGGCACCGCACAGCGCACCTGCGCCGCCGCCGACCGTACCGGCCACGCGATCCTGCACACGCTCTACCAGCAGGCGCTGGCGCACGACGCGACGTTCTTCATCGAATACTTCGCGATCGACCTGATCTTCGACGAAGAGGGTATCTGCCGCGGCGTGCTCGCGCTGGACATGAACGAGGGCACGCTGCACTTCTTTCGCGGCCACGCCGTGGTGCTGGCGACCGGCGGCTACGGCCGCGCCTACTTCAGCGCAACGTCCGCGCACACCTGCACCGGCGACGGCGGCGGCATGGTGCTGCGTGCGGGCCTCGCGCTGCAGGACATGGAGTTCGTGCAGTTCCACCCGACCGGCATCTACGGCGCGGGCTGCCTGATCACCGAGGGCGTGCGCGGCGAGGGTGGTTACCTCACCAACTCCGAGGGCGAGCGCTTCATGGAGCGCTACGCGCCGAGCGCCAAGGACCTGGCCTCCCGCGACGTGGTCAGCCGCGCGATGACCATCGAGATCCGCGAGGGCAGGGGCGTCGGTCCCGAAAAGGACCACATCCACCTCAATCTGATGCACCTTGGCGCCGACGTGATCCACGAGCGTCTGCCGGGCATCGCCGAATCGGCGCGCATCTTCGCCGGCGTGGACGTGACCAAGGAGCCGATCCCGGTCATCCCGACGGTGCACTACAACATGGGCGGCATCCCGACCAACTACCACGGCGAAGTCGTGCAGAAGAAGGGCGACGACGTCGACGCCGTGGTGCCGGGCCTGTTCGCCATCGGCGAGGCCGCCTGCGTGTCGGTGCACGGCGCCAACCGCCTGGGTTCCAACTCGCTGCTCGACCTGGTGGTGTTCGGTCGCGCGGTCGCCGGCCGATGCGCCGAGCTGGTCAAACCCAACTCGCTGCACAAGGACCTGCCGACCAGCATCCTGGACAAGGCGCTGGGTCGCTTCGACGCGCTACGCAACGCCAAGGGCAGCAAGCCCACGGCGCAGATCCGCGCGGAGATGCAGAAGACCATGCAGAAAGACGCGGCGGTGTTCCGCACCGGAGAGACGCTCGCCGAGGGCAAGCGCCGCATTTCCGAGGTGTTCGACTCGTTCAAGGACGTCAGCGTCACCGACCGTTCGCTGGTGTGGAACTCCGACCTGATCGAGACGCTGGAGTTGTCCAACCTGCTCGCGCAGGCCGTCGTCACCATGCACTCGGCCGAACAGCGCATGGAAAGCCGCGGCGCCCACGCGCGCGAGGACTTCCCCGAGCGCGATGACGAGCACTGGATGAAGCACACTCTGGTCAGCCTGAACGACGTGGGCCAGACCAGCTTCGACTTCCGCCCGGTGCACATGTACACGTTGACCGACGAGGTCGACGTGGTGCCGCCGAAGAAGCGCGTTTACTGAGCAACCGGACCGGAGACACATCGTGGCAGAGTTCACGCTACCGAAGAATTCCAAAATCCAGTCCGGCAAGCACTATCCGGCCAAAGGCGCCAAGAAGCCGCGCACCTTCAAGGTCTACCGCTGGAGCCCGGACGACGGCCAGAACCCGCGCGTCGACACCTACGAGGTCGACATGGCCACGTGCGGGCCGATGGTTCTGGACGCGCTGCTGAAGATCAAGAACGAGATCGACCCGACCCTCACGCTGCGCCGTTCCTGCCGCGAAGGCATCTGCGGCTCTTGTGCGATGAACATCGAGGGTACCAACACGCTGGCCTGCACCAAGGCCATCGACGACTGCAAGGGCGGCGAAGTGGCGATCTATCCGCTGCCGCACATGCCGGTGGTCAAGGATCTTGTGCCGGACCTGACGCACTTCTATGCGCAGTACGCCTCCATCAAGCCGTGGATCCGTACGCAGAGCCCGGCGCCGGCGCGCGAGCGCCTGCAGTCGCCAGAAGACCGCAAGCAGCTGGATGGCTATTACGAGTGCATCCTGTGCGCCTGCTGCTCGACCAGCTGCCCGAGCTACTGGTGGAACGGTGATCGCTACCTCGGACCTGCGATCCTCCTGCAGGCCTACCGCTGGATCGCGGACAGTCGCGACGAGGCCACCGGCGAGCGCCTGGACGACCTGGAAGACCCGTTCAAGCTCTACCGTTGCCATACCATCATGAACTGCGCGCGCACCTGCCCGAAGGGCTTGAACCCGGCCAAGGCGATCGCCGAGATCAAGAAGCTGATGGTCGAGCGCCGCTCGTAAAGCATAAGCACGCGGGATTTTGCGCTCTCTCCCTCCGGGGAGAGGGCTGGGTGAGGGGCCACTCTTGCGACACACTTCCATCAGGACTCCCGCCATGCAGCCTGGACACGCGAAGAGCTCCGATTGCGTCGGAGTCCGGCCCCACCATTTGCACGAGCCCTGCCCCTCACTCCAATCCTCTCCCCGGAGGGGAGAGGGAGCCGAAGCAGGCACCTCCCGATGAACCTCGCCCGCCTGCGCTGGCGTGCCCGTCGCGGCACACGCGAACTGGACGCCCTGCTGGGTGGTTGGCTGGACGAGTGCTACGAAGGGGCGGATGCGCCGACCCGCCTGGCTTTCGACGAGCTGCTCGATGTCCAGGACCCGGACCTGTGGGACTGGATCATGGGTCACGCGCAGGCGGCGCGTGCCGACTGGCAGGCGATCATCGATGACATCCGCGCCCGCCATCGGCTTTGATTACCGGCCATCGCGCCTGCCGGGCCGGCTGCTGGCCGTTGTCACTACGCTTGCGCTGGTCGCCATCGGACTCAGTGGCGCACCGCTAGGCCTCAAGCTGTTGCTCGCAGCCGGCGTCGCGGTGTCGAGCGTTATCACGGCACGCCGCTCGATGCGCCCGCGCATCGCCGGCGTGGGTTACGGTTCCGACGGCTGGACGCTCTACCAGGCCGACCGCAGCCAGCTTCCGGCGACGCTGGTCTCCCATCGCGTGATCGGTACCAGCGTCCTGCTGCGGTTGAAGACCGGCCGCGCGACTGAAACCCTGCTGCTGGCATCGGACAACAGCGATCCTGACATCCGCCGCCGCCTGCGCATGCGCCTGGCCGCCCAGTCGCGGGCTGCCGATCTGTAGGAGCGCCCTTGGGCGCGACCGCCATGCATGGATATGAAGGTCGCGCCCGCGGGCGCTCCTACACATGCCGCGCGGCACTTTCGCGCATGGGCACGGTCCGAGCGAATACCCGATAATGCTCCGACAGGGCGGCCCGCCCATCGACTGGAAGAAGCGACCGCCCATGTTCCGACCGCTCGAACTGTTCATCGGCCTGCGCTACACGCGCGCCAAGCGCCGCAATCAGTTCATCTCCTTCATCTCTACCGTTTCCATCGTGTGCATTGCCATCAGCGTCACGGCGCTGATCACGGTGATGTCCGTGATGAACGGCTTCGACTCGGAGCTGCGCACGCGCATCCTGGGTGCCATCTCGCACGCTACGGTTTCCGGTCTGCCCGGCGAGGCCGTGCGGGACTGGCCGCGCGCGGTACATATCGCCGAGGCCAACCCGCACGTGAAGGGCGCTGCTCCCTACGTGGAGATGGAAGCCTTCCTGCAGGCCCGTCGCCCCAGCGGTGCGCTGGTGCGCGGCGTCGATCCGGCGCAGGAGCCCAAGGTCTCCGACATCGACACGCACATGGTCGAGGGTAGCCTGGACGAGCTCAAGCCCGACAGCTGGAACATAGTGCTGGGCAAGGAACTGGCACTGACGCTGGGCGTGACGGTCGGCGACCGCGTAACCATGGCGGTGCCCGAATTTCGCGCCACTCCGATGGGCAGCGTGCCGCGCCTGCGTGGCTTCCATGTCGTGGGCATTTTCGAACTCGGCATGCAGGAATTCGACTCGGGCCTGGCGCTGGTCAACATGCACGATGCCGAGAAACTCGGCAGCCTCAATGGTCCCAGCGGCATTCGCCTGAAGCTTGACGACATGTTCAACGCGCGTCCGGTCGCACGCGAGCTGGCCAACGCACTGGGCCAGTTCTACCTCGTACAGACCTGGATGGACAGCCATGCCAACTTCTTCTCCGCGATCTCGATGGAGAAGCACGTCATGTTCATCATTCTGTCGCTGATCATCCTGGTCGCGGTGATCAACCTGATTTCGATGCTGATGATGCTGGTGACCGACAAGCAGGCGGACATCGCCATCCTGCGCACGCTCGGATCGACCCCGCGCAGCATCATGGGCATGTTCATGGTGCAGGGGGTGCTGGTGGGCGTGGTCGGCATCGGCTTCGGCGTGGGCCTCGGTTCGCTGCTGTCGTGGAAGCTGCCGGCGATCGTCAAGTGGATCGAGCACCTTACCGGCGTGACCTTCCTCTCGCCGGACGTCTATTACATCAGCGAAGTGCCGAGCAAACTGGTCGCCAGCGACGTGGGCTGGGTCACGCTGGTCACCTTCGTTTTCTCGCTGCTGGCCACGCTCTATCCGGCGTGGCGCGCCTCGCGCACGCAGCCGGCACAGGCGCTGCGCTATGAGTAAGCCTTCCACCATGGACAAGAACCTTGTACTGCGCGCCAGCGGGATCGCCAAGACGTACGAGGAAGGCGACCTGAAGACCGAGGTGCTCACCGACGTCAACTTCACCTTGAAACGCGGCGAGACGCTGGCCATCGTCGGCGCGTCGGGCTCGGGCAAGAGCACGCTGCTGCACATCATCGGGGGACTGGACACGCTGACCCGGGGCGAAGTGGAGGTGGACGGCCGCATCCTTTCGCAACTGTCGGACGCCGAGCGCGGGCGCGTGCGCAACCGGTCGCTGGGTTTTATCTACCAGTTCCATCATCTGCTTCCGGAGTTCACCGCGCTGGAAAACGTGTGCATGCCGCTGCTGATCCGCGGCGTGGCCATCGCCGAGGCGCAGCGCCAGGCGCGCGTGCTGCTGGAGCGGGTGGGGTTGGGCAAGCGCGAGGCGCACAAGCCTGCAGAACTTTCCGGTGGCGAACGCCAGCGCTGCGCTGTCGCCCGTGCGCTGGTGACGCGCCCGGCCTGTGTGCTCGGCGACGAGCCCACCGGCAACCTCGACGAAGGCAATGCGGCGCATGTCTACGAACTGATGCTCGAGCTCAACCGCGAGGTGGGCACCAGCTTCATCCTGGTGACCCACGACCATCGGCTGGCGGCAAAGATGGATCGTACGCTCGAGTTGCATAACGGCGTGTTGCAGGAAAAGGCGCGCGCGCCGCTGGGCTGACAGTCGCAAGGCGTAGACAGCTCACCGCACACCGCGGCGATGACGGGCTGAGGCCCATCCTGCGTGCTGCGTTCGAGGCGCCGTACGCCTACAGGCATTTCAGCCATCCCCCCGGCGGGTAGCCAGTAAGCTGGTTCCTTCGACGGGAGGAAGCAATGCGCGAGGCACGGATGCCCGGTGCGGCGATGACCAGCGTCGCCTTGCTCCTTGGCGTGGCGGCCGTGCAATGGCTGCCCGCCTTGCCGCCATCGGCGTGGAGCGCGCTTCCCGGCTTGGTCGTCCTGTGGGCCAGCCTGCACTGGCCTCGGCTGCGTCTGCCGGCGCTGGTCCTGCTGGGCGCGGCCTGGGCGGTCTGGCGTGGCACCCTCGCGCTCGACCTGCGCCTGCCGCGCGACCTGGAACGGCGCGATTTCGACGTGGTCGGCACCGTATCCGGATTGCCACAGGTACGCAGCGATGCCACCCGCTTCGTGTTCGATGTCGATCACGCGACCCTCGACGGAACGCCGGTTCCACTGCGCGGCCACGTGCGGCTGAGCTGGTACGACGATGCCCCCGTGCTACCGGCCTGCTCGCGCTGGCAACTGCACGTGCGACTGCGCCGGCCGCGGGGGCTGCTCAATCCGGGCGGTTTCGACGGCGAACGCAGCGCGCTGGAAAAGCGCATCGCCGCGACCGGCTACGTCCGCGAGGACGGAATCGACCGTCTGCTGGGGCCTGCGGACTGTATCGACGGGGTGCGGGACCGGATCTCCCGCGGGATCGCCGCCCGCGTATCCGACCCGCACGACGCTGCGCTTTTGCAGGCCTTCTCCATCGGCGATACACGGGGACTGGATCAGGACGACTGGGAGGTGGCTCGCGCCAACGGCGTCCCCCATCTGATCGCGATCTCCGGCTTCCACGTGGGCGTTGCCGCCCTGTTCGGGGTGGGAATGGTGCGCCTGCTTTATCTGTTGTGGCCCGGTCTGGCGCTCCGGATGCCGCGCATGCCTGCACAGGCGGCTGCGGCGTTGCTGGTCGCCGGGCTGTACGGAGCGCTGGCCGGGCTCGGCCTGCCCACGGTGCGTACCTTGCTGATGATCGCCGTGATCGCGCTGGCCCGCTGCAGCCGTCGCGCGATCGATGGCGCGCAGACGCTGGGTCTGGCCTTGATCGCGATGCTGCTGGCCGACCCGCTGGCGGTTCTGTCGGCCGGCTTCTGGTTGTCGTTCGTGGGCGTGGCCTTCCTGATGCTTTGCCTTGACGCCCGTCCCCGGGGCCTGCGCGGGTTTCTGCACGAGCTCTCCGCCGGGCAGCTGGTGATGACGGTGGCGCTGTTGCCGTTGACGCTGTGGTTCTTCGGTGAGGCCTCGCTGGTCGGCGCGCTCTCCAACCTCATCGCCGTGCCCTTCGTCAGCTTCGTGATCGTGCCTTGTGCGCTACTGGGCATGCTGCTGCTTCTGCTCGCGCCAGTTGCCGCGACGCCCGTGTTGAAGCTGGCGGCCGTGTTCGCCCACGTCCAGTGGTGGCTGCTGGAACGGTTGGCCACATGGCCCGGCGCGCACTGGTACCTACCGGAAACGCAGCCGTGCGCGCTGCTGCTGGCCACGTTGGGGGCGTTATGGCTGTTCGCCCCGCGCGGGCTGCCGTTGCGTGGGTTGGGCGTGCTGCTGTTCCTGCCGCTGGTCTGGCCGGTGGCCCGGCTGCCGGCCATCGGCGGGTTCCAGGCCTGGGTGCTGGACGTGGGGCAGGGGCTTTCGATCGTGGTACGCACACGCCGGCATGCGCTGGTTTACGACGCCGGCGCGCGCTATCCATCAGGCTTCGACCTGGGTGAGGCGGTCGTGGTGCCTGCGCTCCACGCGCTGGGCATCGACCGGCTGGATCGACTGATCGTCAGCCATGCCGACAACGACCATGCCGGAGGGGCGCCCGCGGTGGCGGAGGCGTTTCCCGAGGCCTCACGCTACGCGGGCGAACCCGGTCGCATGCCGCTCCCGGCGAAACCCTGCCAGGCGGGGCAGGCATGGCACTGGGATGGCGTGGACTTCCGCGTACTTTCGCCCGGTCCCCAGGTGACCGGGCGGCGCAACGACCGTTCCTGCGTGTTGGCCGTGGATGGTGCGGGTGGGCGTCTGCTGCTCACCGGGGACATCAGTAGCCAGATCGAACCCATCGTGGCAGCGGCAGTCGGGGTGAGCCGCCCGACCGTGCTGGTGGTGCCGCACCATGGCAGCCGCTACTCGTCCGACCCTGCCTTTATCGCCGCCATCACACCGCGCGTGGCGCTGGTCTCCGCCGGCTGGCATAACCGCTTCGGCCATCCGCACCCGCTCGTGCTCGCGCGCTACGCCCAGGCGGGTGTGCCCTTGCTCAACACCGCCACGCGCGGTGCCATCGAGATCGGCGCCCCACCCACGGACGAGCCCGCTGTGACAACCACCTGGCGCCAGCGACGCCCCCGCTATTGGCGCGAATGAATCCGCGGTTTTGCAACTGCCAAGCGCGCCGCGGAACGATGTGAAGGGACTGCTATGATTCGGCGTCTCCTTGAGAAGTTGCCCTGGCGGGAGTTAGGCAGTGCTTGAAATTCTGATGGCTGGCGGATGGGCGTTGGCCCCCATCCTGATCTGTTCGGCGGTGGCTTTGGCGATCGTGCTGGAGCGCTGGTGGTCCCTGCGCCGCAAGGCCGTGCTGCCCGAGGGCTTGGGCGAAGAAGTGCGCAAGTGGGCTCGCAGCGGGCAGCTCGATCCGGCGCACCTGGAAGCGCTCGCTGCCGGTTCGCCGCTGGGTGAATTGCTGGCTGGCGCCCTGGCCGTGCGCAACCGCCCCCGCGAGCAAATCAAGGAGCGCATCGAAGACACCGGACGCCACGTCGTGCATCGCATGGAACGCTACCTCAACACCCTCGGCACCATCGCGCTCATCGGCCCGCTGCTGGGCCTGCTCGGCACGGTGATCGGCCTGATTCGCATGTTCATGCAGGTGATGGCCGGCGGCATGGCCGATCCGACCAAGATGGCCGGTGGCATCGGCGAGGCGCTTATCTGCACCGCCATGGGCCTGGTGGTGGCGATCCCCGCCTACGTGCTGCACCGCTACTTCCGCTCCAAGGTGGCTGGTTACTGCGTCGACATGGAGAGGCAGGCCACCGCGTTGCTGGACGACCTGACCGGTACGCCCGCCCCGGCGGTCCGACCGCGCCGTACGGCGACGAGCGCCGCAACCAGCGGCTGAGGGTAAACATGCGTATCGGTTCCGACCGTCGGCAGGACGACTTCGAGATCAACGTGATCTCGCTGATCGACGTGCTGCTGACGCTTCTGATGTTCTTTGTCCTGACCACGACGTTCGTACAGCACTCGCGCATGCAGGTCACGCTGCCGCAGGCCAGCGCCGAAGAGCGCGACATGCAGGCGCCCGCGCTGACCGTGATGATCGACCGCGACGGGCACTTCTATGTGGGTAGCGACGCGGTGGTGGGCGAGGGCGTCGACCCGCTGAAGCAGGCGATCGCACGCGTGGCCGGCGACGACCACGACCGGCCGGTCACGATCCGCGCCGATGCGCAGACGCCGCACCAGAACGTCGTGACCGCGATGGACGCGCTTGGCCAACTCGGTTTCACCCGTCTGGCGATCGCGACCACGCCCAGCCAGGAACCGGCGCGTTGACAGCCGCCAGCAAGGTGGCGATCTGGGACGCCGAGACCCTGCGCGTCTACAAGCGACTGCTCGGCTACACGCGACGATGGTGGGCCATCGGCGCGATCGCCATTATCGGCATGGCGGTCGATGGCGGCGCATTGGCGGCCTTCACCCAGAAACTGCGGCCGATGATCGACGAGCTCTTCGCCAAGAAGGACCCCTATCTCATCTTCTGGATGCCGATCTGGATCGTGCTGATTTTTGCGGCGCGCGGTGTCGGCACGTTCGTCAGCAGCTACGGCATTTCGTATGTCGGCCGTAACGTCGTCCAGGCCATGCAGGCCGATGTGTTTGCTGCCTACCTGCGGCTACCGGCTGCGTTTTTCGGCAACGAACCCTCCGGTCAGCAGATCTCCCGCATCACTTACACGAGCGAGCAGGTGGCTTCGGCGTCCACGGATGCGCTGAAAGTCGTCGTGACCGAAGGTGTCACCGTCATCGGCATGCTTTACGTCATGCTGACCAACAGTGCGTATCTCTCGCTCACGCTGCTCATGATGGCGCCCGGCATCGCGCTGGTTGCGACCATGGTCAGCCGGCGCTATCGGCAGATCAGCCGGCGCATCCAGGGCTCGATGGGCTCGGTAACCGGTGCAGTCAACGAATCGGTCAATGCGCACCGCGAAGTGCGTGTCTACGGTGGACAGCAACACGAGGCAGCGCGCTTTGCGGATGTCTCGCACTACGCTCGTCGCCTGAACATGAAAATCGCCACCACGAGCGCGACGTCGAGCACCGCTATCCAGACGGTCGCCGCGCTTGCACTCGCGCTGCTGGTCTACCTAGCGACTCGGCCGCAGGTCATCGATGGCATTTCCCCTGGCGTTTTTGTCACGGTTCTGACTGCCATGGGCGCCATGATGCCCTCGCTCAAGAGGCTGGCGAACGTGCAGGGCACCATCCAGCGCGGCATTTCGGCGGCCGAGGACCTGTTCGAGGTCATCGACCTGCCGCCGGAGCAAGACACGGGCCGACTCGAGCTCGAACGCGCCCGCGGCGACCTGCGTTTCGAGGGCATACGCCTTCGTTACCCGCGTAGCGAGGTCGATACCCTGCGTGGCATCGACCTGCATTGCGCACCCGGCACCGTGACCGCTCTGGTGGGCCGCTCCGGTAGTGGCAAGAGCAGTCTGGTCAGCCTGTTGCCGCGCTTCCAGGAGCCCAGCGCCGGGCGCATCGTGCTCGACGGCAAGGACTACCGCGAATACACCCTGGCCGCCTTGCGCCGGCAGATTGGTTGGGTTGGCCAGAACGTGGTGCTGTTTGACGGCACGATCGCCCAGAACATCGCTTACGGTGAACTGGCGGGTGCCAGCGAGGCGGACATCGTTGCCGCGGCCGAGGCGGCCAATGCGATGGAGTTCATCCGGCGCATGCCCGATGGCATTCATAGTCCCATCGGGCAAGGTGGCGGCATGCTTTCCGGCGGTCAGCGCCAGCGCCTGGCGATCGCCCGCGCCATCCTCAAGAACGCGCCGATCCTAGTGCTGGACGAGGCCACCAGCGCACTCGATACCGAGTCGGAGCGGTTGATCCAGCAAGCGCTACAGCGCCTGATGCGTGATCGCACGACACTGGTGATCGCGCACCGGTTGTCCACTATCGAACATGCCGATCAGATCGCCGTGATGGACCAGGGGCGCATCGTTGAACGCGGTACTCACGCCGAGTTGGTAGCCTTGGGCGGTCAGTACGCCGCGCTGCACCGCATGCAGTTCCATGAGCAGGAAGAAGGCTGAGGCGTCCTTATGGCGCTCGCGCAGAAGCTGGAAGAAGCCTGGTACAACGATGGCCGCACCCCGTTGTGGGTGCACCCGTTGTCCTGGCTTTATGCCAGCGTGAGCAGCCTGCGCCGTTTCCTCTACCGGCATGGCTGGCGCCGCAGCATCCGCCTGCCCGTGCCGGTGGTGGTGATCGGCAACATCACCGCCGGTGGTACCGGCAAGACGCCGCTGGCCATTGCCGTTGCCCAGGCGCTGCGCGAGCGCGGCTTCAACCCGGGTGTAGTCAGTCGTGGCTACGGCGGAACCCAGCGCGTGCCGCTGTTGCTCGGTGACACGCCCAACCCGCAACGGGTTGGCGATGAGCCCAGCCTGATCCGCACTCAGGGTATTCCGGTGGCGGTGGGCCGTGACCGTCCCGCCGCCGCACGCCTGCTGATCGGCACTGGTTGTGACGTGGTCATTGCCGACGATGGCCTGCAGCACTACCGCCTTGCCCGCGACGTGGAAGTGTGCGTGATCGACGCGGTGCGCGGCTTCGGCAACGGTCGCCTGCTGCCGGCCGGTCCGCTGCGCGAGCCGCTGATGCGCCTGGCCACCGCGGACATCCGCGTCTGCAACGGTGGCGAACGCATGGGCGCTTATCCCATGCAGCTACGCGGCGGCGAGGCCTGCTCGCTCATCGACAACACCTGTCAGCCGCTAACCGCCTTCACCGGCCAGCGCGTGCACGCCGTGGCGGCGATTGGTCATCCGGCGCGCTTCTTCGACAGTCTGCGAGCGTACGGCATCCTGCCGGTTGAACACGCTTTCCCTGACCATCATGCCTTCGCCCCCGGGGACTTCCACTTTGGCGAGGACCTGCCGGTGCTGATGACCGACAAGGACGCCATCAAGTGCCGGCACTTCGCCCAGCCGGCGTGGTGGCGGGTGCCCGTGCGGGCCGAATTGCCGGAGGAGTTCTTCGAGGCATTGGCTGGCCGTGTCCGGGTTGCCACCGGGCGCGGGGCTAGCTGAGGCCGGCGGTCTCCCTGCGAGGACGACCGATCTCCAGGTGGGGCACGCTGGAGGCGCCAAGAAGCCGGGACTTGAAGTAGCTGTCCTCGTAATAGCGGATCTTGTCGCAAAGGATGGGGTGCGGTGTGCCTTCAATGAACACGATTTCCTTCCTGGGGTCGAGCGCCTTCAGCTCCTGCGGCAGCATCAGCGCGCGCTTTTCCTCCACTTCAGCCAGTGACACACTGCTGCCCTGGCCGAAGCCGCCCCTGGAACGCGTGCGCTGACGCTTGCGTTGCGTCGTGTAGCCGAGCATCTCGCTGTACTCGTTGGCGTCGCGTTGCTCGCGGGGCGTGTAGACCATCTGGCAGGCCAGGTTGGTGATCATGCTGCGGGCCTTGTCGGGGCCGTACACGGCATCCAGTTGGGAGAGCGACTGGATGACGCAGAACACGCGCACGTTATAGCCGGCAAAAAAGGCCACCCCATCCACCATCACGTCCACCCGACCCAGTGTGGTGAACTCGTCCAGCATGAACAGGCATGGATGTCGCAGCGTCGCGTCCTTGTCCGGGGTGACGTCCACGTTGAGCTTGATCGCCTGGTTGAAGAACAGGTTCAGCAGGCTCGCTGCCTCGGTGAGCTTGCTGGGTGAAATGCCCACGTAGATCGACTGCACCCGGCGGCGCAGGTCGGGCAGCCAGAAGTCGTTGCCCGAGGTGGCGTTGTCCAGGATGGGATTGGCAAGAATGAGAAGGGGGGCCTGCGTGCTTGCGATCACCGACGTGAAGGTCTGGTCCGCCAACGTGGTGACGTTGGCAAAGGCTATGCGTGTCTCCTGGCTGACATAGGGGAGCTGGAGCACCGACTTCAGGTGCGTCTTGAGGTCGGCCCCATCTCCGGAAAGCAGGCGATAGATCGCGCCGAGCGTGGGATAGCCATCGTCTTTGGGCAATCCCTTGCTCAAGCCGTCCGCCCAGCAGTCGAAGAGAAGGCTGGCAGAGGCAACGAAGGTCGAGCGCGCCATGGTCGCCCAGAATGGGTCCTGGTTTGGCGGGTCCTTGTACAGGCAGTCGGCAATGGCCTGCAGGTCCGAGGTGCGATGGGTCGCCTCGTTCCGAACGTAGGCGAACGGATTCCAGCGATGGGTCCGCAAATCCTCGGCGAAGGGATTGAACAGGTAGGTAGGGCCAAGCCGGGAACGCCATTTCGAAGTGATGTCGAAGGCTTCCTGCTTGATGTCCAGCACGACCATCGAGCCCCGGTAGCTGAGCAGGTTCGGAATGACCGCACCCACACCCTTGCCACTTCGGGTTGGCGCGGCGAGCAGGGCGTGCCGTGTGCCTGGAAGACGCAGGAAGCTGCGTCCGTGCCTGCCCACGATGATGCCGGTGGGGTCCTCGTTGAGTAGCCCGAGTCGAGCCAGATCGCCTCGGGAGGCAAAGCGGGCGTCACCGTGGGTGGAACGTGCCCGTGGCCTGAAGATGAAATAGAGCAAACCCGCCCAAGCCGCCAACGGCAAGCCGAAGCCCGCGCCGCCGGCCAGTTCGATCCTGGCCAAGAAGGGGTGAACTTCCGGCCTGGCGGTTGCGGCCAGGTAACGACCGTAGGTTGCCAGGTCGAGCGGCGCCTGCACATGCAGGAGGGTCAGCACCCACCACCCGGACGCATAAAGACCCGCGCCCAAGGCCAGCAGGAGAGCAAGGAATGCGGCAAGCGCCTTGTTGCGCAACGTCATCGGCTTACCTCTGAACGTATTTGAGAACCGGCCGGCCTGGGAGTCAGGGCACAGTGCCCCATTCGGCGATGATGGCGTTCAGCAGCGCGGCATTGGTCGCGACGTTTGCGCCAGGGCAGGTCATCAGGTAGGTCCTGCGCAACTGCGAGGTCGCCGGCGCGTCGAACCAGGGGTCGAACACGGCCAGGCTGAAAAAATAGGTGGTCGCAGGCACACAGGCGGGGCCTCCGCTTGCACCAGCGCCGGAGATGCCGGCCATGCAGGTATAGACGGTGCATGGATCCACGCTCTGGGCGTGAACTGGCGTTGCGGTCATGCCAGCGACTCCAACGCCGAGCGCAAGCAGGGCAGAACGGGCATATCGCATCGAGGCGGCCTCCATCGATTGGCAAGGTGTTGTGTGAGGAAACTGACGCGGGCCAGATCAGGTCCGGTCTCTCGGATGCGGGCGCACCGGGATGGCTTCCTCCCTAGGCGGGGCCGACATCGCCGTGGTGCCTGCGCCGGATACGGGCAGCGCACCGCGGTGCGGGCCGCTGCCGCCATGTTGGTAAGGGTTCGGGGGGCTGCCCTGCACCGGTTGATGTGCAGGGGACCGGCCATAGCCACCGTAGGATCCGGGGGGTTGCCCCTGCGGCCCGGGGCGATTGCCAGGCCCACCGCCGAAGGCGGAGTAATGCATGAAACTTCCGACGGTGCCCTGGAAGAAAGCAGCGGCCAGTGGCGGTACGCTGACGATCAGAACGGTCATCAGCAAGCCAATACCGCCTTGCTGCAGGGCCTGGTTGGACAGGCCCTGCGCACCGAGACCGGTCATCTTGTTGATCAGGTTTGCGGTCCAGAGCGCCGCTGCCACGCGCAACGTCAGTTGCAACACAAGTGAGCTGATGAAACTAAGCGCGGCCATGGAAAAGATGGTGCCGATGCCGTAAAGCAGCCACTTGCGGAAGAGGTCTTTGGTCTGGTCGAAGATCAGGCAAAGGATGAACAGCGGCCCCATGCCGACGAAGAGGGCAATGGTGGCCTGGTAGAGCAGCAGCATCGCACCGGCGGCCATCGGTGGGCTGGCAGTGCCCAGTCCCGCGATGAGCATGGCGTGCGCCTTGCGCTCGGCATTCTCCATGTCTCCAGGGGCGACCTGCACCGCGTCGATTGCGCCCAAGGCGAGCTGCGTCCACGCCAGGTTCTGGTCGATGGTCTCTGCAGCCGTGTCGTCGCTACCGGTGAACAGCTCATTTACGCCGGTACTCAGGTCGGTGGTGAACAGTCGTTGCAGGTTGGAGCCAAAGACCGACATCGTGGTGGCGGCGCTGACGATGATGACGATTCGCGTCATGTTCATCACCATCGCCATCAGCGATTCGTGCGACCGCCCTGTAATCAGGCGGTAACCCTGGATCATGATCCACAGCGTGACCATGAGCAGCGCCAGCGCGCTTGCCCAGGTCATGAAAGACGCCATGAGGTCCATTCCGAACGTATTGATCTGCTTACTCAGGTAGTCGTACACCAGCCTGAAGTAAACGAAATCGGCGAGGTTTGTTGGCATTGCGCCTGATTCCTTTCTTGCGCGTCGGGCGATTCGTCCCTGCTGCTTGGGGCGCCGCGCGGAATGGGTCAGTCGACCGAGAATGCAGCTTTCAACGCTGCGGCCTGTACTACGGTCCCGAGCGGGTTGATTTGTCCCCTCAGCGCGGCTTTTGCCAACATCGATTGCTGCTGGTTGAGCGTCTTGATCACCGCCTCGTCCCCGGCGATGGCCGTCTGCCACTGCTGCATCGCAAAGGCTGTGGTGGCGCTGATAGTGGCAGCCTGAGTAGTGGCGCCGCTCGTCGTGCCCAAGGTTCTGACTTCGTTAGCGAGCTTGTTCAACTTCTGCAAGGTCCCGCCGTACTCATCAAGCTGCTTGAGCACAGCCACCGTGCGGTTGTACTCGTCGATGTGCAACATCGTGATGTTTGCGCAAATCTGCTGCTGGGCCAGGAGGATGGGCTTTTCCGAACTGATCGACGATTCAGCCGAGGTCACCAGGGCTCCCACGATCGAGCCGCCCGATGCACCTGGACAATTCTGGTCGATGAGCTTAGTCGGATCGTCAATCGGCTCAAGCTTGCTTGAGGCGAACGATATATTCCTGCCCAGGCCTTCAATGGTCATGAGCAATTGTTTCAATTGCTCCACTTGCTGGTAATACTGCTCAAGCTGCTTGGCGTACTGCATGCCCTGCCTGGCGTACCCCGCAAGGCTCTGTGCCAACTGCGACTTGAAGCCTTCCTCGCTCGCCGCGATGGCGGTAGGGTCGGTGACCAGCACCTGGGCCCGGGGGGCTTGGACGGTGCCGAGCAGGGCCACGACGAGCGCGGCCTGGGCCCACAGGCGCGGGCGCAACGGGCGAGGGAATACGTGCATCATGGCTTTTTCCTCTGGCAGATGACGTTGAACTAACCGGCCGTTGCGCAGGACGCACGGGAGACGGACTGCGCGACGGCGCGGGTTTTGCCGCTGCCCTTGCGGCTGGCATAGAACAGGTCGAGCCAGTGCTCGGGGCGCAAGGCATCGACGTGCATGCCTTCGGCGGCAGCACATTCGCGCAGGACCCTGTGCATGATGTCGATGTTGTCGGTGGACGCCGAGATCACCGCCAGGACGTCGTCCATGCCGCGAAGGTTGAGCTGGCAGACGGCGCTGGCGTGGCCCTGCTTGACCAGGAAGCAGCGGGATCGCTCGTCGAGACTCACGACCACCTGGTATTCCGCTTCGGTCAGCTTCAGCCCGTTGATGTAGTCCTCGCGGCTGGCATTGGGATTGGGCAAGAGGATCATCGTGGCCGTCTGCTCGACCAGGGCGGCGGCGATATCGCTGGCCAGGGCGTCCTCAGGGCTTTGCGTGGCGAATATTCCCAGACCGTTCTGCTTGCGGATGGTCTTCTGCTTGTTCTTGGCGAATTCCTTTAGGCCGCCTTTGCCATCGAGGATTTTCCAGAATTCGTCCATCACATAGATCAGGGGCCGGCCGTCGATCAGCGCTTCCAGACGATGCAGCAGATAGTTGATAACCGGTGCCCGGACTTCCGGATTGTCGATGATGTCGGTGTAGTCGAAGCCAATGATGTTGGCCTTTTCCAGGTCGATCGTGTCGGCCGGGTTGTCGAATACCCAGCCCAGCGAACTGCCGGAAGTCCACTTGCGCATGCGGATGAACAGGCCGTCGTCGCCCAGGTTCGGCAGACTTTTCTGGAAGTTCGTCATGTTGCGCAGGCGCATGGGGGTATCGAGCATGTTCTCGACCGCACGGAAGATGTCCTCTTCCTCGCGCGAGCTGTACACGCTCTTGCCGGCCAGAACCTTGACCAGGTCGGCGAGGAACTGGACGTTGGCCTCGGTCCGCTCGCAGTGGAACGGGTTGAAGCCGGTGGGCTTGCCGTTCTCCAGCGCAAGGTAATTGCCGCCGCAGGCGCGCACGAAGATTTCCGCACCGCGGTCTTTGTCGAAAAAGAAGATGGTGGGAGCCGGCTCGAACTTCTGCACCTGGCTCAGCAGGAAGTTGATGAGCGCGGTCTTACCGGTGCCGGATTTGCCGATGACCATCGTGTTGGCAATGGCCTTCTCGCCCAGCGAGTTCTCCGCCGGATGGGTGGCGTGGAAGTTGAAGTAGTAGGGCTGCCCGTTGGTGCTCTGCAGGGTGGTGACGCAGTCGCCCCAGGGGTTGTTCTCCCGCTTGCCCATGGCGAAGTTGTGCAGCGGGCTCAGGCCCAGAAAGTTCAACGAGCTGACGTTGGCAAGACGGGTGCGGTACTTCCAGTTACCCGGCAATTGCGCATAGAAGGCCGCGGTGACGGCAAGGTCTTCCTTCACCGATACGAAGCCGGCGTTGGAAAGCTCGGCGCGGGTCGCGGCGATCTGCTGCGACAGCGTTTCCTGGCTGGGTGCATAGATGGCGACGGTGAAGTGATATTCGCCCAGTACGAAGTTGCCTGAGGCCAGCTGGTCCATCGCCAGGTCCAGTTCGGCGATCTGGCTGAACGCCTTGTCGCCAGACGAGACCATCATGCCCTTGGTCCGGTCCAGCGCCTTTAGCGCATCCTGGCGCCCCATCGGGCTGAAGGAGTGCGTGATCACGTACTCGAAGCCGAGGTACTTCAAGCCGTTGAGGATGCCCGGATAGGTGCCGTCGGTGTATTCCTTGATGTTGAGGATCGCGCCGAAGTGGTTGACCCCCTCAGGGGTGGTGATGACGAAGTCGCCAGTCTTGGCGGAAAAGCGCTGCTTGCTTACAGGCAGATAGTTGTAGACCGCCGCGGGCAGCACGGGGACCGGCTCGTCCACCCGGTTGAGCAGGTAACCGTAGAACTCCAACGCTTCGGAGAACACTACGCCGTTGGCGGCTTCGTACATGCCCAGGCGGTAAGGGGCGTAATCCTTGAGCACGGCCTCGACATTGCCCGCCAGCTCCAAGGCCGTGTCGACAGCATGCTGCTGTTCGGCCTCCAACCGGGTGACATCGCTCGACTTTTCCGCCAGTTTCTTGCCGCCGACGACAGGGCGGTAGAGCATCGTCAGGTAAAGCTCATTCTGCATGAGCTTCTGGCTCGACAGCGCTTCGTAGTAGGCATCGGATACGGACTGGTTGAATGGCTGCGCGAAACGCGCGCGGTCAGCAATGCGGCGCCGGCGCCGCACGTCGTGCACCCAGAAGGCGACGTTGACGAAATCGGGTGCGCGTAGGGTCTGCAACATGCGGTTGAACGTGGCGTGGCGATGCTCCAGTTCCCATTCCTCTCGCCCCACGAACGGCAGCCCGCCCAGGCGCCAGACCATAAGGAAGTCGCCACCTGTGGTTTTCAGCACCGTAGGCGAGACGTGGGTGGACAGCGGCACGAGATCGCTGATCGGGGTGTCGGGCAAAAAAGCCGGCTTGGACATGCGCAGGTTCCGGTGGCCGCCCTGGCAGTGACGCCAGGGTAGCTGTGGGTTACGAATTGGCTTTCGACTGGCCGCGATGGATGTTAGGCGTGAACACCCACATGCCATCGTTCTCCCCGATGTTCCTGACCCGAGTACGAAATTGCAGGCGCAGGCCGAGCAGCCGGAAGATCATCTCGTCGCGGCGGGCCATCTGGCGCATCACGAAGAGCACCGGCGGCATCAACAGCAGGAAGAAAAGGTTGAAGTACATCGCCAGCAACATGCATCCGCCCGCACCCATGAAGAACGGCACGTAAGGCACGCCCATGAACATGGGTGGGCGGGTGCAGCCGCGGAACAATGCATCCTTATGCATAGAAGTTGAGCACGTGAGCGACCAGGCTCGCGGTACACGCCGTGGCGCCCGAAGCACTGGTGCTGCCGGCCAGGAACATCTTGGCGATCTGCCCCGCGGCGCCGATCAGGACGGCGCCGATCAACACCGGCGAAATGTCGGAAATGCGCTTGTGCGCGAAGGCGATCTGGTAACCGGAGAAGACGATCGCGATCGTCACCACGATGATCGAGATCGCGTTGAGGATCTTGTTTACGTTGCTGGCGAAACCGCACGTGGTGGCGATCGTATCGGTGACATCCTGGCCGAATGCGATACCTGGCAGCGCGAGCGTCAGGCACATCGCCATGGCCATGAACACGGCGGTGCCGCTACGGATGGGGTTGCGGGCGTTCGGATTTGCGTTCAGGTTCTTGGCCATCTTGGTTTTTCCTTGTGACGGTTGGACAGCAGCGGCCATCGGGCAATGGACGCTTCATGGGTGGCAGCCCGAATGGGCAGCCAGGTTCGGTGGTGGCAAGTCGCTTGCCGGCCACTGTCAGAAGACGAACGCGGCATCCGCTGTCTCCTGGTCGCGGGTGGCTTGACTGCCGGTGGCGGAGCCGGCCGCCGGAACGTCGCTCCGTGGCGGAGCGCCTGGTTCGCTAACACGCGGTACGAACGCCGATGCGCTCGGCTCGGCAGGCTCGGGGAGCGAGGGAGGAGGTGGGCTTTCGGCCGTCTCCGCATGGCCAGGGGTTCCTGCCACAGCGGTAACCAGCGCACCCGCAACCGTGTCGATGGCCGTCGAACGGATCGATGCGCGATAGGCGGCACTTCCGGGCAAGGCAGTGCGTTCCGCCGGCGTCGGATGACCGGCAGGGTGTTCGGTTGTCCGGGGGCGGACGGTGATGGGCGCGGAGCCGTCAGGCACGCCGGCACCGAGCGAGGCGAAGATCCGCTGCACGTAGCCGTCGCGGTAGCCGGTGGTGAAGTTACCCGAGTAGTAACAACTGAAGGCCTTGCCCCAGTCGTCGCCGGATCGGGCGTAACACTCCGCCAGGATGCGTGCGCCCGCGTTGAGGTTGGCGCAGGCGTCAAAGGCTTGCTCGAAGGTATCCAGTCCGTAGCGCAACAGGTTGCTGCGGTTGATCTGGGCAACGCCAAGCGAAAAATCGTATCCGCCGGACTCGAGCATCCGTGCGGTAGCGATCGCTTCGCCAAGGTTGCGGGGCTGGCGTTCCAGCCGGGCGCCGACAACGCCGATCGCGAAGCGGTTGCCGCCGGATTCGGCCTGGACAACGTGTTGCATGATTTCCGCAGGAACCGCCAGATGAGGGCAGGACATTGGGTTGTATGCGGGCACCATCCCTGGATTCCTCGTCGCTCAGCGCACTTGCTGCAGCGGTTCTTGCAACGAAATGCGTGCGGGATCGAAGTCGATGCCCGTGATGTGGCGCTGGCCTGCGTGCGCCTTGATGTGCACGACGATGTCGATCGTCAGCCGGAGCAACCGCTTGATCGTCGCGAACTCGAGCCCGGCGCCCTCGACCGAGGCCTTGACCA
The DNA here is from genome assembly GCF_017837635.1 of Frateuria flava. GTDB lineage: Bacteria > Pseudomonadota > Gammaproteobacteria > Xanthomonadales > Rhodanobacteraceae > Frateuria_A > Frateuria_A flava. The sequence continues at coordinate 192,264 of NZ_JAGJRS010000034.1, forward strand.
TCAATGCCAGTTGATCCCAGGTCTGCTCGGTGCTGCCTGCGTGGCAGCTGGTGATCGATCCGGGATGCCCCGATGCACAGTTGCGGATGAAGTAGAACGCCTCGTCGCCACGCAATTCGGCCAGGATGATGCGGTCGGGCTTCATGCGCAGGCAGGTTTCCATGCAGCTCTTGGCGGTCACGTTGCTGGCGCTCTGGCCGCCCTTGGAATAGAGCAGGTGCACCACGTTGGGCTGGCTGATGAAAAGCTCGCGGGCGTCCTCGATGGTCACCAGCCGCTCCTCGGCCGGGATGTGATGGACCAGCGATTTCATGAAGGTAGTTTTGCCGCTACCGGTTGCCCCTGACACCACGATGTTCTTCTTGCTGCGTACGGCCGCCTTGAAGAACTCGGCATAGCGGCGTCGTCCGCGCAGGTCCAGCAGGTGGCGATCTTCTTGGCCCAGGTCGCGCCCGTCTTCCAGAATCTGGTCGAAAAAGCCATCGGCCTGGTATTGGTCCAGGGTCCTGGCCTGCTTCGAGGGAAGGCGGATCGTGATTGAGACGTTGCCTGCCTCGCAGGCGGGCGGGATGACGAATTGGGCACGCTGGCCAGTCGGAAAGGTCAGTGAAACTACCGGATCGATGTCGGTGATGCGTTGGCCGGTATTGCTCTCATTCACCACGGCGGTGCAGAACTGACGCGCACGCTCGAATGTCAGCGTTGGCACCTCTACCCGTTGCCAACCGCCGCGGCTTTCCAGGTAAAGCTCGCCCGGTCGGTTGATGCAGATCTCGGTGACCTCCGGTGAGGCCATGAATTCGCGCACACCCAACACCTCGTACTGGTAGTCGAGGAATTCGTTGGAAACGAGGGCCAGGGTGTCTTCCATGGTTCCCATGCGCTCAGAAGCGGGCGACGACATCACTGAAATCCACGTCGCGGGCGACATAGACGAAGATCACCGTGCCCTGGTTGATGGTCACTGTCGGCGGCCGGTTGGCTGCCTCTCGCACGGCCATATCGGCCAGGTTCTGGAAGGTGCGGGCGGTGTTGCTCTCGAAAGGCTCCTGCACGACCACGCCGCTGGCGGCAATCGACGAGGTCGTGGGGCCATGCTTGGCCGCCTCGTACTTGAACGCATCACTGAGCATGCTGATGAGCAGCGCAGCACTGATGCGGCTACCCCAATGGGCGTCGTAATGACCCGGCAGGCCGGCCCCACCCAGGTTGTCGATACCCGGGCTCGGCTTGCTGCTCATGTCCACATCGATGCCAGTGGGCGTAATGATCCGGTCCCACACCACGGCGACGCGTCGGCCCTTGGGGCCGCTCGAATAGGCGCCGAGCACCTTGGATCCTTTGGGGAGCAGCAGTTTGCGCCCGTTGAACGAATACACCGGCTCGGTGACCAGGCAGGAGGTGTAGCCCGGAACGTCGGTGACGATTCGCGTCTCCAGCACGCAGCGAATATAGGTGCCGCGCTGCATCAGCGCATCGGCGTGCTCCAGGGGCTTGGCCTGGGTCGACCTTGCACGACCGGTCGCCAACGGTCCGATGCCTGCGGAGGGTGCACTGGCCGGCGCAGCTGAAAGATCGGTCATCGGGGCCGACGCGCCCGCGATCCGGCGCTCGATCAGCGAAGGTTCGTGTGGTGCGTAGGCCAGCGGCGCCTGTGCGGTTTGGACGTCCGGTTGCGGCGGCGGTAGAGGCGGCAGAGCAGGTTGCCTGGCCAGCGGAATCGGTGCGGGCTCGGGTTGGCGCGCAGGCGGTAGGGCCAAGGCCGGAGGTGCGTCGGCCACGGTGACCTTTTCTTCCCTGGGCTTGTTTGGTTCACGGCGCGAGGTGGCACTGCTGATCATCCAGTAGGAAACCAACAGCAGCAGCACGACAGCCGAACCGAGCATCAGCAGTGCGCGCCGGTTTGCCCTTCGCAGCTCGTTCGACTTCAGCACGGGCGCGCCGGCGTCCAGGTCGGGAGCAGCGGACTGCTGGTAATGCATGGAATAGGGGTTATGGTTCAACGCTTCGCCATGACCGGCATCCGCGTCATCGGCGGCCTGGTAGGAGGTGTGCGTGCTCACTTGGCGGCGTTCCTTCGCAGGCCGATGACGTCGTCGCCATGGCGGATGACGAGGTAGGGATACGTTCCATGGACGACGATGGTGTTGCCCTCGACTGTCGTGTTGACGAGGGAGTCCTCACCGTGTTCGGTCTCGCGCATGAAGACTGCCGGGAAGTTGCCGGTGGGGAAGCGCTTGAGGTCGCTCATGCGGATGTAGGTGAAGCGACCATCGTCGTAGACATGCGCAGGTACCAGCCACGGCGCGCTCTTGCTGCGCGTGGCGTACTCGTAGTCGAAGTTGTAGCTGCGCCCGGGAACCAGGCGGGTATCCAGCGGCGGTGCTTCGGCGACCTTTTTCTTTTCGGTCGAAAAGCTGGTGTCCGCGGGGTACGCGAAGGTGATCTTGTATTGGACGCCCTCGCGTTTGGCCTGGTCGAGGGCTTTCCAGTCCGTTGCCACTACCTTCAATTCGAAGATGTACGAATGCGTGGCTGTGCGCACCATCATGTTGGTGTCCACGTCCACGTTCCTGGGCTTCAGGTAGAACACGTTGTCGCGGCGCGTGAGTTCCCAGCCGCTGCTGAAGCCGGTGCTGAAGTCGAGGATCTGCTCGTTCGGGCTGAGCTCGATCTGCGTGGTGATGCCCAGGCCCGTGCGCACGGGGTAGATGTGGTCCGGCTGGTATTCGTACTGCTGCACGACCTGTGCCTCTGCGAGGCTCGGCTTGCCGATGGCGGCCGCGCAAACCAGCGTCGCGAGAAACGCCAGATGGCACCGGTTCATCGAGCCGCCCCCGTTACCGCGGCATTTCCCGCTGCACCGAGCGGCTGCGAAGAATCCTTGCCCTCAGTGGGCGGGGATGCCGCCGGGTAGCCTGGCGCGGGAGGCTGGGTGATGGCCTGCGCATTGGCGGTGCCCGGGATCTCGGCAGGCGCGGGTGTGGCGTAATCATTATCCACCCGGTAGCTGGTCACCCAGAAGCCCAGCGGGTTCTCGATGCGGTTGCGGTCGTCCATTTCCAGATTCGCCTTGTAGGTGAATTCCATCGTGGCGATCTTGCTGTCCAGCGGTTGCGTGGAGCCGCTCTGCTTGTCGTAGAGGCTGCGCTGGAAGCGGACGGTGGCACCGGTCGGCACGCGGCCCGGACCGCCGCCGATCAGCACGATGCTCAACAGCTTCACGCGAATGGCCTTGTCCTTGCCGTAGGTCTTGTAGGGACTGTCCGGGTTCATTTGCGAATAGAGCCGCGTGTAGTCAGCCTTGACTCCGGGCGAGGCCATGGTCTGTACGGTGGTCCAGTCGCCGAGGTTGAGCAGGGCCAGGTCATAGGATTCGCGGGCCATCACGAAATGGGCCACGTTGCTGCGGTTGATCGCCTCGCTGGTGCTGATCCGGCGATGGGTGAGGTCTTCGGTCAGTCGCGCCACGGTGCTGGTACCGGTATAGGCATCGGCCATCACCAGGTAGGGCACCTTCTGTTTGAGCGGCAGCATGTAGAAGTAGCCGCCGGCGAGGACGAGCGACATGCCAAGAGCGGAAAACGCCACCCACCAGGCACGCCGCTCGCTGCGTCGGGCGATGTCGGCGATCGAGAGTTCGTAATTGACCGCTCTGGAAACGGCTTCCTCGACCTTGCGGGAGCTGGCTTTACCGGCAAGCATCAGCGCACCCCCTCGGCAATGGCAGGTGAGCCGGGATCCGTCGTCGCGCTGGACGCCGGGCCGGATGCTTGCGTCCTGGCGGGCGTGATGTTGGAACCGAAGGTCTTTACGCGATCGACCTGCAGCCTTCCCGCCGCGAAGGTCACGGACACACCTTGCGCCGCGTAGATCGCGCTCAGCTCCCTGGCCGCCTGCCGGACGTCTGCCGTGCGCACTTTGGTGACCGGCGCGAACAGCGTGTAGTCGGAAGAAAGACGATAGACCAGCGTGATGCCGGTGTCGGTCGTCCAGCGGACCAGCATGTTCCGCAGTGTTTCGTCCATCGGGGCGGCGTAATAGGTGTACGGCCGGTTTAACGGGATCTCGGTGGTGGACGACTGGAAACGGTTGACCGGCTTCCAGCGGCCGCCGAAGTCCTTGGCGGCAGGCGTTCCGCAGCCAGCCAGCAGGATCGCCGGCAGCAGGGTGCCCAGGATCCGGTTCGGAGAAGCCTTGTTCACGTGGTGCTCGCAGGTGGGGGCGGCCGTCAGCCGCAGGGCGTAAGGCGGGTTCGCACGTGCCGGTCGTGCGGCACGCCGAGCCTCCCGGTATCGGAAATCAAAAAATGCGGAGGAGAAACAGGGTTCGACGAGGCGCGAGCGTGCTGCCCGCCATGTACGAGCTTTTGCGGATGGACCAGCCGGCCCTTCTTGCCGCCTCCCCTGTTTCGAGCGCGACAAACGGCAGCTCTCGCGTGGCACGAGAAAACGAATCCATTCCGACCCCCTGTCTATTCCGTCTTCAAGCAGGCCACGTGTGCAAGGCGAGGGCCTGTTGGCAGCAGCGTTCACGTCACTTGAACGCGGGCCCCATTACAGCCGCGGCCGGCGTGATCGACAAGCGCGATGCTTCAGTGCATGACGTAATCCGTGGGACATCGTGAGTGTGGGCGCAAGCTTACGGCTCGGCGGGCGAGTGGCTGGCAGCGGGTCTGTGCGGGCGAGTCGCGCGGGACCTGTCCGGCCAGGCTTGTGCCGGGAGCGAAGTGTGTCTATAGTGCGCGCTCGTTGTATTAACGTGCTAGTACATTATGAAGCGACGAGCGATCGATCCCGAGACCCCGAACGAGTCGGTGGAGCGCAGCCTGTGCGAGGCACTACTGGCGCTGCGCGACGTGGACGAGATGCAGGCGTTCCTGCATGACCTGTGCACGCCGGCGGAGCTGGAGGCGATGGTGGATCGCTGGCGGGTGGTGCCGTACCTGCAGGAGGGGCTGCCGTACCGGGAGATCCACGAACGCACAGGGGTGAGCATCACCACCATTGGGCGGGTGGCGCGCTACCTCAACCAGGGCAACGGCGGCTATCTTGCCGCGGCGGCGCGCGCGGCACGCAAGCGCAAGACCGCAAAGGCACCGGCATGAGGCCGCGCGATCGACTGCGCATCGCGATGCAGAAGTCCGGGCGGCTCACCGAGCCGGCGCAGGATCTGCTCACCCGCTGCGGGTTCACCTTCCGGCAGAGCCGCGACAAGCTGTTCTGCTTCGGCGAGGGCGAGCCGGTGGACCTGCTGCTGGTGCGCGACGACGACATTCCCGGGCTGATCGCACAGGGCGTGTGTGATCTGGGCATCGTCGGGCGCAACGTGCTCAACGAGTACGAACTTACCGCCGGACGCGAGAATGACCTGGCCTTGGCGGAATGGCGCGGGCTGGGCTTCGGGCGCTGCCGGCTATCGCTGGCGGTGCCGCAGGAGATGGACTATGCCGGCGCCGCGGATCTCGCCGGACGCCGCATCGCCACGTCGTATCCGGGGCTGCTCGGCCGCTGGCTGCGCGAGCAGGGCATCGAGGCCGGCGTAGTGACGCTGGCCGGTTCGGTGGAAATCGCGCCCCGGCTGGGTACAGCCGAGGCGATCTGCGATCTGGTGCAGAGCGGCGGCACGCTGGTGGCGAACCAGTTGCGTGAGGTCGAAGTGGTGCTCGACAGCGAGGCGCTGCTGGTCGGTCCGCAGGTGTTGCCGGCGGACGAGCGGGGCGACCTGGTCGAACTGCTGCTCAAGCGCATCGATGGCGTGATCCAGGTGCGCGAGTCGCGGCTGCTGCTGTTGCAGGCCGCGCGAGGCTCGCTGGAGGCGATCACCCGGCTGTTGCCGGGCGGCCCGCAGCCGACGTTGCTGCCGCTGGCCGGCCAGCCGGACCAGGTGATGCTGCAGGCGCTGTGCGCGGGCGAGGTGAGCTGGCGTCAGCTGGAAGAGATCAAGAAGGCGGGTGCGCGCGAGATGTTCGTGCTGCCGGTCGAGAGGATGCTGGCATGAAGCGGCTGGTCTGGAATGCGCTGGACGAAGCGGGGCGCGAAGCGGCGTTGGCGCGGCCAGTGCAGACGCATGCGGTCGGCCTGAACGAAGTGGTCCGCCGGATCGTGGCCGAAGTACGCCGGCATGGCGACAAAGCCTTGTTGCGCTTTACCGCATCGTATGACCGCTGCGAGCTGGAGCGGCTGGACGTGACGCCGGATGAATTCAAGGAAGCCGAAGCAGCGCTCGATCCGACGCTGAAGGCGGCCATTCGTGAGGCGGCCGGGCGCATCGACGCCTTCCATCGTGCGGCGGCACCGGCTGCCGTGGCGGTGGAGACCGCGCCGGGTGTGCGGGTGGAGCGCGTGCTGCGGCCGATCAACCGTGTCGGGCTGTACGTGCCGGCCGGAAGCGCGCCGCTGCCTTCCACGGCGTTGATGCTCGGCGTGCCGGCGCGTATCGCCGGCTGCGCGGAGGTCGTGCTGTGCTCGCCGGCGCGTGCGGATGGACGGTGCGATCCCGCCGTGCTGTATGCAGCGCGCGTGGTCGGCGTGCACCGGGTATTCAAGCTCGGTGGCGCGCAAGCGATCGCCGCGATGGCCTACGGAACGGCCAGCGTGCCCCGTTGCGACAAGCTGTTCGGCCCGGGCAATGCCTGGGTGACCGAGGCCAAGGTGCAGGTGTCGACGGATCCACGCGGCGCGGCGATCGACATGCCGGCCGGCCCGTCCGAAGTGCTGGTGGTGGCCGATGCGCTGGCCGAGCCGGCGTTCGTGGCCGCCGATCTGCTGTCGCAGGCCGAGCACGGGCTGGACTCGCAGGTATTGCTGGTGAGCCCATCGGACGCGCTGCTCGATGCCGTGGCCGAGGAAGTCGAACGCCAGTGCGCGGCCTTGCCGCGGGCGGGTATCGCACTCGGGGCGCTGGCCCACAGCCGCTTGATCCGGGTCGACTCGGTCGCGCAGGCAATCGAGGTCAGCAACCGCTACGCACCCGAGCACCTGATCCTGCAGGTGGCCGAACCGCGCGTCTGGCTGGCGCAAGTGGAATGTGCCGGCTCCGTGTTCCTGGGCGCGTGGACGCCCGAATCCGTGGGTGACTATGCCAGCGGCAGCAACCACGTGTTGCCGACCTACGGTTATGCGCGCAGCCACAGCGGCGTGTCGGTAGCCAGCTTCCAGAAGCAGATCAGCGTGCAGGAGCTTACGCCCGAAGGGCTGCGTGCGATCGGACCGTGCACGGCCACGCTGGCCGCCGCCGAGCAACTGGACGCGCACCGCCGCGCGGTGACGCTGCGGCTGGCTGCGCTCGACGCGGAGGTTTCCCTCGCATGAGCGTGCTCGACCTTGCGCGCGCGGAGATCCGCGCGTTGGTGCCGTATTCCTCCGCGCGCATGGAGGCGACGGGTGGCGCCTTGCTGCTCAACGCCAATGAATCGGCCTGGGCGCCGTTCGGTGACGCCGGAATGGACTGCCACCGCTACCCCGATCCGCAGCCCGCGGCGTTGGTGGAGAGGCTGGCCACGCTGTACGCCGTGCGTCCCGCACAGGTGCTGGTCGGGCGTGGCAGCGACGAGGCCATCGACCTGCTGGTGCGCGCGTTCTGCCGTGCGGGCGAGGACGCAATCCTGGTGCAGCCGCCGACCTTCGGCATGTATGCCGTCTGTGCCCGGGTGCAGAACGCGCGGGTGATCGAAGTACCGCTGGCGGCGGATTTCGCGCTCGACGCCGACGCGCTGCTGGCGGCCGTAACGCCGGCGGTGAAGCTGGTGTTCGTGTGTGCGCCGAACAATCCGACCGGGGCTGGCATATCGCTGGAGGCGGTTGAACGCCTCGCACAGCGGCTGGCCGGTCGTGCGCTGCTGGTGGTGGACGAGGCTTACGTGGAGTTCGCAGACGGCGGCAGCGCCGCGTCATTGCTGGACCGGTACGAGCACCTGGCTGTGCTGCGCACGCTGTCAAAGGCGTGGGCGCTGGCCGGTGCGCGCCTCGGTTGCCTGCTGGCGCAGCCGGAGGTGGTGGCCCTGCTGCGGCGCATCCTGCCGCCGTATCCGCTGCCGCGTCCCTGCGTGGCAGCGGCGCTGGAGGCCTTGTCACCGGCAGGACAGGTGGCCGCGCGCGAACGGATCGGCGTGGTGCGCGTCGAGCGTGCCCGGATGGCAGCGGCGCTCGGAGCGATGGCGGGCGTGCGTGCGGTGCTTCCGTCGCAGGCGAATTTCCTCGCCGTGCGTTTCGAGGACGCAGGGGCGGCGTATCGGCGGTTGTTCGAGGCGGGCATCGTCGTGCGTGACGTGCGGCGATATCCGGGGCTGGCCGATGCCTTGCGCATCACGGTCGGGACGCCGCGGGAAAACGACCGGGTGCTGGCGGTGCTCGGAGGTGGACTGTGAGAATTGCTTGCCGTAAAGCGCCGCATGCGCGATGGGCCGACAGGGTCGGCAGCGCGGTCGCGCACGGGGTGCGCTCCTGCGGGGTGGGTGCATGACCAGGAAGTTGCTGTTTGTCGATCGCGACGGCTGCCTGATCGTCGAGCCGCCGGACGAGCAGATCGACAGCTTCGCCAAGCTCGACCTGTTGCCGGGCGTGATCGGCGCGTTGAAGCGCTGTGTCGCGGCCGGCTACGAGCTGGTGATGGTGACCAACCAGGACGGCTTGGGTACCGCGAGCTTCCCCGAAGAAGCCTTCCGCGGGCCGCAGGCGTTGTTGCTACGCATCCTGGCTTCGCAGGGCATCGTGTTTCGCGAAGTGCTGGTCGATCGCAGTTTCGCGCACGAGGGGCTCGATACGCGCAAGCCGGGGGTCGGCTTGCTGCGCCATTACCTTGCCGACGACGGTTGGAGCCGCGGCGCCTCCGCGGTGATCGGTGACCGCGAAAGCGACATGCAACTGGCAGCGAATCTTGGCGTGCGCGGCTTGCGGATCGGTCCGCAGGGGGCCGGCTGGGAAGAGCTTGCGCATCGCCTGCTGGACGCGCCGCGCGCCGCTTCGGTGAACCGACGCACGCGCGAGACGGCCATCGACGTAACCGTTGACCTGGATCGCACGGCCGAGCCGCAGGTGCGCACCGGACTGGGCTTCTTCGACCACATGCTGGAGCAGATCGGCAAGCACGGCGGTTTTGCCCTCACGCTCGCCTGCGCCGGCGATACGCAGGTGGACGAACACCACACGATCGAGGACTGCGCGCTGGCGCTGGGGCAGGCGCTTCGCCAGGCACTGGGCGACAAGCGCGGCATCGGCCGGTACGGCTTCACCCTGCCGATGGACGAGTCACTCGCCAGTGTGGCGCTCGATCTTTCCGGGCGGCCATGCTTTGTATTCGACGGGGCATTCCCGCGCGAGCGTGTCGGTGATCTGCCGACCGAGCTGGTACCGCATTTCTTCCGTTCGCTGTGCGAAACGCTGGGCGCCAACCTGCACCTTTCGGTGCGTGGCGACAACGCACATCACATGGTCGAGGCCTGCTTTAAGGTCGTCGCCCGCGCATTGCGCCAGGCCCTGCGGCGCGAAGGCAGCGAGCTGCCCAGTACCAAGGGGGCGTTGTGAGCGCTGTGGTGACGTCCACGCCAGACGCGCGTGCAGGAACCGAGCCGTCCAGCGCCTCGGTCGTACTGGTCGACGCCGGTGGTACGAACATCGGCTCGGTGCGCTACGCCCTGCAGCGCCTGGGCGTGGATGCGCCGCTGACATCGGACCCGGCAGCGATCCGTGCGGCCGGCAAGGTGATACTGCCCGGCGTGGGGGCGGCCGGTCCTGCCATGGCGCGCCTGCAGGCACTGGGCCTCATCGATGTGCTGCGCTCTCTTACCCAGCCGGTGCTGGGCGTGTGCCTGGGCATGCAGCTTCTCTGCGCGCGGTCGGAAGAGGGCGACGTGGACTGCCTCGGACTGATTCCCGCGACCGTGCGACGGCTGCAGCCCGCATCCGGTGTGCGTGTCCCCCACATGGGATGGAACCGGCTACGTACGTGCAGCGAACATCCCCTGCTTGATGGCATCGATGCCGACGCACAGGTGTATTTCGTACACAGTTACGCGGTGCCGCCGGGCGACTACACGCTGGTGTCCGCCCGACACGGCGTCCCCTTTTCGGCGGTGGTGGCGCGCGGCAACTTCTTCGGCATGCAGTTCCACCCGGAACGTTCCTCTACGGTGGGCGCCCGCCTGCTACGCAACTTCCTCGCCCTATGAAAGCCGACATCATCCCCGCCATCGATCTGCGTGCAGGCCGCGTCGTTCGCCTCGCCCAGGGCGACTATGCCCGCCAGACGACTTACCAGGACGAGCCCGTCGCATTGGCCGCAAGTTACGCGGCTGCCGGGGCGAACTGGTTGCACGTGGTCGACCTCGACGGTGCCCAGTCGGGCGGCTTTGCCAACCTGTCGGTCATCGAGGCGCTGGCGCGCACGGGATTGCGCGTGCAGGCCGGCGGCGGCGTGCGTCGCGTGGCTGACGTGCACCGGTTGATGGATGCGGGCGTGGAGCGCGTGGTGGTCGGAAGTGTCGCCATCCGCCATCCGGAACGGGTGGCCGACTGGTTGCAGCGACACGGTGCCGAGCGCTTCACCATCGCGCTGGACACGCGCTGGTCGGACGACCGCTGGACGCTGCCGAGCGCCGGCTGGACCCAGGCCGAAACCCGCACGCTGGACGAACTGGCGCCCTGGTATGCGGCGCACGGCGCGCGGCATCTGCTGTGCACCGATATCGATCGCGACGGCATGCTGGCCGGACTCAACCTGGCGCTCTATCGCCACCTGGCGGCGATCGCCCCCGAGCTTGCGGTGCAGGCGTCCGGAGGCGTGCGCTCGGTGGAGGACATCTGTGCCGCGCGGACCGCCGGCGCGCGCGGCGTGATTCTCGGGCGCGGGTTGCTCGAAGGACGTTTCGGGCTAGGGGAGGCGATGGCGGCATGAACGGGATTCTGTTTGCCGGGTGTCGCGCGGTGTTCGCCCGCGGACGTGCCGCTATGGCCGGGGAGCGTCGCCCGTGCTGAGCCGTCGCATCATTCCCTGCCTGGACGTGCGCGAGGGGCAGGTGGTCAAGGGCGTGCGCTTCCGCGACCACGCGGTCGTCGGAGGCATCGTCGAGCTGGCGCTGCGCTATCGCGACGCCGGCGCGGATGAACTGGTCTTCTATGACATCACCGCCAGTCCGGAAGGCCGCTCGGTGGACCGCGCCTGGGTCGAACGGGTCGCGCGCAAGATCGACATTCCCTTCTGTGTGGCCGGGGGCATCCGCAGCGTCGAGGACGCACGCGCGGTGCTGCACGCCGGGGCCGACAAGGTGTCGATCAATTCGCCGGCGCTCGAACGGCCCGCGCTCATCGCCGAGCTGGCCGACGCGTTCGGCGTGCAGTGCGTCGTCGTGGGCATCGATTCGCTCCGCGACGCCGATGGGCAGTGGCGGGTGCGCCAGTACACGGGCGATCCGTCGCGCACGCAGGCGCTGCCGCGGCGCACGCTGGACTGGATCGCCCAGGCGCAGGATCTGGGCGCGGGCGAGATCGTGCTCAATTGCATGGGCAGCGACGGCGTGCGGCAGGGCTACGACGTGGCGCAACTGGCCCAGGCGCGTGCGGTTTGCGAGGTACCCCTGATCGCCTCGGGCGGCGCGGGCGCAGCGGAGCATTTCCGCGATGTCTTCACCGGTGCCGATGTCGACGGTGCGCTCGCCGCAAGCGTGTTCCATTCCGGCGCGATCGACGTGTCGGCACTGAAGCGGTGGCTGGCGAATCAAGGCGTGATGGTCCGCGTCGCTATCGAACCGGAGACCTGTGATGGTTGAGCAACCCGATTTCGCCAAGGGCGGCGGCCTGGTACCGGCGATCGTGCAGCACTGGCTAACCGGCGAGGTGCTAATGCTGGGCTACATGGATGCCGAGGCACTGGCGGCCACGCGCGACACCGGACGGGTGAGCTTTCACAGCCGCAGCAAGGGCCGCCTGTGGACCAAGGGCGAAAGTTCAGGGAACGTGCTGAAGCTCAAGAGCCTGCACCTGGACTGCGATGCAGACGCGTTGCTGGTGCTAGCCGAACCGGCCGGGCCGACCTGCCACCGCGGCACGCCCAGTTGTTTCGACGGGGCGCAGTTGCCACTGGGCTTTCTAGCCGAACTCGACGCGCTGGTCGCCCGGCGTGCGGCCGAGCGACCGGCCGGCAGTTACACGACGGAGCTGTTCGACGGAGGCATTCGCCGCATCGCCCAGAAGGTCGGTGAGGAAGGCGTGGAGACGGCGCTTGCTGCCGTCGCGCAAGGCGACGCGGAGCTGCTCGGTGAAGCGGCGGATCTGTTGTTCCACCTCACCGTCGCCCTGCGGGCGCGGGGGCTGGGGCTTGCGGATGCCGCGGCGGTGCTGGCTGACCGACACGCTCAGCGCTCGACCGAATAACTGCAGGAGCGCACCCCGTGCGCGACCGCCATGTCGGCATCTACGTGTATCTGGCGTTGCCGGTCGCGCCCAGGTGCGCTCCTGCCAGGTAGCTCAGCGAGGGGCAGCCAGCGAAACCTGCGGTTGTACTGACGGCCGGAACGGCACCTTCGGGCCAAGCCTCAAGCCGTCGCGCCATCGTGCCAACTGCGCCGCGATACCTTTGCCGACCGCCATCTGCGGTTCGGACGGGAGCAGCCGGTCCTGTTGCTCCCACTTCGCGATCTCGTCCGTCGCCTGGGCGAACGCGGCAATGAAATCCGGAGTGCGGTTGAGCGCGTCGATCAGCCAGGCGCGGCCGAAATAGGTCGCCGCCGAGTCGTTGCCGCAGCCAAACGAACTGCGATCGCTGCGTGCGGCAGCGAGTACCAGGGTGCCGTCGCCCTGCAACGGCGGAATGAAGCCCCCGGAGTAGCAGGCGTTGACCACCACGACCTTCCACTTGAAGGGATGCGCGGCGAGGATCGCGCCCAGGTCCTGCGCGCCGATCTGGTCCAGCGGCAGCGGGTCCATGTCAACCAGCAGGGTGTGGTCCTCGCTGCCGTGGGTGGTCAGGTAGAGCAGCAGGATGTCCTGTTGCGGGTCCATGACAGCGGATAGACGGTCGAGCGCGTTTTCCAGGTTGCTCCAGGTGGCCAGTGGCCGGGTGGAAAGCGTGTTCGGGGAGTTCTCCAGCACCAGTGCATGTGCCGTGGGTCCGAAGTGCCGGGTGAACAGGTGTGCGGCGTACTCCACTTCGTTGTGAAAGACGTCTTCGGTGCCATCACCGGCGAAGGCGAGCAGGTAAAGGTTCGGCTTGCCGGGGATGCGTGGGCGCAGACTGGCGAGCGCGGCATCCAGCAGTTGCGGCTGGGTATAGAGCACCTGCTCCGGCGTGGGAGCCTGCTCGGGCCAATCATCCTGCGGCGGCGCGGGCGCGTCGGCGTCGTCCAGCAACGCAGGCGCGGGGTGAACGGACGGTTGGGATGCCTGCGGGTGGGGCAGCCAGCCTTGCACCAGCAGCATTGCCAGCACGCCGGCGGCAAACGCGAGCAGGGCGATTAGGCTGGTGCGCATGGTGGCGTCAGGGCTCGATGGCGTCGAAATCCGTGTAGGCCCGATGGCGCGGCTCGGCAGGCCGTGCCTGCGGTGCGCGCAACAGCCAACCGGTCTGCATGCCGGCGGCGCGGGCGGCGTCCAGTTCGTCGACGATGTCGGAAAGGAACAGGATGTGCTCCGGCCGTTCGCCGATCGCCTCGGCGATCTTCGCGTAGGAGGCCGATTCGCGCTTCGGTCCGGTTTCGGTATCGAAGTAGCCGGCGAACATCGGCGTCAGGTCGCCGGCGTCGCTGTGGCGGAAGAACAGCTTCTGCGCCGGCACCGAACCGGACGAATAGACATACAGGTGCAGGCCGTCAGCGCGCCAGGCGTGCAGGCGGGCGGACACTTCCGGATAGACGTGCGCGCGGTACTCGCCTGTCTCGTAACCTTCCTTCCAGATCATGCCCTGCAGCGCCTTGAGCGCGGTTGACTTGCGGTCCTGGTCGATCCAGCCAAGCAGCAGCTCGATCACCTCCTGGCGGCTGGCCTCGATGATGCCGGCTTCTTTCGCCGCCTCGTGCAGCCAATGCTGTACTTCGGGCGTGTCGGCATGCGTCTCGATGAAGGCCGGCAGGCGCTTGCGGGCATACGGGAACAGTACGTCCCTGACGAAATCGATCGAGCTGGTGGTCCCTTCGATGTCGGTGACGATGGCGCGGATGGTGGTCATGGGCGGCACGTGTTCAGGGAGACCGCAAGAATAGCTGAGCTCCGTGGGGCGGGCTTCAGCCCGCCGGGCCTCGCGGCGAAATCGAAGGTAGGCTCAAGCCCCCTACGGGACTCGGCGCGTGGTGGGTTCCATGCGCGGAAAGCGCGCGGCGATATCGGTGCCGGTGAAATTGGCAACCCAGCCTTCCTTGTTGGTAAACAGGCGGATGGCCACGAAGTAGGGCGATTCGCTCATGTCGAACCAGTGCGGCGTACCGTCTGGCACACCGATCAGATCGCCGGCCTCGCACAGCACGTCGTAGACCTTGCCGCCAACATGCAGCGTGAACTGGCCGCTGCCTGCGACGAAGAAACGGACCTCGTCCTCGCTGTGCGTGTGTTCGCTAAGGAATTTCTCGCGGAGCGTGGCGCGATCGGGGTGATCCGGCGCCAGGCTGATGACGTCGACGGACTGGTAGCCCTCCTGCCGCATCAGGCGGTCGATGTCCGCACGGTAGGCAGCGATCACTTCGTCCTGACTGGCACCGGGAGCGATGGGTGCGTTGGCTTCCCACTGCTCGAAGCGCACGCCCACCTGGCCAAGCTCACGAGCGATCTCGGCTGGCGCGCTATGCACCGAAACAGGCGTGGACGGCTGGGCGTCGTCGTAGATGCGAAGGCGGCTCATATGGATAGTCTCCGGAAGGTCTCTTCACGATGTCCAAGTGCCGCGCGCAGGAAGGGGGGGGTGCGCAGGCCAGGGAGGAGTCGGGGATTGGGCGCCCGTCCACGATCGGGCGATGACGCTGGTACGCGTGCAAGCCACTCCGGTGCGTGACGCCTGGAGGTCATGAATAGACCCTCAGGTCCAGCTCGCAGGCGAGCAGGAATTCCAGCGCTTCCAGGTGGCGCCTCGCCTCGGCCATGTCGGCGCCCCAGGTGTAGATCCCGTGGCCGTCGATCAGGTAGGCATGCAGCGGCTTGCCGGCATCCAGCCAGGCGTCGATGCGCTCGACCAGTTCGGGCATGTGCTGGGTGTTGGGAAACACCGGGATCTCCAGCACGCTCTCGTGCGTGGTGTAGCCGGTGATGGCTTTCTGCAGCTCCCAGCCTTCCAGCCGCACGGCGCCCTCGCGCGCGAACAGCCGCGATGCCACGCTCTGCGTGCGCGAGTGGGTGTGCAGCACGACGTGCGCGTGCGGCAGTCGCCGGTAGGCCTGCGTATGCAGGCCGGTTTCCGCGCTGGGACGGGCACGGGTGCCGACCGCGTGGCCAGCCATGTCCACCAGCATGATGTCCTCGCGACCCAGCCGTCCCTTGTCGCGGCCGGAAATGGTGATGGCCGCGAGTTCGCCGTTCACGCGCATGGAGAAGTTGCTGCTGGTGGCAGGCGTCCAGCCTAGCGAGGCGAGCTCGCGCGCGGCTTCGGCGATGGCGTCGGCGCAGAGCGCGAAGCGGGCGGGGTCGACGGAGGAGGGCAATTCCTGCATGGTGATTTGGACGTCCAAACGGTGTGCGACTATAACACGCTCACCCGTGCGCCCAATGGCAAATGCGAGTCGTTCTCGCAAGTCAGGTGGAATTGACGTTCGCGGCGTACCATCGCGACAGGCCGCCGCGTCCGCGGTGGGCGGAAACAATGGAGGTTCAACCATGTCGCAAGAGAAAGACCTCGAATCGCGTCGTCGCTTCCTGAAGGTGGCGGCCGGAACCGCCGCAGCCGCTGCGGTGGTCGGTGGCTTGCCACGCATCGCGCGCGCAGCTGACCTGCCGCACGTGGCGGAATCCGACCCGACCGCCAAGGCGCTCGACTATGTCGAGGACGCCAGCAAGTCGAAGAATCCCAAGCGCAAGCCCGGCGATGTCTGCGCAAACTGCCAGTTCTATACCGACCCCAGCGCCAAGGCTTACGGTCCCTGCCAGTTGTTCCCTGGCAAGTCGGTGAACGCCAAGGGCTGGTGTGTCTCGCACACGGCCAGGAAGGCCTGAGTAGGCACGCACGCGTTCGACGCGCGCCGCGCCGAGGATTTACGTGTAGGGAAAGCGGCCGATCGGCCAGTGTGAAAAGTGCTGCCCAGACGCGTCAGGCTGAGGAGCTGACCCGCCTGACGCGCCGGGCGGCGATCCGGGGCCCACTGCCAAGTGATCAACCCTCGGAACACAGATGATACTCCCGTGGGGGGCAGTTCGGATGCGGGTCGCTGGATTTTTTATCGAAAAAGTTCCGTTAAACCTTTAAATATCAAGGCTTTGGGGCTGTAAATGATTCGTGGTCGGTCGTTTGCGATTGTTATATTGAAGTTAAGTGTCGCGTCCGCCTACGAACGTCGCCGAACGAACGGGTTCCTGAAACCTTGGGCAGGTCTGCGACAGACGGCTCGAAAGCCGCTTGCCCAGGTCGGACGCCCGGTTGGCTTGAATGCTTCCCCGAAGCGGGTGCCTGCCCGGCAACCGCACGTCAGCTGCCGGCGGACAGCGACGCTTTGCGCAACTGGCTATGCCGGCGGCCGTAGGCGAAATAGATCACTAGCCCGACCGCCGTCCAGATGCCCAGCATCAGCCACTGGTACCAGTTTTCCCAGTAGAGCAGCGTCAGGCAGCTCAGCACGCCCAGCGTGCAGGTCACTGGCGCCCACGGGACGCGGAAGGTGCGAGGCAGTTCCGGCTGGGTATGACGCAGGACCAGTACGCCCGCGCATACCGCCACGAACGCGATCAGCGTGCCCATCGAAACCAGGTCACCCAGAATGTCCAGCGGGAACACCGCCGCCAGCGCGGCGATGCCCAGCCCGGTGATCACCGTATTGATGTGTGGCGTGCGGTAGCGCGGGTGGATCTTGGCGAATACCGGCGGAAGCAGGCCGTCCCGGCCCATGATCATGAAGATGCGCGGCTGCGCGATGATCATGACCAGCACCACCGAGGACAGGCCGATCAGCGCGCCGACCTCGACCAGCCAGCGCAGCCATTCCAGTTCTGCGTGGGCCTTGACCGCGGTGACCACCGGCTCGGCCGTGCCCAGCAGCTTGAACGGCAGCAGACCGGTAATGACCGCCGCCATGCCCACGTAGAGCACGGTGCAAATGGCCAGCGAGGCGATTGTGGCGATGGGCAGGTCGCGTTGCGGGTTCTTCGCCTCCTGCGCGGCGGTCGAGGTCGCCTCGAAACCGATGTACGCGAAGAAGACCAGCGTCGATGCGCGCATGATGCCGGACCAGCCGAACCTTTCCGGTCCTTCATTGGCCGGGATGAACGGATGCCACAGATCCGGATTCACGTAGCGCCAGCCGGCCACGATCACCACCACGATCAGGCCGACCTTGAGCAACACCATCGCAACGTTCGCGCCGCTGGACTCGCGGATGCCCACGTAGCAGAGCCAGGTCAGCGCCAGCACGATGGCCACGGCGGGCAGGTTGAACAACGCGCCAGTGCTGACCAGATGGCCACCCTGGTAGGCGAGGGGGGCCGTAGTGAGGGCGGCGGGCAGGTGGATTCCGATATGGTCCAGCAGGCTGACGAAATACCCGGTCCAACTCACAGCGACGGCGGAGGCCGATACCCCGTACTCGAGCACCATGTTCCACCCGATGAACCAGGCGACCAGTTCCCCCAGCGTCGCATAGGCATAGGAATAGGAGCTGCCCGACATCGGGATCAGTGTGGCGAATTCGGCGTAGCACAGCGCGGTGAAGCTGCAGCACACCGCCGCGATGATGAAGGCCAGGATCACCGCCGGGCCGGCATGTTCGGCCGCGGCCTGCCCCGTGATGACGAAGATGCCGCCACCGATCACCGCACCGATGCCCAGCGCGGTCAGTCCCCACGGGCCCAACGTGCGGCGCAGGCCAGGGCCGTGTGCATCATCGGCGTCGGAGAAGTCGGTCTTGCGGGCGAGCAGTTGCTTCAGCATGGGCGTTCCGGACATGAAACCGGCACGGTTTTCACCGTGCCGGCAGGTGTTTGCTGGGAAGGCGACGCAAGCGTCAGACCGGTTCGGTACCGTTGGCCAGGTGGCTCTTGCGGTGGCCGTAGAGGTAATACACCACCAGGCCGATGGCGCCCCACACGAAGAAGGTGATCTTCGCTTCCTTCGAGAGGTTCAGGAACAGCAGCAGGCAACCGATGATCGCCAGCGGGCAGATCAGCCACGGCAGCGGCGTGCGGAACGGGCGCGGGCGCTCCGGCTGCGTGCGGCGAAGGATCAGCACGCCGATCGACACCATGATGAACGCGAACAGGGTGCCGGAGTTGGTGATGTCCGCCAGGATGCCGACCGGGAACAGCGCGCCGAACAGCGCCACGAAGGTGCCGGTGATCAGCGTGATCACGTGGGGCGTGTGGTAGCGCGGGTGGATCTTGGCGAGCGAGCCCGGCAGCAGGCCGTCGCGCGACATGGTGAAGAAGATGCGGGTCTGGCCGTAGGTCATCGTCAGGATCACCGACGGCAACGCGATGCCGGCAGCGAAGGCGATGAAGCCGCCGATGGTGTTGTGGTCCAGCAGGCGCACCACATGGGCCAGCGCCTCCTTGCTGCACACCAGCGCGTCCGAGCCAACGCAGGCCGCCGCGAAGGCCGGCGTACCGGGGGCCAGCGCCACACCATCCGGACCGAGCATGGGCTGCGCGCCCACCGAGCCGACCGCGCCGTAGCTCACCAGCAGGTAGTAGATCGTGCAGACGCCGAGCGAACCGATCAGTGCGATCGGGATGCTGCGGTTGGGGTTTTTGGTTTCTTCGGCTGCGGTGGAGATCGCGTCGAAGCCGATGTAGGCGAAAACAATCGACGCGGCCGCGCCCAACACGCCGATGCCGCCCATCGGGCTGCCCCAGCCGTTGGGGACGAACGGGTGGAAGTTCTGGTCCTGCACCGCCGGCAGGGAGACGAAGATGAAGGCGGTGAGCGCGGCGATCTTGATCAGCACCAGCACGGTGTTGACCTTGGCCGACTTGGAAGTGCCCAGCACCAGCAACAGGGTGACGGCCAGGCCGATCGCACATGCCAGCAGGTTGAAGCTGCCGCCATCCATCGGACCCACCTGAAGGAAATGCGGCAAGCCCCATCCGGCGTGGGTCAGCAGGCCGTTGACGTAACCGGCCCAACCGACGCAGACGGTACTGGCGGCAATGGTGTATTCGAGCACCAGCGCCCAGCCCACGATCCAGGCGATACCTTCACCTAGCACGCCGTAGGTGTAGGTGTAGGCCGATCCGGCCACCGGCACCATCGAGGCGAGTTCGGCGTAGGCCAGTGCAGCCAGGGCGCACACGACGGCAGCGATGACGAAGGCGATCATCATGCCGGGGCCGGCCTTCTGGCCTGCTTCGGCGGTGAGCACGAAAATGCCGGTTCCGATAATCGCGCCGATACCCAGCATGGTGAGCTGGAACGGGCCGAGCTGGCGGACGAGGGACTTCTTTTCGGCGGTAGCGAGAATCTGGTCGAGCGGCTTGACGCGCTTAAACAGCATAGCGTTCCCCATGGAAAGACAACGTGCTCCCCGACCTTTGCGTTAGCCACGCGTCGAGCCGAAGTGACGGGCAACCTTAGCCGAGCGTGACTGGGGGTACAAGCGCCGCAAGCCATGCGGCGGCGTCGCTAGAATCGCGGTTTGTCCTTCGCCCCACGAACATGCCCGAGACATCGAACCACCCGCTTGGCGACGCCCTTCATAGATTCGCAGAAGCCTCGCCGGGCGACCCGGAGGTACATGGATTCCTGGGCTTTCTGGCCAGCGCGCCGGAGGTGTTCGAGCGTACGCATGGGCCGGGCCATTTCACCGGTTCGGCCTGGCTGGTGAGCGCGGATGGCGAGCGGGTGTTGCTGACCCATCACCGCAAGCTGGGCCGCTGGTTGCAGCTGGGCGGGCATGCCGATGGTGATCGGGACCTCGCGCGCGTGGCCCGGCGTGAGGCGGAAGAGGAGTCCGGCCTGCCGGAACTGGCTGTCGAGCCGGACATTTTCGATCTGGACCGGCACCTGATCCCTGCTCGCGGCAACGAACCGGCGCATTGGCACTACGACGTGCGTTACGTCGTGCGCGCGACGGGGAGCGAGGCGTTCGCCGTCAGCGAGGAGTCGCTCGAACTGGCCTGGCGCTCCATCCGGGCGATCGCTCAGGACCCGCAGGCGGACGAATCGCTGCGACGCATGGCGCAGCGCTGGCTGGTCCGCTCTCCGTAGGGTGGGGTTCAGCCCACCGTTTCCCGCGCGGCACCCGAGCGGCGGGCTGAAGCCCACCCTGCGCCGTCAGGCGGGCTCGTACCGTGCGGGGGCGGGGTTCAGGTGCCCGCAGGCGTCGCAGGTGCGTGCTTCGCGTGAGCGGTAGAAGCGATCGAACACGGGCGGGAAATCCTGTTCAATGCTCTGCAGCGTGAAGTACTCCTCGTACAACTTGTGGTTGCAGCGCTCGCAGAACCACAGCAGGCCGTCCTGTTCGCCAGCCAGACGGCGGCGTTCGATCACCAGACCCACCGATTCGGGCATGCGCTGGGGCGAATGCGGCACCCGTGCGGGCAGGTAGAACAGCTCGCCGGCCCGGATCGGAATGTCCCGCGCGGCACCTTCATCCTGCACCTTGAGCACCATCTCGCCTTCGAGCTGGTAGAAGAACTCCGGTCCTTCGTCGTAATGGTAGTCGGTGCGCGCATTGGGGCCACCGACGATCATGACGATGAAGTCGCCGTCGACGATGCACTTGTTGCCCACCGGCGGCTTGAGCAGATGGCGGTGTTCGTCGATCCAGCGTTGCAGGTCGATAGGCGGTAGCAGGGCCATGGCTGCGCTCGGACGGTTGGAAGCGCGTACCTTAGCGCGGACAGTGGTCGCCTGGAGCGCGCCTGTGTGCGACCGCTATGTGGGTCGTCGCGCAGGATGCGCTCTGCGCACGGTCCACGGCGATGGCCGGACCGCTACGGCTTGGGCTGACATGGTTCGCCGCGGACCGTCTCGTGGTCGAGCGGCGAGGCGGGACTGACGCGATCGCCGCACGACAGCCGGAACGCTGGATGGGCAGGCCCCGGGGCTGGCATGCGCCGCGGCCTGCCGGCTGCGCGCATGCCGGCAGGCGGTCAGACTTCCAGGGTGGCCAGGTCGCCCTTTTCTTCCAGCCAGCTCTTGCGGTCGCCGGCACGTTTCTTCGCCAGCAGCATATCCATCAGCTTGGCCGTACCTTCACTGTCGTCGACGGTCAGCTGGACCAGGCGGCGGGTGTCCGGATGGATGGTCGACTCGCGCAGCTGCGCCGGGTTCATCTCGCCCAGACCCTTGAAGCGGGTGACCGAGACGGCGCCCTTCATTTTCTCGCGCTCGATCTTCTGCAGCATGGACTGCTTTTCGGCCTCGTCCAGGCAATAGAACACCTGCTTGCCCACGTCCACGCGGAACAGCGGCGGCATCGCCACGAACACGTGGCCCTCGCGCACCAGGGACGGGAAGTGGCGCAGGAAAAGGGCCGAGAGCAGGGTTGCGATGTGCAGGCCGTCGGAGTCGGCATCGGCCAGGATGATCACCTTGCCGTAGCGCAGGCCGGAGAGGTCGTCCTTGCCCGGATCGCAGCCGATGGCCACGGCCAGGTTGTGGACTTCCTCCGAGGCAAGCACGGAGGTCGACTCGACTTCCCAGGTGTTCAGGATCTTGCCGCGCAGCGGCAGGATCGCCTGGAACTCCTTGTCGCGCGCCTGCTTGGCGCTGCCGCCAGCCGAATCGCCCTCGACCAGGAACAGCTCCGTGCGGGTGAGGTCGGTGGCGGTGCAGTCGGCCAGCTTGCCGGGCAGGGCGGGGCCCTGGGTGATCTTCTTGCGCACCACCTGCTTGGCCGCCTTCAGGCGCGCGCTGGCGCGCTCGATGGCGAGCTGGGCGATCTTTTCGCCCAGGTCCACGTGCTGGTTGAGCCATAGGCTGAAGGCGTCGTGCACCACGCTCTCGCACAGCGCCGCGGCATTGCGCGAGGACAGGCGCTCCTTGGTCTGGCCGGCGAACTGCGGGTCCTGCAACTTGGCCGAGAGCACGAAAGCCAGGCGTTCCCACACGTCTTCAGGCGCCAGCTTCACGCCGCGCGGCAGCAGGTTGCGGATATCGCAGAATTCGCGGATGGCGTTGGTCAGGCCCGAGCGCAAGCCGTTGACGTGGGTGCCGCCCTGTGCGGTGGGGATCAGGTTGACGTAGCTCTCCTGCACCAGCTCACCCTCGGGCAGCCAGGTAAGCGCAACGTCCAGCCCCTCGGTGTCGCGGGCCACGTGGTGCACGAACAGCTCCGAAGGGATCGCCTCGGCGCCATCAAGCTCGCCGCGCAGGTAGTCGCGCAGGCCGTCCTCGTAGTACCACTCGCTGGTTTCGCCGCTGGTCTCGTCGACCAGTTTGACGTTGAGGCCTGCGCACAACACGGCCTTGGCGCGCAGCAGGTGCTTGAGCTTGGGCACCGAGATCTTCGGCGAATCGAAGTATTTCGGATCGGCCCAGAAGCGCACGGTGGTGCCGGTCTTCTTCTTGGGTACCGAGCCGATGACCTCCAGCTCGCTGACGCGATCGCCGTGCTCGAACGCCATGCGGTATTCGCTGCCGTCGCGGCGGATGGTCACTTCCACGCGTTGCGAGAGGGCGTTGACCACCGACACGCCGACGCCGTGAAGGCCGCCGGAGAAGTTGTAATTCTTGCCGCTGAACTTGCCGCCCGCGTGCAGGCGGGTGAGGATCAGTTCCACGCCCGGCACGCCTTCCTCCGGATGGATGTCCACCGGCATGCCGCGACCGTCGTCGCTGACCTCGACCGAGCCATCGGTGTGCAACACCACCTCGATCGCTCGGGCGTGTCCGGCCAGTGCCTCGTCCACCGAGTTGTCGATGACTTCCTGCGCCAGGTGGTTCGGGCGCGAGGTGTCGGTGTACATGCCGGGGCGGCGTTTGACGGGATCGAGGCCGGAGAGGACTTCGATGTCGGCGGCGTTGTAGCGACTGCTCATGCGTGGGGTCGGTCAGGGGACGGAAGCGTTGCAGGATGGCGAGAGGCGGGCGGGGTGGTCAAGCGGAGACGCTCGCGGGCGGTGCCCCCGCCCGCCTCCGACACCTTCTCCGCGTTGCGGGATGGAGGCTCGACAGGAGAGGGCGGGGTGTTCGTGTCGCACCTCGTTCTATGCAGGGAGGTGCCCGCAAGCGCGGATGGAGGCACCCTTGCGCCGAACTACAGTGGCGCGCAGTGCCGCTCCAGCCACGCCAGGTCCGCATCCTCCAGCAACGGCGCCAGGGCCGCCCGCACGGTGGCGTGGTAGTCGTCCAGCCAGGCGCGCTCTTCCGGGTTGAGCAGGCCCGCTTCCAGCGCGCGACGATCGAACGGGCACAGCGTGAGCGTCTCGAAGGCGTAGAACTCGCCGAACTCGGTCTGGTCCGCCTGCACCACGACCGCGAGGTTCTCGTGGCGGATCCCGTGGCGCGCCGGCTTGTATAGGCCCGGTTCGATCGAAGTGATCATGCCCGGCTCCAGCGGCACCAGTGCCCCCTGGGGCGCCGGCGGGCGGATCGCATGCGGGCCTTCGTGCACGTTGAGGAAGTAACCCACGCCGTGGCCGGTGCCATGGCCGTAGTCCAGGCCGCTGGCCCACAGCGGCGCACGCGCCAGCGCGTCCAGCTGCGGGCCGCTCGCGCCCTTGGGAAAGCGAGCGCGGGACAACGCGATCAGGCCCTTCATCACCAGCGTGGCGTCGCGACGCTGCTCGGCGCTGGTCTCGCCCAGCGCCAGCACGCGGGTGATGTCGGTGGTGCCGCCGAGGTACTGGCCGCCGGAGTCGACCAGCAGCAGGCCCTTGCGCTGCAGCGTGCTGTGCGCTTCTGGGGTGGCGCGGTAGTGGGGCAGGGCGCCGTTGGCCTGGTAGCCGGCGATCGTGGCGAAGCTTTCACCGATGAAGTCCGGCTGTGCCGAGCGCTCGTCGCGCAGCAGCGCATCGACATCCAGCTCGGACTGCGTCATGCCGGCGGCCAGGCGCTCTTCCAGCCGGCGGAAGGCACGCACCAGTGCGGCGCCATCGCGGCGCATCACCTCGCGGATGTGTTCGAGCTCGGCTTCGGTCTTGCGGGCCTTGAAGGCCGTCGAGGGGTTGGCCGCTTCCACGCGCCCGGCCTCGGTGCCGATCGCGTCGGCCACGGTGCAAACCACGCGGGCTGGATCGAGCAGCAGGCGCGCGTTCTTGCCCAGCTCCCCCAGCGCGTCGGTGACCGTGGCGTAATCGGCGATGCGGATGCCGTCGGCCTTGAGCGCGGCGACCAGCGTATCGGACAACTTGCCGCGGTCGACGAACAGCGTGGCGGGCCCGTCGGTCTGCACCAGCAGGTGGGCCAGGAACACCGGATTGCACTCCACGTCGCTGCCGCGCAGGTTGGTCAGCCAGGCGACGTCGTCCAGGCTGGACACCAGGTGGTGCGTGGCCTGCTGGCGACGCAGGCTGGCGCGCAGGCGTTCGAGTTTTTCCGCGCGGGTGGCCCCCGGGAAGCCGGAGGCGTGTTCGAACACCGGCGCCCTGGGCAGGGCGGGCCGGTCCGTCCAGACCTCGCCCGGCAGGTCCAGGTCCGTGCGCACCCGCGCGCCGGCCTCGCCAAGCAGGCGTTCGACCTGCTTGCGGGCGGCGACGGACAGGCTGTCGCCGGCGACCGCCAGCACGTCGCCCTCGTTGAGGTGTTCCTGCAGCCACTGCAGGTGCTCGGGGGCGTGCGAGATCTTCTGCTTCTTGAGCGCCACGCCCGTGCCGGCCAGCTGCTGTTCGGCCTGGGAAAAGTAACGCGAGTCGGTCCACAGGTCGGCGGCGTGGGCGGTTACCACCAGCGTGCCGGCCGAGCCGGTGAAGCCGGACAGCCACTCGCGCGCGGCCCAGTGCGCGGGCAGGTACTCGGACAGGTGCGGGTCGGCGGAAGGGATCAGGCAGGCGGCAACGCCGTGCTTCTGCATGGCCATGCGCAGGGCCGCAAGGCGGGAGGGGATGGGGGTGGTCATCCATCCATGCTAGCGCCTTCCACGAGAGTGGTTCACGCCCGGTGCGGGCAAGAACCACCGGGGTCGAAGCGCCGCGGCGGTCCCGGTGAGCCCTTCGACTCCATCGCCTGGCGCTAAGCCAGGGCGAACGGTGTGGCGGATATGGTGAGGCCGAACCACAGCCCTCTATCGTTGGTGGAGAGGGCTCGAAGGGCCGATCAGGGAACGGGCGGAGCGCGGAATCGGGTGCCAGCGAACCCTTGCCCGGAGGGAAAGGGGCCCCGAGCATGAATCGCGCGACTCTTTAAGTCTCGCCGCCGGGCCCGTCACCCGCTAAAATGCCGAATTTCCAGCACGGCTGCATTCCATGACCCCCCTGATTTTCGTCACCGGCGGTGTGGTGTCCTCGCTCGGCAAGGGCATCGCGGCGGCGTCGCTTGCGTCCATCCTCGAGGCGCGCGGGCTTTCGGTCACCATGATGAAGCTCGATCCCTATATCAATGTGGATCCGGGCACCATGAGTCCCTTCCAGCACGGCGAGGTCTACGTGACCGACGACGGCGCGGAGACCGACCTGGACCTGGGTCATTACGAGCGCTTCGTCCACACCCGCCTGACCGGCAAGAACTCGATCACCACCGGCAAGATCTACGAGTCGGTGATCCGCAAGGAGCGCCGCGGCGATTACCTGGGCGCCACCGTGCAGGTGATCCCGCACATCACCGACGAGATCAAGCACTGCGTGCACGAGGCCACCCGCGGCTTCGACGTGGCGCTGGTAGAGATCGGCGGCACCGTCGGCGACATCGAATCGCTGCCGTTCCTGGAGGCGATCCGCCAGTTGCGCATCGAGCACGGGCCGGAGAAGTGCCTGTTCATGCACCTGACCCTGGTCCCGTACATCAAGGCCGCCGGCGAGATCAAGACCAAGCCGACCCAGCACTCGGTCAAGGAACTGCGCTCGATCGGCATCCAGCCGGACATCCTGCTGTGCCGTTGCGAAGAGGCTTTGCCGGAGAGCGAGCGGCGCAAGATCGCGCTGTTCACCAACGTGCCGGAAAACGCCGTCATCAGCGCGGTGGACGTGGACGTGATCTACAAGACTCCGCTGTGGCTGCACGGCCAGGGCCTGGACGACATCGTGGTCAAGCGCCTTGGGCTGGACGCCAAGCCGGCGGACCTGTCCAGCTGGCGCCGTACCGTCGAGGCGGTCGAGCATCCGAAGGACGAGGTCACCATCGCGATCGTGGGCAAGTACGTCGAGCACAAGGACGCCTACAAGTCGCTCGGCGAGGCGCTGCGCCACGGCGGCATCAAGCAGCAGACCCGCGTCAACCTGGACTGGATCGATTCCGAACAGGTCGAGGCCGAGGGCGCGCAGAAGGTGCTCGGCAAGGCCGACGCGATCCTGGTGCCGGGCGGCTTTGGCAAGCGCGGGTTCGAGGGCAAGGTGCTCTCGGCCAAGTACGCCCGCGAGAACGGGGTGCCGTATTTCGGCATTTGCTACGGCATGCACGCGGCGGTGGTCGACTTCGCCCGCAACGTGGCGGGCCTGAAGGACGCCGATTCCAGCGAGAACGACCGCAACACCGCCAACCCGGTGATCGCGCTGATCACCGAGTGGACCACCGCCACCGGCGAGACCGAACAGCGCAGCGAGCACTCGGACCTGGGCGGCACCATGCGCCTGGGCTCGCAGGAAGCGCGCCTGAAGACCGGCACGCTGGCGCGCGAGACCTACGGCCAGGAAGTGGTGCGCGAGCGCCATCGCCACCGCTACGAATTCAACAACCGCTACCGACAGGATTTCGAGGATCTGGGCCTGGTGGTTTCCGGCAAGTCGATGGACGACCTGCTGGTGGAGATCGTCGAGCTGCCGCAGCAGAAGCACCCGTGGTTCCTGGCCTGCCAGGCGCACCCGGAGTTCACCTCCACGCCGCGCGACGGGCACCCGCTGTTCATCGGTTTCGTCGAGGCAGCGCGCGAGTACAAGGCGATGCGCGAAAGCGAAAAGCTGGCCGGAGCACAGGCAAGGGCGTGACTGCGCGGTAGTACGAGACTCACGGGGCGCGCGGCAGCGGCCCCTCCAGCAGTGGTCCGCCGGTCAGGCGGGCCCATGACGGGAAACACCCATGAAGCTTTGCGGTTTTGAAGTTGGCCTCGACCAGCCCCTGTTCCTGATCGCCGGCCCCTGCGTGGTCGAGTCCGAACAGCTGCAACTCGATGTGGCCGGCCAGTTGAAGGAAATCACCGCTCGGCTCGGCGTGAACTTCATCTTCAAGTCCAGCTTCGACAAGGCCAACCGCTCCTCCGGCCAGAGCTTCCGCGGCCCGGGCCTGGAAGAAGGCCTGCGCGTGCTGGCCGAGGTCAAGCGCCAGATCGGCGTGCCCGTGCTCACCGACGTGCACGAATACACGCCGATGAACGAAGTGGCAGCGGTGGTCGACGTGCTGCAGACGCCCGCGTTCCTGTGCCGCCAGACCGATTTCATCCAGAACGTGGCGCGCGCCGGCAAGCCAGTGAACATCAAGAAGGGCCAATTCCTCGCGCCGTGGGACATGAAGCACGTGGTCGCCAAGGCCAAGGCCGTGGGCAACGACGACATCATGGTGTGCGAGCGCGGCGCGAGTTTCGGGTACAACAACCTGGTCTCGGACATGCGCTCGCTGAGCGTGATGCGTGAAACGGATTGCCCGGTGGTCTTCGACGCAACCCACTCGGTGCAACTGCCCGGCGGCCAGGGCGCGAGCTCCGGTGGCCAGCGCGAGTTCGTGCCGGTGCTGGCGCGCGCGGCGGTGGCGGTCGGTGTGGCTGGCCTGTTTGCCGAGACCCATCCCGATCCAAGCAAGGCGCTCTCCGACGGCCCCAATGCCTGGCCGCTGGGCAAGATGGAAGCGTTGCTGGAAACCCTGATGGAACTGGACGCCGTGACCAAGCGCCACGGCTTCCTGGAACAAGCGCTATAAGCTCGGCCTCCTTTTAGGGAGCCCGCTCGCGGGCGATGCGCTCGGCAAGACGCGAAGCGCATCGCCCGCAAGCGGGCTCCTGCGGTAACCCTTCCACCTTTGATGACGGACCACCATGACCACGACGATCACCCGCATCCACGCCCGTGAAATCCTCGACTCGCGCGGCAACCCCACGCTGGAAGCCGAAGTCACCCTGGCCGGCGGCGCGTTCGGCCGGGCGGCGGTGCCCAGCGGCGCCTCGACCGGTTCGCGCGAGGCGGTCGAGCTGCGCGACGGCGACAAGGCGCGCTATGGTGGCAAGGGCGTGACCCGCGCGGTGGCGAACGTCAATGGCGCCATCGCCGAGGCCTTGAAGGGCTTCGACGCCGCCGACCAGAAAGGTCTGGACGGCAAGCTGATCGCGCTGGACGGCACGCCGAACAAGGGCAAGCTCGGCGCCAACGCGCTGCTGGGCGTGTCGATGGCTGCAGCGCACGCGGTGGCCGCCTCGCGCGGCGAGCCGCTGTGGAAGTACCTCTCGCACGGCAAGCCGGGCAGCCTGCCGGTGCCGATGATGAACATCGTCAACGGCGGCGCGCACGCCGACAACAACGTCGACGTGCAGGAGTTCATGATCCTGCCAGTCGGCGTGCCCAACTTCGCCGAGGCGCTGCGCGCCGGCGCGGAGATCTTCCATGCGCTCAAGGCCGTGCTCAAGGGCAAGGGCCTCAGCACCGCGGTGGGTGACGAGGGCGGTTTCGCGCCGAACCTGCGCTCCAACATCGAGGCGCTCGATACCATCCTTGAGGCGGTCGGCAAGGCTGGTTACAAGGTCGGCAGCGAGATCCTGCTGGGCCTGGACGTGGCCAGTTCCGAGTTCTTCAAGAACGGCAAGTACGATCTGGAAGGCGAGGGCAAGGTCTACGCGCCGGAGCAGTTCGTCGACCTGCTGGCCGGCTGGGCGAAGCAGTACCCGATCGTCACCATCGAGGACGGCATGGCCGAGGGCGACTGGGACGGCTGGAAGCTGCTGACCGACAAGATCGGCAAAGAGGTCCAGTTGGTGGGCGACGACCTGTTCGTGACCAACCCGGCCATTTTCCGGGAAGGCATCGAAAAGCATATTGCCAATGCCATCCTGATCAAGGTCAACCAGATCGGCACGCTGTCCGAGACGCTGGAAGCCATCGCCATGGCGGATGCCGCCAGGTACGCGGCGGTGGTGTCGCATCGTTCGGGCGAAACCGAGGACACGACCATCTCGGACATCGCCGTCGCGACGACCGCGACCCAGATCAAGACCGGCTCGCTCTGCCGCACCGACCGCGTGGCCAAGTACAACCAGCTGCTGCGTATCGAGGAGCAGCTGGGCAGTACCGCCCGCTACGCCGGTCGCGACGCGTTCCCCAACCTCGCCCGCCTGCCGGGCTGACGCTGACAGGTCGCACTGCCCATGCTGCGCTGGATCGCCCTGATCCTCATCGTGATCCTGATCGGTCTGCAGCTGAAGCTGTGGACCGGCAGCGGCGGCATGCATGAAGTCCAGACGCTGCGTGCGTCGGTGCAGAAGCAGACCGGCGAGAACGACAAACTGCTACAGCGCAACCAGGCGCTGGCGGCCGACGTCAGCGACCTCAAGCACGGCGAGCAGGCGGTCGAAGCGCGCGCCCGCGCGGAGCTGGGGCTGATCAAGCCCGGCGAGACCTTTTATCAGGTGGTCGAACGACCGGCCGGCAGCGCCAGCAGCCCGCCGCCGGCCAGCGACAGCGGCGGGCACTGACGTGGCCCCGCTGTGGTGCGTGATACCGGCCGCCGGGCGCGGCACCCGGGTCGGCGGCGACTGCCCCAAGCAGTACCTGCCGCTGGCGGGACGCGCGTTGATCCTGCATACGCTGGAGCGGTTGGCGTCGCACCCGCGCATCGCCGGCTTGATGGTGGCGCTGGCGGCCGATGACGCGCGCTGGCCGGGCATCGCCCACATGGGCGGCAAACCCGTGCTCACCACGACCGGCGGCGGCGAGCGCGCCGACTCGGTACTGGCCGGCCTGCGCGCGCTGCCGGCCGACGTTGGCGAGCATGAATTCGTCCTGGTGCACGACGCGGCACGCCCCTGCGTGCGGGCTGCGGACATCGAACGGCTGGTCGAGCTGGCGTCGGCGGTCGAGGGTGGCCTGCTCGGTGCGCCGCTGCGCGATACCCTCAAGCGCGCCGACGAACGCCATCGCAGTGTCCGGACCGAGCCGCGCGAACAGCGCTGGCGCGCCTTCACGCCACAGATGTTCCGCCGCGGGCAGCTTGTGGCAGCGCTGGAGGCGGCCAGCCGCGCGGGTGTGCCGGTCAGCGACGAGGCGATGGCCATGGAGCACTCGGGCGTTGCGCCGCTGCTGGTGGAGGGTGCCGAGGACAACATCAAGGTGACGACGGCCGCGGATTTCGCGCTGGCCGAGTTCCTGCTGACGAGGACGGGGTGATGCGCATAGGCCAGGGTTTCGACGTGCACGCGTTCGGCGAGGGCGATTTCGTCGTGCTCGGCGGCGTGCGTGTGCCGCACCATCGCGGCGTGGTCGCGCACTCCGACGGCGACGTCGTGATCCACGCGCTGTGCGACGCCATTTTCGGCGCGCTGGCGCTCGGCGACATCGGCAGGCACTTCCCGCCGTCGGACGAGCGCTGGCGCGATGCCGACAGCCGCCAGTTCCTGCGCCACGCGGCGCTTCTGATGTCGCAGCACAACTACGCGCTGGGCAATGCGGACATCACCGTGATCGGCGAAGCGCCCAAGGTCGGCCCGCACGCCGGGGCGATGCGCGCGAACCTGGCCGA
The DNA here is from genome assembly GCF_017837635.1 of Frateuria flava. Lineage (GTDB taxonomy): Bacteria > Pseudomonadota > Gammaproteobacteria > Xanthomonadales > Rhodanobacteraceae > Frateuria_A > Frateuria_A flava. The sequence goes on from NZ_JAGJRS010000034.1 coordinate 223,128, forward strand.
GGATCTCGCCTGTGAGGTCGCCCGCATCAGCGTCAAGGCCACCACCACCGAAAAGCTCGGCTTCACCGGCCGGGGCGAAGGCATCGCGGCGCAGGCCTGCGTGCTGCTGGAGCGCGCGTGAGCGAAGCCGAGGCCCGCGGCGCGAACCGGCTGCCGGAGCAGCTGGAAGCCATTACCGCGCTGCTGGAGCGGTTGGCCGAAACGCCCTCGCCCGACGACCAGGCACAGCTGCAGCAGCTGCTCGACGAGCTGCATCCGGCGGACATCGCTTTCGTGCTGGAGGCGCTCCCGCTCGACGAGCGCCTGGCGGTCTGGCAACGCGTCAAGGCCGACCGCGACGGCGAAATCCTGCTGGAAGTGTCCGACGCGGTTCGCGAATCGCTGATCGCGGACATGGACCAGCGCGAGATCCTCGCCGCGGTCGAGCCGCTGGATGCCGACGAGCTGGCCGATCTGGTCGAGGACCTGCCGACCGAGGTCCTGCCCGAGCTGATGGCCAGCCTCGACGCGCAGCAGCGCGAGCGGGTGCAGTCGGCGCTGTCCTGGGAAGAGGACCAGATCGGTTCGCTGATGGACTTCGAGATGGTCACGATCCGCGAGGACGTGAGCCTGGAGACCGTGCTGCGCTACCTGCGCCGCTTCGACGAGCTGCCCGCGCAGACCGACAAGCTGTTCGTGATCAACCAGGACAACCTGCTCACCGGCGTGGTGCCGCTGCACTGGCTGCTGGTCAACTCGCCGGAAAAGATGGTGAGCGAAGTGATGGCGCCGGACGTCAACACCTTCCACCCGGCCGATGACGCGTACGAGGTGGCCCAGGCGTTCGAGCGCTACGACCTGGTGACCGCGCCGGTGGTCGACGACGGCGGACGCCTGATCGGACGCATCACGGTCGATGCGATGGTCGACGTGATCCGCGAGGAGAGCGAAAGCGAAGCTCTCAGCCGCGTCGGCCTGCGCGAGGAAGAGGACATCTTCGCCTCGGTATGGGCGAGCCTGCGCAACCGCTGGTCGTGGCTGGCCATCAACCTGGTGACCGCCTTCATCGCCTCGCGCGTGATCGGCCTGTTCGAGGGCGCGATCGAGAAGCTGGTGGCGCTGGCCACGCTGATGCCGATCGTCGCCGGCATCGGCGGCAACTCCGGCAACCAGACCATCACCATGATCGTGCGCGCGCTGGCGCTCAACCAGATCACGCCTGACAGCGCCAAGCGGCTGTGGCGCAAGGAGTTGGCCGTGTCGCTGTTCAACGGCCTGGTCTGGGGCGGGGTGATCGGCGTGGTGGCTTGGCTGCTGTACGAGAACATTGCGTTGGGCGTGGTGATGACCGCGGCCATGACGCTCAACCTGCTGCTGGCCGCCTTCTGCGGCGTCGGCATACCGATGCTGATGATGAAATTCGGCCGTGACCCGGCGCTGGGATCGAGCGTATTGATCACGGCGATGACCGACAGCGGCGGGTTCTTCATCTTCCTGGGCCTCGCCTCGCTTTTCCTGATGTAGCCCGGGCTCCCACAAAGCCGGGCGAACCCGACCAAGGACCGCAGTGCACGAACTTCCCTATGCCCACGGCACCCCGCCGCTCACCGCGCAACTGCGCGCCACGCCAGAGGACTTCATCGTCGAGGAAATCCTCGGCTACGACGCCGAGGGCACGGGCGAACATGCGCTGCTGTGGGTGGAGAAGCGTGGCGCCAACACCGATTGGGTGGCGCGCGAGCTGGCCCGTTTCGCGGGTGTGCCACCGGCCGCCGTGGGTTACGCGGGCCTGAAGGACCGCCACGCGGTGACCCGGCAGGCCTTCACTGTCCAGCTGGCGGGCAAGCCCGACCCGGACTGGTCGGCCTTCCCGCATGCGGAGGTGAAAGTGCTTGCCGCCACACGGCACAACCGCAAGCTCAAGCGCGGTGCGCTGCGGGGCAACCGCTTCGTGCTGGTGCTGCGCGATGCGCAGGGTGATCGCGCAGAGGCCGAGCGGGTGCTGGCGGCCATCGCCGCGCGCGGCGTGCCCAACTACTTCGGCGAACAGCGCTTCGGCCGCGAGGGCGGCAACGTGGCGCAGGCGAGGGCCATGTTCGCCGGCCGCCGGGTCGACCGCGACAAGCGCAGCTTTCTGCTGTCGGCCGCCCGCTCGCACATCTTCAATGGTGTGCTTGCCGCGCGCGTGGAGCAGGGCGCATGGGACACGCCGCTGGACGGGGAGATCTGGTCACTTGCCGGTTCGCGCTCCTGGTTCGGACCGGAACCCTTCGACGCCACGCTGGCCGAGCGCCTGGCGAAGGGAGATATCCACCCCTCTGGCTCGCTCTGGGGGCAGGGCGAACCGCCGACGACAGCCGCGGCAGGCGCGCTGGAACGCGAAGTTGCAGCGCGCGATAGCGACCTGGCCGAGGGCCTTGCGGCGGCCCGCATGGATCAGGAGCGCCGCCCCCTGCGCCTGCTGCCTCGCCATCTCTCCTGGCGCTGGTTGGCCGACGACGCACTGGAGCTGGGCTTCGAACTGCCCGCTGGCGCCTATGCCACCGTGGTGGCACGCGAGCTGGCGCAGGCCTGAGGCTCCTTGGTTTGCCCTGGCGGGCGCACTGGTGCGGTGGTTCTCGGTCAGCTCGCGGTGCTGGGACCGGCGCGGCGTGCCGCTGGCGTGGCGCCGGTGGCGGCCATACGCGCCGACTGATCCGCCGCTAGGCGTTTTTCAGCAGGACCACGACGGCGCCGGTGCCACCTTGGGCAGGCTTGGCCGAGGCGAAGGCGACCACGTCGTCGCGGCGGCGCAGCAGGCGGTCGGTGAGCACCTTCAGTACCGGGCCGGCAGCTTTGGAGCGCAGGCCTTTGCCGTGCACGATGCGCACGCAGCGCAGCCCGTGCTGGCGGGCCTCGGCCAGAAAGCTGACGATGCTGGCCTGGGCGGCCGCGGCGTTCATGTGGTGCAGGTCCAGTTCGTCCTGGATGCTGAACTGGCCCCGCTTGAGCTGGCGCAACAGGCGCGGTGGGTAGCCATCGCGCAGGTAGCCCAGCTCCTCGCCGATTTCCATCAGTGCGGGATCGAAGGCAAGCTCCAGCAGCTCGCCCGGGACGGCCGCTTCGTCCGCTTCGAGCATGTGCGCACGCGGTTCCGGCCGGGGTGCAGGTGGCGGCGGGCTATCGGCGCGGATTTCGCGTACCGGCCCGATGGCATCACGGAACAGTCGGATGTCGTTCTCGTCAGGCTCGGATGGGCTGCGGCGCTTCTTCATGGGGCCATGCTAACAAGGGACCGGTGGCCATTTTCCTCAAACCCCGCCGCCATCCGCTCCGTTCGCCGAGCGCGAGGATTCCGACCGCCTGCCCGTGAAAGAGGTGGGCCGGTCCGGTAGACTTCGAAGGATTCGGAGCGCGCCTTCGGGGCCGCGCTCGTGCATCTGTACGGAACATCATGCGAGTCCTGGTAAGCAACGACGACGGCGTGGACGCCCCCGGCATCCGCGTATTGGCCGACTCTCTGGCGGCGGTGGGGCAGGTGACGGTGGTGGCGCCCGACCGCGACCGTTCCGGCGCCAGCAACTCGCTCACCCTGGACGCGCCGATCCGCGCGCTGAAGATGGAGGATGGCCGCTATCGCGTGGCCGGCACGCCGACCGATTGCGTGCACCTGGCGCTGGCCGGCCTGCTCGAGCATGAACCGGACATCGTGGTGTCCGGCATCAACAACTCGGCCAACCTTGGTGACGATGTCATCTACTCGGGCACCGTGTCCGCGGCGATGGAAGGGCGCTTCCTCGGCCTGCCGGCGATCGCCGTCTCGCTGGCCAGCCGCGACCACAAGGGCGATCACTACGACTCGGCCGCGCAGGCCGTGCTGATCCTGATGCGCCGCCTGCTGGTCGATCCGCTGCCGGCCGACACCATCCTCAACGTCAACGTGCCGGACCGGCCCTGGCATGAGATCCAGGGCTTCGAGGTCACCCGACTGGGCAAGCGGCATCGCTCGGCGCCGTGCATCGCCCAGACCGACCCGCGCGGCAAGCCGATCTGGTGGATCGGGCCGTCCGGCGGCGCCGAGGACGATGGCCCCGGCACCGACTTCGACGCGGTCCGGCGCGGCTATGTGTCGGTCACGCCGATCCACGTCGATCTCACCCGCTACCAGGCCCTGGAGAAAATCAGCGGCTGGATGCAGGCGATGACCGACGCGATGGACGAAAAGGCGGCCTGACGCGATGACGATGAACATCCATCCGCTGCCGCCGTCGGCGTTCAAGGGCGAGGGGATGACCTCGCAGCGCGCGCGCGACCGCCTGGCCGCCACGCTCAAGGAGAGCGGCATCCGCGATCCGCGCGTGATCGAAGTGATCCGCAACACACCGCGTCACCATTTCATCGACCAGGCGCTGCACTCGCGCGCCTACGAGAACACCGCATTGCCGATCGGCCACGGCCAGACCATTTCGCAGCCCTGGGTGGTCGCGCGCATGACCGAGGCGCTGCTGGAGCACTTCAACGGCGGCGTGCCGCAGAAGGTGCTGGAGATCGGCACCGGCTCCGGTTATCAGGCGGTGGTGCTGGCGGCGCTGGTCGGGCAGGTGTTCACGGTCGAGCGCATCGAGGAGCTGTTGCGCCAGGCGCGTCGGCGCTTTCGCCAATTGGGCCTGGACAACGTGCGTTCGCGCCACGACGACGGCAAGCTGGGCTGGCCGGATCAGGCGCCATTCGATGCGATCATCCTCACCGCCGCGGGCGACGCGATCCCCAGCCAGGTGCTCGACCAGCTCTCGCCGGATGGCGTGCTGGTGGCGCCGGTCGGCTCGCCCAGCAGCCAGATGCTGCTGCGCATCCGCGGCAACGGGCAGGGTGATTTCATCCAGGAAGAGCTTGGTCCGGTGAGTTTCGTGCCGCTGCTTGGCGGCATCGGTTGATGCCACCCCTCCGGCGACAAGGAATCCACTAGATGCGCCTGTTTGGAACGCTCTATTCGCGTGCACTGGTCTGGGCGCGCGACCCTCGGGCCGTGTATTACCTCAGCGGGTTGAGTTTCGTGGAAGCCTTCATCTTCCCCATCATGCCGGAGGTGATGCTGGCGCCGATGATGCTGGGCAAGCGGCAGAAGGCGTTCTTCTACGCCAACGTCAGCCTGCTGTTTTCGCTGCTCGGCTCGCTGGTGGGCTATGCGCTGGGCCATTGGGCATTCCAGGCGCTGCAACCACTGCTGGCCTCGTTGCACCTGCTCGAACCGATCGAGCAGGGGGTGGCCAGCCTGCGCTCGCAGATGAACCAGCATTGGCTGGGCCTGCTGCTGGTGCTGGCGCTGGCTGCGCTGCAGCCGGTGGTGCCGATGAAGTTCGTCACCTGGGCGTCGGGCATCGTGGGCGTGCCGGTGATCCCGTTCCTGCTGTGCATGGCGGTGGGACGCGGCAAGCGTGTGTGGCTGCTGGCGCTGCTGATCCGCCTGTTCGGCGAGCGGGCCGAGCGGCTGCTGCACAAGCACATCGAGCGTATCGGCTGGGCGGCGATCATCGTGCTGGCCCTGTTGCTGGTCTGGTGGATCTGGCTGCGTTGAGCACGGCGCTTTCCGTGAAATCGGCGTGTCGGCTGGGTATGCTGGCCGGCATGAAGAAATGGATGCGCTTCGCGGCGGCATGCTCGGCCGCGGTTCTCCTTGCCGCCTGTGGCCGGTCGGTCGTGGTCCAGCCCCATCGTGACGTGACGGCTCCGCATCGCTCGGCCGCTGCACCGCGGACGGTCCCGGGCAGTTACCGCGTACTGCGCGGGGACACGCTTTATTCCATCGCGTTCCGCCACGGATTGGATTTTCGCGATCTTGCCGCCTGGAATGGCATCGGTTCGCCTTACACGATCTGGCCGGGCCAGATGCTGCGGCTTGCTCCCACGCAGGGCCGCCCCACGGGCACGCGGCCGCCGGTCGCGTCCGCACCGGCGCGCCCCGCCGCGCCCGTGTTCAAGCCCGTCGCCCCGGCGCCTTCGCGCCCGGGAGCGGTGACGCCGGCTCCCGCTCCCGTGGCAGCCACGCCTGCGCCGCCCGCCGTGCCCGCCCCCAAAGGCGCCACGCGCACCGCGGGCGGCGTCAACTGGCGATGGCCGGCCGAGGGCACGTTGATCAAGAAATTCCAGAGTGGTGACGCGATCCCTGGCATCGAACTGGCCGGCAAGCCGGGCGATCCGGTGCGGGCCGCGGCCGATGGCGTGGTCGTGTACAGCGGCAACGGCCTGGTCGGTTACGGCGAGCTGATCATCATCAAGCACAACGACGACTTCCTGTCGGCGTATGGGCACAACCGCAAGCGGCTGGTGAAGGAAGGACAGCGGGTGAGCGCGGGGCAGTTGATCGCCGAGATGGGCTCGACCGGCGCGTCGCGTGATGAATTGCAGTTCCAGATCCGCCGCGATGGCAATCCGGTCGATCCGCTCGATTATCTGCCGTCGCGGTAAGCGCCGGCGCGGCAACGCCCGCCCTGGATGTGTTCTTCCTAGTGTGGGCTTCAGCCCGCCGACCCGGTCCCCGGCAGGATGAAAGCAGCCACCACCCGTCGGCCCTCTCCGGCCAGCAGGTCATATGTGCGCGCCGCGGCCGCGTTGTCCATCACCTCGATGCCGATGCCCTTGCGCAGGAATCCGGCCAGAAAGGCGGCCGACGGAAAGCGCTGGCGGCTGCCCGTGCCCAGCAGCACGACTTCCGGTTCCAGCGCGCGCAGAGCCTCGCCCGCAACGTCGTCCAGCGCCGTCGCCTCACCGGCTGGCCAATCCTCGACCAACCGGTCCGGCGCCAGCAGGAAGCTCGATTCCAACTCCCGGTCGACCACCGTGATCGACCGCTCGCCCACGCGGCGGATGAACAGGTAGCCCTCCGGGCGCTCGAGCGAAAGGTCCATCAGCGGGGCAGGGCGAGCTTGGGCTCGTCCTCGTTGCGGCGGAACAGCGTGACGGTATGGCCGATCTGCTGCACGCTCTCGGCGCCAGTACCGTCGGTCAGGCAGGCGATCTGCGCGTCCCGCGCTTCCTTGTCGCCACCGGAGAGTTTCACCTTGACCAGTTCGTGGTGGCTCAGCGCCAGGTCCAGCTCCTTGACCACGGCGGGCGTCGCGCCCTTGGCACCAAGCAGGATCACCGGGTGCAGGTCGTGCGCAAGGCTGCGCAGGTAGCGGCGCTGGGAGGGGGAGATCGGCATGCGGAAAGGGTCCACGATTCGCGGTCAGGGGGTCGTAAAGGGTATCATGCGACCGTCCTTCCCCATCGGTGCCCCCTGCCGCATGTCCCGCAGCAAAAGCAGCTCCCGGTGGCTCCGGGAGCACTTCGACGACGTCTACGTGAAGAAGGCCCAGGCCGAGGGACTGCGCTCGCGTGCGGTGTTCAAGCTGGAGGAGCTGATCGAGCGCGACCGCCTGCTCAAGCCGGGGATGCGCGTGGTCGACCTGGGCGCGGCCCCCGGCGGCTGGTCGCAGCTGGTACGCCAACGCCTGGGCGACAACGGCACGGTGATCGCGCTGGACATTCTCCCGATGCAGGGGATCGCGGGAGTGGATTTCATCGAGGGCGATTTCCGTGAGGAAAGCGTGCTGCACCAACTGGAGCAGCGCCTGGGAGGGCAGCCGGTCGATCTTGTACTGTCGGACATGGCCCCCAATATGAGTGGTGTGGCGCTGGCCGACCAGATCCGTGCGATGGACCTGGCCGATCTGGCGCTGGATTTCTCCCGGCAATGGCTCAAACCGGGTGGTGCGTTCCTGATCAAGCTGTTTCAGGGCGCCGGCTTCGATGACTACCTGCGCAACTTGCGCGCGCAGTTCGCGCGCGTAACCATGCGTAAACCCAAGGCTTCGCGCGCGCGTTCGCGCGAGGTGTATGCGCTCGCCACCGGCAAGAAGGCCGGGGGCGGGCAAACGGACGAGACCCGCGCATGAACGAAATGGCGAAAAACCTGTTGCTCTGGCTGATCATCGCGGTGGTCCTGCTGACGGTCTTCCAGAGCTTCAATCCGCACGGCGGCTCCTCGTCTGATCTGCCTTACTCGAGCTTCGTGCAGAGTGTGGACAGCGGCAACGTCGCCAGCGCCACGATCAGCGCCGACAACCCCGCCACCATCACCGGCAAGCTGAAGGATGGCAGCGCCTTCCGCACCGTCGCGCCCGTGCTCGGCTTCTCCACCAACGGGGTGGTCAAGCAGATGCAGGACAAGAACGTGGTGGTGACCCAGGAGCCGTCCAACAACGGCTTCTCGCTGCTCGGCCTGCTGGTCAACTGGCTGCCGATCATCCTGATCGTGGGCGTGTTCATCTGGTTCATGCGCCAGATGCAGGCCGGCGCGGGCGGGCGCGGCGCGATGAGCTTCGGCCGCTCGCGCGCCAAGCTGCAGGGCGAGGACCAGGTCAAGGTCAACTTCAGCGACGTTGCCGGTTGCGACGAGGCGAAGGAGGAAGTCGGCGAACTGGTCGAGTTCCTGCGCGATCCGGGCAAGTTCCAGAAGCTGGGCGGCAAGATTCCGCGCGGCGTGCTGATGGTCGGCCCGCCCGGCACCGGCAAGACGCTACTGGCCAAGGCCATCGCCGGCGAGGCCAAGGTGCCGTTCTTCTCGATCTCCGGTTCGGACTTCGTCGAGATGTTCGTCGGCGTCGGCGCCAGCCGCGTGCGCGACATGTTCGAGCAGGCCAAGAAGCATGCGCCGTGCATCATCTTCATCGACGAGATCGACGCGGTCGGTCGCCATCGCGGCGCTGGCCTGGGCGGTGGCCACGACGAGCGCGAGCAGACGCTGAATCAGCTGCTGGTCGAGATGGATGGCTTCGAGGGGACCGAGGGCATCATCGTCATTGCGGCGACCAACCGGCCCGACGTGCTCGATCCGGCGCTGCTGCGTCCGGGCCGTTTCGACCGCCAGGTGGTCGTCGGCCTGCCTGACGTGAAGGGCCGCGAGCAGATCCTCAAGGTACACCTGCGCAAGGTGCCCACCGCCAGCGACGTCAACCCGATGGTGATCGCGCGCGGCACGCCGGGCTTCTCCGGCGCGGACCTGGCCAACCTGGTCAACGAGGCGGCGCTGTTCGCCGCGCGCGAGAACGCCCGCGAAGTGCGCATGAGCCACCTGGACAAGGCGCGCGACAAGATCCTGATGGGCACCGAGCGCCGCTCGATGGCCATGAGCGAGGACGAGAAGCGCCTGACCGCCTTCCACGAGGCCGGCCACGCCATCGTCGGCCGCCTGGTGCCCGAGCACGACCCGGTCTACAAGGTCACCATCATCCCGCGCGGTCGCGCGCTTGGCGTGACCATGTACCTGCCCGAGGCCGACAAGTATTCGATCAACCGCGTGGCGATCGAATCGCAGCTCTGCTCGCTCTACGGTGGCCGTGTCGCCGAGGAGCTCATCTTCGGCGCCGACAAGGTCACCACGGGCGCGTCCAACGACATCGAGCGGGCCACCAAGATGGCGCGCAACATGGTCACCAAGTGGGGCCTGTCCGACGAGCTCGGGCCGGTTACCTATGGCGAGGACGAGGACGAGGTTTTCCTGGGCCGCTCGGTCACGCAGCACAAGAATGTCTCCAACGAGACGGCCCGACGCATCGACGAAGTCGTACGCGACATCCTTGATCGCGCCTACGCACGCAGCAAGCGGCTGTTGACCGATAACCTCGACAAGCTGCACGTCATGGCCGACGCGTTGCTTCAGTACGAGACCATCGACGCACGGCAGATCGACGACATCATGGCGGGCCGCCAGCCGGGCGAGCCGGCCGACTGGTCCAAGCCGTCTTCGGGTGGTTCGGTACCGCCGAACCTGCCGCCACGTGGCGATGCCGGCTCACCCAAGCTCGGTGACCCGGCGACGCAGCCGCATGGTTGAACCGGCGTGACCTTCCCTGCATGGCGGGGAAGGGACGTGCAAGCATGGTTCCGTTTGGACGTCCAAATCTTCGAGCGCTGGCAACGGGAAAAAAATCTCCGCGGCAGAAAGCAAAGATTTTTTGAAAAAGGTGTTGACGCAGCGGCGTCCAATCTGAATAATTCCGCTTCTTGCTTCGGCACCCATCGCTTCGGCGGTGGTCCCACGGCAAACCAGTTTCACCGCGCGCCCGTAGCTCAGTTGGATAGAGTACCAGGCTACGAACTTGGTGGTCGGGAGTTCGAATCTCTCCGGGCGCGCCATTTACATCGCAAGTCGTGATGTTCGCACCATGACTTGTTCGTCGGCTCTGTTGCCGATGGGGTCGGAACGGATTCTGACGTGCTGGAACGGATTGACGAGGTGAGGCGTCACCCGTAGCATTCGAGAGCTTCGGAACGCGAAACGCGTCCTACAGGTTTGCTACGGGGTATAGCTCAGTCTGGTAGAGCGCCAGCTTTGGGAGCTGGATGTCGGGGGTTCGAATCCCTCTGCCCCGACCAGCAGGCGTTATGCTTCGGACATGCGCCTGTAGCTCAACCGGATAGAGCATCGGCCTTCTAAGCCGACGGTTGCAGGTTCGATTCCTGTCGGGCGCGCCAGATTCATTGTTTTATGGTGGGCGTAGCTCAGCTGGTTAGAGTCCCGGATTGTGATTCCGGATGTCGTGGGTTCGAATCCCATCGCTCACCCCAATTTGTAGTTTCAAGGGCCGTTAGCTCAGCTGGTAGAGCAGTTGACTCTTAATCAATTGGTCGTAGGTTCGAATCCTACACGGCCCACCAAAAAAGCCAGGCGCTCGGGAAACCGGGCGCCTGTTTTTTTTTCTTCACCAAATCGCGGGGAAGAAATCGCGGGGAGGCTCCCTGACGCGGCCATGGGCGACGCGGTGCCGTGTGGGTGGTGTTCGCTTTTTGCAGGAGCGCCCTTGGGCGCGCCTCGGGCGTCCCATGTGGCATCGCGGTTGGCCCCTAGGGCGCTCTGCAAAAGCACCGGTCCCGGATGCACGCATGGCCGCATGGCGTAAGGTCCCGGGTGGCGGCGGATCCAAGTGATTGCGTTCCCGAGGGAGTCATGTGCCTTTGCGCTCCCGCTCGCTATCCCTTGGGGAGAGGTAAGGCGGGCTCGCCGGAAGCAACCTGGCGAGCTGCTTCGATGGATATTTCGCAGGCCTTGCCCCGCGCCCGGCCTTCTGTCCAGAGGATAGAGGGAGCGATAGGCAGGGGCATGGCAGCCCAACCCGCACCCTGCTTGTGCTGTCCGGCCGCGCAACCGTAAAATGCCCCGCTTTGGCGTAAGGGAATCATCGACTTAGCGGGGCGGGGCGCTTGGCCGAATTCCGTTTGGAATCCGCCGCTTTCCCTCTGCGGGCGCGATGCGAAAGTGGCGGAACTGGTAGACGCACCAGATTTAGGTTCTGGCGGGTAACCCCCGTGAGGGTTCGAATCCCTCCTTTCGCACCATTCCCTTATCAGTTTCTGCAAGGCCGGCCCGCACGCCGGTCCATCACGAGAGTTACCAGGAGTCGTCATGCAGTTTTCGGTTGAGAACGTCGGCAAGCTCGAGCGCAAGCTCACGGTGCGGTTCCCGGCGGACCAGTTGGAGTCGCAGGTCAGCGCGCGCATCGCCGAGATGGGGCGCACGGTGCGCCTGAAGGGCTTCCGCCCTGGCAAGGTGCCGGCGACCGTGATCCAGCAGCGCTTCGGCTCGCAGGTGCGCGGTGAAGTGTTGTCCGATCTGATCGGCAGTACCCTGCGCGAGGCCTTCGAGAAGGAGAACCTTCGTCCGGTCGCCAACCCCTCGATCGATACCACCGGCCGGCCGGAAAACGGCGAGATCGCCTATACCGCCACCTTCGAAGTGATGCCGGAGTTTCCGGAGATCGATATCGCCGCGTTGGAGGTCAACCGCCCGGTCGCCGAAGTGACTGACGCGGACATCGAAAAGATGATCGAGACCCTGCGCCTGCAGCGTCGCAGCTTCGACCCGGTTGAGCGCGCTTCGGCCGAGGGCGACTTCGTGATGTTCGAGTACGCGGCCACCACCGGTGACTACCGCTTCCCGGCCGAGGGCCTGGAGCGCGCCGGTAGCGTGCTGGGTTCGGGCACGCTGTTCAAGGCGCTGGACGAAGCGCTGAGCGGCCGCAAGGCGGACGATGAGTTCGAGACCGAAATCGCCTTCCCGGAAGATTTCGGTAACCCGCAGTTGGCCGGCAAGACCGCCCAGGTCAGTTTCAAGATCATCAAGGTGCAGGCGCCGCAGTTGCCGGAAGTGAACGAGGAGTTCGCCAAGCTGTTCGGTATCGCCGACGGTAATCTGGAGACCTTCCGCAAGGAGGTCCGCGCCAACCTCGAGCGAGAGCTCAAGGCCACCCTCATGGGCCGCCTCAAGGCCGAGGTCGCCGAAAAGCTGGCCGACGCCCACGGTGAACTCGAGGTGCCGAACATGATGGTGCAATCCGAGGCGCGCAACCTGGCCGCCGGCAGCGTGCCGCGTGGACAGCAGCCGCCGCCGCAGCTGATCGAGGCGGCCATGCCGATGGCCCGCAAGCGTGTGATTGCCGGTCTTCTGATGGGCGAGATCGCCCGCAAGCAGGAACTGAAGATCGACCGCAAGCGTGTCGCCGAGCAGCTCGCTGCCATCGCCTCGACCTATGAAGAGCCGGAGAAGGTCGTTGAACTCTACAATGCCGACCCCCAATTGATGTCTGGGCTGCAGAACCGCGTGATGGAAGACCAGGTGGCCGAATGGGTGGCCGAGCACGCCAAGACCACTGAAAAGCACCTGGGCTTCGACGAAGTGATGCGCCCGGCCGGCGCCTGAGCGACACTGCCAGGCACCATCATCAGGCCCGCCTGAAGGCGGGCCTCATCCGGAGAACAAGCACGCATGGCCATGGCCCCGATCCAGAACCTCAACCTGGTGCCGATCGTCGTCGAGCAGACCGCTCGCGGCGAGCGTTCCTATGACATCTACTCGCGCCTGCTCAAGGAGCGGGTGATCTTCCTGGTCGGCGAGGTCAACGACCAGGTCGCCAACGTGCTGATCGCCCAGATGCTGTTCCTGGAATCGGAGAACCCGGACAAGGACATCCATCTGTACATCAACAGCCCGGGCGGCGCGGTCACCGCGGGTCTTGCGATTTACGACACCATGCAGTTCATCAAGCCTGACGTCAGCACCATGTGCATCGGCCAGGCTTGCAGCGCCGGCTCGCTGCTGCTGATGGCGGGCGCCAAGGGCAAGCGTTTCTCGCTACCCAACTCGCGCATCATGATCCACCAGCCCTCCGGCGGCGCCCAGGGCCAGGCGACCGACATCGAGATCCAGGCGCGCGAAATCCTCTACATCCGCCAGCGCCTGAACCAGCTCTATGTCGACCACACCGGCCAGCCGCTGGAGAAGATCGAGCGCGACATGGAACGCGACCGGTTCATGAATCCGATCGAGGCTCGGGACTACGGCCTGATCGACCAGGTTCTCGACCGCCGCGGGGTCGAAACCGTCAAGTCGGCCTGACTTCAGCCAACCTGATTCCGGCCGATCCAGATCGCAGGAAGCATGCTCCGCGCAGGCACAAGCAGGCGCGGAGCCCTGTGCTATTCTGACGACGCAACCGAAACACAGCAGGACCTGATATGAGCGACGAGCGGCAGGGCCGTTCCAACGACAGCGGCAAGATCCTCTACTGCTCCTTCTGCGGCAAGAGCCAGCATGAAGTGCGCAAGCTGATCGCGGGTCCATCCGTGTTCATCTGCGACGAGTGCGTAGAGCTTTGCAATGACATCATCCGCGAGGAGCTGGAGGAGAAGGCCGCCTCCGGGCGCAGTCATCTGCCCAAGCCCCGCGAGATCATGGAAACCCTCGACCAGTACGTGGTCGGCCAGACCCGCGCCAAGAAGGCGCTGGCGGTGGCCGTGTACAACCACTACAAGCGCATGGAATCGCGCCAGAAGAGCGACGAGGTCGAACTCGGCAAGTCCAACATTCTCCTGATCGGTCCGACCGGCTCGGGCAAGACGCTGTTGGCCGAGACGCTGGCCCGACTGCTCAATGTGCCGTTCACCATCGCCGACGCCACCACGCTGACCGAAGCGGGCTACGTGGGCGAGGATGTCGAAAACATCATCCAGAAGCTGCTGCAGAAGTGCGACTACGACGTCGACAAGGCGCAGTCGGGCATCGTCTATATCGACGAGATCGACAAGATCTCGCGCAAGAGCGAAAACCCCTCGATCACGCGTGACGTGTCGGGCGAAGGCGTGCAGCAGGCGCTGCTCAAGCTGATCGAAGGCACGCTGGCCTCGGTACCGCCCCAGGGCGGGCGCAAGCATCCGCAGCAGGAATTCCTGCAGGTGGACACGAAGAATATTCTGTTCATCTGCGGCGGCGCGTTCGCTGGTCTGGAGAAGTTGATCCAGCAGCGTTCGGAGACCACCGGCATCGGTTTCTCCGCCGAGGTCCGCTCCAAGGAGCGCACCGAGAATCTGGGTAAAGTGCTGGCCGAGGTCGAGCCGTCGGACCTGGTCAAGTTCGGTCTGATTCCCGAGTTCGTCGGCCGCCTGCCGGTCGTGGCGACTCTGGATGAGCTCGACGAGCCGGCGCTGGTGAAGATCCTCACCGAGCCAAAGAATGCCGTCACCAAGCAGTTCCGTCGACTGTTCGAGATGGAAGGGGTGGAACTCGAGTTCCGCCCGGAAGCCCTGCAGGCGATCGCCAAGAAGGCGCTCAAGCGCAAGACCGGCGCACGCGGCCTGCGCACCATCCTCGAGCAGGTGTTGCTGGACACCATGTACGAGCTGCCTTCGCTGGAGCACGTCAGCAAGGTGGTGGTCGACGACGCGGTAATCGAGGGTCAGGCCGAGCCCTACCTGATCTACCGCGGCAACCTGCAACAGCAACGCGTGGCGGGTGAGGGTGGCGACGCCGCCTGACCGACGTGTAGCGTCAAAAAACAGCGGCCCCGGCCATTGCCGGGGCCGTTTGTTTTTTGGCGGGCAGGCACGCAGGCGCCTGCTCAGCCTTGGCCATGCAAGTGGCATTGCGTCATGGTTCTCACCCAGCCCGGCGCAGGCTGCGTAGCCTTGGCCTGGAATCTGCAAGTCTCCGTTTCAGCCGCTCTGAACGGTCGCGTTGACTTGACGGCGGCGCAGGTCGACTCCACTTGACCTGCTGGAGACCTCGGCGCAGTGTCGGGGTAAACCTTACAAATCCTCGGGGACTTTTTCGATGGCAAAACACGCCTCCGTTACCGCTACCGGCGCCACGCTCGACGCACTCCCGGTGCTGCCGTTGCGCGACGTGGTGGTCTACCCCCACATGGTCATTCCGCTTTTCGTCGGACGCGACAAATCGATGCGCGCGCTCGAGCAAGCGATGGAAGGCGAGCGGCAGATCCTGCTGGTGGCGCAGAAGAGCCCCGATATCGATGATCCGGCCTCCGGCGACCTGCACGAAGTCGGTACCCTGGCTGGCGTGCTGCAGTTGCTGAAGCTGCCCGATGGCACCGTCAAGGTGCTGGTCGAGGGACAGTCGCGCGTGTCCATCGAGGAATACCGCAACGAAAGCGGCATGTTGATGGCGCGCTCGCGCGTGATCGAGCCCGTCTACAGCGCCAAGGAGCGGGAGCTTGACGTCATCTCTCGCACCCTGGTGTCGCTGTTCGAGCAGCTGGTCAAGCAGAGCCGCAAGCTGCCGCCCGAAGTGCTCGCCACGCTTTCCGGCATCGACGATCCCTCGCGCCTGGCCGATTCGATCGCCGCGCACCTGACCGTTCGCATGGCCGAAAAGCAGAAGGTGCTGGAAACCGCTGACGTCGGCCAGCGCCTGGAACTGTTGATCGGTCTGGTCGATGGCGAGATGGATCTGCAACAGGTGGAAAAGCGCATCCGCGGACGCGTCAAGTCGCAAATGGAGAAGAGTCAGCGCGAGTACTACCTCAACGAACAGATGAAGGCGATCCAGAAGGAACTGGGCGAAGGCGAGGAGGGCGTCAACGAGATCGAGGAACTGCAGCGCAAGATCGAGGACGCCGGCATGCCCAAGCCGGTGCTGGCCAAGGCCAAGCAGGAATTCTCCAAGCTCAAGCAGATGTCCCCGATGTCGGCCGAGGCGACGGTGGTGCGCAACTACCTCGACTGGCTGATCGGCGTGCCCTGGAAAAAGAAGACCAAGGTGCGCAAAGACCTCGCGGTTGCCCAGGAAGTGCTCGATGCCGATCACTTCGGTCTGGAAAAGGTCAAGGACCGCATCCTCGAATACCTCGCCGTGCAGCAGCGTGTGAACACGATGAAGGGCCCGATCCTGTGCCTGGTCGGTCCGCCCGGCGTCGGCAAGACCTCGCTCGGCCAGTCGATCGCCAAGGCGACCAACCGCAAGTTCGTCCGCATGAGTCTGGGCGGCGTGCGCGACGAGGCGGAAATCCGCGGTCATCGGCGTACCTACATCGGTTCGATGCCCGGCCGCATCGTGCAGAACCTCAACAAGGTCGGTACGCGCAATCCGCTGTTCGTGCTCGACGAGATCGACAAGATGTCGATGGACTTCCGTGGCGATCCGTCCTCGGCGTTGCTCGAGGTGCTCGATCCGGAGCAGAACAATGCATTCAACGACCACTATCTCGAAGTCGACCTGGATCTCTCCGAGGTGATGTGGATCGCGACCGCCAACTCGCTCAATATTCCTGGCCCGCTGCTGGACCGCATGGAAGTCATCCGGGTGCCGGGCTACACCGAGGATGAAAAGCTGGCGATCGCGCAGCGCTACCTGCTGCCCAAGCAGCTGAAGGCCAATGGCCTCAAGCTGGAAGAGCTCAGCATCGAGTCGGAGGCCGTGCGCGACATCGTGCGCTATTACACGCGCGAGTCGGGCGTGCGCAACCTTGAGCGCGAGATCGCCAAAATTTGCCGCAAGGTGGTCAAGGAACTCGCCCTCGGCCAGGTCAAGCAGGCCAAGGCCAAGGCGGCGGCAAAGCCGGCGGGCAAAGCCCGCAAAAAGCCGGCCGCAACGCAGGTGGTCGTTACGCCGGAGAATATCGAGCACTACCTTGGCGTGCGCCGTTTCGATTTCGGCCGTGCCGAACAGGAAAACGAGGTGGGCCTGGTTACTGGCCTGGCCTGGACCTCGGTCGGCGGTGATCTGCTGAGCATCGAAGCTTCGGTGGTGCCCGGCAAGGGCCGGATGGTCCACACCGGGCAACTGGGTGACGTCATGAAGGAATCGATCCAGGCGGCCACGTCGGTGGTGCGGGCGCGTGTGGACCAGCTGGGCATCGACCCGGATTTCTATCAGAACCTCGATGTACACATCCACGTGCCCGAAGGCGCCACGCCCAAGGACGGCCCAAGCGCGGGCATTGCCATGTGCACGGCGCTAGTCTCGGTGTTGACCAAGGTGCCGGTGCGTTCGGAAGTGGCGATGACGGGCGAGATCACGCTGCGCGGTCGCGTACTTCCGATCGGTGGTCTGAAGGAAAAGCTGCTTGCCGCGCATCGTGGCGGCATCACCACGGTGATCATCCCCGAGGAAAACAAGAAGGACCTGGCCGACATTCCGGCCAACGTCACCTCCTCGCTGGACATCCACGCGGTGCGCTGGATCGACGAGGTGCTCGACATCGCATTGGAACATCCGCTGCGTCCGGCCAAGCCGGCAGTCGAAAGTGCCGGTGAGGAACATGCACCGGTCGAGCCGGCGTCCGAGGAAACGGCTGAGAATCGTACTCGCGCGCACTGATCTTGAAGGTTTTTTCCCCAAGGCCGTCCGATCCCGGGCGGCCTTTTTTTTGCCTTCACAAGGCACCCCTCGCAGACCCTCGCGCGGTAGCCGTTCCGGCTGCCGTTTGCAAGTGGTCGGGATCGGTGTCAAACCTCCGGAACCGTTGGTATTGCTTGTATTGCGGACCGCCGCGGGGCACTGGTATAAAGACGGCACCGCAGTCAAAGCGCCGTGCATTTGGCGTAGCGATGCGGGGTAGCGGGGGATGCCGGTCATGCATTTCATGGCGGCGTTTTCTCGTCCCAGACCGATCACGCGGGCAGCAAACCGTTTAAGGGAGTGTCTCAATGAATAAAACCGATCTGATCAATGCCGTCGCCGAAAAGGCCGAGCTGACCAAGGCCGACGCCGGCCGTGCCCTCGAAGCGTTCTTCGAGACGGTGCAGAAGGCGCTGAAGAAGGGCGACGACGTCTCGGTCGTGGGCTTCGGCACGTTCACCGTGCGCAAGCGCGCCGCTCGTACCGGTCGCAACCCGCGCACCAACGAGACGATCAAGATCAAGGCTTCCAAGGTGCCGGCGTTCAAGGCTGGCAAGACGCTCAAGGATGCCCTAAACTGAGCGGCTAGTTCGCTCGGTTTCGGGTGCTTAGCTCAGCGGTAGAGCGTCGCCCTTACAAGGCGAGGGTCGTAGGTTCGATCCCTACAGCACCCACCAGAATCGCGGAGTGGTAGTTCAGTCGGTTAGAATGCTGGCCTGTCACGCCGGAGGTCGCGGGTTCGAGTCCCGTCCACTCCGCCAGTAATTCCAAGGGCGCCCAAGTGGCGCCCTTGTCGTTTATGCTTTGCGGCTGGCAAAGCTTTCGAATCGCGGGAATCCATATGCTGCAGTCGTTGAGAGACAAGATGCACGGCTGGCCGTCCATCGTCGTGCTGGGCGTGGCGGTGTTCGCCATGTCCTTCTTCGGCATCGAGGGCTATTTCACCGCCCGGACCGAGACCTTCGTGGCCAAGGTCGGCAAGCAGGAGATCAGCCAGCAGGATTTCCAGAACCGCATGAACCAGCTTCGTCAGCAGGCGAGTGCGCAGATGGGCGACCAGTTCGACCCGAGCGTGTACGAGCAGCCGGAGACGAAGGAGCGCGTGCTTAACGCCATGGTCGACCAGCAGTTGCTGCTCAAGGCCAATGACGAACTGGGGCTGCGCGTTTCCAACGCCGCGGTGCGCGATGCCATCGCCGCGATTCCCTCCTTTCAGGTGAACGGTCAATTCGACGCGGCCACCTACAAGGCCGTGCTTGCGGCCCAACGCAAGACACCGGCGATGTTCGAGGACGAGGTGCGCTCGTCGATGGCGATCAGCCTGGTGCCCGACGCGATCACGGCCAGCACCATCATCACCGAGGACGAGATCGACCGCTTTCTCAAGCTGCGCCTGCAGCGCCGTGACGTGCGTTACGCCATGCTGCCGCGCCCGGCGTTGACCGACAGCAAAGTTACCGACGCGCAGATCGAGGCCTACTACAAGCAGCACCAGGCCGAGTTCATGGCACCCGAACAGGTTGCCATCCGCTACGTCGAGGTCAACGCGGCTGGCCTGAAGGCCGACAACCCTCCCACCGAGGACGACCTGCGCAAGCGCTACGAGGACGAGAAGCAGCGCTTCGTGCAGCCGGAGCAGCGTCTGGTTTCGCATATCCTGGTCGATGTGCCGAAGAACGCCACGCCTGAGCAGCAGAAGGCTGCGCTGGCCAAGGCCCAGAAGATCTCGGCCGAGGCGACGCCGGAAAACTTCGCCAAGCTGGCCGAGAAGGATTCGTCGGACCTGGGCTCGCGGCGCCAGGGCGGCGACCTGGGCTGGCTGGAGCAGGGCGTGACCAACAAGGCCTTCGACGATGCGCTGTTCGCGCTGAAGAAGGGTCAGATCTCCAAGCCGGTGCTGTCGGACGAGGGCTATCACGTGATCTGGCTGCGCGATGTCCGCAGCGGCCAGGCCAAGCCATTCGAGGAAGTGCGAAGCCAGCTCGAGCAGGAAGCGGTCGCCGCCGAGCGTGAGCGCAAGTACAACGAGGTGGCCGGCAAGCTGGCCGACAAGACCTACCAGAACCCGACCTCGCTCGAGCCGGCGGCGCAGGCATTGGGCCTGCCGGTCAAGAGCACGGGCCTGTTCACCCGCGCGGGCGACAAGAACGGCATCGCGGCCGATCCGAAGGTCGCCAAGGCGGCGTTCTCCGATGACGTGCTCGTGCAGGGCAACAATTCCAACCTGATCGACCTGGGCAACGACCACTCGGTCGTGATCCACGTCGACAAGCACGTTCCCGCCGCGGTGAAGCCGCTGGCGGAGGTGCGTGACGCCATCGAGAAGGACATCCTCGACGAGCGCATCGCCGCGGCGGCCAAGCAGCGTGCCGATGGCCTGCTGGCGCGCCTGCAGAAGGGCGAGGCGATGGACGTCGTGGCCGCGTCGGTCGGTGCGGCCGTCGAGAGCGTGCCGGAAGCGTTGCGCGTGCAGCAGGGCCTTCCCGAACAATTGCGTGACGAGGCTTTCCTGTTGCCGCACCCCAGGGAAGGCAAGCCGCAGTTCGCCGCGGTGGCCCTGCCCGAGGGCGCCTACGCGCTGCTGGCGGTGGACAAGGTCCAGGACGGCGACCTCTCCAAGGTGACGCCCGATCAGCGCAAGATGCTGCGCCAGAGCATGTTGGCTGCCTACGGGAACGTGGCCACCGAAGGCTTCATCGAACAGCTGAAGGCGAAGACCGAGATCAAGATCGCCAAGGAGCGGATGTAGGCTCGCGGTTGAAGACGTGGCAAAAAGGCGACCTACGGGTCGCCTTTTTGTTGTTGCCGCTCCTGCGTCTGGAGATCAGGTGCCGGCGGAGGCGCTGCTGAAGGGCTCTTCATGCAAACCGCTGCGCTTTCGCGCGACATGGAGGAAGGCCCGCTGAGTAGCCTTTCTTCGCAGGGTGGGCTTCAGCCCGGCACCATGCATCCGCAGGGTGGACTAAAGCCCACCCTGCAAAGCCTTTCATCGAGTTTTCCGGGCGCGGCGGCGAGACAAAAAAAGCGGCCACGAGGGCCGCTTTCTCACTTGCGATGAGCTGACCTCAAATGCCGGTCATGCCAAGGATGTTGTAGCCGGCGTCCACGTAGGTGATCTCGCCGGTCACGCCAGAGGCCAGGTCCGAGCACAGGAACGCGCCCACGTTGCCGACCTCGTCGATCGTCACGCTGCGGCGTAGCGGGGCGTTCTCGTCCACGTGGTCTAGCATCTTGCGGAAATTGGAGATACCGGCGGCGGCCAGGGTCTTGATCGGACCGGCCGAGATCGCGTTGACGCGGGTGCCTTCCGGACCGAGGTTGAAGGCCAGGTAGCGCACGTTCGCTTCCAGGCTTGCCTTGGCCAGGCCCATCACGTTGTAGTTGTTGAGCGCGCGCTCGGCACCCAGGTAGGTCAGCGTGAGGATGGCGCCGCCACGGCCGGCCATCATCGGACGCGCGGCCTTGGCCAGTGCAGCGAGGCTGTAGCTGGAGATGTCGTGCGCGATGGTGAAGCTCTCGCGCGTGAGGTTGTCCAGATACTGACCCTGCAACGCCTCGCGCGGCGCGAAGCCGACCGAGTGGACCAGGATGTCGAAGCCGTCCCAGTGCTTGCCCAGTTCCGCAAACATTTGGTCGATCTGGCCGTCCTGGGCCACGTCGCAAGGCAACACGATATTGGAGCCGAACGCGTTGGCCGCCTCGTCGACGCGGTCCTTCAGTCGCTCGTTCTGATAGGTGAAGGCCAGTTGTGCGCCCTCGCGATGCATCGCGTTGGCAATGCCCCAGGCGATCGAGCGCTGGCTGGCGATGCCGACGATCAGGGCACGCTTGCCGTGCAGGAATCCCATGCGTCCTCCAGGAAGTTGATGGCGCGCCGGGTGGCGCAGCCGGGTGATTTTAGCAGTGCGGCGGCTCCGTGGCTTGTTGTCCATACACAAGCTGACCGGGCGCGACCATTACCGGGACACCGCTACATGGCGTAGACCAGGCGCGAGGTAGGTTGGCTCCATGCGCCTACCGTCCAGCACGCCCGTCAGCGAAACGCATGAGCGCGTCGCCATGAGGCCCTGGCTTGCCATCGCAATGGTCGTCGCCGCGCCGTTGGTGCTGGCGATCGTCGAAATCTTCCACCCCCATCCCCAGGATCTCTTCGACCTGGATGTGGATCGGTGGATGTTCGTGCACTACGCACAGATTCCGCTGTTTCCGCTTTCGGCGCTGTCCATTGCGATGCTGGTGCGCGACCGGACGGACTGGGCCGCGTGGCTGTGCAAGGCGGGCATGTTCGTGTTCGCCGTAGCCTTTACCACCTTCGACACCGCTGCCGGGCTGGTGATCGGCCTGCTGGTGAAGGGCGCGTTGGCCTCCGGCGATCCGGAATCCTGGCGCGACATGATCGATGCCTTGTGGTTCGACCCCGTGCTAGGCGGCAAGGGGTTCACGGATGCACCGCTGATGGGCCTGATCGGACGCCTGTCGTTGTCCTTCGGCGCGGTGGCGGGCTCGATCTCGCTCAAGCGGGCGGGGCACGGTTGGCTGCCCGTGCTGTTGCTGGCCGTCGCCAGTTTCGGCATCAACGTTTTCAAGTCCCATTCCTGGCCCGGCGGTCCGTTGACCTTCGGAGGCATGGCGCTGGCGGCCGGCTGGATCCGCTGGGAAAGCTCTCGCCGCACGGCGCGCGCGATCGTGCCGATCCAGGCCGACAGCTCCGCCGACGGGGTCGTCGAAGCGAGGACCCGCGTCGGCATGCGCTGAGCGCCAGCCGCCTGCCTCTGCCCTCGCGTCTGAAGACTCACGCACGGTTGCCGCGCCCGGCGCACGCTGACCTGCATCAATGCAAACCTCGCTTGTGGCGCGCATGGTGGAACTGCCCGGGTACCGCCGCTCCGGGCCGCCGCGATCGCCGTGTGGCGCGCCGCCACGCTTCGTCAGGAGGCACTCATGAACAAGCCTGTGTTGCGCCCATTGCCGCCCGATACCGCAGGTATGCGCCAACTCACCGAGCGAAGGATCGACGACGAACTGGCACAAAGCTTCCCCGCCAGCGATCCGCCCAGTTGGACCCTTGGCGCAAGTGAGCTGGGCGAATCCAATGAGGTAGATCCGCATGACGCACCCCCTTTACCCTGAATCCACCGCCGAGCTCGCACGCAAGCGCCGGGAGCTGGCCCCAGAACCCTTGCAGGCCTTCAAGACGTTCAGCGCAGCGGTCTTCGCCGAAGGCGCGTTGGCGGCGCAGACCAAGCAGCTGATCGCGGTGGCCGTGGCGCACGTCACCCAGTGCCCGTACTGCATCAAGGGTCACACGGCCGAGGCGCTGAAGCAGGGCGCCAGCGAGCAGCAGATCATGGAGGCGATCTGGGTGGCCGCCGAGATGCGCGCCGGCGGCGCCTATGCGCATGCCGCGCTGGCGCTGGACGTCATGCACCATCATGCCCATCCGGAGGGCTGAGCCGCCATGGACATCCGATACCGTGGCGTTTCCGGAAACATCCTCGACGCGGTCGGCGATACGCCGCTGATCGAAATCGAGGGCATCTACGCGAAGCTCGAATTCCTCAATCCTTCCGGCTCGATCAAGGCGCGCATCGCCAAATACATGATCGAGCGGGCGGAAGAAGAAGGCCTGCTCAAGCCGGGCGACACCATCGTGGAGGCGACGAGCGGCAACACCGGCAACGCACTGTCGATGGTCGCCGCGGTCAAGGGCTACCGGATGCTGGTGGTGATGCCCGAGGGACTGTCCAGCGAGCGCGTCGCGATCTCCCGGGCCTACGGCGCCGACGTGCTGTTCTGCGGCAACTTCCACGTCGACCAGGCGCTGGAGCGCGCACGGGAACTGGGACGCCAGCCCGGGTTCTTTTTTCCCGGCCAGTTCGAGTCGGAATGGAACGTGGAGGAGAACCGCCTCATCCTCGGTCCGGAAATCCTTGCCCAATTGCCTCCCGGTCGGCTGCCCGACGCGCTGGTGCTTGGCGTGGGCACCGGCGGCACACTGGTCGGCGTCGGCCAGGCGTTCCGCGAGGCCAACCCGGGCGTGCGCCTGTTCGCCATGGAGCCCAGCGAGTCGCGCACCATCCTGTGCGGCGAGATCGCCTCGCATACCATCGAGGGCATCTCCGACGGGTTCATCCCGGGCATCTTCCAGCGCAATGCTGCGCTGGTAAACGACGTGCTCAGCGTCTCCAGCGAGGATGCCGTGGAAGCCATGCGCCACCTTGCCCGCCACCATGGCCTGCTTTGCGGCCCCAGCTCGGGCGCCCATCTGCTGGCGGCCAAGCGCGTGCGTGAGCGCTTTCCGGAGTTGAAGACGGTGGTGACGGCATTCTGTGACGAGGGCGAAAAGTACCTGCATGACTACTTCATGCCGGGACAGGAAGCAGCAGCCACGCCGCCGCAGTTCGGCTGAGCCGATGGTGGCCTGAAGCGCCCTCCCCAGCGAACGGGGAGGGCGTCGGGGCTACCGGATGCGACTGGCCGCGACCGGCTGTCCGCGCATCAGTTGCCAGCCCTTGATGCCGGCGATCAGCAGCGGAGCCGCGCCGAAGACGATGAACACCACGTCGCCGGGCAGGCGCAGCCATTCCAGCGTGCGTGCGCCGGCGCTGGTGGTGAACTCCAGCCCGCGCGCGTGCCAGTAACCGTTCTGCACCACGTCCCAGACCTGCAGGATGCCGCCGGGGAACAGGCTCAACGCAACCATCATCGCCAGTCCGATGTTGCTGCCGAAGAAGCAGACCCGCACGTACTTCTCCACCTGCGCCCAACGGGCGTCGTCCAGCACCTGACGCAACACGAACACCATCAACGCGATGGCCAGCATGCCGAAGACGCCCATCAGTGCGGCATGGCCATGGTTGGGCGTGAGGATCGTGCCGACCTCGTAGTAGCTGACGATCGGCAGGTTGATCAGGAAGCCGAACACGCCCGCGCCGACGAAGTTCCAGAAGCCGACCGCCATCAGGAAGTAGAAGGTCCACTTGTGCGGAATGTTGATTGCCCGGCCGCATTCCTCGCAGTCGGCACGGGTGGCGCGCACGAACGCCCAGGCATCCAGGGTGAGCAGCGTCAACGGGACCACTTCGAGCACCGAGAACATGCCCGCCAGGGCCAGGTTGATTTGCGTCTGGCCGCTGAAATACCAGTGGTGGCCGGTGCCGACCAGGCCGCCGAGGAAATACAGGATCGCATCGAGGTAAATGACCCTGAGCGCGGTGTTGCGCCGGGCCAGACCGAGCTGGAAGAACGTCAGCGCCACCACCGTCGTGGCAAACAGCTCGAAAAAGCCCTCGACCCACAGATGGATGATCCAGAACCGCCAGGTGTCGACGATGGTGTAGTTGGTGTGCGCCCCATAGAACAGCGCCGGGATGTAGAACGTCGGAATCGCCAGGGCCGCCACCATGAACATGCTAGCCAGCGGCTTGGCCTGTGGCGCGACGTTGCGCGGGCGGGCCAGCGTCCACAGCACCCCGAACCAGACGAACAGGCCCACGATCAGCAGGACCTGCCAGATCCTGCCCAGCTCCAGGAACTCCCATCCCTGATTCCCCAGCCAGAACCACAGGTCGCCGAGCAGGTTGGACATGCCCAGCCATTCGCCCAGCAGGCTGCCGAAGATCACCACGGCGAAAGCGCCGAAGATCAGGTTCACCCACAGTTTGAAGGAGCCCGGCTCGTCACTGCGCAGCGTGCGCCCGAGGAACAGCGCGGCGGCCACGTAGGCGGTCGCGATCCAGAAGATCGCTGTCTGCAGGTGCCAGGTGCGGAGCAGGTTGCTGGGCAAAATGTTGTCCAGCGGGAAGCCGTAGAAGTCGCCCGGCTCGGCACGCGAGTGCGCGATCGCGCCGCCCACCAGCGTCTGCAACAGGAACAGGATCGCCACGACGACGAAGTATTTCACCAGGGCACGCTGGCCTTCGCTCGCCGTGCCCGGCAATACCTGCGGATGGATGTGCCGCTCGTTGACCCAGCCCAGATGCTCGAACTTGCCGAAGATAAGCAGCACTGTCGCGATGCCGCCCAGAAGCACCACCAGGCTGAGCGCACTCCACAGGATCGATCCGGCGGTGGGGACATTGCCCACGCTGGGGTCATAGGGAAAGTTGTTGGTGTACGAATAGGTTTCCCCGGGCCGCGTGGCGACCGATACCCACGCCGCCCAGCCGACGAATGCAGCAAATTGGTGAAGCTCGTCCGGGTCGTTGATGAGATTGGGCCTGAGCCCGCCGTTGCGCGCCGAGGCGGTGAAATAGTCCGCCCAGTAGCCGACCTGGCGGTGGTAGGCGTCCGCCTCGGGCGCGGTCAATGCCAGCGTGCGGCTCGCCGCATCGTAGCGGTTGGTCTTCATCACCACCGCGGTCTGCGCCTGCAGGGCGGCCTTTTCCATGTCGTCCAGCTGTTCGGGCGGGCGACCGTAGCGGCTCAGCGCGAGGGCCCGCGCGGTGTCCCGGCCCATCCAGTGCAGCGCGAGCGCCGAGTAATCCGGGCCGAGGTAGGCGCCGTGACCCCAGATGCTGCCGTTGTTCATCAGGCCATAGCGCAGGAACACCGCCTGTCCGTCGCGGATGTCCTGGCCGGTGAACACCGTGTTGCCTTGCGGGTCGACCACCTTGTCGGGGATGGGCGGGGCGTTCTTGTACGCCAGCGCGGTGATCATCAGCAGCAGGCCAAAGCCCACCACCATCACGATGACCAGGATGCGGACCCACCAGGGCGAAACCGGGCCCTCGTCGCCCAGCAACGGTTCGGAAACGGTGTTCATCGAGATCTCCCCGAGAGTGCGTGTGTTACCTCGCGAAAGTGCGGCCAGGGGCCGATGGTGCGCATTCCCCGATGCGCCCCAGCCTGACCATTCCCGGTCGACCGCCAAGTCGATGTGAACTGTCGGGCGGAAGATCGCTCGGTTGGCCGTTGCAGTTGGTGTGGAAGACCCCCATCTTGTCCGGTTGGCCCCAAGGAGGAATCGCCATGCCCGATCTGTCCGCCTTCCCGATCACTGCGCGCTGGCCCGCGCGACACCCCGACCGCATCCAGCTCTATTCGCTCAACACGCCCAACGGCGTGAAGGTGTCGATCATGCTGGAGGAGACCACCCTGGCCTACGAGCCGCACCTGGTCGACATCATGCGGGACGAGAACAAGACGCCGGAATTCCTGTCGCTCAACCCCAACGGCAAGATCCCCGCGATCATCGACCCCGATGGCCCCGGCGGCGAGCCGATCGGGCTGTTCGAGTCCGGCGCGATCCTGCTTTATCTCGCCGAGAAGACCGGCATGTTCCTGTCGGCCGATCCGGCGCTGCGGTGGGAGACCATCCAGTGGGTGTTCTTCCAGATGGCCTCGATCGGGCCGATGTTCGGTCAGGTGGGTTTCTTCCACAAATTCGCCGGGCGCGACTACGAGGACAAGCGCCCGCTCAGGCGCTACGTGGATGAATCGCGCCGCCTGCTCGGCGTGCTGGAGGCGCGCCTGGACGAGCGGCCGTGGCTGATGGGCGAGGACTACAGCATTGCCGACATCGCCACGCTGGGCTGGGTGAACAACCTGATCGGGTTCTACGAGGCGCGGGATCTGGTGCATTTCGACGAGTTGTCGAACGTGCCGGCGTGGCTGGAACGCGGACTGGCGCGTCCGGCGGTGGAGCGTGGGTTGCAGATTCCCGGTCGGGGCTAGCTTCCGGTCCGCGTTTTCCCTTGGTCGGCGTCCGGGCGCGCGGCTTCCGGTGAGCCGGCTTCGGGCCGGGCATGTTCCAGCAGCGTCGTTGCCGCCGGCTGCCACAGCGTCCAGTTGTGATGGCCGGGCAGCTCGAACGCGTGGCCCGGTGGCAGCTGTGTGGCCAGCAGCGCGATGCGGTCGCGAAAGCGTTCCTTGTCGCCGTAGGCCACCCAGATCGATGCGGTGCGTTCCGGCGTTTCGGACCAGTGCTGGATGTAGCGCCACAACTCGCGCTGGTAGTTCGCTTCGCTGATCGTCTCCACGGGCCCGGGTCGCCAGCGATCCAGGCCGCCGGCCGCCTGGATCTCCCGATAGATGGCCTTGTCTCCCAGATAGGGCGAAATCAGCAGCATGCCGTCGATATCGCCAGGGAACGACCGGTCGTAAAGCAGGGCACCCATGCCGCCCAGCGAGATGCCCACCAGCCAGATCTGGTCGTAGTGCCGCCGGCGGGCCGGGACGATGACCTCCTCGTGCAAACGTTCGGCCGCACGGCCCTCGCGATAGAAGGGCATGGTCAGGCCAGTGAGAACCACGTCCGTGTCCGGCCAATGCTGCTGGATCGTCTGCGCGATGCCGCGAGTGCCGAGCGACTGCAGGTCGTCGCCGCGTCCGGGCAGCATCACCACCAGCCGGTGCGGTGGTTGCGTGGCGCTCACCCACCGGGTGGGAATCGGTCGGGTGATGTCGCCGCCGGCGCTGCAGGCAGCCAGGAGCAGGGCGACCAGGGGACCGAACACGGCAGACGGATGCAGGCGCATGGCAGGGGTCCGGTAGGCGATCGGGGCCAGCGTGCGCCGGCGCGGATGAAGGATGCGCCGCGCAGCCGCGAAGCGATCTTTCAGCAGCCTTGTACGCAAGAACAGGCGCGCTGGATTCGAGTCCTGCCGCGCCGGCGCTCGTCCGATCGAACGGTTCCGGCTGCCGCGTCCGGTCAGCCGTTCACCGACCCGGCGATCTCGCGCAGCGCCTGCTCGAACACTTCCGGCGGCTGCCCGCCAGGAATCAGGTGCGTCCCGTTGACGATGGTCGCCGGCACCGAGCGGATGCCGCGCTGCTGGAAGAATTGTTCCTGTGTACGCACCTGATCGGCATAGGCGCCACCTTCCAGGACATCGCGCGCCTCATCGCCATCCAGCCCCGCCTCACCGGCCAGCCGTACCAGCACGTCGTGCGAGGCGACGTCCTCGCCGTCGGTGAAGTAGGCGCGCAGCAGCGCTTTCTTGAGCGTGAGGTGGCGGCCCTTGAGCTCCGCCCAGTGCAGCAGGCGATGTGCGTCGAACGTGTTGTAGACACGGCTGCCCACGCCCATGTTGAAAGCAAACCTGACCGCCGCCGCGCGCTCGCGGATCACCGCGCGATTGGCTTCCACCCGCGCCGTGTCGATGCCGTACTTGTGCATCAGGTGCTCGGTAGCGTCTTCGCCTTCCGCCGGCAACTGCGGGTTGAGCTCGAACGGCTGCAGGTGGATGTCCGCCTGCACGGCGCCGCCCAGGCGCTGGAGCGCCTGCTCCAGCGACGCAAAGCCGACGGCGCACCACGGGCAGGAGACGTCCGAGACGAAGTCGATGCGGAGCGGGGTGGGAGCGGTCATGGCGGTTCCAGCGTTTGTACCTGGGGAAGATGGAGCCCGCCGATCGCTATCTCAACTGTCCGGCTTTGCAGGAGCGCACCCTGTGCGCGACCGCCATGCCGCAGGTGCCGCGCGGTCGCGCACAGGGTGCGCTCCTACCGTCGTGCCCTCAGAGGACGTTCCTGCCCTCGCCCGGGTGGTAGACCTGCTCGGTGTGCCCCCTCAACTGCTCGGGCCAGTAGTACACCTCGCGCAGGTTGCCGGTGGTGTAGCGCTCGGCCTCGTCGTTGAAGTGCGGCGATTGCGGATGTCCGCTCTCGCCCCCCGCGGTGATCGCTCGCGCGCTCACCTTCGGCCCGAACTCGACCACCGCGACGAAGCTGTTGCCGCTGGTGCCGTAGTAGCGTTTGGTGCCCGGCCAACGGTGCGCGCCGAAGGAGGCCAGCGAACCCCATCGGGACGAGGTGAAGGGCACCGGGATGCTCGGCTTGCTGTCGTCGAACGGTTGCACCAGGTCGCCGTTGATGCGCTGGAAGCGATTGATCTCGCCCCAAGGCACGCCCCAGTGGCCAAAGTCCTTTTCGAGCCGGTCGACGGCCTCGACCAGCGCGCCCAGGCGCGCCTTCGATCCAGCCTTTCCGGCCATGGCATCGTAGATGGACAGGCCTTCGGCGGTATCGGCCTTGCTCACTTCATCCCACAACGTATCTCCCCAGAACACCGCCAGCGAGGTCGGCATCGAGGCGATGCCCCAGCGGCAGTCCCAGTGGCGCAGCATGGCGATGGGCCCGGCGAGCTTCTTCTTCAGCGGATCGCTTGCGGGCAGGGCATCGTAATCCGCGACCAGGATCGGGATCTGCCGCGCGAACGCCGGCAGGTAGGAGTCGAACGCGGCGGTGATCAGCGAGGCACGGGTGAAATCGTCCTTCCCCGTGAGCACGTGGATCGCATGCAGGCCACGCGGGTTCTCGCCGAAGGTGTCCATGTAGCGCGGGAAGTCCTGCTTCTTCGGGCTGTCCTTGCCGGCGGCAGAGTAGGGCCAGTTGTTGGTGTTGTAGACCCAGCCGGTGGCCGGGTTGAACACATGCGGCGCCTGGTCCAGCGGCGTGAGGCCGTGCCAGTCGGTGGCCGGGTCGGAGCCGTCGACCGGTTGGGTGTAGTCGAAGCGGTCGTCGCGCCTGGGGATGAATTGCGGGTGCAGGTAGGCGATCTCGCCCTTGTCGTCCGCGAACAAGGTGTTGTTGGACGAATTGGCCTTCAGCTCGGCCACCTTCATGTAGCTGGCGTAGTCGTGCGCCTTGGTCCGCAGCCAGCTTTGTTCCAGCGCGGGAATGGGCCGGTTCATCAGCGCCGTCGCGATCCACTTTCCGTTCGCCTCGCGCACGATCGGGCCGTGGTGGGTGAAGTACGCGGTAAATGTGCGTTTGGCCATCGAGCCGTCCTTCGCGCGATAGGCCAGGGTGATCTCACGCTCGGTGACGGGTCGCAGCTCCTTGCCGTAGCGGTAGTACGGCTTGCCGTCCTTGCGCACGGTGGTTTCGGCGAACTCGTCCACCACGTCCGCACCGGTGGAGGTGTGCATCCAGCCGATGTGGTGGTTGAAGCCCTGGTAGACGAAGAACTGGCCCCAGGTCACCGCGCCGTAGGCGTCCAGTCCCACATCGGAGGTCATCTGCAGTTCCGAGCGGAAGAAGAACGAGGTGTGCGGGTTGATCAGCAGCAGCGCATGGCCGTCGGCGGTGAGCTTCGGTGCGATCGCGATGCCGTTCGATCCGGTCGGTTCGACCCAGCTCGGGTGTGCCAGGGCCATCGCCACCGGCACCGGCGTGTCGTCCGGCCTGCCATAGAAGGCCTGCAACTGCTCGAGCGAGACGCGCTCGATGTCGCCGCCGATGCTGCCCTCGGTGAAGCTCAGCGCCATCCACGGCTCGTAGTGGGTGATCACGCGCGGGTGCGCGTCCGGATGCGTGGCCAGGTAGTAGTTGAGGCCGTCGGCCCAGGCGTCCATCAGCTGCTTGAGCCAGGCGGGGCTTTGCGCGTACAGCTTCTTCAGTTCCACCGGGTCGATGAAGAGCTGCTGGCGCAGGTCCGACCAGAGCGCCTGCTCGCCTTCGGCCTCGGCCAGCCGGCCCAGCGCGTTGAGGTAGTTGGTCTCGACGCGGTTGAAGTCGTCCTCGGCCTGCGCGTAGACCATGCCAAATACCGCGTCCGCGTCGGTCTTGCCGTGCACGTGGGCGATGCCCCAGTCGTCGCGCGTGATGGTCACGGCCTGGGCTTCCTGCTTCCAGCGCGCCTGCTCGCCGGCGTCCGCCCGGGCGGTGGTGACCAGGCCGAACCCAAGCAGGGTGGCCAGCGGCAGGGCGCGCAGCGCGTGGCGGAGCATCGGGCGGGCCGGCGTGGAGGAAGTGGTGGCAGGCATCTGTGGCTCCCTTGCGTGGCAGGGCCGGGGGACCGCGAGCAACCGGGTCCGCCGGGCGTCGCCGGCAACCATAGCAGGCACGGGCGCGGCGAGAAGCGGATGCGGATGGCCGTCACGAGCGCTGCGCTGCGGCCTTGACGTCGCCCAAGCCGCTGCGGCACGTTCGTGGGATGACCTGCCGCCTGCCACCTGCCGTGTTCCGTCTCCGTTCCCTTTGCGCACCGGTGCTTCGTGCGGGCCGCCTGCTTCCGCTGGCCTTGCTGCTGGCCGCGTGCGGCCCCGTGCGCAACCCGATGGCGCATTGGGTGCCGTCACCCAACTACGACGAGCGCCGCCCCGTGGCGATCGTCATCCACTTCACCGACCAGCATTCGGTGCAGGAAAGCCTGCACACCCTGCGTACCGCCAACAGCGGCGGGCCGGTGAGCGCGCATTACCTGGTCGGCAGCGACGGGGGCATCTACCAGCTGGTCGCCGACAGCAAGCGGGCCTGGCAGGCCGGTCCCGGGCGCTGGGGCACGATCACCGACCTCAACTCGGCCTCCATCGGCATCGAGCTGGACAACGATGGCCACTCGCCCTTCGCGCCAGCGCAGATCCACAGCCTGCTGCGCCTGCTGGCGGACCTCACCACGCGGCTGCACATCCCGCCCACGCAGATCATCGGCCACGAGGACCTCGCGCCCGGCCGCAAGGACGATCCCGGTCCGCTGTTCCCGTGGCAACGCCTGGCCGAGGCCGGGTACGGCCTGTGGCCGCAAGGCCCGCTGGTCGATCCACCGCCGGGTTTCGATCCCTGGATGGCGCTGGCGCTGGTGGGTTACCCGCTGGATGACCGTGCGGCTGCGGTGCGTTCCTTCCATCACCATTTCCGCGGCATGGACGGCGACACGCTCGATGCCCAGGACCTGCGCGTGCTGTACGCGCTGTCCTGCCAGCTCACCGGAACGCCGGAAACCCCGCCGGTTTCGACCCGATAGGACCGCGCTGTCGCATCAGTCCGCTTTCGGCAGGCTTCCTGAGAGTACCTGCAGGACCCATCCGCACCCGATCCCCACCCTTGAGTTCATTAGTGTCGGGCCGCGAGGATAGAGGGCTCGAAAGCGATGTCGAAATCCTGCCCGCCCGCTCGTCGCTAGAGTGCAAGCCCACTCATCCCGACGAGGAAGCACTCATGCAAATCCAGCCTTACCTGTTTTTCGATGGCCGCTGCGAAGAGGCGGTCGCGTTCTACCGCGACGCGCTCGGCGCGCAGGTGCTCGCGCTGATGCACTATTCCGACGCGCCTGCGGGCGATGCCGGCTGCCCGGGCGGGCAGCCGCCGCCGGCGGACAAGGTCATGCACGCTGCGTTGCAGATCGGCCAGACCCTGGTCATGGCGTCGGACGGCTTCGCCAGCGGACGACCGGAATTCAAGGGCGTGTCCCTGTCCATCACGGCCGACGACGACGCGCAGGCGCGCCAGCTGTTCGACGCACTGGCCGCAGGCGGGCAGGTGCAACAGCCGCTCGGGCCCAGCTTCTTCGCCTCCAGCTTCGGCATGGTGGCGGACCGTTTCGGCGTGTCCTGGATGGTGGTCGCCGGCACGCAGGGCTGACGTCAGGCGGGTGCCAGTCCGCCACTGCAGCGCACTGCCGAGAGGTCTATGATCCCACCCGTGCCGCCGGACAGGGGCCGCGGCACGGCGCAGCTCGCCCGGTTGCGGGCGACGGAGGCCATGCTCCCGGCCGCAACGGCGGGTGGTGCCGGGATAGTGTGGTTCGATGTGCGTCGATGGTGGCGCCAGGCGCTTCGCCTGGTGGCGACGAGGACTCGCCCGGGAGGCACTCTGATGTTCAAGCGCATGCGTTCTGGTGGTCGATATGCAGGGCTGGCAGCTCTTTGGCTGGGCTGCGGAGCGGCCCTGGCCGGCACATCCGATCCGCCGCCCGTCACCCCCCGGCAGGCGGCCGCGCCCTCGATGCGGCTGCTGGGCCAGGTGCTGGACATAAAGATCCACGGCACGTCGCTCGAAGGCAACCGGCTGGGCGATTCGCCCGAGCGCACGGTGAACGTGTATCTGCCCCCCGGCTATCTGCACGACCCTTCGCGCCGTTACCCGGTCATCTACTCCCTCGGCGGCTACCAGCCTTCGCCCGCGCTGGCCGCGCAGATCGGCCCGCATCCGGAAGGCTATTTGTTCGTCGGCGTGGACCGGGCCATCGCCCAGGGACGGCTGGGCAAGCTCATCCTGGTCAACATCGAGGGCTGGAACCGCCTGGGCGGAAGCTTCTGGGTCAATTCGGCCAGTACCGGCCGCTGGGAGGATTTCGTCACGCGCGACGTGATTCCCATGATCGACAAACAGTTCCGCACCCTTCGCAATCGCGACAGCCGTGGCCTGTACGGCGGCTCGATGGGCGGCTTCGGCGCGTTATCCATCGCGATGCACCGGCCCAGGCTGTTCGGCACGGTGTTCGCGCAGTCGCCGTGCTGCATGGCGATGGTCGAGGAGCTGGGGCCGACGCCCGCGTGGGTTCCCATGCAGCAGGTGACCCTGGCGCAGGCCGATGCGGCCTTCCAGCATGGCGATCCAGCCGCGCTGGAGACACTGGCGCTGGCCGCCGCCTTCGCCCCGGATGCGGGTCGACCGGACGTCTTCGGCGACCTGCCTTATCGCGTGGACGGTGGGCGCGTGGTGCCGGCGGAGCCCGCGTACGCGACGTGGCTCGCCCATCTGCCGGGCAACCGGCTGGACCGCGAAGCCGCCGGCCTGAAAACGCTCAACGGCCTGCGCATCCAGTACGGCGACCACGACGAGTTGCGCCACATCCCGGCCAGCGTGCCGGCGTTCCATCAGGCCTTGCTCGCCCGTGGCGTCAGGCACGAGTACCTGGTCGATCACGGCGGGCATGTGGACCTGGGGCGCTTCGAGCGGGACGCGGTTCCTTTTTTCGCGCGGACGCTCGCCGGCGCAAACGCCTCACCTTGAATGCGGGCGTCGTGCGGCAGCCGTCGTTCGGCGATAGCACGGCATCGTCCCGGCCAGCCCGACGTCGTGCCGAGGAAGCCCCCCGGCCGCTACGCGCGACGTCGCCTCGGCGCTGGCCGCCGAGCAGCGCACGCGCCACTGATTCCCCGGACCCGCACACGGTCTTGACGCAAGCGGGGGCGTCAGGCGCGAAGATGGAGGCGTTGCCAGTATTGAATCCTTCCCGGGCGTGAACAGCCCATCCAGGGCGTGTGCGCATTCCCCATCCATGAGACAGCCGATCGGAACCATGACTTTCCCTGGCGCGCTGCGAGCCAGGGGAACGGGCGCCCTTGTGTGGGTGGTCCGAATCGAATGCCTCGCAGCACACCCCGAGAGGAGCTACGCAATGAATCATCGTTTCGAACGGACCGGTCCCCTGACGGACATCTCCAGCTATCCGCAGTGGGCGCAGGACATGGTCGGCGCCTGCGAGGAAACCAAGCAGAGCGTGATCCGCCACGAGTTGTGGGACCGGATGCGCGAGGTGCGCCTGAGCCGACAGGGCACCCGCGACTTCATGGCCGGCATCTGGCCGGTGATCGAGCGCTTTCCCGCCTACATGGCCCGCAACCTGCTCAAGACCCAGTACGGGCGCAGCCCGGGCGACAACATGGCCCGCCGCTGGCTGGTGCGCAACATCCGCGTCGAGCAGAACCACGCCGACCATTGGCTCAACTGGGCCGAAGGCGCCGGCGTGCCGCGCTGGGACGTCCTGTACGGCGCGCGTGCGCAGGGCACCCAGGTGCTCGCCGACTGGTGCGAGGAGGTCAGCGAGCATGACAGCCTGGCCGCCGGCATCGTGGCCACCAATTACGCGGTCGAAGGCGCCACCGGCGAGTGGTCGCAGCTGATCTACGACAGTGCCAGCTACGCCCAGAGCATGCCCGCCGACAAGCGCATCCAGAGCCTGCGTTGGCTGCAGCTGCACGCCGCCTATGACGACACCCACCCCTGGGAGGCGCTGGAGATCGTCTGCACACTCAAGGGAACGGCGCCGGCTGCCGATGAAGTGGACCACCTCACCGAGTGCGTCAAGCGCAGCTATGTCGGCATGCGGATTCTGGCCGATCGCTGCGTCGCGCAGCCGAACGTTTACGGAACCGTGAACGAGGCGGCGGCTTGATGGCGCACGAAAGGTGAACAATCACCCGTAGAATTGGGCGGGTCAGCCACACAAAAAGGACAAAATGCCTGCTGCCGTGCCTAGATTGCACTCACTGCCCCGGCGCCTGCTGCCGTTGGCATGGGGACTGGCGGCCGTCATCGGGCTGATCCTGGCGTTCACCTGGGGTGCGCTGAAGGTCCAGGTTGCTCTCGCCGGCTTTCTCAACGGCGAGAGCATCTGGTCCAAGGCGCAGAAGCAGGCGGTCATCGACCTGCGCAACTACGCGGCCAGCGGCAGCCCGGCCGACCTGGCGGCCTACCGCCGCAATTACGACATCCTGCGCATCGACCGCTGGACGCGTGACACGGTGGCTACCGGGAACTACGACCGCCAGGCGGTGGCCGATGCGCTGGTACGCGTCAACACCATGCAGTCGGCCGTACCGGGCGTGATCTTCATGCTCGACCACTTCTCCTCGGGGCCGTACATGAAGGAGGCGCTCGCGGCGTGGCGGTCGGTCGATCGCCAGGTCGCCGAGCTGGACACGATCGCCCACGAACTGGAGGCGGCCCACGCGCGCGGCGCGATGGACCGGGCCAGCATCGCGCGCCAGCAGGCACGCATCCGCGCCTTGAACGACTACATCGAGCCGCGCGCCAAGGTGTTCTCGCAGGAAGTGGCACATGGCGCGGTCTGGATGGGGCGCGTGCTGTACTCGACCATCTTCGGCGCCACCTGCCTGGCCACGCTGCTGTGGCTGTGGATGGCGCGGCGCGTGCTGGCCAACATGCGCGGCACGGAAGAGCGCTACCGGCTGCTGTTCGACCGCGCACCGGACGCGATCGTCATGGTGGACGAGCAGGGCGGCCACATCCTGGACGCCAACTACAAGACCACCGAATGGACCGGCCGCGGGCAGCAGGAACTGATCGGCATGCCGTTCGCCGCGCTGTTCGAGCGCGGCCAGCCGGGCGGGGAGGGCATCACCCAGGGCGCCCTGCGCAATGGCCAGGGCTCGTCCCGGCCGGTGGAAACACAAAGCAGCCTGGTCCGCTGGGGCGAGCGCCAGGTACGCCAGGCGATCGTCCGCGACATTTCCGAACGCATCAGCCTTGAGCAGGAGCGACGCATCGCCGCCGAGGCGCTGGCCAGCATCGCCGAGGGCGTGATCATCGCCGACGCCGAGCGCCGGGTGCTTTCGATCAATGCGGCGCACGTGGCCATCACCGGCCTGTCGCTGCAGGACATGCTGGGTCGCCGCTTCGACGAAACCCGCTGCCTGCCCGACGACAGACCGATGCCGTCGTCGGTGTGGGAAACCCTGGAAGCCGGCGGCAACTGGCTGGGCGAGGTGCACAGCCAGCGCGCCGACGGCAGCGTCTATCCCGAACTGCTCAGCATCAGTGTCATCCGCGACGCGGAAGAGCGCGTGCAGCAGTACGTGGCGGTGTTCACCAACATCAGCACCACCAAGGCCAACCAGCGCCGGCTGGAGCATCTGGCCACCCACGACCCGCTGACCGGCCTGGCCAACCGTGCCGAGTTCGAGCGCCAGTGCGCGCAGGCGATCCACACCGCCGACCGTGAACACGGCGCCGTGGCGGTTCTGTTCATCGACCTGGATGCCTTCAAGGTGGTCAACGACAGCTACAGCCACGCCATCGGCGACCGGCTGCTGGTGCACGTGGCCGAGCGCATCAGCCGGGATCTGGGCGAGCACGACGTGGCCGGCCGCATCGGCGGCGACGAGTTCACCGTGCTGATCGGCCGGCTGGTTTCGCGCGAGCAGGCCAGCGCGCTGGCGCAGCGCCTGTTGAGCGTGCTGGGCGAGACCATGAAGGTGGGCGACTACGAGGTCGCGCTGAGCGCGAGCATCGGCATCGCCGGGTACCCGCTGGACGGTAGCGATCCGGTGACCCTGATCGCCAACGCCGATGCGGCCATGTACGCGGCCAAGACGCAGGAGCGCAACACCTACCGCTTCTACTCGCCGATGATGCAGGCCGACGCGCGCAAGCGGCTGGCGCTGGCGGCGGAACTGCGCCAGGCCCTCAGCCGCGACGAGTTCCGGCTGGTCTACCAACCGAGTGTGGACCTGCGCAACGGCAAGGTGGTGGCGGTCGAGGCGCTGCTGCGCTGGCGCCATCCATCGCGCGGCGAGGTATCGCCGGCCGAGTTCATTCCCATGGCCGAAAAGCTCGGCCTGATCCGCCACGTCGACGAGTGGGTACTGCAGGCGGTCGCCCGCCAGATGCGCCAGTGGGACGAGGAAGGCCTGCCGCCGATCCGCGTGGCGGTGAACATTTCCGCCGGTTCCTACGGCGCGCCGCACTTCGTCGAGGACGTGCGCCGCTGGCTGGTGGCCGAGCAGGTCGCGCCACCGCGCCTGCTGCTGGAGATCACCGAAGGCGCGATCCTGCGCCTGGGCGACGAGATGGAGCGCACCATGAATGCCCTGCACGCGTTGGGCGTGGGCGTGGCGATCGACGATTTCGGGACCGGCTACTCCTCGATGGCGTACCTCAAACTGCCGGCGATCGCCTTCCTCAAGATCGACAAGAGCTTCGTCGATGGTTTGCCGGGCAGTTCGAACGACGCGGCCATCGTCGAAGCGATGCTCGCGCTGTCCAAACGGCTTGGGCTGTGCGCCATCGCCGAAGGTATCGAGACCGAAGCGCAGCACGAGTTCCTGCTTCGCGCCGGCTGCACCGAAGGCCAGGGCTACCTGTACGCACGGGCACTCGAAGTGCAGGAGATCGAACGCATGCTGCGCCCCGGCCAACGCCCGGGATCGGCCAAACTGCGGCTGGTGCCACCGATCCGCTGACCAGGCGCACCCCCGCAGGCCCGCTTCGCGGGAATGACGCCAGCGCTGAAACCCGACGCCAATCCGACGGAGGCTGGGCTTCAGCCCACCGGCCCGGGTGTCCGGAAGATCGGCAGGCCGGAACCCACCGTACGGGTTGCTTTCGTCCCGCTCAGTGCAGGCGTACCTGGACCAACTGCTCCCGCGGGCGATACAGCGCCGGCAGCCACTGCTTCAGGTGGGCCACCTTGGGCGCGTCGTTGTAGACGATGTAGGCGTTGTCCGGGTGCTGCGCGGCGAAGTCCTGGTGGTAGCCCTCGGCAGCGTAGAAACCCTTCAACGGCACGACCTGGGTGACGATCGGCGCGGCGAACGCGTGCGCGGCGGTGAGCTGGGTGATGTAGGCCTGGGCGACCTGCTGCTGCTCGGGCGTGGCGTAGAAGATCGCCGAGCGATACTGGTTGCCGACATCCGGCCCCTGGCGGTTGAGCTGGGTGGGGTCGTGGGCGACCGAGAAAAACACCTTCAGCAGTTGGCCGTAGCTGACCTTGGCCGGGTCATAGACCACCTTGACCGATTCGGCGTGCCCGGTGTCGCCGTCGCTGACTTGCGCATAGGTCGCGGTATCGGCGGCACCGCCGGCATAGCCGGACCAGGCCTCGCGCACGCCGCGGACGTGGTCGAACACCGCCTCGACACCCCAGAAGCAGCCCCCGGCGAACACCGCCACCTGCTCGCCAGGGCGGATGGGCGCGGGGTCGAGTCGCGGATCGGGCAGGTTGGCCACGCCGTCGGCGGTGGCCGGTCCGGACACGCCGCAGCCGGCCAGCAGGGCGACGGCCAGGGGGATCAGGGGAAACCATCGGTTGGACATGCGGTTACCTCGGAGCGAAGTCGCAGGGAGCTTTACGGCGGCACGCCCGGATGGGATGCACCATGCTCGCAAGGGATTCGCCGGCCGCGGTCGCCGGGTTACGTCAGGCCACGTGGATTTCCACGTCACCCAGGCTCACCGTCTGTCCTGCGTGGATCTTGCAGGTCTTGCGCAGCTCCTGCTGTCCGTCGACGTAAACCTCGCCGCTGGCCACGAGCATCTTGCCGGCACCGCCGCTGTCGCACAGCCCGACGAGCTTGAGCAACTGGTTGAGCTCGACATGATCGCGATCGAGCTGGAAGGTGAGCGTCTGCATGGCTGGCGTTGGCTGGCTGGCGGGGCAGGCAGTGTATCGGGAGCGCATGCGACGAGGGCGCCGCGACGCGACGCCCTCGGACAACTCAGGCCTGCTACCTCAGTGGTAGTAGCTGCTGATGCGATTGGTAAAGGTGGAATCGGCAAAGTCGGGCCAGTTGTCCTGGTCGAACCCCGGCGCATCCTTCAGCCGGTCCTTGGACACATCCAGCACCAGGCAATGGTTGTCGGTATCCAGACGCATGGCATTCCACGGCACCGCGAACAGCTTGTCGCCCATGCCGAGCCAGCCGCCGAAAGACAGCACGGCATACTGGATCGTGCCGCTGGCGGTATCGATCATCAGGTCCTTGATCTCGCCCAGATCCTCGCCCGAGGCGTTGCGTACGTTTTCGCCGTTGAGCGTGCTGGAGGCCAGCACCGGGCCGGTACCCATACCGCGGTTGGGATTGGTCGAGTTGTAGCCGGTCGATTGGATGGTCATGGCGAGTCTCCTTGGGCGGTGAGGGAAATCGTCGTCGTCGCGACGAGTTCCAGCCTGCCTCAAGCGCCGTGACGCGCGGGGCAAACGACCGTAAACATCCCCTCAGTCCGCTCGTCGGCGCGCGTCGACGCGGGCCTGCAACGCCATGGCAGCCGCGGGGTTGCGCTCCTTTGCGCTGCTGATGAAAAAGATGAACACATCCCGCGGCGCGCCATCCGGTTGGGATGTGCTGGCATGCGGCAGCCCGGCCGTGTCCTTGCCCTGCGCCCAGGCGCTTGCCTGCTCGGCCCAGTCATCCAGTGCCGCGGACGGATAGCCGTCCGGTTGGTCGGCCGCGCTGCGCATCAGCCGCGCATAGACGAAATCACCGGTGAGGTCGGCGAACGACGGGTATTTCGACGCGTCGGTGAACACCGTGGGCACGCCATGCGCGCGGGCGAGCGCCACGTAGCCCTCGCTTGCGAAGCTCGGGTGGCGCACCTCCAGCACGTGGCGCAACGGCCGGCCGTCGAGCTCGCGCGGCAGCGCGTCCAGGAAACCGGCGATGTCGTCTCTGTCGAATGGCCGCGACGGGCCCAGCTGCCAGTTGATCGGTCCCAGCCGGTCGCCCATTTCGGCGATGCCACCGAACACGAAAGCTTCGATGCCCTTGCCGGCGGCGGCCAGTTTCCGGCTCTCGACCACGTAACGCGGCGCCTTGAGCGCGAACACGAAGCCTTCGGGCGTTTCCGCGGCCCATTTGGCGTAGGTGGCCGGCTTCTGCGCGCCATAGAAGGTGCCGTTGATCTCGATCGCGCGCAGATGGCGGCTGGCGTATTCCAGCTCGCGCCGCTGCACCAGGCCGGCGGGGTAGAAGTTGTTGCGCCAGGGGGCGAAGGTCCAGCCGCCGATGCCGACACGGATCGGCCCGGAGGGTGGTGCGGCGCGGGTGGGTGTCATGGCGTGCTCCTGCGGCGGGCGCCCATGCTTGCACGTGACCGTCGTCGGTTGCGTGAGCGGCGTGACTTGCGCCACGCGCGACCCTTCACGGGGCGCGTATCTGTGCAGCGTTTCCTCCGCCCCTTCCGCGACCGCGACCACTGGCGCGCCCCGGCCGACCTGGGCGACGAGCTGAACATGGCCTCGCCCCGGGCTCGCATCTGGGTCCCGATCACCGCACGCTGCATTTTTCCAGCACACGGGGCGTGCGCGGTGCACTACCCCGTAGCGAAGCGCGGGGACGCCAGGACGTGGCGCGCATGGAGGCCTGGGACACCGGCCTGGACAACCTCTGGTCGCTCTCGCTGGCGCCCTGGATTGCGGCCCACGCCCACGGTGGCTGAGCGGGCCCGGCAGGCTGGCGTCCTGCCGGTTTTGCCGCGATAGTGGGACGTTCTCAACGCGGAGCCTTTCGATGACCCAGCCTGTTTTCTCCATCCGCCTGGCCGCGGCCTGCGCGCTCGTGTTCGCCGCCACCGGCGCGCTGGCGCAGACGCCCGCCCAGCACCCGCTGCCGCCGCCGGTCTCCACCGGCGACACCGCACGCCTGATGCTGCCGCCGCAGCTGGCGGATTTCGGCGCCTACGTCGACAGCGCGCGCAAGACCTTCGACGTGCCCGGCATCGCGGTGGCCATCGTCAAGGACGGGCACGTGGTGATGGAGCAGGGCTTCGGCCTGCGGGAGCTGGGCAAGGGCGACAAGGTCGATGCCGACACGCTGTTCGCGATCGCCTCCAACACAAAGGCGTTCACCGCCGCGGCGCTGCAGCAGCTGGCCGAGGCCGGAAAGCTGGACATGGATGACCGGGTGATCGAGCACCTGCCGTGGTTCCGCATGTCCGACGCCTACGTGACCCACGAGATGCGCATCCGCGACCTGCTGGCGCACCGCAGCGGCCTGTCCCTGGGAGCGGGCGACCTGCTGTACTGGCCGCCGACCGATTACACCACCAGGGATGTCGTCGAGCGCCTGGCCAAGGTGCCGATCAAGAACAGCTTCCGCGCCGGCTATGCCTACGACAACATCCTGTTCGCCGTGGCCACGCTGGTGATCGAGCAGGCCTCCGGCCAGAGCTACGCCGACTACGTGCGCGAGCACATCTTCAAGCCGGTGGGCATGAACGAGTCGCTGATCGACAAGACCTACCTCAAGAGCGGGATGGATGTCGCCACTGGCCACGCCAAGGCCGACTTCAAGGACCTCAAGCCCGTGCCCCCGATGGCCTGGCTCAACGACCCGGGTGCCGGCGGCATCTACTCGAGCGTGCACGATCTGGCCAAGTGGATGAACGTGCAGCTGGCCGGCGGCGCGTTGCCGACCACCGGCGCCGACGGCAAGCCGAAGCGGCTGTTCTCCGAGGACAGCCAGCACCAGATGTGGTCGATGCTCACGCCCATCGAGATCCACAAGGCGCAGGTCCCCGAGCTGGCCTCGCTCACGCCCGACTTCTTCGGTTACGGCGAGAGCTGGTTCCTGTCCGACTACCAGGGCAGGAAGCTGGTGTGGCACACCGGCGGCTGGCCGGGCATGGTCTCGCGCGTCACGCTGGTGCCGGAACTCAAGCTCGGCGTGGTGGTACTGACCAACGCCGAGTCCGGCGCCGCCTTCAACGCGGTCACCTACCGCGTGCTCGATGCCTACCTCAACCCGGGCAAGAAGACCGACTGGGTTGCCGTGTACGACAAGGCGGTGAAGAAGGCGCAGGCCAAGGCCGACGACAGCATGGCCAGGCACGAGGCCGCGCGTGACAAGGACAGCAAGCCTTCGCTGCCGCTGGCCGGTTACGCGGGCACCTACCGCGATCCGTGGTACGGCGACGTCGTCGTCAGCCGCGACGGCGGCAAGCTGCGCATGCGCTTCAGCCACACGCCGCAGCTGGTCGGCACCATGACGCCGTGGCAGCACGACACCTTTACCGTGCGCTGGGACGATCGCACGCTCAATGCCGATGCCTTCGTGACCTTCGCGCTGGACGAGGATGGCCACGTGCGCGAGGCGCGCATGGAGCCGATCTCGCCGCTGACCGACTTCAGCTTCGACTTCCAGGACCTGCGCCTGGCGCCGGTGGCGAAGGACGGCGAGGGGGCGGACGATTGAACCGTGAGGGGCCGGGCGACCGGCCCCTTTTTCCAATCACTGACCGTTTAGCAGGAGCGCCCTTGGGCGCGATCGGGATGCCGGGCGGTCGCGCCCAAGGGCGCTCCTGCAAGAGGTCGCAGCTCAGGAGCCTTGCCATGTTGAACCCCGTCCGCGGCGCGCTGGCGCTGCTGTTCACCGGCCTGCTGGCCACCGGCGCCTGTGCGCGCGAGGCGGCGCCGGTCGCGCATCAATTCTTCCAGGTCACCCTGCCCACGTCGGCGGGCAAGCCGACAGCCGGGCGGTTGCTGTTGTTCGCCACCGAAGCGAAAGCCGCCCGGGCCGCGGCCAGGGACGGCAAGGTGACCGAGGTGGAGAGCAGCCCGTTCGAGCCGCAGGGCACGGCCGTGGCCGCGCGCGAGGTCGAGCGCC
The DNA here is from genome assembly GCF_017837635.1 of Frateuria flava. GTDB lineage: Bacteria > Pseudomonadota > Gammaproteobacteria > Xanthomonadales > Rhodanobacteraceae > Frateuria_A > Frateuria_A flava. The sequence goes on from NZ_JAGJRS010000034.1 coordinate 266,547, forward strand.
TGGCGCCCGGGGAAGGGGTCCTGCTGGATGCCGACGACCAGGCCTTTCCCGCGGCCTTTTCGAAACTGCCGCCGGGCGACTATCTCGTGCAGGTCGTGCTGGACACCCAGCACGACTACAACTACCACGGGCGCAACGGTGGCGACCTGGTGAGCCCGGTGGTCGAGGTGCATCTGCCTAGCGCCGCCGCACCGAAGCTGGCTCTGACCGACACGCTGCCCACGCCCGCGCTGTGGGATCTGCCCGAGCGCTACATGAGCGACACCACCCGCAAGCACCTGGCGCAGGCGCGCGAGCAGGTGCAGCCGGTCGACTTCGTCAGCCCCGCGCTCAGCGCCTTCTGGGGGCGGCCGATCCACATGCGCGGCTGGGTCGTGCTGCCGCCGGGCTACGACGGGTCGGCCAAGGTCACGTATCCGACCGTGTTCCAGACCCATGGTTACGGCGGCGACCTGCATACGCAGGCCGGTACCGCCGCCATGATCTTCGGCGCGATGGCCGAAAAACAGCTGCCGCCGATGATCTGGGTGGTGCTTGACGAATCCAGCCCTACCGGCACGCATGAGTTCGCCGACTCGGTGAACAACGGCCCGTGGGGGCAGGCGCTAACCACCGAGCTGATCCCTGCGCTGGAGGGCAAGTACCGCATGGATGGGCGTCCCTCGGGCCGCTTCCTCACCGGCCACTCCTCCGGCGGCTGGGCGACGCTGTGGCTGCAGACGCGCTACCCGAAAGTCTTCGGCGGCACCTGGTCGACCTCGCCCGACCCGAGCGACTTCCACGACTTCACCGGCGTCGACCTGTACGCCGCGCATGCCAACGTCTACCACCGCGCCGACGGCACGCCGTATCCGCTGGTGCGCGACAAGGGCAAAGTGCTGGCGACCTACGAAACCTTCGCCCGGCTGGAACGCGTGCTGGGACCCTACGGCGGGCAGATGGCGTCGTTCGACTGGGTGTTCTCGCCGCGTGGCGCGGACGGGCGGCCCGTGCCGATGTTCGACCGCGACACCGGTGCGGTCGATCCGGCGGTAGTCGCCTACTGGGGCGAGCACTACGACATCGCCCGCCGCCTGAAGGCGCACTGGCCCGATCTCAAACCCGACCTGGACGGCAAGATCCACCTGGTGGTCGGTACCGCGGACACGTTCTACCTCGATGGCGCCGCGCACAAGCTCAAGGCCGTGCTCGATGGCCTGGGCGCAAAGTCCGACTTCCGGTTTCTGCCCGGCCGCACGCACATGGATCTCTACGTGCAGGGAAAGGACCGCCAGGGTCTGCTCAAGCAGATGGCATGGGAAATGTACGCCGTGGCGCGGCCGCAGTCGGAGCTCAAGCGCGTTGCAGTCAATCCATAGCACGCGCAAGGGCCTCCCAGCCAACGCGGGGGAGTACGCGTGTGAGGGACAAGCTTGCCCCGAGAGTCGGCACTGCCACTGTAGATACCGTCTTGCTCTCCCTCACGCAACCGCGTGCCGTGGATCGAACCGCGTCCCGTTGTGAACCACACCCCAGACCAGATGGAGGAGCTTTCGCATAGCGGCGCAGAGCGCCACGCGGGGTGCTTTGCCGTTGGCCCGCAGGCGCTCGTAGAAGCGCACCCTGTGCGCGACCGCCATCGTCCAGGTCGCATACAGCGTGCGCGCTCCTTCCACAGCCGACGATGGGAGCGTCGCGCGAGCCTCGCCCCTCACCCCAACCCTCTCCCCGATGGGGAGAGGGAGCTGATCCGGGCAGGTCGAACATCACCCGACGCCCCTTGTGCCGACTGGCTATCCCGCCCACGGGTCGTAACTGCCGAACCACCAAAGATGGCCTTCCGGATCGCGGCAGCCGTAGCCGGCCCCGCCGTAAACCTTCTCGGCGTATTCGTCCACGATCCGGGCGCCGGCCGCCTTGGCCCGCTCGTAGTGCGCACGACAATCGGTGACGGTCACGCAGGCGCACTGCGTCTCGCGTCCGTCCAGTGCGTCGGGCTGGGCCATGAGGCGGCCGAAGCCATCCTCGCGCACGCTGCCGAGCATCAGCATGCCGCCGCCGTAAACCAGCTGCGCGTGCGCCACGCCGCCCTGGCCGTCGTCATGCACCGCATGCTTCTGGAAGCCGAACGCCTCGCACAGCCAGTCGATCATGCGGTGGGCATCGCGGTAGCGCAGGCAGGGAATGATGGTGCTGGGTCCTTGGTTCATCAGAGGTCTCCGGGCTGGGAGAGATGAAATCTAGGCCGTTGGGGGATGGCGGTCTTGTAGATTTCCGTCCGCTCAATCGAGCGGCAGGTGGTTCGGGTAGGGCCCCCGCGCGGCCATGAACGCACCGGGCGTGACGCCGGCGAAGCGGCGGAATTCATGGGCCAGGTGGGCCTGGTCGCAGTAGCCGCCGTCGGCCGCCATGCCCGCCCAGTCCACCTTGGGCAGGCCATGTGCCTGCGTGACTACGGCGCGGAAGCGCAGCAGCCGCGCGTACTGCTTGGGACCGTAGCCGACCTGCCGACGGAACAGGCGCGCCAGGCGCCGCTCCGACACTCCGGTTTCGCGCACCAGACAGCCGATGCGCGCCACCTGGGGCATGCGCTCCAGCCAGGCCAGCGCATGGGCGACACATGTCTCCAGTCGCGGCAGACGCATGCGCTCTTGCAGCCATCGTTCCAGCAGGGCCAACCGATCGATTGGTCCGGTCGTTTCCAGCAGGCGCTGGCGCAGGGTTTCGGCATGGACCCCGAACAGGCCGCCCAGGTCCACGTCGCAACCGGCGATCGCCTCCATGTCCTCGCCCGTGAGGGCGCCGGCACCGCCCGGCCGGAAGACCACGCCCATCACGCGGATCTGCTCTGCGGTGTCGATGATCTGGCTGCACAGCTGCGGACCGCCCAGCACGCTGCCCGAGGACACCCGGCAGCGCCGCTCGGCGTCGTCGCTGTAGACGCGCGTCTGGTCCTCGTGGAGGTTGATGATGAGCTGCGCGCCGGGCTGGGGCAGCACCCGCTCGTAACGATGCGCGGCGGGCGGCATGTCCCAGTCCCACAGCTTTTCGACCAGCACATCGAGCGGCGGGGCAGGCAGGCGCTGGTGGAAGGCCATGGCTGCCGCGGCCCCGTTCAGCCGGTCTCGCCCGGTTCGGGCAGACGATGGATGCGCATGTCCTGGGGGCGGATCAGCGGCAACCTTTCGACGCGCAGCCGCTCCAGGATCGCCAGCAACAGGTCGCTGCGCACGCCGCCGACCTCGCGCGGGCTGGGCACGTAGCCGGTGGCGACGAAGTGGATGCCCAGCGTGTCCACATGTTCCAGCTGCACGTTGGGCGCGGGCGTGTCCAGGACTGTCGGATGGCCGAGGAAGGCGTCCAGGATGATCTGGCGCGCGCGCCTGGCGTCAGTGTCCAGCGGCATCGGTAGCTTGATCTGCACGCGGCCCTGCGCGTTGGCCAAAGTCACGTTGCGCACGTTCTGGGTGATCAGCTGCGAGTTCGGCACGATGACGGTGGAGCGATCCCACATCTGGATCTCGGTGGCGCGCACGTTGATCCGGCGGATGTCGCCCTCGACGTCGGCCAGGCTGATCCAGTCGCCCACCTTCACCGGCCGTTCGGCCAGCAGGATCAGGCCGGAGATGAAGTTCTGCACGATCGCCTGCAGGCCGAAGCCGATGCCTACCGACAGCGCGCTGGCGATCCAGGCGATGCTCTGCAGGCTGACGTTGAGCGCGGCCAGCGCCAGCGCGAACACCAGCACGCCGCCGACGTAGCCGAGCAGGGTGACCACCGAGTTCTGCATGCCCGGCTCGAGCGTGGTCCTGGGCAGTAACTGCTCGCCCAGCCAGCGCTTGAGCACGCGCACGCCGATCAGCCCGAGCGCGAATACCGCCAGCGCCTCGAACACCGTGCTCGGGTCGATCGTGAGTTCGCCCAGCGTGAGGTTGCCGAACCGTTGGCCCATGCGCGCGGCGAGGTCCTGCGGATCAGTGCCGAAGGGGGCCAGTAACGCGCCGATCGCCAGCAGCAGGATCAGCACGCGGCTGATACCCGACAGCACCGTGGCAGCCTGCTCCAGCGTGCGCGGCGGCAGCCCGAACGCCGCTTGCAGGCGCTGCCCACTGCGGCCGTTGGGGGCCAGCAGCGTGGCGATCAGGTCGTGCACCAGGTGCAGCAGCAGGTAGAGCGCCCCGATGAGCACGCCGATCCACAGCATCTGCGTGGCGAGGAAGAACGCCAGCGCGATGTAGCCCAGCGCCACCGCGATCCAGCTGAGCACCACGGCCAGCGCCGCCGCGCCGGCAAGCAGCCCGACCCACAGCGGTCGCTGCGCCGGCGCGCTGCCGGAGGCGAGCAGGGCACGCCGGGCCTGGCCCAGCCGCAGCAGGGCGACGCCGACCAGGCCGCTGACCACCAGCGCGATCACGCCGCGCGTCGCGACGGTGGCCGGCAGGCTGGCGCCGATCGCGCTGTTGATGCGCTCGACCACGCTCAGCAGCAACGTGGCGGCGGCCAGCAAGGCGGGAAACAGGCGCAGCCGATGGGCCGCGGCGTTGGACAGTGCCGGCAGGCGCCAGGACGGTTGCCTGACCGCGAGCAATGCCCGCCCCAAGCCCAGCACAAAGGCCGCAAAGCACACACGCCGCACCAGCGACAGCGCCAGGTCGTCGAGCTCCGGATCGAGGGTGTCGTTCCAGTCCAGCCCCAGCCGGACGAGCTGTGCGGCCAGTCCGAACACCAGCACGGCGCCCAGCGCCAGGGCGCACGCGGCGGCACTGCGGCGCAGGTGGCTGTCGGGCATCGCGCGCGCGGCGAAGATGATCAGCAAGCGATCGAGCACGAAACGACCGGCGACAAGCAACAGCAGGGCGGCACCCAGGCAGAGCATGAGCGGCAGGCGGTTGGGTGGTTGCCATGCGTCGTGCCAGGCCTCGGCGATGCGTGTCTTCAGCCGTTTCAGTCGGGCCAGGTCATCCGGCAGCGAACGGGCCGGCTCGGTCCAGAACGCGCCGCCCAGCGGCGTGGCGGTGCGTGAAGCAAGCTGCGCCTGGAACTGGTCGCGGCGCAGGCCCGATACCTGCGCGGCCAGTTGCATGCCTTCCTCGCCCAGCAGCTGCGCCTGCTTGACCTGTGCGTCCAGGGCCGCCTTGGCCTTGTCCAGTTGCCGGCGCTGCGCCGCCACTTCAGACGCTTCGGGCGGCGCGCCCTTGGCCGGCGCGGGGCCGAGCACGGCCAGCCGCGCGTCGAGGCTGTCCACTTGCGGCGCCAGCGTCGCGGCGAGCTGCCCGGCCTGGTCCTGCACGGAGAGCGCGGTGGTGCGCAGGTCGGCCAGGGCGCGGTCGTCCGGTTTGCCCTTGAGCGCGGACTTGATCGTGTCGAGCTGGTCGCGCATGTCGTCAAGCGCCTGCGCGGGCGAGACGGTGGGCGGGGCGGCGGCGCCGGCCGGAGCGTCCTGCGCGTGGAGCGCGGGAAGAGCAACCAGCAGCAGGCAGAGCAGGAGTCGTCGCAGGAAGGGCATCCGGCCATGATCCGGTGGCGTCCGCAGGCGGTCAATCGGCGCCTCGCGCATCCCGGATGGTGTCGAATGAACGTCGAACGAAGCCTTGTCCGCCGTTTCACGCGGCGCTGCGCAGCATGCCCCTCCCAACCAACACAGGGTGGCATCGCTTGGCGGCGAAGGCAGGTTCGAAACGCGCTCGTGTCCCGGGTGGCAATCCCGATGGCATCGTGGGACGGGCGCGTCGGGGGGCGGACGGCCGGCATGCGCCGCCAGGCGAAGGCGTGTCCCGTGGCACGCTGCCGACGATGCGTGCGTCCGCGCGTCGGCACGTCGCGGCGTCCGATGTTCGGCGGCCTCGCAAGGGCAAGCCGACGCGTATGCTCGGCGGGCGCATGGCTGCGGCGATTCGCACCGCGCGCCTGCGCGCCGGACGGGCTGCCGAGGAATTCGGGTTGAGGCGATAGGGCGGGCCGAGGCCAGGCTTCCCCCATCCGCCTGACGGCACCTTCCCCCGCGTGCGGGGGAAGGCTCGATAGCCAGCGTCGCGATCCCACCCTATCCCTGCCGCCGCGCATTGATCCTCCCCAGCCTGCGAGCGAAGGCTCGATAGCCAGCGTCGCGATCTGGCCCATTCCCTGCGTGGCGCCTCGATCCTTCCCCCGCCTGCGGGGGAAGGTGCCCGAAGGGCGGATGGGGGAGGCCTTGCGGGGAACCGCACAGACAACCCCACCAAATCGGCCGCAAGGCGGTATACGAACGACTGCCCCAGGCTCTAGAGTGCGCGCCGCGGCTCCAGGCCGCGCTCCCCCCGGACCCCGCCCGATGCAAACCCGCGCCGAACCCGTCGCCGCCGCCTTGCCCGCGGAGCCGCGCACCGCCTTTGCCGTGCTCGGCGCCATCAGCTTCTCGCATTTGCTCAACGACATGATCCAGTCGCTGATCGTGGCGATCTACCCGATCCTCAAAAGTGGCTTCGCGCTGAGCTTCGGCCAGGTCGGGCTGATCACGCTGACCTACCAGATCACCGCGTCGCTGCTGCAGCCGCTGGTGGGCGTGGCGACCGATCGCCGGTCGATGCCGTACTCGCTGCCGGTCGGCATGGGCTTCACCCTGTGCGGATTGCTATTGCTGGCGGTGGCGCCCAGCTTTCCCGTTTTGCTCGTTGCCGCCGCGCTGGTCGGCACCGGCTCGTCGGTGTTCCATCCGGAAGCCTCGCGTGTGGCGCGGATGGCCTCGGGCGGACGGCACGGGCTGGCGCAGTCGCTGTTCCAGGTTGGCGGCAACACCGGCGCGTCGATGGGTCCGCTGCTGGCGGCCTGGATCATCGTGCCGCACGGGCGCGGCAGCGTGGCCTGGTTCTCGCTGGCCGCGCTGCTGGCGATCGCCGTGCTGGTGAAGGTGGGCGCCTGGTACCGACTGCATCACGCCAGCCGCAACGGTTCGCGCCGGCACCACGCGCGGGTGATGCCCTCGCGCAACCGCGTGGTGCTGTCGCTGGTGATCCTGGGGCTGTTGATCTTCTCCAAGTATTTCTACCTGGCGAGCCTCTCCAGCTACTACACCTTCTACCTGATCCACCGCTTCGGCGTGTCGGTGCAGAGCGCGCAGACGCACTTGTTCGTGTTCCTGTTCGCGGTGGCGGCCGGCTCGCTGATCGGCGGCCCGGTCGGCGACCGCATCGGGCGCAAGGCGGTGATCTGGATCTCGATCCTCGGCGTGGCGCCGTTCTCCCTGTTGCTGCCGCACGCCAGCCTGTTCTGGACCGGCGTGCTCAGCGTGGTGATCGGGCTGGTGTTGTCCTCGGCGTTCTCGGCGATCCTGGTCTATGCGCAGGAACTCCTACCGGGGCGCGTAGGCATGGTGTCGGGCCTGTTCTTCGGCTTTGCCTTTGGCATGGGCGGCATCGGCGCGGCGGTGCTGGGCCAGCTCGCCGACGCGCACGGCATCGAGTACGTCTACCGCCTGTGCGCGTTCCTGCCGCTGATGGGACTGATCACCGTGTTCCTGCCCGAATTGGACCGGCCGCGCCCGCGCAAGCTTGCCGCGCGCTAGGATGGCGCCCTCCGCGCCGCGCGCGAACACACGAAAGAGGGAATCCATGCGCTCCAGCAATCCCGTATTGCGCGAGAACACCTTCCAGGGCCTGTTCGCCGAAGGCGATCGCATGACGATGAGCGGCACGGTGGCCAAGGCCGGGCTGCTGCTCCTGTTGGCCGTGGTGACCGGCGGCTGGACCTGGCGCCGCTTCGACGCGCTGGCTGCCGCCGGCGATGTCGCCGGCGCCATCGCGGCCATCTCGCCGTTCATGTGGGGCGGCTTGATCGTCGGCTTCCTGCTCGCGATGGCCAGCACCTTTTTGCGCCAGTGGTCAGGCATCACCGCGCCGCTGTACGCGATTGCCGAGGGCTTCGCGCTCGGCGGCATCTCGGCTTACATGGAGCTGCGCTACCCGGGCATCGTGCTGCAGGCGGTGATGCTGACCGCGGGCGTGCTGGCGGTGATGTTGGGGCTCTATCGCACGCGGGTGATCAAGGTCACCGACCGGTTCCGCACCGGGGTGGTCGCGGCCACCGGCGCCATCGTGCTGCTGTACCTGGTCGACATCGGGCTGCGGGCGTTCACCAGCGTGCAAGTGCCTTTCATCCACGAGTCCGGGCTGCTGGGCATCGGCTTCAGCCTGGTAGTGGTTGGCCTGGCGGCGCTCAACCTGACGCTGGACTTCGACCTGATCGAGCGCGGCACGCAGGCCGGTGCGCCGAAGTACATGGAGTGGTACGGCGCGTTTGCCCTGATGGTGACGCTGGTGTGGCTGTACATGGAGATTCTGCGGCTGCTGTCGAAGGCGCGGCGTTGATGCGCTGAGGCAGGGCTTCCCCCATCCGCCTGTCGGCACCTTCCCGTAAACGGGGGAAGGCTCGGTAGGTGGGATGGTCGTGGTCCTTCCCCGTAAATGAGGGAAGGCTCGGTAGGTGGGATGGCGCTGGTCCTTCCCCCGTTCCACGGGGGAAGGTGCCCGGAGGGCGGATGGGAGGCCTTGCCTCAAACCACCACCGGCTCCGACTCCAGCCGCACACCGAATTTCGCCTCGACCCCCGAGATCACCTTCTGTGCCAGTGCCCAGAGCTCGGCGCCACTGGCGTGGCCGTGGTTGACCAGCACCAGCGCATGGCGGTTGGAGATGCCGGCGTCACCCTCGCGGTAGCCCTTGAAGCCGGCGGCTTCGATCAGCCAGGCGGCAGAGAGTTTCCAGCGGCCGTCGCTGCCGGGCCAGGCAACCAGTTCGGGATGCTCGCGTCTGAGCGCTTCGCCCAGCGCCGCTTCGACGACCGGGTTCTTGAAGAAGCTGCCGGCGTTGCCGATGACGGCCGGATCGGGCAGCTTGCGCGTGCGCAGGTGGACCACCGCTTCGGCGACGTGGAAGGGCGCGGGCTTGTCCACGCCCATGCGCGCCAGCTCCTCGCGGATGCCGGCGTAGTCCAGGCGCAGCGCGTGCGTACGGGGCAGGGCGAAGCGCACCGCGGTGACGATGTAGCGGCCCGGCTCGCGCTTGAACAGCGAGTAGCGATAGGCGAAGGCGCAGGCGGCGTTGTCCAGCGAGACGACTCGGCGCTCCTGCAGGTCCCAGGCTTCCACGCTCTCGATGAACTCGGCGACCTCGGTGCCGTAGGCGCCGATGTTCTGGATCGGCGCGGCGCCGACCGTGCCGGGGATCAGGATCAGGTTCTCCAGCCCGGCAAAGCCCTGGCCCAGCGTCCAGCGCACGAAGTCGTCCCAGCGTTCGCCGGCGGCGACCGCGATGCGCGCGACCTCGCCATCCTGCTCGACCTGCACGCCGCGGGTGGCCATGGCCACTACCGTGCCCTCGAAGTCGCCGGTCAGCAGCAGGTTGCTGCCTTCGCCCAGCGCCAGCAGCGGGCCGTTGCGCACGGCGGGGAAGTCGAGCAGTTCCGGAAGTCTGGCCGCGTCGCGTATCTCGGCCAGCAGCCGCGCGCGGGCCGCCACGCGCAGCGTGTTGCGCGTGACCAGGGGCGCGTTCTCGATCAACGTGTAGCCGCCCATGTCGATGCGCTCAGCCAGCATGCGCCGCTTCCCGCTGGCGGCGGATCTCGTCGACGCATTCGGCGACCAGGCGTGGTCCGCGGTAGATCAGTCCCGAATACACCTGCACCAGGTGCGCGCCCGCCTCGAGCTTTTCGACCGCATCGCTGCCATCGAGGATGCCGCCCACGCCCACGATCGGCATCGCCGGCCCGAGCCGCGCGCGCATGCCGCGCAGCACGTCGGTGGAGCGGGCGAACAACGGCCTGCCCGAGAGGCCACCGGCTTCCTGCCCGTGCGGGTCGCCTGCCACCGCGCTGTGGTCGATCGTCGTATTGGTGCAGATCACACCGTCGATGCCGGTCGTGCGCAGCACCTCGGCCATGCCGTCGAGCTCGGCCTCGCCCAGGTCCGGGGCGATCTTCAGCCACATCGGTTTGCGTGCGCCGGCCTGGCTGCCCAGGCGCTCCTGCGCCTCGCGCAGCGTCTCGATGAAGCGGCGCAGCGTGGCTTCTTCCTGCAGGTCGCGCAGGCCCTGGGTATTGGGCGAGGAAATGTTGACCGTGACGTAGCTGGCGTGGCGGTAAACGCGCTCCAGGCAGAACAGGTAATCGTCGACCGCGCGCTCGTTGGGAGTGTCCTTGTTCTTGCCGATGTTGATGCCCAGCACGCCGCGGTAACTGGACGCCTCGACGTTGCGCACCAGCGCATCGACACCCTCATTGTTGAAGCCGAGCCGGTTGATGATCGCCTCGTGGTCGCGCAGGCGGAACATGCGCGGCTTCGGGTTGCCCGGCTGAGGGCGTGGCGTCACCGTGCCGACCTCGACGAAACCGAAGCCCAGCGCGCCCAGCTCGTCGATGTGCGCCGCGTTCTTGTCCAGCCCGGCGGCCAGGCCGACCGGGTTGGGAAAGCGGATACCGGACACGGTGACCGGCAGGTCGTCCGGCGGCGTGGCGACGAAGCGGCCCAGGTTGCTGCGATGGGCCACGCCCAGCGCGTACAGGGTCAGCCGGTGCGCGGTCTCGGCGTCGAGCGCGAACAGCAGCGGGCGGATGTGGTCGTACATGGCTTATCCGTTGAGGCCCTGGCCGCCGTCCACACATAGTGTCTGGCCGGTGATCCAGGCGGCATAGGGCGAGGCGAGGAACACGGCGGCATGGGCGATGTCCTCCGGCGCGCCGAGGCGGCCGAACGGGATCTTCGCGAGCGTGGCCTGGTAGATCGCCGGCTCGTCGCGACGGCGGCGGTCCCACAGCCCGTCGGGGAATTCGATGGAACCCGGGGCGATCGCGTTGACGCGGATGCGCCGCTCGGCCAGCGCAAGCGCCTGGGAGGTGGTGTACTGGCTGAGCGCCGCCTTCACTGCGGCGTACGGCGCACCCTGGCGGCGCGGATGGAAGGCGGCGATGGAGCTGGTGTGCAGGATCGAGGCGTGCGGCGAGGCCACCAGGTGGGGCAGGGCGGCGCGTGAGGCGCGCACGGCGGCCATCAGGTCCACCTCGAAACCGCGCACCCAGCTTTCGTCCTCGTCGCTGAAGCCATAGCCGCTGGCGTTGTTGACCAGCACGTCGACGCCGCCGAGCGTGGCCGCGGCCGCGTCGACCCAGGCGACGATCGCCTGCGGGTCGGCAAGGTCGCAACGGGCCGCGTGGGCGGCCGGGCCGAGTGCGAGCAGCTCCTGCCGCGTCGCTTCCAGCGCCTGCTCGCCACGCGCACAGATCGACACCGCAGCCCCGGCGCGCGCAAACGCCAGCGCGATGGCCCGGCCGATGCCCTTGCTGGCCCCGGCGACCAGCACGCGGTAGCCGACCAAATCGAACGCGCCCTCGGCCATCAGTGGGAGAGGCCGATCGACAGGCCGAACATCAGCGCGATCGTCAGGAAGCCCACGAGGAGTACGCCCAGTACGAGCTGGGCGTAACCCAGTACGAGGCCCGCGATCGCCAGCCCGTCACCCTCCATGCCCTGCTGCGAGCGACGGATCTCGCTGCGCGCGAGGTGACCGCACACGATCGCCACTACCGCCCCGATGACCGGCAGCAGGAACCAGGTGAGGACACCGAAGACCAGGCTGACGACCGCCGTGGCGCTGGTGCTGCGATGGGCGGGAGGCGGTGCGTTCATGGCGGCTGTCCTCGCGAGGGTCTGTCGGCCGGAAAAGACGAACTACCTGGACGTCGTTCCCGCGAACGCGGGAATCCATGGGGATTGTGGCACCAGGCACCGATCGAGGGCGTCGTTCCGGCGCCTGGCGGCGTCCGGGACGGTGGCATGGGTCGGGCAGGCCGCCGGTGGCGGATATGCGAAAGGTCGTTCTCCCCCGGCTGGGCCGGGGGAGAACGGGCTTCTTACACCGTGAACTTGATGCCCTGCGCCAGCGGCAGCGCGTCGGAGTAGTTGATCGTGTTCGTCTGGCGGCGCATGTAGACCTTCCATGCGTCGGAACCGGACTCGCGGCCGCCGCCGGTTTCCTTCTCGCCGCCGAACGCGCCGCCGATCTCGGCACCGGAGGTGCCGATGTTGACGTTGGCGATGCCGCAGTCCGAACCGGCCGCCGACAGGAACTGCTCGGCCGCGCGCAGGTTGTTGGTGAAGATTGCCGAGGACAGGCCCTGCGGCACGTCGTTCTGCATCTCGATCGCGTCGTCCAGCGTCTTGAACGGCATCACGTAGAGGATCGGCGCGAAGGTTTCGGTCTGCACGACGTCATCGGAGTTCTTCACCCCGGTGATGATGGTCGGCAGCACGAAGTTGCCCTTGCGGTCGGTCAGCGCCGCGCCGCCGGTGCGCACGGTGCCGCCGGCAGCCTTGGCTTTCTCGATGGCCGCCAGGTAAGCCTTCACCGCCTCGGGGCTGTTGAGCGGGCCCATCAGCGTGGTGGCCTGGGTGGGGTCGCCGATCTTGCCCTCGACCTGCTTGTACGCGCCGACCAACGTATCGAGGACATTGTCGAAAATCGACTCGTGCACGAACAGGCGGCGGGTCGTGGTGCAGCGCTGGCCGGCGGTGCCGACGGCGCCGAACACGATGCCCGGGATGGCCAGCTTCAGGTCCGCCGTTTCGTCCAGGATGATCGCGTTGTTGCCGCCAAGCTCCAGCAGCGAGCGGCCCATGCGATGGGCGACGCGCTCGCCGACCATGCGGCCGACCTTGGTCGAGCCGGTGAAGCTGATCAGCGGGATGCGCTTGTCGTCGACGAACGCCTGCGACAGCTCGGTACCGGCGTCGTTGAACAGGAAGAAGATGTCCGGGAAGCCGGCGTCCTTCAGCGCCTCGTTGCAGATCTTCATGGTGGCGATCGCCGAGAGCGGCGTCCTGGGCGAAGGCTTCCAGATCGAGATGTCGCCGCAGGCGGCGGCCAGCATGGCGTTCCAGGCCCACACCGCGACCGGGAAGTTGAACGCGCTGATGATGCCGACCAGGCCCAGCGGCTGGTACTGCTCGTACATGCGGTGGCCCGGGCGCTCCGAGTGCATGGTGTAGCCGTGCAGCATGCGGCTCTGGCCCACGGCGAAGTCGGCGATGTCGATCATTTCCTGCACTTCGCCGTCGCCTTCGGGCTTGATCTTGCCCATCTCCAGCGCGACCAGGGAGCCGAGCGCATCCTTGTGCTTGCGCAGCGCCTCGCCACACAGGCGCACGGCCTCGCCACGACGCGGCGCCGGGGTGGTGCGCCAGACCTTGAAGGCTTCCTGCGCGCGCTTGACGATGGTCTCGTAGTCGGCCGCGCTGGAGGCATGCACCGAGGCGATCACCTCGCCCGTGGCCGGGTTCTGCGGCTGGAGCGTGCCGGCGTCGGTCGTCTTCGACCATTCGCCCTGGCCGAGATAGGTACCGGACTGCGACTCGCCCAGGCCGAGCGCCTTGAGAATATCGTGGGACATGCGTGACTCCTTTGGATCGGGCGCTACGAGGGCGCCGGACTATTGCGAAACGACCATTCTAGCAGGGTGGGTCAGCGGGCTTTGCCGGGGCTGAGGCAAGGCTGCCCCCATCCGCCCTCCTCGATCCTTCCCCCGCTCGCGGCGGAAGGATCGCGGTACGGAGCTTCTGTCTGCGGGTGGGGTCGGGTGAGCCTTCGCCCGTTAGCGGGGAAGATGCCGGCAGGCGGAGGGGGACAAACGGAGCGCGATCGGTCAGGGGAATCGCGCCACTGGCCCATCCATGCCAAAATCCGCGCCTCGCCCCCGTAGCTCAGTTGGATAGAGCGTCCCCCTCCTAAGGGGAAGGTCGTACGTTCGAATCGTATCGGGGGCGCCAATTCCAGGCCGGCATTGCCGGCCTTTTTCTTGCGTCAACGAAGCCTCGGCGGATCGGGTGTTATACCGGGAGTTCTTGGCGGCAGCATGCGCCGCGCTCCCGGGAGAAAAGCCTTGGCCCGCCTGTCTCGTTCCGGTCCGCTGTTGTTCGTTACCGGCGTCGTCTTCCTTTTGCTCGGCCTCGCGCTTGCCGCTGGCGGCGTCTGGCTGATGGCGCTCGGCGGCTCCTGGTACTACCTGCTCGTCGGGCTGGGCCTGGTGATCACCGGCGTATTGCTGGCGCTGGGACGCACGCTGGCGTTGTGGCTCCATGCGCTGATCCTGCTTGGCAGCACCGCCTGGGCAGTGGCCGAGGTGCAGCTGGACTGGTGGCAGCTGCTGCCGCGACTGGACGTGTGGTTTGTCCTGGCGCTGTGGCTGTGGCTTCCGTTCGTCAACCGGCGACTGGGACCCGTCGATGCCGCGCACCGTGCGGCGCCGGACCGCTCGCTTCGCGGCGGGCGCTGGGCGATCGGCGTCACCGTGGCAATCGCATTGATCGTGGGCGTGGTGTCGCTGTTCCGCTCGCCGCACGACCACCCGGGCGAGGTCGCGGCCGCCCGCATGGAGGCCGCCGGCACGGCGCCCGCGCCCTTTACGCCACCGGACGACTGGATCGCCTACGGCCATTCCGGCTACGGCGACCGCTATTCGCCGGCCGCGCAGATCACTCCGACGAACGTCGACCAGCTCAAGGTGGCCTGGACCTTCCACACCGGCGACTTTCCCGGCCCGGGTGACCCGAAGGAGATCGCCAACGAGGTCACGCCGCTCAAGGCCAACGGCATGCTCTACCTGTGCACGCCGCACAACATCGTCATCGCGCTCAATCCCGATACCGGCCGGGAAATCTGGCGGTTCGATCCGAAGATCAACCGCGATGCGAAGAACTACCAGCACATGATCTGCCGCGGCCTGGCCTACTACGACTCCGGTGCCTATGCCGCGCAGTCGGCGGCGATGGGCCTGCCGGCGGACAGTGCCTTGGCGGCCGCGGCTTCCGCGCCGACGCCGCATGGCGCGGTGGCGCCGACCGCGATCAAGGTCGACACCTGCCCACGGCGGGTCTTCGCGCCCACCGCGGACGCCACCATCGTGGCGATCAACGCCGACAACGGCCAGCCATGCCGCGACTTCGGCGACAACGGCACGATCGGCCTGTACCACGACCAGCCGGTGAAGAAGCCGGGCTACCTCAACCCGACTTCGCCGCCGACGGTCACCCGCCACGTATTGATCGTGGGCGCCAGCGTCACCGACAACGCGTCCACCGACGAGCCCTCGGGCGTGATCCGCGGCTATGACATCGACAGCGGTCGCCTGCTGTGGAACTGGGACCCGTCCGAGCCGCACCAGACCCGGCCGCTGCCGCCGGGGCAGACGTACATCCGCAACTCCCCCAATGCGTGGAGCGTGTTCAGCGTCGACGAGAAGTTGGGCCTGGTCTACCTGCCGATGGGCAACCAGACGCCGGACATCTGGGGCGGTCGACGCGATCCGCAGGGCGAGCAGTACAGCAGTTCCATCGTGGCGCTGGACATCGCCACCGGCCAGGTGCGCTGGGTCTACCAGACCGTTCACCACGACCTGTGGGATATGGACATCGGTGGCCAACCGACGCTGGTGGACCTGGACACGCCGGCGGGCAGGGTGCCGGCGCTGGTGGCCTCGACCAAGCGCGGCGACATCTATGTGCTGGACCGTCGCGACGGCCATCTGATCGTTCCCACGCCCGAGCGACCGGTGCCGCAGGGCGCGGCGCCCGGCGATCACGTTTCGCCGACCCAGCCGTTCTCCGCGCTCACGTTCATGCCCGAGCGGCGGCTGCGCGAGGCCGACATGTGGGGCACCACGCCCTACGACCAGCTGATCTGCCGCATCACCTTCCGCCAGTACCGCTACGACGGCATTTTCACCCCGCCCTCGGTGCAGGGCTCGCTGATCTACCCGGGCGACTACGGCATCTTCGACTGGGGCGGCATCGCCATCGACCCGGTGCGCCAGGTCGCCATCCTCAATCCGAGCTACATGGCGTTCGTCTCGAAGCTGTACCCGCGCGAGGAAGCGAAGGAGATGAAGGGCGACGGCAGCGAATACGGCCTGCAGGCGATGAAGGGCACGCCGTTTGCCGTCGACCTGCATCCACTGCTGTCGCCCCTCGGCGTGCCCTGCCAGGCGCCGCCATGGGGCTACCTGGCCGCGGTGGACCTGACCACCATGAAGAAAGTCTGGATGCACAAGAACGGCACCATCGAGGACCAGGCGCCGTTCGGCATCCCGCTGCCGCTGGGCGTACCGAGCTTGGGCGGGCCGATGGTCACCGCCGGCGGCGTGGCATTCCTCAGCGGCACGCTGGACTCCTACCTGCGTGCGTACGACGTGCGTACCGGGAAGAAACTGTGGCAGGCACGTCTGCCGGCCGGCGGGCAGGCGACGCCAATGACCTACGTGTCCGATCGCACCGGGCGGCAGTACGTGGTGGTGATGGCCGGCGGGCACCGTTCGCTGGGTACGAAGATCGGCGATTCGCTGATCGCCTACGCCTTGCCCAAATGAGTGTAGGAGCGCCCTTGGGCGC
>NZ_JAGJRS010000034.1:282971-373942 GCF_017837635.1 Frateuria flava
TCCCGCCATCCCGGTCGCGCCCAAGGGCGCTCCTACAAGGTCATGGCTAGCCCGGCATGTCCTCCAGCTCCATGCCCTTGGTCTCGCGCACCGCGAACACCACGAACAGCAGCGAGATCAGCGCGAACGCGGCATACAGGCCGTAGGCGAAGCTCAACCCTACCTCCGCCAATGCCGGGAAGGTGGAGGTGATCAGGAAGTTGGCCAGCCACTGCGCCGCGGCCGCCACCGCCAGCGCGACCGCGCGGATGCGGTTGGGGAACATCTCGCCCAGCAGCACCCACACCATCGGTCCCCAGCTCAGCCCGAAGAACACCACGTAGGCGTTGGCCGCGACCAGCGCGACCATGTTCCACGGGGCGGGCAGGGTGAGGCTCGCGCCCGTGCCGACTGACTGCGAGAAGCACCAGGCCATCAACGCAAGGGTGACGGTCATGCCGGCCGAGCCGATCGCAAGCAGCGGCTTGCGGCCGAGCTTGTCGACCAGCGCGATGGCCACCAGCGTCACCAGCACGTTGACGATCGAGGTGATCACCGTGATCGAGAACGAATCGGCCTCGCTGAAACCTACCGAATGCCACAGCGCCGAGGAGTAATAGAAGATCACGTTGATGCCGACGAACTGCTGGAACACCGACAGCAGGATGCCGACCCACACCACCGGCAGCAGGCCCAGCCGCGGGCCGCGCAGGTCGCGCAGGCGCGGGCGGTATTCCATCTTCAGGCTGCGCTCGATCTCGCCCAGCTTGTAGTCCAGCGCGGCCTCGCTGCGCATGGCCAGCACCCTGCGCAGTACGTCGCGGGCTTCGGCCAGGCGCCCGCGCGCGACCAGGTGGCGCGGCGATTCGGGCACGCCAAGCACCAGCGCGCCGTAGACCAGCGCCGGCACCACGGCGACCAGAAACATCCAGCGCCAGGCTTCCAGCCCGAACCAGAGCTTCGCCGAGGCCCCGCCGGCCGTGGCGGCGAGCCACGCGTCGCTGAGCAGCGCGGCGAAGATGCCGAGCACGATCGCCAGCTGCTGCAACGAGCCAAGCCGTCCGCGCACGTGCGCCGGGGAAACCTCGGCGATATAGGTCGGCGCGATCACCGATGCCATGCCCACGCCGACGCCACCAACGACGCGCCACAGGATCAGGTCCCACATGCCGGTGACCAGGCCCGAGCCGATCGCACTGGCGGCCAGCAGCAGTGCGGCGACCTGCATGGTGCGCACGCGGCCCAGGCGGTCGGCCAGCGTGCCGGCGTACCAGGCGCCGGCGGCCGAGCCGAGCAGGGCGCAGGACACGGCCAGCCCGATCCGGGCGGCATCCAGCTCGAAGCCGCCACGGATCGCTTCCACGGCGCCGTTGATGACGGCCGTGTCGAAACCGAACAGGAAGCCGCCCAGCGCCGCCGCGGCGGCGATGAGCACGATGCGGGCCGTGGCCCGTTGTTCCAGTGCCAGGTCGACTGGCGTCTCCCGCGTACTCATCCGTTCTTCCCCCGAAGGTCCCAGGAATACATCTGGTGCGAGTCTGGCTGCTGCCGTGTTCGGCGTCCGGCTGAATACGTATGCATGGGTGCCGGCACGCCGCGACGGGCCGATGGTAATGTTGTGCGAGCCGCCAGGACCAGAGGTTCGCCGCAGTGAGCAAGGCCAAAGCGACGTCGATCGACATCGCCCACCTGGCGGGGGTATCCCAGGCCACGGTATCGCGCGCCCTGCGCGGCAGTCCGCTGGTCAGCCAGGAAACCCGCGAGCGTATCCGCGCGGCGGCGGAGCAGCTCAACTACAAGGTCGACAAGAACGCCTCCAACCTGCGCCTGCAGCATTCGGGCACGCTGGCGTTGCTGCTGTTCGAGGACCCGACGACCGACGGGTCGAACATCAACCCGTTCTTCCTCTCGATGCTCGGCTCCATCACCCGCGCCTGCGCGCAGCTGGGCTACGACCTGCTGGTGTCCTTCCAGCAGTTCTCCAACGACTGGCACGCCGACTACGCCGACAGCAAGAAGGCCGACGGCATCATCCTGCTCGGCTACGGCGATTACCTGGCCTATCGCGCGCGGCTGGAAAAGCTGGTGGAGATTGGCACGCGCTTCGTGCGCTGGGGCGCCGTGCAGCCGGACCAGCCGGGCGTTTCGGTCGGCTGCGACAACTTCAGCGGTGGCCAGGCGGTCGCACGGCACTTCATCGAACAGGGCTGCCGGCGGATTGCGTTCCTGGGTGACGCCTCCAGCCACTATCCGGAATTCTTCGAGCGCTACCGTGGCTATGCTCAGGCGCTGCAGCAGGCCGGGCTGGAGGTGGACGAAGCCTTGCAGGTGGATGCCGAAAGCACGCAGCTGTGCGGCCATACGGCGATGTCGGAACTGATCGCGCGCGAGGTGGCGTTCGACGCGGTGTTCGCGGCCAGCGACCTGATCGCCATCGGCGCGATGAGCGCGCTGGCCGAGCACGGCTACAAGGTGCCGGTCGACGTGCCGGTCGCCGGCTTCGATGACATTCCGATGGCGCGCTTCGCCAGCCCACCGCTCACCACCGTGCTGCAGGACACGCGCAGCGCGGGCGAGGTATTGGTCCAGAACCTGCTGATGATGATCCGCGGCGAACCGGCCCAGAGCGTGATGCTGCCGGTGAAGCTGATGGTGCGGCAGTCGAGCGTGCGCCCCAGTTAATCCCCATCTCCCTGCAGGAGCGCTCGCGACCCGGACACTCCGTCGCGACCAAGGGCGCTGCTACAAGGAAGGCGATGGGCGCGGCGGAAAAGCCCAGCGCAGGAATGCCGGCAGCATCTTCGCCCAGGAGGCCTGCTGGTGATGCCCGCCCGGCAACAGGAACACCGTCACGTCGGCACCCGGACCGGTGGTGGCGTAGCCGAGCTGGCGCAAGCCTCCGCGCTGCACACCCTCGCCGCGGTAGCCATCGACCAGATCCTGCAGATCATCGATCACGTCGATCACGCCATCGTGGTCGCGATCGTTCGTTTCTTCGGCCGTGCCTGCCGCGAACCAGAATTTCAGCCCCTCGCGCCGTGGACCGCGATCGACCATCGCCTGCGCCAGCCGCGTGCGCTGCACCGCCGAGGCGTCACTGCGATCGCCCGCCAGCCAGAACGACGGCGACATGGCGCCGACCTGGCCGAACACGTCCGGATATTCCCAGCCCAGGTTGAACGCGTTGAGCGCGCCCAACGACCAGCCCATCACCGTGCGCTGCCGGGCGTTGGCGCGCGTGCGGTAGTGCGTGTCGATGTACGGCACCAGCGAAGTGGCGATCCACGAGGAGTAATCGGCCGCCCTCAGGCCGATCGCACCGATCCTCGATCCGCCGACCACGCTCTGTCCGCGCTGGCGATCGGAAAGCCCGTAGCCGCTGGCGCGGTCCCGCAGCATGTCGATGGCGACGACAATGATGGGTTCGATCGCGTGTTCTCCATAGAGCGTCGCCAGGGTCGGCTGCAGTCCGACCGCCTGCATGTCCTGGCCATCGTTGGCGTACAGCACCGGATAACGGGCGGTCGAGTCCGGATAGCCGGGCGGGAGGTAGACCGTGATGTGGATGCGCTCGGGCGCGAAGGCGGGCGCATCCAGTTCGAGCTTCCGAACCTGCGCATGCAGTGCGCAGGGAAGCAGCAGGAGCAAGGCCAGCCACCCGCGCCCGCCTGCCTTTTGCAGGAGCCCGGCTGCGGACGATGCTTTTGTGGCACGCCCACCAAGGGCATCGCCCGCAAGCGCGCTCCTGCAGGAAGTGCGGCGGCGGTCATTCATCCGGATGGCTCTTGTCGCGCATCAGGCGGGTCAGCTCGGCGACGAGCTCGGTGCGGGTGGCCGGCGCGTCGAGCAGGTACACCGCCACATCGTGCGGCCCCACTTTTGCGTCTAGCGCGCCGCCCGCCGCCACGTCGACCGCTGCGCCACCCAGCGCTGCCTGCCAGCGTCCCGGCTGCAGGTACCTGGTCACATGGAACCGCGCGGCCTGGTCGCCCTTGTTGAGCAAGACCAGCGCGATCTGGTGCAGGCCGTCTTTCTGGTAGACGCGATAGAACGCCGCCTGGTCGCCGCCCATGTGCTCGACCAGCATCAGCCCGCGTTGCAGTGCCGGGGTGCGTTCACGCAGGTTGGCGATGCGCTTGAGCTGGCGGTAGATCGAGCTCCTGCCGGCCGCGTCGATGCGCGCCTGGCCGTAGTAGTTGCGGTTGCCCTCGTGCTCGGCCCGGCCGCGCTCGAAGCCGGTTTCCGAACCGTAGTAGACCGCCGGAATACCGCGAGTGGTGAACAACCAGTTGTTGGCGTCGATGAAGCCATGGTCGCTGGCGTCCATGCGCGCCATGTCGTGGTTGTCGTAAAAGGTGACCAGCTCGTACGGGTTGGCGTACGGGCCGTTGGTCAGGTAGAGCTTCGACTGCAGCAGGCCGTAGTCGCTGCCGGGGCGCTCGAATACCGCCTTGATCGCGCCCTGCTGAGGGAAGTCGAGCAGGCTGATGCCGCCGTTCCTGGCCCAGGTGTACTTGCCGATGTTGTCCGGGCTGTAGTCGAACGCCTCGCCATACATGAAGAAGCCGGGGTGCTTGGCGCGGATGCGCGCGGAGAACTGCCGCCAGAACGCGGTCGACATGTGGCTGATGGTGTCGATGCGGAAGGCGTCCGCGCCCTGGTCGATCCATTTGAGATACGCGCCGGTGAAGTAGTCCAGCACCGCGGGGTTGGACTCGTCGTTGTTGGACAGCTGCGCCAGGTCCTCGTACGCGTGGTAGAAGCGGTGCAGCGGGTTGTGGCGCGGGTCGAGCTGCCAGGGCGGCAGGTTCTGCTCGTCGGCAATCAGCTTGCCGTGTTCGTCGAAGATCTGCCCGAACTGCGGCTGGCGCTCCGGCATCGTGAAGGCCGGCGAGCCGTGGTTGAGCACGATGTCCTGCACGACATTCAGTCCGACCTTGTGCATGCCGGCGGTGAACTGCGCGAAGTCCAGATCCTTGCTGGGCAGGTGTTCGTCGAGCTTGTAGAAGTTGACGCCCCAGTAGCCGTGGAAGCCGGTCTTGCCGCGGTCGGAGAACTTCGAGCCCCAGCTCACCGGGTCGCCACCGGTAAAGGCCTGGTCGGGGTTGTCCACGATCGGCGTGATCCACACCGCACCGAAGCCCATGCCGCGGATGTAGCCGGCGTTGTTCAGCACGCCTTTGAAGTCGCCACCCAGGTAGCCGATGTTCGCGCTCTGCCCCTTGGGCGCACCCGGTACCGGGATGTCGAAGGTGCGGTGCGCGCCACCCTGGTCGCGATGGTCGTTGGACGGGTCGCCATCGACGAAGCGGTCGGTCATCACGAAGTAGATGGCGTTCGCGGCGAACGGCGCGGCCGTGCCATAGAACGCGCGCTGCGACGGCGACGTGGCTGCCTGCGCCATTGCGGAAGTCAGCGCGAGCGCCAGGCCGAGGGAGAAGGGGAGGGCTTTCATGGGCTGTGTCTCGATGTCAGATGCGCTTTCCCGCAGGGTGCCGAAGTCAGGCGGGCGCTTTTGCACGAGCGCACCCTGTGCGCGACCGCCAGCGGCACGGTCGCGCACACGGTGCGCTCTTACAGAGGATCCGGCGCTGGCGGTACAGGAGTGGCGGTGGGTTGGGAAGCCGCTTCCGGCTCGCGCACGCGCAGCGTGCACAGGCCGGCCACGACCAGGCTGGCGCCGCCCAGGGCCAGCGCCCAGATCGGCTGGCCGTGGAAGAAGGTCTTCAGCAGCAGCCCGAGCACGCTGGCGGCCAGCAGCTGCGGGATCACGATGAAGAAATTGAAGATGCCCATATACACGCCCATCTTGGCTGCCGGCAGGTTGTCCGACAGCAGCGCATAGGGCAGCGACAGGATCGAAGCCCACGCGAAACCCACGCCGACCATGGAGGCGATGAGCCAGCGTGCATCGTGCAGCACCACGAACGACAGCAGGCCTGCACCGCCCAGGCACAGATTGACCAGATGGCTGATGCGCAAGCCCCAACGCCGCACCATCCACGGGATCAGCAAGGCCGCCGGCACGGTCACGCCGTTGTAGACGGCAAACAGCACGCCGCCCCAGTTGGCCCCTTCGTTGTACGCCGCGCTGGTGGTGTCCGTGCTGCCGAAAAAGCTTTGCGCCACCCCCTGGGTGGTGTAGATCCACATCGCGAACAGCGCGAACCAGGAAAAGAACTGCACCCAGGCCAGCCGGCGCATCGGCGCGGGCATCCCGTACAGATCGCTCATCACCTGCTGCGGCATGCCGCGGCTGCGGGTGAAGGCGACCCAGACGAACAGCAACCCGAACACGGCCAGCCCGCCACCGAGCAGGTACAGCTCCTTCTCCAGCCCGAAACGGGCAATCGCCAAGAGCAGCGCGACGCCCAGCGCCAGCAATACCGCACCCGGGCGCCAGGCATCGGAGGTATCGACCGGCGCATCGGCGGGCGCCTCGTCGGCCTGTTCGCGCAATAGCTGCGGCGGATATTCCGGGCTGGTGGCGATGGTCCACAGCACCGCGCCAAGCAGCACCACGCCGCCGGCGTAGAAGGCGTATTTGACCGTGTCCGGCACGCCCCCGGCGGAGGCGACGTTGGCCACACCGAACTTCGCCAGCAGCCAGGGCAGGGCGGAGGCGACCACTGCGCCCACGCCGATGAAGAAGCTCTGCATGGCATAGCCGAGCGGGCGCTGGCGCGCCGGCAACTGGTCGCCGACGAAGGCGCGGAAGGGTTCCATCGATACGTTGATCGAGGCATCCATGATCCACAGCAGCCCGGCGGCGATCCACAGCGAAGGCGCATTGGGCATCCACAAGAGCGCCAGCGTGGTCAGCACCGCGCCGACCAGAAAATAGGGCCGGCGCCGGCCAAGCCGGTTCCAGGTGTGGTCGGACAAATGTCCGACGATCGGCTGCACGATCAGGCCGGTCAGCGGGGCGGCCACCCACAGGATCGGGATGTCGGCCACGTCCGCGCCCAGGGTCTGGAAGATGCGGCTGACGTTGGTATTCTGCAGGGCGAAGCCGAACTGGATGCCAAGAAAGCCGAAACACATGTTCCAGATCTGCCAGAAAGACAGGGCGGGTTTGTTGGTCATCCGGGCGTTCCGTGGCGTGGTTGTTCCGCAGGAGCGCCCTTGGGCGCGACCGCGATATCCGGGTCGCGCCCAAGGGCGCTACTGCAAGGTGGCGTGGTCAAAGCGGGGCGATCAACAAGTCACCGACATCGGCCTCGTTCAGCGGTCCGCCGTCGCCGCCCGCGCCACCGGTGTAGTGGACGTTGTGGCGCAGGTAGCTCATGTTGAAGCCGTCCTCCAGGCTGAAACGGCAGCCCGCGCCGGCCTTCGCGCTGAAGTCGGCCCAGGTGGAGTGCTGGCGGCCGTCGCTGTGCGGCATCACCAGCGGCAGGCGCTGCACGCTGCCGTCGCCGCAATCGACCACCAGCCACTTCACCGCGGCGGTGATGCCGGTGTTGATCGGCCCGTGCGGGTTGGCGTAGTCCAGCATGGCGCGGTAGCGGCCGTTGCTCGGTGCCGTCCAGTGGCGTGGCCACGCGCCGGCGACGTGCACCCGATCGCCGGGGCAGACCTCGGGGCTGGGCAGCGATTCGATGCCGTGCGCGTCGATGTGGGTCACGCGCAGGCATTGCAGTGCGGCCGTACGCGCGAGCGTCGCGCTGCCATCGATGGCGCCATGGCGGCGCCCATTGACGTATAGCACGCCCTTGCCGGGGCTGTGCACGCGCCAGTGATCGCCCTCGGATTCGACCGTGGGCGCCGCCGGCGTGGGGGGCGCGTACAGCGGTGCATGGGTACGCAACGGTTGTTCCGGAACCTCGATCGCCTTGAGCGTCACCACGGTGTCGCGCCCTTCCTGCCGGGTCGAGGCGGCGACCAGCAGGTTGCCCTCCAGCGTGGACGGGCGGCGCAGCGTGATGCGGCGATCCTGCACCGCCAGGTCGATGTGGTCGGCGTCGCCGAACAGCATGGGTACCAGCGACACGGGCAGCTTGGGTTCCACGCGGCCGTCATCGGTCAGGCCGAACACCCCTTCGATCGCCACGTCCAGGAAACCGGCGACCGACCACAACTGGCGCGGCGAGTTGACGACCGGACCGCTCAGCGGGCCATCATCGACGTGGACGCCTTCGGTCAGCAGCTCGTAGTTCTCCATGTTCGACCCGGCCAATGCCGCGCCGCGGATGACCGAGCGAATCTCGTGGGCGATGCGTGCCGGATCGTCGACTGCCCTTGCCGCACGCAGGGCATACGCGCTGACGAAGGGCCAGATCGCCCGGTTGTGGTAGATCGGCTGGTCCGCGCGCTCGGGCCAGATCACCGGGCTGCCCGAGGGCCAGGTCGGATAGTTCGTCAATGCCTGGCGCGCGCGCTCCGGGCCGGCCACTCCGCTGCTGATCGCCAGCGACAGGCCGAGCAGGTCGTAGGCCTCGACCGGCAGACCGTCGCCGCCGAGATAACTCATGTAGAGGCCGCGGTCCGCACGCCAGAAGTGCGCATTGATCGACGCCTTCAACGCCAGGGCCTGGGCGCGATAGCCGGCGGCATGAGGATCGCCGCGCTGATCGGCCAGTCGCGCGGCCAGTTGCAGTGCCTCGACATACAGCACGTTGGTGGACAGCGCGAACGACTGCGCAATGAAACGCACGTTGTCCGCGGTCCACGCCGGGTAGGTCTGCTCGCGCCAGTCCAGGAAGGACGTCTCGCCTCGGTAGAGCCCGAACGCTGGATCGAAGGCGTATTGCCGGTCCTGCGCCAGCGTGTCGTCGAGCGCCTGACGCACCCTGGCGGCGAAGCCGGCATCGTCCAGCAGGTGCCGGGCGCCCAGGAACCACACGATGCGGTCGGTGCTGACCGGCCAGCTGCCGCCCGAACCGGTGTCCTGCATCACGTACAGGCCCTGCGGCGCGGACGGCACGCGCACCTCGGACAGCTTGAACTGCAGGCCGTTGCGCGAGCGCGCCGGGTCGAAGCGCCACAAGCCGAGGTCGACCGCATACGACAGGTCGCGGGTCCACACGTAGTGCCACTTCTCGCCCGTCTCGAAGCACAGGCAGGGGATGGGCTGGCCGTGGTCGAAGGCGCCATCGCGGATGGCTTCCACCGAATCGTGTCTGAGGTCGTCCTGCGCCATCGCATACAGGCCGTCGAACAGCACGCTGCCGGTCGCAGCCTCGAGCGGTGGCGCGGGAATCACGCGCTGGCCGCTCGGCCATTGGAGCAGGTAGGCGCCGCCAGTCTGGCGCTGCATCGACACGTGCACGCCTTGCCAGTCCAGACCGCTGCGCCAAGCCGCTTCGGGAAGCTGGGGCGCGGCCGCCATCGAGGCCATCAGCAAAAGGCTCAGCATGGGTGTTCGAGGCTCCCGGCAGGCATGGGTTTGCGTCGGCGCTCAGCGCGCAGGCGCCCCGGTGAAAGGGCCGTGCGAACACGGCCCGTCCAGCGATGGGCGGCTTACTTCACCACGTCGAGCGTGACGGTCTGGCTCTTGCCTGCGGCCACGCGCACCCAGGTCACCGGACCGAAGCGGTCTTCGCCGACGGCCCAGCCGTCGTCGGCCGAAGCGCGCAGGGCATCGACGCTGGCAAAGGCTTCCAGCGCACGGCCGTTGCTGCGCGCCGCCTGTGCGGGCTTGCCGTGGAACTTCAGCAGCCAGGACCTCAGGGCCGGTTGATAACTGCCCTGGGGCGCGGCGAGCGCGAAGGCCACGCTGCCCTCGTGCGCCTCCATCCGCATGGACTGCAGGAAATACTCGCCCTGCTCGTAGCCGTAGGTCGTGCCGTCGTCGTCGTAGTAATCGAATCCGGTGGCATGGTCGGCCGGGAACAGCTCCACCGCCAGCTCGGTAAGCGGCCGCTGGCCGACGAAATCCATCACCGGCGCGACCGGGATGATGGCGCCTTCGCGGATGTACAGCGGGATATCGCTCCAGCGTTCAGCGTCGGCCACGTGCTCGATGGTCTGGCCACCGGCATAGTGCTTGCCACTGAACCAGTCGATCCACTCGCCCGCGGGCAGGTAGACCGGCTTGGTCGTCTGGCCTTCGTCGACCACCGGCGAGACCAGCAGGCTGTCGCCGAACAACCAGGCATCGATGTCGTTGCGCACGTTCGCATCGTTCGGCCAGTCGAACACCAGCGGCCGGACCAGGCCCACGCCGGTGGCGCGACGCTGGTGCTCGTAGCTGTAGATGTAGGGAATCAACGACTGGCGCAGGCGGATCGCGTCGGTCGCGGCCTTCTCGGCGAGCGGGCCATACACCCATGGCTGACGCTTCTGGTTGTGGTCGCCGTGGACGCGGAAAACCGGGGTGAAAGCGCCGAACTGGATCCAGCGTGCGTAGTTTTCCGGCGTCGGCGGGCCCTTCTTGAAGCCGCCGCCGTCCATGCCCCACTGCATGGCGCCCACGTTGATGGCGCTCAGCATGCGCTGGCGCTGGCCGGCCATGGAAGCGAAGCCGGTGAGGATGTCGCCGGACCACAGGCCGTAGGCGTAGCGCTGCGCGCCCAGGTAGAAGTTGCGGTTGAGCGACCACACGCGAAGGTCGGAAATTTCGCGCTGCCCATCGTAGAGCGCACGCTGCATGTCCATGTGCTGCAGGTCGACGGCGACGTCGTCCGCCTCGTCGTTCCACCAACCGACCATGCCGGTCTCGAACGAATGCTTGAGCGCCTTGTTGAAGAACCAGGCACGCGCGGCCGGGTCGGCGAAGTCGATCTCCCGCACGGTCTTGCCGGAGAAGTAGTCCGGCGCCGGGTCGCTCTGGGCCAGCCAGTAGCCGTGTTCGGTCGCCTCGCGGCCCTCGACGGTATCGACGTGGATGCGCGGCTTCATGATGCCGGTCAGGTGCACGCCCTGGGCGTCCAGCAGCGTCTTGAGCTTGCCGCTGTCGCCATCGGGAAACTTCTGCTCGTTCCAGCGGAACTCGCCGTAGCGGTCCTCGCCCCAGGCCTTCCAGTCGAAGTCGAGGGTGAAGTTGTCCAGCGGGATGTGGCGCGAACGGTAGCCCTCGACGATGTCGAGCAGCTCCTGCTGGTCGATGCCCCACTGGCTGTTGGTGAAACCCATCGCCCACTTGGGAAACAGCGGGCTGCGGCCGCTGACCTGGGCCAGCGCGCCGAAGATCGCGTGCGGGTCGCCCAGGAAGACGTAGTAGTCCAGGCCGCCGTCGAACATGCGCGCGTCGATGCGCGTGTCGCCCAGCGCGATCTGGCCGCCGACGCCATCGATCAGCACGCCGTAGCCGGCCGTGGTCCATACGAACGGTGCACCCGCGTGGCCCTGTTCACCCGCGGTGACCGGGCGGTAGCCGTCACGCAGCAGGCCGGCCGTGGCCGGCTCGGTGGCGTCGAAGCCGCCGATGCCGTACATCGGCTCGCCCTTGGCGTGGATCAGGCTCAGCCGGCCATGGCCCAGCGAGGTCAGGGCGAACTGGCGCAGCACCGGTGCCTGGCCCGGCACGCCGATGCGCAGCTCGCCATGCTGTTTGTCCCACACGGCCTCCAGCTGTGCGGAATGCAACCGGGCTCCGTTCGCATCGTGGGAAACCTCGGCGTTCGGGGGGCTTGCCGCCTGCAGGGCAGGATCGATCACGATCGTCTGCGCTGCCGAGTGACCTGCCTTGCGGAACTGCACGTGCAAGGTGTCGGGCGCGGTCAGTTCGACGCGGACCGTGTCGGCGCCCAGGGCAATGTCGAACCCCGGCGCGGTCGGCGTGAGGGAAGCAGGCCTGGCCAGCGCAGCGTGCGCCCGGGCATGGGAAAGCGATGCAGCAGCGGAAGTGGGGGACACCAGCAATACTCCGACAACAAACCACGTGATCGGCCCCGTTGACGCACGCTTGAGCTTTGTGAAGAGCGCGTGCAGGCGGCCGGGGCCGGGCCCATAGTAGGGGCCAGTGCGCGCGTCGCAACACCCGTTTGCATACGTATTCATTCGTGACATGGCGCGGTTTTCCGATGGTGCAGCGCACGATCCGGCGATGCGTATGGAGAGGGGAAAAACGGACTCGGCCGTACGGCTGTCGGGTGGGTTTTCACGCTCTGCGGACTTCGCTTGCTGTGAAAGCGACACCCCTGTGGCCGCCATTCCCGCGAAATGGAATCCATCGTCACCTTGCCCTTCCGAAGCAAAAGGGGGCTCCCGGTTTCGCGGGGGAGACGCCAGGCAAGTGACGGCCTCATGCATTCACTCCAGGACCGCCGAAGCGTAGGCGGGCAGGTGCAGTTGGCCAGCGACGATCCGGGCGTCCGGTTGGCTGGTCAGGTGCACCTGGTTGAAGCGAGCGAGCGCGCCGGCCAGGCTCAGTGTCTGCGCCTGGTGCGAAAGGTTGTGCACGACCAGCGCGTGGTCGCCGCCATCGGAAAGCTCCCACACGGCCAGATGGGGGTTGGTCACCTCTGGCACGCTGAGGGCGCCCTTGCGCAGTACGGGCAGTTCGCGGCGCCAGTCGATCAGCATCCGGTACCAGGCGAGCAGCGAGTGCGCGTCGTCCTGCTGTGCATCCACCGAAACCTCGGCACTGTCGCCCGCGCTGAAGCGCTTCCAGCGGCTTTCGCCCGTGCCTGACCGCTTGCGGTGCCAGCGCATCGGCTCGCGCAGGTCCGGATCGGGCTTGGTGCCGCGCATGCCCAGCTCCTCGCCGTAGTAGATGAACGCCTCGCCGGGCAGGGTAAGCAGCATCGCGGCGGCCGTGCGCATGTGCTGCGCATGGCCGTCGAGCTGGCTCATCACCCGCTCCTGGTCGTGGTTGGAAAGGAAGGGCGCGTCCTGTCCAGTCGGGATGGCGGCGGCAATCCGCCCGAGCAGGGCACCGAGCGTGCCCGTACGTTCCTCGCGCGCGCTGGCGATGAGCTGACTGGCCAGCGGGAAATCGAACACCGCATCCAGCGGGCCAAACCAGGGTTCCAGCTCGCTCGGCTGCTCGCGCGTGACCTCGCCGATCAGGTAGACATCCGGATCGGCCTGCTTCATCGCCTGGTGGAAGGATGTCCACCATTGAAGATTCTTGCGCAGGACCGCCGGGTCGTCCGTCTGCGTGGCGAAGTCGTAGTACACGTGCTGGGCCGCATCCAGGCGAAAGCCGTCGGCGCCCTGCGCGAGCCAGTAGCGGCCAATGTCGTCGATCGCCTCGCGCACGGCGGGCGTGTCGAAGTCGAGGTCCGGCATGGCGCCGGTGAACGTGCCCAGGTAGTGCTGCTTGCCCAGCGCGTGCCATGCCGGCCCGCCGGTGGCGCTGGTCGCCGCCAGCTGGGCGCGGGGCCCGGCCCAGGTGTACCAGGCGTGGTGCGGATCGGCCGGGTCGCGGGCGGCGAGGAACCACGGGTGCTGGTCGCTGGTGTGGTTGACCACCAGGTCCATGATCACCCGGATGCCGCGCGCGTGCGCCGCATCGGTCAACTGGCGGAAATCGGCCAGCGTGCCGTACTGCGGATGGATCTGCCGATAGTCGGTGACGTCGTAGCCGTGGTAGCTCGGCGAGGGGTTGATCGGCATCAGCCAGATCCCGTCGACGCCGAGCGACTTCAGGTAGTCGAGCTTGGCGGTGACACCGTCCAGATCGCCGATCCCGTCACCATCGGTGTCGTACCACGCACGCACGAAGATCTCGTACCAAACGCCGCTGCGAGCGGCGGGCCGCTCCGGGGTGTCCGATGGCGCCGCGGCATGGAGGTTGCCGACGCCGCAGAGCAGGGCCACGCAAGCCGTCGCGAGGCTGAGGATGAATCGGTGCTGCTTCATGCCGGGCTCCCGCTGGCAAAAAAAAGGACCCGCCAGATCGCGCGGGTCCGGGGAGAAAGACGCGCCGGGCGGGCGGGGAGGTGCATGCCCGGCGCGAGGCTTACAGCGCGTAGGTGAAGCCGACCAGGTACTGCCGGCCGAACCACTGCAGCGTGCCCGTCTGCGCTTCGTTGCCGAAGTAGGTACGGGTCGGCTCGTCGGTCAGGTTGTTCACCTGGAACAGCACGCTCAGGCCGTTCTTGAACGCGTAGGAGGCCTGGTAGTCGACCACCGTCTCCGGCGCGTAGTACACGATCTGCGTATCGATGGCCATCTGGTTGGAGACGAACGCGCTGCGGTGGCGAACCGACAGGCGCGTGTCGAAGCCCTGGTTGCCGTAGAAGAGCGTGCCGTTGATCACGCGCGGCGACAGGCCGGGCAGGCCCATCGTCTGCGGCGCGCCACCGAGGGTCGAGGTCGAGGTGACCTGGCTCTGCGAGTACGAGTAGCTGCCGGTGAAGCCCAGGCCCGACCAGGCGCCCGGCAGGAAGTTGAACACGCGCGAGTACGACAGTTCGATGCCGCGCACGAAACCGCCCTTGTCGTTGTTCACCGCCGTCTGGTACTGGCCGTTCTCGTACGGCAGGCCCGTCGCCGGGTTGATCGGCACCTGGATGCCGTTGCCCGCGAAGTCGTACGGGTTGATCGTGTAGTCCTCGATGAACGAGTCGATGTGCTTGAAGAACACCGCCGCGGCGAACGCGCCGGTCGAATCGGGCGAGTAGTGCTCGAACGACAGGTCGTACTGCTTGGCGTAGAACGGATCGAGGAACGGGCTGGTGTTGCCCCACATGTTGTAGGTGTTGCCGTCGATCCACGAGCCGGAGCCGGTCAGCAGCTTGTTGAGCGGCGGACGCGACATCACCTTGGCGGCGGCGAAGCGCAACTGGTTGGATTCGTCGAAATGCCAGTTGAGGTTCAGCGAGGGCAGGTAATCGGTGTAGGACTTGCCGCGACGTACGTGGATGTAGTCGGTGCTGGTCACGCCCAGCTCGTCGGTGATCGGCTCGCCCTGGCCGCTGCCGATCTGCTGCAGGCCGTTGGAGTACTGCGAGGTGTGCACCACGCGCACGCCGACGTTGCCGGTGAGGCTGTGGTTGGCGACGTTGGTGTCGATGTCGGCCATCACGTAGCCGGACGAGACGTGCTCGTCGACCTCGGCGCTCTGGATCATCGTCCAGTTGGCGTTCCAGTTCTTGGTCGGCGTCGGTGTCACGCCGTTGGCGGACAGCACCGCCAGCGTGTTGATCGACAGGAAGCAGGGGAACGAGGAAAGGTTTCCCTCGAAACAGACCTTGTGCGCGTTCGACGGATCGAGCGCGAGCGGCGGCTGCCCGGCAGGGTACTGGCCAAAGTCGTTGCCGTACTCAAACGCGCTGCGGTCGGCGTTGTAGGTGCGACGCGAGTAGCGCACGCCCATTTCCAGTGCCGACAGGAAGCCGTTGTCGACGAAGTCGTAGCGCACGTCGGTGCGGAACGCCTTGCTTTCGTCGTCGTACACGTACGGATACACACCCACCTTGCCCAGGCCCATGCGCGACAGGTCGGTGTAGTCGTGATTGAAGCCGACCGTGCCCGGCTGCATGCCGTTGAGGTGGTAGTCGACGACCTCATCGTTGGCCGCCACCGGGTTGGCCGCGCTCATGTCGTCATAGAGCAGGCCCCAGGAGACGCCGTTGTTGAAGTCGCTCTTGGCGTGCGAGTAGGAGACGTCCGAGCTGATGGTCCAGCCGCCGAGCATCCACTTGGCGTTCAGGCCGCCGGACAGCACGCTGTTCTTCAGCGAGTTGTCATCGTTGGTGGTCTGCACGACGAAGTAGGGGTCGCCATTCTGCGAGACGGTGCCGCCGGTGACCGCGCCGTTGGGCAGGATCACCGGGTTGGTGAAACTGCCGTTGGCAAGCGTCTTGACGCGGAAGCCGCGGCCACTGCTGCTGGTATCGAACTTGGAATAGAAACCGTCGGCCTTCAGCTCGAAGCTGTCGGACGGGCGCCACTGCAGCACGGCCATGTAGCCGTTGCGGCGGAGCATGCCGCCGTTCTGCTGCAACTCGAAACCTTCGCTGGTGTACTCGTTGGTGCCGTCGCCGTTGACGTCCTTGGTGCCGTTGTAGGCCAGGCCGTTGAACTGGTCGGCCACGTGCGGCTGGTAGAGCGAGGCGAAGCCGGCGGCCAGGCCCAGCGTGTCGTGCAGGAACTTGCCCTGGAACGAGGCGCTGACGCGGTAGCCGCGGGCGTTGGCGCCCTCGGTTTCGTTGGCGCGGTCGTTGTAGCTGCCGCGCACGTTGAGCAGGCCGGAATACGGTTTGGCGTTGTCCAGCGGATTGGCGGTCTGCATTTCCACCGTGCCGGCCACGCCGCCTTCGATCAGCGAGGCCTTGGGCGACTTGTAGATCGCCGCCTGGCTGATCAGTTCCGACGGATACTGGTCGAACTGGGTCACGCGGCTGCCGCTGGTGGCAGCCTGCTCGCGGCCGTCGAGCGTGGTCTCGACGAAATCGCCGGAGAGGCCGCGGATGTTGATCGCGCTCGACTCGCCGTCGATGCGCTCGGCCGCGACGCCCGGCAGGCGGGTCAGCGCGTCGGAGATCGACACGTCGGGCAGGCCGCCGATGTCGGCGGCGGTCACGACTTCCTTGATGGTGTCGGCGTCGCGTTTGACGTCGATGGAGGTTTCCACGCTCTTGCGGAAGCCGGTGACGGTGACGCCGGTCAGCTCCGTGGCCTGGACCTTGGACTTCTTCTGCCGGGCTGCCTGTGTATTGCTGTCGGCGGACTGCATGGCCTGGTCGCCGGTGTCCTGCACGTTGGCCGCATGGGCGGCGGTGCCGGCGCACAGCGCGGATGCCAGCGCCAAGGCAAGCACATTGCGTTTGTCTATCACCATTCTCTCCCCCGGACTTCGAGTCGTTCTGTAGTAGGCATCTGTACCGATGCGTGTCGTTCTGTAGGCCGGTGCCTGCCTGGCGGACCGGCGCGAGGGGCATGGTAGGTCGCCCCCCGTGGAGCGCACAGCTATATGCATACGTATTCATTGTTGTGCTCTGCATCGAAAACCGCGCCGGGCGTGGTGCGCGCTCGAACGCTGGCGGGGCGGCGACTTTCGTTGGGCCGCAACGGCTCGGCCCGCTTGCGAGCGCCCTGGCGGCGGTTTTGCTGCGATGCGATGAGGGACCGGC
Organism: Frateuria flava; assembly: GCF_017837635.1. Classification (GTDB taxonomy): domain Bacteria; phylum Pseudomonadota; class Gammaproteobacteria; order Xanthomonadales; family Rhodanobacteraceae; genus Frateuria_A; species Frateuria_A flava. The sequence goes on from NZ_JAGJRS010000034.1 coordinate 299,915, forward strand.
ATGAATACGTATGCACATTCGACGGTGGTCGCACAGGGAGCCGCTAAGCTGCCGGCCACGCTGCGGCGCGCGCCCTTGCGCGGCGCGGAAAGGAACAGGGATCCGTAATGAGTGATGCACCCTGGTGGCGCGGCGCCGTCACCTACCAGATCTATCCGCGCAGCTTCCTGGACACCAATGGCGACGGCGTAGGCGATCTGCCGGGGATCATCGAAAAGCTCGATTACGTGGCCAGCCTCGGCGTCGACGCGATCTGGATTTCGCCGTTCTTCAAGTCGCCGATGGCCGACTACGGCTATGACATCGCCGACTACTGCGACGTCGATCCGATGTTCGGCACGCTGGAGGATTTCGATCGCCTGCTGGCCAAGGCCCACGGCCTGGGCATCCGGGTGATGATCGACCAGGTGCTGAGCCACACCTCGGTCGACCATGCGTGGTTCCAGCAGAGCCGTGCCAGCCGCGACAACCCCAAGGCCGACTGGTACGTCTGGGCCGACGCGAACGACGACGGCACGCCGCCGAACAACTGGCTGTCGATTTTCGGCGGCGGCGCCTGGCAGTGGGAGCCGCGGCGCGGGCAGTATTTCCTGCACAACTTCCTGGCCTCGCAACCGGACCTCAATTTCCACAACCCGGCGGTGCGCGCGGCGATCCTCGACTGCGTGCGCTTCTGGCTGGAGCGGGGCGTCGACGGCCTGCGCCTGGACGCGATCAACTTCTGTTTCCACGACGCGCAATTGCGCGACAACCCGCCCAAACCCAAGGACCAGCGCGTCGGTCGTGGCTTCAGCCCGGACAACCCGTACGCCTTCCAGTACCACTGGTACAACAACACGCAGCCGGAGAACCTGGATTTCCTTGCTGAGTTGCGCGCGCTGCTCGATCGCTACCCGGGCACGGTGGCGCTGGGCGAAATCTCCTCGGAGGATTCGCTGGCGACGATGGCCGAGTACACCGAAGCCGGCCGCCTGCACATGGGCTACAGCTTCGAGCTGCTCACCGACGATTTCAGTGCTGCGCACATCCGCGGCACGGTGCAGCAACTGGAAGCGCAGATGCGCGAGGGCTGGCCGTGCTGGGCGATCTCCAACCACGACGTCGAGCGCGTGCTCAGCCGCTGGGGCAGGGCACGGCCGACCGCCGCGCTCGCCAATCTCTTCACGGCACTGGTCTGTTCGTTGCGCGGGTCGGTGTGCATCTACCAGGGCGAAGAACTGGGCCTGACCGAAGCGCAGGTGCCTTTCGAGTCCCTGAAGGACCCCTACGGCATCGCCTTCTGGCCGCAGTTCAAGGGACGCGACGGCTGTCGCACGCCGATCCCCTGGAACGACGACGCGCACGCCGGCTTCACCCACGGCGAGCCGTGGCTGCCGGTACCGGAGGAGCACCGCACGCTGGCCGTGGCGCAACAGGAGGACGACCCGGCTTCCGCGCTGCAGGGTTTCCGCCGCGTCCTGCGTTGGCGGAAAGAACAGCCCACGCTGCGCTGGGGTGACATCCACTTCCTCGACACGCCCGAGCCCGTGCTCGCCTTCACCCGCAGCCACGCCGGCGAAACCGTGCTGGTGGCGTTCAACCTGGCGGCAAGCCCATCCGAAGCGGAACTGTCGCTGGACGGCCACTGGCATGCCATCGACGGCCACGGGCTTGCGGAAGGCAGTTTCGCGGCGGGGCGGCTGCGGTTGCCTGCCCATGGCGTGGTGTTCGCGCGCCAGGCCTGAGCCTGCTGCTTCGACACGGCGGAATCACGCGACGGTGAGCGCATGACGCGTAGTCTGGCGACTTGTTCCTTCAAAGCAGGAGCCGTCACATGCCCAATCCCAAGCCCACCGCCCAGCACCGCCACGGCACCGGCGATCGCAACGACGCCGACGTCGCCCGCATGGACCACAAGCTGCAGGAAAAACGCGATGCCAAGGAGACGCGTGACGCCAAGGAGGCCGATCGCGAGGCCAAGCGCGAGGAAGGCTTCGATCACCCATAGGCCTGGGCGCGAATCACGAGGGCGCAGTTCCTGGTGTACGCGGCAAAACCGTGCAGAGGCGTGCAGAGGTTTGTCGCCGTGAGCACGCCCAGGGCTTCGGGACGCCTCGTCCGGGTATGGAGCTACCGCTCAAGGCCTGACACCACGAGCCAGGCATGTCACCGGGACGACGCCGGGCACCGCAGGACATCAAGCAGCGATACGCCGAGAGGACCCGCGATCTGGGCCGGCTTTCGGAGATACCAGCCGAAAGCCCGATCGGTGCATAGCGAGGGCGCTGCATGCAGCAGAGCCCACAACGAAAAAGCCGCCCTTGCGAGGCGGCTTTTTCGTCGAAACAAGTGGTGGAGTGGAGGAGGATCGAACTCCCGACCTTCGCATTGCGAACGCGACGCTCTCCCAGCTGAGCTACCACCCCACGCGAGCCGCGCATGTTAGCAGCGTCGCACGGCGTTCGCCAAGAGTCTCCGCGGGCCTGCGTTGCGTGCCGCCGACTTCCTTCGTATCGGTCAGTCAGGCAGCAAGCCGGACAGCGGTCCGTGCAGCACCTCGCGGCGCCAGCCTTCGAGGAACTCCGGCCATTCGCGCGTGACGAGGTATTCCTCCACCACCTTGCGCGGGCACAGCAGCCCGGCGGGCAGGTCGAGTTCGCCGGCCAGGCGGTCGACGGTGTCCTTCATCGCGGCCAGCGCCTTCTTGGCCGGTCCCAGCACGGGTGCGGGGATCGCGGCGGTGGCGGCTTGTTCCTCTGCATCCGGGGCGGGCTTGATCAGCTCGAACAGCTCCGCGCGCTGCGGCGAGCGCAGTGCACGTTGGCCGCGGCTGCGCTGGTCCAGATCGGCCAGGCTGGAGGGTGGGTTCTGCGCCAGATCGAGCGCGAGTGCATCCTCCAGCAGCCAGGAACGCGGGCGGTCCAGCGTGCGCGCGCTGCGGTCGCGCCACAGCAGGATGCGGCGCAACAAGGCCTGCTGCGCGTGCGACCAGTCGGACGCGGCACGAAAACTGCGCTGCGGCTGCGGGTCGCCTTCAAGGGTGTTGGCGCGACGCTTCAGTCGCTCGCAGTCCTCGGCGTGCCACGCGGTACGGCCACGCTCGGCCAGGCGTGCCGCAAGCTGGGCGTGGACCGGCTCCAGATAGACGACGTCGAGCGTCGCGTAGAGGCGTTGCGACTCGGTCAGCGGACGTTGCAGCCAGTCCGAACGGGTTTCCCCTTTGTCCAGTTCCGCTCCGGCCAGCTCTGCGACCAGCGCGCGATAGCTCAGCCCCAGGCCCATGCCGACGAAGGCGGCCGCGATCTGGGTATCGAACAGCGTGCCGGGCCCTTCGGGCAGCAGCGGCGCGAGGGCTTCGAGGTCCTCGCCGGCACTGTGCATGACGGTCACCGTGGGGCCTGTGGCGAGTCGCGGGTGCAGGGCGCTGCCGATGTCGAAGGCGAGCGGGTCGACCAGGGCGTAACGGCCGTTCCATCCGAGCTGCAGCAGCGCCAGTTGCGGGTGGAACGTGTTCCGGCGCATGAACTCGGTATCGACGCCCAGCGCGGCATCGGCGGGCAGTTCAGCCAGCCACGCCTCCAGCGTGTCGCGTTGATCGATCCATGTGGCGTCGGCCGCGGTGGGCACGGACATGCGGACACTTCCTCGGTGTTGGTCGGCAGGCGCTCGGGGAAGCGCCAGGCGCATTGCCCTGTCATCGGCCCTGCCATAAGGTGAGCGGCGCACGATAACAGCCTTGGGACCTCCATGCCGAGCAACGAAACCGTCCGCCTCCAGCGCACCCTCGGTGGCGCACTGGGCGTGCTCGTGCTCGGCGCGGCGCTGGTCTACCACTTCTTTCCGCGCGTGTTCCATGTCGACCCTGCCACGATGACGGCTCGCCGGCCGGCCTCGACCGGGTTCGCCGCGCCTGCCGGACAACGCGCACCCCGCACGCCGCTGGATGCGGAAGTCGATGCCGGGCCGCCACTCACCCTGGCCCCCGCGGGGGTGATCGCGTCGCGGATGAACAAGGGCAACCAGCACTTGCCCGAGCAGCTCAGTGCCGACACGCCCGAGGTGCAGGCGTTGCTCGCGCGCGCCGGGAAGGCAATGCAGGAGGGGCGGCTGGTCGGCAGCGAGGACAGCGCCGCCGCGCTCTATGCGCAGGCGTTGAAGGACAAGCCGGACAGCCGGGCCGCCGCACAGGGTCTCAATCAGGTGCGCGCACAGCTGGTGGCGCAGATCGGCCAGGACATTGCCGTCGGCGATGCCGATTCCGCGCAGGATCTGCTGGACGGCCTGCGCGACCTGCCGAACACGGCGGGCGACGTCGCTCAGCTGGAGCAGGGCCTGAAGACGCTCGCCAAGGTTCGCCCGATGCTGGCCCAGGCCGCCTCGCTCTTGCAGCAGGGCAAGGTCGACCAGCCACAGGGCGCCAGCGCCCTGGATCTCTATCGCCAGGTGCAGGGGCTCGATCCGCAGAACGCCATGGCCGAGCAGGGTATTTTCCAGGTGCAGCGCGCCGTGCTGGACCGTGCCCTGGCGGCCGTGGCACAGAACGATTTCGCAGCCGCTGACCGGGCGCTGGCAGAAGCGGAAACCATCCGTCCCGGCGCGCAGCAACTGGTCGACGTGCGCAACCGCGTCGAAGGCATTCGTCGCCAGCGCGCCAGCGGGCTGCTCGCTCAGGCACGCTCGGCGCTGGACGCCGGCAACCTGGACCTGGCGCAGCGCCTCGCCGGGCAGGCACAGGCCCTGCAGCCGGACCTGAAGGGCATCGACGCGTTCCAGCAGCAGCTCACCAACGCCCGCCTGTACGCCAGCTACAAACCCGGGCAAGTCTTCAGCGACCGCTTCGTCGATCTTCCGGGACACACGCCGGCAATGGTGGTGATCCCCACCGGCAGCTTCCGCATGGGCGCGCCCGATGGCGAGGGGGACCGCACTGACGCGGAGACACCCGCGCACCAGGTGACGTTGAACAAGGGCTTCGCGATGGCTCGCGCCGAGGTGACGGTGGGCCAGTTCCGTGAGTTCGTACGGGCCAGCGGCTATCAGCCCGATTCGATCCGCCGGGGGGGCGCCAGCGTGTATGACGAGCGCAGCGGTGTCCTGCGCGACGATTCGAGCGCCACCTGGCAGGACGACTACGCGGGTCGCCCGGCGGCGGACGAGCTGCCGGTGGTCAATATTTCCTGGCGCGATGCCAAGGCCTACGCCGCCTGGCTCGGCGAGCGCACCGGCAAACGCTACCGTCTGCCGAGCGAGGCGGAGTTCGAATATGCCCTGCGTGGCGGCACCCAGACCCGCTTCTGGTGGGGCGGGCAGGCGCCCACACGCAAGGTGGAGAATCTCACCGGCAGCGGCGATCGTTCGCCCAGTGGGCGACGCTGGAGCAACGCCTTTCCCGGCTACCGGGACGGTTACTGGGGACCGGCTCCGGTAGCGAGCTTCATGGCCAACCCCTTCGGCCTGTACGACATCGACGGCAACGTCTCCGAATGGGTCGCCGACTGCTGGCACGACAACTACGTACGCGCACCGGTCAACGGCAGCGCCTGGCTCAACCCCGGCTGCAGTGTGCACGTCGTGCGCGGCGGCTCATGGGGCAGTTCGCCCGACCAAGTGCGCTCGGCGTACCGGCAGGGAGCGGATGGCGGCGTGCGCAGCGCGCGCGTGGGATTCCGCGTCGTTCGCGAACTGTAGACATCCGTCTGAAGAGGATGCCGCAAAGGCCGGAGCCCGGCCCGCCACGGGCGCGTAACGACCTATTCAAGCCACGCGACATCTGCAAGACTGCATGTCCGGCCAGCGGTATGCGCACTGCTGCCGGGTTCCTGGCGGGCGGAGCCTTCCGGGGGGAGGGCGCAATGAATCCGGAAACCGTACGCTTGTTCGTGCCGTTCAGCGGTGAGGCTCCCTGGATCGTGAGGGGCGAGGCTTCGCGGGTGGGGACCTACCCCACGCGCGCCGAAGCGATTTCGGCAGCCGTGAGGGTACGGGCCAAGCTGGCGCGTGCCTGGGGTCTCCAGCACCCGCCCGTGCGCGTGCAGGAGAGCGACGGCAGCTGGCGCGAACTGGCCGATCCGGACTCCACCACCCTGGTGCAATAGGTAGCCCAATGGAAAAGACGTCCGGCCCTTGGCGGATCCTGCTGGTCGAAGACGAGATGCTTGTCGCCATGCTGCTGGAAGACATGCTTTCGGAGGCCGGCCACACCATCATCGGACCGATGGCACGGATCGATCAGGCGGTGGAAGCCGCCCGCACGGAAACCGTCGATCTGGCGATCCTCGACGTCAACGTGGCCGGCGAAGAGGTCTATCCGGTCGCCGAGGCGCTGGCGGCCCGCGAAATCCCGTTTGCCTTCGCTACCGGATACGGCGCCCACGGGCTGCGTGAACCCTGGCAGGATCGCCCGACGCTGCAGAAGCCTTTCCACCGTGCCGATCTGTTCCGGATGGTGGCCGAGCTGGCATCGTCGTACTCGTGCTGACAACGTGCGGCGTCCACGACGGTCGAAGCGCCAGCCGACCGAAATGAGAGGTCGGGCACGACACCGGCTGCCGATCCAGGCGATGCTGGCGCAGCTGCGCTAAGCTAGCCCCCAGGCCGTTGGTTTCACTGCGCTTTCACGGAAAGATGGGTTGATTATCGGGCTAAGCTGCCGATACATCTCAAACGGCGTATTTCGGGATGGAAAACCAGGGGAAGGGGATGCCAAGGGGGTTGTGGTCAAACATCTGGTGCCGGCACGGCGCAGTGGTCTTCGCGTATGCGCTGTCCTACGCGTTGCTGCGAGAAGTCACCTTTTCCCACTGGACACCTCTGGCGGGGTTGCGCTTCGCGGTCCTGTTGTTTGTTCCTTACCGGTATTGGCCGGCCTTGGTGCTGGGTGAGTTCCTGCCGCTTGCCTACAGGGGCATTGACTGCGCTTCCACGTACGGCTGGCTGTGGGCATCCACGTTCATGGTGCCGCCTATCGCGCTCGTCATGCCGGTCATCCGCTGGTTCCGCGAGCGCCGCCGGCTGTTCCCCTGCACCGGCCAAACCAGCATCAATATGTTCCTGTTTGGCACGTTGACCGTATCCCTCATCTGTGCGGCCGTAAATATCGCGACGTTCTCGTTGATGCGCGGCCCCCTTGCCGATGCCTATCCGTACAAGGTTCAGACGGTCGCCGGCTGGTATTTCCTGGGCAACTACATAGGAATTCTCACGATCGTCCCGTTGGTGCTTCTCGTTCGTGAGGAATGGCACCGCTTTGGCCGGAGCAGACTGTGGGCGCGGTTGTCTGGAAGCCCCCTGGTTCTGGATGCCGTTTGTCTGCTGCTCCCCGCGCTTGCGCTGCTCGTGTGGCTAGCATCGGGCCTGGCGAGCCAGGCGAGCCAGGAAGCACGTATCGCCATGTTCCTGCCAGTCGCATGGCTTGCGCTGCGACACGGCTGGCGCGGCGCAGCCGTGGGTGGCACCGCCGCCAGCATTGCCGTAATGCTGACAATGCCGGCGGTCCACGATAGTGACACCTTGCATGCATTGGTCTTTGTTGCGTTCACCGTTACCACGATGATGATGCTCGGTGGCCGTATCGCATTCCTGCATGACAGGGACGAGCGGGGACGCGCGGAGGCTCGACTGGCTTTCGCCCTGGCGCAGAGAAATGTTCATCTTGGCGAAATCCAGTTGCAACAGATATCCAACGCGCTGGAGCAAATGAGCGGTTCGATACAGGCTTCGTATACGCAAATGTTTGCCCGCCTCAGGACGCTGTTGCCCGGGACCGACGAGCGTACTTATCACCGCCAGGCAGCCCTCACGCAACATCAGATGTATAGGCTTGCTGATTCGTTGTATCCCACAGCGCTGCGTGAGCGCGGGTTGTCGGCCGCCTTGCGCGAAGGCTCGATGCCGCGGGCGCTTGACGAGGCTGGAATGGCCTATTGGTGCGACATTCGCACAGATGCGCTCGATAAGTTGTCCAGCAGTGTGCAGACAACCTTGTATCGCCTTTCCTCCGAGGCAGTGTCCGTGGTCTGCGCCCAACGGAACGTCAGCAGAATACACATCCGGGTCCGCGTCGGCGTGTTGGCTGGTCGCCGCTGCGTGGCGCTCCAGGTAGACGGCTACGCCGATTTCGATCGATTGAGCAGAATTCGCTGGGGCAATCTGGAGACGCTCATTGCCAGCAGTGGAATGGGTATCGCCGCAATTAAGGATCGGGCAGGGGTATTTGGCGGCAAAGCTCGACTGAAGATCCTTTCGGGACGAAGCCGGGTCAGCATCATGTTGTTTGATCCGGATATTTTCTGAGGTCAGGCTTCGGCTCGCCCCTGGCGACAACTGGTTTCGCCTTTGTTAGTTGTTTAGAGTCAAAAAAGCCGCCCATTTGGGCGGCTTTTTTTTCAATTGAGATGCGTATTGCATTCCGCGGGATCGGTATCGCAACCCGGTGCGACCATCATTGTCGGCTGGGTGGCCTTGAACATCGTCGACCCGTCGCTCATCGGCACTGCGTTGAGCTGAACCTCGCCGTCGCGATAGACCGTCTCGCTGTAAGACGGCAGCGGCACCGCCGTTGCCGATACAGACGCATCCTGTTGCGGCGTGGATATCTGTTGGGCGTTACGACCCATCGGTAGCACCAGGAACTGGCCATTGGCGGCAGCAAAGGCCACGCGCACGTTGCCGTTGAGGTCGTTGACCTGAACATATCGCACGCCATTGTTGTCGAAGGTATAAACGTGCCAATGCGTGCTTGCACTCATGTCCTGCGCATTCGGCCAACTTTGCCCCAGGCCTGTACCTGATTGCGATGCAAAGGCGGGGGCCGAAAGACCCATCACAACCAGGCTGGCCCAAAGCGCGCGGTGCCGCAGTAATTTCATCATAGTCATGTCCCCTTGTTGGACTGCTCACTAATTGAGCAATGCCACTCTAACAGCAGCAAAAGTGATCTTTTTGCGAAACATTACTAGGTTATTTCGGCCCACGTTCGTGTGCGATCACCTGGTGATATCGCTTCTATGGCGCCGTCATTGAAATGCGCAACAAAAAAAGCCCGCTTGTCGCGGGCTTTCGACGGGCGGCGTGCCGCCTTTCCTGTGGTACCGGTGATAGGACTCGAACCTACACTCTGTCGCCAGAAGCGGATTTTGAGTCCGCCGCGTCTACCATTCCGCCACACCGGCACAAGAAACCGAATTATGCCCGGCTCAGTGCACCGGGTCGAGCCCCAGTTGGCGCTCGCAGCGTTCGTAGCCGTGTTCTTCGGGCAACGGCTGGAAGATCGCGCAGCGGGTCATGTTGCCCGAGTAGATGTGCAGGCTGACAGCGATGGCGTCTTCGCTGGGGTTGCGGATGGTGTGGTACTCGTGGGGCGGGATCAGGCTGCCGGCCGAGCCTGGACCGGCCTGGATCGAGCCGACCGGCTGGAAGCGGCAGTGGCCGTCCTCATCGGCGAGGCGCTCGTACTGCACCACTTCGAGCGCACCGCTCCATACGCCCTCCACGCACCACATGCCGCAGTGGTCGTGGATCGGCGTGCCCTGGCCAGGTCCCCAGGTCATCGCCACCACGCAGTAGCCGTACTTCTCGCTGCGGTAGAGCTCGCGCCGGGCGTAGCGGCCTTCGGCGGTCTCGAACACGCAATCGGGCAGCTTGACCACACCACTGCGCATCAGTTTGCACAGACCGTTGCGCAGGGTGTCGGTGACGGCGAAGGTGGTTTGCATGCCGACGGCATGATCGATCGCTTCGATCAGGTCGCGGCAGCCTGGAAATTCCGTGGTGAGCATGGGGATTCTCGCGGTACGACTTCACGCCGAGTTTAGCGCACGGCTGTTAGCCGGCCGAGACGAACTCGTCAGCAATTCACAGGCGGGCAAGGAAGCCGCCGATGGCGCGGCTGTAGTTGGGAATATCCACCAGGAACGCATCGTGACCTTGCGGCGAGTCCAGCGCCACGAACTCCACTTCGGCGCCGGCGGCCGACAGCCCGGTGGCGATCTGTTCCTGCTGCTCGAGCGGGAACAGGATGTCGGTACTGACGCCGATCACCAGCGCTCGTGCGATCCGGATGCGCTTCAGCCCCTCCATGATGTCTCCGCCGCCGTACTCGCCGATGTCGAACCAGTCGCTGGCGCGCGACAGATAGAGGTAGCAATTGGGATCGAAGCTGCGCACAAAGCGCTGGGCGTGTCCCTGCAAGTAGGACTCCACCTGGAATTCGAAACCGAACGGTTCGTCCTCGCGCTTTTCCGGATCGAGCCGGATGCGGGCGAAGCGGCCGTTCCACTCCATCGCGGAGCGGTAGGTAATCACGCCGAGCTTGCGCGCGATGCTCATGCCCATCTCCGGATAGCGGTCGCTGTCACCGCCGCGGTCGCTCACCAGATGGATGTCGTAGTCGCCGCCGTTCCATTGCGGGTCGAGGCGGATCGCTTCGCGCTGCAACGAACGGATGGCGATCGCGAAGGGCTGCGCCTGTGGCGCGGTATCCACGCTAATGTGCGCGCGGACGCTGTCCGGGTGCAGCACCATGTAGGCCAGTGCGCTCATGCCGCCCATCGAGCAGCCGATGAGGCAGGCCAGCCGGTCGATGCCCAGGCCGTGGCGCACCAGCTCGAAGGCGGCGTTGGCGACATCTTCCAGGGCGAGCTCGGGGAACGCCAGGCGGTAAGGCTCGCCAGTGGCAGGATCGATCGAGGCGGGGCAGGTCGAGCCCTTGTCGCTGCCCAGCGAGTTGACGCAGATGACGAACCAGCGGTCGGTGTCGATGGCCTTGCCTGGGCCAAGCATCTCCTCCCACCAGCCGGGGCTCGGGTCCTGCGCGTTGGAGGCCGCATGGGCGCTGGGCGACAGACCGGTGAGGATCAGCACGGCATTGCCGCGGACCGCATCGAGCTGCCCCCAGGTTTCGTACGCCACCCGCGCCCCATGCAACTGTCCACCGCGCTTCATCGCGAACGGCGAGGGCAGGGCGTGATAGCGGCGGGCGTCGGGAGCCGGCGTGGTCATGGGTGGACCTTGTCGATGACGATCCGCACCGGGTCGGCCTGGTCCACCGGCACCACGCCGGCATCACCCTCCAGGTCGCCGCTCTGGGCGACGGCCTGACCGCTCGTGCTGACCCGCGCGCCGACGAACACCTTATCCGCCGAGGAGAGCTTCAACTGCGGGGCCATTGCCATGGCGTCGGTCAAGGTGACAGTGGCCGGCAGCTGCGAGGCATCCAACCGCGCCACGGCCAGCGGCATCGGTGGCCCCTGTTCCGCGCGTGCGTAGACAAACAGGGCAGCACCGGGCTTGAGCCGGTCTCGCAACGCGGGAGCAAGCCGGACCTGCACCACGAGATGCGGGCCTTCGGCGCTGGCGGCGGAGCCCGGCTTGCCACCGGCACGCGCCTCGGCTACGGCGATCTGTTCGGTGACCGCCTTGGCCACGTTGGAACCGGGCTCAAGCAGCGGTTGCAGACGGCGCCAGGTGGCGGCCGACGCGGCGTAGTCCCCGTGCTGGAACTGGCTGATGCCGAGCAACCACAGGCCGCGCTGGTTGGCCGGATCCGCCTGTACGGCTTGCTTGAGCAGGTCGAGGGCGCGGCCTTCGATCCTGTGGTCGTCGCGAACCATGGAGTCGGCCTCGGCCCAGCCCACCATCGCCGTCCCGTTCTTCGGGTCGAGCCGGAGCGCTTGGTCGTAGGCATCGCGCGCCTGCCCGTTCTGGTGGAGCGCAGCCTCGGTCTGCGCCAGCAACATCCAGCCCTGCAGGTCGTCCGGCTGCTGCCTGAGGTGATCGCGCAGCTCGGCGACGGCCTGGTCGATGTCCATCGATGGCTGTGCCGCCACACCCTCCAGCGCCACCGGCGTGCCGACCAGCAGGTACAACCCGCCAGCTGCCAGCGGCACCACGAAGGCCATGGCCAGCACGAGTGCAAAAAGGCTGCCCGGTCGACCCTGGCGGCGGTCGTGCCGCACCAGTGGCCAGAGCAGCAGCGCGAGCGCCGCCGCGATCATCACGGCAGCGATCAGGTAGAACGCGAGCTTCACCAATCGTCCCCTTGTTCGATCGTGGCGTTGTCGACCAGCCGGCTGTCGATGCGCGCCGCGCGACTACGCTTGCGGATGGTCGCCAGCACCAGAGCGGCGCCCATCAGCAGGAACAGCGCCGGGCCGAACCACAGCAGCCAGGTTGCGGGCTTGACCGGCGGGTCGTACAGCACGAAGTCGGAATAGCGGTCCACCAGGTACTGCTTGATCTGGTCGTCCGTCTTGCCCTGCTGCATCAACCCGAACACTTCGTGGCGCAGGTCGCGCGCCAGATCGGCGTTGGAATCGGCCAGGTTCTCGTTCTGGCACACCAGGCAACGCAACTGGCGGGTCAGGTTCTGGAAACGGACTTCCTGGGCGTGGTCCTTGAACGGCAGCGGGTCGATGGCCTGGGCGTTGGCCGCGCCTGAGAAGGCCAGGAACAACGCGAAGAGCATCTGCAGGAGCGCCCTTGGGCGCGACCCGGATGCCGCATGGTCGCGCCCAAGGGCGCTCCTGCAGGGGACGCCGTGGTTCATGGCGCCTCCTGCTTGAGCTGCGCGATCAGCGGCTTGAGCTCGCGCTCAATCACTTCGGGCGTGAATGGCCCGATGTGCTTGTAGCGGATCGTGCCTTTGGCATCGATCAGGAAGCTTTCCGGGGCGCCGTAGACGCCGAAGTCGATCGCCGTCCGGCCCGGCTGGTCGGCAATCACCATGTCGTAGGGATTCCCATGTCGAGCTAGCCAGGCCTTGGCATCCTCGGGGGCGTCCTTGTAGTCGTAGCCGACCAGCGGAACGCCGAGCGTACGCCCCTCGGCCATCAGCACCGGGTGCTCCTCGCCACAGGCGATGCACCAGCTGGCGAATACGTTGACAAGATAGGGCTTGCCCAGCATCGAGGTCTTGCTGACCGTCTTGCCGGGATCGTCCAGCAGCGGCAGCGAGAACTCCGGCGCGGGCTTGCCGATCAGCGGCGAGGGCACTTCGCGCGGGTCGTGCCGGGTGTTCCACCAGATGCCGAAGCCGAACAGGCCCACCAGCAGGAGGAAGCCGATCAATGGCAGCGAACGGCTCATGCGCGCGATTCCTTCGCGGGTAACACCGGCTCGGCCGCGACCTTGGCGGCCGCTCGCCTGGCCCGGAAGCGTTTGTCCGCACCGGCCACGAAACCGCCCAGCATCATGAACAGGCCGCCGGCCCAGATCCAGCGCACAAACGGCTTGGCGTAGAGGCGCAGCGCCCAGGCGCCTTCGAGCTTGTTCGGATCCATCGGCTCGCCCAGCGCGACGTAGAGATCACGGGTGACGCCGGGATCGATCGCCGATTCGGTCTGCACCTGGCCGCGCGGGTAGGTGCGCTTCTGCGGGTGCATCACGTCGATCGTCTTGCCGTCCCGCAGCACGGTCACCGTGCCCTGTTCGGCATGCCAGTTAGGCCCGCGGGTGGCGTGCACGCCGTCGAAACGGAAGGTGTAGGCGCCCACGGTCTGCGTGTCGCCCGGTGCCATGCGCACGTCGCGCGTGACGCTCAGCGACTCGGACAGCAGCACGCCTACCAGGAACACACCGACGCCGAAGTGCGCCAGCAACATGCCGGCCATTTCGGCTGGGTAGCGCCGCCCACGCGGCATCTCGCGCCAGCGCTTGTAGACGTACAGCAGTGTGCCGACGCCGCACCAAACCGCGGCCGCCACGCCGGCGATCGCTTTGGCCTGGCCGTCCACGAAGAACGCGGCGACGATGGCGCAGGCCACCGCGGCAATAGTCACCCGCAACAACACGCTCTTGAGTGGAGCGGCCTCGCTCTTGCCCCAGCGCAGAAACGGCCCGAACGGCAGCAGCAGGACCACCGGCAGCATCAGCAGCGGAAACAGGAAGCCGAAATAGGGTGGGCCGACCGAGATCTTGCCAAGGTGCAACGCGTCGCCGATCAGCGGAAACAGCGTGCCCAGAAGCACCATGGCCGCGGCCACCGTGAACATCAGGTTGGCGATGACGATCACCGTCTCGCGCGAAAGCGGTGCGAACGCCTTGCCGCCGGCCACCTTGGGCGCCCGCAGCGCGTACAACAGCAGCGAACCACCGATCACGATCGCCAGGAAGGCCAGGATGTACAGGCCGCGGCGCGGATCGGAGGCGAACGCATGCACGCTGGTCAACACGCCCGAGCGCACCAGGAACGTGCCCAGCAACGAGAGCGAGAAGGCGAAGATCGAGAGCAGGATGGTCCAGGCGCGCAACGAACCGCGCTTCTCCGTGACCGCCTGCGCGTGGATCAGCGCCACGCCCACCAGCCATGGCATGAAGCTGGCGTTCTCCACCGGATCCCAGAACCACCAGCCGCCCCAGCCCAGCTCCGCGTAGGCCCACCAGCTGCCCGCGACGATGCCACAGGTGAGGAAGCCCCAGGCGGCATTGGTCCACGGCCGCGCCCAGCGCACCCAGCCCTGTTCCAGCGCGCCACCGAGCAGCGCGGCGATGGAGAACGCAAAGGCGACCGAGAAGCCCACGTAGCCCATGTAGAGCACCGGTGGGTGGAAGGTCATGCCCGGATCCTGCAGCACCGGGTTCAGGTCGCCGCCGTCCGGCGGCATTGGCAACAGGCGCGCGAACGGATTGGAGGTGAAAACGATGAATGCCAGGAAGCCGACCGCCACGATGCCCAGCACGCCCAGCACGCGGGCAAGGAATTCTTCGGGAAGTTGGCGGCTGAAGGCGGCCAGCGCCACCGTCCAGACGTTGAGGATCATCACCCACAGCAGCATGGAGCCCTCGTGCGCGCCCCACACGGCGGCGATGCGGTAGTACCAGGGCAGCGCGAGGTTCGAGTTGTCGGCGACGTACTGCACCGAGAAGTCGAAGGTCAGGAAGGCCCACACCAGCAGGCCGAATGCCAACGCCACAAACACGGCCTGGCCGGCGGCGGCGGGACGCGCTACAGCCATCAGCGCGCGGTTGCCGCGCCAGGCGCCGATCAACGGCAGCACGCCCTGCGCCAGGGCGAGCAGCATGGCGAGGATGAGGGCGAGCTGGCCGAGTTCGGGCGTCATTGGGGGGCCTCGTTGGCGGCCACGGCCTTGCCGTGGTGCGCCTTTTCCATGGCGTCCTTCAGTTCCTTCGGCATGTAGGTTTCGTCGTGCTTGGCGAGCACTTCGGTCGCGACGAAATGATCGCCAGCCATGTGTCCCGTGGCGATCACCGACTGGTTGTCGCGGAAGAGGTCGGGAAGAATGCCGGTGTACTCCACCGGCAAGGCGCCATCGGCGTCGACGACGGTGAAACCGACCTTCAGCGAATCGCCGGAGCGCTCGATCGAGCCGCCCTTGACCATGCCTCCCAGACGGAAGGTCTTGTACGCCTCGGCCTGGCCGGCGCGCACCTGGCTCGGGGTGAACAGGTAGTTCATGTTCTGCTGCAGGGCGAACACGGTCAGGCCCACCGCCACCACCGCGGCGGCGAGCACGAGGAGGACGATGATCATGCGGCGTTTGCGGGTCGGGTTCATGGATTCACGGCAGGCGAGGCGGTGCGTTGCTGGCGCGCCGTTTGACGTGCCAGCCGCGCGCGAAGTTCACGCAGGTTGCGGCGGCGGCGCAGCATCGGGGAAATGAAATCGGCGAGCAGCACGAGGAAGAAGACGGCATAGGCCGGCCATACATAGGCGGCATAACCGCCCATGGCGAGGAACTGGCTCATGCCTGTTCTCCCGTGGCCTGCTCGCCGGTGGCGATCCTGCGCACCCAGTCCTTGCCACCTTCCAGCTCCAGCAGGTCGGCGCGCACGCGGCCGAACAGGCTGGCGACGTAGTACAGCTTGGTCGCAACCATCATCGTCAGCAGCGGCCACAGCATGTCCATGCTGATCTTGGAGGGACCCAGGATGCGCACGGTCGAACCCTGGTGCAGCGTGTTCCACCAGTTCACCGAGAAGTGCACGATCGGCACGTTGATGATGCCGATGATGGCAAGGAAGGCTGCCGCGCGGGCGCCCTGGCGGCGATCCTCGAAGGCGTGGTACAGCCCGATCACGCCCAGGTACAGGAACAACAGCACCAACTCGGAGGTCAGCCGGGCGTCCCAGGTCCACCAGGTGCCCCACATCGGCTTGCCCCAGAGCGAGCCGGTCACCAGGGTGATGAAGGTGAAGGCCGCGCCGATCGGTGCCGATTCCATCGCCACCGCCTCGGCCAGCTTGATGCGCCACACCAGGGCGATGAATGAGGCCACCGCCATCACGCCATAGATGAACAGCCCCATCCAGGCACTGGGGACATGGATGAAGATGATCCGGTAGGCGTCGCCCTGCTGGTAGTCGGCCGGGGCCAGTACCAGCCCGCCGTACAGGCCAATCGCGCCTGCAATCAGCGCCAGGGCGAGGAACCACGGCCGCAACGTGCCGGCGAAGCGGTAGAAGATCGGCGGCGAGCCGAGCTTGTGCAGCCAGAGGGGAATCCACTTGGACATGGTCTTATGCGTCCAAAGCAATGCGAAGGGCGGCGGCGCAGGCGAGCGGTGCAAGCACCAGGGCCAGGACGAGCGCCGCGCCGAGCCAGGCGATCGGGGCGACCCACGGTAACCCCTGTTGGGCGGCCGCGACCGCACCTGCGGCAAAGATGACCACCGGCACGCAAAGCGGCAGCAGCATCAGAGCGAGCAGCATACCAGAGCGCCGCGTCCCGGCCGTCAGCGCGACCAGCACGGCGCCCAGCAGGCTGAGCATCGGCGTGGCCAGCAGCAAGGCCAGCATGAGCACGCCCATCACCTGCACGGGCAGATGCAGCATGCCGGCCAGCAGGGGGGCGATCACGATCAGCGGCAAAGCGGTGGTGAACCAGTGCGCGAGGATCTTCATGCCCAGCATCAGCGCCAGCGGCTGCGGAGCGAGCACCAGCTGTTCCAGCGAACCGTCCTCGATATCGCTTCGAAACATGGCATCGAGCGCCAGCAGCATGGCCAGCAATACCGTGACCAATACGACGCCGCCGGCGATGCGTTGCAGCAACGCGTCCTCCGGCCCCAGCGCGAATGGGAACAGCGTGGCGACGATCAACGCATAAAGCACCGGCATGGCGATGTCGCCTCGGCGACGCCAGGCAAGCGTGAGGTCGCGCCGCAGTACGGCCGCGCAGGCCCGGGAGACCGATGCCTGACTCATGCCGCGAGCTCCGAAGCGCCCTCTGCCCCGGCGCAGCCTGGGGGGAGGGTCGGGGAAAGGGGGATGCCTTTGCTCTCGAGCCCCCGGCTGGAACAGTGGCGGATGAACTCAATCATGCATGCGGATCCGCTTCGGCTCGCCACCGTGGAAGCTGACCGCCCCATGGCTGGTAACAAGTGCCGCGCCGCGGCCGGCAACATGCGCCTCGAGCAGTCGATTGACCAGCGCAATGCCCGCACGGTCAAGGTTCGCGTACGGTTCGTCCAGCAGCCACAGCACCGCTGGCAGCAGCAGCAATCGCGCCAGCGCGGCGCGCTTTTTCTGGCCTGCGGACAGGCGGCGCACCGGTTCGTCCTCATACCCGGCCAGGCCGACCTCGGCCAGCACGGAGGCCGCGTCGCGTCCGTCACGGGCGCCATGCAGGCCGGCAGCGATGTGCAGGTTCTCGCGCGGACTCATGTCCATCTTCAGGCCAAGCTGGTGGCCAAGGAACAGCACCTCGCCCGCACAGGCATCGCGATTCCAGGGTTGGCCACGCCATTGCAGCTCGCCCTCGTCGACATGCAGCAGACCGGCCAGCTGGCGGAGCAGGGTGGTCTTGCCGCTGCCGTTGTCGCCTTCGACCAGCGCCAATTCGCCCGGGTGCAGGGTGAAGTCCAGCGGCCCGAATACCGGCTCGTCGGCTCGCAGGAAGGATAGGCCCCGTGCTTGCAGCAGCGGGATGGCGTGGGCGGAAGTCATCCGGGGAATTGTCCGCAATGCGTGCGCGGCTTGTCCATGCGACCTGGGAACGCACCTTGGTGGCCTTGCTCAGGGCTCCCATGCGACTCCCGGGCACCTTCCCGGTGGGACAGGCGCGTGCGGGGAAGGGGTGCCGACAGGCGGACGGGGGAGGTCTTGCGAAGCACCCGCCTTCAGCGCAACCGCAATTCCGCCATTCCCGCGCCATGTCCGGACAGCCAGGCGTTCTGCCCGTAGCGGTCACCAAGCCGCTCCAGCGCGTCAGGGGTGATGCCGACGATCCAGAAACTTGGCTCGCGCCAGCCGTCAGTTCCCTTGCCCAGTGCAGGATGGACATCGAGTGACGCGTCGGCCCGCAAATCGGCGAGCAACCGCCGCTGGGCTTCACGGTTGATCGCAGGCGGCTGTGGCCTGGAATGCGGGTTCCAGGCGGTGAAAAAGCCCCAGTCGCGGTTGCCAGCCAGCGGCCGCAGCGCAACCGGCAACGGCTCATGTACGCGAATGATGGCGGCGCCGCCGGACCCCAGCCGCACGCGGTAGGCGCTGCGGCAGTAGGCCTTCAGCAGCTCCTCATCCATGGCGCAGCGGCGGCAGGGGCGGCAGCGTGGCCTTGAGGGTGGCGATGGCCGCGTCCAGATCGACCGAGGCCGCATCAGGGGAATCGCGCAGCAACTGCTCCAGAAGTACGTCCTGTGCCCGCCCGCGCTCGAGCGCGTAGGCGTAGGGCAGGTGAGTAAAGGTGACCATGCGGTAGCGCGCCATGAAGTGATCCGGGACCGCCCCGGCCAGGCGCGCGCCAAGCTCGCGTTTGGCCAGGTAGCGCGGGTCTGCGACCGAGTCGCGCATCTCCACGTAGTTTTCCAGCGCCATCCTGGCAATCGCATTGGCGTTGGGCTGCCGGATGCGCTGGAACTCGGCGAAGGCCTCGGCCGGATCGTTGCCATCCAGCAATCCGGCCAGCACCACGGTGTCCTCGAATCCGCAGTTCATGCCCTGGCCGTGGAAGGGCACGATGGCATGGGCGGCATCGCCGACCAGCAACGCGCGGCCGCCGAGGTGCCAGCGCTCCAGGTAAAGCGTGGCCAGCGTGCCGACCGGGTGGGCGTCGTAGTCCCCGGCGAACCCGGGCAACAGCGGCAGCAGGTCGGCGAAGTCGTCCTTGAAGAACGTCTCGGCTGTGCGCGCATCCGGCAGCGTGGCGAAGCTCGGGTACGGCCCCTGCGCGGGCAGGAACAGGGTCACGGTGAAACTGCCCTCGGTGTTGGGCAGCGCGATGCACATATAGCCGCCGCGAGGCCAGATGTGCAGCGCGTTGGGCTCGATCGCGAACTGGTCGCGACCGCCGCCGTCGCGCAGCAACGCGGGCGGCAGGCGCGCGGCGGGCGGGATTTCCAGTTCCTTGTAGCCGTGTCCCAGCCATTCGGTGCGCTCGCCGAGCGGACGGTGGGCGTTCATCGCCGCGCGCAGGGCCGAGCCTGCGCCATCGGCGCCGATGATGACCGGTGCATCGAGCTCGCGTTCGATGCCGTCGAGATCGGCCACGCGCATGCGGCCCGCGTCGAAATCGACACCCACCAGGCCCTGGCCGAAATGGAAGCGCACGCCAGCGGCTTCGGCCGCATCCAGCAGCAGCATGTTGAGGCCGCCGCGGGAAACCGACCAGATCACCTCGCTGTCATCCACGCCGTAGCGCTGCAGCCCGCTTCGCCCGTCGGTGGTGTGCACCATGCGGCCGCGCATCATCACGGCGTGCCGCAGCACGTCCTCGGCCAGGCCCGCGCTGCGCAAGGCCTGGAGGCCGCGCTCGGCCAGCGCCAGGTTGATCGACCGACCGCCGGCAAAGCCGGCTGTGCGCGGATCCGGACGCTTCTCGAACACGTCCACGGCAAAGCCACGCCGTGCCAGTTGCTGGGCGAGCAGCGCGCCGACCAGGCCGCCGCCGATCAGGGTGAGGGAAGGTTTGCTGCTCATGGGCGATCCGTTGCGGGCATCGCCGAACTGTTCCGCAAGCGGGGCGGGGTTGCAATGCTTGCGGCCTTTTCCCTCCGGGGACGGGGGGCTGGCTCCCTATTCCCTCGGGCAGATGGCTGGGGTGAGGGGCCGTTCTTGCGGAGGAGTGGTCGGAACGAAGTTGTCGGTCGGGCAGCTATGGGGCGGCTCCCCGCGAGCCCCGGCCCCTCATCCCAACCTTCTCCCCGGAAGGGAGAGGGGGCGAAGGTCGTCCTGACGGACGAGCGTCGTTTGATAAGAGCTGATCAGCCCTTACGGGTCTTGTTCGGCGGCGTCTGCGCGGCGGCGTCAAGAAAACCGCGCTGCATGGTTTTCCACGCATCCAGGTTGCGCTCGGTCAACTCGTTGAGCATCGACCAAGGCGTCTGCCCCATCAGGCTGTTGAGCTGGGCGCGGAATTGCTGCTGCTGGTCGAGGAACACCTGCAGGCTGCGCTCGAGGTAAGGCCCCATGAAGCCCTGCAGCGAGTCGCCATAGAAGCGGATGATCTGGCTGAGCAGTTGGGGCGAGAGCATGGGCTGCCCCTTTTCCTCGTGCTCGGAGATGATCTGCAACAGCACCGAGCGGGTCAGGTCCTCGCCGCTCTTGGCATCGCGGACCTCGAAGGTTTCGCCGTCCAGTACCAGCTGACGGACTTCTTCCAGCGTGATGTAGCTGGAGATCTCCGTGTCGTAGAGCCGGCGGTTCGGATACTTCTTGATGATGCGCAGTTTTTGTGCCATGCGGCACACGCTAGCAGAACGTATTGCGCTGCACCAGACATCCATGCTGCACCCGCCGGTGCAGCAAAGAAACCCATGCCGCTACGCGTCAATGGCCTACCGCGCCGCCCGCGCTGCCGAACGGCGGCCGGGCAAACCAGAGGATCGGGATCAGCAGCACGAACAGCACCGCGCAGGCGAGGAACACGTCGTTCACGGCCAGTGTCAGCGACTCGCGGGTGACCAGCTGGTTGAGCAGGCCCAGGCCCTGCGTGTGCGACAGGCCCATGTGCGACGTCTGCTGCAGGAAGCCGGTGGCCGCCTGGTGCGTCGCGTCGATGTTCTCGGTCAACGTGGCGTGGTGCGTCTCGCCCCGGTGCTGCCAGAGGGTCACCGTCACCGCGGTGGACATGCTCGACCCCATCGTGCGGCAGAAGTTGGACAGGCCGGTGGCGCTGGCGATCTGATCCTGCGGCAACCCGGACAGGTAGATCTGGTTGAGCGGGATGAAGAAGCAGGGGATGGCGATGCCCATCACGAAGCGCGGCCACACCAGCGACGAGAACGACGCCAGGCTGTTGAACGTCGAAAACCAGTAGGAGGTGATGGCGAACACGATGAAGGAGAACGTCACTACCCCGCGCAGCTCGAGCCGGTGCAGGTTGCGACCCAGGATCGGCGCCATCAGGAAAGCCAGCACGCCCACCGGCGCGGTGGCCAGGCCGGCCCAGGTGGCGGTGTAATCGAGCGTTACCTGCAGCCACAGCGGGAACACCACATTGATGCCGAAGAACGCGAACATGCCGAGCGTCAGGGCGATGACGCCCACGGTGAAGTTGCGTTCCTTGAACAGCGACAGCTCCACCACCGGATGCTTCGCGTGCAGTTCCCAAACGATCAGGAAGGTAAGGCAGACCAAAGCCACGATACCCAGCGTGGTGATCATGGGCGAGGCGAACCAGTCGTTGTCGTTGCCGTTGTCGAGCATGAACTGCAGCGCGCCCACGCCGACCACCAGCAAGCCCAGGCCGACTGCATCGATCGGTGTCTTGGCCGTTTTGGTCTCGCGCTTGCGCAGCAGGCCCCAGGTGATCACCGCCGCGGCCAGGCCCACCGGGAGGTTGATGTAGAAGATCCACGGCCAGGAGAAATTGTCGGTCAGCCAGCCACCCAGGATCGGACCGAAGATCGGTGCCACCACCACGGTCATCGCCCACAGCGCCAGCGCGATGCCCTGTTTCGCCTTCGGGTAGCTCGACAGCAGCAGCGTGAGCGAGAGCGCCACCATCGGGCCGGAACCGGCGCCCTGCAGCAGGCGGGCGATCACCAGCAGCGGCATCGAGGTCGCCAGCCCGCACACCATCGAGAAGGTAACGAACAGCAGCACCGACACGACGAAGCTGCGCACCTCGCCGAAACGCCGCGCGATCCAGCCGGTCAGCGGCTGCATGATCGCGCTGGCCAATGCGTAGGAACTGATCGTCCAGGTACCTTCGCTCGGACTCACGCCCAGGCTGCCGGCGATATGCGGCACCGCCACGTTGACGATGGTCATGTCCAGCACTTCCATGAACGTGCTGAACGCGACGGCGATGGTGAGCAGCACCAGCGCCGCGCCATGCAGGGGCGGCAGCGGCTGGGTGTCGTTGGGCGTGGCGGCCATGGGGAGGGGCCTTCAGGTTATCTGGCGCGGGGCAGGTTGGCCTGGATGATGCGCTGGGCCTCGTCCTCGGCCTTGCCCATCAGGCGGTCGTACACGCTCGTCTGGGCGACCGGCTGCTGGGCCGGCGCCTGTGCCAGCACCGGGCCGCGATCGTCCGTGATGTCCACGGTCACGTCGGTCGACAGGCCCACGCGCAGCGGGTGCTTGTCCAGTTCCCGGTTGTCCAGCGCGATGCGTACCGGCACGCGCTGCACCACCTTGATCCAGTTGCCGGTGGCGTTCTGCGCCGGCAGCAGCGAGAAAGCACTGCCGGTGCCGGCGCCCAGGCCGACCACCTTGCCGTGATACTCGACGTCGCCGCCGTAGATGTCCGCCTCCACGGTGGCCGGCTGGCCGATGCGGATGTGCTGGAGCTGGCCTTCCTTGAAGTTGGCGTCGATCCACAGGTCATGCAGCGGCACTACGGTCATCAACTGCTGGCCGGGCGCGATGCTGTTGCCCAGCTGCACGCTGCGCTGGGCCACGTATCCGGAAACCGGCGCCAAGATGGCGTTGCGCTGTGCGGCGATCCACGCGGCGCGGAAGTTGGCGCGGGCCTGCAGCACTGAGGGGTTCTCGGCCACGTCGGTGCCTTCGACCGCGGCGTGCGCGGCGGCGGCCTGCGCCTTCGCCGCTTCCAGGCCGGCGCGCGCCTGCGCCACGCCATCGCGCAGGTGCTGCACGATCTCGGGCGATTCGGCATGTGCGGCCAGCAGCGGAAGGTGGCGCTTCAGGTCGGCTTCGAGCTTGTCCAGCTCCAGCCTGCGCGCGGTGACCTGTGCGTCGGCGCCGGTGGCCGAACTGGTCTGCTGGCGCACACCGCGCACCGCTTGCGCCAGCGCGCTGCGTGCCTGCGCCAGGCGCACCTGCGCGTCGGTCGGGTCGAGCTTGACCAGCACCTGGCCGGCCTCCACGCGCTGGGTATCGTCGGCCATGATCGCCACCACGGTGCCGGGCACCTGCGAGGAGATCGTCACCTGGTTCCCGCCGACGTAGGCGTTGTCGGTCTTTTCGCGGTGGGAGAACACGAACAGCCACAACAGCAGCCAGATCAGCGCAGCCAGGATGAACACCGCGGCCACGATCAGCAGTGCGCGGCGGCGCTTGGCCGGATTCTTGGCGGCCAGGCCGCTGTCGTTGTCGGCGGACTTGTCGGCTTCAGTGGCGCTCATGATCGGCTCCAGGGGAAGGGGCGTTGGATGCGGTTTCGGAGGGGATGTCGCTGCGGTAGCCGCCGCCGAGCGCCTTGACCAGCGCCAGATCGGTGGCCAAGGCCTGCGCGTGGAGCTGGGTGGCCGCGTCACGCTGCTGCAGCAGCGTCAATTCGGCGGCGAGGGTTTCCCGGCCATCGCGCACGCCCTGGCGCAGACGCGCCTGGGCATTGGCGAGCAGCCGCTCGTCCGCGGCCAGCTGAGTCTGCTGCTGCTCGCGCTGCGCAGCGACTTGCTCGGCCCCCAGCGCCTGCGTGGCGACATCGCGGGCGGCCGCCAGCACCGTGCTGCGGTACTGCGCCACCGCGCTGTCGATCTGCGCGCGGCTGAGGCCGTAGTTCGCCTCGAGTGCGCCACCTTCGAAAATCGGCAGGTGCAGTGCCGGCGTAACCGCAAAAACACGGCTGCCGGTGGTCAGAAGCTTTCCCATGTCGATGCTGGACAAGCCGGCCAATGCGGTGAGGCTCAGGTCAGGGAAGAATTGTGCGCGGGCCACGTCGGCCTGCTTGAGGGCCGCCTCGACCTGCCAGCGACTGGCGGCGATGTCCGGACGTCGGGCGATCAGGTCCAGGCTCGCCTGTTCGGGCAGGCCCGGGGCGACGGTGGGCAGCGGGCGGGCCTTGAGGTCCGCCAGTTCCGACGGCGATACGCCGAGCAGCGAGGCGAGCACCACGCGGTTGATCCTGGCCGAGCCCTCAATGGCGGTGCGCATCTGACGAAGTTGCGCCAACTGCGCCTGCGCCTGCTCGGCGGTATCCGCCAGGTCGACGCCTTGATGCACGCGAAGCTGGGCGATATGCAACAACTGTCCGCCGGCGGCGAGCGACTGGTCGGCGAGCGCCAGCCGTGCCTGGTCGGCCTGCCAGCCGAAATAGGTATTGGCGACCGCGTACTGCAGCGCCAGCGCCGCCGCGCTGCGCTGGGCCCCGGCGGCATGCGCCTGGTCCAGTGCCGCTTCGACCGTCGCCCGCTTTTTGCCCCACCAGTCGAAGTCGTACTTCAACTGCACGCCAAGATCGGCCTGGCTGTACCAGGTGAAACCGAGAAACCGGGCCGGTATCAGGCCGTGCTCGCTCATGCGCTGTCGCGCATACTGGGCGTTACCGTTGACCGTCAATCCCATCTGCGCAGCAGCCAGGCGAGCGGACTGCTCGGCGCTCTGCACGCGGCTTTGCGCCAGTGCAAGATCGGGCGCCTGGCGCAGCGCGCGTTCCATCAGCCCGTCGAGCTGTGGATCGCCGTAGGCGTGCCACCAGCGTGCGTCCGGCCAGCCTGCGCGCGTGGCGGTTTCCAGGCCGGCGAGCGGAACGTCATCGCGCAGCTGCGGTGCAGACAGCTTCGCCGGTGGCGTGGCACAGGCAGCCAGCGACAAAGCCGTTGCCGCGGCCAGCGCGGTGCGAAGGCGGAGCATGGCAGGTTTCATGGAGCGTCCTTCGGGAAAGTGGACTCGTCCAGCTGGTCCAGGTTGTCGGCGAGCTTGCGCAGCAGGCGGCTGAAACTACGCTTGTCGGCATCGTTGAAGCCAGCGAATGCCGCGCTCACGCGGGGGAACAACGGCGGCAGCAACTTCTGGACGAAACGCCGACCGGCGGGAGTGATGCGGATCACCACCCGGCGACGATCTTCCTCGCTGGCACCACGGGTGATCAGCCCGCGCTTGACCAGCGCGTTGGCGATGCGGGTCATGTTGGTGGCGCCCTGCGAGGTGTACTCGCAAAGCTCACCCGGCGTGGAACTACCGTCCGGGCGGCTGTACAGGATCATCAGTGTGAGGAAGTCGCTGTGGTTGACCTTGTGCGGCTTGAGCGCCTCTTCCACTGCGTCGTCGAAGGCGTGACCGACCATCAGCAGCAGGCGGGTGAGACGGGCTTCGACGGCAGGCATGTCGGGGATGACCTGGCTCACCCGCCCGATCCCCTCGTCCATCATCACGATGCAATCGCCCAGCCGAGCCATTTCACCAACTCATATTTCACCAGTGAACAAAAATAGCGCGGGAGAAGAACCCAGGCAAGTGCCGGTGGAAGCAAACGTGCGCGACGGGCGCCCCGCCGTGTCGCGGGTCGCGTACCGGGTGCGTTCCTACAGAGAAGCTGGAGGAGCGAGGCCGAACAGTCGACAGGCGTTCGCCGTGGTGGCGGCAGCGATAGCTTCGGCGGACCCGCCGCGCAGTTCGGCGATGGTCTGCAACGTGTCCAGCATACGGACCGGTTCGTTGCGTGCACCCTGATGGCCGGCATTCGGCTGGTCGGGCGCGTCCGTCTCCAGCAGCAGATGGTCGATCGGCATGTTCGCGACCAGTCCGCGCAGCCGTTTGGCGCGTGGGTAGGTGACCGGTCCGCCGATGCCAAGCATGAATCCCATTTCGTAGAGCCGCTCGGCCTGTTGTGCGCTCCCGGCGAAGCTGTGCACGACGCCACGCAGGCCAGCGAAGCGGCGAAGGGCGAGCACGACTTCTTCCACCGCGCGGCGGGCGTGCACGATCACCGGCAGATCGAATTCCTGCGCCAGTGCCAGTTGTTGCTCGAAGTAGTACTGCTGCAGCTCGCGGTCGAGTTCCTGCACATAGAAGTCCAGCCCGATCTCGCCCAATGCGACGGCGTTGCCGCTGCCGAGGCGCTCGCGCAGCACATCCAGGTGCTCGGGCCGGTGCTGCGCGAGGAACAGAGGATGCAGGCCGTATGCCGGGTAGAGACCCTGGTGCCGCTGGCACAATGCGTCGATGCGTGGCCAACTTGCCGCGTCGATACCCGGCACTACCATCGAGCGCACGCCAGCCTCGGCGGCGCAGGCCAGCACCTGCGCACGGTCGGCGTCGAAGCTCGCATCGTCGATGTGCACGTGGCTGTCGACCAGCCAGGGGGCGGGCAGGGAGACAGGCGGATGTGAGTGGTTCGTCACGCGTTCGTCACTTCGGTTGCGCATAGGGAAAAATGTCTAGGCCAGATTCAGTATGGCGAAGGTTCAATGGTCCCGCAGGTGAATGGTGGACGCATGGCGCTTCCGCTACGCCGCGATGAATGAAACGAAGGAGAGGCAAGTCATGAACAGGTTGATGGTCAATGCGCTTCAGGTGGGGATCGCGACGGCGCTCGCGATGGGCATTTCGGCTTGCAACCGCGACGCCAGCGCCGATGCCGGCCTGGCCAATGCCGCGTCCACCGCCTCGGGCGCGGACAGTGGCGCCAAGTACGCGCGCGTGGTCAGCGTCGACCCGATCCGCAAGACGGTGAACAACCCGCGCCAGGTGTGCCACGACGAGGTGGTGACACATAACGAGCCGCCGAAGGACCAGCACCAGATCGCCGGCACGGCGATCGGCGCGGTCGCTGGCGGCCTGCTGGGCCACCAGGTTGGCGGCGGCAAGGGCAAGACCCTGGCCACCGTGGCGGGCGCAGTCGCGGGCGGCTACGCCGGCAAGAAGATCCAGGAGAACCGCCAGGAGGCCAAGGTCACGTCCACGACTGAGCGCAAGTGCGAGACGGTCAACGACTCCAGCACCAAGGTGGTCGGCTACAACGTGCGTTACGAATACAACGGTGTCACCCGCACGACGCGGATGGACCATGACCCGGGCGACCGCGTCCAGGTGCAAGAGGGTGTCGTGTCGGTTTCCGACGCGCAATAACGGGCTGACACAATCTATGCGGTCCATGGACGGACCGCACGCGATCATCGACCCCATCCCACATCGAGGAGTCGCGCCATGTTCAACCGATCACGCAATGTCGCGCTGGCCGCCGCTTTGGCGGGTAGCCTCGCCCTCGGCGGTTGCGCCACGGGTCCGTACAACAACAATGGCGGTTACAACAACGGTGGTTACCAGAACTCCAGCTATGGCAGCACGCGCTGCCAGAACTGCGGTGTGGTGCAGGACATCCAGCAGGTCTACGTGCAGGACAACGGTCACGGCACCCTGGGTGCGGTGATCGGCGCGGTCGCCGGCGGCGTGCTGGGCAACCAGGTCGGCAAGGGCGATGGGCGGAAGGCGGCGACGGTCGCCGGCGCAGTCGCCGGTGGCGTGGTCGGCAACCAGGTGGGCAAGCGGGCGGGCAACGGCGACACGCCAGCCTGGCGCATCACGGTGCGGCTGGACAATGGCCAGTACGCCACGGTGACGCAGAAGGAGGACCCGGGCCTTCGCGTGGGTGACTACGCGCAGGTTCGCGGCGACCACGTCTACGCTATGTAGCGTCCAGACGTATAGACGTCCAAAAAGAAAGGCCCTCTCGCGAGGGCCTTTTTGCTGCCGGAAACTTCGGTCAATTGACGGCGTAGAAACGGTGTTCGCCGATGGTGGTGCTGGTGTGGTTGAGCGACCACGCCGGCGCGATCGCGACGGTGGCGAAGTGATCCGCGTGAGGGACGAGTAGCTGGCGCTGGGCCAGCGGCAGGGCCCAGTTCTCCATCGAGTAGCCGGCGATCTTCCAGGCCTTGGTGAAAGCCTTGAAATTGGCGATGTCGTAAGAACCGGGAGTGGCCGTGATGGCGAACTGATGAGGCGCCGCCACCACTTTGCAGACGGTGTCGCCCCAGCGGCCGCGTTCGCGACGACGCAAAGCGACTTCCGCGACAGCGAGCTGACCAATGGTCGACTCGCTGCGAGCCTCCAGATACACGGTCGTCGCCAGGCAGGCCTGGTCGGCGATCGGCTGGGGCAGTACGGACGTCAGCCACAACAGCATGGAAAGTTTCATTGTCTGCCTCCAGCGTGCTGTACGCGCGGGATGAAACTTCCATCTCGTGCGCCGTTGCGGTGGACGGGCGGGCAGGCCGTTACCACCTGGATGAATCGTCGCGACCGAAACAAGAGTCGTGACGCTTTGCCACGGGAGTGTGGCGTTGGGCTGGCTGATGATTAGCCGGCGTGATCGTTGGCGCGCGCACTGTGGATCGCGACCGTCTGCGGTCTGCGGAAATGGCGGCTGCTGCCTGGATTGTCACCGCGTGGAGCGGTTGTTCCATCCGGCGATGTTGCTGCCGGGTCGCGCCGATCCGGACCCCTCCGGTTCGTCGCGTGCAGATGCCCGTGAGCGATGGGCATCAATCTGAAGTCGGCGGGAGGGTAGTGGCGGTGACGCCGGCTGGCAAGTGCCGGATAGGAGCAGTTTAAATTCGGCTCACCTTCATCCAGTGGGCGTGCCTGGCAGATGAAGAGCGCCGGTCGCGTGGCTGACAGGGATGAGTGTCGAGGCAAGACCACAGAGGTTCGTGCGAGAAAATCATTGTGAATACCGATCGCGTGAACGAGGTGTGCACGACCACCCATCGCGCAACAACGCTTCCGCGTAGGCGGGTGAAGCGCGGGTGCCTGCCAGTCTTTCTCGGCACACCCATCATTCGCCGCCATTGAATCGCTCCCTGTTGTGCTTCGACACCTTTCTCGCAGGACAAGTTCATGGCCGCCCGATTCAAGCCGCTCGACCAGCAGGTCATGGTCATCACGGGTGCCTCCAGCGGCATCGGGTTGTGTACGGCGCTGCTCGCCGCCGAGAAGGGCGCAGGCGTTGTGCTTGCCGCACGCAGCGGCGACACGCTGGAGGCTGTCGTGAAGCAGCTCACCGAGGCCGGCCACGAAGCGATCGCGGTGCCTACCGACGTCGGTGACCGGGAGCAACTGCAGAACCTCGCGGCAGCCGCGATCCAGCGCTTCGGCCGCATCGACACCTGGGTGAACGATGCCGGCCCTTCCAGGGCATGTATTCGGCATCGAAACACGCAGTGAAAGGCTTCACCGACGCCTTGCGCGTGGAGGTGGAGCAACTGGACGAGGCGCCGGTGTCGATCACCCTGATCCAGCCGACGGCGGTCAATACGCCTTATCCGCAACACGCACGCAATTACATGGCACAGGAACCGAAGCTTCCCTCGCCGATGATCGATCCGCATCGCGTCGCCGAGGCGATTCTCGAAGCGGCGACGGAGGGCGGCCGTGATGTCACCGTCGGCGCAATGGCCAAGCTGGACACCACAGTATCCAAGCTGTTGCCATCCCTGGGCGACAAGTCGCCGAGGCGATTCTCGAAGCGGCGGCGGAGGGCGGCCGTGATGTCACCGTCGGCGCAATGGCCAAGCTGGACACCACAGTATCCAAGCTGTTGCCATCCCTGGGCGACAAGATGTCGGCCATGCAGGCCAATCGCCAGCAGCGCGACATGCCGCCCAGAGCGCCGGAAGGAACCCTGTTCCACGCCGGGCGCGGGGCAGGTATACGGAAGCGCGCCGCACTAGCCAAGGTCGAGCCTACGCGGCAGCGTCGTGGAAGATGATGCCGAGCGTGTAGCGCGACCCGCTGCGCAGCCGGCTCACGCCATGGCGCAGGTTCACCCGGTAGCAGCCGCGCGTTCCCTGCACGGGGCGATGGTGGACCGCGAAGATGACGGCATCCCCTTGCGCAAGCGGCACCACCTCGGCGCGCGACTGCATGCGTGGCCGCTGCTCGGTAAGCACGAACTCGCCACCGGCAAAGTCGACGCCGGGTGCGGACAGCAACACGGCCAGCTGCAGCGGGAAAACGTGCTCGCCGTACAGGTCCTGGTGCAGGCAGTTGTAGTCGCCCGCCTCGTAGCGCAACAGCAGCGGCGTGGGCCGCGACTGGCCGGCCTCGCGACAACGTGCGAGAAAATCCGCGTGCGTCGATGGATATCGCACGTCGATTCCCATCGCTTCGTTCCATTGGTTGGCCAGTGGTACCAGCCGCGGATAGAGGCCCGTGCGCAACGCGCCGATCGGCGCGGGCAGCGGGTAGCCGAAGTACTGGTATTCGCCCTGGCCGAAGCCATGGCGGCCCATCACCACCCGGCTGCGGAAGTAGCCGCGACGGGGATAGAGCGCAACCAGCTCACCACAGGCCTGTGTGGATAGCAGGCGAGGCAACACGGCGTAGCCGTGTGCATCGAGCGTGGCATGGATGGCTGGCCAATCGATGGCTTGCAGCGCGTCGGCAGGCGTGTGATCGGTCATGCCGTCAGGATCGGTCGCGGTGCGCGCCAGCGCCCTCCGAATCTTGCGCCTCGTCCTCCTCGGCCTGGTCGCCACGCACCTGCGCATGGCTGATGAGCGCGAAGATGCAGCTCCCGCCGACGATGTTGCCGGCCAGCGTTGGCAGTGCAAAGGCCGTGACGAACCCACCGAAGGAAAGGCTTCCGGCGAACACCAGGTAGAAGGTCTCCACCGACCCCACGATGATGTGCGTGAAGCCGCCCAGCGCGATCAGGTAAGTCGTCAGCACGATCACGGCGATCTTGGCGTGCTCGGCCGCCGGCACCAGCCACACCATGGTCGCGATCAGCCAGCCGGCCACGATGCCCTTGGTGAACATCTGCAGCGGCGTGTTGCCCATGACTTCGGTGCCGATGCCCAGCAGCGCCGTCCGTGTGGGTTCGTCGAACAGCTGCATGTGCAGGATGCCGTAGGCGAACAGCGCGGTGCCGACCAGGTTGCCGGCGAACACCACCGACCAGAGCCGCAGCAGCGAGCCGAGCTTGCGCAGGTTCGGGTGCGTCATCAGCGGCAGCACCGCGGTCATCGTGTTCTCGGTGAACAACTGCTGGCGGGCAAGGATGACCACCAGGAAGCCGAACGGATAGCCCAGGCTCTCGATGAGGAAGGCACCCGGTACGCCCTCCAGATGCCGGTGCAACAGGCCCCGAGCCAGCATCGAGAATCCCATTGACAGTCCGGCGGCGAGCGCCGAGAGACTCAGCGCGAGCAGGCCACGACCGAGCTCCTCCTCGCCTTCGAGGCGAATGGTCTCGTGCAGCACGGCTACCCGCGGCGGGCGCTTCTGTTCGACCTCGCCCCGTTCCTGGCGCGACAGCGAAAAGCCGTCGCGGGCATCGGCTTCGTTCGGATTCTCGGCGCCGCCAAGGCGCTGGCGTCCGGTTGGCTGGGGCATGCGGGGGTCCTCCGGCGGGCCCCGGCACGCTACGACGCACCGCGTATGCGGAGCGTCGCCTCAGGCAGGGACGTCGACCAGCACTAGTTCGGCGTCCTCGAGCGCGGTGACCCGGAGCGCGGGCTCGTCGCGGATGGCCGCACCGTCGCGCGCATCGATGCGCACGCCATTGACCTCGAGGGCACCTTTGGCCGGGACCAGGTAGGCATAGCGACCGGCGCCCAGCGGATAGTCCGCCTGCTCGCCAGCACGCAGCGTGGCGCCCAGGACGCGCGCCTGCGCGCGCAGCGGCAGGGCCTCGGGGTCGCCCGGAAGGCCGCTCGCCAGCGCAACGAAACGCCCGGCCCGCTCGCCGGCGGGGAAGGGGCGGGCTCCCCAGGAGGGCGCGCCCCCCGGCCGGTCGGGAATGATCCAGATCTGGAAGATGCAGGTGGTGTCGGGCTCCAGGTTGTATTCGGCGTGCGTGATGCCGCTGCCCGCGCTCATCACCTGCACGTCGCCCGCGACGGTGCGCCCCTCGTTGCCCAGGTTGTCGCGGTGGCTGATCGCACCCTCGCGCACGTAGGTGATGATCTCCATGTCCGCATGCGGGTGCGGCGGGAAGCCGCTGCGCGGGGCGATGGTGTCGTCGTTCCACACCCGCAGCGCACCCCAGCCCATGCGGGCGGGATCGTGGTAGCTGGCAAAGGAGAAGTGGTGTTTGGCGTCGAGCCAGCCGTGGTTGGCTCCGCCCAAGGTGTCAAAAGCCCTGCGTTCGATCATCGTGCCCTCCTGCCAGGCGTGGTTGCCGGCCAGACAAGCAAAGTAAGGGTGCACCCCGCATCGGCAAATGGGCGTGGATTGAACGGATCGTTCGCCGGCAGGCACCCATTGACGGGGGCGCGGAGGCATAGGTTAGGCTAGCGCCGGGGACATTCAGGAGTGCGCGTGATGCGCAGGCGACTGTGGTTGGCTTGGCTGCTGGCCGGCTGCGCGGGCCCGCTGTGGGCCGGCCAATTGGTGGTGCGGATCAGCGACAGCGACGGTCATGCCGTGGGCGACGCGGTAGTGACCGTGACCCCGGCCAGCCCGTCGGCCCAGCCGGTGCCCGCGCCGGTAACCCGCTACGTCGACCAGCGCGACGAGACTTTCATCCCCTACGTACAGGTGGTCCGACCGGGCGACCGCGTGGTCTTCCGCAACAGCGACGGCACGCGCCACCACGTCTATTCCTTTTCCGAGGCCAAGGCGTTCGAGTTTCTCCTGCGCCCGGGCGAGAGCTCGCCCCCAACGACGCTCGACAAGCCCGGGCTGGTCGCGGTCGGCTGCAACATTCACGACCACATGATCGCCTACCTGCTGATCACGTCCGAGCAGGCCAGGGTGACGCCCTCGCAGGGGCAGGTGGTGTTCGACCAGCTGCCGCCGGGGAGCTACACCGTGACCGTGTGGCATCCGCAACTGCGGCCTGGCCAGGCGCAGCCCAGCGCGGTAGCGGCGGTGGGCGAGGGGACCGAGGCGCAACATGCCGACTTCACCCTGTCGCTGATCCCCGATCCGCGCGGGTTCAGCGATCGCGAGCACCTGGACTACTGAGCCCATGCGCGCCGTCGTCGGCTTCCGCCTCCGCCTAGCGCTGTTCTTCGTCGCCACGCTGGTGACGGTCCAGCTGTTGACGGCTGCGCTGGTCTACGGCGTGACCCGCCGCGCAATGGTCAACGAGGGCGAGCGCCAACTGGCGGTCAACGCGCAGGCCTTCGTGACGCAGATGGATGACCTCTCCGCGCGCGTGGCGGGCAATGTGGAGGTGATGGCGCTGGACTACGCGCTGCGCTCGGCCATTGCCGAGCGCGACCACGGCACGGTGTTCTCTGTGCTGCGCAACCACGGGCGCCGGGTCGGCGCCTCGCGCATGCAACTGGTGGGGCTGGACGGCGTGGTCGAGGTGGACACCGCCGACACCCACGCCAACGGCAAGCGCTTCGCCTTTCCCGACCTGGTCGAGCATGCCTTCGACCGGCGCGTCGCCGCAGTGGTGGCACTCCAGGCAAAGGCCTATTGGGTCGTGGTGGTACCGATCTACGCGCCGCAGCCGGTCGGCCTGGTGGTCGTCTACGTGCCGCTGGACGATGCGTTGCTGGCGCACCTGCGCGAACTGTCCGCGTTGCCGGGCGACATCGAACTGGCGGTGCGGCCGGATGCTTCGGGGTGGGTCGCGGCCGCGCAGGGACTGCGGCATACCGGCCTCGTCGCCAGCCTGGCCGGACAGGAACTGCCGACCCACCCGGCGGTGCGGCGCATCCAGGGACACGAGTACCTGGTGCTGGCGCAGCCGCTGAGCCAGGCGCGCAGCAGCGCCCCCGTGGTGGCCGTGCTGGGTTACTCGCTGGGCGATGCCTTGCGGCCGTTCCGCGCGGTGGTGATCGCCTGGGGCTTCCTGCTCGGTCTGGGCCTGGTGGTCGGCCTGATCGGTGCGTGGCTGACCGCGCGCAGCGTGTCGCGTCCGGTGGAGTCGCTGGCTGGTGCGGCGCGCAGGATCGAAGCGGGCGACTACCGCGCGCTGCCCAGTCTCAACCGCCGCGACGAGCTCGGCCAATTGGCGGCCGCCTTCGGCACCATGGCTGAAGCGGTGCGCCAGCGCGAGGAGCGCATCCGCCAGCAGGCCCTGCACGACCAGGTCACCGACTTGCCCAATCGGGTGGCCGCCGAAGCCGCGATCGACCGCGCGCGCGACAGCGGCACGAGCCACGGCGCGTTGCTGATGGTTGGCCTCACGCGCGTGCCCGACATCATCAAGACGATGGGCCACGGCCTGTACGACCGGCTGATGCGCGAAGTCGGCGCCCGCCTGGGCCGGGTCGCCGCCAAGGCGTACCTGGCGCGCGCGACCGACACCCAGTTCGTCGCCTGGCTACCCGGCGCGGACCGCACCGAGGCGGTCGCCGCGGCGCTGCGCATCCTCGAGGCCCTGAACGCGCCCTATGTAGAGGCGGACGTCAGCGTCGATACCTTGCCGGCGATCGGCATCGCCATGTATCCGGAAGACGGCGCGCTCGCCTCGGTGCTGCTGCGCCATGGCGAGGTCGCCCAGTTCGCTGCCACCGGCTCGACCCGTCCGCTGGCGTTCTACGACCTGGCGACCGACCCGCACCGGACCGAGCGCCTGTCGCTGATGGGCGAGCTGCGCGAAGCGCTCGACCACGACCACCTGTTGCTCCATTACCAACCCAAACTCGCACTCGATACGCGTCGCGTGGACGGCGTCGAGGCGCTGGTGCGCTGGCACCACCCGCGCCGCGGGATCGTTCCGCCGCAGGATTTCATCGGCATGGCCGAGGACACCGGCAATATCCAGCGACTGACCCGCTGGGCGCTGGCCGCCGGCATCGCCCAGGCCAGCCGCTGGCATGCGCGCGGGCTTTTTCTGAACGTTGCGGTGAACCTCTCGGCGCGCGACCTGGAAGAACCCGAGCTGCCGATGCGTATCGCGCGCTTGCTCTCGATCCACGGACTGCCGCCGGACAAGCTCACCGTCGAAATCACCGAGCGTGCCGTGATCGGCGAGCCGGAAACCGCGATCCGTGTGCTGAGAGGCCTGGCCGACCTCGGCATCGGCATCGCAGTGGACGACTTCGGCGTGGGTCAATCCGCCTTCGCCTACCTGCGCCACCTGCCGGTGAGCGAGCTGAAGATCGACCAGACCTTTGTCCACCATCTGGCCCGCGACGCGACCGACCAGACCATCGTGCGTTCGATCGTCGAACTCGGCCATCGGCTGGGATTCCACGTCACCGCCGAGGGCGTCGAGGACCAAGCCGCGCTGGAACGGCTCGCGGCGATCGGCTGCGACCATGCTCAGGGCTTCTTCATCGCCCGTCCGCTGCCGGCCACCGAGCTGGCGGGCTTTGCCTTCGAACGGGCAGGGGTGGCATGAGGCTCCGCCTGCGCCGTCTCGCTTTGGCCTGTCTGGTGGCGTCGCCGCTGGCCGGCCACGCCCAGGACGTCAGCCTGCACGGCTATGTGGATGGCCGCCTGGTCGCCGCGCCGGGCGAGCGTGGCTGGGTCGAGGGCGGGCTCGGCAAGACGCGTTACGGCGGCGGCAAGGTCGAGGCGCGTTTTGGCGGAGCCGCACTGGTCGGCACCGCGCAGCTCACGCCCTCGCTGCTCGCCTTCGCGGGCGTGCAACTGCAGGACGGCGACCGCACCGGCGTCGACGTGCTGGAGGCCTACCTGCGCTGGCGGCCGGTTTCGACGACGCGCTGGCGCGGGTCGGTGCAGGCAGGCGCATTCTTTCCGCCGGTCTCGCTGGAGAACGACGCGGTCGGCTGGACCAGCCCCTGGACCATCACGCCCTCGGCGCTCAACAGCTGGGTCGGCGAGGAATTGCGCGCGATAGGCGCCGAGGCACGCATCGAACGGCGCGGCGAGAACGCCACCTGGGAACTGCGTGGCGCGCTGTTCCAGCGCAACGATCCGGCGGGCAACCTGCTGGCGGTGCGCGGCTGGTCGCTCAGCGACCTGACCTACGGCATCGGCAGCCGCCTGCGCGAACCGGACGCCTACGTGCGCGATGACGGCGAGCAGCCGCCGATGCGCTACGACCCGTTCCGTCGCATCGGCCACCAGTGGGGCAACTACGCCCAGCTCACCTGGCGTGCGCGCGGCCGGGGCCGGCTCAGCCTGATGCACTACGACAACCACGCCGATCCGCAGGCCTGGCAACCCAATGAAGGCGGCGAGCGCCTGTACGCCTGGCGCACCCGCTTCTGGAGCCTGGGCGCCAGCACCGACACCGGCTCGATCACCTGGCTGGCGCAGGCGATGGACGGCGATACGGTGATCGAGCCGGTCCCCAATCGGGTGTTCACCACCCGCTACCGCGCCGCCTACCTGCTGGCCGGATGGAACCGCGGCGCATGGCGGCCGGCGCTGCGGCTGGATCACTTCAGCACGCGCGAACTGCCCGGCACGCCGGGCCTGCACGCGGGCGAGCACGGCAACGCCATTACCGCCGCGCTCAACTGGCGTCCGCACGACTGGCTGCGGCTGACCTTCGAGGTGCTGCAGATCGACAGCACGCGCACTGCCCGCGCCGACTACGGCCTGCGGCCGCACACCCGCGCTACCCAGGCGCAACTGAGCGCGCGCCTCTTCTACTGACGAGGTTTCCGAAGCACGCGGCGCCGGCTGCGTATCCGGCTGCCGCGGTGCTTTGCTATCCTTCGCCGTTCTCGCCAGCGCCCGCGCGGGCGCCACAACCACGGCCATACGTTTTCATGATCGAGACCAATCCGATCCATGCGCAGATCGCGGACCTGACGGGCCGCGTCGAGTCGCTTAGGGGGTATCTTTGACTACGCCACCAAGCGTGAGCGTCTCGAAGAAGTAAGCCGCGAGCTGGAAAGTCCCACGGTCTGGGACGATCCGCCGCGTGCGCAGGAGCTGGGCCGCGAACGCGCCCGCCTGGACACCGTCGTCACCGGCATCGACGAGCTCACCGCGGGTCTTTCGGACGCGAAGGAGCTGCTCGACATGGCCGCGGCCGACGGCGACGAGGACACCGTCCGCTCGGTCGCCGATGACGTCGAAAAACTCGAGGCCCGCGTGGGCAAGCTCGAGTTCCAGCGCATGTTCTCCGGCAAGATGGACGCGAACAACGCCTTCGTGGACATCCAGGCCGGCGCCGGCGGCACCGAGGCGCAGGACTGGGCCGAAATGTTGCTGCGCATGTACCTGCGCTGGGCCGAATCGCGCGGCTGGAAGGTCGAGCTGATGGAAGTCTCAGGCGGCGAAGTGGCGGGCATCAAGTCCGCCACCTTCCGCGTCGAGGGCGACTACGCCTACGGCTGGCTGAAGACCGAAATCGGCGTGCACCGCCTGGTGCGCAAGAGCCCGTTCGACTCGGACAACCGCCGCCATACCAGCTTCACCTCGGTGTTCGTCTCGCCCGAGGTCGACGACGACATCGACATCGAGATCAACCCGGCGGACCTGAAGACCGACGTCTACCGTTCCTCCGGCGCCGGTGGCCAGCACGTCAACAAGACCGAATCGGCCGTGCGCATTACCCACGTGCCCAGCGGCGTCGTGGTGGCCTGCCAGACCGAGCGATCCCAGCACGCCAACCGCGACCGCGCCATGAAGATGCTGGCGGCCAAGCTGTACGAACTGGAAGTGCAGAAGCGCAACGCCGAGAAGGACGCGCTGGAAGCGAGCAAGTCCGACATCGGCTGGGGCAGCCAGATCCGCAACTACGTGCTCGACCAGAGCCGCATCAAGGACCTGCGCACGGGCGTTGAGCGCTCGGACACGCAGAAAGTGCTCGACGGCGACCTGGACGAGTTCATCGAGGCGAGCCTCAAGTCCGGCCTGGATGCCGGCGCCAAGCGCATCGACGCCTGACCCGATTCCTCAGGAGGTGACTGCATGAACGGCAAGACGATCGGCATGTTCCTGTTTGCCTGCGCTGCACTGGCCCCGTTCGGCGTGGCCGCGCAGGACAGCGGCGCCGGCCAGTCCATCAAGCAGGACGCGAAGGCTGTCGGTCATGGGGTGGCCGATGGCGCGCGCGACATCGGCCACGCCACCCGCGATGTCGCCAAAAAGGTCGGTCACGGTGCAAAGGAAGCCGGTCTTGGCATCGGCCACGGCGCAAAGAAAGCCGGCATCGCCGTCGGCCATGGCGCGCGCGATGGCTGGAACGCAACCAGGCATGCGGTCAAGCAGGTGTTCGACTAAGCCAACACGGTTGATCGAACATCACCATCACGAGACACCCGCTGCCGGTAGCACCGGCGGCCACGGAACCATCCATGAGCGAACCCACCGAAAATCTGCCCGTCGACGAGAACAAGCTGATCGCCGAGCGCCGCGAGAAACTCAAGGCGTTGCGCGGGCAGGGCGTGGCCTTCCCGAACGACTTCAAGGTCGACGCCTTCGCCGGCGATCTACGCTCCGGGTTTGCCGACCAGGATGCCGAAGCCGTCGAAGCGGCGGCACGCCGCGTCAAGGTCGCCGGGCGCATCGTGCTCAAGCGCGTGCAGGGCAAGGTCAGCTTCGTGCAGATGCAGGACTTCACCGGCCGCATCCAGCTTTTCATCCACCAGGGCACGGTGGGCGAGGCCTACGAAGCGTTCAAGGGTTGGGACGTCGGCGACATCGTCGGCGCCGAAGGCCTGCTGATGCGTACCAAGACCGGCGAGCTGTCGGTCAAGGTGGAAAGCCTGCGCCTGCTGACCAAGAGCCTGCGGCCGCTGCCGGACAAGTTCCACGGCCTGGCCGACGTCGAGCAGCGCTACCGCCAGCGCTACGTCGACCTGATCGTGACCGAGGAAGCGCGCCGCACCTTCGCGCTGCGCTCGAAGATCATCGGCTACATGCGCAAGTGGCTGGAAGCCGAGCCGCGCCGCTTCATGGAAGTGGAAACGCCGATGATGCACGTGATCCCCGGCGGCGCCACGGCGCGGCCGTTCGTGACTCATCACAACGCGCTGGACATGAGCCTGTACCTGCGCGTGGCGCCGGAGCTGTATCTGAAGCGCCTGGTCGTGGGTGGCTTCGATCGCGTCTACGAGATCAACCGCAACTTCCGCAACGAGGGCGTGTCGACCCGGCACAACCCCGAGTTCACCATGCTGGAGCTCTACCAGGCCTACGCCACCTACCACGAGATCATGGACCTCACCGAGGCGGTGATCCGCGAGACGGCGCAGAACGTGCTTGGCGGCACCGTGCTGACCTGGGAAGAGGCACAGATCGACGTCGGTCCCGCGTTCCGCCGCTGGCGCATGGAAGATGCCGTGCTGGAGCACAACCCCGGGATCAGGCGCGAGGAGCTGCGCGATCGCGAAGCCATGGCGGCGCATGCGAAGCGGCTCGGCGTCCCGGTCAAGCCGGGCTACGGCTGGGGCAAGCTGCTGCTGGAGATCTTCGAGAAGACCGTCGAGCACACGCTGATCCAGCCGACCTTCATCACCGATCATCCGGTGGAGGTCTCGCCGCTGGCGCGCGAGAGCGACACCGATCCGGGCATCACCGATCGCTTCGAGCTCTTCATCAACGGCAAGGAGATCGCCAACGGCTTCTCCGAGCTCAACGATCCGGAAGACCAGGCGGCGCGCTTCAAGGCGCAGGTCGAGGCCAAGGAATCGGGCGACGACGAGGCGATGCACTTCGACGCCGACTACATCCGCGCACTGGAAGTCGGGCTGCCGCCGACCGGTGGCCTTGGTATCGGCATCGACCGCCTGGTCATGCTGATGACCGATTCGGCCTCGATCCGCGACGTGCTGCTGTTCCCGTACATGCGCCCGGAAGCCTGAGGCGGAACGCCCCCATCCGCCTGTCGGCACCTTCCTCCGCGTTCGCGGTGGAAGGCTCGGCACACACGGTGCCGCAAGACACTTCCTTCCCCGTTCGACCGGGAAGGCTCGGGACACAGCGCGCTGCACGACGCTTCCTTCCCCCGTTCGACGGGGGAAGGTGCCCGAAGGGCGGAAGGGGGCGCCCTTGCGCGGAACTACACCGCGCCCACAAACCGGGACCGCACGCGCCGCCGCAGCATCGCCATCTGCACCAGGTTCACTGCGCTCGACCCGGCCCAGTACAGCCCCAGTCCGGCCGCCAGGTGCCACACCACCAGCAGCGAAATCACTACCGGCAACCACTGCAGCAAGGTGCGCGTCTGCTCGGACATCGCCGGGTTGAGCAGCAATGCCGCGAAGCTCAGCAGGCCCACCACCAGCGCCAGCCACATATCCGGCCGCGCCAGCTTGGGTATCCACAGGAACGAGCCGGCACCGGCCACGCCCTGGCGGATCGCCGCGTAGATACCCGCACCCAACGGCGCCTGCACCAGCGCTACCAGCAGACCGCTACCGAGGCCACCGGTCAGGCCATGCTCTCGATACAGCGCCTGCATCGCCTGGGCCTGCGCGGCCGGATCACCGGCATGGCGTTCCTTCAGTCGTGCCAGCTTCGGCTTGAGGGCGAGCAGCTGCTGCTGCCGCCACCAGCCCTGTTCGGCGTTCTTCAGCGTCATCGGCAGCATCGCCAGGCGCACCAGCACTGCCAGCGCGATCACGGCCGCGCCGTAGCTGCCGTCCAGCCAGGTGGCCAGCTGCACCAGTACCGAAGACAGTCCATCCACGAACGTCGACCACATACCCCCGCTCCCTGCTTCCATGGCGTGAGCGCAAGAGGTGTGCACGGTCGTCCGCTGTTTCAAGCGTCCCTGTGCGTGACTGATGGCAGGGCAGGGCTCGGCCTTATCCGTCCCGATGCGGGGGCAGGGGATCGTTCCACGACTTGGCCACCGCCCAGGCCACGCCGGTCAGCGGCACCGCCAGCAGCGTGCCGACGATGCCGCCCAGAATCGTGCCGGCAGTGAGCGCCAGCAACACCACCAGCGAGTGCAGTTGCAGCGAGCGGCCCAGTACCACGGGCGAGAGCAAGTTGCCCTCCAGCTGGTTGACCACGATCACCACGACCGATACCCAGATGGCCGCGCTCAGGCCCACAGTGACCAACGCCACCAGCGCCGCGATAACGCCGGTGGCGGTCGCGCCGACGATCGGCACGAACGCGGCCAGGAACACCAGGATCGACAACGGCACCGCCAGCGGCACATCCAGGATCCACACCGCGCCACCGATGAACACGGTGTCGACCAGTGCCACCAGCGCGGTCCCACGCAGGTAGCCGCCCAGTACGTCGATCGCGCAATCGCCGGCATGCGCCGCGCGTGCTTGCCACGCTGGCCGCAGTGGCCGGAGCAGGAAGCGCCAGATGGACGGCCCGTCCTTGAGGAAGAAAAACAGGATGAACAGCACGAGCACCAAGCCGGTTGCCAACTCCATCGTGGTGAACACCCCCGCCATGGCATGCTGCCCGAACTCGCTGCTGGTGATGAAGTCGACCACGGCCTGCCGGGTATGCTCGATCTGCTGTTCGCTGATCGACAGCGGCCCGCGGTGCAGATAGTGCAGGGCCTGGCCGAAGCCCTCGATGGCCGACGACTGCAGCATCGGCCACTGCGCCGCCACCCGCGCCACGGCCAGCGCGATCACGCCGCCGACACCCACGCCACCGAGCAGCAGGGTGAGCAACGCCGCCACCGCATGTGGCATGTGCAGCCGGCGCAGGAAGGCGATCAACGGAAACAGTGCCGCGCTCACGATCAGCGCCAGCAACAGGGGGATCACCAGCAGTTTGAGCCGGATGGCCGCCTGCACCACGGCCATCGCCACCAGCAGCACCAGGACCACCTGCGCCGCGCGGATGGCCAGGCGCCCGAACGGGTCGGTCCATAGCGCGCGCAGCGACGGGCGGCCGGCGGAGCAGGGCGTGGATCGTTCGTTCGGGGTTTCTCCCATGCGTCGCTCTCCTGTCGATGAGTGTCGCGCGGGGCAGTCCGCCGCGATCACCGTCGCGTCGCGCCCGGCAACCGGACAGGCCGACCGTACCGGGGCGGAGCACACCGCAACGTGTAGGCCCGCAGCGGGACCGCGCGGCTGTGAGCGGCGTCCGGGTGGGCTAAACTTGTCCGTTTCCCCGGTTGGAGCATCACGCCATGTGGTTTGCCATCGTCGGCACCGACGTCCCCGAGTCGCTGGACAAGCGCAAGAGCGCGCGGCCGGAGCATCTGGCGCGCCTTGAAAAGCTGCAGGCCGAAGGCCGCCTGCTGCTGGCCGGCCCGTTCCCGGCGATCGAGTCCGAAGACCCGGGTCCGGCGGGCTTCACCGGCAGCCTGATCATCGCCGAGTTCCCCTCGCAGGCCGACGCCCAGCGCTGGGCGGATGCCGATCCGTACGTCGCCGCCGGCGTCTACGCGGGCGTCGAGGTCAAGCCGTTCCGCAAGACCCTGCCGTGAGCGCCATGGTCGAGCAGATCCGCCAGCGCCTCACCGACGCGCTGGCGCCGGTGGCGCTGGAGGTGCTCGACGAGGGCCACAAGCACGCTGGTCACGCCAACGCCGGCAAGGGCCATTTCCACGTGCGCATCGTGAGCTCCGCCTTTGCCGGCGTGCTGCCGATCAAGCGGCACCGCATGGTGTACGCCGCGCTGGAAGGACTGATGGACCAGGGCATCCACGCGTTGTCGATCGATGCCAAAGCGCCTTGATCCTAAAATTCAGTAAGTTATAGATTCTACTTCCAGTTATTTGTCACGCCGGATTCGCATTGCGACCACGCCCGGCGTTTGGCACAGTGACCTGTCGCCCGAACCATCGCGGGCCTGCACCTACTGTTGAGCCCGCATGCGCCTTACCACGATCAAACTCGCCGGCTTCAAGTCCTTCGTCGACCCCACCACGCTGCACCTGCCGACCAACATGACCGGCGTGGTCGGGCCGAACGGCTGCGGCAAGTCCAACATCATCGACGCGATCCGCTGGGTGATGGGCGAGAGCGCGGCCAGCCGTCTGCG
Organism: Frateuria flava; assembly: GCF_017837635.1. Lineage (GTDB taxonomy): Bacteria > Pseudomonadota > Gammaproteobacteria > Xanthomonadales > Rhodanobacteraceae > Frateuria_A > Frateuria_A flava. Next base: position 342,722 of record NZ_JAGJRS010000034.1, read on the forward strand.
CGGCGATTCGCTGACCGACGTGATCTTTTCCGGCTCCAACGCGCGCAAGCCGGTGGGGCAGGCGACCGTCGAGCTGATCTTCGACAATGCCGACGGCACCATCCAGGGCGAGTACGCGCAGTACGCCGAGATCTCGGTCAAGCGCCAGGTGACCCGCGACGGACAGTCGTCCTACTTCCTCAATGGCGCGCGCTGCCGCCGTCGCGACATCACCGACCTGTTCCTCGGCACCGGCCTGGGCCCGCGCAGCTACTCGATCATCGAGCAGGGCATGATCAGCCAGATCATCGAGGCGCACCCGGAAGAGCTGCGTACCCACCTGGAAGAGGCGGCCGGCATCTCCAAGTACAAGGAGCGCCGCAAGGAGACCGAGAGCCGCATCAAGTCCACCCGCGAGAACCTCGACCGCGTCAAGGACGTGCGCGACGAGGTCGACAAGCAGCTGGACCACCTGAACCGCCAGGCCCGCGCGGCCGAGCGCTGGAAGGCGCTCAAGGAAGAGCAGACCCGCAAGGAAGCCGAGCTGCGCGCGCTGGAATACCGCGCGCTCAAGGGCCAGCACGAGGGCGAGGGGCAGGGCCTGTCCGCCGCCGAGATCGAGATCGAAAAGCAGTTGGCGGGCCAGCGCCAGATCGAGGCGCAACTGGAATCGGTACGCGAGCGCCACGTCGGCGCCACCGAGCACCTCAACGAAGTGCAGGCCGAGGTGTACAAGGTCGGCGCCGAGATCGCCCGCGTCGAGCAGCAGGTGCGTTTCAACAAGGAGACCGCCGAGCGCCTGCAGCGCGCCCAGGGCGAAGCCGAGCGCGAGCACGCAGAACTTTCCGCGCACATCGCCAACGACCGTGAGCAGGTCGAAACGCTGCGCATGGCGCTGGCCGAAGGCGAGCCCAAACTCGAAGCCCTGCAGCAGATGCAGGACGACACGGCCGACGCCGCACGTGCGACCGAATCGAAGCTCGCCGACTGGCAGCAGCGCTGGGACGCCTACACGCGCACCGCCGGCGAATCAAGCCGTGCCGCCGAGGTCGAACGCACCAAGCTCAACTACCTCGACCGCCAGGCGATCGACCTGTCCAAGCGCCGCGAGGCGCTCGAAGCCGAACAGAAGGCCACCGACGTGGCCGCGCTCGACGCCGCTGCCGAACAACTGAACGTCGAGCACGACACCCAGCGCGAACGGGTCGAGTCGCTTGGCGGCCTGCTCGACCAGCACAAGCTCACTCACGAAAAGGTGCTCGACGAGGAACGCCAGGTGCAGTCCTCGCTGAACGAGGCGCGCCAGCAACTGCAGAGCGCCCGTGGCCGCCTGGCCTCGCTGGAGGCGCTGCAGCACGCCGCGCTGGGCCAGGAGGAAAGCGCCGCCAGTGGCTGGCTCGCGAGCCTCGGCCTGGACAAGGCGCGCCGCCTCGGCGAAGCCGTGCAGGTCGACGCCGGCTGGGAATCGGCCGCCGAAACCGTGCTGGCCGGCCTGCTCGACGGCGTGCTGGTCGACAACCCGCTGAACCTCGCCGGCGACTTCGGCACGCTGGGCGAAGCCGACCTCGCGCTGCTGGCCTCCGCGGAAGGCGGGCAGGGTGCCGAAGGCACGCTTGCCGCCAAGGTGCGCGGTCCCACCGCGGCCATGCAGCTGCTCGCGCAGGTGCGCACGGCTGAAACCCTTGATGAGGCGCGCAACCGTGTCGGCTCGCTGGCCCAAGGCGAGTCCATCATCACCCGCAGTGGCGAATGGCTGGCCCCGCAGTGGGCGCGCATCCGCCGCGCTCAGGGCAACCAGGTCGGCGTGCTGGCACGCGAGCGCGACATCCGCCTGCTGACCGAACAGATCGACACGCTCGAAGCGCAATTGGAAGAATCCACCGCCCGCCTGGACGAATTGCGCACCGCCAAGTTCGAAGCCGAGCGTGCCCGCGACGACGCCCAGCGCGAGCTCTACAACGCGCACCGTCGCCAGTCCGAACTGGCCGGCCAGCTGCAGAGCCACCGCGGCAAGGTGGAAACCGCCCGCGCCCGCGCCGAGAAGGTCGCCGGCGAACTGTCGACGCTGATCGAACAGTTGGACGAATTGCAGGTGCAGACCCGCGAGGCGCGCGCGCGCCTGGACGAATCGGTCAACCACATGGGCGACCTGGAAGACCAGCGCCGCGAGCTGGAAAACGAGCGCCGTGCGCTGCTCGAAGCGCGCGAGGAAGCCCGCATGAACGCCCGCGAGGCCGCCGACCAGGCGCACGCGCTGGCGCTGTCGATGGAATCGAAGCGCTCGTCGCTGGCCTCGCTGGAACAGGCGCTGGCTCGCCTCGACACGCAGTTGCGCCAGGTCGAAGCCCGCCGCAGCGAAGTCGCCGAACAACTGGCCGCCGGTTCCGATCCGATCGCGGAGCTGGAAGCCGAGCGCCAGACCTATCTCGACCAGCGCCTGCTGGTGGACAAGCAGCTCGTCGAAGCGCGCCGTGCGCTGGAAGACTGCGACATCGAATTCCGCAAGCTGGAACAACAGCGCCACCTGGCCGAGCAGACCCTGGCCAGGCTGCGCGAAAGCCTGTCGGAAAAGCGCCTGGCCGCCCAGGCCCTGCAGATGCGCGCCGATCAGCTCGCCGAAGCCATCGCCGCCTCCGGCCTGGAACTCGAACCGCTGCTCGCCGAACTCCCGGAGCAGGCCGACGCCAACCAGTGGCGCACCCAGCTCGGCGACTTGGCGCAGAAGATCGTGCGCCTGGAACCGGTCAACCTGGCCGCGATCCAGGAACACGCCGAGCAGAGCGAGCGCAAGACCTACCTGGACAACCAGATCGCCGACCTGACCAGTGCCATGGAAACGCTCGAGGGCGCGATCAAGAAGATCGACCGCGAAACCCGCCAGCGCTTCAAGGAAACCTTCGACAAGGTCAACGCCGGCGTGCAGGAGCTCTTTCCGCGCCTGTTCGGTGGCGGCCACGCCTACCTTGAGCTGACCGGCGATGACCTGCTCAACACCGGCGTGTCGATCATGGCGCGACCGCCGGGCAAGCGCCCGTCCAACATCTCGCTGCTGTCCGGCGGCGAGAAGGCGCTGACCGCGGTGTCGCTGGTGTTCGCCATCTTCAACTTGAACCCGGCCCCGTTCTGCCTGCTCGACGAGGTGGATGCACCGCTGGACGAGGCCAACGTCGGCCGCTTCTCCAACATGGTCCGCGAGATGAGCGAGAAGGTGCAGTTCATCTTCGTCAGCCACAACAAGGCCACCATGGAAGCCGCCAGCCAACTCTGCGGCGTGACCATGCGCGAGCCGGGCGTTTCGCGCCTGGTGCAGGTGGACCTGGCCGAAGCGGCTAAACTGGCCGGAGCTGCGTGAGGATCCATCGATGACCGTGCTTGCCTTTGCCTGGAACCCTGCCGTCGGCGTGCCGCTGGCGATCGCCGGCGCCATCGTGCTGGCGCTGCTGTGGCTGTTCGGCCAGCCGAAGAAGGAGCAGGGCAAACGCCGCGTGCCGGTCACCGGGCAGGGCAGTGGCGAACGTCGCGAGCCCACCCTGGGCGACGGCGACGCGGGCGACGTGCTGCTCGACCACGAACCGCACGCGCGCCTCGGTGGCGAAGAACCCTTGCCGCAGCAGGGCGAACTCGAGATCGGCCTGCGCCAGGAACTGGAAAAGCTCGGCGCCACCCTGGCCGGTGAACGCGCCGCCCCGACCAAACCGTCCGGCCGGGCAGCCTCGATCATCGACGCGCTGCGCGCGCCCTCCGGCGCGCCCGAAACGCTCGCGCCCGCACCCGTGGTTGCATCGGCGCCCGTTCCAGCCCCTGCGCCCGCACCCAAGGCGCCGCCGGCGTCGGACCTCGGCCGCCGTCCCTCGCAGCTGCCGATGGAACGCATCGTCACGCTGTTCGTCATGGCCCGCGACGGCGGCGTGTTCAACGGTGCCGACCTGATCGTCGCGGCCGAAAAGGCTGGGCTGGAATACGGTCACCTGGGCATCTATCACCGCCTGGTCGACGGCAAGCGCGAACAAGGCCCGATCTTCAGCGTGGCCAACATGCTCAAGCCCGGCAACTTCGACCTGACCCGCCTCGATGCGTTGCGCACCCCGGGCCTGAGCTTCTTCATGACGCTCCCGGGCCCGCTGCCCGCACTGGATGCCTGGGACGCCATGCTGCCGACCGCCCAACGGCTCGCCGAACTGCTCGACGGCCAGGTCCTGGACGAGGAACGCAACGCGCTCGGCCGCCAGCGCATCGCTCACATCCGCGACGAACTGCGCGGCTGGGATCGCGACCACGAAGGCCAGGAAATCATCTTCGGCCGCTGAGCGCACGCGGTCCTGCAGGAGCGCACCGGTGCGGGACCGTAGGGCGTGCTGACGGGACTCGACAGCCTCGGGACAGCCGAAAGCCGCGGGATGGCAGAAGCGATCCGGGCTACCGACAAGCCCGCCGGTAGACAGGAAGCGTCGCTTTGGTCAAGGCAGCGTGCCTGGACGGGACCAAACGGCCATCAGCTCACTTCGCTTCCAGCGAAGCCTGCAGCGCCGTAGCCAGCGCCGCATCTCCACTGACCAGGTCCTTCCAGCGCAATTCCACGCCTCGCCGCCGGCCTTTCTCCGTCAATTTCAGACCGTCAGGATCGACCACCAGCGTGTAGGCGGTATCCCCAATAGTCAGTTCGCGCTTGAGCGGTTTGTCGAGAGGCGTCATCGGATACTCCTGCGAAGCGGGGGAAATGGCTTGGAGTTTGGCGCCGAGGGCCGCGAACCTTTCGTGGTGGGTGTATTCTTAATTGCGCATAATGTCTATTATGTAAAATACGATATGTTGGGTGTGCAGCCTTTACGCGACGGCTGTTGCCCTGTATCACTGGGCCGCCTGCCGGTACGACTTTGGCGGCCCGTGCGCCGGCTGGCGTACACGCGGCGGCCCGCTACCCACCGCGAACGAAGCGCGGCGATGTATGCCTCCAACCGAACACCGCGCGGCACTTGGCGCCTGGATCGCGGAGGCTAATGACGCCGATACAGGCCCGAGCACGGCACCACGTGGCCCGCTTCCAGGACTTGTGTATAGCTAGTCCCGTCCACGCGAATGATGGTGCCGGAAACGCACCGCTCGTTGACCGCAAGCCGCCGCCGTTGAAGATCGGCTGACCTGGCGCGTTGCTGCGCAACCTGACGCGCATGCTGTTCCTGCTGGATGCGCTGCGCCTCTTGATCCGCAGCCGCAGCGATGCTGGCCAACACCACGGCGCGCCCGACGAACGCCAACGCCGAAAACGTCATCAGGGCGAGCAATACGCCCCAAAACACCTTACCCATGCCGATCCCCTGTACTCCGTGCAGGAAGGATAACGGCACGCAGCGCCTACGGGTCTACGCTCGATCAAAAGCAACCGAGGCCAGCCTGTGTCCAAAGGTTTTGGTAGGTACGCCCCACTTGCCCGAATGGCTCGCTTCGGTCGGCCGAGCAAAAAGCGGGTTCGGCGTGAACAGGTCGCATTCGAAGGGATGACAGGTGGCAGGTGCAGGCGGGTCGAGCCGGATGCCCTGGACAGCGTTCATGGCCGCCCTGAGCTACGCCCTTGGGTTCCCTGCCCGGATACCTGCTCCCGCGTATCCATCTCCCGGAAGGAGCCGTCTCCCAGTGAAGATCGACGGGGCACGGCTGACCTTGGTGACCCTGGCCCATGAGCCCCACGCACCGACGACGCCTCGCGTCACTTACACGCTTTTTCGGTGAGGTCGCGGTTTTCGTCAGAGCGGGACATTGCGCCCGAGGCTCCACCATCTCGGCCAGGAGGAACGCCAGCTCCTCATCTTGGCACTTGCTCTGATCGCGTACCAATCACCATCCTCCACCCGGTCATCGTACTGGCCTCGACACGCCGAGGCATCGAAGCGAACAACGCAATCAATAGGCGACACCCGCCTGCAGCGTGGTCGCCCGCGTCGGGCGTCCCGGCGAGAGCTGGTCGCACACCGTATCCAGGTCGCCCTCGGCGAGCAGGTCGTAAGCCAAACGACCATCGAACGCGCGCTGGTGCATGGACATCCAGCGCGCCGCCCGCTGCCGATCACCCGATAACTGCACCGCCAGGTGCGCGATGGCGGCATGCTGCGCTTCCAGCACGCCGAACGCGCGCTCGATGGCCGCGTCGCGGGCCAGTTCCAGTTGGCGAAGCTCCTCGGCGACGATTTCCAGGCTGCGGCCTGCCTTCATTGCGCTAGCGTGCTTCACTGCAAGGTTCTCCGCTCCGCGCGATCGACTGCGATCGTCGCCCGCAGAAAGCCAAGCACGGCGTGCACCCTGCCGGCCCTGACCAGTTCCGACGCGGTGCATCCATCGAGCACCGCAAGTGGCACGCTGCAGTACCAGGCCATGGCTGCCACGGGGTCGGGCTCCAGCACGGCGGCGAGGCGCAGCACGGCAAGCGCCGCCGCCCGGGTGTCGTCAACTGGCGATGGCGGCCCCGGAACGTGCGTTGCAGACCGCACGCTCTCGTTCGGCCATGCCGGGGATGTCGAACGCATCGGATGCCTCCTGCAGAAAACTTGCGGGCCAACGCTAGGCAGTACGCACGGGCGCGCCTTTTGGATGCCTGCTCGGTCCGGACGGGCATCTTGTGGCTTTGGTCCAGCCGTACGCCCACTGCCGATCGGGCTTCCGTGGCCCGTTGGCCCACCGGCCGGCGTCCCTGGCCGCGAGAGAGAAAGTTTGGTCCGGTCGGGCCCGCCCCGGGCACTGCGACAAATCGCCCACGGCCCCGGGCGTCGACCGCCTGACTTGAATCAAGAGCAGCCATCGGCTTGCCCCTGACCATGCGCGCGTCCTCAAGGAGACGCGCAATGAGTACCACCCGAAAACTCTGGCTGGGGCTGGCGGCTTTGCTGCTGGCCTCGTTCGCCGTCCTGTTATGGGTCGGCAAGGAAGTCCATCAGCAGGCACCACCGCTGCCCTCGGCCGTGGTCACCACGGACGGCCATACGCTCTATACGCGGGCCGACATCGAACAGGGCCGACAGGTGTGGCAGAGCATCGGCGGGCAGCAGTTGGGCTCGATCTGGGGCCACGGCGCGCTGGTGGCCCCGGACTGGAGCGCCGACTGGCTGCATCGTGAAGCGACCACCATGCTGGAGCTGCTCGCACGCGACGAAGGCGCCGCTTCGTTCGCCTCGCTGGATGCCGGCCGCCAGGCCGCGCTGAAGGCGCGTGTGCAGTCCGAAGAACGCACCAATACCTACGACGCCGCCAAGGGCACGATCACCGTGTCGCCGCTGCGCGCTCACGCGATGGAAGTGGTCGCGCTGCACTACGACAGCCTGTTCAGCAACGACCCGGCCACGCACAAGCTGCGCGAGGGTTATGCGATGCGTGAGAACACCATCGCCGAGATGGAGAACCGCCGCGTCGTCACCGCCTTCTTCTTCTGGACCAGCTGGGCCGCCGCGGCCGAGCGTCCCGGGCACAGCGTGAGCTACACGCAGAACTGGCCGTTCGATCCGCTGGTGGGCAACCAGCCCAGCGGCACGAGCTTCATCTGGTCGATCTTCAGCATCCTGTTCCTGATCCTGGGCATCGGCCTGCTCGGCTGGCACCACGCGGTGCAGAGCCACAAGGAAGAGCCGGCAGTCCCGCCGGCGCGCGATCCGCTGGCCGACTTCAAGCCGACGCCGTCGATGAAGGCGACCGCCAAGTACTTCTGGACGGTGATGGGCCTGTTCCTGACCCAGATCCTGCTCGGCGCCACTACCGCGCATTACCAGGTGGAAGGCCAGCAAGCCTATGGGTTCGCGCTGGCCAACATCCTGCCCTATGCGCTGACGCGCACCTGGCACACCGAACTGGCGGTGCTGTGGATCGCCACCGCGTGGCTCGCTACCGGCCTGTACATCGCGCCGGTGATCGGCGGGCATGAGCCGAAGTTCCAGCGCCTGGGCGTCAACTTCCTGTGGGTGTGCCTGATCCTGATCGTGGTCGGCTCCTTCGCCGGCCAGTGGTTCGCGGTGATGGACAAGATGGGCCTGAAGTACAACTTCTGGTTCGGCCACCAGGGCTGGGAATACACCGACATCGGCCGCTTCTGGCAGATCTTCCTGTTCATCGGCCTGATGCTGTGGCTGTTCCTGGTCGGGCGGGCGTTGTGGCCGGCGATCAAGCGCCGCGACGAAACCTCCAACATCGTGGGCCTGCTGTTCCTCTCCACCATTGCGATCGGCCTGCTCTACGGCGCCGGCCTGATGTGGGGCGAGCACACCCACATCGCGATGGTCGAGTACTGGCGCTGGTGGGTAGTGCACCTGTGGGTGGAAGGCTTCTTCGAGGTGTTCGCCACCGCGGTGATCAGCTACCTGTTCGTCCGCCTTGGGTTGCTGCGCGTGCACAGCGCCACGGTGAACGTGCTGTTCGCCACCATCGTGTTCATGGCCGGCGGCGTGCTCGGCACCCTGCACCACCTGTATTTCACCGGCACGACGACCGCCGTCATCGCACTGGGCGCCAGCTTCTCGGCGCTGGAAGTGGTGCCGCTGGCGCTGATCGGCCTGGAGGCGTACGACAACTGGAAGAAGCAGCACGCCGCACCGTGGATGGCCCGCTACCGCTGGCCGATCATCTTCTTCGTGGCGGTGAGCTTCTGGAACCTGATCGGCGCCGGCCTGTTCGGCTTCCTGGTCAACACGCCGATCGCGCTGTACTACATGCAGGGCCTGAACCTGACGGCCACGCACGGCCACACCGCGCTGATGGGTGTGTACGGCATGCTCGGCCTGGGGCTGATGCTGTTCTGCCTGCGCGGCATCAAGCCGGATGTGGAATGGCGCGAGGGCTGGCTGAAGGGCGCGTTCTGGTCGCTCAACATCGGCCTGACGCTGATGGCCGCGCTGACCCTGCTGCCGCTGGGCATCCTGCAGCTCGACGCGGTGCTGGACCACGGCTACTGGTTCGCCCGCTCGGAGCACTTCATGGACCGCCCGCTGATCCACCTGCTGGTGTGGATGCGCGTGCCGGGCGACACGCTGTTCGCGGTGGGTGCGCTGCTGACCTCGGTGTTCGTGGCCTCGCTGTGGCTGGGCGGCAAACGCCAGCCCAGAGCGGTGCCGCTGCCGCAGGCGGCGCCGGAGAACGCTTGACCAACATCAGGGCGCGCCGCGAGGCGCGCCCTGATCCTTTCAGGCAGATGGAGCGCCCGGTACGCGGAAGCTCCGCGGTCGCGCACAGGGCGCGCTCCCACAAAGAATGCTCAAGCCCATGTTCGAGTTCTATCCACAGATCAAGGCCGTGCACATCACCTGCGTCCTGCTCAGCGGCGCGCTGTTCGCGCTGCGCGGGTTGCTGGTGCAGGTCGGCTATGCCGGTGCGGCGCAGTGGGCGCCGCTGCGCTATCTCAGCTACACCATCGATACCACGCTGCTCACCGCCGCGCTGATGCTGCTCACCGTCCTTCCCGGCGCCTACTTCGCCAACGGCTGGCTGACCGTGAAGCTGGTGCTGGTGGTGGCCTACGTCGTGCTCGGCAGCCTGGCGCTCAAGCGCGCACGCACGCCTGCCGCCCGACGGATCTTCCTGGCCGCCGCGCTGGCGGCCTACGTGTTCATCCTGGGGATCGCACGCATGCATCATCCACTGGGCTGGCTGCACGGGTGGCTCGCATGAGCGCCGCCCTCGACCTGCCGCCGGAACCGTCGCGCGACCATACGCTCGACGCCTGCTTCCTGGGGCCCTACGGTGAGAACGACACGCTGCTGGAAAAGCTGCTGGTCGAGTTCCTGCGCGACCACGTGTACTGGCGGCGCAATTTCCATCCGGAGGATCCGCCGGCGATCGCCACTTCGGCCGCCAGCCATCCGGACTACCTCGCCTTCGAGTCGCGCATGCGCCGGGAGCTGCATCAGCTTTCGGCGGCGCTGAAGAAATCGGTGCCGTTCCACAGCCCGCGCTACATCGGCCACATGGCCTCGGACCTGCTGCTGCCCGGCCTGGCCGCGCAGATGCTCACCCTGCCCTACAACCCCAACAACGTCAGCGAGGATGCCGCCCCGGTCACCGTCGACCTGGAAGTGCAGGCCGGCCTGCAACTGGCGCGCATGCTCGGCTACCCGCACGACCCGGCGCGGCCGGATTGCGCCTTCGGCCACCTCACCTCCGGCGGTACCGTCGCCAACTACCAGGCGCTGCGCCTGGCGCTGGCGCTGAAGGCCTTCCCGGTCGCGCTGCGCGCCGCCCAGGTCCCCGATCTCGTCCTGCCGGAGGATGACTGGAGCGCCTTCAATCTTTCCCCGGCCGCGTCGATCGCGCTGCTGGAACAGTGGCAACACTGGCTGGCTGCGCTGGCGCCGCCGGTGCGCGCGCAATGGCGTGCCTGGGTTGAAGCCGAGCGCATCGAGCAGCGCGGCCTGGCCGGCTTCTTCGCCGCGCACCCGCAGCTGCGCTTGCCGCGTGTGTTGGCGCCGATCACCGCCCATTACTCCTGGAGCAAGGGCGTCAAACTGCTCGGGCTGGGCCGCGACAACCTCGAGCTGCTGCCGACCCGCGACATGCGCCTGGATGCCGACGCCCTGGCCGAACGGCTGCATCGCCTGGCCCGGGCGCGCGAGCCGGTGTTGCTGTGCGTGGCGGTGCTGGGCGGCACGGAGTACGGCACCATCGATCCGGTGCACGAAGTGCTGAAGGCCCGCGAGGTGAGCCGCGCGCAGGGCCTGGACTTCGCGGTGCATGTGGATGCCGCCTGGGGCGGCTACCTGGCCACCGTGTTTCGCCGCGAGGACGGCAGCCTGCGTCCGCGCGAGGAAGTGGCCGCCGATTACACGCATTTCCCGGCGCCCCACGTGCACGCCGCGTTCGCCGCGCTGGGCGACACCGACTCGGTCACCGTCGATCCGCACAAGCTCGGCTACCTGCCTTACGGATCAGGCGCCTTCGTCTGCCGCGACCACCGCGCCATGGCGCTGCTGGCCGAGCGCGCCGACTACGTCTTCCACGGCGCCACGCCGGCGGACTACCTGGCGCGCTACCGCAGCCTCGGCCAGTACATTCCCGAGGGCTCCAAGCCGGGCGCGACCGCCGCGGCGGTCTACGTCACGCACAAGGTGCTGCCGCTGGACCACGCCCACTTCGGGCGGCTGCCGCGGGCGACCCTGCAGGCGGCCGAGGCCTTCCATGCGCGGGCACGGCAATGCGCCGACGAGCTGGCCGGATGCGTGCACGTGCTGGTGCCGTTCGCGCCGGACAGCAACCTGGTGTGCCTGGCGCTCAACCCGCACGGCAACCGCGACGTGGCCACGGCCACTGCCTTCGTGCGCGCACTGCACGACGAGCTGCGCTGCGACGTGCACCAGCCGCTGCAGGTGAAGGAGTTCTTCGGCTCGGTCACCAGCCTGCGCCCGGACGTGCTCGGCCAGGCACAGACGCGACGCATCCTGGACGCTTTGGGCCTGGACGCGCACACGCTCGACGGCGGCGAAGACCACCTGCTGATCCTTCGCCACACGCTGATGAACCCGTACCTGATCGACCACGAAAACGGCATCAGCTACATCGACCGCTACTTCGACCATCTGGCCCGGCGCCTGCGCGCGCTGGCCGCTGCACGGTGATACCGCCATGAACCATCCCATTGCCCTGCAACCGCATCGCACCAGCCATGACCGCGCCTGGGTGCACGATGCCCTCGATGCGCTCGCGCAGGAAGCGGCGCGCTCGGCCGACACGCACCTGCTCAAGCTCGCCCTGCCCGGCTTTCCCGGGATCGACTTCTACTTCAAGGACGAGGCGGCCCATCCCAGCGGCAGCCTGAAGCACCGCCTAGCCCGCTCGCTCTATCTCTACGCGCTGTGCAACGGCCGGCTGCACGAAGGCCAGCCGGTGGTCGATGCCTCCTCCGGCAGCACCGCGATTTCCGAAGCGTGGTTCGCGCGGATGCTGGGCCTGTCGTTCACCGCGGTGATGCCTGCCTGCACCGCGCCACGCAAGATCCGCGACGTGCAGGCGCTCGGCGGCCGCTGCGACCTGGTGGAAGACCCGTCGCAGGTGCACGCGCGGGCCGCGGAACACGCCGCGCGTGGCGCCTGTCACCTTGACCAGTTCGGGCTGGCCGAGCGCGCCACCGACTGGCGCGGCAACAACAACATCGCCGAGTCGATCATCCAGCAGATGGCGCGCGAGCCGCAGCCGATGCCGGCGTGGATCGTCTGCGGCGCTGGCACGGGCGGCACTTCCGCGACCATCGGCCGCTACCTGCGTTATCGCCGCCTGGACACACGGCTGTGCGTCGCCGAGCCGTCCGGCAGCGGTTTCGTGCAGGGCTGGCGCACGCGTGATCGCAACGCCGCCGCCAGACGCCCCACGTTGATCGAGGGTATCGGGCGCCCGCGGGTGGAGTCGGGCTTTCTGTTCGAAGTGGTCGACCACGTGATCGAAGTCCCCGATGCCGCCTCGATCGCCGCCGCGTGGATGCTGGAAGACCTGCTCGGGCGACGCTACGGCGGCTCGTCGGGCACCAACCTGGTCGCCTGCCTGCAACTGGCGGCGACAATGCGTGCACGGGGCGAGCGTGGCAGCATCGTCAGCCTGCTGTGCGACCCCGGCGAACGCTACGCCGAAACCCTGTTCGACCCGACCTGGCTGGCAGCACGCGGCGTGGACATCGCGCCGGCACGGGCCGCGCTGGAGCGCTGCATGGCGACGGGCGTGTGGACGCCGTCGGCTTTTCCCCTGGCAGGCTGAGGCAAGCCTTCCCCCATCCGCCCTTCGGGCACCTTCCCCCGCGCGCGGGGGAAGGATCGGGTGTGTGTGTCTCGCGATTGTCCGAACCACCGGGAATCCCAAGTGAACCTTCCCTACAACGCGCGGGAAGGCTCCGACGCGTGCTTTCTCTGCGATCGTCTGAACCCCGGCCGGCGCTCCCCAAGTGAGCCTTCCCCCCCGCGCGCGGGGGAAGGATCGGGTGTGTGCGTCTCGCGATCGCCGCAACCCACCGGCGCTCTCCAAGTGAGCCTTCCCCCGTTTACGGGGGAAGGTGCCGACAGGCGGATGGGGGTGAACGGAGCGCGCGGCTACGGTCTTCGCGGTCCGCTTTCAGCGATGGCGCCTCTGGCAAGCCTTCCCCCATCCGCCCTTCGGGCACCTTCCCCCGCGCGCGGGGGAAGGATCAGGTGTGTGCCTTCGACGGTTTGCCGGGCAACCACCGAGTGATCCCTCCGCTCGCGAAAGAAGTGCCCACAGGTGGATGAGGCGCCTGTGCTGCACGCCCCGCCTGACCCGCGTCAAGGCGACGCGCAAGACGGCTTGGGAGTCTAGCCCAACCTCCACGCGACGATCCGTCCATGAGCCACCACGACCTGCGTTCCTTCCTTGCCCAGCTCGAACGCCAGCAGCAGCTCGCCCGCGTGCAGGCGCCGGTGGAACCGCACCTGGAAACCACCGCCCTGTGCCACCGCGCCCTGCGCGAAGGCGGCCCGGCGTTGCTGATGGAACACACGGTCGGCTCGGACCACGCGTTCCTCGGCAACCTGTTCGGACACCGTCGCCGCATCGAGCTTGCCCTCGCCGGACGGCCGATCGCCAGCCTCCGCGAACTGGGCCAGTTGCTCGCCTCGATCAAGGAGCCGCGCTGGCCGGCCAACCTGCGCCAGGCGCTGGCCACCTGGCCCGAGCTGGCGCAACTGGCGCACGTTGCGCCCCGCCACGTCGATGAAGCCGCCTTCCTGCACGAAACGGTCGAAGGCGAGGACATCGACCTGGCGCGCCTGCCGATCCAGCACTGCTGGCCAGGCGACGCGGGGCGCCTTATCACCCTCGGCCTGGTGATCACCCGCGGCACCGCCAAGCGCCGTCAGAACGTGGCGATCTACCGCCAGCAGGTGATCGGCCGCAACCGCGTGATCATGCGCTGGCTGCCGCACCGCGGCGGCGCGCTGGACTACGCCGACTGGCGCCTGGATCGTCCACGCGATCCGTTCCCCGTGCTGGTCGCGATCGGTGCCGATCCGGCCACCTTGCTGGCCGCCGTGGCGCCGGTGCCGGACACGCTCTCCGAGTACGAATTCGCCGGCCTGCTGCGCGCCGAACGCACGCGCCTGTGGCGCAGCGAACGGACCGGCCTGGATGCGCCCGCCGGCGCCGAGATTCTGCTCGAAGGCTTCATCCACCCGGACGACACCGCGCTGGAAGGACCGTTCGGCGACCACACCGGTTACTACAACGCACAGGACCAGTTTCCCGTGCTCACCATCGAGCGCATGCACCTGCGTCAGGGCGCGATCTACCACGGCAGCTACATGGGCCGCGCGCCGTTCGACGAGCCCTCGGTGCTGGCGATGGCGCTGAACGAGGTGTTCGTGCCGATCCTGCAGAAGGTGTTTCCGGAGATCGTCGACTTCCACCTGCCGCCGGAAGCCTGCTCCTACCGTGTCGCCGTGGTCGCCATCCGCAAGCAGTACGCCGGCCACGCGCGGCGCGTGATGATGGGCGTGTGGTCCTACCTTCGCCAGTTCACCTACACCAAGTTTGTGATCGTGGTCGATGCCGACGTCGACGTGCGCGACTGGTCGCAGCTGATCTGGGCCATTGCCACGCGGGTGGATCCGGCGCGCGACACGATGCTGGTGGAGAACACCCCGATCGACTACCTCGATTTCGCCAGCCCGGTCGCCGGCATGGGCTCCAAGCTCGGCATCGACGCGACCAACAAGTGGCCGGGCGAAACCAGTCGCGCCTGGGGCATGCCGATTGCGCCGGATGCGGCGGTGGAGGAGCGCGTGGATGCGTTGTGGCGCGCACTCGGCGCCCATGCCGGGGTTCGCTAGAGCGGCCGCGGGACAAGCTGTCCAAGGCACCGCGCAGCGAACTCCGCGATCGTGGACGCGGCCTCAAGCGGCTTGTGCGGGGCGCCGGCCGACAATACCAGTGGCATGAAGGTAGAGTGCGCAATCGACCTTGTCAGGCGCGTACCGCCGCCGGTTCCCCGGGCGCCCTGGCTGGCACCTGCGGCTCCGTGGCCGCCAGCACCGCGAGCGCTTCGCGCAGTTGCGGCTGCAGTGCGTTCCACGCGCTTTCCCATTGCCCCTCGCGTGGCCTGGCCTGCCCGAACCGCAGCAGCATGGCGTGGGCGCTTTCCAGCCGGGCGCGCAGGGCATGGTTCTCGGCCAGCACGCGTTCGTGCTCGTCCCTGCCGACCATGAAGACCTTGCGGTCCTTGCACACGCCGATGCACGGCTGCGGGGCTTCGATCCTGCCGCAGCCGATGCATTGCCATACCTGGGTGTAGTCGGTCATCGGTCTTCGCACCTTTCGTTCGCGGGTGCGATGCTCGCGCCGGACGGGCGCGCCGGTCCTGACGCAGGTCAGGCGCGCGCTTGGCGTTTGTTCGGCCCCGCCGTGGCAGCGGGCTGAAGGCCGTCCTGCGACGCGGCGCGGCCAGGGTGGGCGTCAACCCGCCATCCCTCTTCCGCGCCGGCGTTTCGCAACCCGCGCTTACGCTCAGCGCGCGTGCCCTCCGGCCACCGCCCAGCCCGGGTCGTCGAAGTACCGCGGATAGTCCGACACCGCGTTGCGCATGGCCTGCACCTGCGCCATGTCCTGCGGGTCGGTCTTTAGCTTCTGCGTGGCGCCGAGCAGCGGCACCAGCATCCCGTGCAGCACGGCGTCCTGCTCCGGCGCGAGTTTGCATTTGGCGAAGATGTCAGTGGCCGCCTGTTCGATCAGGCCTACGCGATCCAGCGCCATGGTCGCGTCCATGTGGCCCATTTCGTAATGGCGCAGTTCTTCCAGCGCGGTGTGGATGCGGCCCATGCCGTCGCGCAACGCGGCGTCCGTCGACCAGCGTTGTGCCGGCGGCGGTACCGGCTGGGTGACGTGCGCGTGCGCAGCGTGGTCGTGCTGGGCGCGGGCAGCGCCCGGCGCCACCGCAAGGACCGCGAGCAGCACGACGGACAGCTTCATCGGGGACATGGATGTGGGCTCCTGCATGCGGCGGAGGTGCCGCGTTCGATCTGATGGTAGCCACCGCCGTTCGCCGTGCCTTGATCCGCGACAAACTGATCCACGTCAACGCCGCGTCCGCTTGCGGCGACCACGATGCGCGCACTTCCACAGCTACCGAGGTGCGCATGCAACTGGTCTGTCCCGCCGGCAACCTGCCGGCCCTGCAGGCGGCCGTCGCGGCGGGCGCCGACGCGGTCTACGTGGGCTTGCGCGACGAAACCAACGCGCGCGCCTTCCCCGGCCTCAACTTCTCCGATGCCGAGCTGCACCAGGGCATCGCCCACGCCCACGCGCGCGGCCGCAAGGTCTACCTGGCGCTCAACACCTACCCGGACAGTGCGCGCCTGAAGCAATGGCATGCGGCGGTGGACAAGGCCGCCGTGCTCGGCTGCGATGCGATCATCGCGGCCGAACTGGCGGTGCTGGACTACGCCTCACGGACGCACCCTGCGATGGCGCGGCACCTTTCGGTGCAAGGTTCGGCCACCACCGCGCCGGCACTGCGCTACATGCATGAGCGCTTCGGCATCAGCCGCGCGGTGTTGCCGCGTGTGCTCTCGATCCAGCAGGTCGAGCGCCTGTGCGAGACCAGTCCGGTGCCGCTGGAGGTGTTCGCCTTCGGCAGCCTTTGCATCATGGTCGAAGGACGCTGCCAGCTCTCCAGCTACGTCACCGGCGCCTCCCCCAACCGCCACGGCGTGTGTTCACCGGCGAAGTACGTGCGCTGGGACGAACACGACGACGGCCGGCGCAGCGTGCGCCTCAACGACGTGCTGATCGACAAGTTCGAGCCGTCCGAACCGGCCGGCTACCCGACCGTGTGCAAGGGTCGCTTCGACGTGCGCGGCGAAACCTTCCACGCGCTGGAAGAACCGACCAGCCTCAACACGCTCGAACTGCTGCCGCGTCTGGCGAAGGCCGGCGTCGCCGCGTTGAAGATCGAAGGCCGCCAGCGCGGCGTGGCCTACGTTACGGCGGTCACCCGCACCTGGCGCGATGCGCTGGACCGCTACCGCGCCGCGCCCGATGCCTGGACGACGCAGCCCGCATGGCAATCGGCGCTGACCCGGCACGCCGAAGGCCACCAGACCACCCTGGGCCCTTACCACCGCCGCTGGCACTGACGCAGGAACCGCGCATGAAACTCAGTCTCGGACCGTTGCAATACTTCTGGCCGCGCGAGCGCACCCTGGCCTTCTACCGCGAGGCGGCGCAGTGGCCGGTGGACGTGATCTACCTGGGCGAGACCGTGTGCAGCAAGCGCCGCGAGCTCGCCACGCGCGACTGGATCGCGCTGGCCGCCGAACTGGCCCAGAGCGGCAAGCAGGTCGTGCTTTCCTCGCTGGCGCTGATCGAGGCCGAGTCGGAGCTGGGCGTGGTCAAGCGCCTGGTCGCCGAAGGCAACGGCTGGATCGAGGCCAACGACCTCTCTGCCGTCCAGCTTTGCCGCGAGCGCGGGGTTCCCTTCGTTGCCGGACCCACGCTCAACGTCTACAACCACCGCGCGCTGCAGTTGCTCATGGACGACGGCCTGCGCCGCTGGGTGCCGGGCGTCGAGCAGGGCCACATGCTCATCAGGGAACTGCGCGACGCCATGCTCGCCGAGGGCGGCACCATGCCGGAGCTGGAAGTGATTGCCTTCGGCCGCCTGCCGCTCTCCTTCTCCGCCCGCTGCTTCACCGCCCGCGCGCTGGACGTGCCCAAGGACCAGTGCGGCTTCCGCTGCATCGACTACCCCGACGGCCTGCCGCTCGCCACCCGCGAAGGCAAACCCTTCCTGCGCATCAACGGCATCCAGATCCAGGGCGAGGAGGTCACCGACCTGGGGCCGGAGCTGCCGATGCTGCGCGAGCTGGGCGTGGACGTATTGCGGCTCTATCCGCAGGCCGAGGGGATGGCGGAGGTGGTGGCCCACTTCCACCTGGCACGCCGCTCGCCGCAACCGCCGCCGCGCATCGGGGTACGCAACGGCTACTGGTTCGGCGAGCCGGGCATGCAGGCGGCAACGTAGCGGCGTGCCTCGGCCGGGCCACCGCCCCCGCGCCCGTCAGTGGGCGTAGCGCCACACCGTGACGTAGTGGCAACCGGTGCCGGCCAGCACGAACAAGTGCCAGGCGAAGTGGCTGTAGCGCAGCCTGTCGTGCAGCACGTAGAACACCACGCCCACGGTGTAGGCCACGCCACCGGCCAGCAGCCAGGCCAGGCCACCGGGAGCCATGTGTTGCCACAGCGGCCGGATCGCCACCAGCGCGAGCCATCCCATCCCGACGTACAGCCCCGTGGACAGCCGGTGGAATCGGGCTCCGACGAGCGTCTTGAAGATCACGCCGGCCACCGCGAGCGTCCAGATCACGCCCAGCAGCGCCCAGCCCCCACTGCCGCGCAACACGCCCAGCGCGATCGGGGTGTAGGTGCCGGCGATCAGCAGGTAGATGGCGGCGTGGTCCACCCGTCGCAGCAGGCGTTTGGCCCGCGTGTGCGGGACGGCGTGGTACAGGGTCGAGGCCAGGTACAGCAGGATTGCGCTGCTGCCGAACACCGCCGCGCCGAGCACCGGCAGCGCACCGCCGCGCTGCAAGGCGTCCAGGACGAGCAGCGGCAAGCCCGCGATGGCCAGCAGCAGGCCCAGACCGTGGCTGATGCTGTTGGCGATCTCCTCGCCGGTGGTCGGTGTGCGGGCGAGCTTGCGGATGCGCTGCGGGAGGCTCATACCCGTGCGAACACCAGGCTGGCATTGGTGCCGCCAAACCCGAAGCTGTTCGACATCACCGTCGCCAACCGCGCCGGGCGGCTGTCGCGCAGGATCGGAAAGCCTTCGGCGCGCTCGTCGAGCGAGTCGATATTCGCCGAACCGGCGACGAAGCCGCCGCGCATCATCAGCAGGCTGTAGATCGCCTCGTGCACGCTCGCGGCGCCGAGCGAGTGGCCGGTCAACGCCTTGGTCGAGGACAGCGGCGGCATGGCATCGCCGAACACTTCGCGCACGGCGTTGAGCTCGATGATGTCGCCCAGCGGCGTGGCGGTGCCGTGGGTGTTGAGGTAGTCGATCGGACCCTCGACGTTGGCCAGGGCCATCTGCATGCAGCGCACCGCGCCCTCCCCGCTTGGCGCGACCATGTCGGCGCCGTCGGAGGTCACCCCGTAGCCGACCAGCTCGGCATGGATGTGCGCGCCACGTGCGCGGGCGTGCTCGTAGTCCTCCAGCACCAGCATGCCGCCGCCACCGGCGATGACGAAGCCGTCGCGAGCGGCGTCATAGGGGCGCGAGGCGGCGGTCGGCACGTCGTTGCAGCTGCTGGACAGCGCGCCCATCGCGTCGAATTGCGCGGTCATGCCCCAGTGTTCCTCCTCGCCACCGCCGGCAAACACCACGTCCTGCGCGCCGTGGCGGATCAGGTCGGCGGCGGTGCCGATGCAGTGCGCGGACGTGGCGCAGGCGGCGGCGAGCGAGTAGCTCAGGCCGAGGATGCCGAACGCGGTGGCCAGCGTGGCCGAAACGGTCGAGCACATCGTGCGCGGCACCATGTACGGACCGACGCGGCGCACGCCCTTCTCGCGCAGCAGGTCCGCCGTCTCGATCTGCCAGTGCGCCGAGCCACCGCCGGAGCCGGCGACCACGCCGGTGCGCGGGTGACTGACCTGCTCCTGCGTCAGCCCGGCGTCGGCGATGGCCGAGCGCATCGACACGTAGGCATAGGCCGCCGCGTCGCCCATGAAGCGGCGCAGCTTGCGGTCGATCGCCGCTTCCAGGTCGATGTGCGGCACGCCGGCGACCTGGCTGCGCAGGCCGCGGGTGGCGTAGTCGGGCATGGCGCGAATGCCGCTCTTCATGTCGCGCAGGGCGCGCGCGACCGTGTCCGCCACGTTGCCCAGGCAGGAGACGATGCCCATTCCGGTGACCACGACGCGGCGCATCAGAAGTTCTCCGTCGACTGGAACAGGCCCACGCGCATGTCGGTGGCGACATAGATCAGGCGGTCGTCGACGAAGGTCTTGCCGTCGCTCACGACCAGATTGAGCTTGCCGCGCATCACCCGGCGGACGTCGATCTCGTAGCGCACGAGCTTCGCGCTCGGCAGCACCTGGCCGGTGAACTTCACCTGCCCCACGCCCAGCGCCCGGCCGCGTCCGGGCTCGCCCAGCCACGGCAGGAAAAAGCCGGAGAGCTGCCACATCGCATCGAGTCCCAGGCAGCCGGGCATCACCGGATCGCCGGCGAAATGGCAGCCGAAGAACCACAGCTCCGGATGGATGTCGAGCTCCGCGCGCAAGACGCCCTTGCCATGGGCGCCACCGTGGTCGTCGACGTGCGTGATGCGGTCGAACATGAGCATCGGCGGCGACGGCAGGCGAGCATTGCCGGGGCCGAACAGTTCGCCGCGGGCGCAGGCAAGCAGCTGTTCGCGGTCGAACGAGGAAGGACGTGTCATGGGGAGTTCTTCAGTGGAGGTGCGGGCAGTCTGGTCAGCGCGTTGCATGGCGGCCTTGATTCGGGTCAAGGGGGTGTGCGGTGCGCGGATTGGTCGCATGGGTGCGGTTTACGGCGGGGTGCCCACATCCGCCCTCCACGGTGGGCCGACCCTTCCTGCGTATGGCGACGTTGCGTCGTGATCCTTCCTGCGCTGGCGGGGGATGCTGCCCGGAGGGCGGAAGGAGTCTTGCCGTGACGCTAAGCTGCCAGCGCATCCCGCCGCCAATGCGCGCCAAGGCTCCCCGTCCGCCGCAAGGCCGCCAGCAACAGCGCCTCGGCCAGCCGCGCCTGCCAGCCATGCCACCGACCGCACTGGCGCAGCGCATCACGCAACGTGGCGGCGTCGCGCTGTGGTCCGGCGGCCGACCACATGAGTTGGCGCAACATGGCCAGCGAGCCGGGGTCCAGCGGCGGCCCACGCTCGATCCAGCGCGCCGCACCCTGCCCGCGCGCTGCCCACGGCAGCCTCGCCAGTCGCTCGCCCAGCCGCCGCCCACAGGCCACGCCTTCGAGCAGTGAGTTGCTGGCGAGCCGGTTGGCCCCGTGCACACCGTTGCAGGCCACCTCGCCCACCGCGTGCAGGCCCGGTACGCCGGTATCGCCATCGAGGTCGGTGGACAGGCCGCCCATGTGGAAATGCACGGCCGGCGTCACCGGGATGGGCGCGGTGCGCGGGTCGATGCCGTGTTCCAGGCAGGCGGCGAGCACGGTCGGAAAACGACGCGGCCAGTCGGTGATCGCCGTGGCATCGAGCCAGGCTCCGTGCTCCTGGCAGGCTTGCCATACACGACGGGCCACCACGTCGCGCGGCGCGAGATCACCCAGCGGATGCACGCCGTCCATCAACGGCCGGCCACGTGTGTCGCGCAGCCGCGCACCGGCGCCGCGCAGCGCTTCGGTGACCAGCGGCAGACCCTGCCGGTGCGGAAGGTCCAGCGCGGTCGGATGGAACTGCACGAACTCCAGGTCACGCGCCCGCACCCCGGCGGCCAGGCCCAGCGCAAGGCCTGCACCATCGGCGCCCGGTGGATTGCTGGTGCGTGCGAACAGGTTGCCGATACCGCCGGTGGCAAGCACCACGTGCGCGGCGTGGTGGGTCTCCTCGCGACCGCGCTCGTCTCGGGTGCGCAGGCCGACCACGCGGCCATCGCGCCACAACAACGCGTCGACCTCGACACCGCCGCGCCACTGGACGTGCGACGCGCGTTGGGCCTGCGCCCGCAGTGCGCGGACCAGTGCCGCACCCGTCGCGTCACCGCCGGCATGCACGATGCGCGGCAGCCCGTGGCCGCCTTCGCGACCGAGCCGCAACGTACCCGCCTCGTCACGATCGAAGGCGACGCCCTGCGCCTCGAGCCAGGCGACGGCCGCAGGCGCAGCGTCGGTGAGCCAGCGCACCGCGGCGGCATCGTTGTGATGGGCACCGGCCACCAGCGTGTCATGCGCATGCGCCGCCGGGGCGTCGGCCGGATCGATGGCCGCGGCGATCCCGCCCTGGGCCAGTGCGCTGGCGCTGCCCACGCCATCGTGCGCGCGGCAAAGCAGCCGCACTGGCCGCGGTGCGGCGGCGAGCGCGGTGGCCAGCCCGGCAACCCCTGCACCCACGATCAGCACCGGCGCGTCGGCGCGCATCACACGATCTCGCGTCGACCTACCGCCAGCATGCGTTCCAGCGCGCGGCGGGCGCGCGCGGCGATGTCGGCAGGCACGTCCACCACGTGCTTCATGTCGCGCAGCGCGGCATGGATGTTGGGCAGCGTGATCCGCTGCATGTGCGGGCACAGGTTGCAGGGCTTGATGAACTGCGTTGCCGGGAAGCGCGCGCGCAGGTTGTCGGCCATGGAGCATTCGGTGATCAATGCCACGCGCTCGGGCTGCTCGCGCTCCAGCCATCGGCTCATCGCGCTGGTCGATCCGACGAAATCGGCCTCGGCCAGCACCTCGGGCGGGCATTCGGGATGCGCCACCAGCCTGGCATCGAAACGCTCGCGTGCGTGGCGCGCTTCCTGCGCGGTGAACTTCTCGTGCACCTCGCACTGGCCGTGCCAGAGGATCAACTGGACATCCGTCTGCGTGGCGACGTGGCTGCCCAGGTAGCGGTCGGGCAGGAAGATCACCCGCTCGCTGCCCATCGCCTCGACCACCTGTACCGCGTTGGCCGAGGTGCAGCAGGCATCGGACTCGGCCTTCACCGCGGCGGAGGTGTTGACGTAGCTGACCACCGGCACGCCCGGATGCTGCGCGCGCAGAGTGCGCACGTCCTCCGCGGTGATCGAGGAGGCGAGCGAACAGCCGGCTTCCAGGTCGGGAATAAGTACGGTCTTGTGCGGCGCCAGGATCTTGGCGCTCTCGGCCATGAAGTGGACGCCGCACAGCACGATCAGGTCCGACTCGCAGCCGGCCGCCGCCTGCGCCAGCGCCAGCGAGTCGCCAGTGATGTCGGCCACGCCGTGGAAGATCTCCGGCGACTGGTAGCTGTGGGCCATGATCACCGCGCCGCGCTCGCGCTTGAGCGCGTTGATCGCGTCGATCCACGGCAGGTGCATCGACAGTTCCAGGCACGGAACCAGCGGCTCCAGCCGTTGCATCAGCTCGGCGTACTCGTGCTCCATCCCGTCGCGCCAGGCGGGCGCGGTGGCAGGGGTTCGCGGGGACATGGCGATCCTTGTGGGGTCAGGCGTGGTGTGCGTCGCGTGCCGCGCGGGCAAGGCGGGCGCCGCGGTTGAGTGCGATACGCAGGCCCAGCGGCACCGATTCCCACGGCAGGCGATCGAGCAGATTACGTGCCGTGAGGCCGAGCTCCGTATCGCCGGTAAGTACCAGCGTGCGCTGGAAGAACAGCGTGTCGGCGTCTTCCAGGCGGCTGGCGAGCAGCAACAGATCGGTGGCACTGCCGCGCACGCTGGCCTCGGGCGTGTCGTCGATCACCACCAGGCGGCCCTCGTGCAGGGTCAGCACCCAGCGCAGCCTGAGGTCGGTGACTTCGATGCCGAGCCGGCGGCCGGCCATGAAATCGAGCGCGTGTTCGGCCAATGGCGCAGCCAGCACGCGCGCCATGGCGCGTTCGAGCAGTGCATGCTGCCAGCGTGCCGGAACCACGCGCAGCAAGGGGGCGAGGTGCCGTGGCGGCGGCAGCAGGCGCAGCATCGGCGTGGCGCGGGCAAGGTCGGGGTTCATGCCATCGAGGATGACCGGCTTACCGTCGGGCTCGCCCTGATCCAGGTCAACCACCAGGCCCTGCTGCATGCAGGCATCGCTGATGGCCAGGTCGAGCAGCCGTGTCGCGGTGACTGACGGAACGCCCAGGCGTTGGGCCATGCCCTGGGCGCGCTGGCGCACGGCGTGCTCGCGTCGTGGATCGCGCGAGGGCGCGCCGGCGCAGGGCTTGAGTCGTGCCACCAGGCCGACCAGCCGGCGACGCGCCGCGAGCAATACGAGCAAGCCGTCGTCCACCGCATCGATCGCCGCACGGGTGCGCGCCAGGGCAAAGCAGGACGCCTCCCGTAGGGTGGGTTTCAGCGCACCGCCCCGTCGGCCACGGATCGACGGTGGGCTGGTGCCCACCCTGCGCACGTCCTGTCGTCCGCGGCTCACGCGCGCTGCGCCACGCGGCGGAGAAACGTGCGGCCGGCAAGCAAGGCGCTCGCCAGCGCGTAGCCGTGAACGCTCCAGGCGACCAGTTGCCCGAGGGCGGCCAGCCGCGCAAGCCACGGCATCGGCCACAGCACGGCCGCGACCAGCAAGGGAGCGGCGGCACCTTGCGCGAGCAGGACGCGGCGCCTGGAGGCGTCCGGCAACAGGCGCTGCACACCGGGCAACTGCACCCCGCGCGGCACGCGCCGGCGCAGCGCGATCCACTCGACGAACGGCACGATCTCCAGCGCCATGCCCGCGACCAGCAACGGCAGGCCGACGCCCAGCCCAAGCGCACCGGCAACCATCCCCTGCCCCGCGGCGAGCGCCAGCGCGGCGAGCGCCAGGGCGAGCAGTCCCACGCGCCAGTGCAGGAACAGCGCGTTATGGCGCGCACGCGGCACGCGTCGTTGTAGCCAGAGCGCGCCGAACGCGAAGCTGGCCGCGCCGGCCACCATCGCCAGGGGCAAGGTGCGATCGCCCGCATGGCGAAGATGCAACGCCACCGCCGCGAGCAATCCCGTCGTCACCACGGCGAGCCAGATGGCCTGGACGCGCGGCGGCACGCTGCCGGTGCCCTGGAACATCGGCATGACCACTCGCGCAACGGTCGCCAGCAACAGCACTATCCATCCCAGGACACCGAGGCCTGCGTGCGCGTCGACCGCAACCAGCGGCCACGCGATGCCCCTGCCCAGCAAGAGCGCCAGCCCGCCGCCCGCCACTGCGGCGAGCATGCCGAAGCCGAGCGCAAGGCCAATGCCGGCGCGCAGCAACCGCTCGCCGGCGGCGGCCCACAGGCCGGGAACCGTCATCGCGCCCAGCCAGAGGAAACTTGCCGGCAACACCACGCCGGCGGTCAACAGCGGCCAGCGTGCCTGCGTGTAGAGCCCGGCCACCAGCACCAGCACGCCGAGGTTGAACAGCGCATGCAACGCCGGCACGCCCTGCCAGCCGCGCGGCTGCACGCCGACGGCAGCAGGCAGGAACTGCAGCAGGCTGCCGAACATCGCGTTGCCGAGTATGCCGAGCGTCCAGACGTGCACCAGCGCAAGCGTGGCCGGATACCAGCGCGTCAGCAGCGCGGTATCCCCGTCGACCAGCAGCAGCGCGGCTCCCGCCACGCCCCAGCACGGCATGGCGAGCAGGAAGCGCAGCGGCAGCGTGGCCGGCGGCGCCTGGTCAAGCCGGAGTTTCGGCATCGTCCGGGCGACGGATCTGCACGCGCACGCTGCCATCGGCTTGCGGCTCGCCGGGCTCGGCGTCGAAGCCGCGCTGGGCCAGTTCCATCAGCAACGGACGCGGGAGCATCGGGGCGACGATCGTGAGCAGCTCGCCGGGCGCCAGCGCGTCGGCGGCGTCCAGCGCGTGTTGCATGGGCAGCGGCGGCGGCAGGCGACGCAGGTCGAGTTCGATGGGTGAAGTCATGCCGACATTGGACCGCGCGAGTGCTGCGCAACGCGCTGACGCAGATCAACGTGGTGGGCTTTCGGTGCTTCGGACAAGGTCCGCTCCCGAAGCCTGCGCGCTTCAGCCCCCTCTCCCCTCCGGGGAGAGGGCTGGGGTGAGGGGCCGCTCTTGCGACCATCCCCCTATGAGCGCACGTACTGCTGACCTTCCCCGCGAGCCCCGCCCCCCAACCAAACCCTCTCCCCAGGGGGAGAGGGCTTCGGAGCGGCGACTTCAGCGCAGCGCCTGCACGCCCTTCCATTCCACCTGCAGCCAGAGCTTGGCGTCGTCGCGGCCGAAGCCATCGGCCCGATAGCTGGCCAGCTTGAGCAGGCCATTGATCGCCGTGCTGAAGGCGTAGCCCAGCGAGCCGTCCCACTCGCTGCCATAGCGGCCACCGCGGGCGGCGCGGTAGTCGTGCCAGGCAACCGTCCAGCCAATGCGGGCCTGCGGGCCGAAGGCACCATTGATCGCGGCGTAGCGGTCGTCCAGGCCACCGGCAGGCGTCACCGCGAACTGGTCGTCCCAGCCGTTGAAGGCGTGCAGCGTGGCCAGCGGGGTCTGCAAGGCGTGGTGGCCGTTGCCGCCCAGGTGTTCCCAACCGAGCTTGCCGGTGATGCCGTGCTGGGTCCACGCGGGTTCGGCCAGCCAGTAGGCGTGTGAGAAGTGGAGCGGATTGCTGGCGTAGTCGGTCTGCTGCGCTGCCTCCAAGGTCCAGCCGAATCCGTCCGCCGCGGGCTTGCCGCTCCAGCGCGCGCCGTAGGTGGCGCTGGACGCCGTGGCAACGTCGCGGTCCTCGTGCAGGTAGGCGTAGCCACTTAACTGCTGCATGCCGCGCTTGAAGGCCGCATTGAGCAGGTGCGTGTCGAGCTTGCGCTCGCGTGCCGTGGGCAGGAGCGCGTCACGCCCGGCGACGCGATGCACGCGGTCGAGCCAGGCGTAGCGCACGGTCCAGTCGGTCGCGGGTTGCCACTGCAGCGCGACTGCGTCGAAGGTCTGCTCGTGCTGGCGCCAGCCCACGTTGCCGATCCAGCGCTGGTTATCGAACAGCAACCGCTGGCGGCCGGCGATGGCGCCGAACCGGTTGCCCTGCCAGGCGAGATAGGCCTGGTTGAGCTCACCGCCTTTCGGATCGGTGATGGTCGGGTACTGCGTGTGGCCATTGGCGCCGCTGTTGTAGTGGCCACCGGCAGCCGCCACGCCGGCGCCTTCGAGGTAGCCGCTGAAGCCCGCGCCGAACTGGGCGCGCAAGCCCAGCCGCAGGCGCAGGGTATCGGCGCGGGCGTCGCGGGCGAAGGCGTCGTTGTCGACCTGCTCGTGCCGGAGGCGCGCATCCCACTCCAGTTGCAGCGGGGCGGGCGTGTCGGCGGCCCAGGCCGGGGCGCTGGCGAGGGCCAGCAGGCAGGCAGTGGCGAGACGCGTGTGCATGGATGTCGCTCCTTGGGAAATGCGCGCAGTCTCGGTAGCGCGGCGGGCCCGCGGCTTGACGGGCGTCAAGCAGGCGGGGCGGTGCGGCAACCCGCCGCGGACGTCCAGGCGTCCATTCGGTTCGACCAAAAAAAGAGGTGGCCAAAGGCCACCTCAAGAAGTGCCGGCGAGCGATCTGCTGCCGCCGGCCTTGTTCTGTCGACCGGGTATCGATCAGTGCTCCGCGGTCGGCGCCGGGGCCGGCTGGGCGCGCACCTTGGCCACCTCGTCCTTGCTCACCTGGCCGCCCGGGTTGCCCCAGCTGTTGAGCACGTAGGTCAGCAGGTTCGCCACCTCGTCGTCGGTCAGCTGCGACATTGGCGGCATCACCGAGTCGTACTCCTTGCCGTTGACGGTGACCTTGCCAGTCAGGCCATGCAGCGGGATCGAGATCAGGTGGTTCTTGTCCTGCTTGGCCAGGTAGTCGGATTTGGCCAGCGGCGGGAACACGCCGGGCAGGCCTTCGCCGTTAGCCTGGTGGCAGACCGAGCAGGTGCCGGTGAACAGCTGTTTGCCTGCGGCGACCTGGTCCTCCTTGCTGAGCGTGCCGGCGGCACCGGCCTTGGCGGCGGTGCTCACCGCGTGCAGGTTCGGTTCGGCACGGTCACCGAGGTAGACCGCGTCCACTTCCTTGCCCGAATAGATCGCCTTGTTCTCCGCGCCGTCGACCTTGAGGATGCCCATGGCGCCCTTGTTGAACGCGCGGAAGATCGAGTGATCGACCAGCACATAGCTACCGGGCACGTCGGTGTGGAATTCGACGATGGCCGCGCCGCCGGCGGGAATCAGCGTGGTCTGCACATTCTCCTGCGGATGCAGGCCACCCTCCTGCTGCACGCGGTCGAAGATCTCGCCGATGACATGGAAGCTGGAGACCAGGTTGGGGCCGCCGTTGCCGACGAACAGGCGCACCGATTCACCCACCTTCGCGGTCAGCGCCTTGTCGCCGGTGAGCGAACCCTCGTGGCCGTTGAACAGCACGTAGGTCGGCTTCTCGTCGATGGCCTTGTCCATGTCGAACGGCTGGTGGCCCTTCTCGCGGTACTTGCCGGTGGTGTAGAAGTCGCCCTGCATCACGTAGTACTCGTGGTCGACCTTCGGCAGGCCCTCCGGCGGCTCGACCAGGATCAGGCCATACATGCCGTTGGCGATGTGCATGCCCACCGGCGCGGTGGCGCAGTGATAGACGTAGATACCCTGGTTCAGGGCCTTGAAGGTGAACTGCGATTCATGCCCCGGCGCAGTGAAGCTCGACGCAGCGCCGCCGCCGGGACCGGTGACGCCGTGCAGGTCGATGTTGTGCGGCATCTTGCTGTCGGGCGCGTTCTTCAGATGGAACTCGACCGTGTCGCCCTGGCGCACGCGGATGAAGCTGCCCGGGACGGTGCCACCGAAGGTCCAGTAGGTGTAGGTGACGCCCTCGGAGATCGACATCTCCTTCTCCACCACCTCCAGCTCGACGATCACCTTGGCCGGGTAGTTGCGGTGGATCGGCGGCGGCACGTTCGGCGGACTGGTGAGTACCGCGTGGATCGGCTCGCCCTGCGGCGGACCGAAGTCGGTCGGCGCGGACAGCGGCGCGGGCGCCGCGTAGGCCGCGGGGCTGGCGGACAAGGCCGCATCGGCGGCCTGCTTTCCGGAGCAGGCGGCGAGGGCCAGCATGCTGGCGGCCGCGAGCACGGTGGACAGCATTCGTGACATGGGGGTGTCTCCTGTGGTTTCGGCGCCAGCGTAGATTTGGGCCTTCACCCGCGCTTGACTTGCGTCAGGCGCGCCACAGGAAACCGGCGGCTGCGTCAGCCTGCCACACCAGCCGCGCCCGCCGGGCGCGTGCGTCCCGGCGGGCGGTTCGACCGCGCTTCAGTCGGCCTCCATCCAGAGGCGGTCGATCACCACCGCGTCGCCCTGCGGTGCGCCGTCCGCAGCGACGCGCACGAAGCTGAGCGTGAGTGCATCCAGCGGCTCGGGCCAGATACGGCCGAGCACCTCCTGCGCAGGGATGACGATCCGCACCGGCGCCTGCATGGCGGCCATGCCTCCGCCGGCCATCATCCGCGCGTGGCGTGCAACGCTGATTTCAAAGGGCCCGAGCGTGCCGACCAGGTAGGTCTGCTCCGGTTGCGCCAGGCCCGTGGTCGGCAGGTTCAACAGGATCTTGTAGAAGTAGCCGCCCCCCGAGCCCGCGCCGGTGAGGCTGACGCCATCGAGCACGATCCGCAGCGCATCGCCGGCGGGCGTTGTGCCCTGCCCCTGCGCCGTGGCCAGGCTCCGCACGCGGTTGCGCCCGTCCACGTTCAGCGGGATCAGCACGCGCGTCGACTGCGAGCCCAGCGCGAGGCCACCCAGGCCACCCAGCGATGCACCCTGCGGCGGCAGCGGGGCGGCGAAGGCCTCCTGGATGGACGGCCGTTGTGCCGCCAATCGGTTGGGCTGGCTCGTCGGCAGGGTCGAATCGTCGTAGCGATAGCCGAGGATGTCTGGCGCGTAGGTATCGGCCCGTTTCATTCCCGATACCGCATTGCCGTAGGAGAACGAACCGGACCAGTAGCTGGCCGTCGTGGCAGGCATGCGCCGCCCATCGCCCGCCTGCACCCAGGCATCCCACAGGCGATCGATATTGGCGTGGTGCAGCCAGAAGATCGGGTCCCGTGGCGACACCGCGATGTTGTTCATCGTCCCGCCGATCAGGTTGTGCACGCCATTGTGCGGTGCGGACTCCACGGCCGGCTCGAAGGCATCGGTCTTGCCGCGCTGAAAATGGATCAGGGCCGGATCGGAGGCGCCCAGGGTGCAGGCGCCGGAGACATCCGTGCCCGTGCGGTTGCGCACGTAGAGCGGCGAGCTGGAGTCGCGGAATTCGGCGGGAACGAGCGGATGCTCGTAGTAATTCCAGTAGGGCAGCACCAGCGCGCTGTTACCCGAGGCCTTGCGCAGCTGTGCCTCGAAGCGCGCCAGGAAGCCGCGATGCCAGGCCAGGAAATACGGCTTGCCGTGGGGGCAGAAGTTGGCATGCACGTTCGTCCAGTAGGCCCAGCTGCCGGGCTTCGTGCTGTTCGTGTTGGCGCGCATTTTGGCGACCGCGCCAAGGAAGGCCTGGTAGAGCGGGCCATCGCGGAACTGCGGCCACGAGGGCCGCGTACGCAAGCTGGTGGCACCCATGAGTTCGCGTGGAAGCATGGGCACCAGGGCCAGCGAAGCCGACGCCTGCAGGAATTGTCTCCGGGTGATCATCGTGTCCTCCATTCCGGTGCGTGGCTGCCGCGCGATGTCGCCGCAGCCCTCGGTCTTGGCGCGCGCATCAGGCGCGCAAGAGGGAACCTAGGGAGATATCGGGCGTCGGCGTTGATGCACGTCAACCGGCCAAGCGGCGCGCGACGCGAGGTTGTGAAGGAACTCGGGCACACCCTACGGGCGGCGCGGAAACCGGCGATCGCACAAACGCGCCCTCGCTCCAGCCGGGAGGCCCGCGCTCGCCCGGCCGGAAGACCGTTTCGCCTACCGCCACCAGCCCAGGGCGTAGGGCGTGCCGTCCGGATGCGCGTACCAGCGCACCTGGTTGCGGCCGCCAGGGCACGTGTCGCCCCGGGACAGGTCGATGATCACGCCGTCGCGCGAGGCCAGTTGTCCGTGGTAGCACCTGCCGAAGTTGTCGCGGTAGTTGCGCAGGACGTTGCTCTCCCAGCGCGGATCGGGCTGCTCGTCGCCGCCCTTGAGCACGGAGAAGAAGCGCGCACCGGCATGCGTGACGAAGTGCCCGAAGCCGAGCTAGTAATGATCGCCGTCCATCACCCGGCCCTGCAGTACGGTCACGTTGGTGCGCTTGTAGTCGGCATACCAGCCGTCGGTGTTTTCCACGTGCGTGGCGATGCGATAGGTCAGCTGCAGCGGATAGCTGATGCTGGTCTGGTCCGAGTCGATCAGCCGGGTTCCGGCCATCCGGCGGCTGGTCTGCTGCACCGTGCTGGTCAGCGCGATGACCTGGCTGTAGAGCTTGTCGCCCTCGGGATCGGGCCGTTGCTCGCCTTCCAGGTGCATGGCCTGCGTGCTGTCGAAACCGCTGGCCTGATGCACCTGCGAGTCGATGCGCCCCTGCGAGGTGTTGACGAAGCCGGCGATCACGAAGTCGCGCCGCTGCCGCGTGCGGATGTCGCCCCGGATGGTCAGCCGGCCTTGCCGTTGGTGCGGGGCATGTAGGGTCGCGTGCGTACGTGCCGCAGGCCCAGCCGGCGCAGCAGTCGCCGGAAGGTGCGGGACTT
>NZ_JAGJRS010000035.1 GCF_017837635.1 Frateuria flava
GCCCTGACGGCCGCGCCCGATGCCCTTGCAGACTCCAACCAACCGAGCGCGAGCTCATGGAAGGACTTGCCCTCGCTGGACAGGTTAGCGCAGGACTGTTTGGCCCCGGAAGCGTATGCATGTGCCTCTCGTGCGGCCAGTTCCAAGCTACCCTCAGCAATGAGGCTTGTAACCAAGGTGATAGCGTATGCCCCGCGCTCTACCTGGTCTGGGTGAGCGGCGACGAGCGAAGAAAAGGGGGCTGTACGGAGCTGCTGCTCGGCGCGCTCATCGGCGGACCCGCACAGCGACCGAGTTGCTTCTGCGACAGCCTGCGCACTGTCACCAGTGCTCTCCAGAGAGACCTCAGCTAAAGGCAAGCCGGCGCACGTGAAGGCGCCCCACGTGCGGAAAGAGAGCGGCTCATCGACGTTCTCGGGAATGCCGAGGATTTCCCAGAGGAGGGGATCTAGCGCCATTGGCTTGATCCGGTGAACGCCGACGGTGGCCGCAGCATTTCGGTGGACCGAAAGGAAAATGTCTTGGTACAGCGCGCCATTCGCCTTGTAGAGGGCGCAGGACTTCAGTTTCCAAGGCGATCCCTTCAAACGAGACTTGAGCTCGA
>NZ_JAGJRS010000036.1 GCF_017837635.1 Frateuria flava
AGAACAATCAGCGAGGCCTTGAAGGCTGAAGCCGTACATCAAGTGGTGACGGAGGGCCGCTCCGTGGCCCAGGTTTGCCAACTGCTGGGCGTGGGCGAGACAGCGGTACGCCGTTGGGTAGCCCGCTGGCGAGGCCAGCAGGACCCGCCGGACCGGGCGCCCACGCAGACGCAGGCTGATCGGCAGAAAATCATGGCTTTGGAGGCAGAGGTCGCGCGGCTGGAAGAGGAGCGTGACCTGTTAAAAAAATCAATTGCCTTCTTCGTTCGGGAGAACGATCGCCCCAGGCGGTGATCGACCGGTTGAAGAAGGCCCATCCGGTTCGTGCGCTTTGCCAGGCCTTGGCCTTGCCACGCAGCAGCTACTACGCGCGCCGACGGGCGCAAGGGCGCAGCCGCGCAGGGACGCCCGAGCAGCTGGCGATCATCCGCCAAGCGCACCGGGACACCCGCGGAAGCTATGGGTCTCGCCGCATGGCTGAGGAGCTGAGCGAGCAGGGGCATAAAGTCGGACGCCATCGTGCTCGTACACTCATGCGTCAAGCGCAGTTGCCGACCGTGCGACGGCCGCCTCGCTACCGCCCGGCGGGGCAGCCGGCGGCAATCGCGCCCAATCGGCTCAACCGTGCGTTCAATCCGCCCGCTCCAAACCAGGCCTGGGCGGGAGACATCACTTACCTGCCAACGCGTGAGGGATGGCTATACCTGGCCATTGTGGTGGACCTGTACGCCCGGCGCATCGTGGGAGCGGCCTTCTCGAACAGCCCCGACTCACCTCTGGTGCTCAACGCGCTGGAGCAGGCCTGGCGGGCCAGAAGGGCGCCGGCTGGCCTGCTCTTCCACTCCGACCAGGGCTGTCAGTACACCAGCACGGCCTTCGTCGCCGCTCTGGAACAACGCGGCATCACTCAGAGCATGAGCCGGCGAGGCAACTGCTGGGACAACGCCGTGGTGGAGCGGGTCTTCCGCAGCCTCAAGCACGAATGGATGAGCCAGGAGATCCACCTCACACGCCGAGACGCAGAGCAGGACGCCAACCTGTTCATCCACTCCTTCTACAACCACCGCCGACGGCACGCCGCCCTCGGACAACGTCC
>NZ_JAGJRS010000037.1 GCF_017837635.1 Frateuria flava
CGGCGCTGACCAAGGTCGGTGCCGAGCGCTTCGGTGGCGAGTTCAAGGCCTACGACGCGATCGACGCGGCGCCGGAAGAGAAGGCGCGCGGTATCACGATCTCGACCGCGCACGTGGAATACGAGTCGCCGACCCGCCACTACGCGCACGTCGACTGCCCCGGCCACGCCGACTACGTCAAGAACATGATCACCGGTGCGGCGCAGATGGACGGCGCGATCCTGGTGTGCTCGGCCGCCGACGGCCCGATGCCGCAGACCCGCGAGCACATCCTGCTCTCGCGTCAGGTCGGCGTGCCCTACATCGTCGTGTTCCTGAACAAGGCCGACATGGTCGACGACGCCGAGCTGCTCGAGCTGGTCGAGATGGAAGTGCGCGAGCTGCTGTCGAAGTACGACTTCCCGGGCGACGACACCCCGATCGTGAAGGGCTCGGCGCTGAAGGCGCTCGAGGGCGACCAGTCCGAGATCGGCGTGCCGGCGATCATCCAGCTGGTGGACGCGCTGGACAGCTACATCCCCGAGCCGGTGCGTGCGATCGACAAGCCGTTCCTGATGCCGGTCGAGGACGTGTTCTCGATCTCCGGCCGCGGCACCGTGGTGACCGGTCGTATCGAGCGCGGCATCATCAAGGTCGGCGACGAAGTGGAAGTGGTGGGCATCCGTGACACCCAGAAGACCACCGTCACCGGCGTGGAAATGTTCCGCAAGCTGCTCGATCAGGGTCAGGCGGGCGACAACGCCGGTCTGCTGCTGCGCGGCCTGAAGCGTGACGACGTCGAGCGTGGCCAGGTGCTGGCCAAGCCGGGCACGATCACCCCGCACACCGACTTCGAGGCCGAGGTCTATGTGCTGAGCAAGGACGAGGGTGGCCGTCATACCCCGTTCTTCA
>NZ_JAGJRS010000038.1 GCF_017837635.1 Frateuria flava
TCATTTTGACGGCGGAATACCGGCTTATTCGCTCCGCAGTTGACCTCTTTGGTCCACTGCGGACACAGCGGCCCTACCTATGTTGCAACAGCGCTCCGCGCGCCATCCACAGGTTGACCAGCGCGAACAGCGTCGTGACCTGCGCGCCGTTCTTGGCCAAGCCCTTGTAGCGGACCTTGACGTAGCCGAACTGCCGCTTCAGTACCCGGAACGGATGCTCCACCACCGCGCGTATCGAGGCCTTGGCGTGTTCCAACTGCTCGGTGATCTCGCGCAGCTTGTCATCCTCGATCGCCTTCACCAGGCTGCGCTTGGCCGCGATCCAGAACCTGCGGCCTCGCTTGGGCGCCCGCTTCTCGGCGCCGATGTAGCCGGCATCGCCGAACACGTGCCGCTCCTTGCCGTGCAGTAGGTTCCCCACCTCGGTCACGTCCGCCACGTTCGCCGCAGTGCTCACCACCGAGTGCACCTGTCCGGTGCACTCGTCCACACCGATGTGCGCCTTCATCCCGAAGTACCACTGCTGGCCCTTCTTCGTCTGGTGCATTTCCGGGTCGCGCGCCTTGGCTTTGTTCTTGGTCGACGGCGCCGCCGCAATAATCGTGGCGTCCACGATAGTGCCTTGCGAGAGCTTCATGCCGTGGTCTTTGAGGTGTCTGCTCACCGCGGCGAAAAGTTGCTCGGCCAGACCATGCTTCTCCAGTAGGTGCCGGAACTTACAAACCGTCGTTTCGTCCGGCGCGCCTTCCTGGCCCAAGTCGATGCCCACGAACCGCCGCATCGCTACCGAGTCATACAGCGCTTCTTCCACCGCCGGATCGGACAGCGCGTACCACTGTTGCAGGAAGTGGATCCGCAGCATCCGCTCCAATCCCACCGGGCGACGACCACCACCGACCGGATCCTTCGGGTAGTGCGGCGCGATAACCGCGCACAGGTCCGCCCATGGCACCACCTGATCCATCTCCGCCAGGAACACGTCGCGGCGTGTCGCCTTGCGGTGCCGCTCGAAACCGGCGTCGTGCTCCATCGACAAGCTCATCTGCTTGG
>NZ_JAGJRS010000039.1:0-2500 GCF_017837635.1 Frateuria flava
CCTCGCAGTCGCACCCGGATACTCCTGCAGGAACGTGCGCAGGGGAAGTGCTGCGCCCAGGCGATAGGGCGGCAAGCCGAGGAGGGGCCGGCGGCTTGCCGAAACGCGCGCAAGAAAAAACCCCCACCGAAATCGGTGAGGGTTTTTGGATAAAGCCCCTGGCGGTGACCTACTCTTGCATGGACAAGCCACACTACCATCGGCGCGGCTGCGTTTCACTTCCGAGTTCGGGATGGGATCGGGTGGGACCACAGCGCTATGGCCGCCAGGGAAGGGGTTGAAGCAGCGCTGAGAGCGCCGGCTTCAAGAGGGGTAAACGAGTGACAAGCGAGTTGGTGAATCGAGATGTTTCGCTAAGGGTTGCGAAGCGTCTTGGGGTTATATGGTCAAGCCGCACGGCGCATTAGTACGCGTAAGCTCAATGCATTGCTGCACTTCCACATCGCGCCTATCAACCACCTGGTCTTGATGGTGCCTTAAGGAGAGTCAAGCTCTCGGGAGATCTCATCTTGGGGCGTGCTTCCCGCTTAGATGCTTTCAGCGGTTATCACTTCCGTTCGTAGCTACCGGGCAATGCCTCTGGCGAGACAACCCGAACACCAGCGGAACGTCCACTCCGGTCCTCTCGTACTAGGAGCAGCCCCCCTCAAATCTCCAACGCCCACGACAGATAGGGACCGAACTGTCTCACGACGTTCTGAACCCAGCTCGCGTACCACTTTAAATGGCGAACAGCCATACCCTTGGGACCGGCTACAGCCCCAGGATGTGATGAGCCGACATCGAGGTGCCAAACACCGCCGTCGATATGAACTCTTGGGCGGTATCAGCCTGTTATCCCCGGAGTACCTTTTATCCGTTGAGCGATGGCCCTTCCATACAGAACCACCGGATCACTAAGACCTACTTTCGTACCTGCTTGATCCGTCGATCTTGCAGTCAAGCACGCTTATGCCTTTGCACACAGTGCGCGATGTCCGACCGCGCTGAGCGTACCTTCGTGCTCCTCCGTTACGCTTTGGGAGGAGACCGCCCCAGTCAAACTACCCACCATACACGGTCCCTGACCCGGATTACGGGCCTAGGTTAGAACGTCAAGCACTTCAGGGTGGTATTTCAAGGATGGCTCCACGCAAACTGGCGTCTGCGCTTCAAAGCCTCCCACCTATCCTACACAGAAGAACTCAACGTTCAGTGTAAAGCTATAGTAAAGGTTCACGGGGTCTTTCCGTCTTGCCGCGGGAACGCTGCATCTTCACAGCGATTTCAATTTCACTGAGTCTCGGGTGGAGACAGCGCCGCTGTCGTTACGCCATTCGTGCAGGTCGGAACTTACCCGACAAGGAATTTCGCTACCTTAGGACCGTTATAGTTACGGCCGCCGTTTACTGGGGCTTCGATCAAGAGCTTCGCCTTGCGGCTGACCCCATCAATTAACCTTCCAGCACCGGGCAGGCGTCACACCCTATACGTCCACTTTCGTGTTTGCAGAGTGCTGTGTTTTTGATAAACAGTCGCAGCGGCCAGGTTACTGCGACCCATCAGAGCTCAGCTACGCATGTAGCCACCCCGATGGGCGCACCTTCTCCCGAAGTTACGGTGCCATTTTGCCTAGTTCCTTCACCCGAGTTCTCTCAAGCGCCTTGGGATTCTCACCCTGCCTACCAGTGTCGGTTTACGGTACGGTTTTTCTATAGCTGAAGCTTAGTGGCTTTTCCTGGAAGCGTGGTCTCAGTCACTTCGCCCAATAGGGCTCGTCTCGGTGCTCGGCATAAAGCATCCCGGATTTGCCTAAGATGCATGCCTACCGCCTTTCCCCGGGACAACCAACGCCCGGTAGACCTAACCTTCTCCGTCCCCACATCGCACTATAGAAAAGTGCAGGAATATTAACCTGCTTCCCATCGACTACGCATTTCTGCCTCGCCTTAGGGGCCGACTCACCCTGCGCCGATGAACGTTGCGCGAGGAAACCTTGGGCTTTCGGCGTGGGGGCTTTTCACCCCCATTATCGTTACTCATGTCAGCATTCGCACTTCCGATACCTCCAGCAGACCTCTCGATCCACCTTCACAGGCGTACGGAACGCTCCTCTACCGCGCACATTGCTGTGCACCCCGAGCTTCGGTGTCTAGCTTAGCCCCGTTAAATCTTCCGCGCAGACCGACTCGACCAGTGAGCTATTACGCTTTCTTTAAAGGGTGGCTGCTTCTAAGCCAACCTCCTGGCTGTCTATGCCTTTCCACATCGTTTTCCACTTAGCTAGAACTTGGGGACCTTAGCTGCGGGTCTGGGTTGTTTCCCTTTTCACGACGGACGTTAGCACCCGCCGTGTGTCTCCCGGATAGTCTGTCCTGGTATTCGGAGTTTGCCATGGTTTGCTAAGTCGCGATGACCCGCTAGCCATAACAGTGCTCTACCCCCAGGAAGATTCGTCCGAGGCGCTACCTAAATAGCTTTCGAGGAGAACCAGCTATCTCCGAGTTTGTTTAGCCTTTCA
>NZ_JAGJRS010000004.1 GCF_017837635.1 Frateuria flava
CAGGGACAACAAACGCTTCGATCCGGCCCTCCACAGCACTTGACCGGCAACACAGTTGCTTCCCCCGCGTTCGCGGGGGAAGGCTCACGCGCACCATCCCGCGCCCGGGAAGCCCCACTCCGGTCCCTCCCCCACATGCAGAGGAAGGCTCACTCGCATCATTCCGCAACCGGGAGCACCGCTTGGGTCCTCCCCCGCCGGATCAGGAGGCCTCGACCACGTTGCGGTGGCGACCCCTCGAGCGGAAAGTCCGCCAGCGCGCCGCCAGGCACGAGAAGATCACGTACAACGCCGGCGTGCTGAGCAACGTCAGGCTTTGCGAGATCAGCAGACCACCGATCAGCGCGATACCCAGCGGCCGCCGCAACTCCGACCCTTCGCCCAACCCGATCGCAATCGGCAACGCCGCCAGGATCGCCACCATCGTCGTCATCATGATCGGCCGGAAGCGCACGATGCACGCCTCCCGCACCGCCTCCAGCGGCGGCTTGCCGTGCTCGCGCTCGGCCACCAGCGCGAAGTCGATCATCATGATCGCGTTCTTCTTGACGATGCCGATCAGGAGCACCAGCGCGATCTGCGACACCACCGACAGTTCGGTGTTCGTCAGCCACAGCGCCAGCAGCGCACCCACGCCCGCCGCCGGCAACGTGGAGAGGATCGTCACCGGGTGGATCAGGCTCTCATAGAGCATGCCCAGCACGATGTACACGGTAAGGATCGCCGCCAGGATCAGCCAGCCCATGCCGCTCTGGGTCTCCATGAAGCGGCGGAAGTCGCCGCCCACATTGAGGCGGATGTCGCCGGGCATGCGAAGGCCCTCGACGGTGCTTTGCACGATCGCCATGGCCTCGCCCATGCTCACGCCTTCGGCGAGGTTGAACGACAGGTCCATCGTGGTGTGCTGGTCCTCGTGCGTGATCGAGGTCGGCGCAAGCCCCGGCTCCATGTGCGCCAGCGCGCCCAGCGGGATCATCTTGCCGCTGTCCGAGCGCACGTAGATGCGATTGATCGCTGCCGGCGTGGCGGTCTGCGAAGGCAGCGCGTTGAGCACGACCTTGTACTGGTTGATGTCCGAGTAGATCGTCGAGACCTGGCGCTGGCCGAAGGCGTTGTAGAGCGCGCCGTCGATGGTGCCGACGGACACGCCCAGGCGCGCGGCGGTGTCGCGGTCGATCACCACGTTCTGGCGCAGGCCGGCGTCGTCGATGTCGCTTCCGACGTCCTTGAACTTGGGGTTCTTCTTCAGTGCGTTGATGAGTTTGGGCAACCACTGCTGCAATTGGGCCAGGTCGTCGCCCTGCAGCGAAACCTGGTACTGCGCGCCCTGGTTGCCGCCGCCTCCGCCGCCGCTGGGCAGGTCCTGGATCGGGCGCAGGCGCAGGTCCAGGTCGGGAAAGCGGTCGGCCTTGGCCGAGAGACGGGCGAGCACGGCGAAGGTGTCGTCGGTACGTCCCTCCGCGCGGGTCTTCAGCTCGATGTTGAACGAGCCGCTGGTGCCCTGCCAGTTGATGCCCAGCCGCGAGCCGACCGCCTTGACGTCGGGGTCGGCCAGCAGCATCTGCGTGAGGCGATCCTGGCGCGCGATCGCGTCCTTGAAGGACACCGTCGCGCTGGCGCTGGCGCGGCCCCAGATCAGTCCCGTGTCCTGCCGCGGGAACAGCCCGGTCTTGACCGCGCCGAACAGGAAATAGGTGGCCACGATCAGCACCAGCGGGGTCAGCGACAGCGCCAGCGCGTGGCGCAGCGCGAAGTCCAGCGAGCGGGTGTAGACGCGCAGCATGCCGGCGTGGAAGCGATCCAGCGCACGGCCCAGCCGCGAGGGCTTGGCGCTGGCGTGGCCGCGCAGGAACAGCGCGCACAACGAGGGCGTCAAGGTCAGCGAGATCAGCGCGGACATCGCGATCGCCGCGACCAGCGTCATGGTGAACTCGTGCATGAACATGCCGGTGATGCCCGGCGCGAACAGCAGTGGGATGAATACCGCGATAAGCGAAGCGGTGATCGAGACTACGGTGAAGCCGATCTCGCGCGCGCCGGTCAAGGCGGCCTCGAAGCGGGGCATGCCCTGGTCGATATGCCGGATCACGTTCTCGATCACCACGATCGCGTCGTCCACCACGAAGCCGATCGCGATCACCAGCGCCAGCAGCGTGAGGTTGTTGAGCGTATAGCCGAGCGCATACATCACCACGAACGCACCGGCGAGCGACAACGGCACGGTCAGCGCGGCGATCAGCGTGGGCGCGAGCCGGCGCAGGAACAGCGCCATGGTCAGCACCACCATGGCGAGCGAGATCAGCAAGGTGGCCTGCACCTCATGCAGCGAGGCGCGGATGGTCGGCGTACCGTCGAAGTACGGGGTCAGCACGGTGCCGGGCGTGAGGTAGGCGCGCAGCGCGGGCACCTGGTCCTTGACTGCATCCACCGTGGCGATGACGTTGGCGTCCGCCTTCTTGTAGACGTACATCAGCACCGCCGGCTTGCCCTGGAACCAGGCGGCCTGGTAGGCGTCCTGCTGGCCGGCGTAGACGTGCGCCACGTCGGACAGCCGGATCGGCACGCCGTTGCGCACGGCAATGATCAGGCTGGCGAAGTCATCGGCCGTGTGCAGCTGGTCGTTGGCAGTGACCGCCATGGTGGTCGTGCCGTTGGACAGGAAGCCCTGCGGCGAGGTGACGTTGGCTGCGGTCAGCGCGTTACGCAACTGGTCCGGCGTCAGACCCATAGCGCTGAGCGCGTGCAGGTCGATGTCCACGCGGATGGCCGGTGTCGCCGCGCCGGCGATCTCCACCTGCGACACGCCGGGCAGCTGGCGCAGCCGCTGCGCCAGCAGGGAGTCGGCGACGTTGAAGAGCGTGGCGGCCGACTCGGTATCGGAGGTGAGCGCAAAGGCGATCACCGGGTCGTCGTTGGGGTTGGCCTTCTCGTAGCTGGGTGGACTGTTGAGGCCCGTTGGCAGGTCCGGCGCCGCGGCATTGATCGCCGCCTGCACATCGCGCGCCGCCGAGTCCAGATTGGTCCCGCCGCGGAAC
This sequence comes from Frateuria flava, assembly GCF_017837635.1. Lineage (GTDB taxonomy): Bacteria > Pseudomonadota > Gammaproteobacteria > Xanthomonadales > Rhodanobacteraceae > Frateuria_A > Frateuria_A flava. The sequence continues at coordinate 3,036 of NZ_JAGJRS010000004.1, forward strand.
ATGATGAACACCACCGCGCGCCCTTCCGAACTGTGCGAACGCATCGACTCGATGCCCGGCACCTGGCCAAGATGCCGCTCCAGCGGCGCGGCCACTGTCGAGGCCATGGTGCTGGCGTCGGCGCCGGCCTGCTGCGCCTGCACGAAGATCACCGGAAACTGCATCTGCGGCAGCGCCGACACGCCCAGCAGCGAGTAGCAGATCAGGCCTGCCAGCAACACGCCCATGGCCAGCAACGAGGTGCCGATCGGGCGGCGGATGAAGGGGCCGGAAAGGTTCATGCGGTGGCGGGGAGGAACAAGACAAAGGGAAGGAGGATACGCGGCATCGCCGTGCTAACGCGCATCGTGCCGATCGGTTGATCCGCGCGACGCATCCGGAGTCAACAGATCCTCAGAGAAAGGCCTCTTGTGCCCCGCGAGCCCCGGCCCCTCACCCCAACCCTCTCCCCGGAGGGGAGAGGGAGCCAAGTGCGGCGAACGTGCGGTACCACCCAACCCGCCGGGTGCCTCCCTGGCCTCAGCTCCCGAGCGCCCGCGGCAAAGCGGCGGCAGCTCCTCTAAGAGCAGGAGGCACACCCATCAAGGCGAGGTGGCACCTAGCTCTTATCCCTCACCGGGCTCAGCCAGCCCGTTTCTTTGGTTACTTTCTTTGGGCCAGCAAAGAAAGTGACCCGAGCGCCGGCAGGCGATCGGAAGCCCGCCGCAGGCGAGCCAAGTCGCGGGAAGGCCGCGCTAGAACGGAAAGCAGGCCAGCGTTCCTGCGAACATCCCCGCGAGCCCCGGCCCCTCACCCCAGCCCTCTCCCCGGAGGGGAGAGGGCGCCAAGTGCGGCGAACGCACCGGCACCGGCTCAAAGCGTCACACCGCCCGGGCGTCGGCCTCGGCGCGCTCCAGCGCCCGGCGCTCGCGGCGCAGCCGCAGCCAGTCGGAGAAGCGTTCCATGTAGAGATAGATCACCGGCGTGGTGTACAGCGTGACCAGCTGCGACAACAGCAGACCGCCCACGATCGACACGCCCAGCGGCCGCCGCAACTCGGCGCCGATACCGTTGCCCAGCGCCAGCGGCAGCGCACCCAACATGGCCGCGGCGGTGGTCATCATGATCGGCCGGAAACGCAGCAGGCACGCGCGGCGGATCGCCTCACGCGCGTTCAATCCGTCGCGCTGCGCCTCGATCGCGAAGTCGATCATCATGATCGCATTCTTCTTGACGATACCGATCAGCAGCACGATGCCCACGATGCCGTCCACCGACAGGCTCATGCCGCACAGGATCAGCGCCAGCAGCGCGCCCACGCCCGCCGGCGGCAGCGTCGAGATGATCGTCAGCGGGTGGATGTAGCTCTCGTACAGCACGCCCAGCACGATGTAGATCACCACGATCGCCGCCAGCAGCAACAGCACCTCGTCGCCGATCGAGGCGTTGAACTCGGCCGCCTTGCCGATGAATTGCCCGCGCACCTGCGGCGGGAAGTCCAGTTGCGCCTCGACCTCATGGAGTGCATCGACCGCCTGCGACAGGGAGTAGCCCGGCGCCAGGTTGAAGGAGATCGTCACCGCGGGCAGCTGCTGCTGGTGGCTGACCACCAGCGGTGCGCTGGTGACCTCGGCAGTCGCCAGTGACGCGATCGGGATGGTGCCGCCGCCACCAATCTGGAAGCCGACGTTGCCGGTGTTGCCGATGCCCGACGGTGTCGCCGAGTTGGCCGAGGTGAGCTGGCCGAAACTGGTCGCGTTCGAGCCGGTCAGCGCACCCGAGCCGTTGCCGCGAACGGTCAGCTTGTTGAGCAGGTCGCGGCTGGAACGGAACTCCGGCGCCACCTCCAGCACCACGCGGTACTGGTTGAGCTGGGTGAAGATGGTCGAGATCTGGCGCTGGCCGAAGGCGTCGTACAGCGTGTCGTCGATGGTCTGCACCGGCACGCCCAGGCGACTGGCTTTCTCGCGATCGATGGTGAGCTTGAGCGCGTTGCCCCGGTTGGCCAGGTTGTTGTCCACGTCGGCCAGTTCGGGCCGCTGGCGCAGCGCCTGGGTCATCTGCTCGGCGCGCTTGGCCAGGTCGGCCGAGTTCACCTCCGACAGCGAGTACTGGTACTCGGTCGCGGCGACGCGGCTGTCCAGGGTCACGTCCTGCACCGGTTTCAGGTACAGCGCCACGCCCGGAATATTGGCGACCGTGTTCTGCAGCCGCGGCATCACTTCATCCAGGCCGCCGCGGTCGCCGCGGTCCTTGAGCACGATCGAAAGCTGGCCCTGGTTGAGCGTGGGGTTGATGGTGCCCGCGCCGATGAAGGCCGCCACGCCGGACACGGCCGGATCGGCGCGCAACGCCTCGGCCACCGCCTTGGTGCGCTGCTCCATCTGCGGGAAGGCGACGTTCTCGTCGGCCTGCACCACGCCGGTGACCAGGCCGGTGTCCTGCTCGGGCAGCAGGCCCTTGGGGATCACCACGTAGAGGATGATCGTGAGCACGACGGTGGCCGCCGCCACCAGGATGGTCAGGCGGCGATGGTCGAGCACCCAGTCCAGCGTGCGGCCGTAGAAGTCGACCGTGCGCAGCCACACGCCGCGCTTGCCGGCGGCGGCATGGCGCTCGTGCGCGTCATCGCCTTCCGGAAGCTGGTCGGGCTTGAGCAGGTAGGCGCACATCATCGGCGTCAGCGTCAGCGACACCAGCATCGAGATCGCCACCGCGATGGTCAGCACCCAGGCGAACTCGTGGAAAAGGCGACCGGTCACGCCGGGCATCAAGAGCAGCGGCAGGAACACGGCGATCAGCGAGACGGTCAGCGACAGCACCGTGAAACCGATTTCCTTGGCGCCGATCTCGGCCGCTTCCTTGCCACTCTTGCCCTGCTCGATGTAGCGCACGATGTTCTCGATCATCACGATCGCATCGTCGACCACGAAGCCGGTGGCCACGGTCAGCGCCATCAGCGAGAGGTTGTCCAGCGACATGCCGGTGAAGGCCATCACGCCGAAGGTGCCCATCAGCGACAGCGGCACGGCGATCGACGGGATGATCGTCGCCCACAGCCGGCGCAGGAACACGAAGATCACCGCGACCACCAGGCAGATGGTCAGCAGCAGGGTGAGTTCGACGTCATGCACCGAGGCGCGGATGGTGACCGTGCGGTCGGCGAACACGTCCAGGTGCACGTCGGCCGGCAGCACCGCCTGCAGCGAGGGCAGCACGGCGCGGATCTGTTCGACCGTCTGCACGATGTTGGCGCCGGGCTGGCGGCGGATGTCCAGCAGCACCGCCGGCTTGCCGTTGGCCCAGGCGGCGAGCTGGTCGTTCTCCACGCCGTCGACCACGCGCGCGACGTTCTTCAGGCGTACCGGCGCGCCGTCCTTGTAGCTGATGATGGTCTGCGCGTAGGCGGCCGCGTCGGTGAGCTGGTCGTTGGTGCCGATCGAGTAGCTCTGGGTGGCGCCGTTGAGCGTGCCCTTGGGTGCGTTGACGTTGGCCGCCTGCAGCGCGGCGCGCACGTCCTCCAGGGTCAGGCCCAGGTTGGACAGCTGCGAGGGATTGACCTGCACGCGCACGGCCGGGCGCACGTTGCCGGCGATCGAGACCAGGCCCACGCCCTGCACCTGCGAGAGCTTCTGCGCGATGATCGAATCGGCCAGGTCGTTGACCTCGCGCAGCTGGCGGCTGTCGGAGGTGAGCATCAGCGTGAGGATCGGCGCGTCGGCCGGGTTCACGCGGTTGTAGACCGGCGGATAGGGCAGGTTGTTGGGCAGCGTGCCCTTGGCCGAGCTGATCGCCGCCTGCACGTCCTGCGCGGCGATGTCGATGTCCCGGTCCATGTTGAACTGCAGGATGATCGTCGACAGGCCGGCGGAAGAATCCGAGCTCATCATCGACAGGCCCGAGATCTGGCCCAGCTGGCGCTCCAGCGGCGTGGTCACCAGCGCCGCCATGGTGGTCGCGCTGGCGCCCGGGTACTGCGTGGTTACCACCAGGCTGGGCGCGTCGATCTCCGGCAGCGCCGACACCGGCAGCTGGCGGTAGCCGAGCACGCCCAGCAGCAACACCGCGACCATCAGCAACGAGGTGGCGATCGGGCGGCGGATGAAGAGGGTGGAGAAGCCCATGGGGGAATCCGGTCTGTCTGTTAGGTGGAGGCGCGCGCCATCCGTGGTCGCAACCCAACCACCGTTCGCCCTGAGCGTAGCGCAGCGAAGTCGAAGGGCTGCCCTTCGACTTCGGCCTGCGGCCTAGGCTCGGGGCGAACGGCTATTTTTCCGGCGACCGCGCGCTTCAGGCCCGGGGTCGCCTCTGTCATCAGTGCCCGCGGCGACCGCCGCCGCTCTTCTTTGCCTTCTCCAGCTCTTCCTTGGTCGGTGCCGGTGGCACCTCGCCAGGCTTGAGCGGATTGACCTTGCTGCCGGGCTTGAGCCGGAACTGGCCTTCGGTGACGACCTTCTGGCCCTGGGTCAGGCCGCTGGCGATCATCACCGCGCTGTCGCCCACTTCCTGCGCGACCTGCACCGGCTGCATCTTCACCGTGTTGTCCTGCTGCAGCAGGTAGACGTAGTCCCCGTCCGGCCCGCGCTGCACCGCCTGCGCCGGAATCACCAGGCCGCCGCCGACCGTGCGCACCTTCAGCCGCACGTTGACGAACTGGCCGGGCCACAGCTCATTGTTCTGGTTCGGAAACTCCGACTTCAGGCGGAAGGTGCCGGTGCTGGCGTCGATCTGGTTGTCGATCACCTTGAGCACGCCGCCATCGGCGATCACGTGCGCGTCGCCGCGGTCGAGCGCGGCCACCGACAGCTCGCCTTCGCCCATCGCGGCCTGGCGCACCATGTCCAGGTTCTGCTCGGGCAGGTTGAACATCACGTTGATCGGGTGCAGCTGGGTCAGCGTGACGATGGTGCTGGTGGTGGTGACCACATTGCCCGGGTCCACGCCACGGATGCCGGCCAGGCCGTCGATCGGCGAAACCACCTTGGTGTAGCCCAGCTGCACCTCGGCGTCGCGGATCTGCGCCTGGTCGGAGGCGAGGGTCGCTTCAAGTTGGCGCACCGTGTTGTGCAACGCGTCCAGGTCCTGCTTGGCGATGTAGCCCTTCGGGCCCAGTTCCTGGCTGCGCGAGTAGTTCGCCTTGGCGGTGGCCAGCTGCGCCTGGTCCTGGTGCAGCCGTGCCACGGCCTGGTCATAGGTGGCCTGGAAGCTGCGCGGGTCGATCTGCGCCAGCACCTGGCCCTTCTTCACGGGCTGGCCTTCGTTGAACTGAAGGCTGATCAGGCGGCCGCTCACCTGCGGGCTGATCGCCACCGTGTTGAGCGCCTGCACCGTGCCCAGCGCGGTCAGGTAGACCGGCACGTCCTGGCGCGCCACCGGCACCACGGTGACCGGCACCGGCGGCTGCTGGCCTTCCTTGCCCTGGTCCTGGGCATTGGCCTGCCCTGGCTGGCCGCCCGGCTTGTGCATCAGGCGCAGGCCAACGACGGCCAGCACCAGCACTACCACCACGACCAGCGCGATCTTCCAAAAACGCGACATTGATAAAGCTCCCGGAATGGTTGTCGGTCCCCTTCAGGCCACGCCGCGCGCAGCCAGAGCCGACCCTGTGAAAAGCATAGGGTTACAGCAACGGCCTTGGACAATGCCAGTTGACAGGGGTGCCCCATGACCGATGACACGTGACCGACCGCACGAACGGCGAGGCCTTGCCCCGATCGCGCCACGTGCGGCATGGCCTGAACCATGGCGCGCGCTTTGATCTATAATCGGCGTCTTGTCTGTCCCGCGCCGGCCAGTTTAGAGGCTTGCCGGCACGTCCACTGATTATCTGGAGTTACTTGCGTGAGCGGTTCCATGACCAAATCGGACCAGAGCTTCATCCGCCAGTTCAGCTGGCTGATCGCCGGTCTGCACGTACTGGCGCTGGTGTTGCTGATCATGGCCTACAGCATCTACTCCCACGCGGCGAAGGAAACCAACCCGCACGCCGCGCAGCGCGTCGCCGAGCGCCTGGCCCCGGCCGGCGCGGTGTACGCCGGCGACACCGGCCGCGCCGCGATGCTGGCCGCGCAGGACGCCGCCGCCAAGGCGGCCGCCTCGCAGGTCGCCTTCGGTGGCAGCACCGACGGCAAGACGGTCTACGAAGGGCTGTGCCACAGCTGCCACACCGCCGGCGTCGCCGGCGCGCCCAAGCTCGGCGACAAGGCCGCCTGGGCCCCGCGCATCGCGCAGGGCATCGACACCCTGGTCAAGCACGCGATCGAGGGCTACCACGGCCCGGACGGCAACTTCATGCCGCCCAAGGGCGGCATGCCCTCGCTCACCGACGAGCAGGTCGCCAGCACGGTCAAGTGGATCGTGGGCCAGGCCAAGTAAGCCGGCCGGTTCGCGCAGCACCGAAACGCCGCCTCCGGGCGGCGTTTTCGTTTTTCGCGGGAGGTCATTCGGAGGCGATGCCGTCGGATTCGTCGGCGAAGCATCGCCCACGAGTGGGCTTCTACCGGGGAGCGGTGGGGCGCCAGTGGGTGGCGAAGCGTTGCAGCTCCGGGAAGAACGCGTCGAAGCACGCCTGCAGCGGCGCCTCCAGGTCCTGCAGGACCGGCAGCATCCGCCCCAGCGGGTTGTCGCGATGCAGGCGTTGGCCGATGCCGGCCAGTGCACGATCCAGCATCTCCGGTTCGGCATACGCGGCGGGCAGGTCGTTGGCCCGCATGTAGTGCGCGAAACGTCGTGCGGTCGAGGGCAGCAGCGCGTCCTGCCGGTCCAGCAGCCCGCGCAACGCGCTCGAGAAGTCGGGCAACGGCAGCGTGGACCAGCGTGCGAAATCGCGCGCCAGCAAGTGATCGAACCACATGTCCAGGGCGATGCCGGCGTAGCGCCGGTACGGCGGTTCGAACAGGGCGCGCGCGGACAGCACTTCCGGGTGGCGATCGGTGAAGCCGTCGATCGCCCGATGCAGCGCGATGCCGTCGCGCACGCCCGAGGGCAGCGCAGGATCGGGCGCGCCACGCACGAAGTCGCCCAGCACCCCGCCCAGGATCCACTCTTCGTCGGCGCCGGCCAGCAGCGCATGGGCCAGATGGTTCATGCCATTCCCCGGCACCACGGCCGGTGCACGACCGCGACGGTTATCATTGTGCGCATGACGCCCACCACCATTCCCGACAATCCGGCCTCGTTTCCCGCGGAAGAAGCGAGCTTCGCGCTCGATGGCCCGGCCGGCAAGCTGGAGGCGATCGCCAACGTCGCCGAGCCCGCCGACGCCCGCCGCGGCGTGGCGGTGATCTGCCACCCCAACCCCGTGCAGGGCGGCACCATGCACAACAAGGTGGTGACGATGGTCGAGCGCAGCCTGCGCGAATCGGGTCTGGACACCGTGCGTTTCAACTTCCGCGGCACCGGCGCCTCCGAGGGCAGCTACGACGAGGGCAACGGTGAAGGCGAGGACCTGGCCGCAGTGGTCGCCTGGGTACGCCGCGTGCGCCCGGACGACGTGCTGTGGCTGGCCGGGTTCTCCTTCGGCAGCTACGTGACCATCCGTAACGCCGCGCGCCTGGGCGCCGCGGCGCTGGTCAGCATCGCACCACCGGCCGGGCGCTTTGCGCTGACCGAGATCGACGCGCCGCAGTGCCCCTGGCTGATCGTGCAAGGCGAGGCCGACGAAGTGGTCGAGCCGCAGGCGGTGTTCGACTGGATCGAGAGCCTGCCGGTCGAGCCCGAGGTGGTACGCATGCCCGAGACCAGCCATTTCTTCCATCGGCGGCTGATGGACCTGCGCGGCGCGGTCAAGCACGCCGTGCAGCCGTGGCTGCCGCCGCTGCGGAAAGCATGAGGCGCGCCCCGGGCGCCCTCCCCTGCGTGCAACCCCTTCCCGACCTCCCCCTGCATGCAGAGGGAGGCGTTGACCTGTCCCAGCCATCTCCATGACCGACCTCACCCCTTCCGCCCGCTACCACGAAGGCGTCGCCGCCCACCGCTGGGAAGCCGACCCTGCGCAGCTCGCCGTGCTGCCGGAACTGGACCGCATGCACGCGGCGCTGTGCGCCACGCCGGACAACGGGGGGCTGTTCGGGCGACTGAAATCGCTGTTCGGCGACGACGAGCATCCGCCGGTACCGGGGCTGTACCTGTGGGGCAGTGTCGGCCGCGGCAAGACCTTCCTGATGGACCTGTTCGCCGCCAGCCTGCCCCACGGCGTGGCGTTGCGCCGCCATTTCCACCGCTTCATGGGGGAGGTTCACGCACACCTGCGCGAACTGGGCGAGCGCGCCGATCCGCTGGAGGCCGTCGCCGAGGGCCTGGCCGGGCGCTGCCGCGTGCTGTGCCTGGACGAGTTCCTGGTCAACGACATCGGCGACGCGATGATCCTGGCCAACCTGCTCGATGCCCTGTTCCGCCGCGGCGTGGCGCTGGTCACCACCTCCAACACGCCGCCGACGAACCTTTACCGCGACGGCCTGCAGCGCGCCCGCTTCCTGCCCGCCATCGCACTGATCGAGCGGCACTGCCGTGTGGTGGAGATGGTCTCCCCACGCGACTGGCGCCTGCGCGCGCTGACTCAGGCGCCGGTCTACCTGACCCCGCCGGGCGCCGAGGCCGAGCGCGCGCTGGCGCGGATCTTCGCCAGCCAGGCGCAGGGTGAGGCACACCAGGGCGGCGCGCTGGACGTCAACGGCCGTCCGATCCCATTGCGCCGCCGGGCGCCGGGCGTGCTGTGGTTCGAGTTCGACGCGCTGTGCGAGGGCCCGCGCGCGGTGGCCGACTACATCGCACTGGCACGGCAGGTGCCTACGGTCATCGTGTCCAGCGTGCCGCAGTTTTCTGTTTACAGCGAGGACGCCGCACGGCGCTTCCTGTTGATGGTGGACGAGTTCTACGACCGCCACGTCAAGCTCGTGCTGTCTGCCGCCGCGCCGATCACCGAGCTGTATGACGGCGAGCGCCACCGCGCCGAGTTCAGCCGCACCGAATCGCGGCTGATCGAGATGCAGAGCGAGGATTACCTGGCGCTGCCGCACCGCCCCGAATAGGCCGTCACCTGGGGGCGGTCCGTCGGCCGCCGCACTTCCTTTTTTCCGCATTGCGGCTGTGGACGCCGCCGACGTACTCTGGCCGGAGGGGTTACAAGCGGTTCCCACCAAGTCGGCCGGAGGGAGAACGCCATGCATACGACCGTGGAACACGCGCTGGAGGCGACGGCCCTGGATGGGGCGTTCGCCGCCAGCGACGACACAGGCCCGTTGGCCGCGGGCGACCATTACACCGTTCCGGGCTTCGATTCGGTCGCCCACCTCGCGGCCGCTTCACTGGGCGTGGCGATGGTCGCGCTGGTGCTCGATAGCGGCAGCGCCTATTGGTACAGCCGCGACGCCGGCCCGCGCGCTCCCCATGTCCTGCACCCGCTCTATCTGGAAGCCGCGCGTCGCGGTGCCGGCCAGGTGCTGCCGGACATCGCCGCCGACGCGCGCTATCGCGACACCCCGCCCCTGACCGGCCCCTCGCCGACCACGCTGCGCTTCTTCGCCTGCGAACCGGTGTTCACCCTGAGCGGCCGGCACGTCGGCGCGCTATGCGTCATGGACCATGCGCCGCGCAGCGGACTGGACGAGGCCGGACTGGCTGCCTTGCGCAATGCCGCCCGGCTGGCCGGTGCCGGCGTGGTGCTGGGCAGCTACCTCGGCCGCACCGACCCGGTCACTCAGCTGCCCCACCGCAGCGCCTTCTTCGAAGACCTGCGCAGCCGCCACAAGAACGGCGCGCAGCGCGCCTGGCTGATTGCCATCGAAGTGGCGCCGGTGGAGCGCTTCAATGCGTTCGTGCGTGCGATGGGCTTCCCCTATGCCGACGAGCTGATGCGCGCCGTGGCCGCGCGCGTACTAGACTGGATGCCGCCGCGCACGAATCTCTACCAGGTCGGCGTCACCCGGTTCGCCGCGGTACTGCCCGATGGCGACAAACCGCTGGAAACCACCCAGCTCGACGCACTGGTCGCCCGCCTGCGTACCCCCTTCGACTGCCTGGACATCCCGCTCACGCTGCAACCGGGCATCGGCCTGCTCGACCTGGACGTGCGCCAGCTCGACGGCGCCGATCCGCTGCGCCAGGTGATGAGCGCCTCCTACGCGGCCCAGCGCAACCCGCGCGGCTGGGCGTTGTACGAGCGCAGCCAGGACGAGCGGCACCAGCAGGAGTTCTTCCTGGTTACCGAGCTGGCCGCCGCCCTGACCGAGCGCACCGAGCTCTACCTGCACTACCAGCCGCGCGTACGCCTCAGTGACGGCCGCTGCATCGCCATGGAGGCGCTCGCGCGCTGGCGTCACCCGACCCTGGGCGAAGTGCCGCCAGGCCAGTTCGTGCCGCTGGCCGAACGCGCAGGCCTGATGCGCTCGCTGACCGGCTGGGTGCTTGACCACGGCGTCGCCCAACTGGCGGCTTGGCGCCGCGCTGGCTGCGACGTTGGGCTCTCGCTCAACATTTCCAACGCCGATTTCGACGCCGACCTGGTCACCCGACTGCAGGACGTGGCGACCCGCTACGGCGTCGATCCGGGCACATTGGAGCTGGAGTTCACCGAAACCACCCTGATGGCGCACAACGACGCGACCCGTCGCCACCTGGCGGCGGTGCGCGAGCTCGGTGCCGGCATCGCGATCGACGACTTCGGCACCGGCTACAGCAACCTCGCCTCGTTGCGGCAGATGCCGGCAACCTGCCTGAAGATCGACCAGTCCTTCGTGCGTGCAATGGACGCCAGCCGCCATGACGCGGCGATCGTGCGCTCCACCGCAGCGCTGGCGCACGATCTGGGCTTTCGCGTGGTGGTCGAGGGCGTGGAAACCCGACGCATCTACGACGCCGTGCGCCGCATGGACTGCGACGAGGTACAGGGCTACTTCGTCTCGCGCCCGCTGCCGGCCGCGGCCGTGCCGCCCTGGCTCGAACGCACGGCCGAGTGGCACCAGCGCGACGACGAGGGCGGGCCGTGAGGTTGACGGACGTCCTGCGCGACCAGCATGCGCAGTTGCGCGCCCTGCTCGATGAGCTGCAACGCTTGGGGCTGGCCGGCTCCGAAGGCCGCGAACGGCTGCACAAGGCGCGGCATGCGATGCTTGCGCACCTTCATCTGGAGGACAACCGGCTCTATCCCGCACTCCAGGCGCATCCGTCGACCGCCGGCCTCGCCCGCCGCTATGCCGGCGAGATGCAGCAACTGACCCCGGCGCTGCTGGCGTTCTTCGACACCTACCATGAAGGTGATGCCGACCCACAGGCGTTTTCGCGCAGCCTGGCTCAATTGCTGGCCGTGCTGCAGCAGCGCATCGGTCGCGAGGAGAGCCGGCTGTACCCGGCCTACGAAGCACACTGTGAGCCGATTGGCCCGCCACCAACCTAGGGTGGGATGGGGCCACGACGACGCTGCAAGGTTGCACCCAGTCGCCCGCGCTACGGCCTGGAAGCCTTCAACACGCTGATCTTGCCGTTGGCCTCCAGCCGCACCTCGGCGACGTCGCCCACTTCACGCAAGCCTTTTTCGCGCAGCACGCGACGGAACGCTTCCTCGGACATGTCGTGCCTGCGCAACGAACCCTCGATCACCTTGCCATCGCGCGCCAGCAGGCTTGCCTTGCCTTCGACCAGCCGGTCCAGGCCAGGCCAGCGCGCGCAGGCCCAGGCGACACCCTTGTCCAGCAGGAAGATCGCCAGCACGCCGATGATCGCCGCCAGTGGCGCCTTGTCGTCGCCGATGATCGCCGTGCGCAGGGTGCCACCGACCAGCGTCAGCACCACGATGTCGAACGTGGTCATTTCGCCGAAGGAGCGCTTGCCCAGCAGCCGCAGCAGGATCAGCAGCCCGAGGTAGACGCCCGCCCCGCGCAGCGCGAATAGCCACCAGGGATCGGACAGGTGCATCGCGTCAACCCGTCGAGCCGCCCATCACCGGCAGGATCGCGCCACTGATGTAGCTCGAACAGCTGGGCGCGGCCAGGAACACGTACGCGGGCGAGAGTTCCTCCGGCTGCGCCGGCCGGCCCCACGGATTCTGCTGGCCGAACTTGGCCACCTGTTTGGCCGGCTTGTCGGCCGGGTTGAGCGGCGTCCACACCGGCCCCGGTGCCACCGCGTTGACGCGGATGCCGCGCGAGACGAGATTGCTGGCCAGCGACATGGTGAAGGCGTGGATTGCGCCCTTGGTCGCCGAGTAGTCGAGCAGGTGCTTGTTGCCGAACAAGCCGGTTTCCGAACCGGTGTTGATGATCGCGCTGCCCTCGTGCAGGTGCGGGAGCGCCGCCCGGGCCATGTGGAAATAGCCGTAGATGTTGGTGCGCATGGTGAGGTCGAAGTGTTCCTCGGTGATCTCCTCCAGCGTGTCGGCGTGTTCCTGGAAGGCGGCGTTGTTGACCAGCACGTCAAGCCCGCCGAATTCCTCGACCGTCTGCTGGACGGCCCGCTCGCAGAAGTCCGGGTCCTTCACGTCGCCGCGGATCAGCAGGCAGCGACGGCCTTCCTTCTCGACGTGGCGCCGGGTTTCGCGCGCATCCTCGTCCTCGGACAGATACACCACCGCCACGTCCGCACCCTCGCGCGCAAACAGCACCGCCACCGCGCGACCGATGCCCGAATCGGCGCCGGTGATGATCGCGGCCATGTCCTGGAGCTTGCCGCTGCCGCGGTAGTCGGGCGCCTCGAATTGGGGGCGGGGTTTGAGCTTCGCTTCCTTGCCCGGCTTGCTCAGGTGCTGCTCGGGCAGCGGTGGGCGCGGTTTGGGCCGCGGGCTGGTCTGGCCGGGCTGCTTTTTCGCGGCGCTCTTCGTACTCGCGGACTTGCTCGCCTTGGCTTTCTGCTTTTGCTTGTCCTGGGCGTCGATCTGCGCCTGCACCTGCCGCGCTTTCGCCACCACCTTGCCGGTGCCGGTGCCGCGCCTGGCGGTCTTCGTCGTGGCCATCATCCGCTCCCGTTGTGGCTGGGCATGGCTCGCGACGATAGGCACGCACTCGTGGCGGACAGGTGAGCGCGGCGTTGCCGGCGCTCGTCGGGACAACTCGGCGGAACGACCTGCCGGGGTCCGGTGGCGGGCTAGGTTTCGGTCTCCTGCACCAAGCCCATCGCCCCCAAGCGGGCTCCTGCGAAGAGGTGCCGCCGGCATGTCGCCGGCAGACGCGCCCTCACCCTCGCACCACTAAATCGTGGGTTGACCAACGTCATTCTCACCGATATGTTGTGCCCGTCGGTGCCCGTCCAGACGCGACTGTCGGTCGGGCTCAAAAGGGAATCCGGTGCGAATCCGGAACTGCCCCGCAGCGGTAAGCGGAAACGAACGTCCTCACATGCACTGGGCCGCCGCGCCTGGGAAGCGAGGGCAAGTAGGACGGATCGAACGATCCGGTGTCCGCAAGTCCGAAGACCTGCCGACACGCCGGGCCCCATGGGCCGGCGGTCGCGCTCCATGAGACGCGCCCGCCCGACCCTGTCGCGACCCGGCGCGGGTGACCGCTTCCGCGGGGAGGCGCGTTGCATGCGGGCGTTCTGGCGCCCGCGTGGGGCGTGCCGTTCATCGGAAGCGAGCCCTCAGGCCCTGCGCGCGGGAGCAGGCGTTTGACGTTTTCGGAACCGTCGCGTTGGTGCGTTCTCCTCCGTACCGGCGCGGCGGCTTCCCTTCCGGAGCTTCCGCATGGACACCCTTGACACCCCTTCGCACGAAGGCATGGCCGCACCGCGTGCGGACGACAGCTTTGCCCTGACCCCGCCGCACAGCCCCGCGCAGATGCGCGTGACCAAGCGCAGCGGCGCCACCGAAAGCGTGGACGTCAACAAGATCGTGCGCGCGGTGACGCGCAATGCCGATGGCCTGCACGCGGTCGACCCGCTGCGCGTGGCGCTGAAGACCATCGGCGGCCTGTACGACGGCGCCAGCACCGCGGAGCTGGACCAGCTCTCGATCCGCACCGCCGCGGCGCTCACCGCCGAGGAACCCGAATACGGCCAGCTCGCCGCGCGGCTGCTCGGCGCATTCATCGACAAGGAAGTGCGCGGGCAGGAGATCCAGAGCTTCTCGCAGTCGATCGCGCGCGGCGCGGAGCTGGGCCTGCTCAATGCGCGGCTGCGCGATTTCGTCGCCGCGCACGCGCGCAAGTTGAACGATGCGATCGACCCGCTGGCCACGCGCCGCTTCGAGTACTTCGGCCTGCGCACGGTGTACGACCGCTACCTGCTGCGCCATCCGCAGACGCGCAAGGCGGTCGAGACACCGCAGCATTTCTTCATGCGCATCGCCTGCGCACTGGGCGGCAACGACGTAGGCGAGGCGCTGGAGCTCTACCGCCTGTTTTCCTCGCTCGAGTACATCCCCAGCTCGCCCACGCTGTTCAATGCCGGCACTGCGCACGAGCAACTCTCGTCCTGTTTTCTGCTGGACTCGCCGGCCGATTCGCTGGAGGCGATCTACGACAAGTACGCCGACGTCGCCAAGCTGTCGAAATTCGCCGGCGGCATCGGCCTGTCGTTCACCCGCGTGCGCTCGCGCGGCTCGCTGATCCGCGGCACCAACGGCCATTCCAATGGGCTGGTGCCGTGGCTGAAGACGCTCGACGCCTCGGTGGCCGCGGTCAACCAGGGCGGCAAGCGCAAGGGCGCGTGCTGCGTGTACGTCGAGCCCTGGCACGCCGACGTCGAGGAGTTCCTCGAACTGCGCGACAACACCGGCGACGAGGCGCGGCGCACGCACAACCTCAACCTGGCCAACTGGATCCCCGACGAGTTCATGCGCCGGGTCGAGGCCGACGCCGACTGGTCGCTGTTCGATCCGAAGGCGGTGCCGCAGCTGGTCGACCTGTGGGGCGTGGCGTTCGAACGCGCCTACCGCGAGGCGGAAGCGGCGGTCCTGGCGGTGAAGACGGTCAGGGCACGCGAGCTTTACGCGCGCATGCTGCGCACGCTGGCGCAGACCGGCAACGGCTGGATGACCTTCAAGGACCGCTGCAACGCCACCGGCAACCAGACCGCCGAGCCGGACAACGTGATCCACCTGTCCAACCTGTGCACCGAAATCCTGGAGGTCACCGGCACCGACGAGACGGCGGTGTGCAACCTGGGTTCGATCAACCTGGCGCGCCACCTCGGCGAGGGCGCCTTCGACTTCGACAAGCTCGCCGACACCGTGCGCACCGCGGTGCGCCAGCTCGACCGGGTGATCGACCTCAACTTCTATCCGATCGCCACGGCCCGGCGCGCCAACCAGAAGTGGCGACCCGTAGGCCTGGGCGTGATGGGCCTGCAGGACGTGCTGTTCCAGCTGCGGGTGCCGTTCGATGCGCCCGAGGCGCTGGCGCTGTCCACGCGCATCGCCGAAGAGATCTACTTCCACGCGCTGGACGAGTCCTGCGCGCTGGCCGGGGCGGCCGGCGCGCACCCGGGCTTCGGGCAGACGCGCGCCGCGCGCGGCGAGCTGCAGTTCGATTACTGGCCGCAGGCGTCGGTCAGCGATCCCGCGCGATGGGATGCCTTGCGCGAGCGCATCCGGGCCGGCGGCCTGCGCAATTCGCTGCTGATCGCCATCGCGCCGACCGCCACCATCGCCTCGATCGCCGGCTGCTACGAATGCATCGAGCCGCAGGTGTCCAACCTGTTCAAGCGCGAGACGCTCTCGGGCGATTTTCTCGTGGTCAACCGCTACCTGGTCGAGGAGCTCAAGACACTGGGGCTGTGGACGACCGAGGTGCGCGACGCGATCAAGCGGGCCGACGGCTCGATCCAGGGCATCGCGGCGATTCCCGAACGCCTGCGCCAGGTCTACCGCACCGTATGGGAGCTGCCGCAGAAGGCCCTGATCGACCTGGCCGCCGCGCGCGGCGCGTATATCGACCAGAGCCAGTCGTTGAACCTGTTCATGGAGAACCCGAACATCGGGCAGCTTTCCTCGATGTACATGTACGCGTGGAAGTCGGGCATCAAGACCACCTACTACCTGCGCTCGCGACCGGCCACGAAGATCGCCAAGACGACCGTGGCCGCCGTGCCGGACCAGAGCCAGGCAAGCGCAGCGGTGTTGTGTTCACTGGAGAATCCCGAGTATTGCGAGGCCTGCCAATGAACCGGCCCCTCGCATGCATCGCTACCGCAACCTGGACGGCCATTCCGGCGTCAGCGCCTACGAACTGGGCGAGGGATGGATCCGCGTCCGCTTCGTCGGCGGCCCGACCTACGAGTACACCGACGCGGCCACCGGCGCCGAACACGTGCGCAACATGCAGGCCCTGGCGCAGGCCGGCGAAGGCCTGGCGACCTACGTCAGCAGGTTCGTGCACGAGGCGTACGCGCGCAAGCTCTGACGGTCGCGCGGGGCGGTAAAGCCCACGCCCTTTCTCGGCGCCGTTCCCGCTTTGCGGGAATGACGGCCATGCAGTCTCGCCGCCTCCCGGGCGGTCGCACCCCAAGGCACCTCCATGACCAGCCAACTGCTCGACCCCGGCTACGCCCTCACCCTGCGTCCGATGCGCTACCCCGCGTTCTACGAGATGTACCGCGCCGCCATCCGCAACACGTGGACCGTGGACGAAGTCGACTTCGCGCCCGACCTCGCCGACCTCGACGGCAGGATGAACCCCGCCGAGCGCCACCTGATCCAGCGCCTGGTCGCCTTCTTCGCCACCGGCGACACCATCGTGGCCAACAACCTGGTGCTCAACCTCTACCAGCACGTCAACGCGCCCGAGGCGCGCATGTACCTCTCGCGCCAGCTCTACGAGGAGGCGCTGCACGTGCAGTTCTACCTGACCCTGCTGGACACCTACATCCCCGACCCGGCCGAGCGGCACAAGGCGTTCGCGGCGATCGGGAGCATCCCGTCGATCGCCGCCAAGGGCGACTTCTGTTTCAGGTGGATCGACTCGATCCAGCACCTGCGCCGCATCGAGACACGCGAGCAGCGCCGGCAGTTCCTGCTCAACCTGATCTGTTTTGCCGCCTGCATCGAGGGCCTGTTCTTCTACGCCGCCTTCGCCTACGTCTACTACCTGCGCTCGCGCGGCCTGTTGCACGGTCTGGCCTCCGGCACCAACTGGGTGTTCCGCGACGAGTCGGGCCACATGGCGTTCGCCTTCGAAGTGGTGCGCATCGTGCGCGCCGAAGAACCGGAACTGTTTGACGACGAACTGCGCCTGCAGGTCGAGCAGATGCTGGAAGAAGCGATCGACTGCGAGACGCAGTTCGCGCAGGACGTGCTTTCCGGCGGCGTGGCCGGGCTGTCGGTGAACGACATGCGCCAGTATCTCCAATACTGCGCCGACCAGCGCCTGGCCCAGCTCGGCCTGCCGAAGAAGTACGGCGCCACCAACCCATTCGACTTCATGGACCTGCAGGACGTGCAGGAAGTCACCAACTTCTTCGAGCGGCGCGTGTCGGCCTACCAGGTCGGCGTGCAGGGCGAGGTGGCGTTCGACATGGCGTTCTGAGAGGCTCGCCTCCTGCCTGCGCGAGGAACCGATGAGCCTGGCCGACGTCACCGTACTGTTCGACAGCCCGCTGCTGCGGATCACCGGCATCGAATGCCGCCATCCGCGCGGCGGCTGCGGTTGCGAGCGCGGCGAGGAGCGCACGCATCTGGCACTGCTGCGCCGCGGCGGTTTCGGCTACCACCTGCGTGGCGCGACCTACGTGGGCGATCCGGCCACCGCACTGCTCTACCGCGCCGGCGACAGCTATCGCGTCTCCCACCCGTTCGAGGGCGGCGATGCCTGCAGCTGTTTCGAGGTCGCGCCCGAGCACGAGGACGAGCTGTTCGGCCGCCGCCTGCGCGGCACGATCGATGCGGCGCGCGTGATGAGCCCGGCCGACCAGTACCGTCATCGTGCCCTGCACGCCGCGCTGGCCCGTCGCGAGGCCGATCGCCTGGCTGCGGAGGAGGCGGCCACCTCGCTGTGCCACGCGATCCTGCATCGCGCGGCGCCGGGCGAGGGCTCACTGTTGCCGCGCGCGCGCCGTCTGGCGATGCGCGCGAGGGAACGGCTGCTCGCCGATCCTGCCGACGGCGCCGACCTTGCAACGCTGGCCACGTGCGTAGGCTGCTCGCCCTTCCACCTGGCGCGCGTGTTCCGCCGCGCGTTCGGCCTGAGCCTGGGGGACTACCGCACGCGCATCCGCCTGGCGCTGGCGCTCGAACGCCTTGCCGCCGGTGCGGACGACCTGGCCGCGCTGGCATGCGAGCTCGGCTTCAGCCACCACAGCCACTTCGGCGCCGCGTTCCGGCGGCACGTCGGGCTGACGCCCGCGGCGGCACGGCTGCGGCTGCGCACGGCCACGCGCGCGAGCAGGTATTTGATAGCGACGCCGTCGCGCGATCGCTAGCTTGGCCGGCGTCCCCACAGGGAATACGCCATGAAGACCGCCGCCATCCTGTTTTCCCTCGTCGCCGCGATACAGATGCGCGACGCGCGCGCCACCGCTCCCCACCCCATGTTGCCGCCGGCGCTCGCCCAGGCGGTGGCCGCGTTCGACCGGGCGCAGATGCAGGGGGACGGTGCGGCGCTCGCACGGCTGCTTGCCGATGACTACGTGCTCTTCAACAGCCGCGGCCGGGTCGAGGACAAGGCCGCCTTCATCCACGACTACACCGCGCCGGGCACCTCGATGAAGCCGTTCACGGTGGAGGACGAAGTCGTGCGCCACTGGCCCGGAGGCGCCGTGCTCGGCGGCGTGGTCACGCTCGAGGGCACCAGCGGCGGCAAGCCCTACAAGGTGCGCCTTCGTTTCGCCGACATCTGGCGCAAGCGCGACGGACGGTGGCAGGTGATCTTCACCGGGGCGACCCGCGTCCCCGCGCCATAGGTCTCCCAGGGCGTTCCTTCGCCACAGATCCGCCCGCTCCCCTGAAGGGGAGAGCTCCGGATGAGGGACGGGTATGGGCCGGCATATCAGGCATGGCGAGGCTTTGCCCGCTCCTGCGTTCCGGCAAGCCTTGCCCCCTCACCCCAGCCCCCTCCCCGCTGGGGAGAGGGAGCCAAGCGGCTCCGCCATACTCCACCGCGATCCCGGCCTCCTCGCATGCCCTTCCGCAGGAGGCCTGACCACCGGCCTATTGACTACAGCTGTAGTCACGACTAGCTTGACTACAACTGTAGTCAGGATAGCCGCCATGCCCCGCCCCACCATCGGTGACCAGGAACTCGCGCTGCTCCATTACCTGGCCGAGCACGCCCCCGCCTCGGTCGGCGAGGTGGCCGCCGGCTTCGGCGAAGCGCGCGGGCTGGCCCGCTCGACCGTGCTGACCATGATGGAGCGCCTGCGCGGCAAGGGTTACCTCAAGCGCCGCCAGGCCGGCGGTGTCTACCGCTACAGCCCGGCGACCGCGCCCGGCGAGGCCATGCGCCACGCGGTCGGCAGTTTCGTGGAAAGGACCTTGAGCGGCTCGGTGTCGCCGTTTGTCGCCTACCTGTCCGAACGCGCCGAGGTCAGCGACAGCGAGCTGGCCGAGCTGGAGGCGCTGGTGGCGCAGTTGCAATCGCGGCGCAAGGAGCCCTGAACCATGTCGCTCTCAGCCAGCTTGCTCGACGGGCTCCTGGCCCGCCTGTTGTGGACCTCGGCACAGGCGTGCCTGCTGATCGGCGCGGTCGCCCTGGCCTGCCGCCTGCTCCCGCGGCTGCCGGCCGCGGTGCGCTGCATGCTCTGGTGGCTGGTCGGCGCGCAGCTGCTGCTGGGCCTGGCCTGGCACTCGCCGCTGCAGTTGCAGTGGCTGCCGGCACCGCAGGAAGCGCCGGTCGCGGTCACGCGCGCGCTCCCGGTCGTGATGCTGCCGATGGCGACCCACACCACGCCGGTGCCGTCGGTTCCCCACCTGGACCTGCCCGCGCAGAGAGCGCCGTTCCCGTGGGTTGCGCTCCTGCTTGCCGCCTGGCTCGGCGGCGTGGCACTGCAGGTCGCGCTGGTCCTGCGCCAGCACTGGCGTGTCGCACGGGCCCGCATCGGGGCCGAGCCGGCGCCACCGGCCTGGCAGGGCGCCTGCCAGGCGCTGGCCGGGCGGTTGGGCCTGCGTCGCGTGCCGCAGCTTGCGCTCTCGCCGGGCATCGGCTCGCCGCAGGTGCTCGGCGCCTGGCGACCGCTGGTGTTGTTCCCGGCCTACGCACGCCTCTCCGACGAGGAGACGGCGATGGCCATCGCGCACGAACTGGCGCACCTGCGCCGCGGCGACCTGTGGCTTGGCTGGGTCCCCGCGCTGGCGCAGCGGTTGTTCTTCTTCCATCCGCTGGTGGCCTGGGCGATGCGCGAGTACGCGCTCAGTCGCGAGGCCGCCTGCGACGCCCAGGCGCTGGCCGCGACCGGCGGCGCCCCGCAGGCCTACGGCCGGCTGCTGCTGCGGCTGGGTGTGGCCACACCGCTCCCCTCCGGCCTGGCCGGTGCGTCCCCCACGTTCCACAACCTCAAGAGGCGACTGACCATGTTGCAGCATACCGAGGCCACATCCCGCCGCAGCCGCGGCTGGATCCTGCTTGTTGCGATCGCGGTGGCCGGCGTGGTGCCCTACCGCGTCACCGCCGGCAGTACCAAGGCACCGGCCAGCCCGGCCCCGGCCCCGGCTCCGGTTGCGACCCCGCTGCCTGCCGCACGGCCGGCGCCCGCGGCGTCCGCGTCACCCACCGCGCACCCGACGCCGAGCACCCGGGCGGCGCATGTCCGCAACCCGCCGCCGCCACCGCCGGCCCCTCCCGCATTGCCGCCGATGCCTCCGGCTCCGCCGGCGCCACCCTCGCCTCCGCCCCCGCCGCCGCCGGGTCTGGCCAGCTTCGGCAGCCAGGTGCATGTCGACACGGACGCGAACGCACGCAGCGGACTGGCGATCTTCGACGGCGACACCACGATCATCAGCGGCACCCGGGCCGACGTGTCCGCCGCGCAACGGATGCATCGGGGCGGCGACCCGCTGGTCTGGTTCCGGCATGAAGACAAGGCGTATGTCGTGCACGACCCGGCCGTGGTCGCACAGGCCAAGGCGATCTACGCGCCCGTAACCGACATGGCCAGCGAGCAGGGCAGGCTGGCCGGCGAGCAGGGACGCCTGGCCGGCCAGCAGGCCGGACTGGCCGAGCGTGAGGCAGGCTTTGCCCGCCAACAGGCGGAGCTTGCCGGCCAGGCCGCCGAACTCGCGGCCGAGGCAGTGGACGTCGGCGCGGGCTCGGACGAGGTCGCCCGTGCCCACGAGGCACGCCAGCGGGCGCTCGAGCAGCGACAGGCCCGGCTCGAGCAGCGGCACGCCGCCGCGCGAAACGACATCGCCGCAAGACAGCGCGAACTGGAATCGCAGCAGGCGGCGTTCGAAGCGCAGCAGCAGAAGCTTGCACAACGCCAGCAGGACGTTACCCACAAGGCCGAGCAGCAGATGGAGCGGCTATTGCAGGACGCCATCCACACGGGCAAGGCACAACCGGCCCTCGGCCGGGACGGCTAGTTCCGTCGCGTTGCAGGACGGGCGGGAGCGCTTATCGGACCGTTCCCTCGCTGGCCGGGGAAGGCGCCTGAGGGGCGGACCGGGAGGCTTGGCGAAACACGCCCCTCGGGATCCCGATCCGTAGCGCCCGCATCCGCCTGTCGCCGCCTTGCCTCGCGTTCGCCGGGCAAGGCTCGGTGGCCCGAGCCCTGGCGTTAAGCGACAAGGAGCTCGGGAGCATGGCCGGCGTCGCGTCAGGCCATGCCGCCGTTGACGCCGATCACCTGGCCATTGACGTAGCCGGCCGCGTCCGAGCAAAGGAATGCCACCAGCGCGGCGACTTCCTCCGGCCTGCCGGCGCGCTGCGTCGGCACCATCTCGCGGATGCGCTCGGGCGGAAAGGTCTCGCCGATCATCCGCCCTTCGATCACGCCAGGCGCCACCACGTTCGCGGTGATGCCGCGCGAGGCCATCTCGCGCGCCAGCGACTTCACCGCGCCGTGCAGGCCGGCCTTGGCTGCGGCGTAGTTGGCCTGGCCGCGGTTGCCGACCTGTCCGGCGACCGAACCGACCGCGACCACGCGGCCGAAACGCGCGCGCGCCATCGGCAGCAGCAGTGGCTGCACGACATGGAAGAAGCCGTTGAGCGAGATGTCGATGACCCGCTGCCACTGGTCGGGGCGCATTCCCGCCATCGGTGCATCGTCGTGCACGCCGGCGTTGCTGACCACGGCATGGACCGGACCGTCGGCCAGAAGGGTTTGGAGCGCGGCTTGGGTGGCGGCGCCATCGGTCACGTCGAAGGCGATCGCGCTGGCCTGCCCGCCCTCCCCGCGGATCGCCGCCGCCACCGCTTCGGCCCGCGCAGGCGAGGTGTTGGCGTGCACGATCACCTGATAGCCGGCGGTCGCCAGCGCGCGACAGATCGCCCCACCGAGGTCACCGCTTCCGCCGGTGACCAGGGCGCGTCGGTTCACGGGGTTCGTACTCATGACATCGGTCCTTCGGGATGGATGACTGCGGCGCGGCCGCTGGCCAGCAGCCGGCCGCCGTGCTCGACACGGAAGGCGTACTGCGCGCCGGCATCGTCGGCGTAGAGACACTGCGCATGGACGTCCAGGCGTCCATCCGCGGGAACGTGTTCGACTGCCAGCCGCACCTCGCGCAGGCTCACCAGCATGCCCGGGCGTGCGGTTTCGACACCTTGCGCCCGCGCGCGCAAGGCGCCGTGCACGGCCATCGCCTGCGCGCCGTATTCGGCCAGGTGCACCGCGTGCAGGCCGTCCGTGCCGCGCAACGGGTGGTCCGCCAGGGTATGGCCGTCGCTGGTGGCGTGGATGGTGTCCGCGTCCCAGTCGAGCACCGTATCGAGCAGGCACATGCTGCCGGCGTGCGGGATCAGGTGCGCCCAGTCATTCTTCGGCAGCATGTCCGGCCTGCGCGTGCGGCGCCATCAGGATCGAAAGACAGAAGTGGAAGGCCACGCCCAGGCTCACAGTGAGGCCGATCGCGCGCAGCACCGGGATGGTGGCCCAGGCCAGCATGCCGAATACCAGCAGCGCGGACAGCACGCACACCAGCGTGGCATGCAGCGTGCGCCGCTGCTCGGCCGCATCCCCGGTGTCGCGTTCGAAGAACAGCGCGTAGTGCAATCCCAGTCCGCCGGCCAGGATCAACGCGACCAGGTGGAACAGCGACACCTGCACCCCGGCGACGCGCTCGACCGCCAGCACCAGGAACGTGGCCAGGGTCATCGGCGCGAGCACGTGCCAGGCGCGGCGAAGGCTGCGCAGGGCCAGGCTGATGGTCAGCACCAGCAGAAGGGTCGCGACGAGCAGGGCCTGCAGGATGCGCGTGCGGTAGGCGATCACCAGCGATTCGGCGGCACCCTTGAGGTCGAGCACGCGCACGGTGCCGCCGCTGCCTTGCGCCAGCGTCGCCAGCGCGGCGGCGTCGTGCACGCCGCTGACCGTGCCCAGGCCAACCCAGTGGCCGTCGCGCTCGACCAGCATCGCGGCCAGTCGCTGGCCCAGCGGACTGGCCGCGAACGCCTGCGGCGTGAGCGGTGGCAGGCTGCGCGCGGTTTCCACGTCGGCCACGAACGGGGCGAACAGGTCGCGCCGGAACGGCAGCCCGTCGGTGGCCTGCGCGAGCGCCTGTTCGAGCGTCGCGCGGTCCGGCAGCTTCTGCTGGCGCGCGCGCTGGGTCGCTGCGCTGGGCAGGTAGCGCGAGGGCAGCTCGATCGCATCGACCGCCTTGCCCGCGACCAGTGCATCGACCTTCGGCTCGAGTTTCTCGGACAGCGCGAGCACGGCCTCGGGCGTCGCCGCCTCCAGCACCAGCAGATAGCGCACGTCCGGTGCGCCCAACGCTTCGCGCAGGCGGGCGTCGCGCAGCAGCAGGTCGGTCGGCAACGGGGTGAGCGCGGCCAGGTCGTTCTGCCAGAACGGCCCCCGCCCCAGCGCGAGCAGCGCGACGATCAGCACCGCCACCGCCCAGGGAACCCAGCGCGGCCGCGGCAGCGCATCCACCGCCGTGCGCAGGCGCTTGAGCCAGGGCAGCGCGGCGACGTCGCGCACGCGCACCGGCAACAGGTAGGGCAGCAGGTAGCGTGTGCTGAAGCCGGCGGCGAGCAGGCCGACGATGGTGAATACCGCCAGCTGCTTCAGGCCGTTGACGCCCGATGCATAGAAGGCGAGGTAAGCGATGCACGCCGAGGCGATCGCGGTGAGCAGCAACGGCCACAGGTCACGCACGCTGGCCACTGCGTCCTCGCCGGCGCGGCGGTGGCTGAGCACGCGGATCGGGTACTCCTGCGCCACGCCCAGCAAGGTGAAGCCGAACGCCAGCGTGATGCCGTGCACCTGCGGGTAGATAACCGTGAGCGCGGCGATGCCGGCCAGCGCGCCGCTGGCCACCGGCAGTGCGGCCAGCAGCAGCGAACCGATGCTGCGGTAGGCCAGCAGCAGCAGGGCGATGAAGCCGATGGTCGAGATCCGCCCGATCCAGTCAGCCTGCTCGCGGGTCTGCGTGCTGGCGACCACGCTGAAGTAGCCGGGTCCGGAGACCACGAGCTCCGCGTCGCGGCCGCCGGGCAACGCATGCAGCGTCTGTTCGATGCCGGCGATGGCCTCCTGCTGCGCGTCTGGGTCGAAGCCGGGTGCAAGGGTCTGCACCAGCAGCAAGGCCTCGCCCTGGGGCGAGAACCACACGCCGTCGCGGATCTGCGGCGAACGTGCCGGCGCCCAGCGCTGCGCGAGCTTGAGCACCTCCAGCGTGGGATCACGCGGCAGCAGGCCCTTGAACAGGCTGGCCGCGGGCGACCCGAGATCCTCCAGGCGCTGTTGCAGCTCATCGGCGAGGAAGGTCGCATCGAGTGCATGCGAGTCCAGCGTGGGCGAGAGCAGGTAGCGGTAGGGCAGCAGCTTCGGATCGAGCGCGGTGAGATCGAAGCTTCCGTTGAGCACCTGCGCGTAACGCGGATCGGCCTTGAGCTTGCCGGCGAGCGCCTGGCTCAGCTTCGCCAGCGTGGCCTCGTCCCTGCCGCTGATCGCCAGCAGCAGCAGGCGCGAGCCGGGGCCCTCGCCCACCTGCTCCATCAGCAGGCGCTGGTCGGGCGTGGTCGGCGCGGGCATGAAGCTGCGCAGGTCGGAACCGACCTGCAGGTGTTTCGTCACCCACAGCCCGAGCAGGGCGAGGACGAGCAGCCATCCGGCCAGCAGCGCGACGCGCGCGCGCAGCGGCACGTCAGGCGCCCTTGCAGAGGGCGGCGAGCGACTCGCGGGTCGGCTCGGCCGGCATCTTCGCGGCCAGGCTGCCGAGCAGGTCGATGGCGACGTCGCCATCGGCTTCCTGCATCCACATGCAGCGCGCCTCCTTGCCCTGGCCGTCGATGCGGATGGTGGCCACCGTGCGCGCGACCTCCAGCTCTCGTGGGGTGAGGGTCAGCGTCCAGGCGCCCGTGGCGTCGCCGCGACGGGCGATCGCAAACGCCTGGCGCAGGCGACGCGGGTCGCCGCCGAGTAGCGCCACGAAACTGTCCACCAGCACCTTCAGCTGCGGTGCGCGCTCCAGCGAGAAGCTGCGCTCGCCCTTGCCCTCGCGCTGCTGCGTGACCTTGCCGTCGGCGATGCGCGCGGTTTCCTCGTGCGGCCTGGTGACGTGGCGCACCAGCGTGTCGCCGCCCAGCCAGGCCAGCTCGCCGGAGACCACCAGCGGCCGGTCCAGCACCTGCATGAAGCGTGCTTCGGCAAACGCGGTGCGCGCCGGGGCGGGGCGGCCCAGCTGCCCGATCAGCACGTCGGTGGCATCAGGTGCCGAGGCGTTCGCCGAGCAGGCCAGGGTCAGAAGGCACAGCGCCGCGCCGATCTTGCTGCCAGAAGTCATAGAAGTTGAACCAGTTGTAGGGGGCCACGTGCACGTAATGCTCCAGCCGCTGGGCATAACGTGCGATGAGCGCGTCCAGTGCCGGACCGCGGGCGTGGCGCGGAATGTCCACCTGCTCGGCCAGCGGTTCGAACACCAGGCGGTAGCGCCGGCCGCCCAGGTAGAGCCCGAAGCACAGCACCACCGGCACCTTCAGCGAATGGGCCAGGAGCCAGGGGCCGACCGGGAACGGTGCGCTCTGGCCGAGGAACGGCGCGTGCCGCAACGCCTCGTGGCTGCGCCCGCGATCGGCCAGCAGCGCAACCAGCGCGCCCTGCTGGCAGGCCTCGGCGATGGCCAGGGTGATCGAGGTACCGTCCTGCGAGGCATCGATCACGCAGGCGCCCACTTCCGGCGCCAGCGCTTCGAGCAGTTCGGTCATGGCCGGGGTCTTCTGCTTGTCCAGCAGCACGCGCAGCGGCATCTGCGGGCGCCGCGCGCCGATCGCCCGCAAGGCTTCGAAGCTGCCTTGGTGGGAACCGAACAGCAGCACGCCGCGCCCCTGCGCCAGGCGCTCGTCGAGCAGCTCCAGTCCGACCGTCTCGATCTCGAAAGGCGTCTCGCCGTGGGCGAGCAGGAAGATCCGGTCCATGATCGTGGCGGCGAAGCAGTGGATGTGCCGCATCACCTGCCAGGCCGATGCGCGTCGTCCGAACACGCGGGAGAGATACGCGCGCGAGGCGGCGCGCTCGGGACCGCGGCGCAGGAAGAAGTAAAGCGTGATCGGGTACAGGAAGAGCCGCCCGAACCGCCGCCCGCCGTACAACGCGATGTTGCGGATCAGCCACAGCGCGAAGCGTCCGCCGCCTTCGGGCCGGCTTTGCCAGTGATGGGTCATGCGTCCGCCGCCCCCTCGACCAGGCCGCGGGCCAGCAGGTGACCATCGCGGCGCAATTCGAAGCGTACCTGCGCGCCGGCCGGCGTCAATTGCAGCTCGGCGGTCTGTTCCGGCGTCAGCGGTGCGACGAACTTGGCCTCGCGCACGCAGGCCAGCCGCTGGCCGCGCCAGGCGCGGAGGGCTTCGGCGACCTGCTCCAGCAGCAGCACCCCGGCGACCAGCGGTCGTCCGGGGAAATGGCCGGGCAGGCTCGGGTGGCCGGCGGTGAAGGAGAAGGTGGCGTGGTAGCTCTCGGTGCTCATGGCGCGCGGTTCCTGCCGCGGATCAGCTGGGGCCAGCGTAGCGCCAGCCGGTGCAACAAATCATGCAGGCTCAGGTGCGGCAAGTGCCGCAGGTGCCAGCGACGGAACGCATACTCCAGGGCGAATATCACCGCCATCAGCAGGTAGGCGCCCAGGTGCACGTAGCCCTGCACCCATGCCTGCGGCAGCGACCATGGCGGAGTCACGCCCACGCGTTCGAGCAGGCCGCCGGGCACCTGACAGGACAGCAGCACGCCCAGCAGCAACGCCTGGGCGGTCAGCAGAACGCTCCAGAAGGCGGTGAGCCGGCGTGCGTACCGGGCAATGCCTGGCATGAGCAACCGCGGCGGCCCTTCGATCGCCTCGATGAACTGCGCCACCAGCGGCTGCTGGCCAGCCCGCAGGGTCCGCCCGAACACCCAGGCCAGCAGCAAGTTGAACAGTACCGGCACCGCGTCGAGCAGCAGCGCGGCCAGGCCGCGTGCGGCAAGCCACGCCATCACGCCCGACAGCCCCAGCCACAGCAGCCAGGCGCCCCGGCGGCGATCGCGCAGCGCTGGCCACCATAGCAGCCCCAGCAGCAACGACAGCGCCGCCAGCGACAGGAACTGCCGGTGCAGCAACGTACCGGCAAGGGCCAGCAGCGGATAGGCGAGCAACAGCGGCAGCGGGCGCCCACCGGGACGCCGGGGATTGGACATGACGTGCGCGTGCATCAGAGTGGGAAAGAACGATGATCCGCGCGACGGGTGAGCGGAGGCGTCACGAGGACGCCGACGCGCCGGCTCAGGCGGCGCGATGCTGCTCGACGTGCGCCGAGAGCGTAGCCAGGCTGGTGAAGATGCGCTTGTTGTCCGGGTTGTCCGAGCGCAGCTGGAAGCCGTAGCGCTTGGACACCGCCAGCGCGATTTCCAGCGCGTCGATCGAGTCCAGGCCCAGGTCGCCGCCGAACAGCGGCGCGTCCGGGTCGATCTGCTCGGGCGCGACCGATTCCAGGTTCAGGCTGTGGACGATCAAGGTGGCCAGCTCGTGCTGGGCCGCAGTCTGTTCTGCCATGCTTTTTTCCGTACCCCATGCGTGCCTCCCCCCGGCGGCAACAGGCGCGGAGTGTAACATAGCGGCCTTGTTGCTCCTGGTTTGCAAGGCATGATGCACGGTTGTGAAAACGCACTGGCCGAGCCGCTGCCGCGCCGCGCGCCGCGGGTCGCCTACCGCAGTGGTGACGTGGCGACCGCACTGGCCGAGTACGGCACGCTGGCGGTGTTCGGTTTCGGCAGCGGCACTCGGTCGGAAGAGGATCCGCGCTGGTTCCGTGTGGCGCTGGAAAGCTTCGATGCGCCCGCGTCGCTGGAGCTGTGGCAGGTGGACGCCGACGTGGTCCACGGCCGTGACGGCGACCTGCGCTGGGCCGCTGGCGGCGGCTGGCTGTTCGCCGCAGTGGACCTGAGCGAGGCCGACCACGGTGGCCCCTCTCCGGCAGCCACGCATGCCTATGAAGCCTTGCGCCGGCTGGTCGAAAGCCGACCCGAAAGACACGTGCTGCGCATCTGGAACTACCTGCAAGCGATCAACCAGGGTGAAGGCGACGCGGAACGCTACAAGTTGTTCTGCGAGGGTCGCGCCATCGGCATGGGCGATTTCTTCGCCGAGGGTTTCCCGGCGGCCACGGCGATCGGCCACCACGGCCCGGCCAGCCGCCTGCAGGTCTACCTGCTCGCCTGCGACCAGCCGGGCGAGCGGATCGAGAACCCGCGCCAGGTCAGCGCCTGGTGCTATCCGCGCCAGTACGGCCGCACGCCGCCGAGTTTCGCCCGAGCGATGCTGCTGCCGGCGCAGGACGCGCTGGCGATCTCCGGCACCGCGGCCGTGGTCGGCCACGCCTCGGCGCATCAGGACGATCTGCAGGCGCAGCTGGAGGAAACCTTCACCAATCTGGAGGCGCTGCTGGCGCGCGGGCGGCTGGCGCCAGGCTTCGATACGCAGTCCCCGCTGAAAGCCTACGTGCGCCATCCGGCCGATGCTGCGCAGGTGCGCGAGTTCATCGCCCACCGCCTGCCCGGCGTGCCGGTGCTGCTGTTGCATGGCGACATCTGCCGCAGCGAGTTGCTGGTGGAGATCGACGGCTGGCGTTACGCCTGACGGACATCCCTGGTACCGCCCTGGAGCGCACCCGTGCGCGACGGCGCGGCACGCTCATGCATGGCAGTCGCGCACGGTTGCGCTCCTACCGTTTGGGTGTCTTGATGGGGCGCTTGTAGCCGGTGATGGTCTGCTGGCGCGCACGCCCGAGTGTCAGCTCGCCCTCGGGCGCGTCCCTGGTGATCACGGAACCGGCGCCGATCGTGGCGTTGGCGCCGATCGTCACCGGCGCGACCAGCGCGCTATTGGAACCGATGAAGGCGCGATCTTCGATGCGCGTCAGGTGCTTGTTGGCCCCGTCGTAGTTGCAGGTAATGGTGCCGGCGCCGACATTGACGCCCGCGCCGATGCGCGCGTCGCCCAGGTAAGTGAGGTGGTTGGCCTTGCTGCCCTCACCCAGATGGGCCTGCTTGGTTTCGACGAAGTTGCCGATGTGCACGCCGGCGGCGAGCTCGGTGCCCGGGCGCAGACGCGCGAACGGACCGATGGTGGATGGGCCGTGGGTGATGACGCCTTCGAGGTCGCAGTGCCCCAGCACCACGGTGCCGGCAGCCAGCCGCACGTCCTTCAGGCGCACGAACGGGCCCACGCGGACGTCGTCGCCCAGCATCACCTGACCTTCCAGCACCACATCGATGTCCAGCTCCACGTCCATGCCGGCCTGCACCTGGCCGCGCACGTCCAGTCGCGCCGGATCGGCCATGCGCACGCCCGCCACGAGTAGTTCGCGGGTTGCACGGCGGCGATGGTGGTCTTCCAGCTCAGTCAGCTGCAACGGGTTGTTGGCGCCGGCGGCCTCGACCGGGTCGGCGCATTCGATGCAATCGGCGGAGAGGCCTTCGCTGGCGGCCATCGCAAAAACGTCGGTGAGGTAGTACTCGCCCTGCGCGTTGTTGCGCTCCAGCCGGCCGATCCAGCGGCGCAACGCGGCGGCCTCGCCGGCGAGGATGCCGGTATTGACCAGGCGGATGGCGCGCTGCGCGGCGTCGGCATCCTTTTCTTCCACCACCGCGGCGACGCGTCCCTCGGCATCGCGTTGCACGCGGCCATAGCCGTAAGGGTTCTCCAGTACGGTGGCCAGCAACGCAAGGCGATCGGCAGCCACCAGTGGCGCCAGCGTATCGGCGCGCAGCAGCGGCACGTCGCCGTAGAGCACCAGCACACGCGCGCCATCGGGGATGTGCGCGAGCGCCTGCGCCACGGCGTGACCGGTACCCAGACGCTCGGCTTGTTCGACCCACTCGACGTCCGGCACGGCGGCGAAGGCGGTGCGTACCTGCTCGCCGGCATGGCCGTACACGACGTGGATGGAGCTTGGGGACAGCGCTCGGGCGGTGTCCAGCACATGCGCCAGCAGCGGGCGGCCGGCCAGCGGCATGAGCACCTTCGGCTTGCGGGATTTCATGCGCTTGCCCTCGCCGGCGGCAAGGATCACGACGTGCAGGGGCGAAGCGGGCATGCGGGTACCGTGGTGAGCTTTCGATGCCGACGAGGATACCAGCGCGTTCGTGAAGCGGACTGATCAGTCCTGCTTCTCCGGCGCCGGCTCCAGATCCTCGAGCTTGGGCGTGTAGGCCTGCACGAAGGCGTTGTGCAGCACGTTGATCACCGCGCGCCAGGCGCCGACGTCCTTGCTGTCGATGCGACCGCTGATCGGCACCTTGGTGGCGAACTGGTCCTTCTCGTGGTTCTTGAACAGCCAGGTGACGCCGCTGGCGAGGGCCTCCCAGGCGACCTGCAGCGGGTTCTCCTTGTCCTCTTCGACATCCTGCTTCCAGCTGAACACCTTGACGTCGTGCAGCAGCGGCTTGGCGTATCCGTTGAGCTCGCCGTTACGCGCCTGCAGTTGCATCACGAACGTGCCGTTGCCGCCGGCGAAGTCGAGCCTGGCGTAGGCGCGGGCGAGGTCATTGAGGCGCTTGAGTTCGATCTGGCGGATACGCAGGTCGAAGGTGAAGTCCAGCAGCTTGGGGTCCAACGGATCGAAACGGGCGTCGGCCATCAGCGGCGCGTTGCCAAGCACCTTCGCGGTGGCGTGGAAATCGGCCACGCGGCTGCCCTGGCTGCGATCGGCGTTGCTCAGGTTGACCGCCCTGGCTTCCACGTCGGTCATCTTCATGTCCACCTTGGGATGGGACACGAAGTTGTGGAACGTGACCTGGCTGTTGTGCACGGTCACCTCGTCGAGGCGTATCGGCACCAGCCCTTCGAGCTGCTGGCGCCAGTCCACGCCCGTACCGGCCTGGCTCGGCGCCCGGCTTCCACCGTCGACGAAGTTGAGGCTGGCGTGGTCGAACTCGACGCGGCCACGGACCGTGCCGTGGGTGATTGCGCGCCAGCTGATCGCGATATCGGTGGTGGCCGCGGAGAAGAACGGTACCGGCACCTTGCCGTCCACCTTGTCGATGCGCAGATCGCCAAGGCTGTAGGCGCCACGCCAGAGATGGATGTCCACATCGGCGACATGGCCGTGATAGTCACCCATGCGGTCCATCTTGCGATTGAGGTAGTCCTTGACCACGTAGGGCAGGGCCAGTCGCGCCACCACCAGCAGCGCGACGATAACCAGCACGATGACCAGCGTGCGGCGGGCGACGTGTTTCATGCGCGGTCCTGACAGCCCAGTCCGCCGAAGTCTAGGCCGCCGCGTGTGGGCGCGGCGTTCAGGTCATCGTGCTGTCGCGTCCGGCCCGGAAGAAACCGATGTGCGGCCGTGCTCGCAATGGAAGGTGAACACATAGTCAAGGCTGAATGGCCTGGCTTCGCTGTCGACCGGGTGGCTGGTGCCGTCGGCATCGGCGGCCCAGCGGGTGATCGTCAATGGCGTGTAGCGCCAGTGCTGGACGGCTGCCCGCACGGATTCGGCAAAGGGTTGCTGCGTGTCCGGCGCATTCATGCGCACCTCATCGACGTTGCCCTGGGTGCCGACGATCACGCGTGCCGGCAGCTCGATCTGTGGCGGGCAGCGGGCGAGCACCGACGCGGGATAGACGGGCGGCTCGTGCACTTCCAGCGTCGCGCCCATGGCGATCTGGCCGATCGCCAGCTTGTAGTGCGCCAGCCCGGTGCCCTCCGCGGTACGGTAGCTTGCCGACCCGATGCCGGGTTGGGCGTCCTGCTTCTGTGCGGTGTGGACACAGCCGGCCAGCAGGGTGGCGGCGACGAACAGGGTGAGCGCGCGAGTCATCATGGATCCTTCCTGGAGGCCGTGACAGCCTAGCCGCGAGGGTCACAAGCGCAAAATCCGCCTCGCGCGCTTTGCTTTCCAGGCGTTTCCTCGCGACGCGCAGCATCGCCGGGGGCCGCCCCCCACCCCTCTTTCCCACGAGCCGGAGCCCCGGCAAACGGGAAGCCAAAATCGACCCCGCCTTGGCGGGGTTGACGTCCGCTCAACAGGGCCTGATCAGGTCCCCCGAGGAGTGGGAGCCTGGTCGTCGCAAACGAAAACGCCGGCACGAGGCCGGCGTTGTCCGTCAGGCTTCGCAGCCTGTCAGTGCTTGAGGTTCCTACGCAGGCGCTCGAGCGCCTGCAGCTGGGTCAGCGCGGCGACCAGCTTGGCCTGCGCCTCGGCCACGTCGATGGCGTCGGAGCGGTTGGCCAGGGCTTCTTCGGCTTCCTTCTTGGCGGCCAGCGCGGCGGCCTCGTCGATTTCCTCGGAGCGCACGGCGGTGTCGGCCAGCACGGTGACGGCATGCGGCTGCACTTCCAGGATGCCGCCGCCGGTGATCGAGATGTCGACCTTCTCGCCGCCGGCCTCGGTCACCACGACCTTGCCCGGCTTCAGGCGGGTGATCAGCGGCGCGTGGCGTGGTGTGATGCCCAGCTCGCCCTGGTCGCCGGTGGCGACGACCATCGTGGCCTCGCCCGAGTAGATCGCGGCTTCGGCGCTGACGACTTCGACGCGGATGGTGGTGGTCATGCTTGGTCTCGCTTCGCTCGACGGAAATGGGGAATGGTCAATCGGGAATGGTCAGGCTGCGCGGGCTTCGCTTTTGCGATTCCCGATTGACGATTCCCGATTCCCGAAGGTCGCTTAAGCGGCCTTCTTCGCCGACATTTCCTCACCCTTCTTGATCGCCTCGTCGATGCCGCCGACCATGTAGAACGCCTGCTCCGGCAGGTGGTCCACGTCGCCGTCGACGATCATCTTGAAGCCGCGAATGGTCTCGGCCAGCGACACGTACTTGCCCGGCGCGCCGGTGAACACTTCGGCCACGTGGAACGGCTGGCTGAAGAAGCGCTCGCACTTGCGCGCGCGCGACACGACCTGCTTGTCTTCCTCGGACAGCTCGTCCATGCCCAGGATCGCGATGATGTCCTTGAGCTCCTTGTAGCGCTGCAGCGTGCCCTGCACGCGGCGGGCGACGTCGTAGTGCTCGGTGCCGATCACGTTCGGGTCGAGCTGGCGGCTGGTCGAGTCCAGCGGGTCCACCGCCGGGTAGATGCCGAGCGCGGCGATGTTGCGCGACAGCACCACGGTCGCATCCAGGTGGGCGAAGGTGGTGGCCGGCGACGGGTCGGTCAGGTCGTCCGCGGGCACGTACACGGCCTGGATCGAGGTGATCGAACCGGTCTTGGTGGAGGTGATGCGCTCCTGCAGCACGCCCATTTCCTCGGCCAGGGTCGGCTGGTAGCCCACCGCCGACGGCATACGGCCGAGCAGCGCGGACACCTCGGTGCCGGCCAGCGTGTAGCGGTAGATGTTGTCGACGAACAGCAGCACGTCCTTGCCCTTGCCCGACGCGTCCTTCTGGTCGCGGAAGTACTCGGCCATGGTCAGGCCGGTCAGCGCGACGCGCAGGCGGTTGCCCGGCGGCTCGTTCATCTGGCCGTAGACCATCGCCACCTTGGACTCGGGCAGGTTGTCGAGCTTCACGACGCCCGCGTCCTGCATCTCGTGGTAGAAGTCGTTGCCTTCGCGGGTACGCTCGCCCACGCCGGCGAACACCGACAGGCCCGAGTGCTGGGTCGCGATGTTGTTGATCAGCTCCAGCATGTTCACCGTCTTGCCCACGCCGGCGCCGCCGAACAGGCCGACCTTGCCGCCCTTGGCGAACGGGCACACCAGGTCGATCACCTTGATGCCGGTTTCCAGCAGCTCATTGGCCGCGGCCTGCTCGTCGTAGCTCGGCGCCTCACGGTGGATGACCCAGTGGTCTTCGGCGTTGATCGGGCCGACCTCGTCGATCGGGTTGCCCAGCACGTCCATGATACGGCCGAGGGTGGCGCTGCCGACCGGCACCTTGATGCCTTCGCCGGTGTTGTGCGCGACCAGGCCGCGACGCAGGCCTTCGGTGGAGCCCAGTGCGATGGTACGGACGACGCCGTCGCCCAGCACCTGCTGGACCTCCAGCGTGATGTCCATGCCGTCGATCTTCAGTGCGTCGTACACCTGCGGCACCTGATCGCGCGCGAACTCGACGTCGATGACCGCGCCGATGATCTGAACAACTTTGCCCTGGCTCATTTGTGGTAGCTCCACTCGTAATTTGTATTCGGGTACGGGAATGGGGAATCGTGAATCGGAAATCGTCAAAGCGCGTCGCGCGGCTCTTTCGATTCCCTATTTGCTATTGACCATTCCCGGGAAAATCAGACCGCCGCCGCGCCGCCGACGATTTCGGAAATTTCCTGCGTGATCGCCGCCTGGCGCGCCTTGTTGTAGCTCAGGGTCAGTTCGGCGATGACCTTGTTGGCGTTGTCCGAGGCGCTCTTCATCGCGACCATGCGTGCGGCGTGCTCGCTGGCGAGGTTCTCCAGCACGCCCTGGTACACCACCGACTCCACGTAGCGGCCGAGCACGTGCTCGAGCACCGCGGCGGCGTCGGGTTCGTAGATGTAATCCCAGTCGTGGGTCTGCTCGAGCGTGATGCCGGCGTAGGCGTTGTCGCCCGAGCCCTGCTGCGCGGCCAGCTCGGCCGCGACCAGCGGCAGCGGCAGCAGCGCGTCGACCATCGGCTTCTGCGTCATGGTGTTGACGAAGTCGTTGTAGGCCAGGAACACGCGATCCAGGCCGTTGGCCGCATAGGCGTCCAGCACGACCTTGATCACGCCGACCAGCTGCTCCAGCTTGGGCCGCTCGCCCAGGTGGCTGACGCTGCCGACCAGGTTGACGCCCTTGATGCGGCGGAAGAACTGCATCGCCTTCTGCCCGATCGCCACCACGTCGACCTGCACGCCCTTGTCCTGCCACTCGCGCACGGCCGGCAGGACGCGGCGGAACAGGTTGGAGTTGAGGCCGCCGCACAGGCCGCGGTCGGTGGAGATCACGATGAAGGCCACGCGCGCGACGTTGTCACGCTCGACGAGGAACGGATGCTTGAAGTCCGTGTTGGCCTGGGCCACGTGGGCGATCACCCGGCGCATCATCCGCGCATACGGACGCGAGGCCTTCATCAGGTCCTGCGCCTTGCGGATCTTCGAGGCCGAGACCATCTCGAGCGCGCGCGTCACCTTGCGCATGTTCTGCGTGCTCTTGATCTTGGTTTTGATTTCGCGTCCGCTTGCCATTTTTGTCGCTCGCTGTGCTCGCTTGGGAATGGTAAATCGGGAATCGGGAATGGTTGGAAGCCAGGGTGCAGCGCGCTTGTGCTTTTACGATTCCCGATTTCCCATTGCCGATTTACGGCCTACCAGCTCCCCGTCTTCTTGTACTCGTCCAGGCCGCTCTTGAAGACGCCCTCGATCTCGCCGTTCCAGTCGCCGGTCGCGACGATCTTCTTCATCAGTTCCTCGTGGTTCTGATGGAAGAACGCGTGCAGGCCGCGCTCGAAGTCGAGCACCTTGGCGACCGGCAGGTCGTCCAGGTAGCCCTTCTCGGCGGCGTACACCGACAGCGCGAGCTCGGCGATCGACAGCGGCGCGTACTGCTTCTGCTTCATCAGCTCGGTCACGCGCTGGCCGCGGTCGAGCTGGGCGCGGGTGGCCGGGTCGAGGTCCGAGGCGAACTGCGCGAACGCGGCCAGCTCGCGGAACTGCGCCAGCGACAGCTTCACGCCGCCGGACAGCTTCTTGACGATCTTGGTCTGCGCCGCACCACCCACGCGCGACACCGAGATACCGGCGTTCACGGCCGGGCGGATGCCGGCATTGAACAGGTCGGTTTCCAGGAAGATCTGGCCGTCGGTGATCGAGATCACGTTGGTCGGCACGAACGCCGAGACGTCGCCGGCCTGGGTCTCGATGATCGGCAGCGCGGTGAGCGAACCGGTCTTGCCCTTGACCTCGCCGTTGGTTTCCTTCTCGACGTAGGCCTCGTTCACGCGCGCAGCACGCTCGAGCAGACGCGAGTGGAGATAGAACACGTCGCCCGGGTAGGCTTCGCGGCCCGGCGGGCGCTTGAGCAGCAGCGAGATCTGGCGGTAGGCGACGGCCTGCTTGGACAGGTCGTCGTACACGATCAGCGCGTCTTCGCCGCGGTCGCGGAAGTACTCGCCCATGGCGCAACCCGAATACGGCGCGATGTACTGCAGCGCGGCCGACTCGGAGGCCGAAGCGACGACGACGATGGTGTTGGCCAGCGCGCCGTTCTCTTCGAGCTTGCGCACCACGTTGGCGATCGAGGAGCGCTTCTGGCCGATGGCGACGTAGATGCTGTAGATGCCCGAATCTTTCTGGTTGATGATCGCGTCGATCGCCACCGCGGTCTTGCCGGTCTGGCGGTCGCCGATGATCAGCTCGCGCTGGCCGCGGCCGATCGGGATCATCGAGTCGATCGCCTTGTAGCCGGTCTGCACCGGCTGGTCGACCGACTTGCGCCACACCACGCCCGGCGCGACCTTCTCGATCGGCGAGGTCTTCTTTGCGTTGAGCGGGCCCTTGCCGTCGATCGGGTTGCCCAGCGCGTCGACGACGCGGCCGAGCAGCTCGGGGCCGACCGGCACTTCGAGGATGCGGCCGGTGGTCTTGGCGGTGTCGCCTTCCTTCAGGTGCTGGAATTCACCCAGCACCACGGCGCCGACCGAGTCGCGCTCGAGGTTCAGCGCGAGCGCGAAGGCGTTGCCCGGCAGCTCGATCATTTCGCCCTGCATCACGTCGGCCAGGCCGTGGATGCGCACGATGCCGTCGGACACGCTGATGATGGTGCCTTCGTTGCGGGCCTCGGCACCGAGCTTGAACTGCTCGATGCGGCTCTTGATCAGTTCGCTGATCTCGGACGGGTTCAGAGTGGTGCTGGACATGGTCGCTTTCCTGAATTTGGGAATGCTTTTTCAAGCGTCCGACCCCATGGCCGGCGTGCTCTTCGATGTTTTGTCAGCGCCGGATCGCCGGCACTGTCCCGCGGCCCGCAGGCCGCGCTTGAATCAACTTGCCAGCGCGGAGGCCAGGCGCTGCAGGCGGCCGCGGGCGGAGCCGTCGATCACCTCGTTGCCGGTGTCGATCACCACGCCGCCGAGCAGCGCCGGGTCGACATGGCTCTCCAGTTCGATCTCGCGCTTGAAGCGGCGCTTGAGCGAGGCCTTCAGCTGTTCGGTCTGGGCGGCGTCCAGCGCCATCGCGCTGGTCACCTTGACCTTCAGCTGCGAGCCCGCCTCACGCTTGTGTTCCTCGTACAGGTCAGCCACTTCCGGCAGCAGCGCCAGGCGGCGCTGTTCGGCCAGCGTCTGCAGGAACTGGGCGAACGCGGTGTCCGTACCCATGCCCTGCGGCAGATGCAGTGCCACCAGCTGCGCCGGCTTCACGCGCGGGTCGCCGACCAGCGCGGAAACGCGCGGATCCTTCGCCACCGCGGCGGCGAAGGAAAACGCCTGCGACCATTCGCCAAGCGTGCCGGCCTCGTGCGCCAGCTCGAAAGCGGCGCGCGCGTACGGACGGGCGAGGGTGATTGCCTGGGCCATGGTCAGATCTCGGTGGCGAGCTGGTCGAGCAACGCCTTGTGCGCGGCCGGGTCGATCTCGCGCTGCACGATCTTGGCGGCACCCTGCACGGCAAGCGCGCCGACCTTCTCGCGCAGCTCCTCGCGGGCACGCTGGGCCATCGAGGCGATGTCGTCCTGCGCGCTGGCTTTCAGGCGGTTGATCTCGCCGATGGCGTCGGCGCGGGCCTTGTCCAGGATCTGGTTGGCCTGCTGCTGGGCGCGATCGATGATCTCGGCGGCCTGCTGGCGCGCCACCTTGATCTCGGCGGCCACCTTGCTGTCGGCATCGCGCAGCTCGGCGCGGGCGCGCTCGGCGGCATCGAGGCCTTCGGCGATCTTGAGCTGGCGCTCTTCGATGGCCTTGTTGATGTGCGGCCAGATGAACTGGACGCAGAACCAGATCAAGATGGCGAAAGCGATCATTTCGCCGATCAAGGTCGCGTTGGGAAGCATCGCTGCATTACCTGTAAATGCGGGTGGTACGGCTACGGGCGCCGCGGCGACGCCCGTAGGGGAACGGCGCCGAAGCGCCGTCGAGGCGACTTAGCCGGCGGCCGTCAGGCTGGCCAGCAGCGGGTTGGCCACCGCGAAGTACATCGCCAGCGCCACGCCGATCAGGAACGCCGCGTCGATCAGGCCGGCGAGCAGGAACATGCGGCCCTGCAGCAGCGGCACCAGCTCCGGCTGGCGGGCAGCGGCTTCCAGGAACTTCGAACCCATGACGCCGATACCGATACAGGCGCCAAGGGCGCCCAGGCCGATGATCAGGCCCAGCGCGATGGCGGTGAAACCCTGGACTTGCGCGATTTGAACGATAGCTTCCACGACGATCTCCTCAGAAAGAAAAGCTTATGTGTTTCGGTTGGACGTTGTTCGAAAGGACGGACAGCAGATCAGTGGTGCTCGTGAGCCATCGAGATGTAGACGATGGTCAGCACCATGAAGATGAAGGCCTGGATCGAAATGATCAGGATGTGGAAGATGCCCCACACGGTGTAGCCGACGATGCCCATGCCGTAGAGCAACCAGCTGCCGGCGCTGAACAGACCGGCAATCAGCATGAACACGAGCTCGCCGGCGTACATGTTGCCGAACAGTCGCATCGCCAGGCTCACCGGCTTGGAGAGCAGCTCGACCAGGTTCAGCGCGAAGTTGGGCAGCCACAGCAACGGATGCTTGCCGAACGGCGCGGTGAACATCTCGTTCATGTAGCCGCTGAAGCCCTTGGCCTTGAAGCTGTAGAAGATGATCAGCACCAGCACCGTCAGCGACATCGCGAAGGTCATGCTGGTGTCTGCCGTGGGCACGGCGCGGAAGTGGCCGATGCCGAACTTCTCGGTGATCCAGGGCAGCAGGTCGACCGGCAGCAGGTCCATCGCGTTCATCAGGAAGACCCAGACGAACACGGTCAACGCCAACGGGCCAAGCACGCGGCGATCACCGTGGAAGACGTCCTTGACCTGGCCGTCGACGAACTCGAGCACGATCTCGACGAACGCCTGCCCCCTGCCCGGCACACCGGCGGTGGCTTTGCGCGCCTTCATCCAGAACCACAGGCAGAACAGCACGCCGAGCACCAGCGACACGGTGATCGAATCGATGTGCACCGCCCAGAACCCCTCCGGATTGCTGTGCGGAGTCAGGTGCTTCAGGTGATGCGAGATGTATTCGGTAAGACCGCCCTGCGGCTCGCTTGCCATGTGTCAACCCTTGAATCGAAACGCCAGCAGATGAACCGCGTAAGCAGCCGCCAGCCCCGTAATGGCGGCCAGCGGCGGCAGTTTCAGTTTGATGAGGATCACGCCCATCCCACCGATGACCGCGATCCACTTGAGGATCATGCCCACCAGCAGACGCCCCAGCGCCATGCCCGCCCCGTGCATCCCGGCGAAGGCCCGCGCGCCAAGCAGCGCGTTGCCCAGCGCCATCACGAGGGCGCCTGCAAGGGCCGCCAAGGCTTCGCGGCGCCCCTGCATCAGGAAAACGAGACCGACCAGCGCTGCCACAGCGACCTGCCACATCACGATGCGCAGGGCCAGGCGGCGTCCGGAGGCAAGACTATTGAGCACGTGTGTTCCCGCGCGGCTTCGCACCAGGCGTCACCCTTGCAGCTACGGGCCACGATCCAATCCGCAAAAGTATATCAGCCGCCTATTTGCAGGGACAAGCCGCAGGGCTGCGACATCTTGTCGTGCGGGCGCTGGCGTTCACTTTGAACGACTCGCAACTTCCTGCGTGCGACGCAAAAAAAGGGCCGGACAACAGTCCGACCCTGGGAATGCGCCTCCGGCGGGGAGGACGGGGACGCGGGCAGAAGCCTTAGCGGGCGGCCGACTTGCGGCCTCCGGTAGCGCCCGTAGCGACCGCATCGTTGGCGGCCGCGAGCGGCTGCACGAGTGCGCCGAGCGACTCGGCGGTCTGGCGACCGACAGCCACCAGGCCCTGACTCAGCGTCACGGCCTGCTCGGCCTGCACACGGCCCAGTGCCACACCCTTGTCCCACAGGCCGCGCATGGCCTCCGGATCGCGGGCCTCGCCAGCAGCAAGCAGGAAGTCGGCGGCGGAGCGAGCCTGCTGCTCCAGCGCACCCAACTGCAGGCCGGCGGCCTGCTCGAGGCCCTTCAGAAACAGCGACTGCGCCTTGAAGGCGTTGTCGGCGAACTGACGGGCATAGTCAAACGCCTGGAAATCGAACGACGTGGTCATGGCTTGTCCCTCGCGGGAGTCTTGGGAAGTGGAACAAGCCTAGCAAACGATTTTGTGCAATGCAACATTAAAACGTTGCCGTTGCTATCTGCCGGCGACCGCGGCCCTATTGCACCGCGTCAGAAGCTCTCACGACTGCAGCTCGCGCCCGACGTGCAGGTTTCGTGCACCACCACCCGATCCAGCGTTGGAAGCCGCGTTTCCAGGCGGCGGAAGATCCAGCGCGCCAGCATCTCGCTGGTCGGATTCTCCAGCCCCTCGATCTCGTTGAGATAGTGGTGGTCCAGTTGCTCGAACAGCGGAGCGAAGGCGGTCTTGACGTCGGCAAAGTCCATGACCCAACCCATGGCCGGGTCAGGCTCACCTTCGACGTGGATCTCGATGCGGAACGAGTGCCCGTGCAACCGCGCGCACTTATGCCCGGCGGGCACGTTGGGCAGCCGGTGCGCCGCCTCGATCTGGAAGACTTTATGGATATGCATGGCGAGCGATTGTACGTCGCCCCAGGGCCAGGGCCGGACGACGAAAGAAGACTGGGGAGGCAGGCACGGCGCCGCGGGCGCGTGGTGGCTATGGGTGGACTCGAACCACCGACCCCAGCATTATGAGTGCTGTGCTCTAACCGGCTGAGCTACATAGCCATGGGGCGTCGCTGGCGCGGACGCCAACGGAGCCCGGCAGTGTAATTGGCGCACCCGGCCGGTTCAAGCCTCTTCGCTTTCCATCGCCACGCGCGCTATGGTTGGATCGAAGCTCGTGGCCGCTCGATACGCGGCACGCGGGCCCGAGGAGGCGTCATGATCGATGCGGATGGTTATCGCCCTAACGTAGGCATCGTGTTGCTGAACGCAGAGGGCCGCCTGTTCTGGGCGCGCCGCGTCAGCCACGACGGCTGGCAGTTCCCGCAGGGCGGGATGCGCAGCGACGAGACACCGCTTGAGGCCATGTATCGCGAGCTGGCCGAGGAAACCGGCCTGCTGCCCGAACATGTCGAAGTGGTCGCCAGCACCCGCGGCTGGTTGCGCTATCGCCTGCCCAACCGCTACGTGCGCCACCATCAGCGCCCGACCTGCATCGGCCAGAAGCAGGTGTGGTTCCTGCTGCGCCTGGTCGGCGGCGAGGATGCGCTCAAGCTGGACGCCTGTGACAAGCCGGAGTTCGATATCTGGCGTTGGGTCGATTTCTGGTACCCCGCCGTGCATGTGGTCAGCTTCAAGCGGCAGGTCTACGAGCGGGCGCTGCGCCACTTCGCGCCGCTGGTGGAGGCAATGCTGAGCGTCGAGCTTGGCGCCCTGCCACGCCACGCGGAGGGCTCCCCGCCGGGCAACCGCGCGGTCGCCT
This sequence comes from Frateuria flava, assembly GCF_017837635.1. Lineage (GTDB taxonomy): Bacteria > Pseudomonadota > Gammaproteobacteria > Xanthomonadales > Rhodanobacteraceae > Frateuria_A > Frateuria_A flava. The sequence goes on from NZ_JAGJRS010000004.1 coordinate 45,035, forward strand.
GAACGACGCCGCGAAACCTAGTTGACAATCATTCGCATTCGCGCTGGAATGCGCGGCCATGTACATCTGCCTCTGCAACGCCGTGACCGACGGCGACATCCGCCGCGCCGTCGCCGATGGCGTGCGCACCTTCGCCGAACTGCAGGCGCGCACCGGCTGTTCGGACTGCTGCGGCTGCTGCGAACCCGAAGCGCGCGCCACGCTGGACGCCGCGCTGGCGCAGGTGACTTTCCCGCTGCCGCTGATCACCGCCTGACCCGCCGCGGGCGGACGCCAAACCGCAACCATTCGCGTTCCCACCCGCGGGCGCCCGAGCCCGTATAGTCACCGGTCGACCCTGCACCGGAGACTTCCCCCATGAAAGGCGACGCCAAGGTCATCGAGTACCTCAACAAGGTGCTTTACAACGAACTGACCGCGATCAACCAGTACTTCCTGCATTACCGCATGTTCAAGGACTGGGGCTACGGCGAGCTGGCCGAGCACGAGTACAAGGAATCGATCGAGGAAATGAAGCATGCCGATCATCTGATCGAACGCATCCTGTTTCTCGACGGCCTGCCGAACCTCCAGCACCTGGGCAAGCTGCGCATCGGCGAGAACGTGCTCGAATGCATCCAGGGCGACCTGGACCTGGAGCTGGCCGCGGCGATCGATCTACGTGCCGCGATCGCGCACAGCGAGGGCATCGCCGACTACGTCAGCCGCGACCTGTTCAAGAACATCCTTCACGACGAGGAAGAGCACATCGACTGGCTCGAGACCCAGCTCAACCTGGTCAAGGACATCGGCGCCGAGCGCTACCTGCAGAGCAAGATGGGCAGTTGACCGTTTGCCCCTTGCAGGAGCCCGCTTGCGCGGCGATGCCTTAAGGGAGTCTCGGATCGGCAACAAGGCCCCAGCCCGGACGACGAGAACGCGAAGCCTGCCATCGGCTGGCTCAGGACGCGTGGACCCAGACGCTCCGATCGCCCAAAGGCCGCCCGCAAGCGGGCGCCTTGAAGGCATCCGGTGGCGAATCGGAAAGCGTGCGGCCGTTCCTTGACGCTTTCGTCACGCAGCGGCTATACCGGTCACCCCAGTAGTTCCGGATTTTTCCATGGCTTCACGCCCGCCTCCGCGCTTCGTCGTGCGCCCGCACGATGAGGCGAGCCTGCGCCGCCGCCGGCTGTGGCTGGGCGTGGCCTGGCTGACCAGCGTGCTGCTGACCGGCGCCGTGGTTGGCACGCTGGCCTGGCGCACCACGCCCGCCGCGGTCGACCATCGCGAGGCCAGGAAGCTGTCCGCCGAAAACGAGCAGCTCAAGCAGCAGCTTGCCAATCTCAAGCGCGCGCAGCAGGTCACGGACATCGCAACCAAATCGCTGCGCGGCACGCTGACCGAGCGCGACGAGGAAATTAATGGCCTGCGGGCGGATCTGGGCTTTTATTCTCGCCTGGTCGGCGGCAACGCGCAGCGCGAAGGCCTCAAGGTGCAGGAAGTGCAGTTGCGCCCGGTCAATGGGTCGCACGCCTGGAACCTCGCGCTCAGCCTTACCCAGAACGCCAAGCGCGGCAGCGACGTCAGCGGCGCGGTGACACTCAGCGTCGAAGGCGTGCGTGGCGACAAGGTGGTAGCGCTGGGCTGGTCGCAACTGGGCGACGCCGCGCAACAGGACGGCCTGTCCTTCCGCTTCCGCTATTTCCAGCAGCTGCATGCCACGTTCATGTTGCCGGCGGACTTCAAGCCTACGCGACTGCGTATTCACGTCAAACCCGAGGACGGCGACGCCGTCGACCGCGCCGTGGCGTGGAACGATGCGCTGTCGGGCAACCTCACCACGATCGAAGGGGGAAACTGACCATGTTCAACCGACGCCGCACCGACCGAACCGACGGCAGCAGCGACACCAGCCTGATCGCCCGCGGTACGGTGATCCGTGGCGACCTGCGCTTCAGCGGCGCGCTCCACCTGGACGGTCGCATCGAAGGGACCGTGCTGGCCGACGGCGAGGACGCCGTGTTCACGGTAAGCGAGTACGGCCAGGTGCAAGGCGACATCCACGTGCCGCACGTGATCGTCAACGGCTCCGTGCAAGGCGACATCCACGCCGGCGAGCGGCTGGAGCTGGCCCCGCTGGCACGCATCACCGGCGACGTGCACTACCGCACGCTGGAAATGGCCGGCGGCGCGCAGGTAAACGGCCGCATGAGCCATCGCGTGGAGCCGAGCGCCCGCGAGCTGCCCTCGCCGGCGCAGCCGGACGCGGAGCTGGACGACGCCGTGCCGGCCTGATACCGGGAGCGCCGCGTCGCGAGCGCCTGCCACCCGGCAGGCGTTATCCTTGAGTTCGCGCCTCCGCAACCGCACATTCGCCCCATGGAAACCCTCGTCTCGATTCCCGACTACCGCCAGGCCAACGCACCGCTGGTGTTCACCGAGGCCGCCGCGCGCAAGGTGCACGAGCTGATCGTCGAGGAGGGCAACCCCGCGCTGAAGCTGCGCGTGTACATCTCCGGTGGCGGCTGCTCGGGCTTCCAGTACGGCTTCACTTTCGACGAAGCGCAGGCTGAGGACGACTTCGCGCTCGATCGCGAAGGCGTGACCCTGCTGGTCGACCCGCTCTCGCTGCAGTACCTCACCGGCGCCGAGATCGATTACGCCGAGAGCCTTTCCGGCGCGCAGTTCGTGATCCGCAATCCGAACGCCAAGACCACCTGCGGCTGCGGCTCCTCGTTCTCCACCTGAAGTCGATGGCCGCGCCCGTCACCAACATCTTCGCCGGGCTGAGCCTGGTGCTCGATCGCATGGCCGAGCGCCGCGACCAGGAAGCGTGGCTCGCCGAACAATGCAGCTGCGCGCAGGCACGCTATCTGGTGCTGGACCCCTCGGGTGAGAGTTACCTCCTGCGCGAAGCCGAGCACCTGCGCTGGCTGGGCGAAGCCGAGCGCCGCGAGCTGTTCGCCGATGTGCCTGCCAGCCTGCTGGGCATCGCCGAAGGCTGTCCGCATTTCCTGCTCGCGCTGGACGAAGCGCCGCTGGCCGAAGCCCTTCAGGACCGTCTCGCCGCCCGCCGCATCGGCTTGCGCGAAGCCGGCCTGCGATTGTCCGCTGCCGAGGCGGGGTTGTTCGCCTACGCCAAGGGGCTGGCGCACTGGCAGCGCGAGACGCGCTTCTGCAGCGGCTGCGGCGCGCCGCTGGAGCGTGTCGCCGCGGGCCATCGCATGCGGTGCACCAGCCCGTCGTGTGGGCGGCTTCATTTTCCGCGTACCGACGCGGCGATCATCGCCATCGTCGAATACGAGGGCGCCTGTCTGCTCGGGCGCCAGGCGAGCTGGCCGAAGGGGCGCTGGTCGGCGCTGGCCGGCTTCGTCGAGCCGGGCGAGTCGCTGGAAGACGCCGTGCGCCGCGAAGTGTCCGAGGAGTCCGGCGTGCGCGTGGGCGAGGTGCACTACCACTCCTCACAGCCTTGGCCGTTGCCGGCGTCGCTGATGGTTGGCTTCCTCGCGCAGGCGCTGGATCCGTCGATAGACCTGCGTGACGGCGAACTGGAAGAGGCACGCTGGTTTACGCCCGCGCAGATCGTGGCCGGCCTGGCCGACGGCAGCTTCGCTACGCCGACGCGGTTGTCGGTGTCCTACCAGCTGTTGGCGCACTGGTTGCGCGAACGCGCCGGGCTGGAGCTCGACGAGCTCACCGCCGACCACCTGTAGGAGCGCACCTGTGCGCGACCGGGTGGCCGCGCCGCGCACCGCGCTCGCGCCCGGGCACGCTTCTCCAGGGCGAGCGCAACGCTTGCCCTAGAATGGTCGGGCGTATCAAGGAAACCTTCTGATGGCCCTCAGCCTGCTTGCCGCCCTCCTCGCCCTCGGCCTCCTGCATTTGCTGCCGCAGCTTGCGCAGTGGCGCGGCGATGGCGTGTTTCGCGGTTGGGTCAGGCAGCTGGACGACACGGCCGGACGGGGGCGTGTGCTGCTGACGCTGGTGGTGCCGGCGGTGCTCTGCCTGCTGCTGGCCGAACTGCTCGGCCACGTGCCGCTGGGCGTCTTCCTGCAGTTGGCTTTCGCCGTGGTAGTGCTGCTTTATGGGCTCGGACCGCACGCCTTCGAGGCGGATCTGGAGTCGGTCCTGCACGCGCCCGATCCGGTTGCCCGCCAGGCCGCCGCGCAGCGCCTGGCCGAGCCGGGTGCGCAGGTCGCCTGGAATGCCCACGCGCTGGGCGAGGCGGTGGCGCTTGCCGCGCTGCGGCGGCGCTTCGGGGTGCTGTTCTGGTTCTTCGTACTGGGGCCCGCCGGCGCCTTGCTTTACCGGCTGGCGCAGACGCTGGGTCGCGATGACACGCTGGCGCTCGATGCCGCCAGCCGCCGCCACGCGCGCTATGTCGCCAACGCGCTGGACTGGCTGCCCGCGCAGCTGCTTGTGTTCACCCTGGCGCTGGTCGGTCACTGGGACGCGGTGATGACCGCCTGGCATCGTTGGCGCCTGCACGCGGCACCGACCAGTTGGTACACCGATGGGCCCGATTTCCTGGCTGCCGCGGCCTGTGCCGACATCGAGGTGGAAATCGAGGCAGGCGATGGTTATGCCCAAGAGCGTTCCGATCCGCTGCTGGAACTGGTGCGCATGCGCGGCGCCTTCCTGCGCGCGCTGCTGGCCTGGTTGAGCGTGGTCGCCCTGATCGTGCTGGGCGGCTGGCTCACCTGACGCTGCAGGAGCCCGCTTGCGGGCGGTGCACTTGCGTCACTGGAACAAGAGCGTCGCCCGCAAGCGGGCCCTGCACACGTACGGAGGTCTCAGGCCAGCGTGCCGCGCAGTTCGCGCACGCGCGCTTCGAGCGCGTCCAGCCGCAGCCGTTCCGGCATCACCGGCGCATCGACCACCAGTTCCACCCGCGCGCGGAAACGCCGCGGCAGGCGTGCGCGCCCCAGGCGCGTGTCGCGCCGGCTCCATACGCTGCCCCACAAACCGCGCAGCGCCATCGGCACCACCGGCACCTGCCGCCGTTCGAGGATGCGCAACACACCGGGCCGGAAAGGTCCGATTTCACCGTCGCGCGTAAGCCCGCCCTCGGGGAAGATGCAGACCACTTCGCCCGCGGCGAGCGCCTGGTCGATCGCCTCGTAGGCCGCCGCCAGCACCGCTGGATCCTCCTTCTGGCCGGCGATCGGTATCGCCCTGGCCGTGCGGAAGACGAACCGCAGCAGCGGAATGTTGAAGATCCGGTAGTACATGACGAAGCGCGCTGGTCGGCGCAGGTTCGCCATCAGCAACAGCGGGTCCATGAAACTGACGTGGTTGCACACCAGCAATGCCGGCCCTTCCTCCGGCACGTGGCGCATACCTTCGACGCGCACGCGATAGAGCGTGTTCACCAGTACCCAGGTGATGAAGCGCATCGGAAATTCGGGCACTAGCGTGAAGATGTACGCCGCCACCGCCACATTGAGCAGCGCCGCGGCGAGGAACGTCTCCACCGCATCGAACCCCAGCGCGCCTAGACCCAGCCCGAAACCCGCCGCCAGGACGATCAGCAGCGCGTTGACAATGTTGTTGCCGGCGATCACGCGCGAGAGCTGCTCGCGCGGCGCGCGTGCCTGCACGAAAGCGAACAGCGGCACCACGTAGAAGCCGGCGAACACGCCGATCAGCGTCAGATCCAGCGCCACGCGCCAGCTGCCGGCGGCCCGCAGGAAGGCCAGCCAGTCCAGCCCCTGCGCCAGCGCCGCGCCGTGGCGTGCGAAGTAGAGGTCCACGCCGAACACGGTCAGGCCGAACGCGCCCAGCGGCACCAGGCCGATCTCCACGCGCCTGCCGGACATCCGCTCGCACAGCAGTGCGCCCACGCCCGTGCCGATCGAGAACAGGGTCAGCACCAGCGTATTGACCGAGCCGTCTCCGCCGAGCGTCTCGCGCGTGTAGTTGGGCAATTGCGCGATCAGCACGGTGCCGAAGAACCAGAACCAGGAGATGCCCAGCACCGCGTTGAACACGGCCCGATCGCGGCGCACGATGCCAAGCACGCGCGCGGTTTCGCTCAACGGATTCCAGTTGAATTTCAGTTCCGGCGCGGTCGCTGGCGCCGGCGGTATCCGCCGGCTGGCCAGGTAGCCGGCCACCGCCACGGCGATCGTCGCGGCCGAGGCCAGCCACGGACCGATACCGGCGACCAGCATCAGCGAATTGCCGGCGATCATGCCCACCAGCATCGCCAGCTGCGTGCCCATTTCGACCAACCCGTTGCCGCCGACCAGCTCGCCAGGCTTGAGCGCCTGCGGCAGGATCGCGTACTTGATCGGCCCGAAGGTGGTCGAGTGCAACCCCATCAGGAACAGCACCACCAGCAGCAGCGTGGTGTCGTGCGTGTGGAAGCCGATCGCCGCCAGCGCCATCGCGCCGATCTCGAACAACTTCACTGCACGGATGATGCGCGTCTTCTCGTACTTCTCCGCCAGCTGCCCGGCGGTGGCCGAGAACAGGAAGAAGGGCAGGATGAACAGCGCCGGCGCCAGATTGGTGTAGAGCGACACGCTTTTGTCGTCCAGCCCCATCTGGAACGCCACCAGCATCACCAGTGCGTTGCGGAAGGCGTTGTCGTTGAACGCGCCCAGCGCCTGGGTCCAGAAGAACGGGGCGAAACGGCGCTGGCCGAGCAAGGCGAATTGGCTCATGCGGGTCCTGGGCTGGGAGCTGGCGCTAGCCTAGCGTGAAAGCCCGCCGCCTCGTTGCGCGAAGTCATCGATGGGAATACCTTCGGCGCGCGGAGGGGCCACCGGGGCGATTCGCGTCGAAATCCGAGCACCGAGCCGCTGGGGCTCGACGCCAAGCAGGTCACCGGGGAGGGTGGCCTGGCGTATCCCGTGCCAGCGATGCCTTCCGCGGCGCACACGGCGCCCGCCGACCTGGCGCCTGCGTCGAGTGGGGGAAAGCGATGGACATGAGCCGGAGGTGTCTGGTCTGGGCATTGTGCTATGCCGCCATCGGCATGGGGCTGGGCATCTACATGGCCGCCTCGCACGACCACAGACAACTGGTGACACACGCCCACGTGCTGCTGGTTGGCTTCGTGCTGTCGCTGGTGTACGGGATCATCCACCGGCTGTGGCTGGGCACGCCGCGTCGTGCGCTGACCCTGACCCAGTTCGTCATGCACCAGCTGGCGGCCATCCTGTTGCTGACCGGCCTGTTCCTGCTTTACGGCGGCAAGGCCGACGAGGAGACGCTCGCACCGCTACTGGGCATCGGTTCGGTCGGCGTGCTGCTGGGCATGCTGCTGATGCTCTACATGGCGATGCGTCCCGGCACCGCGCCGGCAGTCGGACGGCCATCCACGGACAAGGCGGCGATCTAGCGCCCCTTGCCACCCGGAGCGGGCGGACTAGCGGAAGCCTCCAGGTGCCAGGTGCCATCCTCGTCGATCCGCAGACACTGGCGAGCCGTGGCTGGGCATTGCCTGGCCAGGTGGATGCTGTCCACCGGAAGCTGCAGGCGCCACGCCAGGCCATACTGCCCGACCGCGTAAAAGCGGTGGTCATCGCGGACGGCAACCCACAACGGCGGCTCGACGTTCCGGCGCGCCAGGTCCTCCAGCAGGCGTTCGCCCCAGCGGGCACGTCCGATCAGGCCCGGGTGATCCAGTTGGCGCGTCCCTTCGACCGCCGACCACGAGGAGAGCGCCAGCAACGCAAGAATGATCGTCACCCGCGGGCTGGCCGCCGAACAGTGAGCCAGCACGATCGCGGGCAGGATCGCGGCAATCGCCGCGTAATACGGATAGCTGTTCCAGGCGAGCAGGAAGTAAGGACCGTAGGCGATACCGGCAAACAGGACGATGGCAAGCCACTGGCGCGCACGCAGCAACGAACGACCCTGCCAGCAGGCGATCGCCGATGCAGCCAGCAGGGGCAGCGCCGTCAGCACCATCCAGGCGAGGGCTCGCCAGCGGTCGCCGGCGACGGCCATGCGCACGGCCTCGCGCGGGACGCCGGCCATCCAGCCGGCGAACGCAACCATGTTGCGAACCACGTTGCTTCCCAACGTCAGTGCATAGGCCGGATCCGCCTGCGTCGTGAAGTGCGCGCGCAGCACCAGCCAGATCCCCGTGACGCCTGCGCAAGCGAGGAGCGCAACGACCTCGCCGGCGCGCACGCGCAACTGCCCGGTGAACAGTCGCACGACCACCATCAGGACCACCGTGAGCGCGGCCGATTCCTTGCTCAACAACGCCAGCGCCAGCGACAGCGGCATGCTGGCCAGCCACAGGACACGGCGCAGGCCTTCCGCGCTGGCTGCCTCGACCCAGGCGGCCAGGCAGAGCGCGGTGAACAACGTCAGGAGCGAGTTGTTGACTGCCGCCGCCCAATGCACCGGGAGCATGTGCATGCCCAACCCGGCGTAGATCACGCCCGCCAGAGCCGCCGTCAGCCGTGGCGCGTTCCATTTGCAGGCACGGCCGATGGCAAGCGCGAACAGGAAGACACTCGCGCTTGCCAGCAGATGCAGAGCCAGGCTCACCATGTGGGTGGCCAACGGGCTGTCGTGCAGCGCCCCGTCGATCAGGCGCCAGTAACCTTCCTGCGATAGCGGCCGCCAGAACCGGGGCGGCACCGTTGGCACGAAATCCGACCACCAGGGAGCCGACGAGGCGTTCGTCGCATGAGCCCCGTAGATGTAGAGGTAATCGTCTCCCCAGAAGGGCGTGCGCAACGCCGGCAGCCACATGAGGAGCACGGAGGCACCCAACAGCGCGATGCCGATGCGCAGGGCCGATCGCCGAGCGTCGAGCATTAGCCGAACATTCCCCTTTGCCGTCACGACGCCTGCCTGGCCACGGCCAGCTGATCCGTAAGGTGGGCGGCGAGCGGGGGCCACACGTGCGCCTTGCGCGGTGTGGCGCTCGGCGGCCGTTCAGTCGGCACGCCGCAACGCCCGGTGCGCGATGTCGCGGCGACAGAAGGCACCGTTGAAATGGATTTTTGAAACCGCCTCGTAAGCGTGTTCTCGCGCGGCGGCCAGGTCGCCACCCAACGCGCAGACGGTCAGCACGCGTCCGCCGGCAGTCGCTGCGCGACCGAGCTCGTCGAGCTTCGTACCGGCGTGGAACACCTTCACCGTCGGATCGAACGCGGCATCGAGGCCTCCGATCGGATCGCCGCTGCGCACGCGACCGGGATAGCCCTCGGCGGCCACCACCACGCCGATGGAGGGGCGGCTGTCCCACTGCGCGCGGGTGTGGTGCAGTTCGCCGTCCAGCGCGGCTTCGATCAGTTCGACCAGATCGGACTTCAGGCGCAGCATGATCGGCTGCGTTTCCGGATCGCCGAAGCGCACGTTGAACTCGATGACCTTCGGCCTGCCGGCCTTGTCGATCATCAAACCGGCGTAGAGGAAGCCGATGAACGGCGCGCCCTCGGCCGCCATGCCGCGCAGGGTCGGCTCGATGACTTCCTTGAGGATGCGTTGCTCGACCGCAGGCGTGACCACCGGCGCCGGCGAGTAGGCGCCCATGCCGCCGGTGTTGGGTCCCAGATCGCCCTCGTCCCGACGCTTGTGGTCCTGGCTCGAAGCCATCGGCAGCGCGTGGCTGCCGTCGCTCATGACGATGTAGCTGGCTTCCTCGCCGTCGAGGAACTCTTCGATCACCACGCGCGCCGACGCATTGCCGAACATGTGGCCACCCAACATGTCGTGCAGTGCCTGCTCGGCATCGGCCAAGGTCAGCGCCACGACCACACCCTTGCCCGCGGCCAGGCCGTCGGCCTTGATCACGATCGGCGCGCCATGCTCGCGCACGTAGGCGAGCGCGCTGTTGAGCTCGTTGAACACCGCGTAGCGCGCGGTCGGGATGTTGTGGCGGAGCAGGAAATCCTTGGCGAACGCCTTGGAGCCTTCCAGCTGCGCGGCGATCGCGCGCGGCCCGAAGATGCGCAACCCGGCTGCGCGAAAGCGGTCAACCACGCCGGCGACCAGCGGCACTTCGGGACCCACGACGGTAAGTTCGGCCTTCTCGGCCTTGGCGAGCTTGAGCAAGCCGTCGAGATCGTTGATCGCCACGTCCGCGTTGCGCACGCCACGCTCGCGCGCGGTGCCCGCGTTGCCGGGAGCGACGATCACCTCGCTGACCCGCGGCGATTGCTTGAGCTTCCACGCCAGCGCGTGCTCGCGCCCGCCGCTGCCGATCACCAGAACCTTCATGCGCTCTCCGGAACCAAAGGATGCGCCCCTCGGCGCAGGCGCGCATTGTAGCGGTGCCGGCACGTTGCTTTGGAACGCAGGATGGGCGTCGGCTCACCGTCCCACACCGAAGCGGTGGGCTGAACCCACCCTACGCCGCCCTACGGGTGCGTGTGGTGGCGGGCGAGCAGTTCGAGCAGCGCGGCGCGCGGCAATTTGCCCGTCTCGTTGCGCGGCAGCGCGGCGACTTTCAACAGCGGGCGCGGCAGGAACACCGGATCGATCGCCCGGCGCAGCGTGTCGAGGATCGTGTGCTCGTCCAGCCCCGGCGCCACCGCCAGCGCGGCAATGCGGTGTACGCCGAGCGCGTCGCCGCCGTCGAGCTGGAACACCACACCGTCCTCCACGCCGGCAATGGCGAGCAGGCGACGGGTAAGGTCGCCGAGCGAGGCGCGCTTGCCGGCGATCTCCAGCATGTCGGCCTGGCGCCCGCGCAAGCGGAAGGCACGGCCGTCGGCGGACAGGCTGACGATGTCGGCCAGCAGCCGCGGCACGTCCAGTTGCGGCGCATCGACCTGGGTGCCGTCCGGCTGCGGGTGCAGCTGAACGTCCGGATACAGCGCCCAGTCTTCCTCACGCGTGGTGCGGCGGCTGGCGAACACGCAGGTTTCGGTGGAGCCGAACACTTCCAGCAGCGGCGCATCGAAGCGCGCTTCGGCCGCCTGCGCCAGTTCGATGGGCATGGGCGCGGTGGCCGATACCATCGCCGCCAGCGGGGGCAACGCAATACCCGATTCGACCAGCGCGCGCAGGTGCACCGGGGTGGTGACCAGCACTCGCGGCTCCGGCACGTCCGCCAGCGTCGAGGCCACGTCGGCCGGAAAGAATGGCCGCCCCGCGTGCACGCCGACGCCGCCCAGCAGCGGCAGCAGCACGCTCATCTCCATGCCGTACATGTGCTGGGGAGGCACCGTGGCGACCGCGGTGAAGCCCTCGCCGACAGCCGCGCGCAGCATCGAGAGGTTGCCCGCATTGCTCGCGTGGAAGCTTCGCCAGGTCTTGAGGTTGGCGCTGGGCACGCCGGTGGAACCGGAGGTGTAGCCGATCGCCACGACCTGGTCCGCCGGGATCTGCGGCCAGCTCTCGACCGCCTCCTCCAGCGTCGCCATGGCAGACAACGCCGGCATGCGGTGGTAGCCGGTCGGCGCCGGATCGAGCGCCTGCTCGCCCAGCGCATAGCAACCCGGATGCGCGGCCATCACCTCGTCGACCGCCTGCGGCGCGCGCGAGGAAGGCAGCAGGTTGGTCTGGCCGCGCAACACGATGGCGCAGAACGCGACCAGGAAGGCGTAGCGGTCCTCGCACAGGTTCACCGCGGCACCGGCACTGGGCAGCGAGGCCGCCACCTGGCGCACGTGGGCCAGGAACTGGGCGGCGCTGACCGGCGCGCCGTCGCGCCAGGCCAGCACGCGCTCGGGCGTGTCCGCGTGCAGCAGCGCCAGGCGCTGCGGCGCCTCGCGCTGGAACGTGTCGTAAACGATGGCCAAGCCGCTATCTCCCAGTTCGCCATGCGCCAGACGCACACAGCATGGCGACCGGCCGTTGCAAGCCGGCGTGAAGCGCGCGTGTGCCGCTGTCCCGCCTTGGGCCGTCCAACGGGCCCGCGGCGCCCCCTGGACGCTCAGGCGCGGATGATAGCGCCGGTGAGGGCATCGCGGATCACCGTCGGGCGTTCCTGACCGCCGAGTGGGGCATCGAGCACGCCATCCAGGGTGTCGCCGAAGTAATCCAGCGCCTGCTGTGCGCTGCGCGCCGGTGGTGAACCGTGCGGATTGGCGCTGGTCGACACCAGCGCGCCACCCCAGGTACGGCACAGCGCGGCAGCCGGTGCGTGGGCAGTGACGCGCAACGCGATGCCCGCATGCGCGCCAGCGACCCAATCCGGTACTTCCGTGGTGCGCGGAAAGATCCAGGTGTTCGGACCCGGCCAGCTCGCCTTGACCTGCGCCAGCACCTCGGCCGGCACGCGGGCCAGATCGATGTAGCGCTCGACCTGGGCGAAGTCGGCGGCGATCAGCAGCACGCCCTGGGTGGGTGGACGCTGCTTGAGTGCGAACAGGCGTTCGAAGGCGGCCTGGTCGCGCGGATCGCAACCCAGGCCGTAGACCGCTTCGGTCGGATAGGCCAGCACGCCGCCGCGGCGCATCAGCGCGGCGGCGGCCGCGCATTCGGTCAAGCTGAAGCGTGCGGTCATCCGTCAGGCGCCGGCGGTCTTTTTCGCGCTCGCCTTCTTGGCGGCCGTCTTCTTCGCGGTTTTCTTGGCGGCGGTCTTCTTGGCCGTGGCCTTCTTCGCCGGCGCCTTCTTGGCCGCTGCCTTCTTGGGTGCGGCCTTCTTCGCCGCCGGCGCCTTCTTGGCGGCCGCCTGCTTGCTGGCGCCCTTGCGCGCGAAGCGGCCTTTCTTGACCGGCGCGGCGGCCAGCAGCTCCAGGCATTGCGCCTCGGTCAGGTCCTTCGGCTCGGTGTCCTTGGGGATGCGCGCGTTCTTCTCGCCGTCGGTGATGTATGCCCCGTAGCGGCCGTTGAGTACCTGGACCCCGTTGCCGAAGTCGGTGATCACGCGGTTGGCGAGCATCTCCAGTTTCTCGCGCACGATCTGCAGCGCGCGCGGCAGCTCGATCGTGTACGGATCGTCCTCTGCCTTGAGCGAGGCGTAGGTGCTGCCCTGCTTGACGAACGGGCCGAAGCGGCCGATGCCGACGCTCACCTCCTCGCCGGCCTCGGACTGCCCGAGCTGGCGGGGCAGCTTGAACAGCTCCATCGCCTGCTCGAGGGTGATGGTGTGCATGCTCTGGCCCGGACGCAGGCTGGCGAACTGCAGCTTCTCGTCGGTGTCCTTGTCGCCGATCTGCGCGTACGGCCCGTAGCGGCCCAGTCGCACCGACACCGGCTTGCCGCTCTTCGGATCGATGCCCAGCTCGCGCGCGCCGGTGGCCTCGCTGCGGTCGACCGACTCGGTCTTTTCCTCGACCTGGGTCTTGAACGGTTGCCAGAAGCGCTCCATCAGCGGCACCCAGGCTTCCTCGCCGCGGCTGACCGCGTCCAGTTCGTCCTCGAGCTTGGCAGTGAAGTCGTAGTCGACGTACTGGTTGAAGTGCTGGGTGAGGAACTTGCCCACCGCGCGGCCGACGTCGGTCGGCTTGAAGCGACGGCTGTCCAGGAACACGTATTCGCGGTTCTGCAGCACCTGGATGATGCTGGCGTAGGTCGACGGGCGGCCGATGCCGTATTCCTCCAGCGCCTTGACCAGGCTCGCCTCCGAGTAGCGCGGCGGCGGCTCGGTGAAGTGCTGGTCGGCCAGGATGTCCGAAAGCGCGACCTGCTCGCCCTTTTCCATGCGCGGCAGGCGGCGTCCTTCATCGTCGTCCTCGGCGCTCTTCTGGTCGCGGCCCTCCTCGTACACGGCCAGGAACCCTGGATCGACCACGGTGGTGCCGGTGGCGCGGAACGCGGCCGGACCGCCGGCGGCGCTGGGCAGGTCGAAATCCACCGACACGGTGTTGAGGGTGGCGTGGATCATCTGGCAGGCGACCGTACGCTTCCAGATCAGCTCGTACAGCTTGCGCTGCTCGTCGTTGAGGAAGGCGGCGACCTGGCGCGGCGTGCGCATGGCCGAGGTCGGGCGGATCGCCTCGTGCGCTTCCTGCGCGTTCTTGGACTTGGTGCGATAGACCTGCACGCCGTCGGGCAAGGCGCCGCGGCCGAAGTCGCGGGCGATCAGCGCGCGCAGCTCGTCGGTCGCCTCGTTGGAGAGCGCGGTGGAGTCGGTACGCATGTAGGTGATCAGGCCGACGTTGCCTTCGCTGCCGAGGCCGACGCCCTCGTACAGGCCCTGGGCGACCTTCATCGTGCGGCTGGTGGAGAAGCCGAGCTTGCGCGCCGCTTCCTGCTGCAGGGTCGAGGTGGTGAACGGCGGCGCCGGGCGGCGCTTGCGCTCCTTTGAGGTGACTTCGCTGACGGTCAGTCGACCATGCGCGGCGTCCTTCAGCGCAACGCGCGCGGCCATCGCGTCGGCCTCGTTGGTGAGGTCGAACTGCTCGAACTTCTTGCCGTTGAGCCGGGTCAGGCGCGCGCCGAAGTCGCCATCGGCGTGCTTGAGCTTCGCTTCGACGGTCCAGTACTCGCGGGCGACGAAAGCTTCGATCTCCTCCTCGCGCTCGACAATCATGCGCAGCGCGGGGCTCTGCACGCGGCCGGCGGACAGGCCGCGCTGCACCTTTCGCCACAGCACCGGCGAAAGATTGAAGCCGACCAGGTAGTCCAGCGCGCGGCGCGCCTGCTGGGCGTCGACCATGTCGTAGGACAGGTCACGCGGCGCGGCGACCGCCGCCTTGATCGCCTTGGGCGTGATCTCGGAGAACACCACCCGGTGCATGCGCTTGCCTTCGGTCAGGCCGCGCTCCTTGAGGATCTCGCTGATGTGCCAGGAAATTGCCTCGCCCTCGCGATCCAAGTCGGTCGCGAGGTAGATGTCGTCGGCCGCCCTGGCCGCCTTGGCGATCGCGTCGACGTGCTTTTCATTGCGCTCGATCACCTCGTACTTCATGGCGAAGCCGTTGTCGGGATCGACCGCGCCCTCCTTGGGCTTGAGGTCGCGCACGTGGCCGTAAGAGGCAAGGACCTGGAAGTCGTTGCCGAGGTACTTGTTGATCGTCTTGGCCTTGGCGGGCGACTCGACGATGAGGAGGTTTTTGGCCATGGGGCGGGGGGTTCCGGGGGACGTCCGTGCCGCCGGTCTGGCGGCACACTCTTTATTAGTTGAGCCATGCGCTCGCCGGAACTGTCAAGCCGGATCGCGTGAAACCGCGATGCGGCGCGGTTTTCACCGGCCCGATGGGCGACGCAGGCAGCGCCTGCCGGTCAGGCCACGCAGTGGTAACGATTGCCCGGCAGGCTTTCCACCTGCCCTTCCAGCTCCAGCATCAGCAACATGGAGGACAACGCCGCCGGCGCCAGCCCGGTACGGCTCGCCAGCTCGTCCAGCGTGGCCGGATCGTGGCCCATGGCCTGACGCAGACGGTGGTGTTCCGGACGCGCTGGCGGCATGGATGGCGTGTCGGGCGCCGGTGTTCCGCAGGGCGGTGCCGCGGACACCGGAAGCTTCGCCAGCCGGGCGGCAAGCTCCAGGCCCAGCGCGCGCGCCGCCGGCACCAACGTCTCGATGAGTTCGGCCGGCTCTTCGACCAATCGCACGCCTTCGCGGATCAGCCGGTGGCAGCCGCGTGCCAGCGGGTTGTCCACCGAACCCGGCAGGGCGAAAACCTCGCGCCCCTGTTCGCCGGCCAGCCGCGCGGTGATCAGCGAACCGGACTTCAGCCCTGCCTCGATCACCAGCGTACCCAGCGACAACCCCGCGATCAGGCGGTTGCGGCGCGGGAAGTGGTCCGCCCGCGGCGCGGTGCCCGGCGGGAACTCGCTGACCACCGCACCGCGAGCGGCGATGGCCTGCGCCAGAGCCTGGTGTTTGTGCGGATACACCCGATCGGGGCCGGTGCCGACCACGGCGATGGTCGGCGCATCGACGGCCAGCGCAGCGGCGTGTGCGGCGCCGTCGACGCCATCGGCCATGCCGCTGGTGATCACGAAGCCGGCCTGCGCCAGCGCCATGGCGAAGCGGCGCGCGTGCGCCAGACCGCCGGCAGTGGCGCCGCGCGCCCCGACGATGGCCACCTGCGGATGCAGCAGGAGCGACGCGTCGCCGGCGATGAAGAGCGCCACCGGCGGCTGCGGGATGTGGCCCAGCAACGGCGGGAAGTCGGCGTCGGTGCAGCACAGCAGGCGATGGCCGGGCGTGGCGAGCCAGGTCATGTCACGGGTCAGGCGCGCCTCGTCGGGGCAGGTGAGCCAAGCGCCGGCGGCCTCGCCCAGGCCCGCCGGCGAGCGACGCAGGTGGGCCAGCACCGCCACGGCGTCACCGTCGGCAGCCAGCCGCTCGCGCAGCGAGGACAGGCCCAGGCCCGGGGTGTGCAACAGGGTCAACCAGGCGCGAAGTGCATCCGTGTCACTCATCGGGCCAGTGTAGGTCGGCTCCAACGAAAAACGGCGCGGCCAAGGCCGCGCCGTCGTGTCGGGTTACCCCGAAGCGGGGATTACTCGGGCATCACCAGGCGGTCGCCGCGATGCACCGGGCGCAGGCCGTCCATCACCAGGCCGTAGCTGACGCGATCGAAGGTACGGAACACCATCACGTGGCCGACGAACTCGTCCGGCAAGGTCACATGCTCGCCGCTCCCACGGCTCCAGCTGCTGCTGGCGACGTCGTCGTGGACGGTCTCACCGGGCTGGAAGATGGCGAACGTCTGGCCGTTGTCCACGCCGTCCTTCGCACCGATCGACAGCGCCACCACCTGGCGCGGGCCGGCCGCGTCCATCGCATCGGCGAAGGCGATCACGCGGGCGTTGGCCGGGACCGAACGCGGGGCGTGCGGGTAGTAGTAGGGGTCGTAGGCCGGGCCCTCCAGCGGCAGCACGCGGTCGCCACTGCGGATTTCCTGGGTGGCGTCGAGCAGCAGCAGCGTGGACGGATCGCCCCCGCGCAGCACTTCGGCCGTGCCGATCACGCTGACTTCGACGCCCAGCGGATCACCCTCGCCATAGTGGCCGTCGTCGCGGAAATCCTCCTCCCACGGCGTTTTCATCATCGACACGTCGTTGTCGAGGGTATGGCCGAGCACCTCTTCTTCGGTGTTGTCGCCATCGCCGGCGGCGTAGCTGCGGAAGGCGTGGGTCGGACGCACGATCGCAAAGCGCTGGCCCGGCTCGGCCTTAAGACCGCGCACGTACAGGTTCTGGCCAACCGCACCACGCAGGCGCGCTTCCTCGAAGCCCATGATGTAGGGCGAGGACTTGACCTGGTCCGCATCCATCACGCGCATGTCCTTGAGGAACAGGCGCAGCTGGTCGAGCGGGATCGCCGGGATGGCCTCGGCCTCGCGGTGCGCGCTCGGCTCGAGCTTGACCCGCGGCCCGTTGATGAAGGACAGGTTGAGCACGTCGCCCGGATAGATCAGGTGCGGATTGCGCACCTGCGGATTGGCCTGCCAGATCTCCGGCCACAGCCAGGGCTTGGACAGGAACTTGGCCGAGATGTCCCACAGCGTGTCGCCGCGGCGCACGGTATAGGTATCGGGATGATCGGCGCGCAACTGCGCTCCGGCGGCGTACACGGCCACGGTGACCAGCATGCCGGCCAGCAGCCCGATGGACTTCTTGATCATGTGCTCAGATTCCCCTACCCCGAGGCTCGGGCGAGTGTAACCGAATGGTGAAGACCCGCAACCGGGAGCAGTTGGCAAAATCGCCTGCCGCACGGGAGCTTGCCGCCGTACAATGAGGCCCATTCTAGTTTGCGCCGGGGCTTTCGTTACGACGATTCGCCCGCATCTTCGAGGCGCCCCGAGGTATCGATCATGTCCGTGCTGACCATCCTTGAATTTCCCGACCCCCGCCTGCGTACCCAGGCCGCGCCGGTGACCGCCTTCGACGCCGAGCTGAAGCAGTTCGTCGCCGACATGTTCGAGACCATGTACGACGCCAACGGCGTCGGCCTGGCCGCGACGCAGGTCAACGTGCACAAGCGCGTGCTGGTGGCCGACATGAGCGAGGAACGCAACCAGCCGCTGGCGCTCGTCAATGCCGAGATCATCGGCAAGGAAGGCACCCAGGTGTACCAGGAGGGCTGCCTGTCCTTCCCGGGCATCTATGCCGACGTCACCCGGGCGCTGAAGGTCACGGTCAAGGCGCAGGATGTGGAAGGCAAGGCATTCACGATGGAGGCCGAGGGCCCGCTGGCGGTGTGCATCCAGCACGAGCTGGACCACCTGGCCGGCAAGGTGTTCGTCGATTACCTCTCGCCGCTCAAGCGCAACATGCTGCTAAAGCGCATGGAAAAGCAGCGCAAGCAGGCGGCGAGCGCTTGAGGATCGTCTTCGCCGGCACGCCGGAATTCTCCGCTCCCTGCCTGGAGGCCTGCCGCGCCAGCGGTGCGCAGGTCGTGGCGGTCTACACCCAGCCTGATCGCCCCGCCGGCCGGGGCCGCAAGCTCGCGCCCAGTCCGGTGAAGCAGGCGGCACTGGCCGCCGGCCTGCCGGTCGAGCAACCCGAAACGCTGAAGTCGCCCGAGGCTCAGGCCACTCTGGCCGGCTACGCGCCCGACCTGATGGTGGTGGTTGCCTACGGGCTGATCTTGCCGCGCAAGGTGCTGGCGATCCCGACCATGGGCTGCTGGAACGTCCACGCCAGCCTGTTGCCCCGCTGGCGCGGTGCGGCGCCGATCCAGCGCGCGATCCTCGCCGGCGATGCCGAGAGCGGCGTGGATCTGATGCGCATGGAAGCGGGGCTGGACACCGGCCCGGTGCTGCTGGAAAAGCGCACGCCGATCGGTCCGTACGACACCGGCGGCACGCTGCACGACCGGCTGTCGATGCTGGGTGCCGAAGTGCTCGCCGAAGGCCTGCGCCGCACGTTGGCTGGCGAGGCGTTGGTCGCCACGCCGCAATCCGACGAGGGCGTGACCTACGCGCACAAGCTCGACAAGGCCGAGGCGAAACTGGATTTCGCACGACCGGCAATGGAACTGGAACGCACGGTACGTGCATTCGATCCGTGGCCGGTAGCGGAGGGCGCGATCGCCGGCGAGAGCGTGCGGATCTGGAGCGCGCGGGCGGTCGATCGCCAGCACGGCGCGACGCCCGGCACCGTGCTGGCGGCCAACCGCGATGGCATCGAGCTGGCCTGTGGCGAAGGCGTTCTGCGGGTGACCGCGGTGCAGCGCCCGGGCGGCAAGCGCATCGGCGCCTTCGACTACCTCAACGCCCGCCCGGAACTGCGCGGAGCCATCAAGTGAACGCACTGCTCCCTCTCCCCCTGCTCTTATCGAAGATGGGGAGAGGGCGCAAAGTTCACGGCGTCACGAACGTTCTGGCCCGTGTGGGCAGCGCCTGCCCATGACCGATACCCGCGCCCTCGCCGCCACCGCACTCGCCGAGATCGCCCTTCGGGGCGCTTCGCTGCGCGAGGCGATAGAACGCCATGCCCCCAAGCTGCCCGACCCGCGTGACCGCGCCCTGCTGATGGCCCTGCTCAGCGAAGGTGCGCGCTGGTGGCTACGCTTCGACCGGGCACTCGACCGACTGCTTGAACAGCCGCTGCGGCGCAAGGAGCCGCAGGTGCACGCGCTGCTGGTGCTGGGGCTGGTGCAGCTTGAGGTCCTCGGACTGCAGGACTACGCCGCCGTGGCCGCCACCGTCGAGGCCACCCGCGCCCTCAAGCGCCCGCGCCTGGCCGGACTGGTCAACGCCGTGCTGCGCCGCTGGCAACGCGAACGCAGCGATCTGCTGGCCGCACTCGACGCCACCCCGCCGACCCGCCACGCGCACCCCGGCTGGCTGGCCAGGGCCATCGCCCACGACTGGCCGGACGCGTCCAACGCGGTACTCGCCGCCAACAACCTCGAGCCGCCGCTCATGCTGCGCGCCAACCGCCGCCGCACCACGCGCGAGGCGCTGCTCCAACGCCTGCACGCGGACGGCTACACGGCCGAAGCCCATCCCTGGCTCGCCGACGCCGTCGTGTTGCCGCACAGCGGCGACGTCACCCGCTTTCCCGGCTTCGCCGAAGGCCTGTTTGCGGTGCAGGACGGCGCCGCCCAGGTTGCCGCCGACCTGCTCGACGCCCGACCGGGCCAGCGCGTGCTCGATGCCTGCGCCGCGCCCGGCGGCAAGGCCTGCCACCTGCTCGAACGCACCGACCTGACGCTGACCGCGCTGGACTCCGATCCCGCGCGCCTGCGTCGGATCGGTGAGAACCTCGACCGCCTCGGCCTGCATGCGGACCTCGTTGCCGGCGACGCCGCCACCCCTTCCGCGTGGTGGGACGGTGAGCCCTACGACCGCATCCTCATCGACGCACCCTGCTCGGCCACCGGCGTGCTGCGCCGACGACCGGACGTGCGGCTGCACCGCCGCGAAAGCGACATCCCGACGCTGGCCGCGCTGCAGCAGCACATCCTCGGCGCGCTGTGGCCGCTGCTCAGGCCCGGCGGAAAACTGGTCTACGCAACCTGCTCGCTGCTGCGCGCTGAGAACGAGGCGGCCGTGCAATCCCTGCTCGCCACCATGCCTGACGCCCGCCCGCTGCCGTTCACCCTGCCGGCGGGCCAGCCGGCCGCGGTCGGCTGGCAGATCCTGCCCGGCGATGGGGATCTGGACGGTATGTACTATGCGGCCATCGAAAAATCCGCCTCGCGCTGAGAACCACGCCATGCCCGCTTTTTCCCAGGCCACGCCGCAGGAGCGCTGTCGCTTCTGGCTGTTGCTGCTGATCGCGCTGGTGATTCTCGGCGCAGGCATCGGCCTGCGCGATCCCTGGCCGTCGGACGAACCACGCTTCACGCTGGCCGCCAAACAGATGGTGGAAAGCGGCGACTGGCTGTTTCCGCACCGCGGCAGCGAGCTTTACGCCGACAAGCCACCCATGCTGATGTGGCTTCAGGCCGCCAGCTTCGAGCTGGTACGCAACTGGCGCCTCGCCTTCATGCTGCCCTCGCTGCTGGCCGGGCTGGGCACGCTGCTGCTGGTCTACGACCTTGGCCGGCGGCTGTGGAACCGCCGCACCGGCCTGTACGCGGCGGGCGGACTGCTGCTGGCGTTCCAGTTCGTCTACCAGAGCCAGCGCGCGCAGATCGATCCGCTGGTGCTGTTCTTCATCACGGCGGCGAACTGGGGTCTGCTGCGGCATCTGCTGGCGCCACCGGACACCGGCGCGACAGCCAACTGGCCCATGTTCTGGCTGGGCTGTTTCTGCGCCGGGCTGGGCGTGATCACCAAGGGCGTGGGTTTCATCGCCCTGTTCATGCTGCTGCCCTACGCCTGGGCCGCCTGGCGCGGCTGGGACGGCGTGGCGCGGCCCGGTCGCGGTGCCTGGTGGCGCTGGCTGCTGGGACTGGGGGCGGTGCTGGCGGCGATCGCCCTGTGGCTGGTGCCGATGCTGCTGACGGCGCACGCGCGCGCCGACATGCCCGCCTACCCGGCCTACGTGCACGACATTCTGTTCCGCCAGACCGCCCATCGCTACGCCAACGCGTGGCACCACATCCACGCGTGGTGGTACTACCTGCCGATCGTGCTGTTCAGCTGGCTGCCGCTGTCGCTGACCTATGCCGGCAGCGTGCCGCGCTGGTGGCAGCGGTTGCGCGAACACGACGCCCGCGTGCTGCTGCCGCTTTGCTGGGTGGTGCTGGTGCTGCTGTTCTTCAGCGCCTCGCCGGGCAAGCGCGACGTATACGTGCTGCCCGCGCTGCCGATGCTGGCGCTGGCGACCGCACCATTCCTGGACGAACTGCTGCCAAGGCGCTGGCTGCGCGTGATGGGCCTGGTGTTCATCGCCGTGCTCGGCGCCGCGATGCTCGGGCTGGGCCTGTGGGCGCTGCACTCGCACTCGCCGAAGGTGGCGCAGTTCGTTGCCCGCCGCGACCTGGCCGACGGCGGTGCCGCGTTGTGGTGGATGTGCGTGGTGCTGGGCGTGGTGCAGCTGGCGCTGGTCGCCACGCTGCGCGTACGCCGCGCCCTCTGGGTCGTGTGTGGCGGCATGGCCGCACTGTGGCTGGCCTGGGGCTACTGGGCGGTGCCGCTACTCAACGATTCCAGTTCGTCGGCCGGCTTGATGCGCGAGGTGCGCAGCCATCTCGCCCCCGGCGACCAGCTCGGCCTGGTGGCCTGGAAGGAGCAGAACCTGCTGATGCTGGACCAGCCCGCCGTGGACTTCGGCTTCAAGGTGCCCTGGCACCTGCAGTTCGCCCGCGCCACGCAGTGGCAGGCACAGGCGCCGGCCACGCGCTGGCTGTTCGTGCAGCAGACGGCCATGGGCGATTGCGTGGACCGCGCCCAGGCGATCTACCTCGGCCACGCCAACCAGCGCGACTGGTGGATGTTCAAGGCCGGTGCGGTGGTGCCCGGTTGCGTACCCAGCGCCGCAGTGGACGAGCTGCCGGACGACGATGCCGATGCCGGCGCTGTCGCCGCGCCCGAAGCCCCCGCACCGGTCGATCCTTGATGGCGGCACCTCGCATCCAGCTGCTGGCGCGCGACAACGGCGCCGGCCTCAGTCGCGACATGGCCCTGCTCGCCGCCGCACTGGGTGAGGCCGGCGCCGCGGTGGGCACGACCGCGCTGCCGCACCGCGGCCGCGTCTCCGAATGGCTGACGCGCGCACGCCTGGCGGCTCGTGCGCCGGCCTTCGATCTCACGCTGATGTTGGAGCGCGTACGGCCGGAATTCGCACGCGCGGCCCGGCGCAACGTGCTGGTGCCCAATCCCGAGTACTTCCGAGCGCGGGACCGCGCCGCGCTGGCTTGCGTCGAGGAGGCATGGGTCAAGACCCGCCATGCCGAACGCCTGTTCGCAACGCTGGGCATGCCGGTGCACTACATCGGCTTCACCAGCCGCGACCGGCGGGACCCCTCGGTGCCGCGCCGCCACGCCTTTTTCCACGGCCCGGGGCGCAGCAACAACAAGGGCACCGCGGCGCTGCTGAAACTGTGGGCCGCGCACCCCGAATGGCCCACGCTCACCGTCGCCTGGCGGCGCAAGCACATCGACCTGGGCACGCTGCCGGCCAACGTGCGCCTGACCCGTGAACACCTCGACGACGACGCCTACAGGCAGCTGCAGAACGCGCATCGCTTCCACCTGTGCCCCTCGCAGACCGAAGGCTACGGCCATTATCTGGTCGAGGCGATGAGCTGCGGCGCGGTGGTAGTAACGCTCGACGCCGAGCCGATGAACGAGCTGGTGACGGCCGAGCGCGGCGTGCTGGTACCGGCGACGGCGACGGGCTCGCAGGACCTGGCCACGCTGTACGGCTTCGACGATGCGGACATGGCGCGAGCGATCGAGCGCTGCGTGGCGATGCCGGAAACCGAGGCCGCCATGCTGGGGGCTGCCGCGCGCGACTGGTACGACGCCGAACGTGCCGCGTTCGCAGAACGCCTGAAGGCCCTGCTCGCCGCCGTTTAGCCGTCCGGACGATCGGCCCGCGCAAACTCCGCAAGATGGCCGTCGACACCGCGCTCGCAACGCACGATGCCTTCTGTGCGGGTGGCGTGGAACAGACGGTTGTTCGGCAGGCTCAGGTCGTTCACGTCCGGCTGGGCGCGCGAGTCGTGCCACAGGTGCACCGCCAGCGCCGCCCACTTCAACGCGCGGCGGCGCAGGCCGGCATTCTCCAGCCGCGCCACCAGCTCGCGGTCCTCGGCACCGTACCCCTCCATGCGTTCGTCGAAGCCGTTGACGCGGAGCAGGTCGTCGCGCCAGAAGCTCATGTTGCAGCTCATCACGCGGCCGCCGCTCTTCGAGCGCGCCTTCCAGCGCGCCAGTTGCGGCTGGCGGAACGCATACAGGCGCTTGCTGCCATCGAACTCATGGAAATCCGCGCGCGACCACGGCGCGAACACCGGCGCCCCGCCGGCGAGCAGGCGCGCGGTTTCCTCGCCGGTGGCCTTGATCCGCCCGCCCTGCAGAAAAAAGCCGCGCTCGGCCAGCATCAGGTGATCGGCCACGAAGCGCGGATGCAGCAGCATGTCGCCGTCGATCAGGATCACGTAGTCGCCGCGGCAGGCGGCGATGCCCCGATTGCGCGCGCGCGCGGCGCGAAAGCCCTTGTCCTCCTGCCAAAGGTGACGCAACGGCACCGGGAAATCGCGCGCCATGCGCTCGACCAGCGCGCGGGTTTCCGCGCCCGAGCCGTCGTCGGCCACGATCACCTCGTCGGGAAGCCGTTCCTGCGCCGCCAGGCTGGCCAGCACGCGCTCGAGCGCAGCCGGCCAGTTATAGGTGAGGACGATGGCGCTGGTCCGCATGAGGTGCTCAGCGACCGCGCAGGCCGCGGCGCAGGATGGCCAGCGCGCGCTCGACGCGCTTCCACCAGGGCGAAGGTCCACGCATGGCGATACCTGCGTACAGGCGCGCCTCGGCCCAGGTGGGCCGCCCACGCGTCTTGAACTCGGACTTGGCCAGGTCCAGCACGTGCGCATCCAGGTGCATGACCGCGGCGTAGTGGTTGATCAGGCAGCGGGAGCGGTACTGCGCGGCGAATTCGCGCATGCGCGCCTGCTCGTGCCACCAGCCGTTGCGACCGTGGATGCGGTAGTCGACGTTGCCGGTCGGCAGGAAGTATTTCTTCGCGCCAAGCAGGCTGGCGCCGAACACCAGGCAGTTGTCGGCGCTGATGCGCCAGTTCGCCACGAACCCGGGCGGCAGGTCGAGCACGCGCGCAGCCAGTGCGCGGCGCAGCGCCAGCGCCGAGGTGGGCGCACCGTACCAGCGCGCGTGCACCCAGGTGCCCAGCACGGTGTAGCCGAGGTCCGCCGCGTCCTTCGCATAACCCTGTACGCCCGACTCGTTGCCGACCAGGCGCACGTCGGAGAACACGAAGTCGATGTCGCGGCGCGCGGCGAACAGCGCGGCCAGCTGGCGCAGGTAGTCCGGCCCCCAGCGGTCGTCGGCGTCCAGAAAGCACACCACCTCGCCACGGGCCGCCGCCAGGCCGCGCTGGAAGGCGGCCAGCTGGCCGCCGTTCTCGCCGCACAGCAGCTTTACCCGCGGCTCGCTGCCGTAGCGTTCACGCAGATAGTCGGGCGAGCCGTCGGTGGAGCCATCGTCCACCACGATGACCTCGTGCGGGGCGTGCGTCTGCGCCAGCGCGCCATCCACCGCCTCGGCCACGTAGTCGCGGTAGTTGTAGCTGGTGACGACGACCGAGAACGTGGGAGCGAGCACTCAGGCCTCCAGCAGCTGGCGGAAGTAGGCGATGGTTTCCTTCAGGCCGTCCTCCAGCCCCACCCGGGGCTGCCAGCCCAGCTTCTCCTGCGCCAAGGCAATATCGGGCTGGCGTTGGCGCGGGTCGTCGGCGGGCAGCGGGCGGAACACAAGCTTCGACCGGCCGCCCACCAGTGACAGCACCTTCTCGGCCAGCTGCAGCATGGTGAATTCACCGGGGTTGCCGATGTTCACCGGGCCGGTGAAGCCGCGCGGCGATTCCATCATGCGCACGAACGCCTCGATCAGGTCGTCCACATAGCAGAAGCTGCGCGTCTGGCTGCCGTCGCCGTAGATGGTGATGTCCTCACCCTTGAGCGCCTGCACGATGAAATTGCTCACCACGCGGCCGTCGTTGGGATGCATGCGCGGACCGTAGGTGTTGAAGATGCGCACCACCTTGATGTCCAGGTCGTGTTGACGGTGGTAGTCGAAGAACAGCGTCTCGGCGCAGCGCTTGCCTTCGTCGTAGCAGGAGCGGAAGCCGATCGGATTGACTCGTCCCCAGTACTCCTCGCGCTGCGGATGCACTTCCGGGTCGCCGTATACCTCGCTTGTGGAGGCCTGCAGGATGCGTGCCTTCACCCGCTTGGCCAGGCCGAGCATGTTGATGGCGCCGTGCACGGAAGTCTTGGTGGTCTGCACCGGATCGTGCTGGTAGTGCACCGGCGAGGCCGGGCAGGCCAGGTTGAAGATGCGCTCCACTTCCACGTACAGCGGGAAGGTGACGTCGTGGCGCATCAGCTCGAAGTACGGATGGCTCAGCAGGTGCGCCACGTTGCGCTTGCTGCCGGTAAAGAAGTTGTCCACGCACAGCACGTCGTGGCCATCGGCCAGCAGGCGGTCGCACAGGTGCGAGCCGAGGAAACCGGAGCCACCGGTGACCAGTACCTTGTTCATGCGTCCTCGTGGGTTGAGCTGCGCCGTGCGCTGGCCGCCTAGTGTAGGCGAGGCGACGCCGCGCGCCGCGTGCGGGCCTCCAGCCCCAGCGCCAGCGCGAACGGCAACCAGATCAGCAACCAGCCCGGACGCGGGCTGTCCAGCAGTTGCGGCATGTCGAACTGCAGCGCCACGCTGGCATACACCCACAGTCCCAGCGTCACGCGGCCCAGCGGTTCGCCGCGGTGCCGCCAGCCGCTCCAGGCCACCAGCGCCCACATCGCCACCATCATCGCAAGCCCCGGCAGGCCGAGCAGGATCGCCGCCTGGGTCAGCACGTTGTGGCTATGGGTCAGGTGCTGGCCGCCCACCACGATGGTGAACTCCGTGCCCTGGCCCAGCCCCAGCCAGGGATGCGCCGCGATCAAATGCAGCGCCTTCACCAGGATCTGCGGCCGGTAGGAAGCGCCGCGCTCCATCAGCACCGGCAAAGGCCAGGCCAGCGCGATCACGCTCAGCACCAGCACCACCACCGCCACCAGCGCCGCCACCAGCACGCCCGCGCGGCTGCGCTGCCACAGTGGCGTTGCAAGGGCGCAGGCGGCCAGCGCCAGCCACACGCTGCGCGACTGGGTGAGCGCGACGAACAGCAGCAGCGCCATGAACGCCGCCATGCTCGCCACCCGCCACGCACGCCCCCGGTCGGGCAGTTGCGCCAGCCACACGCAGGCCGCGCCCATCGCTGCGGCGGCATAGTTCGAGGTGGCGATCACGCCCTCGCCGGTGATGCGTACCTGGTCGAGGTTTTCGGGATGTGGCGCGCGCAGAAAGATCATGCTGTAGGCCAGTGCGGCCACCGCCATGGCCCAGCCCACCGCGGTCAACAGCATCTCCATGCGCGCCGGCCGCTCGCCGCCCCACAACTGGCAACCGAGCACGAACAACACCACGCTGACGATGCGCCCGAACTCGTCCCCCGGCCGATCCTGTTGCCCCCAGCACATCGACAGCGTGGCCCAGGCCACCAGCAACAGGAAGGCGCGGAACGCCGGCTGCGGCCACAGCCCGCGCCAGAGCGCGCCGCGTTGGCGAATCGCCAGGCAGAACACGGGCAGATACAACAGCACGACGAGAGTGACCTGATACAGGCGGCCAGGGTTGAAGGACACCCCCGCCGGCATCACCAGCATGCCGATCATCAGCCAGCCGAGCCCCAGGCCGATCACGGTCTCCCATCGACTGGAGGCCAGGGGCAGGTTGCGCATGTCCGGCTTCGCTCCGCTCGGAAAACCCCTGGATCCGGCATGCGGCGCCGGCGATGGCATCCACGTATCGCGTCCGTTCGGTTCCGCCGTGTCCTTGCCGTCTTGCCTCATCGTCACTCCACTTGCTACCCGTACCCACGTCCGCCGGCATCCGCATCATGCCTGGGCGCGACTGAAGGGCACCCGCCGGATTCCACCGGGCGGTCGCACAACATAAACCCGATTCATGTTTCGTCAATGACGATGGCCGGCGGAAACGACCGTGGCGCCGGCCCGCTAGAATGCCGCCATGCCGACCCTGCCCCTGACCCTTGCCGTCATCACGTTCAACGAAGCGGACAGCATCGCGCGCTGCCTGGACAGCGTGCCGTTCGCGGCCGAGAAGCTGGTGGTCGATTCAGGCAGCGACGACGGCACCGTGGCGATCGCGCAGGCGCATGGCGCCCGCGTGGTGCATCAGGACTGGCTGGGCTTCGGCCCGCAGCGCAATTTCGCGACCACGCAGTGCGCGCACGAGTGGATTCTCGTACTGGACGCGGACGAGTTCCTGTCGCCCGCACTGGTCGCGGAGATGGAACGGCTCCTGCCCGCGATGATGGCCGGCGAGGCGCCGGCGGCCTGGTTGCGCCGGCGCACGGTCTACATGGGCCGGCCGATGCGCTGGTATCGGCCGGCGGTGGGCGAAAAGCTGGCTCGCCTCTACCACCGCGACCGCGCACGCTGGAGCGATGCGCGGGTGCACGAGTCACTGCGCTTCACCGGCCGGGCGCCCACCTTCGACGCGCCGTTCGACCACGTCAACAACCCGACCCTGGTCCACAAGCAGCTGAAGGTTCTGCGTTATGCCGAGCTGAAGTGCCGCGACTGGCTGGAGAAGGGAAAGCCCGTACGCATGTGGCAGGCGCCGTTCGTGTACCTGCTTGCGTTCGTGAAGGACTACTTTGCGCGACTGGCGTTTCTCGATGGCTGGCGCGGCTTCATGATCGCGCAGACCGCGGCCAGCTACGCGCTGTACAAGCGCATGCGCTACTACGAGATGACGCGCAACCCTCCCTCGGTGGCGCGCGCCGGCACGATGCTTTCGCGACACGGGCTGGACCGCTGATCGCATAACGTCTGGCGCGGTCCGGCCACGGACGATTTTCTTTTTCCATTGCGATACCTCACATGCACACGTCCGAGAAACGGCACTACCTGCTCTACGGCTCCGAACGCTATGCGCTCGCGATCCTGCGCCCGCTGCAGGCGGCCATCCGTGCACGCGGCGACGAGGCGGCCTGGTTCTTCGATGGCCCCGGCGCGCAGGACCTGGACGCGGACGAACGCCTGTTGGGCGTCGATGAGGTGCGCCGCTGGAATCCGGTGGCGGTGCTCACGCCCGGCAACCACCTGCCGCACTTTTTCCCGGGCGTGAAAGTGGAGGTCTTCCACGGCTTCGATGCAGGCAAGCCGCGGCACATCTACATCCGCGGGTTCTTCGATCTTTACTGCACCACCGGTCCCCGCGACACCGCGCAGTTCCAGGCGCTGGCCGACCGGCTGGGCCATTTCAGCGTGGCCGAAACCGGCTGGACCAAGCTCGATCCCTTCCTCAGGGAGATCGCCGGCCCCGTTCCACCGGTACGCCAGCCGCCGGTGATCCTCTACCACTCCACCTTCTCGCCCTCCTGGAGCGCGGCCGAAACCCTTTACGAGGAAGTCAGGCGGCTCTCGCGCGATGGCCGCTGGCGATGGATCGTGACGTTCCATCCGAAGATGAACCCGCAGACGGTGGCCAAGTACAAGGCGCTGGAGAACGAGTTCCTGACCTTTGCCGAGAACGACAACATCCTGGAGTTGTTCACGCAGGTGGACATGATGTGTTCGGACACCTCTTCGGCGCTCAACGAATTCCTGCTTACCGGCAAGCCGGTGGTCACGTTCAGGAACCGCCGGCCGGGACCGCAGCTGATCGATATCGACGACCCGGCACAGTTCGAGCCGGCGATCGAGCGTGCGCTGGCGCGTCCTCCCGAGCTGATGGCCGCGATCCAGGACTACGCCGATGCGATCCATCCCTGTCGCGACGGCCACGCGAGCGAGCGCGTGCTGGCGGCGATCGACGCCTTCGTCGCTTCGGGCGGGCGCAACCGCAAGCGCAAACCGCTCAACCTCTGGCGCAAATTCAAGCTGCGTCGCCGCATCGGTTACTGGGGACCGGCGCGCCTGCCGCGGTAGCGCCGGCGTCGATCGCCTCGCCCGGCTAGAATCCCGTTTCCCTGCATCACGAGTCTGCCCGTGCCGCCCAACGCCTACAGCCGAACCGAACACCTGCGCGCCCTCTGGCCCTGGCTGCCGTTGTGGATAGCGGCGGCGCTGCTGGCGATCTTCTCGCACGGTCCGATGCCGCTGTATTCGACCCGTACGCTGGCGGTGGCCTGGGAAATGTGGAACCACGGCCACTGGCTGGTGCCCTACAACAACGGCGCGCCCTATAGCGAGAAGGCACCGCTGTTGTTCTGGATGATCCACGCCGGCTGGTTCGCCTTTGGCGTGAGCGACGTGTGGCCGCGCGTGCTGGAAGTGATCTTTGGCGCCAGCCAGCTGGTGCTGATCTCGGCGCTGGCGCGGCGGCTGTTTCCGGACCGCCCGTGGGTGGCGCGCGCCGCGCCCTGGATGTTGCTGGCGCTGGCCTACGCGTTCCTGTTCGGCCTGCAGATCATGTACGACGTGCTGCTGGCGGTGTGGTCGCTGGCGGCGCTGTTGTGCCTGACACGCACCCGCACGCGGGACGAGCCGCGCTGGTGGCTGTTCGGCCTCTGCCTCGGCCTGGGGCTGCTCACCAAGGGGCCGGTGATGGCCCTGCACGTGGTGTTCCCGTGGCTGCTCGGCCCCTTGTGGAACGACTGGGCGAACCAGCATCGCGCGCGCTGGTACGGTCGCGGACTGCTGGGCTTCCTGCTCGGGTTCGCCATGCTGCTGGCATGGGCATTGCCCGCCGGCTTCAGCGGCGGCGAGGCGTATCGGCAACGGCTGTTCTTCACCCAGACCGCCGGGCGCGTGGTGAACGCGTTCGATCATGCGCGCCCGCTGTGGTGGTACGTGCTGGCGCTGCCGCTGCTGATGTTCCCGTTCAGCGGCTGGCCGCGCGCCTGGGTGGCGCTCGCCTCGCTGCGCCGTCCGCTGGACGCCGGCGTGCGCTTCGCGTTGTGCTGGGTGGTGCCGGTGTTCGTCACCTTCTCGCTGATCAGCGGCAAGCAGCTCTACTACCCGCTGCCGGAGTTTGCCGGTGCCGTGCTGCTGCTGGCCGGCGCCATCGCGCTGCTGCGCGAGCGGCGCCCCGGGCTGGCCACCAACCGCTGGCTGGGTACCTGGCCGCTGGCGGTCGGCGGCATCGTGTTCGGTGTATTCCTGTTCGTGTTGCCGTGGCTGGTCGCGAGCGGGCGACTGCACGGTGAATGGTTCGATACCACCGCCGCCTACAGCCGTTTCTTCGCCGTGGTGTTCCTGCTGCTGGGCGCGTTGCTGCTGCTGCGCGGCCGCGGCGAGATGCGCCGGCTGGCGTTCGCCGGATTGCTGGGCACGCTGGCGATCAACACGCTGTTCACGCTGACCCTGTGGCCGCGCTACGACCTGACGCAGGCAACCCGCCTGCTGGGCGCGGCCGATGCGCAGAACCGCGCGATCGGCTACACCGGGGTCTACGAGGGCCAGTTCCATTTCGCCGGGCGGCTGGATCACCCGATCGAGGAATTGCACGACGACGACGCCATCGCGGCGTTTGCCCGCGCCCATCCCGACGGGCTGATCGTGACCCATCCGGACAAGCTCGACGCCGCCGCGCTGCGTTATCCGCTGCTCGCCCAGCCATTCCGTTCCTCCTGGGTGGTGGTCTGGCCGGCCACCTCGCTGGCCGACCTGCGCGCGGGCCACCGCCCGCCCGAACCGTCCCAGCCGCCGCGCATCTTCAGTCTCGACGCCCGCTCGCGGCAGTTGCCATGAGCTCCTCGCTGATCGCCGGCCTGCGTGCGCAGTGCGGCGGTCCGCGGGATGGCGCGCTGCTGCGCTTCTCCCTGGGCAACGCCCTGTTCGGCGAGGGACAGGCGGCCGAGGCCATCGACGAACTGCGCCGGGCGCTGGCGTTCGACCCGGCCTATTCGGCCGCGTGGAAGCTGCTGGGCAAGGCCTGCCTGGCGATGGACGACCGCACCGGCGCCGCCGAAGCCTGGCGCCAGGGCATCGCCGCGGCCAGCCAGCGCGGCGACAAGCAGGCGGAGAAGGAGATGACGGTCTTCCTGCGCCGCCTCGCGTAAACACTGTCGCCCCCACGTCCGATCCTTCCCCCGCGAACGCGGGGGGAAGGATCGTGTTCAGCCGCGCTTGTACGGATTGGGCAGCCCATGCCCCGACCAGCGCCGGTAATGCCACTGGTACTGCACGAAGGCACGCTCCACGCAGGCTTCCACGCCGCGGTTGAGCGCCGCGCAGGCGTGTTGCGGATCGGCATCGTCCAGGCCCTCGGGCGCCGCCAGCAGGTGAATGCGGAAGCCCTCCCCGCGCGGCAGCCGCTCGGCGAAGGCGAACAGCACGGTCGCCCCGGTGCGCGCCGCCAGCCGCGGCAGCAGGACCATGGTCAACGCGTCGCGCCCATAGAACGGCGCCGGCTCGCCCTCGCCGGCGCGCGGCTTCTGGTCGGGAAGGATGCCGATCGCGCCGCCCGCGGCCAGGCGCTTGTACAGCGTGCGCACGCCCGCGCCCTCGGCGCGCACCTGCTCGGGCGCCAGTGCACCGCGCACGCGGCGCAGCAGCGGCTCGATCGCGGCCAGCCGTGGCGGCCGGTACAGGATGGCCATCGGCATGCGGCTGCACAGCCAGTAATTGAGCAGCTCCCAGCAGCCCAGGTGGGGCGCGGCGATGATCACGCCCTTGCCCCGCGCCATCGCGGCCTCCAGCAACTCGCCACCACGCACCTCGCGCACCAGCCCCAGCATCTTTTCCGGCCCCGCGCCCCAGACCTTCACGATCTCGGTGACCGACTTGCCACCCTCGGCCATGACCCGGCGCAGCAGCGCGACGTGGGCTGGCCGGTCCAGTCCCGGCCGGGCGATGGACAGGTTCACCGTGGTGTCGTGCGCAGTGCGCCCGTGCAACCCCAGGGACAGCCGGCCCAGGCCCGTACCCACGGCATGAAGCAGGCGCAGCGGGAGCAGGCCGAACAGCCGTAGCAGGAGGTAGAGCAGGTAGATGTCAGGACGCATGGGGGGATTGCCGCTTGCCGCGCCAGCCGGCGCAAGTAAAGGGAACGCCCGCCCTGCCGTTAAGCGCAGGACAGGAGACGCTCCACCGTTTTTGCCTATTCTTGCAGGGACGCCCTGCCGACGGCTGCCGCCCCCATGATCAGCCTCATCCAGCGCGTACTTTGTGCCAGCGTCGACGTCGACGGCGCGACCGTGGGCACGATCGGCCCGGGCCTGCTCGCGCTGGTTGCGGTACAGCCGGACGACGGCGAGGCGCAGGCCAGGCGCATGCTCGAACGGCTGCTGGGCTACCGCGTGTTCGCCGACGAGGCCGGGCGGATGAACCGCTCGCTGGCCGACACCGGCGGCGGCCTGCTGCTGGTCAGCCAGTTCACGCTCGCCGCGGACACCCGCTCGGGCATGCGCCCCAGCTTCACCCGCGCCGCGCCGCCCGAGCATGGCCGGCGCTGGTTCGAGCGGCTGGTGGAACTGGCCCGCGCCACACACGTCGGAGGGGTAGAAATCGGGCGCTTCGGCGCCCACATGGAAGTGCGGCTGGTCAACGACGGCCCGGTCACCTTCTGGCTCGAAGTGCCCTGACCGGATCCCCAACGATTTGATGGCATACGACACGCGATCCCCACGCAAACGCCCGTCTGGCGCGATTTTTGCGTGTAGGCCACGCGAAATTTTTCCCTTGGAAACTGGTCAAAAAAGCGCCACATCGCTATACTGATCGGTTCCTGCATCTGCGGCGGTAGGTATGAACAACAAAGCTCCCGAGCAACAGTCCGAAATCAAGGCGCTCATTTCCAAGGGCCTGGAACAGGGCTACCTGACCTACGCGGAGATCAACGACCACCTGCCCGACGACATCGTCGACCCGGAGCAGATCGAAGACATCATGGCGGTGCTCAAGGGCGTCGGCATCGAAGTGCACGACGCCGCGCCGGATGCCGATCCGCTGGCCGACAACGCTCCCGGCTCCGGCAACGATGACGAGGCCGCCGCCGAGGAAGCGGTCGCCCTGCTGTCGGCGGTCGATGCCGAAGTCGGCCGCACCACCGACCCGGTGCGCATGTACATGCGCGAGATGGGTACCGTCGAGCTGCTCACCCGCGAGGGCGAGATCGCCATCGCCAAGCGCATCGAGGAAGGTCTGGGCCAGGTGCAGACCGCGCTGGCCAGTTTCCCGCTGACGATCGAGCTGCTGCTGGAGGAATACGACCAGCACCTGGACGGCAAGCGCCGCCTGTCCGAGATCCTCGCCGGTTTCGCCGACCTGGAGCAGCTGGCCGACGAGGCACGTGCCGAGGCCGAGGAAGCGGCCGCCAATGGTGAAACCGTCGAGTCGGACGATGACAGCGACGATGACGATGACGACTCCTCCGAAGAAGAAGAGGCCGGCCCGACCGGACCGGATCCGGAAGAGGTCAAGCGCCGCATGGAGCTGCTGCGCGACTACTACACCAAGTTCCAGAAGGCCGCCCCGAAGGCGACCGGCATCACCGACAAGAAGATCGTCAAGCTGCGTGACCAGATGGCCGAGGAGTTCCTCAAGCTCAAGCTGCCGTCCGCGCTGATCGACAGC
The DNA here is from genome assembly GCF_017837635.1 of Frateuria flava. Lineage (GTDB taxonomy): Bacteria > Pseudomonadota > Gammaproteobacteria > Xanthomonadales > Rhodanobacteraceae > Frateuria_A > Frateuria_A flava. The sequence continues at coordinate 79,005 of NZ_JAGJRS010000004.1, forward strand.
TTCGTGCGCAAGCTGCGCGAGGTGGTCGGCGACATCCGCCACCACGAGCGCGTGCTGATGGACATCTTCGTCAAGCAGGTGAAGATGCCCAAGGCCGAGTTCCTCAAGGCGTTCCCGAGCAACGAGGGCAACGTCGAATGGGCCGCCGAGCTGGGTCGCAAGCGCCAGAAGTGGTCGCCGAACATCAAGACCCATCGCGAGGCGATCGACGCCGAACAGGACAAGCTCGCCGCGATCGAGAAGAAGCTGTTCCTGCCGCTGACCGACATCAAGGACATCAACCGCGCCATGTCGATCGGCGAGGCCAAGGCCCGTCGCGCCAAGAAGGAGATGGTCGAGGCCAACCTGCGCCTGGTGATCTCCATCGCCAAGAAGTACACCAACCGCGGCCTGCAGTTCCTGGACCTGATCCAGGAGGGCAACATCGGCCTGATGAAGGCGGTCGACAAGTTCGAATACCGCCGCGGCTACAAGTTCTCGACCTATGCCACCTGGTGGATCCGCCAGGCGATCACCCGTTCGATTGCCGACCAGGCGCGCACCATCCGCATCCCGGTGCACATGATCGAGACGATCAACAAGTTGAACCGCATCTCCCGCCAGATGCTCCAGCAGTTCGGCCGCGAGCCGACGCCGGAGGAGCTGGCCAAGGAGATGGAGATGCCCGAGGACAAGATCCGCAAGGTGCTCAAGATCGCCAAGGAACCCATCTCGATGGAGACCCCGATCGGCGACGACGAGGACTCGCATCTGGGCGACTTCATCGAGGACACCAACGCCTCCTCGCCGATCGAGTCGGCGACCGAGACCGGCCTGATGGAGACCGTTCGCGACGTGCTCGCCGGCCTCACCCCGCGGGAGGCCAAGGTGCTGCGCATGCGCTTCGGCATCGACATGAACACCGACCACACCCTGGAGGAAGTCGGCAAGCAGTTCGACGTCACCCGCGAGCGCATCCGCCAGATCGAAGCCAAGGCGCTGCGCAAGCTGCGCCACCCGAGCCGCTCGGAGCAGCTGCGCTCGTTCCTCGACCTGGAATAAGCGCGCACCTCACGTACCACCCGACGCCCGCCTCGCGCGGGCGTCGTCGTATCCACGCCGTTGCAGGCGCCCGCGCGCGTTGGCCCCTTCGCCTGCTGCGGCTACCATGCACCCTCCGGGCGGGCCTATAGCTCAATGGTTAGAGCAGGGGACTCATAATCCCTTGGTTCCAGGTTCGAGTCCTGGTGGGCCCACCAATGACATCCCGGACTTCTGAAGTCACCGCGCCCCCAGGGCGCGTGTGCCCTCCCGCAGGGACTCGGGGTCGAAGGACACGACAGCGCAGCCCGCCGCTGCGCTCCTCCGATCTGCTACGTTCCCTGCCCTGCCGTCTGCCGCTGGACGTTTCCCGATGTCGCTCCGCCCGCTGTTGTCCCTGCTCGCCGCCGCCGTGCTCGCCGGTTGCGCCTCAAGTCCCACCTCGCCGGTCCAGGCGCCGGACGGGACTCGCGCCGACGTGGCGATCCTGGAAACCACCGACGTTCACGCGAATGTCCTGAGCTGGGACTACTTCAAGGCCAAGGACGATCCGACCGTCGGCTACGAGCGCGTCGCCACGCTGATCCGCCGCGCGCGCGCCGAATTCGCCAACAGTTTCCTGTTCGACAGCGGCGACACCATCCAGGGCACCGTGCTGGCCGATTACCAGGCATTGGTCGCGCCGGTCGGCTGCGACCAGGAGCTGGCGATCTACAAGGCGATGGACGCGATGGGCTACGACGGTGGCACCGCCGGTAACCACGAATTCAACTACGGCCTGCCATTCCTCTCGCAGGTCACCGGCACGCCGATGGAGATCGACGGCAAGCGCACCGACCGCTGCGCCGGGCCGCATTTCCCGCTGGTGCTCGCCAACGTGTTCGACGCCAGCACCGGCAAGCCGATCTTCAAGCCGTGGACGATGGTGAAGAAGACCATCGAAGCCTATACGCCCGACGGCAGCCGCCTGCAGGTGCCGATCAAGGTGGCGATCATCGGCTTCACGCCGCCGCCGATCCTGAAGTGGGATCAGCGCCACCTGGCAGGCAAGGTCACCGTCAGTGGCGTGGTCGAAGCGGCGCAGCGCTACCTGCCGCAGATCCAGGCGCAGCACCCGGATCTGGTGGTGGCGATCCTGCATGGCGGCCTCAACACCGCGCCCTACACCAGCGACATGGAGAACGGCGGCTGGTACCTGGCCGGCGTGCCGGGCATCGACGTGCTGCTGCTGGGCCACTCACACACCGAGTTCCCGGGACCGCGCTATGCCGGCATGAAGGATGTGGACGCCACCCGCGGCTTCGTGCGCGGGAAGCCGGCGGTGATGGGCGGCTTCTTCGGCAAGGACCTGGGGGTCATCAAGCTGGCGCTCGAACGCGAGCACGGCCGCTGGACGATCGACCGCGACGACACCCACAGCGAGGTGCGCCCGATCTGCCCGCAGAAGAACCCGTGCGTGCCGGCTGATCCGGCGATCGCGCCGCTGGTGGCGCAGGCGCATGCCGCGACCGTGGCCTACGTGAACACGCCGATCGGCCGGAGCACGGTGCGCCTGTCCAGCTATTTCGCCGACGAGGGCGACATGTCTGCGCTGGCCGTGGTCAACGCCGCGCAGCGCGACTACGTGCAACGCGAGTTGCCCACGTTGCATCCGGAACTGGCTGGCGTGCCGGTACTCGCCGCGGCAGCGGCCTTCCGCACCGGCTTTGGCGGCCCGGACGACTACACCGACGTGCCACCCGGCCCGCTCACCCTGCGCAGCGCGGCGGATCTTTATTTCTATCCGAACACGCTCGCCGCGGTGAAGACCGACGGCGCCGGGGTCAAGGCCTGGCTGGAGAAGTCGGCCGCGCGCTTCAACCGCATCGATCCGGCGAAGACCGGCGAACAGGCGCTCATCAACACGCACGTGCCGGGTTTCAACTTCGACCAGATCCAGGGCGACCTCAGCTACGCGATCGACGTGGGCAGGCCGGTCGGCCAGCGCATCGTGTCGCTGACCTACCAGGGCAAGCCGGTCACGCCGAGCCAGCCGTTCGTCGTCGCCACCAACAACTACCGCGCCAGTGGCGGCGGCAACTTCCCCGGCCTGGACGGCAGCAACACGGTACTTGCTTCGCAGGATGGCGTACGCGAGATCGTCGCCGCCTGGCTCAAGCGCACCGGCACGCTCGATCGCGCCGACCTGCCCGCGGCCTCCTGGCATTTCGCACCGCTGAAGACCCGCGGCCCGGTGACCTTCACCGCGGCGGCAGGCAAGCAGGGCCTCGCCGCGGCGGATGGCCTGGAGAACATCCGCCAGCTGCGCGATCAAGGCGACGGCAGCGCGGTGTATGCGATCGACCTGGGCAAGGACCTGGCCGGCGCTTCCAGACCTGCCCGTGGCCACCACACGCGCAAGTAGCTTGCACGCCCCCTCCCGCCGGCAGAGGAACGGGAGGTGTGGATCCACTTGTCGTGACCAAGTGCCGCCGACCCTCTGAGTGTCGGTGCGCAGCGCTGAAGCCGAGGGGCGCGCCGCCCGTGGCAATGCTCACCGCCTGCACGGAAAAGTCGGACCGGCAGGCGGTTCCTGCCATTGACCCACCCCGGGCGACCCCGTACCGTCTGGCGCATGTCGCCACTTTCCACCCACCCGCGCATGCCTCCGCTTCCGGCCCTGCCGGACGCGGCCATGCGCGCCGGCGGCGTCATGCCATCCGCCGCCGCCACGACCACGATCACCACGACCACTACCCGGTCCGGGTGGGTGTCCGTGCGCGCTTAAGCTCCATCACGCATCGGCCCCGCCCTCGACGAGGCGGGCCGGCTGCAGCACTCACCGAACCCGCCACGCGAGCCAGGGGCCTCCACCCAAGGAGGCTCACGTGGACATCGTCGCTTCACCCCCCGAACGTTCCCGGCCCCGGCCGCACGCCATCGCCTCGCCGGTCCCACGCCTCCTGGCGCTGGGCGTGATCGGGCCGGGCCGCATCGGCGGCGCCCTGCTCGATCAGCTCCGCGCGGCGCGCACGCGCCTGGCCAGCCAGGCAGGCCTTGCGCTCGAATTGCGCGGCATAGCCACCCGCAGCCGCATGTGGCTGGATTGCGACGATCCGCAACTCGACCAGCGCAACGGCGCGCAGACCTGGCGCCCGGCCGACCTCGACGTCTTTGCCGCGCACGTGCGCGGTGCACAAGGCATGGCGATGCTGGTCGACTGCAGCGCCAGCGAAGCGGTGACCGACCGGTACGCCGGCTGGCTCGCCGCGGGCATCCACGTGGTCACGCCGAACAAGCTCGCCGGCAGCGGCCCGCTCGCACGCTGGCAGGCGATCCGCGCCGCAGCGGCGGCCGGCGCTTCGCGCTGGCGCTACGAGGCCACCGTCTGCGCCGGCCTGCCAGTGATCCAGACGCTGCGCGACCTGCTCGACACCGGCGACATCCTGCACGCCGTCGAGGGCATGTTCTCCGGCACGCTGGCCTGGCTGTGCAGCCGCTACGACGCCACCGGGCCGTTCTCCGCGCTCCTGCGCGAGGCGCATGCCCAGGGTTACACCGAGCCCGACCCGCGCGAGGATCTCTCCGGCACCGACGTGGCACGCAAGCTGGTGATCCTGGCGCGCGAGGCCGGCTGGCCGCTGTCGCTGGAGGACGTGGAGGTCGAAAGCCTGGTGCCGCCGGCGCTGGCCGCGCTTCCAGCCGACGCCTTCCTCGAGCGTCTCGGCCGGGGCGAGCTGGCCGAACTGGACGCCCCGCTGGCCGAGCGCCTCGCCCGCACGCGGCAAGCCGGCTGCGTGCTGCGCCACGTCGCCAGCCTCGACGCCCATGGCCGCGCGACGGTGCGGCTGCAAGCCCTGCCCGCGCACCATCCGTTCGTGCATGTCCGGCTCACCGACAACGTCGTGCAACTGCGCACCGCCCGCTACTGCGACAATCCGCTGATCGTGCAGGGTCCCGGCGCCGGCCCGCAGGTCACCGCCGGCGGCGTGTTCGCCGACATGCTGCGCATCGCCGAGATCCAGGGAGCACTCGCATGAACCTCATCAAGGATCCGCCCATGTCGTCCGTCCGCACCGCCAGCGCCTTCGCCCCCGCCTGCGTGGGCAATGTAGGCGTGGGTTTCGACATCCTGGGCCACACCCTGGCCGGCGCGGGCGACCGTGCGCAGGTGTGGCGCATCGACGAACCGGTGGTGCGCATCTCGCGCATCGAGGGGGTGGTGCGCGACCTGCCGATGGACGCCGGCCGCAACACGGCCGGCGCCGCGTTGCTCGCCCTGCGCGCGGGGCTCGGGCTGGAACACGGCTTCGAACTGGTCCTGCACAAGGGCATTGCGCTGGGCTCGGGCATGGCCGGTTCGGCCGCCTCCTGCGTGGCCGCGCTGGTCGCGGCCAACGCGCTGCTGGATGAGCCGCTGCCGCGCGAGGCGCTGTACCGCTTTGCGATGGACGGCGAAGCGGTGGCCAGCGGCGGCCGCCACGGCGACAACGTCGGCCCGCAATTGCTCGGTGGACTGGTGCTCGCGACCGCCACGCGGCTGGTGCGTATCCCGGTGCCGTCCGGCTGGCATTGCGCGCTGGTGCATCCGCATTGCGTGCTGGAAACACGCCGTGCGCGCGCGGCCCTGGCGGGCAACTACGTGCTGTCCGAGTTCGTCGCACAGAGCGCCAATCTGGCGCAGGTGATCGCCGGCTGCTGGCGCGGCGACGCGACGCTGGTGCGCGAGGGCCTGCGCGATGTGCTGGTCGAGCCGCGCCGCGCGCCGCTGGTACCCAACTTCGCCCGCGTGCAGCAGGCCGCGCTCGACCACGACGCGCTCGGCGCCAGCATCTCCGGCGCCGGCCCCAGCGTGTTCGGCTGGTTCGAGGATGCGCCCGCCGCAAAGGCCGCGGCCGAAGCGATGCGCGCGGCGTTCGCCGAGGCGGGACTGGACAGCGACGTGCTGGTCGGCCCCGTCGACGGCCCCTGCGCGCAGCTGCTCGGATGAGCGCGCCGCGCTACCTGAGCACGCGCGGACATGCGCCCGCGGTGTCGCTGGACGAGGCGATCGCCGCCGGCCTGGCGCCGGGCGGCGGGCTGTACGTCCCCGAGCGCCTGCCCCGCATCGATCCCTCGGCGTTCGACCCGTACGGCGACCTGGCCGCGACCGCCACCACGTTGCTCACGCCTTTCTTCGAAAACGGCGCGTTGGCCGGGGCACTGCCCGCGATCTGCGCCGAAGCGTTCGCCTTCGACGCTCCGCTGCGCCCGCTGGCGCGCGCGGACGCCTCGCTGCTGGAGCTCTTTCACGGCCCCACCGCCGCGTTCAAGGATTTCGGCGCGCGCTTCCTCGCCGCCTGCCTGCGTCACCTGCGCAACGTCGACGCCCCGACGCTCACCATCCTGGTGGCCACCTCCGGCGACACCGGCGCCGCGGTCGGCGCCGCATTCCACCGCCAACCCGGCGTGCGCGTGGCGATCCTCTATCCGGACGGCCGTGTCTCGCCGCGCCAGGCGCACCAGCTCGGCAGCTTCGGCGACAACGTGCATGCGTTGCGCGTGGCGGGCAGCTTCGACGATTGCCAGCGCATGGTGAAGGCGGCGCTCAACGACGCGGCGCTGCAGCGCGAAGTGCCACTCAGTTCGGCCAACAGCATCAGCCTGGGCCGCCTGCTGCCGCAGATGGGCTACTACGCGCACGCGTCCCTGGGCGGGTGGCGCCGCCATGGCACGCCACTGGATTTCATCGTCCCCACCGGCAACCTCGGCAACGCCCTGGCCTGCGTGTGGGCGCGCGGCATGGGCCTGCCGATCGGCGAGGTCCGCCTGGCCTGTAACGCCAACAGCACGCTGCCGGATTTCTTCGCCGGTGCCGACTACCGCCCGCGCGATGCCATCGCCACGCTGGCCAACGCCATGGACGTGGGCGCTCCGAGCAATTTCGAACGGCTGCGCTGGACGTTCCACGACGACGAAGCACTGCGTCGCGCGCTGTGGGCCACCAGCGTCGACGACGCGGCGATCCGCGCCACCCTGTTGCGCCACGCCCACGACCACGGCGAGGTGGTCTGCCCGCACACCGCCACTGCGCTGGCGGTGCTCGAGCAGACGCCGCGGCGCGCCGGGCACGCCTGGGCAATCGTCGCCACCGCGCATCCGGCAAAGTTCGAATCGGTGCTCGAACCCCTGCTCGGCCATCCGGTGCCGGTACCGCCCGCGTTGGCCACCATGCTCGATCGTCCGAGCCGGGCCGAGCCGATGCCCGCCGACGACACCGCGTTCGGACAATGGCTGCGGGCGCTGCGCTGAGCGGCACCTTCGCGATGCCGGGAGCGGCAAAAAGGTTGAACCCGGATACGCCCCTGTGACGATGGGCATCCGGCCGAACGAGCTATTTACGCCGCGGCGGCAAAGCCCCGATCCTCGTGGCGAGCCAGCCGGCCTACACCGTGGCATCCAGGACACTGCAAGGGCTGGGCCTGGACAAGCCATGGCTCGCGCCGCTGCCGGTGGTGTTCCTGGTGCTGGTGACCTGGGCCTGCCTGCGGCTGCGCAGGGAACCGCTCGCCGCGGTCGGGCTTCATCTGGATCGTGCCTGGGCGCGCGACGTCCTCGGCGGGGCGGCACTGGGCACTGCCCTGATCCTGGCCGTGGCAGGCCTGATCGCGCTGGCCGGCGGCGTCCGCTTCCACCTCGATCCGGCCCGCGGCCTGGGCGCGCTGGCCATGGGCGCATGGGCGTTCACCTGGGTCGCGCTGCTGGAAGAACTGCTCTTCCGCGGCTTCGTGTTCCAGCGCCTGATCGACGGCCTCGGCCGCTGGCCCGCACTGCTGGCGATGGCGCTACTGTTCGCGCTCGCGCACTGGGGCAATCCCGGCATGGACGGGCCGACCCTGGCGTGGGCCACGGTCGACACCGTGCTTGGCGCGCTCCTGCTGGGCCTGACCTACCTGCGCACCGGCTCGCTGGCGCTGCCGATCGGCATCCACTTCGGCTGGAACTGGGCCCAAGGCGCGCTGCTCGGCTTCGACGTGAGCGGCTTCGGCCAGCCCGGTTGGCTGTTGCCGGAGCTGCTGGACAAACCGCAGTGGCTCACTGGCGGCGCCTTCGGCCCGGAAGCGAGCGTTTTCGCGGTGTGGGTGGATGCCCTCGCCGTGGGGCTGATGTGGAAATGGAAGGGCCGGGCGAACACGCGTTCGACGGCGCTCGCGTCCGCGTAGTTGTCTGGCCCAAACGGCGGGTTGCGCTGCGGGTCAGGGTTGCAAGTGGGTGGCCGATGGCCGCCTGTCGACCTCACCCAAGGACCGCCAGCGCCCGGTGAGCGGCGATGGCCAGCGACTGGTAAAGCAGGCCCAGCACCCAACGGATGAAATCCACCGTCAGCGCGGCGCCCGCCACCGTCCGGCGGCCCAGGAAGCGGAAGATGGCAAGCACGATGGTCTGGAGATAAACCGAGATCTCGGCTGACAACTGTGCGCCCCGGGCCAGCAACATCGCCAGGTAATCGAGCACGGTCAGGCTGGCGGTCAGGCCGGCGCTAACGCCGGTGAGCACCAGCAGCGACGCCTTGCCCAGCAGCCAGGTAAGCGCCTTGCAGATCATCGCGAGCGCCCAGGTGCTTCCCATTACGATGCCGCTGCTGCCTGCGCTGGCCTGTTCCAGCCACAGCTGCACGTTCATCTTGTGGTCGGTGCTGAGGTCGCGGTTGCGCAATGCGGACCAGCTCAAGTCGGCAACGCCCGGGACGTAGCTCGCGTGCATCTTGTGCGCATCAAAGCTGATCAGGCCCCTGGCACCGTTACCCAGTTGATATCCCGCCGACGCGGCCGATACGTGGAAGAACGGAAACAGCGGAATCATTGGGACCGGATCGGCACAATGGAAAGTCCGGTAGACGTTTTCCCTGCCCAGACGGGCATCGAGCCCGCGCGCGAACGCCGCGGTCCCCACGCGCGGCGAACCGAAGGTGTACAGGCGCACTTTGCCGGCGCCGATGCTGGAGAGGTGGTCCGCGCTGAGCGTCGCCAGCGCTCCTCCGAGGCTGTGCCCGACGCAATGGATCTCGGTCGGATTGCGCCCGCGCAGGAATTGGCCTATTTCGGATGCGAATGATTTCCAGGTGTGGTGAAAACCGGCGTGCACCAGCTCACCGCCCGGGCCCCGCTCGACGCCGATGGTGCCGTTGGTCAACCAGTCGACCAGGACATCGGTACCGCGCGTGGCAATGAGGACTTCACCCTTTCGCTGCCCGGTGCCTTCGGCGATGTATCCGAAACCACTGCGCACCTTGCAGACGTACAAACCGCCAGACAGGCCCTCGAACCGCGATTCGGCATGGAAAAGGTCCTCGCTGCCCAGCCTGTCGTGTCGCGCCGCGGCCTGGTTCAGGGTCTGCGTCCGCAGGACATAGACGCCACGGGCCATGGCCGCGGCTTGTTGCGCTGTCAATGCACTCATGAAACATCCTCCCTGATGATGGCTGTCATTGCGGTTCGCAAATGCCGAAAACTTCGCCCCGGCGTTGTGGCTCGGATTCCAACCGGCACACCAGGCGGATGGGACGGCCAAGCTCATCGTTTTCGCGATAATCGCCCTTATTGAAAAACCAGCCGTCGTACGTCTTGCCCTGATAGGTAATGAGCAGGGTCTGGCGCACATTCGGCTCATGGGGCAAAAGAGAGGCCGAAAGCGACCGCCCCCAGATCACGGGCAGGGAGAACGCACCCTCCGCGTCGGTAGCTGCGTGGTCGCCGCCTTTCTGGTTCTTCCAGGACCATTCGTAGCTGCGCTCGATGACCGCACCCTCGACCGGTTTGCCGTGATCGAGCACCACGCCTGTCACGGCGGAAAACAGGCATTTCTTTCCCATGGCACGGGCCTCGTCGATGACTAACAAGAAAAAAGCACACAAAAGCGGCGCGACGATCCAGCGTCGCGCACGTGAAAGTGTCATATGGGTCGCCCTGTCGGGACGGGCGAACTGGCCGAGCTGCGCCGGGCGCGTCCGCATGCTGCCTTTGCCATGGAATCCCCCGCGGTCAACGTCCGTGAATAATCCGCAGTCGCCTGAATAGCAAAGTGCCTCCGCCCTCGCAAGTCGCACTACACCGGTCTTTGCGTAAGCCTCCGGTTGGGTCCGACCGAAGTCCGAAGGTCGGTGGTCGCCGTTCTGCGGGTGCGCCGATTCTCCGCGAGCGGATTCGCACACACCTTCCGCGCCCTCCTGCAGCCGGGTATCGGCCAACGCCCGCGATTGAGGTCGCGGCCTATGGCTTCGCTTCTGCATACTTGGCGCACCAACCCACGCAGGAAGCCCCATGGACGCCAGGGACGCATTTCGATCCGAGTTGACCGCCGCGACACTTCGCGCTGCCAGGGAAGCGGTCGACCGCTTCGGTTCCGAGCGGATCTATTCGTTCGCGCTGTACACCAACGGCGAATACAACTACCTGTTCGCCTCGGTTTCGACCCAGGCCGGACTTGAGCGGGTCGCCCGCCACTATCTGCAAAAGCCGGACTTCCAGCGCAGGTGGAAAACCCTCGATGTCGCGATGGCGCACCTGAAATGGAGCCCCTGTGATTCGCCGCACCACGTGGCGCTGGAAGACGGCTTCGCTGCCGCACAGGCGCAGCTGGACATGCTCTGGGATGCCATCGACGAAGTCGACGTCGACGACGAGGATTTCGACGACGAGTGGGCGGACGACAACTATTCGCGCTTGTGCGGTTTCGTCGTCGAGGCGAGCGCGGAAGCCCTCGATGGCGTGCGGCGGGCGGGCATCTTCGACGAGGGCGTGACGTTCAACATCCTCATGGGGGACCAGGGCGAAGACGAGCGGCTGCACTATGCCGCGGCGTTGAACGACGCGGCGGCGGTCGTGCGACTGCGCGAGGATTTCATCGCCGCCGCCAGGCACCGTGGCGTGGAAATGGAAGACGATCCCGCGTAACGGCCAGTGCGGCTGCGCCGATCACTCGAGCAACGGATCGCCCCCCGTTCGAGACGCCACGCAACCTCGCTGGCACTGCGGTGAGCATGCCGCCTGGCGGCGACGACAGCTTCAAGGCGGCTCCGGCGCCCGTCACGTCCCGAGCGGCGCGCCAATCTTTTCCGCGCTGGCGTGGGTGCCCGAGGCCGGCGCCAAACCAGCAATCGAAAGCTCCGCTCTCACTGGCGCTTACGCGCACCGGCGAATCGCGCGCACGCGAACTTCGAGACTTGCGCTTCGTCACTGACACGTGCCGCCGAACGAATGCGCTCCCCGAACGAGGGGAACAGAACGCCGCGCTTCGCTCAGAACAGGTCGATGCTGCCGGTGCTCACCGGCTCGGCGGCCAGCGCGCCGCGGCGGACCAGCTCCTCGTAGCCGTGGGTGCGGTTGCGGCCGTGTTCCTTGGCGAAGTACAGGGCCTTGTCCGCACGGTCGATGACCGTCTCCGGGTAATCGCCCATCGCGGCGAGCGCGTAGCCGACGCTGACGGTAACGTGGCCGACCTGCGGGAACAGGTAGCTGGCCACCCGCTGGCGGAAGCGTTCGAGCGCGCCGCGCGCCTCGGCTTCGTCGTGGCCGGCCAGCAGCACCACGAACTCCTCGCCGCCGAAGCGGAACAGCACGTCGGCCTGGCGGAAGCTGGCGCGCATCTGCTGCGCCAGCAGCAGGATCACCTCGTCGCCGTAGATGTGCCCGTAGGTGTCGTTGATGCGCTTGAAATGGTCGATGTCGAAGATCGCCAGCCACACGTTGTCGGGGCCGGCATGGCCGGCGCGACGCTCGTGGGGCGCCCGCGCCGGTTCCGGATGGTCGAACAGCCGCTGCAAGTGGCGCTCGAAGGTGCGGCGGTTGTACAGGCCGGTGAGCTTGTCGCGCTCGCTCTCGTTGAGCAGGGTGATGTAGTTGGCGTAGATCCGCGCGAAGCCTTCGGCCAGCGCGTGGGCACCGTCCAGCGGCGTATCGGATTCCAGCTGCAGCGCGCCCAGCGCGCGCCCTTCGTGCAGGATCGGAACGTACAGGCGGTGCTCGTCGGCCAGCGTCTCGGCAAAGCTCTGCTGCTGGTCCATGCAGCGCCATACCGGTTCCAGCGCGGGATCGTCGGCGATCGGCGCGCCGGTGTGCAGGCAGAACAGGCCCTGCGCATCGGCGGCGCAACGGACCAGGCTTTCCAGCCGGCGGCCGTCGGCCGCGCGCTTGCACAACACGACTGCGCGCGCCGGCGCCAGCTCGGCCAGCGACAGGGCCAGGCTGTGGTCGAGCGCGTCGGTATCACGATGGTGGGTGAACGCGGCCACCGAGGCGAGCAGGCGCGCCTGCGCCGGCGCGATCGGGCTTCGCGGCACCGGCGCCAATGCGGACAAGGCCCGCGCTGACGCGGCTTCCTGCGCAACGATGTCGTATGCCACGGACATGCCCGGCTCCCGGGGATGGCTTCAACGCTTGGCCGTCGCTCGCGCAACGGAACCTTCGCCTGACTTATCGGCCGCCGCGGCGTGCACTTGAGCGGGTGCCGTCGGCGGCGCGCCGTGCCGCGATGCACCTTTTGCCGCGCGCTTGACGGGCCTTGCGCGAGGCTCGGGGCCATTCGCCTCCCCACGGAGCCACGCCATGCCGAACAATCCCCAGCATCCCGAGCCGCCGATCGCCCAGCCCGGCAAGCTGCGGCCCGATGAAGAAATCCGTAACCCCGGCCATGCCAGTCCCGCGCGCGACGCCGATCCGGACCCGCTTGGCAGCCCGCTGCAAGAAAACGATCCGCTGCAGCCGCCGCCGCCCTGAGCTTCGCCCCGACCGGGGGCCCGCGGCCCCCGCCGGGTAAGCGGCCCGAGGTCACGCAGGACGCAAAAGCGTGGCGCCGCGCAATCGCCGGGCGGCGGGCCGGGCTAAACTGCCGCGCATGGCCCCTCCTCCCCGCAAGCGCCAGCGCCGCACGCCGCCGACCACGGCGCGGCCGCGCCCCGCCGCACCGGCACCTTCCCGTCCCATCCGCCCCGCGGACAGCTCCTCCCGCGCCACACGCGTGCTCGACCTGCTGCTGCGCCCGCTGCCGCCGCACTGGCGCGACAAGGCCGCCGATTACCTCGTGCTCACCCGCATGGACCGGCCGATCGGGGCGCTGCTGCTGCTGTGGCCGACCTGGTGGGCGCTGTGGCTGGCTGCCGGGGATTTCCCGCCGTGGGGCGCACTGGTGATCTTCACCCTGGGCGTGTTCGCCATGCGCTCGGCCGGTTGCGCGATCAACGACTACGCCGACCGCAAGCTCGATCCGCAGGTGGCGCGCACCGCCGGACGACCGATCGCCAGCGGCCGGGTCAGCCCGCGCGAGGCGCTGATCGTGTTCGGCGCGCTGCTGGCGTTCGCCTTCGTGCTGGTGCTGTTCACCAACGCGTTGACCATCAAACTGTCCTTCGCCGGCGCGGCGCTGGCGGCGATCTACCCGTTCACCAAGCGCTGGACCTACCTGCCGCAGGTGGTGCTGGGTGCGGCGTTCGGCTGGTCGATCCCGATGGCATTCGCCGCGGTGACCCACACCGTACCGCCGCTGGGCTGGCTGCTGTTCCTGGGCAACATCCTGTGGTCGGTGATCTACGACACCGAGTACGCGATGGTCGATCGCGACGACGACCTGAAGGTCGGCGCCAAGTCGACCGCGATCCTGTTCGGCGATGCCGACGTGCCGATCCTGGGGATGCTGATCGGCACCTTCCTGCTGGCCATGCTGTTCGTTGGCCAGCGCGCGCAGCTGCCCTGGCCGTACTGGCTCGGCCTGCTCGCCGCCGCCGGCCTGTTCGGCTACCAGCTGTGGCTGATCCGCCGCCGCGCGCGCGACGCCTGCCTGGCCGCGTTCCGCCACAACAACTGGGTCGGCCTGGCGCTGTGGATCGGGATCGTGCTGGGCCTGGCGGTGAAGTGAAGCGCGATCCCTCGTAGCAGCCCGCTACAAAGGGCGCTGCCGTGGCGCAGGCGCCCGCGCCAATGCCCACACCTCCACCCGCGCCACGCCTGCCCGCTTGAGCACCCGTGCGCACTCGGCCAGCGTCGCGCCGGTGGTCATCACATCGTCGAGCAAGACCACGTGCGCCGGCAGCACCCGTCCTTCGCGCAGCGCGAAGGCCCCGCGCACGTTGCGCCGCCGTGCCGCCGCATCGAGCTCGGTTTGCGCTTCGGTGGCACGCACACGCAGCAGCCCGTCGTGCCGCACCGGCACGCCGAGCGCACGGCCGAGCGGCCGCGCCAGCTCCAGCGCCTGGTTGTAGCCACGCTGGCGCAGGCGCGAGCGATGCAGCGGCACCGGAAGGATCAGCGTCGGCCGCGCGAGCGGCGGTGGCACGCACCGCCACAGCCGCGCCAACGTACGTCCGGCGGCCAGGTCGCGACCGAACTTGTAGCGCGCCTCCAGCCGGTCCAGCGGCCATCCGTAGCGAAATGGCGCCCAGGCCGCGTCCCACGGCGGCGGCTTGCGCTGGCAGCGGCCGCACGTAGCCGCCGCACGGGGCAGGGGCAGCGCACACCGCGCGCAGCAACTGGTGTTGCGTGGCAGCTCCGCGGCGCAGGCGTGACAAAGGTCGAGCCCATCGCCGCCGGCGTCGCCGCACAGCAGGCAGCGCCACGGCAGCAGCCAGGCGTGCAGGTGGGCGAGGTGGCGGGCAAGCGCATCCATGCGCATCGGAGGGGATGTCAGTCCCTGGGCTTGTACAGCGCCGCGTCGAGGATCGACCACAGGTGGATGATCCAGCCCATCCAGACGATCCACAGCGCGGCGGCGAGCACGAACATGATGATCGCCTTGAGCAATCGTCCTTGCACCAACTGGCCCAGGCCGGGAATGAAGAAACTGCAGACCGCCGCGATGACGTTGCCGGTGCTGCCCTGACCTGCGCTCATCGGGTTGCTCCGTGGGGTGGGACCCCGATGGTAGCGGACTGGCGTTGATGCCATCGCGTCAACCGATCGCACTTGATGCCAGTTGACAGACGCCGGGCCCCTTCCCACACTGCCGCGTCCCCACGCGGAGTCGCCGTTTTCATGTCATCTGCCCCGATCCGCCACGACTGGACGCGCGCGGAAGTCGCCGCGCTGTTCGCGCTGCCGTTCAACGACCTGCTGCACCGCGCGCACTCGGTGCACCGCGAGCACCACGATTCCAACGCGGTGCAGGTCTCGACCCTGCTCTCGATCAAGACCGGCGGCTGCCCCGAGGACTGCGCCTACTGCCCGCAGGCGCAGCGCTACCAGACCGGCGTGAAGGCCGAGAAACTGATGAGCATCGACGCGGTGGTCGCGCGCGCGCAGGCCGCCAAGGACGCCGGCGCCAGCCGCTTCTGCATGGGCGCGGCCTGGCGCAGCCCGAAAGACCGCGATGTCGCCAAGGTCGCGCAAATCGTCTCCGCGGTGAAGGCACTGGGCCTGGAAACGTGCGCCACGCTGGGCATGCTGAGCGGCGAGCAGGCCGGCACGCTCAGGCAGGCCGGGCTGGACTACTACAACCACAACCTCGACAGCGCGCCGGAGTTCTACGGCCAGATCATCCACACGCGCGAGTACCAGGATCGCCTGGACACGCTCGAACACGTGCGCGGCGCAGGCCTGAAGACCTGCTGCGGCGGCATCGTCGGCATGGGCGAATCGCGCGAGCAGCGCGCCGGCCTGCTGCAGGCGCTGGCCAACCTGCCGGAGCATCCGCAGTCGGTGCCGATCAACCAGCTGGTGCAGGTCGAGGGCACGCCGCTGCACGGCACCGAGGCGCTGGACCCGTTCGAGTTCGTGCGTACCATCGCGGCGGCGCGCATCCTGATGCCCGCCTCGATGGTGCGCCTGTCCGCCGGCCGCCAGCAGATGGACGAGGCGGTGCAGGCGCTGTGCTTCCACGCCGGCGCCAACTCGATCTTCTACGGCGAGAAGCTGCTGACCACCGGCAACCCCGACGTCGCCGCCGACCGCGCACTGTTCGCGCGGCTGGATCTGCATCCGCTTGAAGTGGTCGAGCATTCGGGCACGGTGCACGCCGACATCCTCGAATCGGCCTGATCGCCTCGATGCGCGCGGACCTGCTGCAACGGCTGGCCGTCCGGACAGCCGAACGCGCACAGGCGGACCTGCTGCGCCGCGCACGCACCATCGAGCATGCCCAGGGCCCGTGGTTGGAGACCGGTGAGCGTCGCCTGCTCGACTTCTGCTCCAACGACTACCTGGGCCTGGCCCGGCACCCGCAGCTGATCGGCGCGTTCAAGCGCGTGGCCGACGACGAAGGGGTGGGCAGCACCGCCGCGCACCTGGTCTGCGGCCACCGCCGCGAGCACGCGATGCTGGAGGAAGCGCTGGCCGACTGGACCGGCCGCGAGCGTGCGCTGCTGTTTTCCACCGGCTACATGGCCAACCTGGGCGTGCTGCAGGCACTGCTCGGCCGCGGCGACCTGTGCGTGCAGGACAAGCTCAACCACGCCTGCCTGCTCGATGGCGCCACGCTCGCCGGCGCTACGCTGCGCCGCTATCCGCATGGCGATGCCCCCGCCGCCGCCCGCCAGCTGGCCGGCCTGCCCGATGCCGCTGCGCTGCTCGCGACCGACGGCGTCTTCAGCATGGACGGCGACCGCGCGCCGCTGCGCGAGCTCGCCGCACTCTGCCGGCGCGAGGGCGCCACGTTGATGGTGGACGATGCGCACGGCCTGGGCGTGCTCGGACCCGACGGCGCCGGCAGCGTTGCCGAAGCCGGCCTGGGCCCGCGCGACGTGCCGGTGCTGATGGCCACGCTGGGCAAGGCGCTCGGTACCCACGGCGCCTTCGTCGCCGGCTCGGCCACGCTGGTCGAGGGGCTGACCCAATTCGCCCGCACCTATGTCTACACCACCGCCATGGCGCCCGCCGTGGCTGCCGCGGCACTCACCGCGGTGCGACTGGCGCGCACCGAACACGGGCGGCGCGAAAGGCTTGCCGTGCTGATCGCACGCTTCCGCACCGGTGCGGCGCAACTGGGCCTGCCGCTCGCCGCCTCGGATACGCCGATCCAGCCGTTGCTGCTGGGCGATGCCACCCGCGCACTCGCCGCGGCACGCGCGCTGGAGGCTCAGGGCCTGCTGGTGACCGCGATCCGTCCACCCACGGTGCCCGCCGGCCAGGCGCGCCTGCGCATCACGCTGAGCGCGGCGCACGAGGAGGAGCACGTCGATCGCCTGCTCGAGGCGCTGGCGACCCTGTCGCGGGGCGACGACGGCGCGCCGGTATAATCGACGGCTCGCCGTACCCGACTCCCATGATCGTCAACGTCGCCGCCTACCGCTTCGTCCCGCTCGCGGACCTCCCCGCGCTGCGTGCATCCCTGTACGCCCGAGCCGAGGCCCTGGCGCTCAAGGGCACCATCCTGCTCGCGCCCGAAGGCATCAACCTGTTCCTGGCGGGTACCCGCGAGGGGGTCGACGGCTACCTCGGCTGGCTGCGCGAAGACGCGCGCTTTGCCGACCTGCCGGTGAAAGAGTCACTGTCCGCGCAGATCCCGTTCGGGCGCCTGCGGGTGCGGCTCAAGCGGGAGATTATCACGCTGCGCGCGCCGGTCGCGCCCCACCAGGGCCGGGCGCCTGCGGTCGAGGCGGCCACGCTCAAGCGCTGGCTCGACCAGGGGCATGACGACGACGGCCGCGAGGTGGTGTTGCTGGATACGCGCAACGACTACGAGACCGACGCGGGGCGCTTCGCCGGTGCAGTCGACTACCGCGTACCGAGTTTTACCGCCTTGCCTGACGCGGTCATGGCCGACCGCGAGCGCTATCTGGGCAAGACCATCGTCTCCTACTGCACCGGTGGCATCCGCTGCGAAAAGGCTGCGCTTCACCTGAGCGCGCTGGGGTTGGGCGAGGTGCTGCAGCTCGAAGGCGGCATCCTCACGTACCTGGAGGAGACCGACGGCAGCCATTGGGAAGGCGCGTGCTTCGTGTTTGATGGCCGGGGCGCGGTGGATCGCAACCTGCAGCCGACCGAGCTCCTTCTCCCCGTCGAGGACGGGGTATCGGCGAGGGGCGGCGCTTGCGCGGAATCCGCATCGAGCCTCTCGCCATCTGCCTCCCTCCCCGCGAGCCCCAGCCCTTCACCCGAGCCCTTTCCCCGACGGGAAGAGGGGGCCGAAGACTTCGCATGACCCTGCATATCGACAAGCTGGGCCACGGCCCGCAGCCGCTGGTCCTCCTCCACGGCTGGGCCATGCACGGCGGCATATTCGCGCCGCTGGTCGAGGCGCTGGCCGCGCAGTGCACGCTGTACGTGGTCGACCTCCCCGGCCACGGCCACTCGCGCGCCTGCGGCCTGCCGCTGGAGCCACACGCCATCGCCGAGGCGATCGCCGCCGCCACGCCCCCGGGCCCCTGGCTGGGTTGGTCGCTGGGCGGCCTGGTCGCCCTCGCCGCGGCGCTCGACATGCCCGACCAGGTACGCGGCCTGGCAATGCTCTGCGCCACGCCCAGGTTCGTGCGCAGCGCCGACTGGCCGCACGGCAGTGACGCCGCCCTGGTCCACCAGCTCGCGCTGGACCTGGAAACCGACTACCACGCCACACTCGAGCGCTTCCTCGCGCTCGAGGCGATGGGCAGCAACGACCCCAAGGCCGAGCTGCGCCGCCTGCGCACGGACGTCTTTGCGCGCGGCGAACCGGAACTGCGCGTGCTGCAGGAAGGCATCGGTCTGCTCGAATGCACCGATCTGCGCGCGCGCCTGCCGCAACTGGCCGTGCCCAGCACGTGGATCGCCGGCCGTCGCGACCGGCTGGTGCCGCCGGCCGCCATGGCCTGGTCGGCCGAGCGCTGCGGTGGGCGCTTCGTGGAAATCCCCGGCGCCGGCCACGCGCCCTTCATCGGCCACGCCGGTGCCGTGGCCGATGCACTGCAGCCCCTGTTCGCGGAAACCCTGGCATGAGCACGTTCCATCTCGACCGCGCCCGCGTGCGCCGCAACTTCGCCCGCGCCGCGGCGACCTACGAGCAGCACGACGTGTTGCAGCGCGAGGTGCAGGCGGATCTTCTTGGCCGTCTGGACTTCTATCTGCAGACGCCCGAACGGGTCCTCGACGTCGGCGCCGGCACCGGGCGCGGCAGCGCGCTGCTGAAGAAGCGCTACCCGAAGGCGCAGGTGATCGCGGTCGACCTGGCGCAGCCGATGCTGCACGCGGCGCGCAGGCACCAGGCGTTGCTGCGACCGTTCCAGCGCGTCTGCGCCGAGGCCACCGCACTGCCGCTGCCCGACCGCAGCGTTGACGTGCTGCACTCCAACCTGTGCTTCCAGTGGATCGACGACCTGCCCGCGCTGTTCGGCGAGTGCGTGCGCGTGCTCAAGCCCGGCGGCCTGCTGGCCTTCTCCAGCTTCGGCCCCGATACGCTGAAGGAACTGCGCGCCGCCTGGGCGGCGGTCGACCAGCACTCGCACGTCAGCCGTTTCCTGGACATGCACGACGTGGGCGACGCGATGATCAACGCCGGCCTGCGCGATCCGGTGCTGGACGTCGCCCGCTACACGCTGACCTACAGTGACCCGCGCGCGCTGCTCAAGGAGCTCAAGGGCCTGGGCGCCACCCACGCCGACCGCGCGCGCGAACGCCACCTCACCGGCAAGCGCCACTACCGCGGCATGCTCGCCGCCTACGAGGCGATGCGCGTGGACGGTCGCGTCCCGGCCACCTGGGAAGTGGTGACCGCGCATGCCTGGGGTCCGCCGCCCGGCCAGGCGCGTCGCACGCCCGAGGGCGAGATCGCCACCTTCTCGCTGTCCAGCCTGCGCGGCTCGCGCCGGCGCTGAGACATCCGGGGAGCGCACCCTGGTGCGCGACCCGTAGCCCGGCGTCGCGCACCGGGTGCGCTCCTGCAACGAACCTACGCGGCCGCCGACAGGTCCGCGGTGACGCATGGCCGGCGCCCATCCCGTCGCTCGCGCCAGCGCAGGAACGGCCGCTCCACCGCGTAATGCAGCGCCGCACCGACCGCCAGCACGCCAACCGCGTACAGCGCGAACGCGCTCAGCCCATGCCACTGCCACGGACCGACCCACCACGTCGCCACCGCGTGCAGCGCCAGCTTGTGACTGAGGTACAGGCTGTAGGAAATCCGCGCCAGCCAGCCCACCCCCGGCACCGCGCAGCGCGCGGGCATCGCTGTCGCCGCGCCCACGCACAGCGCCAGCGCGAGCGACAGCAGGGGATACCCCACCACCGAGGGCCAGAACCCCAGCCGCTCGCGAAACAGCCACCACGCCAGCGCGAACAGCGCCAGCCCCGCCGCGAGCGCCACGCCGGCATGTCGCTGCAGGCGCGCCCACGCCTGCGGCCGACCCACGCGCAACCCCGCCAGCGCCACGCCGGCGAGCAGGCCGTCCAGCCGCGCCCAGGTCGGGTAATAGATGCCCTCGACGAAGCGCAGCCCGAACGCCGGCCCCGGCTGCCCGATCACCGGCGCCATGGCGTGCAGCCACACGTAGCTGCGCACGGCCATGCCCAGGGCAGCCACGCCCACTCCCACCGCCAGCGCCTTGCCCAGCGACGGCCGTCGCACCAGCCACCAGGCCAGCCACGGGAACAGCAGGTAGAAGTGCTCCTCCACGCACAACGACCAGGCGTGCGAGAACGCCTTGTCGTGCTCGTAGTCGATCAGCAGGTTGAGCGTGAAGCTCAGGAACTGCCACGCCGGTGCCAGGCCCGGCGCTTCGCGCAGCGCCGGCCAGGCCACGTACACCGCCAGCACCGCCACGAAGGCCGGCAGGATGCGGAACGCACGGCGCCGGTAGAACGCCCGCCATCCCAACGCTTCCCCACGCGCCAGCGACGCCAGCAGCGGATGGCCGATCAGGTAGCCGGACAGGACGAAGAACAGGTCCACGCCCATCCAGCCGTCGTTGCCCAGCCAGGCGAAACGCCCGCCCAGTCCTCCGACCACGTAGGAGTGGAAAAGCATGACCCACACGATGGCCCAGGCGCGCAGCAGGTCCAGGCCGGGAAGGCGTTGCATGGGCAGTCCTTTTCCACGTTGCGGAAGCGGCACTCTGCCAGACCCCACCCATGCGGTTCGGGCAAAGCCGGGGCGGAACACGGGCGGGCGCAGGGCCGGGTTCAAAGCGCCTCGCTGGCCAGCAGCGCGGCGCGCAGCGCATCGACATAGGTGCGGCTGGCGCGCAGTACGGTCCCGTCGCGCAGACGCAGCAGGTGGTCGCGGTTGGACAACGCCTGCATTTCGGCCACGCGGTCCAGCCGCACGATCGCCGAGCGGTGGACGCGCACGAACTGCGCCGGGTCCAGCCGACGGGCCAGCCGCTGCAGCGGCTCGCGCAACAGGTGCAACTGCTCGCCCACGTGCAGACCGGCGTAGTCGCCGTGCGCCTCGATCCAGTCGATCTGCTCCGCCTGCACCAGCCGCACGCGATGGCCAAGACGCACCTGGAACCGCGTGGCATGGCGCGATGCGCGCGCCGGTGTGTCGCCACGCTGCCAGGCCAGCGCCTGGCGCGCGCGGTCCAGCGCATCGGCGAAGCGTTCCTCGTCGATCGGCTTGAGCAGGTAGTCCAGCGCGCGCAGCTCGAAGGCGCGCAGCGCGAACTGCTCGTAGGCGGTGAGCAACACGGCGAGGGGACGTCGCTCCGGCGGCAGCGCTTCGAGCACGTCCAGGCCGCTCAGGCCGGGCATCTGCACGTCCAGGAACAATAGGTCGGGCGCCTGCGACTGCAGTGCGGCGAGCGCGGATGGGCCGTCCGTGCACTCGCCGACCAGCGTGACGTCGGCATGCCCGGCAAGTCGGGCGCGCACGCCGCCGCGGGCCAGGGGTTCGTCGTCGACGATCAGCACGCGCAGGGTCATGCGGGGACGGCCATGGTGCGAAACGGCAGGCTGATCTCGACCCGGCAATCGCCGCCGGGCGCCAGGTGGAAGTCGAACGCGTGCGCCGCGCCATACAGGCGGGCCAGCCGTTCGCGCACGTTGCGCAGGCCGATCGTCGGATGCGGTCCGTCGTTCGCCGGCGACGGCACACCGTCGTTGAAGAGCTGCAACGTGATGCGTTCGCCCACGCGCTCGACCTGCAGCCGCACCCGGCCACCCTCGGCGCGCGGCGCGATGCCATGGCGGATCGCGTTCTCCACCAGCGGCTGCAGCAGCAAGGCCGGCACCGCCGCCTGCAGCAGGTCGGGCCCGACCCGCAGCTCCAGTGCCAGGCGCTCGCCCAGGCGGATCTTCTCGATGTCCAGGTAGTGCCCGGTCAGCGCCAGCTCCTCGGCCAGAGGCACCTCGTGCGCCTCGCCGCGCTCGAGCGTGGCGCGCAGCAGGTCGGCCAGCCGCGCGAGCATGCGGTTGGCGTCGGTATTGCGCCGCTCGGCGACCAGCGTGGAAATCGCATTGAGCGTGTTGAACAGGAAGTGCGGATGGAGCTGGTAGCGCAGCGCGCGCAGCTCGGCGTCACGCGCCGCGGCCTGCGCCTCGCGCACCCGCGCGCGCTCGGCCTGCAGCGCCAGCGTGTGGTCGACCACGGCGTGGATCGCACAGAAGGCGATCAGCGCGAGCCAGCAGCCATCCAGGCCGCCGAACAGGCGCAGCCAGTCGAACCGCGGCAGTGCCTGCCAATGCAGTGCAAGCAGTTCCGCCAGCGCGTTGTTGGCCAGCGACATCACATAGGTCAGCGCCAGCAGCGCGAGTACCGCGAGCGGCCATGGCGCGCGCCGGCGCAGCCAGCGCTGCGCGAAGGTGAGCGGCAGCGTCCACAGCAGGTAGGCCGCCGCGTACAGGACGCGGAAGGCCACCGCGTGCGCGTGGCCCACCTCCGGCAGCGCCATCACCGTCATGCACGCGACCATGGGCATACCGGCCAGCCACGGCAGCCAGAACGGTGCGGCCACTGCGTGGTCGCTGGATCGGATCATGCGTTCCCCCATGCGGCCTCACCGGTATCGAGTCTGGGCAACTGAAACGGGGGCTCCCCGATGCTCCGGGGCGTCATACCCGCGAAAGCAGGAATGACGTCCGTTGGGCGGCCGGGGCGTTCGTTTGAGACTCGACGCTGATCAGGCTTGCGGGAGGCCCAAGCGCCTCCCGCGCGCACTTTAGCGCGCCCGGTCCGGGTAGCTCGAATAAGCCATCGCGCTGATCTTCCAGCCGTCGTTGGTGTGCACCAGTTGCCAGGTCTCGCTGCCGACGTTGTTGCGCTTGCCGTCGACCAGGAACACGAAGTCGAAGTACACCGCGGCCACCGCGCCATCGGTGTGGATGCGCACGTTCTCGAACTTCTCTTCGATGGGTTGCTTCGCACCGGCCACGAAGGCGGCGAAATGTCGGTAGCTGTCTGCATGCACGCGCGACAGGTCCGGCTTGCGCGCCTTGATCTGCTGGAAGGCATCTTCGCCCAGCACTTCGAACCACGAGCCGCCTTCGGGGACGAACAACGCCTCCAGGCCGTTCTGGTCGTGCGCAACGATCGCCGCCTTGAAGCGCTCGATGAGCTGCGTGATCTGCGCCTGGTCCGGCTCCCCGGCGCGGGCCGCGCCGGTGAATGCCAAGCCGGCCAGGCCGGCGAACAGGACAGCGGAAAGGACGTGCTTGTTCATGCATCGCTCCGGTGGATTGGGAGCCTCATTGGGACCTGTCCGGGGGCGCGCCTGCCAGTCCGCTGCGCCGGGCCGTGCCTGCTTGTCGACGAGGCGGTGCCGGGCTCACCGATAGCGCAATCTTCACCCGCGCGCGCCTATGCTGGGCAACCTCATCCACTTCCGAAGGAGCCGCGATGGGGTTGCAAGGCAAGGTCGCGCTGGTCACCGGCGCGGCGCAGGGCATCGGTCGCGCGATCGCGCTGCGGCTGGCGCAGGAAGGCGCGTCGGTGGTGATCGAGGACCGCGTCGCCAACGACCGCGCCCGCGAGACCCTCGCGCAGGTACAGGCCACCGGTGCACGCGCCTGCCTGGTCGAGGGCGACGTGGCCCAGGTCGACGCCGTCCGACGCGTGATGACCGAGGCGGTGGCGCAGATGGGCCGGGTCGACATCCTGGTCAACAACGCGGGCGTGGAGCGACGCGCCGGCTTCCTCGACGTGACCGAGGCCGATTACGACCTGGTGCTCGACGTCAACCTCAAGGGCGTGTTCTTCCTCACCCAGGCCTTCGCGCGTCACGTGCGCGATCGTGGCGACGGCGGGCGCATCGTCAACATCAGCTCGGTGCACGAGGAACTGCCCTTCCCGCACTTCGCCAGCTACTGCGCCAGCAAGGGCGGCGTGAAGATGCTGATGCGCGACCTGTCGGTCGAGCTGGCGCCGCTGGGCATCACCATCAACAACATCGCGCCGGGCGCGATCAAGACGCCGATCAACGCGCAGCTGATGAGCGACCCGGCACTGATGGCCGCGCTCAAGCGCAACATCCCGCTGCAGCGGCTCGGCTCGCCCGAGGAGGTCGCCGGTGCGGTGGCCTTCCTGTGCGGCGACGACGCCGGCTACATGACCGGCAGCACGCTGTTCGTCGACGGCGGGCTGCTGTGGAACTACGCCGAGCAATGAGCGACCAGACCAAGCGCCAGAACGAGGAGAACGCGGCCAGCGTCCCCAAGGCGGACACCCTCACGCCGGCGGACCGCTACCAGGAGCTGTTCATCGCGGTGCAGATGGGCTGCGTGTTCTCCGACAGCAAGACCTTCGTCGATTGCGTGCCGCGCGGCGACCCGGAGGACATCCTGGAGCAGTACCGCGAGCAATGCGACGACGACGGCTTCGACCTGGCCGGCTTCGTGCACGCGAACTTCGAACCACCGCAGGTGCACACCAGCCACTACAAGTCGCCGCCCGGGCAACCGCTCAAGGCGCACATCGACAGCCTGTGGGACGTGCTCACCCGCCACCCGCGCCAGCATCCGCCGAACTCGTCGATCCTGCCGCTGCCCAACGATTACGTGGTGCCCGGCGGACGCTTCGCCGAGCTGTACTACTGGGATTCCTACTTCACCATGCTGGGCCTGGCCGAGAGCGGCCGGCACGACCTGCTGGCGTCGATGGCGAACAATTTCGCCTACCTGATCGACACCTACGGCCACGTGCCCAACGGCAACCGCACCTATTACCTCAGTCGCTCGCAGCCGCCGGTGTTCGCGCTGATGGTGGAGCTGTTCGAGTCGAACGGCGTGTGCAAGGCGATCGAGTACCTGCCACGGCTGCGCAAGGAATACAACTTCTGGATGGCCGGCGCCGAGGAAATGCGCCCGGGCGACGCGCGCCGGCACTGCGTCTGCCTGGACGACGGCAGCATCCTCAACCGCTACTGGGATGACCGCGACACGCCGCGCGAGGAGTCCTACCGCGAGGACGTGCTCACCGCGCGCAAGTCCGATCGACCGGCGCACCATGTGTATCGCGAGCTGCGCGCCGGCGCGGCCTCCGGCTGGGACTTCAGCTCACGCTGGTGCGACGGCCCGGAGCTGTCGACCATCCGCACCACCTCGATCCTGCCGGTGGACCTCAACTGCTTGCTGTACAAGCTGGAGCGGCAGATCTGCCTGCTCAACCACGCGGTGGGCCAGCGCAAGCAGGCGGAGAAGTTCCAGCAGCGCGCCGAACAGCGCAAGCAGGGCATCGAGCGATTGCTGTGGAACGCGCAGGCCGGCGCCTTCCTCGACTACGACTTCGAGCGGGCGTCGCCGCGCGAGGCGCTCAACAGCGCCACCGCCGCGCCGCTGTTCATCGGCCTGGCCAGCCGCGAACAGGCCCATCGCACCGCGCAGGCGCTGCGCGACCGGCTGTTGTGCGAGGGCGGGCTCGGCACGAGCGAACTGGACAGCGGGCAGCAGTGGGACCAGCCCAACGGCTGGGCGCCGCTGCACTGGATGGCGATCCGCGGCATGCGCAACTACGACATCAATGCCGACGACATCGCCTGCCGCTGGTTGCGCACCGTGGGCACGCTCTACAAGAAGGAGAGCAAGCTGGTGGAGAAATACGTGGTCACCCACGACGGTGACGACGCCGAGGGTGGTGGCGGCGGCGAGTACCCGTTGCAGGACGGCTTCGGTTGGACCAACGGGGTGACGCGGCGGCTGTTGCACGAGGACCCCGGCAACGAGGCGAACCAGGCCAAGGCCGCGAGCAAGTCGTAGCTCCTTTACCTGTCGCGCTGGGTCGGTCCTTGAAGTGGCCGTGTGCCCCAACGCCCTGATCGCCAACGAACGAGCAACGACCGCCGTAGGGTGGGCTTCAGCCCACCGTCGCTCGAACCCCAGGCACATGGGCTGAAGCCCACCCTGCCCGTTCAGAGGCCGAGCTTGCGCATCAGCGCTTGCGCGTCGAAGGGCGCGTGTACCTTGGCATCGTTGTCGAAGTAGCAGTACACGTCGCGGCTGGCGCGCTTCGGCAGTGGCCGCGGGCTGGCGCACACGGCATCGGCCGGTTGGCCGCCCTGCGACCAGGCCCGGATGCGCGCGGCCCAGCGCTCCAGCGCCGGGTCGCTGTAGCCGCTGGTGTAGAGCTTCTCGTCGCCATGCAGGCGCAGGTACATGAAGTCGGCGGTGACGTCCTCGAGGTACGGCCAGCGCCCGGCGGTGTCGGCCACCACCAGCGCGACCTTGTGCCGGCGCAGCAGCGCGATGAACGCGTCGCAGATGAAGCTCTCATGGCGGATCTCCAGCGCGTGGCGCAGGCGACGCTTGCGGTCGGGCGTGATGCTGGCGCCGTGTTTCAGGCGGTGGTCGTGCTGGCGCGCCAGCGCCGCCGCCTGGTGGGTGTCGCGGGGCAGCGCGCCGAGAAACTGGTCGAACAGCGCCTCGTCGAAGCGCTGGTTGGGCGGGCACTGCCACAGGATCGGGCCCAGCTTCGGACCCAGTTCGAACAGGCCCGAGGCGAGGAAGTTGGCGAGCGGTCCTTCGAAGTCGCGCAGCCGCTTGATGTGCGTGATGAAGCGCGGCCCCTTCACCGCGAAGACGAAGCCGCGCGGTGTGTCCGCGTTCCAGCACGCGTAGCTGGCAGGCCGTTGCAGGCTGTAGAACGAGCCGTTCAGCTCCACGCTGCCGACCTGGCGCGAGGCGTACGCGAGTTCGGCCCGCTGCGGCAGGTCCTTCGGATAGAACACGCCGCGCCAGGGCGCGTAACGCCATCCGGAAATGCCGACGCGCAGTGTGGCCACGCTCCATCCTGTCCGCAGAAACCGCCCTCCATGCAAGCGTCCGCCAGGTGATGCACCGGTGAACCGCTGCAGCGCCATCGCCTCCGACGCGTCGCAAGCGCCGCGTCCGCCTGTTGGCAGCTTGCCCTGCGTTCGCGCGGAAACGTCCGTTAGTGCGACACCACGCCTGTGATCCTTCCCCGGTTCACCGGGGAAGGTGCCGAAGCTCGGATGGGCAGGCGTTGCCGACTCGCCTGTTCAGACCTCGCGATGGCGGAAGCAGCCGACCAGATGGTCGTTGACCATGCCGGTGGCCTGCATCAGCGCGTAGCAGATGGTGCTGCCGACGAAGCGGAAGCCGTCCTTCTTCAACGCCTTGCTCATGCCGTCGGACGCCGGCGTCGTGGCCGGCACCTCGGCGCTGCTCTTCCAGCGGTTGCGCCGCGGCGTGCCCTCGACGAACGACCACAGGTAGGCGTCCAGGCTGCCGTGCACCTCGATGGCCTTCAGCGCCGCACGCGCGTTGTCGCGCGTGGCGGTCACTTTCAGGCGGTTGCGGATGATGCCCGGGTCGGCAAGCGCCTTGTCCAGCTCGCGATCCGCCATGCGTGCCACGCGCGCGATGTCGAAGCCGTGGAAGACCTCGCGGTAGCGCTCGCGCTTGGCAAGCACCGTGCGCCAGGAGAGCCCGGCCTGCGCGCCTTCCAGGCAGAGAAATTCGAACAGCAGGCGGTCGTCGTGCAGCGGCACGCCCCACTCGGTGTCGTGGTAGGCGCAGAGCAGGTCGTCGGTGGCCCAGGCGCAACGGTGCATGGAGATCCCTTCGATGGCAGACAAGCCAATGTAGCGCAGCGCGCGGCGTACACTGGTGCACTTTCCCGCGCGTTCCTTGCCATGTCGACCACCTCCCCGCAGCGCAGTGCGCTGGGCGCCCTCGCCGGCACCATCCTGATCTGGGCCTACAGCTGGGTGGTGATGAAGCAGGCGCTGAACTGGGCGGGGCCATTCGATTTCGCCGCGCTGCGTTACCTGCTTGGCGCGGTGGTGCTGTTCGTCGCGCTGGCGGTGAGCCGGCAGTCGCTGCGTCCGCCGCCGCTGGTATCCACGGTGCTGATCGGCCTGTGCCAGACCGCGGCGTTCCAGGGCCTCGAACAATGGGCGCTGGTCGGCGGCGGCGCCGGGCACGTGGCGCTGCTCGCCTACAGCATGCCGTTCTGGTCGGTGCTGGTGGCCTGGCCGCTGCTGGGCGAGACGCCCTCCGCGCGGCACTGGCTGGGCCTGGCGCTGGCCGCCGCCGGACTGCTGTGCATCCTCGAACCCTGGCAGGGCCTGGGCAGTCCGCTGAGCACGGTGCTGGCGCTCGCCGGTGGTGCCGCGTGGGCGGCAGGGACGGTGCTAAGCAAGCGGCTGTTCCAACGCCACGCGTTGTCGGCCCTGTCGCTGACCAGCTGGCAGATGCTGATCGGCGCGCTGGTGCTCGGGCTGGTCGCGCTGCTGGTGCCTTCGCGGCCGATCGCCTGGACCTGGGCCTTCGCCGGCGCGCTGGTCTACAGCGCGGTGATGGCGTCCAGCGTCGCCTGGGGGCTGTGGCTGGTGGTGCTCAAGCGCCTGCCGACCACGGTGGCGAGCCTGTCCAGCCTCGGCGTGCCGGTGGTCAGCGTGCTGCTGGCCTGGCTGATCCTGGACGAGCGGCCCGATGCAATGGAATGGCTCGGCATCGCGCTAGTGCTGGCCGGACTGGCGGCGGTGGTCGGCGTGCGCTGGCGCAAGCGGGCATTGCCCTTGTAGGAGCGCACCCTGTGCGCGACCACGCGCTTCCCCGTGCCGGTCGGTCGCGCGCAGGGTGCGCTCCTACAGGCCTGCGGCAATCACCAGGGCAAAGCATCGAGATCGACGTTGCCCCCGGTCAACACCACGCCGACGCGGCGGCCGGCAAAACGCTCGCGCGCTTTCAGGATCGCCGCGAACGCGGTGGCACTGGACACTTCCACCACCTGCTTGAGCTCCTGCCACAGCAGGCGCATCGCGGCGATGGTTTCCTCGTCGGTCACGGTGATGACGTCGACCCGATGCTCGCGCAGCGCATGCAGGTTAGGCTCGCCGACCAGCGCGCGCAGGCCATCGCAGACGGTGTCGGGCACCACGTCGGTGACACGCGCGCCGCGGGCGAGCGAACGCGCGGCGTCGTCCGCGCCGGAAGGTTCGGCCGCGTGAAGCGAAAGTTCCGGACGCAGCGCGTGCGCGGCGATCGCCACACCCGAGGCCAGTCCGCCGCCACCGACCGGGGTCACGATCGCATCGAGATCGGCCACCTGTGCAAGCAGCTCCAGCGCGATCGTCCCCTGCCCCGCCATCACCTGCGTGTCGGCATACGGATGCACCAGCACCGCGCCGGTGTCCTGCACCAGCTGCGCGGTGGTCGCCTCGCGCGCGGCCTGGGTCGGCGCGCAGCGGTGCAGCACGGCGCCGGCGCGCTCGATCGCCTCGAGCTTGGCGCGCACGGCGCCCTCGGGCACCACCACGTGGGCGCGGATGCCACGGGTGGCCGCCGCCAGCGCCAGTGCGTTGCCGTGGTTGCCGGAGGAATGCGTGACCACGCCGCGTGCGGCGGCCGCCTCATCCAGCGCCCATACCGCGTTGCAGGCGCCGCGGAACTTGAAGGCGCCGCCGCGCTGCAGGTTCTCGCACTTGAAGTGCAGTTGCGCGCCGGCCAGGGCGTCGAGCGCGTCGCTGCGCCGTACCGGCGTGACCTGCGCATGCGGCGCGATGCGGGCGGCGGCGTCGCGTATCTGGGTGAGGGTGGGCAAGGCAGTCATGGTGTGTCGATCTCCACGCCGCAGCGGAACGTGCGTGCGGCACCGGGTTCAAGTCGGATGGCGTCGGCGCAGTCGGGCCGGTTGAAGGCGTCGGGCAGGCTTTCCATCGGTTCGAGTGCGAGCGATGCACGCGCGCCGCGTTCGAGCGCGTCGCCGGTGTAGGCGAGCAGCACGCCGCGCTCCTGCCACACCGCGATACCCAGGCCACTGGCTGGATCGCGCAACCGCGTGCGCACGCGACCGTCGGCCTCAGCCTGCAGGTCGGCGTAGGTGTGGTTGAGCTCGAGCGCGCCGATCGCGCGCGGCTGGCGGAAGTCGAGGGCCGGGGCCTGCGCCAGCGACTGGTAGGCGGCCTCGCCCGCGAGCGGAATATGCTCCGCGTCGGTGCGGATCACGCAGGCGGCCGGGACGGTCAGCTCCCATGAGGCCAACGCGTTGTCGCCCAGGCGGAAGTAGGGATGCCAACCGACGAAGGCCGGCGCCACGCGGTTGCCCACGTTGCGCAGGGTCGCCTCCAGCGTGAGTCCGTCGGCCGCGAGCGTGTAGCGCACGGCGAGATCGAGCGCGAACGGGTAACCCGCTTGCGGCGGAATGTGCGTGGCCAGCAGCACGCTGGCCGCATGCTCGTCCGCGTCGAGCGCACCGATGACGAACCCGGCATCGCGCACGAAGCCATGGCGACTGGCGCGCGCGGCGCCGGTCGCGCCGGGCGTGAGGTCGTGTTCGATGCCTTCGAAACGGTAGCGTGCGTCATCGACGCGGTTGGCGAAGGGCGCCAGCACCGCGAAGCGCGAGCCGGGCCGGGCGACCAGTTCGGCCGCGTTGCGATGGCCATCGGCCAGTGCCACGCGCCGGCCGCGGACGGTCGCCTCGATGGCAAGCACGCAGGCACCGTGCCGCGCAATGCGCACGCGACGACCACGCGCACTGTCGTTCAATACGACGACCGGCTGCGTGTCCAATCCTTCGATGGCGACGTTCAAAGCGCCCATGTTCCGTCCGGTCGCGAAAGCGCCGCATGTTAGCCTGAGCCTTCCCCCAGCGGCTTTTTTTATATGACTGCGCGCGACGATCAGACCCCCTCGCCCATCCGCCTTGCCGACTATCGCCCGCCCGCCTGGACGGTGGCGCGGATCGAACTGGAATTCGATCTCGGCATCGATACGAGCGAGGTGCATTCGCGCCTGCATCTGCACCGCGATCCGGCACAGGACGCGCCGCTGCGGCTGGATGGCGAAGGTCTGGAGCTGCTCGCGATCGCGCTGGATGGCCAGCCACTCGACGCCAGTGCCTACCGTTATCGCGAGAATGTGCTGGAGGTCGACGGCGTTGCTGACGGCAGCGTGCTGGAAACCCGCGTGCGCGTGCGCCCGGCGGCCAACACCGCGCTGGAGGGGCTGTACCTGTCCGGCTCGCGCGAGCGCGGCTTCCTGCTGACCCAGTGCGAGGCCGAAGGCTTCCGCCACATCACCTTCTTTCCCGACCGCCCGGACGTACTCACGCGCTACACCGTCACCCTGCGCGCCGAGCGCGAGCGCTTCCCGGTGCTGCTCGCCGGCGGCAATCCGGACGGCGCCGGCGAGTTGCCGGACGGACGCCACTGGGCGCGTTTCGTCGATCCGTACCCGAAGCCCTGCTACCTGTTCGCGCTGGTGGCCGGGCGGCTGGAGAAACTCGAACGCGACTACGTCACCGCCGATGGCCGCCGTGTGGCGCTGGTGATCTGGGCCGAGCCGGATGTGATCGAGTGCTGCCACTACGCCATGGACGCGCTCGAGCGCGCCATGCGCTGGGACGAGCAGGCGTACGGGCGCAATTTCGACCTGGACGTGTTCCACGTCGTGGCCACGCACGACTTCAACATGGGCGCGATGGAGAACAAGGGCCTCAACATCTTCAACGCCAAGTACCTGCTGGCCGATCCGGACACCACGACCGACGACGAGTACCGTGCGGTCGAGGCGGTGATCGGCCACGAGTACTTCCACAACTGGAGCGGCAACCGCGTCACCTGCCGCGACTGGTTCCAGCTGTCGCTGAAGGAAGGCCTCACCGTGTTCCGCGAGCAGCAGTTCTCCGCGGACATGTACTCGCCCTCGCTCAAGCGCATCGACGACGTCGCCCTGCTGCGCCGCGCGCAGTTTCCCGAAGACGCCGGTCCGCTGGCGCACCCGGTGCGCCCCTCGCAGTACAGCGAGATCAACAATTTCTATACCGCCACAGTGTACGAGAAGGGTTCGGAACTGGTGCGCATGCTGGCCGGCCGGCTCGGTCCCGAAGGCTTCCGCCGCGGCATGGACCTCTACTTTGAGCGCAACGACGGCAGGGCCGCGACGCTGGAGGATTTCCTCGCTGCGCTGGGCCAGGCCAACGGCATCGACCTGGCGCCGTATCTGGCCTGGTACGGGCAGGCCGGCACGCCGCGACTGTCGGGCGAGGGACACTACGATGCCGCCACGCGCACCTACACGCTAACCCTGCGCCAGCACACGCCACCCACGCCTGGCCAGCCCGACAAGCGGCCGCTGCCGATCCCGGTCAAGCTCGCGCTGTTCGATCCGGACGGCCGCATGCTGCCGCTGCACGAGGGCGCCACCGAACAGGTGGTTGTGCTCGATACGCAGGAGCAGTCGTTCGTGTTCCCCGGCATCGGGCGCGCGCCGGTACCCTCGCTGCTGCGTGGCTTCTCCGCGCCGGTGATCCTCGACTACGCGTACTTGCCGGCCGAGCTTGCGCTGCTGCTGACCCACGACACCGATGGCTTCAACCGCTGGGAGGCCGCGCAGCAACTGGCCTGGCGCGCCTACGCCGAATTGCGCGATGGCCGCGGTCACCAGGCGCTGGCGGTATGGGGCGACACGCTCGCCGGGCTGTTCGACCAGGCCACGCTGGACCCGGCGCTGCTGGCCGACCTGCTCACGCCGCTCAGCGAAGTGGAGCTGGCCGAACGGGAGACCGACGTCGACCCCGCGCGCATCCATGCGTTGCGCCAGACCCTGCAGCGCGAGCTAGCCTCGCGCATTGGCGCGGGCGTGCTGGCCGACCGCTACCGTGCGCTCACCGCGCAGGCGAGCGACGCGCTGGATGCCGCCAGCCAGGCGCGGCGCCGGCTCAAGCGCCGCGTGCTGGAGCTGCTGGTGCTGCTCGATGCGCCCGCGGCGCATGCCTTTGCAACGGCGCAGTTCGAGCGCGCCGCGACGATGACCGATCGCCTCGCCGGCCTCGCCGTGCTGGTGCGCAGCGGGGCGCCGCAGGCCGCCGGCGCCCTGGCCCGCTACCGCACGCGCCACGCCGACAACGCGCTGGCGCTGGACAAGTGGTTCGCGGTGCAGGCGCAGATCCCGGGCGAACCGGCCCTGGCGCGCGTGCGCGCGCTGGAGGCCGACCCGAAGTTCACCCTGAAGAACCCCAACCGTGTGCAGGCGCTGCTGGGCACCTGGGCGCGCGGCAATCCCAGCGGCTTCCACCGCGCCGATGGCGAGGGTTACCGTTTCCTGGCTGCGCGGCTGGCGGAACTGGATGCGCTCAACCCGCAAGTGGCGGCGCGGCTGGCGACGGCGTTCAACGGCTGGCAGCGGTTGGAGCCGGTGCGGCGCGAGAAGGCGCGGGCGGCGGTCGCGGGGCTGGCGGAACAAAGCCTCTCGCGCAACCTTGCCGAGATCGTCGGCAACATGCTCAAAGGCTGAGCCACTGGTTTTTGCAGGAGCCCGCTTGCGGGCGCTACCAGACGCGGGCGGTCAGGCGGCCAGCTGGTTCAGCGCGTTGCGCAGGCGGACCATATGCGATTCCAGGCGCGGCGCCAGATTCTGGCGCTCCTGCTCGGTGCGCGCGGCCAGGTGTTCGATCGCCATCTGCACCTTGCCGATCTCGATCATCAGATCGTGGCGCGGATAGACAGGCTGGAAGTCGAAAGTGGTGTTCATGGCGAACGCAAGGGATGGGGTTGGTGAAGCGGGCTCTGCAATGGCCGTGCCAGAGCGTGATAGCCGTCACAGTCGGCCTGGGGCCGGATCGCGGGGCTGACGCTCAGCGTCACCGGCCTTACAAAAAAAAGCCGGAATTAGTCACTTTTTATTCACGGCGGTACTGGGAATATCCATTCCGCAGTCGCGACACGTCGCGGCGGCGCCCGCGACTTTCCGGTTTCTGGCGCCCGGCAACACGGTCATCCTGGATTCCCCCTGTTCCTGAGACCGCCGGGCGCCAGATCTAAGCACGGCCAAGCCCCGCCACTGGCGGGGCTTGGTTTTTCCGGGGCCGGAAAAGGCGACGGCGCCGTGGGGAAACCCCAACGGCGCCGTCATGCTTCCTCTCCCGGTACGCGGTCGGGCCCCTGTCTGCCCAGCCTCGGCGCGCGGTTCGCGCAGCGTCTGCCCATGGAAAGTGCACGGGGAGTGAAGCAGTAAACGTGCCAAGCTCTTGATTATGTTCGGGCGCAGCCTCCAAAGCGCTAACATACGCACGTTTCTTCTCGCACGCGCCAGGCGCCCTTTTCCCGATGATCCATTCCACCCGCTACGACGTGATCGTGGTCGGCGGCGGCCATGCCGGCACCGAAGCGGCCCTGGCCGCGGCTCGCTGCGGCGCGCGCACCCTGCTGCTGACCCACAACCTGGAAACCGTCGGGGCGATGAGCTGCAACCCGGCGATCGGCGGCATCGGTAAGGGGCACCTGGTCAAGGAAATCGATGCCCTCGGCGGAGCCATGGCACACGCCGCCGATCGCGCGGGCATCCAGTGGCGCACGCTCAATGCCTCCAAGGGTCCGGCCGTGCGCGCCACGCGCTGCCAGGCCGATCGCGCGCTGTACCGGGCGGCGATCCGGCGCATCGTCGAGTCGCAGCCCAACCTGGAGCTGTTCCAGCAGGCGGTCGATGACCTTGTGATCGAGGGTGGGTGCGTCGCCGGTGTGGTCACCCAGATGGGCCTGACTTTCCGCGCCGGCGCGGTGGTGCTCACTGCCGGGACTTTCCTGGCCGGCAAGATCCACATCGGCCCGGCGCAGTACGCCGGCGGACGCGCCGGCGATCCGCCCGCCACGACGCTGGCCCGGCGCCTGCGCGAGCTGCCGGTGGCGGCCGACCGCCTGAAGACCGGTACGCCGCCACGCATCGACCTGCGCAGCATCGACTTCAGCGGCCTTGAGGAACAGCCCGGCGACGACCCCGCGCCGGTGTTCTCCTACCTGGGCACGCGCGAGGAACACCCGCGCCAGGTCAGCTGCTGGATCACACACACCAGCGAGCGCACGCACGAGATCATTCGCGGCGCGCTCGATCGCTCGCCGCTTTTCAGCGGCCAGATCGAGGGTGTCGGGCCGCGCTACTGCCCCTCGATCGAGGACAAGGTGGTGCGCTTCGCCGACAAGGGCTCGCACCAGATCTTCATCGAGCCCGAAGGTCTGGACAGCGCCGAGATCTACCCCAACGGCATCTCCACGTCGCTGCCCTTCGACGTGCAGCTGGACGTCGTCCATTCGATTCCCGGCTTCGAGCATGCGCACATCACGCGCCCGGGTTACGCGATCGAGTACGACTACTTCGATCCGCGCGGCCTGCAGCCGTGGCTGGAGACCAAGGGCATCGGCGGCCTGTACTTCGCCGGCCAGATCAACGGCACCACCGGTTACGAGGAAGCCGCCGCGCAGGGCCTCATCGCCGGCCTCAACGCCGCGCGTATGACCCGTGGCGAGGCACCCTGGTATCCGCGTCGCGACGAGGCCTACGTCGGCGTGCTGATCGACGACCTCACCAGCAACGGCACGCTCGAGCCCTATCGCATGTTCACCTCGCGCGCCGAGTACCGGTTGCACCTGCGCGAGGACAACGCCGACCTGCGCCTGACCGAACAGGGCTTCGCGCTCGGCGTGGTGCCGCAGGCGCGCTTCGACGCACTGCGGACCAAGCGCGAGGCGGTCGAGCGCGAGACACAACGGCTGGCCTCGCTTTGGGCCGCGCCGACCAACGCGCTGGGCGCGGCGGTCGCGCGCCAGCTTGGCATCAGCGTGAGCCGCGAGACCCATGCGCTGGACCTGCTGCGCCGTCCCGAGCTCGACTACGGCAAGCTCACCGCCGTCGGCGAACTGGGCCCCGCCGTCGAGCGCGAGGACGTCGCCGCGCAGGTCGAGGTGCAGGCCAAGTACGCCGGCTACCTGGAGCGCCAGCGCGAGGAAATCGAACGCCAGCGCCGCCACGAACACACCGACATTCCCGCCGGCTTCGACTACGACAAGGTGCGCGGACTGTCGTCGGAGGTGCTGCTCAAGCTCAAGCGCTCGCAGCCGGCGACGCTGGGTCAGGCCGCACGGATCAGCGGCGTCACGCCCGCGGCGATCTCGCTGCTGCTGGTGCACCTGAAGCGTCGCGCCTGATGCCCCGCTTCCTCTCCCCGCCCGGGAGAGGACCGAGGTGAGCGGTCGGGCTCGCGGGCATTTTTCATTTCAAGCGGCAAAACCGCCTTCCCACAAGAGCAGTCCTTCACCCCCGCCCTCTTCCCAGTGGAAGAGGGAGCGGTGTGCGATGGCCCGTGGCATCATCGGTCGAATCGATGTCTTTTGGAGCGAGCGGATGGAAATCTGGATCGGCCGCGACGGCCAGCGCCACGGTCCCTACAAGGAGGACGACGTGCGCCAGTGGCTGCGCAGCGGACAACTGGCTGCCGAGGACCTGGGCTGGTACGAGGGCCTGGCCGACTGGCAACCGCTGTCGGTGCTGTTCCCCGACGCGCTGGCCGCCACGCCGCCACCGCTCGCACCTGCCGCCACGGTACCGCCGCCGACCACCACCGCCGCGCTGGAAGATTACGCCGGCTTCTGGAAGCGCCTGGTCGCCTACCTCATCGACGCGATCGTGCTGTACATCCCGCAGATGCTGATCATGGACGCGTTCGGCAACGGGGCCGCCCAAGCGAAGCTGCAGCAGGCGCTGCTCGCGGCGGGCACGGACGCCAACGTGATGCTCGCCGCCTACGGCCAGTACTACGACAGCATGCGTGCGGCCGTGGCGCTGACCGCGATCCTGGTCTGGCTGTATTTCGCCTTCTGCGAGAGTTCGGCCTGGCAGGCCACTGTGGGCAAGCTGGCGATGGGCATCCGCGTGACCGACCTGGACGGCGGCCGCATCAGTTTCTGGCGCGCGCTCGGCCGCTACGCGGCAAAGCTGCTCAGCTGGATGATCCTGGGTATCGGCTTCCTGATGATCGCCTGGACACGGCGCAAGCAGGGCCTGCACGACGTGATCGCCAACACGCTGGTGCTCAACGGCCGCGCCGGTACGTTCCGCAACCCTGCGCCGCGCGACGATCGATCGTTCCACGCCTGACGTGCAGGGGCAGGTTCCAGCCCGCCCTGCCTGACGGCGAAGGTGGGCGCGGACCCACCCTACAGACCTCGGTCCGGTTGCTATGATCGACGGCTTCCTGCACCACGAAGTCGTTGATCACATGCTCAGCATCGAACACCGCATTGCCCAGGACATCGCCGCCAAGCCCGACCAGGTGCGCGCGGCGGTGGCCCTGCTCGACGAAGGCGCGACCGTGCCCTTCATCGCCCGCTACCGCAAGGAGGCCACCGGTGGCCTCGACGACACGCAGCTGCGCCTGCTCGAAGAGCGCCTGCGCTACCTGCGCGAGCTGGAGGAACGCCGCGGCGCGATCCTGGCCAGCATCGAGGAACAGGGCAAGCTGTCCGATGCGCTGAAGAACGACATCCTCGCCGCCGACACCAAGGCGCGGCTGGAGGACCTCTACCTGCCCTACAAGCCCAAGCGCCGCACCAAGGCACAGATCGCCCGCGAGGCGGGCCTGGAGCCCTTGGCGACCGGCCTGCGCGATGACCCCACGCTCGTTCCCGAGACTTTCGCCGAGACGTTCGTCGATGCCGACAAGGGCGTGGCCGACGTGCGCGCTGCCCTCGATGGCGCGCGCGCGATCCTGATGGAGGCGATCGCCGAGGACGCCCACCTGGTCGGCGAGCTGCGCGACTGGCTGTGGGACAAGGGCCAGATCCGCGCCAAGGTCGTCGAAGGCAAGGAGAACGAGGGCGCCAAGTTCCGCGACTACTTCGACCACATCGAGCCGGTCGGCAAGATCCCCTCGCACCGCCTGCTGGCGCTGATGCGCGCGCGCAACGAAGGCGTGATCGAACTGGAACTGCAGCCGGCGCTGGACGCCGAGCAGGGGCATCTGGAAGGCGAGGGTCGCGTGGCCGCGCATGCCGGCATCCACGACCGTGGCCGACCGGCCGACGCCTGGCTGCGCGAGACCGTGCGCCTGACCTGGCGCGTGAAACTGCACCTGCACCTGACGCTCGACCTGTTCGGCCGCGTGCGCGAGGGCGCCGAGGACGAGGCCATCCGCGTGTTCGGCGAGAACCTCAAGGACCTGATGCTGGCCGCGCCAGCCGGCGCCAAGACGGTGATGGGCCTGGACCCGGGCATCCGCACCGGTTGCAAGGTGGCGGTGGTCGATGCGACCGGCAAGTTGCTGGCCACCGAGACCATCTATCCGCTGGAGCCCCGGCGGCAGTGGAACGAATCGCTGATCACGCTGGCGAAGCTGTGCAAGCAGCACGGCGTGGACCTGATCGCGATCGGCAACGGCACCGCCTCGCGCGAGACCGACAAGCTGGCCGGCGAGCTGATCAAGAAGCTGCCGGAAGCGAAGCTTTCGAAGATCGTGGTGAGCGAGGCCGGCGCGTCGGTGTACTCGGCCTCCGAAACAGCCGCCAAGGAATTCCCCAACCTCGACGTCAGCCTGCGCGGCGCCGTCTCCATCGCACGTCGCCTGCAGGATCCGCTGGCGGAACTGGTGAAGATCGAACCCAAGGCGATCGGCGTGGGCCAGTACCAGCACGACGTCAACCAGGTGAAGCTGGCGCGCGCGCTGGACGCCCGGGTCGAGGACTGCGTCAATGCCGTCGGCGTGGACGTCAACACGGCGTCGGCGGCGCTGCTCGCGCGCGTGGCCGGGCTGTCGGCGAGCGTGGCCGAGAACGTGGTCAAGCATCGCGATGCCAATGGCCCGTTCGCCAACCGCAAGGCGCTGCTGAAGGTGCCGCGGCTGGGCGACAAGGCGTTCGAGCAGTGCGCCGGCTTCCTGCGCGTGCCCAATGGCGACAACCCGCTGGACGCCAGCGCGGTACACCCGGAAGCCTATCCGGTCGTCGAGCGGATCATCGCCCAGTGCGGGCGCGAGGTGCGCAACATCATCGGCGACACCGGCTTCCTGCGCGGCCTCAAGCCCGATCAGTTCACCGACGAGACGTTCGGCGTACCGACCGTGCGCGACATCCTGAAAGAACTGGAAAAGCCCGGCCGCGACCCGCGCCCCGAGTTCGTCGCGCCGAGCTTCGCCGAGGGTGTGGAAGACCTCAAGGACCTGCGTCCCGGCATGATCCTCGAGGGCCGCGTGACCAACGTCGCCGCGTTCGGTGCCTTCGTCGACATCGGCGTGCACCAGGACGGGCTGGTCCACGTGTCGGCGCTCTCGCACACCTTCGTCAAGGACCCGCGTGACGCAGTCAAGGCCGGCGACATCGTCAAGGTCAAGGTGATGGAGGTGGATCTGCCGCGCCAGCGCATCGGCCTGTCGATGCGGCTGGACGACGAGCCTGGCCAGGCGCGCGGCGCACGCCCGGAGGGCGGCGACCACCGCAACGCGCGCCCGCCACGCGGCGCGCCGGCACCGAAACCTGCGGCGCCGCCGGTCAACAACGCCTTCGCCGACGCGTTGCTACGGGCCCGTCAAGGCAAGCGTTGACCCTCATGGGGGCTGGCCCTGCGCGCCTCCCCGGTCGCGCAGGGCTCGCGCTTCGACGTGCCTCTTCAGGCGTCGGGGGACGCGACGCACCCTGCTCTTACGGTTGCTCCTGAGGTCCGCCCGTGCATGCCCACCCGCCAGGCCGGCCGCGACGATTCGCGCAAGCCGCCTGTCTGCGGCGTTCGCTATTTCACTCACGGCGAAGCAAGCGGCCGATCGGCCAGCCCAGCCGCGATGCGCCGCAGCATGCGCTTCCGTATGGAGTGCATTACCGTAACTTGCAAATAACGAGGCCAATCCCGGCCCGAGGAGCGCAAGCAATGCCCCGTACCAGCCGTCTCGCCGGCGCCATCCTGGCCGGCTTGTTGTTCAGTAGTGCCGCTGCCGCCACCGATTTCAGCCAGGTTGTCGTGTTCGGCGACAGCTTGAGCGATGCGGGCAACCTCTCGCTGTCCCAAGGCTCGCCGACGCCGCTGCGCTTCACCACCAACCCGGGCACGACCACCGCCGAGAATGTCGCCACCGCGCTGGGCTTCACGTTGGCGCCCTCGGTCGCCGGCGGTAGCGATTACGCCTTCGGCGGTGCTGGCGTGGTGCAGGGCGTGGCGCCCGTGCCGACGTTGCCGCAGCAGATGGCGATGTACCTGGCCGCCAGCGGCGGCGCGGCGGATCCGAATGCGCTCTACCAGGTCTGGGGCGGCGCCAACGACATCTTCTACCTGACCGGCACCAGCACGGATCCGAACGTCCTGGCCGCCGGCACCGCCGCGGCCGCGCAGGCGGAGGTCAACATGCTCGGCCAGCTGCAGGCCGCCGGCGCGCGCTACGTGGTGGTCTACAACCTGCCCGACGTCGGCAAGACCCCGGCCAGCGCTGCCGGCGGCCCGGCCGCGCAGCAGGGCGGCACGCAGCTGTCGCTGGTCTACAACGGCGTGCTCAACACCGGTCTGTCGCAGCTGAGCAACAACGGGTTGAACGTGATCCCGGTGAACACCTTTGCGCTGCTCAACGAGGTGATCGCGAACCCCTCCGCTTTCGGTTTCAGCAACGTCACGACGCCGGCCTGCAACGGCAGCTCCGTGCAGTGCGGCCCGGCCGGTTCGGGCCTGCCGTTCTCGTACGCGGCGGGCACCGACCAGACCTACCTGTTCGCCGATGGCGTGCATCCGACCACCGCCGCGCATGCCATGGTTGCCCAGTACGTGGTGTCCGAAATCATGGCGCCGGGTCAGATCTCGCTGCTCGGCGAGGCCCCGCTGGCGGCGTCGGCCGCGCAGTACCGTGCGATCCGCAACCAGATGCTGGCCGACGGCCAGGGCAGCGACACCCGCATGTTCGCCAGCGTGGACTACGGCCGCCAGCGCTTCGATGCGACCAGCGGCTCGCCCAAGACCGACAGCGACAACGTGAACCTCACGCTGGGCGCCGACGTGCGCGCCAGCGAGCACCTCTCGTTCGGCGTGGCGTTGGGCTTGGGCCAGCACAACGCCGACTTCGCCGGCGGCATGGGGGGCTACAAGCTGCATGACATCTCCGGCCTCGGCTACGCGCTGTATCACAACGGCGGTGGCTATGTGGGCGGCTTCGGCAGTTTCGGCCAGTCGAACTTCAGCGATGTCAACCGGCGCATCCTGCTGGGCCAGGCGTTGCGTACCGAAGGCGGCAAGGCCGACGGCTCGCACCTCGGTGGCGGGCTGGAAGGTGGCTGGTGGTTCGGTACCGGCAGCCTGAAAACCGGTCCGTTCGCTCACGTGGAATGGCAGACGGTGAAGATCGACAGCTACACCGAATCCGGCAACGACAGTACGGCGATGTGGTTCGGCGCGCAGCAGCGCGACGCGCTGATCGAGTCGCTGGGCTGGCGCCTGCAGGGCCAGTGGCAGGCCGGTGGCGCGACGCTGATGCCGTACGTGGAGTTGGCCTGGAATCATGACGACAAGGCTGACCCGCGCGAGGTCAGCGCCGGGCTGGTGAGCATGCCGGGCAGCTTCGCCCTGACCGGTTACGTGCCGGACAAGACCTGGGCGAGCGCCGACGTGGGCCTGTCCGCGCAGTTCAGTCCGAACGTCACGGGCTGGTTCGGCTACCACGGGCGCTTCAGCGACGACGCCCAGAAGGACGACAGCCTTAACCTCGGCGTCAAGATCGGCTTCTGAGGTCGGTCGCGGCCACGAAAAAGCCGCCCCTCGGGCGGCTTTTTCTTTGGCAGGACGTCCAGATGGCTGGACGTCCGCAGGCGAAGGCTTACTTGCCCTTGCCGCCGGTGGCCAGGTTCAGGATGTTCTCGGCCTGATTCTTCAGGCTGGCCGCCTCATCATCGCTCAGCGACTCGGTCTTGCTGCCCGAAACGGTCTGCTTGAGCACCAGGTTGCCGTCCTTGTCCCAGCCGGCGCGCTCGGTCGAGCTGGGCTTGGCGTCCTGGCTCGCCTTCTTCTGCTGCACCACTACCCACGGCTTGCCGTCGCGGTAGGCGAAGTCGGTGCTGGTAAAGCCCTTGTCGCCGTAGTCGGCGCGGGCGCGGATGAACTGCACCTGGCCGTTCTGGCGGAACACCTGCCAGGCGCGCGAGACGTCTTTCTCAAGCTTGGTGCCGTTGCTGATCTTCATGCCGCCGATCTGCTTCTGCACGGCCTGGAAGTCGGCCAGTTCCTTCTCGCCCGGGGTCTGTTCGGGCACCAGCTCGATCGACACCTGGTTAGGCGCGCCCTTGGTGAGCACCGGGGCCTGCAGCGCCATCTTGTAGTGGCGCTCGCCGTCGGTCAGATCGGCCTTGACCACGTACAGATCGGCCGGGTTGACGTCGGCGGCGTTGAAGTTGAGCTCGAACGACTGCGGGAACTGCACCGGCGCGATGGTCTTGCTGGCCAGCGGCGCGGCGCCGGCCTGGTCGGTCGAAGACACGTCGACCAGATTGACCACCAGCTTGGCGTCCGGCGAGACGGCGCTGTCGCCGCGCACGGTGATCGTGCCGCTGACCGCATTCGCCTTGGCCGCGGTGGCGGCCGTATCGCCGTTGCCCTGCTCGGGCGCGTTGGAGCCATTGCAACCAGCCAGTGCCA
The DNA here is from genome assembly GCF_017837635.1 of Frateuria flava. GTDB lineage: Bacteria > Pseudomonadota > Gammaproteobacteria > Xanthomonadales > Rhodanobacteraceae > Frateuria_A > Frateuria_A flava. Next base: position 121,694 of record NZ_JAGJRS010000004.1, read on the forward strand.
GCGCAGCTACCGACATCAGCGACCAGACCATCCTGCGCATGGGGAAACCTCTACTCGATTGAAAGCAATTGCTTTTGGGGAATACACGGGAACGCACGGCTTCTCGCGTACGTTTTCCGCGGGGGAAGTTCCAAGCATAGCGGAAAAAAACACCCCCGGGCAAAAGTCAAGCCAGACTGATGGCAGCCCGGTGGCTGTTCCGGCCGCCCGCACCCGGAGGCCGCAGCCGGGCAAGCCAAAGCTCACGGTAAGCACTGCGCGCTAGGATGGTGCCAGGCAGCCCCGGTCGGCGGCGGCCTGTGTTGCTTCCTGATGCCAGGAAAAGCCCATGAACCTCGCACCGCCCCCGCTCACCTCCGAAAGCACCGGCACGTTTGCCGACCGCATCAAGCTGCTGATCCAGCGCGTCGGCAGCGCCACCGAGATCGCCCGCATGTGCGGCTTCTCCGAGGGCGTGGTACGCAGCTGGCGCGACGGCAACACCGACCCCTCACGCGCGCGCTGTGTGACCCTGGCCCGCACCCTGGGCATCTCGCTGGTCTGGCTGGTCGCCGGCGAAGGCGCGGTCCTGCCGGACGTGGAGCAGTCCGGCATCGACGAACAGACCACCAGCGATACCACCTTGCGGCCCCGCACGCGACTGGAAGGCGCGGGCGGCCATGTCCTGGAAGTCCAGAGCGCCGGGGTGGACACGCAACGCCTGAACGCCGCGATGCGCATCCTGCAGTCGGAGCTGGAATTGACTGGGCAGCGGCTTTCGCTGGCCGACCACAGCGACCTGCTGGCCAAGCTTTACGAAGCCGTGGGCCCGGGCGGGATGCGCGTGGATACCGACGCGATGCTGAGCTTCAACCGGCAGCTGGCCGAGCGGCTGGGGAGCGCCAGCGTCTGACGAACCACCGGCTGGCGTAGTCAGCCCGGCCACCGGAGACCTTTCGGCCGACGCGGCGCACAGCCGTGCGCGCCGCCGACCTACAGGCGTGCGATGTCGGCCACCGCCGCGAACTGCGCCTTCAGCCTGGCCAGCAGGGCCAGGCGGTTGGCGCGCACGCGGGCGTCCTCGGCATTGACCAGCACCCCTTCGAAGAACGCATCCACTGGCGCCTGCAGCTGCGCAAGGCGCGTCAGCACGGCGGTGTAGTCACCGTTGGCGCGGGGCGCGGCGGTGTCCGCCAGCGCAGCATCCAGGGCGTTCGCCAGGTCGTGCTCGGCAGGCGATTCGAAGCAGGCCGGATCGACGGCACCGCCGGGCGCCACGCCCGTCTCTTCCTCGGCCTTGCGCAGAATGTTCGCCACGCGCTTGTTGGCGGCGGCCAGGCTTGCCGCTTCCGGCCGACGACCAAATTCCGCCACCGCCCGCAGGCGGCGGTCGAAATCAGGCAACGTGGCGGGCGACACCGCCAGCACTGCCTCGAACTGCTCCGGGGTGAACCCGAGCTCGGCGTAGTAGCCGCGCAGGCGGTCGAGCACGAACTCCGCAAGCTCGCCGAGCAGCGCGGCGCGGCGCTTACCGGCATCGAACGCGGGCGACTTGCCGTCCTTGCCCGGCTTCAGACCGGCGGCGAGCGCCGCGTCGGGCAGCAGCTCCAGCGCCTCGGCGAAGCTGGCGCGCAGGTCCAGTTCCAGGCCGGCCTCGACCAGCGTGCGGGCCAGTCCCAACGCCGCGCGTCGCAGCGCGAACGGATCCTTGTTGCCGCTGGGCTTCATGCCGACGGCGAAGATGCCGGCGAGCGTATCGAGCCGCTCGGCCACGGCGAGTACCTGGCCGACCGCGTCGGCGGCGATGGCGTCGCCGGCGAAGCGTGGCTGGTAGTAGCTGTCCAGCGCCTGCGCGACCGCCACGCCTTCGTCCTGGCGCTGTGCGTAGTAGCGGCCCATCACGCCCTGCAGCTCGGGGAATTCACCGACCATGCGGGTCAGCAGGTCGCACTTGGCCAGCGAGGCGGCGCGGGTGGCGGCGCCGGCATCGACGCCCACGCGACTGGCAATGACACGCGACAGCTCGGCCACGCGCACGCTCTTGTCCCACAGGCTGCCCAGGGCCTGCTGGTACGTGACGTTCTTCAGCGATTCCTGGTAGCTCGCCAGCGGCGTCTTGAGGTCCTCGTCCCAGAAGAACTTGGCGTCCGCGAACCGCGGACGGATCACGCGCTCGTAGCCCTTGCGGATTTCGGCCGGCTCCTTCGACTCGATGTTGGCAACGCCGATGAAATGCTCGGTGAGCTTGCCCGCCGCGTCGAACACCGGGACGAACTTCTGGTTGGTCTCCATGGTGGTGACCAACGCCTCGGGCGGCACCGCCAGGAACTCGCGCTCAAAGGCGCAGGCGATCGCCGCCGGCCATTCGGTGAGGTTGGCAATCTCGTTGAGCAGGGCCTCGTCCAGGCGCGGCTCGCCGCCGGTCTGCGCGGCGGCCCGGGCGACTTCGGCACGGATGCGTTCGCGCCGCTCCAGCGGGTCGGCCAGGACCCTGGCCGCGCGTAGCGCGTCCAGCCAGTTGTCGGCGTCGGTCACATGCACCGGGTTCGGATGCATGAAGCGGTGGCCGCGCGACTTGCGCCCGCTCTTCAGCCCCAGCACGTTGCCCTCCACGATGTCGGCACCATGCAACATCACCAGCCAGTGGGCCGGACGCACGAAGGCGTAATCGTGGTCGGCCCAGCGCATCGGGCGCGGGATCGGCAGGCCCTTGAGCGCCTCCTCGACGATCTCCGGCAGCAGCGCGGCCAGCGGCTGGCCCGGCTTGACCGCGCGGAAAACGAACCACGCGCCCTTGTCGGTTTCCAGCTTCTGAAGCTGCGATACCTCCACGCCGCAGGACTGCGCGAAGCCGGTCAGTGCCTTCGACGGCTGGCCCTGCGCGTCCAGCGCGGCGTTCACCGCCGGGCCGCGGCGTTCGACGTGCTGCTCCGGCTGCGTGCCTGCAACGGCCGGCACATGGACGGCCAGCCGGCGGGGCGTGCAGTAGGCGCGCGCCTCGTCCAGCGCACCCTCGATGCCGCGCCTGGAAAGGCCCTGCACCATGCCGTCCAGGAACGCCTGCGAGAGCTCGTCAAGCGCCTTGGGCGGCAGCTCCTCGGTGCCCAGTTCGATCAACAGCGACTTAGGCTGACTCATGCGGCCTGCTCCTTCGAAACGTTCTTCAGGCCAGGAAAGCCAAGCCGTTCGCGCTGCGCCACGTAGGACTCCGCGACCGCGCGAGAGAGCGTGCGCACACGCAGGATGTAGCGCTGGCGCTCAGTCACGCTGATCGCGCGCCGCGCGTCGAGCAGGTTGAAGGTGTGGCTGGCCTTCATCACCTGCTCGTACGCCGGCAGCGGCAGGCCGGCGGCGATCAGCTGGTTGGCGGTCGCCTCGCAGACGTCGAACCAGCGCAACAGCTCCGGCACGTTGGCGTGCTCGAAGTTGTAGGTGCTCTGCTCGACCTCGTTCTGGTGGAACACGTCGCCGTAGGTGACGGTGCCACGCGGACCGTCGGTCCAGATCAGGTCGTAGACGTTGTCCACGTTTTGCAGGTACATCGCCAGGCGTTCGAGGCCATAGGTGATCTCGCCGGTCACCGGCCGACACTCCAGGCCGCCGGCCTGCTGGAAGTAGGTGAACTGGGTCACCTCCATGCCGTTGAGCCAGACCTCCCAACCCAGGCCCCAGGCACCGAGCGTCGGCGATTCCCAGTTGTCCTCGACGAAGCGCAGGTCGTGCACCAGCGGGTCGAGCCCGAGCTCCTTCAGCGAGCCGATGTAGAGCTCTAGGATGTTCTCCGGATTGGGCTTCATCACTACCTGGTACTGGTAGTAATGCTGCAGGCGGTTGGGGTTCTCGCCATAACGGCCGTCGGTGGGACGGCGCGAGGGCTGCACGTAGGCGGCGGCCCAAGGCTCGGGTCCCAGCGCGCGTAGGAAGGTTGCCGGGTGGAAGGTACCCGCGCCAACCTCGGTATCCAGCGGCTGCAGGAGTACGCAACCCTGCGCCGCCCAGTATCGGTTGAGGGTCTGGATCACGTCCTGGAAAGTGCGCGCGGGCATGTCGATCGGCCTTGCAACAAAGCGCGCTAGTATAGCCAAAGCCCGCGCCAACACTGGCCCGGCGCCGCGCGAACGCACACGGGAGGCCCGTCCTCGATGGCCGCATCACCGCAAATCGCATCCTTGCTCGGTCGCCGTGGCCGCCTCGGGCTGGACGACGTGCTGGCCGCATTGGTGGTGGACGGCTTCGTGGCCGCCGAGGACGCCAAGAATGTGCGGATGGGGGTTCGCGCCGGTCGCGCCACGGTCGAACTGCATCCGCTGGTGCTGATCGCCAATGCCAAGCTCCCCAACCAGCGTGATCCCGGTCGCCCCCTGGGGCTCGAGGGCCTGACCGAATGGCTGGCCGGCCAGGCGGCGCTGCCGTACCTGAAGATCGACCCGATGAAGATCAACGTGGCGGCGGTGACCCAGGTGGTCAGCCATGCCTACGCCACGCGCCATCGCATCCTGCCGGTGGCGGCCACGCCGGCGGAGGTGACCTTTGCCACCTGCGAGCCGTTCGATGCCGCCTGGGCCGGCGACCTGTCGCAGATGCTGCGCCGGGACGTGCGCCGGGTGGTGGCCAGCCCACTGGACATCAATCGCTACCTGGCCGAGTTCTATGGCGTGCAGCGCTCGATCCAGATGGCGCAGGACGCCAAGGGGTCGGGTTACGACAGCGCTGCGGCCATCCTCAACTTCGAGCAGTTGGTGGAGCTGGGCAAGACCGGCGAGGTCGGTGCGGACGACCGTCACGTCGTGCACATCGTCGACTGGCTGCTGCAGTACGCCTTCGAGCAGCGCGCCTCGGACATTCACCTCGAACCGCGCCGCGAAGCGGGCCAGATGCGCTTTCGCATCGACGGCGTCATGCACAAGGTATTCGAGCTGCCGCCGCCGGTGATGACCGCGGTGACCGCGCGCATCAAGATCCTCGCGCGCATGGACGTGGCGGAGAAGCGGCGCCCGCAGGACGGCCGCATCAAGACCCGTTCGTCTGCCGGGCGCGAGGTGGAACTGCGCATCTCGACCATGCCCACCGCCTTCGGCGAGAAGGTGGTGATGCGCATCTTCGACCCGGACATCGTGGCCAAGGATTTTTCGCAGCTGGGCTTCTCGCCGGACGAAGACGCGATCTGGCGCTCGCTGGTCGAGCGTCCGCACGGGATCGTGCTCGTGACCGGTCCGACCGGCTCGGGCAAGACCACCACGCTGTACTCGACGCTCAAGCACCTGGCGCGGCCGGAGCTCAACGTCTGCACGGTGGAAGACCCGATCGAGATGGTCAGCCCCGAGCTCAACCAGATGCAGGTGCAGGCATCGATCGAGCTGGATTTCGCCGCTGGCGTGCGCACACTGCTGCGCCAGGACCCGGACATCATCATGATTGGCGAGATCCGCGACCTGGAAACGGCGCAAATGGCGGTGCAAGCCTCGCTGACCGGCCATCTGGTGCTCTCCACGCTGCACACCAACGACGCCCCCAGCGCGGTGACCCGCCTGCTCGACCTGGGCGTGCCGCATTACCTGATCCAGTCCACGTTGACAGGCGTGGTCGCGCAGCGCCTGGTGCGCACACTGTGCCCGCACTGCAAGCGCGAGGGGGCGCAGGATCCGCACGCCTGGATGGCGCTGACCCACGGCTGGTCGCTGCCATTGCCGGAAAAGGTATTCGAACCGGTCGGCTGCCTGGAGTGCCGCAACACCGGGTTCATGGGCCGCACGGGCGTCTACGAGATGCTCAGAATCAGCCCGCGACTGCGCGGCCTGATCTCCGCCCAGCTGGACCTGGCCAGACTGGGCGAGGCCGCACTGGTCGAAGGCATGCAGCCGCTACGCATTTCGGCCGCCGCGCAGGTGGCAAAGGGCGTGACCACGGTGCAGGAAGTGCTGACCGTCCTGCCGCCGATCGAGCACGAAAACCCATCCTAGTCTTTGGCCCATCCAAACGTCCATGAAGCCGATTCTGATCATCCGTACCGGTCGCGCGCCCGATTCGATCCGTGCACGCCACGGCGACTTCCCCCATTGGCTCCGCCTGTGCGCGGCGCTGTCGCCGCTGCGCGTCAAGGTCGTTGACGTCGCCGCGGGTGAGAGCCTGCCTCCGTCGAAGGATGTCGCTGGCGCGCTGATCACTGGATCCGCCGCGATGGTCACCGAACGCGCCGCGTGGAGCGAGCGCACCGCGGGATGGATTCGCGATGCCATGGACGACCACCTGCCGCTGTTCGGCGTGTGTTATGGCCATCAATTGATGGCGCATGCGCTTGGCGGCCGCGTGGACTATTTGCCGGGCGGACGGGAAATCGGCACATTGCCGATCGAGCTGACGCCCGCTGCCGGCCACGATCCGCTCACCGAGCGGCTGCCCGCAAGCTTCCGCGCCCACACCACGCACGAGCAAAGTGTGCTGGAGCCGCCTTCAGGAGCGACCGTGCTTGCCCGCTCGGCGCGTGATCCGCACCACCTGCTCCGCTACGGGCCCAACGCAATCAGCGTCCAGTTCCACCCCGAATTCAATGCGGATGTCATGCGTGCCTATATCCGGCGCAAACACCAGGCGATGCAGCGCGAAGGCAGCGATCCCCTTCAGATCTGGCGCGAGGTGGCCGCAACGCCGATCGCGCGTCGCATCTTGCGCGGCTTCGGTTTGCGCCATGGACTGAGTGCGGCATAGCCGCAGGCTGCAACGGCAGCCCCCGTGTGGAACGTTCAGCCGGGCCTGGTCGGCAGCGGAAAGGGCGTGACCTTCTGTCCATCGCCGGCATCGCGGATCACCAGCGCACCCTTTCGCTCGACCTCCTCGATGCGGACGATCGACTGCATCGGCAGATGAAGCGCGCGGGTGTCTGCAAACTCGTCGCGAAGGCGCTCCTCGGTGGGATCGACCAACAGCCCCGAACCGGCGGGCTCGAACACCAGTTCGCCAATTTCGGTGAAACCCCATAGCGGGCTGGTCTCCACGTGGCGTGCGTACAGCTCGTAGCACTTGCCCAGGTGCAGAAAGGTGATCTTGTAGAGTTTCTTCGCGCGCATGGCTCGGAGTCTAACCGCGCAGGCGGCGTGCGATCGCGTCTCGCGAAAACAGTGCGAACAACATGCCGAACAGGAAGCCGGCGATGTGCGTCCACCACACCACCGCGCCGTAGCTGGGCCCGGCGTAGCTGAAGAGCAACTGCAGCAGTACCCAGATGCCGATCAGCAGGTACGCCGGTACGCGCACGAATTCGAGGAACAAGCCCAGCGGCAGCACCAGGCCGAGCCGCGCCCGCGGGAACAGTGCCGCGTACGCGCCCAACACTGCCGACACGGCACCGCTGCAACCGATAATCGGCAGCCTTACGCCGGCGAGCGTCAAGGCTCCAACCAGATTCGCCACGATGCCACCGGCGACGAACAGCGACAGAAAACGGGCCGAGCCCAGCGTCCGCTCCGCCGGCAGGCCGAAGATCACCAGGAAGAGCAGGTTGCTCAACAGATGGATCCAGGCCACGTGGATGAAGAGCGCGGTGAACAGGCGCAACAGCGCCGGATCGCCCATCTGCCGCCAGAAAGCCTCATGAGCGTCAAACACGTTGGCGGGGATGGTGCCCCATTCCAGCAGAAAGGAGATCCGCTGCTGTGGCGGCATCAGCGCCAAAGCCACGAAACTGGCCACGCACACAAGTACAAGCAACAGCGTCGCCCATTGCGTGGCTGAACGCCGTCGGGTTTCCACATGGACGAACAAGGCGGCGTCTCCCTCGGCGCGGCGTCGTGTCTCCACGCATCATAGAGGTACGGCGGGAACACTTGGCCGTTTCCGCGATTGTTCCGCGAAAAAGCGCGCTTGCGGAGGCCTGGTCGCCAGCACGCACTTTCGGTGGAGGCGCCATCTTCGGCCGCCAGGACGCCATGGCGGCCGCACCCAGGTGCGTTCCTACGGACAGCCCGGCGCCACCGCTCCCGCAAACGGGAGATCCCGCCGTCGACGAAAGCCCCTTGTAGGAGCGCCCTTGTACGCGACCCGGGGATCGCGTGTAAGGCACGGCGTCCCGGGATACCCACGGACACGCTCCAGGAGCGCAGCCACCTGTGCGGCCCGATGTCGCCCGAAGGGCTAGCCGCTTGTTGCCTGCGGCGATGGCGGCTTTCGCGACAGCAACGGCCTCTCGCGAATCGCGGC
>NZ_JAGJRS010000040.1 GCF_017837635.1 Frateuria flava
GCGTGTGGCCGGTGCCAGTTGTACTGGCGCAGCCAGGTCAGCCAGTGGGCAGCGCGCTGGGCCGAGTGTTCATAGCTGCGCGCGTAGGCCCACTCGCGCAGAGCTGTCTGGATGAAGCGCTCGGCCTTGCCGTTGGTGCGTGGCGTGTAGGGTCGGGTGCGCAGGTGACGTAGACCCAGACGGCGCAGCAGACGCCGAAAGGCGCGTGATTTGTAGCAAGCGCCGTTGTCAGTCATGACGCGGGTGAAGCGCACGCCCAGCGTGCGGTAGTAGCGCAGCGTCTTGAGCAAAGCGCGGCAGGCGCTGGAGCCACGCTCATCCGGCTCGATGGTGCCGAAGGCCACGCGCGAGGCGTCATCGATCGCCACGTGCACAAACTCCCAGCCGGCCCCGTCTGAGGTCTGCTGGCGGTCGCCGGTGACCCGGTGGCCAGGGCGCCAGAAGCGCCCCAGCTTCTTGATGTCCAGGTGCAGCAGGTCGCCTGGTGCCGGGTATTCGTACCGGTTGGCTGGACGTGCCGGCTCCAGTTCCGCCAGCCGATGCAGCCCCGCGCGCTTGACCAGGCGGCCGACCGTACTGGCGGCCACCGCCAGATGCTGGGCGATCTGACGATAGGTCCAGCGCTCACGGCGGTGCTCCATCACCTGCTCCGCGATCGCTGCGTCTGTAGATGCGGGCAGTGGTGCGGCTGGGACGATCTGTCGAGCAACCCGGCTGCGCCCTCCTCGCGGAAGCGCGCCAGCCACTTGTACGCCGTGCGCACACTGACCCCGGCTGCATGGGCCGCCTCCTCCACGCGCAGGCCGTGCTCGAGCACCCGTTCCACGAGCAGGGCTCGACCTCGGGGCGTAAGACGGGCATGTTTATGCAGGTTCATCCGGGGCTCCTGGTG
>NZ_JAGJRS010000005.1:0-30442 GCF_017837635.1 Frateuria flava
CTACCTGCCGATCGACCCGGCCTGTCCGCCGGAGCGCCTGGCCTACATGCTGGAGGACGCCCGGCCGCTGGCGGTGCTGACCCAGCAGAGCGTGCGTGAGCACATTCCGCCGGGCGACTTCGCGCTGGTTTTGCTGGACGAGGACGAGGCGGCCCTGGCCGCGCAGCCGGCGGACAATCCCGCGCCGCGGAATCAGCCGGAACAGCTGGCCTACATCATCTACACCTCTGGTTCGACCGGACGCCCGAAGGGCGTGCAGGTGGAGCATAGCCAGGTCGTGCGCCTGTTCGAGGCCTCGCGTGGCTGGTTCGACTTCGGCCCCGACGAGGTGTGGACGTTGTTCCATTCCTGCGCGTTCGACTTCTCGGTCTGGGAGATGTGGGGCGCGCTGCTGCACGGTGGCTGCCTGGTGGTGGTGCCTTACTGGGTCAGCCGCTCGCCGGAGGACTACCACGCGCTGCTGTTGCGTGAGCGGGTGACCTTCCTCAACCAGACGCCGACGGCGTTCCGCAGCCTGCTGCGGGTGGATGCGCAGTCGCCGCAGCGGTTGTCGGTGCGGCAGGTGGCGCTGGGCGGCGAAGCGCTGGATCCGGCCAGCCTGCGGCCGTGGTTCGCACGCTATGGCGACCACTCGCGCGTGGTGAACATGTACGGTCCTACCGAGACGACCGTGGCGGCGACGTTCCATCGGATGACCGAGTCCGAGCTCGATGCCCCGCGCGGTAGCGTCATCGGCCGACCGCTGGCAGACCTGTCGAGCAGGGTGGTCGACGCCCACGGCCATGACGCGCCGCTGGGCGTGCCCGGAGAGCTGTGGATCGCCGGGCCTGGCGTCACGCGAGGCTACCTGCGACGTCCGTCGCTGACGGCGGAGCGCTTCGTCGCCGGCCACTGCGGAGCGGGCAGCCGTTGGTATCGCTCGGGCGATCTGGTGCGAAGGTTGCCCGCTGGCGACCTGGAGTACCTGGGGCGCATCGACCAGCAGGTAAAGATCCGCGGTTTCCGCATCGAACTGGGCGAGATCGAAACGGCGCTCGCCGAACTACAGGGCGTGCGGGAGGCCAGTGTGCAGGTGGCCACTGTCGATGGCGACGACAAGCGTCTGATCGCCTACGTAGTGATCCCCGCCCCCCTGGACGAGGATGCGCTGCGCGCCGGCCTGCGCGCCCGGCTGCCCGACTACATGGTACCGGCCCATTTCGTGCGCATGGACGCCCTGCCGATGACCGCCAACGGCAAGCTCGACCATCGTGCGCTGCCGCCGGTGGACCTGGCCGGCGCATCGCACGCGAGCTACGTGGAACCTTCCACGGCGGTGGAACGGTCGCTGGCGGCGGTCTGGGCGCGCGTATTGGGCCGCGAGGCGCCGATCGGGCTGCGCGACAATTTCTTTGAACTGGGCGGCCACTCGTTGATGGTGATGCGACTGACCACCGGCGTGCGTGACGCGCTCGGGCATACGCTCACGCCCCGCCAGATATTCGCGGCCCCCACGCTGGGAGCGATGGCGCGCGCGATCGCCGATGCATCGGAGCCGACCTGGTCGCCGGCCGTCGAAGTGCAGCCGGGTGCGCCCGGCACGGCGCCGCTGTTCGTGGTCCACCCCATCGAGGGTGGCGTGTACTTCTGCGCCGAGCTGGCCCGCGCGCTCGGGCCGGGGCAACCCGTCCACGCGCTGCAGGCTTTTGGCCTGGAGCCCGGGCAGGCGCCGTGCGAGGACCTCGGCAGCATGGCCGCCAGCTACATGGAGGCGATGCAACAGGTTCAACCGCAGGGGCCTTATCGCCTGGGCGGCTATTCCATGGGTGGAACCGTTGCGCTTGAGATCGCCCGCCGATTGCGCGTTGCCGGGGAAGAGGTGGCGTTCCTGGGTCTGTTCGATGCCTACCCGGCGTCGATGGCAGCACCCCGAGGCCGTGCCGAACTGGTGGCAGGTCTGTGGGGCAGCGTTCTGGGCTTCGGTGCAGCCGACATCACGGCGCTGGACGAAGAGGACTGTGTGTCCTTCGTGCTGGCCAAGGGCGTCGCCGCCGGTGTGTTGCCAGCAGGGTATGGGCGGCAGGATGCGCTGCGCCAGATCCGCGTGCTGGAGGCCAACCTGCGCGCCTACGCCGGCCACGTATCGGAGCCTTATGAAGGTGAGATCGTGCTCTTCGCCGCCGCGGGCAATCCATCGCCGTTGGCTGCTTGCCACTGGCAGCACGTCGCACATGGGCGGGTGATCGTCGAGGAAGTGCCGGGCGATCACTTCAGCATGCTTGCGCAGCCCCACGTCGCGGAACTGGCAAAGGTGTTGCGCAAGCACCTGGATCGAGCCATGGCGTCAAGCGAACGGGCTCCGCAAGCAACGGCGGAATCCGCCTGACGTGCGCGATGGCTGCCACGGAGAGCAGACAGTGCAGAAGATCGGCAGCGCGGGTGGAAATCGTCGCACGGCGCTCCGTCCCCATGGATGGGCGAGGCGCGGCCGGTGCCAAGGTCGCGCGTCCCGCGGCGTGGCGATGGCGGGGCATCCGCCCGCGTTGACGCGCTGGCGGTGCGCCAGCCGTCGCCATCCGCACGTCGCTACTTCTGGCGCCGCGAGCCCGCCCATCACCCTCATACGAGCCATCGCGCAAGCGGTCGCCCACCACTCCACGCCGGACACCTGCGACACATGAAACTGCACGCGACCTTCCTCACGCTATGGGCCGGACAGGCCCTTTCCGCGCTCGGTTCGAGCATGTTGTCGTTCGCACTGGGCGTTTGGGTCTACCAGCGCAGCGGCTCCGTCACGCAGTTCGGCCTGGTGGTGTTCTGCGCCATGTTGCCGCCCGTGGTGCTCTCGCCGTTCGCGGGTGTGCTGGTCGACCGCTGGCGACGCAAGCGGGTGATGGTCGCCTGCGATGCGGGTGCAGGGCTCTGTGGCCTGGCATTGCTGATTCTGCTCGCACGCCAAGGTCTGGAAATGCCGCAGGTGTATGCGCTGACCCTGCTGGGGGCGACCTTCGCATCGTTCCATCAGCCGGCCTACGCCGCGTCGGTGGCTCTGCTGGTGCTTGACGGGGAGGCGCGCGGCCGGGCCAACGGCATGGTCCAGTTGGGCCTGGCCGGCGCGTTCGTGGCCGGCCCGCTGCTGGCCGGCGTGCTGCTGGCGGCGACGGGGCTGCGGGCGATCCTGCTGGTCGACTGCGCCAGTTTCACGATCGCGGCCGTGTCGCTTGCCCTGTTGCGCTTTCCCGAACTGGACCGCCGGGGCAGCGGCTCGCGAACGCCGTTCATGCAGGAGCTGCGCGAGGGACTGGTCCACATCCGCGACACGGCGGGGCTGCGCTGGCTGCTCTTGCTGGTGGCCGCCTGCAACTTCTCCATCGGCTTCGTGCAGGTGCTTTTCACGCCGATGGTATTGACCGTCAGTACCGAAGCGGTGCTCGGCGTGCTGGTCAGTGTCGGCGGCGCGGGCATGGTGGTCGGCGGCCTGGCCACGAGTACGTGGGGTGTGCCGACGCAACCGATGCGCGGGGTGTGGGGCGGCCTGGCCATTGGCGGCCTGTGCATGGTGCTCGGTGGCCTGCGGGCGTCGGTGTGGCTGTGGGGCGGGGCGGTGTTCTGCTACTTCATCTGCATTCCCCTGATCAACGCCAGCCTGCAGAGCATCTGGCAGGACCGCGTGCCGAGTGCGCTGCAGGGCAGGGTGTTCGCCGTGCGCAACACCGTCGCCTTCGGCAGCCTGCCGGCGGCTTACCTGGCTTCTCCCTGGTTGGCGACGCACTTCTTCGAACCCTGGATGGCCGCCGATGGGGCACTCGCCCCTGCGATGGGGCACTGGTTTGGCGCAGGGCCGGGACGCGGAATGGCCTTGATGTTCGTGCTGATCGGGCTGGTGTTGATGGCCTTGGCCGGTGCGGTGGCCGGTTCTCGCCGGCTGGCGGCGGTCGGGCGGCTGTCCACGGCCGCTGCGTCGCCCATCGGGGGCGCCCCTTGAGCGCGCGCCCGCTCGCCTGGTTCGTACCTCTGGCGCGCAGGCCCCAGGCGCGCCTGCGACTATTCTGTTTTCCCTATGCGGGGGGCGGAAGCGCGGTCTTCCGTCGCTGGCCACAGACCGTACCGGACATGATCGAGCCTGTCGCGATCATGCTCCCCGGACGCGAGGGGCGATACGACGAACCGCCACTGCGCGATGCCACCGAGCTGGCGCGACAGCTGGCCGACGCCATCGAGCCGGAGCTGGGGCGGCCTTACGCCACCTTCGGTCACAGCCTGGGTACCGTCGTCAGCTACGAACTGGTGCTGGAGCTGGCGCGCCGCGGCCTGCCGCCGCCCTGTCACATGATCATGTCCGGTCGCGGTGCCCCGCACCTGATGCGTGGAGGGCGCGACTGCGATGCCCTCGACGATGCGGGTTTCATCGACGAATTGCGCAGCATGCAGGGCACGCCGGAAGAAGTGCTGCGCAATGACGAGCTGATGCACATGCTGTTGCCCACGCTGCGGGCGGATTTCGCCATGGCCCGCAACTATCGACGGCAGCAGCCCGAACCATTGCCATGCGGCCTGTCGGTCTACGGCGGCCTGGCCGACCAGGGCGTGGGCCGGGACACGCTGCAGGCGTGGCAAGCGTACAGCGGTACCCCGATCACGCTGCGCATGTTCCCGGGCGGCCATTTCTTCATCAACGAGGCGCCACAGCTGGTATTGCCAGCGCTGGTGCGCGATCTGTATCCGTTTGCGCTCGCCACCGTCGGTACCGCATGAGCGCGCTTGAGCTACCGTCGCCGGCCCAGATCCACCTCTGGCCACTGGCATTGGATGTGAGCGACGGCGAAGCGCGCGCCCTGCATGTCCTGCTCGACGCGGACGAGCACGCACGTGCCAGCCGCCTGGCCGATCCGCTGTTGCACCGGCGATTCGTGGCCGGCCGCGGCCAGCTGCGCGCGTTGCTCGCGTGCTATGTCGGGCGACCGGCGCACTCGCTCGTGTTCACCTACAATGCACATGGCCGGCCGGCGCTGGACGATCGGCGCATCCGGTTCAACCTCACCCATGCCGCGGGACGCGCCGTCTGCGCCGTCGCGTGCGATTTCGACGTGGGGGTCGACCTCGAGCGGGTACGCGTCTTGCCCGAGCTCGATGCGCTTGTCCGCCAGGTGATGTCGCCGCTCGAGCGGATGCTGTTCGACGAATTGCCGGTATCGGAGCGCATGGTCGCGTTCCACCGCTGCTGGACACGCAAGGAGGCATGTCTGAAAGCCCAAGGAGTGGGGATCGGCCGCGACCTGCGCGATCTTTCGGTAAGCCTGGCCGCCGGGCAGGCGCCGCGCCTGCTGCAGCTCGATGGCGCCACAGCCGCCGCCGATGCCTGGCAACTGCGCGCCTGGGAACACGGCCTGTGGGTCGGCGCCGTCGCTGCCGACACCGGCGGTCAACCGGTCGACGTCCTGTGGCAGCAAGCCAGGCTGTTCGACGATCGTTTCTTTCCGCGGGCGACCGCTTCTATTTCGATTCCCCAGCAGCAACCGGCCAGCTCCGTGCCGGGACCCGAGCGTGCGCCAACGCACGCGAACCAATGACGGATCCATACCCGCGGGCGATGGAGCCCGCTCCTTCCAACAGCAAACGAGTGAAATACATGAAGAGTTTCCTTGCCGTTCTCCTGCTCGCGTCAGCCATGTGCGGTTCGGCGCAAGCGGCGCAAAGCCAGCCCTGGTATGTCGGCGCCGGCATCGCCACGGACAGCTTCAGCCTGCACGCCACCGAAGCGGAGCGCCATCTGCCGTTTACCGATCCGTTTGGCAACCCGTTGTCGCAGGACCAGTATCGCTTCGACGAATCCACCACGGGTTACCAGTTCTTCGGCGGGTACAAGTTCAATCCCTACATTGCCGCCGAGCTCAATTACGTCAACTTCGGCGACGTCAAACGCGTGGGCAGCTTCAACATCCCGCCGGGTACGCCGATTTCGGGCGTGCTCGATTCGAGCACGAAGTTCCAGGCGCGCGGGCTGGGGCTGTCCGTTCTGGGCATCTGGCCGATCGACGATACGCTGGACATGTTTGCCCAGGTGGGCATGATGCGCTGGCGCATCCGGGCGCCCTACACCCTTCACTTGAACGGTATGGAAATCGATTCCGGCACCGGCACGGACTGGGGCAACAACCTGTTCCTGGGCCTGGGCGGAACCTACCACTGGGAACACGTCGGCGTGCGCCTGCAGTACCAGCGCTACACCTTCGACCATCCGTTCGATTCCACGAACGACACCGACGCTGACGTGTTTACCCTGTCCATGCTCTATTCGTTCTGACCGGCCGCCGGAACCGGTACCACTGTGGAGGTGACGCTTATCGGCCACCTCCACGACCAAGATGGGTTTCCCGTCCAAAGCCGGAGCCGCTGAATCCGCGTGATCGCTAGCGTTGCGCGCGCTGGCGAGGCGATGGCGCACCGTCCAGGCATCGCCGGCTGGCTGCTTACAGATGGCCCAAAGGCGGCATCGCGTTGCTAGCGCCTGTCCCGCACAGCGATAATCGACCGTTCAAGCACTTCGACGGAACGCCCCCATGCTGGACCCCGCTCTTTTGCGTTCGCGCTTGGCCGAGACCGCCGCGCGCCTCAAGCAAACCCGTAACTTCGACCTGGACGTCGTCGCCGTCGAGGCGCTGGAGGCCGAGCGCAAACGTCTGTCCACCGAGACGCAGGAACTGCAGAACCTGCGCAACACGCGTTCCAAGGCGATCGGGCAGGCCAAGGCCAAGGGCGAGGACATCGCACCCCTGATGGCCGAAGTCGCCGGTATTGGCGACCGGCTCAAGGCCAACGAGCAGGCGCTGGGCGAAGTGCAGTGCAAGCTCGCCGGCATCGCGCTGGGCCTGCCCAACCTCCCGCACGAGTCGGTTCCGGCTGGCAAGGACGAGCACGACAACGTCGAGATCAGCCGCTGGGGCGAGCCGCGCCACTTCGACTTCGAGGTCAAGGACCACGTCGAACTGGGCGAGCGCCACGGTTGGCTAGATGGCGATGCCGGCGCCAAGCTTTCCGGTGCACGCTTCACCGTGCTGCGCGGCCAACTGGCCCATCTGCATCGCGCGCTGGGCCAGTTCATGCTCGACCTGCACACCGGCGAGCACGGCTACCTCGAATGCAACGTCCCGGTGATCGTCAACGCCGAGAGCATGCAGGGCACGGGTCAGTTGCCCAAGTTCGAGGACGACCTGTTCGCGACCCAGGTGGGCGAGTCGAAGCGCTATCTGATCCCCACCGCCGAGGTACCGCTGACCAACCTCGTCCGCGACACCATCCAGGACGCCGACGCGCTGCCGCTGCGCATGACCGCGCATACGCCGTGCTTCCGCGCCGAAGCCGGCAGCTACGGTCGCGACACCCGCGGCATGATCCGCCAGCACCAGTTCGAGAAGGTCGAGATGGTGCAGATCGCCCGGCCTGGCGAGTCCTATGCGCAGCTGGAGGAAATGGTCGGCCACGCCGAAAAGGTCCTGCAACTGCTCGGCCTGCCGTACCGCAAGATGCTGCTGTGCACCGGTGACATGGGTTTCGGCGCGGCCAAGACCTACGACCTGGAAGTGTGGCTGCCCAGCCAGGGCACCTACCGCGAAATCTCCAGCTGCTCCAACTGCGAGGACTTCCAGGCCCGCCGCCTGCAGGCGCGCGTGCGCAACGCGGAAACCGGCAAGCCCGAGCTGGTCCACACCTTGAACGGCTCCGGCCTGGCCATCGGCCGCACCATGATCGCGGTGATGGAGAACTACCAGAACGCCGACGGTTCGATTACCGTACCCGACGCACTCAAGCCCTATCTGCGAGGTCTGGATCGCCTCGCCTGAGGCGCGCAACGCGTTCCAAGTCCAACGGAGAGATGGCCGAGCGGTTTAAGGCACCGGTCTTGAAAACCGGCGAAGGGTCAAACCTTCCGTGGGTTCGAATCCCACTCTCTCCGCCAATCCAGTGGCCGCGTATTGTCGTCGCGCGGCCCGGCCCACCGGCCCCGGGCCTCAGCCTTCCCCATGCCGCCTGAGCAGCCGCCCGGCGCCGCTCAACTGGTCGTGTCCGTACCGGGCGGGGGCTGGGCTTTTCCGGTGCGGACGCTGTCGTCGTCGGACGGATAGACGCCCTTGAGGACCTCCCCGAAGTGCCGGCGAACGGTGTCGTTGCATCGGCACGACATGCGCTGGAGTTCGGCCATGTCATGCACCTTCACCGTCCCTCGCCGCGTTTCCAGGACGCCGCGCAGCCGCATGTTCTGGACGACACGGCTGATGTAGCTGCGACCGACCCCGAGCATCGACGCCAGTTGTTCCTGGGTCAGCGGCACGTCGCCGTCCCCGGTACGGTCGAGTGCCGCGATCAGCCATTTGGCCGCGCGCTGCTCGATGGTGTGGGCCGCGTTGCAGGCGACCGACTGGAACACCTGCGCGACCATGCAGTCGGCATACCGCGCGAACTGGAGCCGCAGGGTAGGCGAGCTGATCTTCGCCTGTTCCAGCTGGCCCGTCCTCATGCGATAGAACAGGCCAGGAAACTGCACCAGGGCGTGCGCGAAAGCGGGCAGCCGACCATGGCTGACAATGCCGCCCACGGCGCCCTCCCGGCCGACCAGCGCTGTTTCCACGCCCCGGCCATCGTCGAGCATGACGCGGTAAGAGACGAGGCTGGGCCCACAGGGGAAATAGACGGTTCCCACGTTGTCGCCGGGTGCATACAGCACGTCTGCGGGTTCGCCGTACCAGGGCAGCAGGTGCGGCGCCAGCAACGACATGTCCTCCAGCGACAGGGAGCCGAGCAGGCTGTTTGCCGACCAGTTGGGTGCTGATTTTCCGGGCAACGCCACCGTGTTCCTTGTCCGCTCTTGTGCCTACCGCGACCTCCCGTAAGAACGGTCCATGCATGTCGGCGCTTGCTCTGCCGCCTTGATGGACGATGCCCCTGCGGACATCGACAGGTAATGAGCGGGGGAGCTTGCCTGCAAGGCGACGCCGCGCCTATCCACTTGTGAACACAAGGGAGTGATTTCGTGCAGATAGTGCGCACGTGATGGTCGCGGCTTCGCGGAACGGCGCGTCGTGCAAACACCCACGCCCGTGCGCGCGAACCCATACGGTCCGTTGAACGTGGTGCGTGTGAATGCCTGAAGCGGGGCGCAGGGGCCTCGCCTGCGCAGCTGCGGCCAGAGCCGCCGCGCGCCTGGCGAGGCTTCGAGCCAGCCCCGGGCCGGCTGCCTCATCGCCTATTGCAAAGAGGCCGTACGCCCTTCGAGCACGTCGCGGACCTTGCTTGCAAGGCCCGCGTAGGTAAACGGCTTGGGGATGATGGTGATGCCAGCCTCCAGTCGGCCGCCACTGGCTATCGCATCACGCGTGTAGCCCGAGGTGAACAGGATCTGCAGTCCCGGATGCATCTGTCGGGCGCGATCGGCCAGTTCGCGACCGGACATGCCGGGCATGACCACATCGGTGAACAGCAACTGCACCGGCCCCTCCTGGCGCTCCAGCAGGCGCAGGGCCGATGCGCCGTCGTGGGCCTCAAGTACCCGGTAGCCCAGGCCTCTGAGGCACTCGACGGTGTAGGCACGCACGTCGTCGTCGTCTTCGGCGACCAGCACGGTCTCCTCGCGGAGACTGCCCTGCAGTTCACCCCGGCAGGGGGCTTCTGCCTCGTGCGCGGCTTCACGCGCGAGGCGGGGAAGGTAGAGCTTTACGCAGGTCCCTTTTCCGGGCTCCGACTCGATCTGCACGTGGCCGCCCGATTGCTTGATGAAGCCATAGACCATCGACAGCCCCAGCCCCGTGCCACGCCCCACTTCCTTGGTGGTGAAGAACGGTTCGAATACGCGCGCCCGGGTTTCCTCGGTCATGCCACAGCCGGTATCGGTGACGCAGACCACCGCGTAGCGACCCGGTGCAGCCTCGCCGTCGTTAGCGACGCAGGAGGCATCCAGGTACGCATTGGAGGTTTCGATCACCATGCGGCCACCGGAGGCAAGCGCATCGCGCGCGTTGACGACCAGGTTGAGGATGGCCGCCTCGAGCTGGTTCGGGTCGGCCTCGACCGGCCACAGTCCCGGCCCGGTGGACACCTCCAGCTCGATGGTTTCCCCGAGCGAGCGGCGCAGCAGCTCGCACATGCCCAGGACCAGCTTGTTGAGGTCCAGCGGTCGCGGTTGCAGCGGCTGGCGACGGGAGAAGGCGAGCAGGCGTTGGGTGAGCGCAGCAGCGCGCTCGGCCCCCCGTTGGGCATTCTCCAGGGCGGCCGCGACCCTGGGCTCGAGCTGGCCGGCGCGTTCGGCCCTGGACCTGGCCATGTCGATGTTGCCGCCGATGACAGTCAGAAGATTGTTGAAGTCGTGGGCGATCCCGCCGGTGAGCTGCCCGACTGCCTCCATCTTCTGCGACTGGCGCAACGCCTCCTCGGCCTGGCGGCGAGCGGTCGTTTCCACAGCCTCCGGCACGATGGCGACCAGCTTGTCGTCGGCGTCGCGCAGGGGACGCATCGAGTAATCGAATGAGCGCTCGCCGGTCGGCAGCAGGAGCGTCAGCTCCTGGCGCACGGTTTCGCCTGCCGCGGCGCGCTCCACCATCGCGCGGGCAATCCCGGGCGCGCCAGGGGTCCCGGAAAACCAGGGCGTCTCCCAGAACACGCGGCCGACGACCTCCTCGCGCGTGCACAGGATGCATTCGAGCGACGTCGTATTGGCATCGAGCAGCCGGCCCTCGGGGGAGACCAGGCCATGGTGCTGCAGGCTGGTCTCGAACATCGCACGCAGCCGCGCCTGGCTCTGCAGCAACGCACGGGTACGCTCGCGCACCTGGCTTTCGAGTGTTTCGTTGAGATCCCGGAGCGCGGCCTCGGCCACCTTGCGCTTGCTGACGTCCATGCCCAGCGCGTAGTACCCCGTGACCCTGCCGTCGGCATCGCGCTCGGGCACATAGTCGACCTGCACCTGCCGCAACGAGGCGTTGCGGTAGGGCACCGACGTTTCGAAACTCTGCCGCTCGCCTGCCAGCACCCGCTCGATGGCCGGACGCACCCGCTGGTAGGTGGCCTCGCCGCTCACCTCGCTCACGTGACGGCCGACGATGTCCGGCAGCGCAAGCCCGAACCAGTCTTCGTACGCGCGGTTTGCGAAGCGGTAGTGCTGGCCGGTATCGACGTAGGCGATCAGCACGGGCAGGGCATCGGCAATCTGGCGCAGCCGGTTCCTGCTCTGGTGCAGCTCCGCTTCGGTCGCACGCAAGGCCAGGCGCTCGCGCGCCTCGGCGATCGCGCGGCGCACCGCTTCGGGCAGCCGATGCAGGCGCTGCTTCACCACATAGTCGGTGGCGCCCCGTTTCAACGCCTGCACGGCCAGCTCCTCGGTGAGCGTGCCGGAGACGAAGATGAACGGAATCTGCGGCACCCGTTGCTGGGCCAGGGTCAACGCCGTATCGCCATCGAACTGGGGCAGCACGTGGTCGGCGAGGATGACATCGGGGCGATCGCCGAGTGCCTGCAGGAACTGCTCGCGGGTCCACACCCTTTCCAGGGAAAACTGCAGGCCCGCCGCGCCAAGCTGGTTGGCGACCAGCTCCGCATCCAACGCACTGTCTTCCAGCAGCAGGATGCGGATGCAGGACGCGGGGTCCAGGCTCTGGGCTTGCGATGTCGTCATTCCGCTCGGTTCCTCTTGCCACGGTGCGGTGGCGGCTCGTTGGTGATGCCCCAGAACATGCCCAGCCCCTGGATGGCTTCGAAGAATTCGCGGAAGTCCACCGGCTTGACCACGAAGGCGTTGACGCCCAGCTCGTAGCTGCGGATCAGGTCCTGCTCCTCGCGCGAGGAGGTGAGCATGACGATCGGCGTACTGCGCAGGTGCTCGTCACGGCGGATCTCTTCCAGCACTTCCAGGCCATTGAGCTTGGGCATCTTGATGTCCATCAGCATCACGACCGGGCCGGGGTCCTCGCGACCGGCGAACTTGCCTTCGCTGCGAAGGAAGTCGAGCGCCTCGGCACCGTCGCGCATGAGGATCACCTCGTTGCAGAGCTTGCACCGCTTGAGCGCAGCCAGGGTGAGCTCCGCATCCTTGGGGTTGTCCTCTACCAGCAGTATCGGCCTCAATTCCTTCATGGCTGCACACCCGATGTATCTGGAAGCGTGAAATAGACGCTGGCGCCCTTGCCGACCTCGCCCTCGGCCCAGGTGCGTCCCCCGTGCCGCTCGATGATCCGTCGCACGTTGGCCAATCCGATCCCGGTTCCTTCGAACTCCTCCACGTGGTGCAGCCGCTGGAACACCCCGAACAGCTTGTGCACGTAACGCATGTCGAAACCGCAACCGTTGTCGCGAACGCAAAAAACGTACTCGTGGTGTTGCGCCTGGCCACTGACCTGGATGACCGCCTTCTCCACGTCGCGGGTGAACTTGATCGCATTGGACAGCAGATTCTGGAACACCAGCCGCAGCATCATCGGGTCGGCCTCGACCGTCGGAAGGGTGCCGATCTTCCATTCGATGTCGCGCCCGACGGTGTCCACTTCGAGCAGCCTGCGCACTTCCTCCAGGAGGTGGTGCATGTTCACCTTGACCTTGCCAAGTGTGGTCCGTCCCATCTGCGAGAAGCTGAGCAGGTTGTCCACCAGGACGCCGGCGGAGTTGGCCGACTCGATGATGGTGGCCACGAAACGCTTTTCCTGGTCGCCGAGCTTTTCGCCCGCCGACTGCAGCAGCAGCTCCGAATAGCCCACGATGTGGCGGAACGGGGCGCGCAGATCGTGGCTCACCGAATAGGAGAAGGCCTCGAGCTCCTTGTTGCTGCGGACCAGCTGCTCATTGAGGTCGGCCATTTCCTCGGCCTTGCGAAGCACGATGTCCACGATCGCCGTCCGCAGCTCCAGGGCACCCTCCACGTCGGCCTGCGTCCAGGGCAGGGAGCGCAACCGCACGGTCTCCTTCCAGGCCTCGAATGAGGTGCGAGGACTGAGACGCGCGGGATCGGCCTGCTTGCGCGGGTCGCCGCCCCATTGGACGGTGTGGACGATCTCCGGACGAAACCAGAGCACATAGCTCGCGTGCATCTGGGAAATCGACACCGCGAGCAGGCCGCTGGCGGTGTCCTTGCACCCCAGGGCGGCGGGCCACTCGGTGGCCAGGCTGTCGCTGTGGAACGTGTCGTCCCGCCGGGTGGACTCGAGCCAGTTCACCAGCTCCATCACCGCTTGTTCGCCGGGCGCGCGGCCCAGCAGGACGCAGCGGCCCAGGTGGACGATCGCCGCGCCCTCGGACTGGGTGAGCGAGAGCAGTTGCCCTGGCTCGCGGGCGAGCCCCTTGAGGAAGTCGTCTTCCGCGGCCATCAGCGCCAGCAGGCGTGCCTGGATGGCGCGCCGGGCCACGCGCTGCTCCACTTCCGCCGCATGTTCCTTGGCGGCGACCTGCAACGCCAGCACCTGGCCGAGAAGATCGCAGGCGGTGCGAACGTTGTAGGGCACCCGGCACGGGGCGCGGTTGTGGCATGAAACCAGCCCCCACAACCGGCCCTCGCGCAGGAGCGAGATGGACATGGAAGTCCCGGTGCCCATGTTGCGCATGTACTGCAGGTGCACCGGGGAGACGCTGCGCAGCAGTGCCTGCCCCAGGTCGGTCGGCTGTCCGGTGAGGGGGTTGATGGCCGGCTCGATCGGCACCGGGGTGTAGTCACAGTTCGCGATCAGGCGCAAGCGGCTGGTGCGGTACAACTCGCGCGCCTGGGCAGGGATGTCCGACGCGGGGAAACGCAGGTCGAGGTAGGAAGGCAACGCCTCGTTGCGCGACTCTGCGATGACGGTACCGTTCCATCCGGTATCGAAGCGGTAGATGAGCACGCGGTCCAGGCCGGTGATCCGGCGCAGCTGACGCGCCGCCAGGTCGCACAGAGCGGCGGTATCGGGTGCCCGTTCGAGGTCGGCCATGAACTCGCGGATGAGCGGGTAGAGGTCTTCGAGCGACCCCAGTTCGTCGGGCCTGGCTTCCTCCAGTTCGAGCAGGATCATGCCCTGCGCGCGATGGGCGGTTGCATGATGCGCCACCCCCTTCAGCGAGACGATGCCGAGATGGACCGTTCCGCGATCGGGCGCGACCAGGACCGACGATGCCAACCCGGCGAGCGCGCCTCCCAGCACGCGCTCGAGCCTTTGCCCGCGTGGGCAATCGAAGTCCTGCAGCAGTGGCGTGCCGGGGATGGCGCTTTGCACGATGGTGCCGCCTTCGGGTTCCACCACGAGCAACAGGCCGGCTGGCTGGATGGAGCCCGGGATATGGATCTGTTCGCGCGCGCACGCGTCCAGATCGAGCGGGGCGGTTGTACTTGTCGCAGCGTTCATTTCAGGAATTCGCGATAGGCATGTGTCAGGCTGCGCTCCATGCAGGCGAAGGCTTGGCGTGCACCTTCGGCCATGCATCCGAGAGCGTCTTGTCCTCGTCCGTACATCTCGATGCTCGAGCAGACGGCCCTCCACCGCACGCCGCTGTCGGGCATCGGCTGGAAAAAGCGACGCCCCTCCAGGTGCGGGCCGAAGAGGGAATCCAGCGCCCTGTGGATGACCCGCGATCCGAGCATCGAACCTTCCACGACCCAGACCCAGCCTGCGGCCTCCGGCCGGGCGCCTGGCCGCTCCATGGCGATATGCACCGGGAGCGTTCCACCCAGTGCGAGCAGGTCCCCAGCGAGCAAGGCCAGCGGAGCGTGGGCCGGGGCGTGGACGCCCATTCGGCCGAGCTCCCGATAGCCAATCTCAAGATTTAGCGAAGCCGACGTGTGGAAAGCGTGATAGCCCACGAGAAGCCGGATGACGTCCGCGGTTCCGGCCGTGCCGGCCAGCACCGGGGAAAAAATCGGAAGGGATTCGAGCCGGGCGTGCAGCTCGTCGGTCGAATCACGCAGGTATTGGCGGACGGAGCCGTCAGCGCACAACAGTTCTGGCGGCTCGGGCTGCGCCGGCACGTACATGGGCATCCTCTGGATCTCTCGGCTGGGTCGAAGAACGACTGCCGAACGCACGGATCGGACGGCGGCGTCATGCGGCGGATTCGTCAAGGGAACCGGCGTCGTCGAATGGTACCGACCGCCATGGAATCGATGAAGAGCGATCGGGCAGAAAGGGCGGCGCTCATGCCACTACGCCGGCATCGGTCCGGACGGGGTGGAGCGCTCACGGTGAGCGGCTGGCTTGACGGGCACCGTGATGGTCACGGTGGTGCCGTCGCCGCCCGTCACAGTCTCCGCATGACCGCTCAGCTGGGCGGTGAAGATGCGGATCAGCTTTGACCCGAGCCCTCCACCCTGGACCCTGCCGTGCATGCCCAGCCCGTGGTCCCGAACACGGACCCGCAGCCCGTCGTCCGTGCGGTCGGCACGGACCTCGACCGGACCCGGGGCGCCGGCGTAGGCGTACTTGGCTGCATTGGTCAGCAGCTCGGTGACCAGCAGGGCGAGCGTGACGGCGGTCTGGCTGGGGATGGCCGCGTCCGTCGCCTCCACCGCGACGCGGCCGGACCAGCCATCGCCCCAGGACGACATGAGGTCCGCACAGAGCTCTTCCAGATAGGGCCCGAGCTGGACGTTCTGCGCATCGCTTGATCGCCACAGGTGACGATGCACGGCGCTCACGGCCATCAGGCGGTTGACGGCGCTCTCGAACTGGGTGCGTACGTGACGGTCGGGCGTCTGGCGCGCCTGCAACTGCAGCATGGAATTGACGATCTGCAGGCTGTTCTGCACCCGGTGATGCACCTCCTGCATCAGCACATGCTTCTGCGCGACCAGGGACTGCTGTTCGGCCAACGTCTCGCGCAGGCGATGGTCGAGTTCCCGCACGGTTTGTTGATGGAAGAGCGCATCCAGCGAGCGCCCCAACTGGCGCGTGGCATCGACTTCGGCACGCGTCCACGGGCGAGTCGTCTGGTGGACGGTCCGCTCCCGGGCGGTGGAGGGGGATGTCCGGATCAGCGAGGTCGGCGAGTCGCCGTCGACGCGAGTCCCCTCGTCAGTGCCCGCCCATGTCACGTGGGTGGATTCTTCACCGCGGAACCACAACAGCATCGTCGGACCGGTCGCGTCGACCGTGGTGGCCAGTACGCCAGCCGCTTCCGTTGCGTAAGGTCCGGCCGCGTCCCATTGAGCGGCCAGGCAGTGGGTGGCGAAAACGTCGCCGCGCACGGCCTCCTGCAGCCACTGCGCGAGGGCGGCGGTCTGCACCGGGTCTGGCGTGCGCCCGGTCAGCTCGACGCGCCCCGGGGACACCCGCGCAGCCCCGTCGCACGGAACCATGGACGCCAGGCGGGCGAGGTCCAGTTCCAACGGAAGGCGCCCCTCGACCATCACGCGCAGGTCGTCCAGCCAGGCCATCCGGAGGTCGCCCAGGCGGGTGCTCTGGCCGTGGTGGCCGGTCGCCTCGCGGTCCTCGATCCGATGCGCGAACAGCCGCGCCAGGTGCCGGCAGGCTTCGCGCACCTCGTAGGCGACGTGCCGCGGTTCGCCGTGATGGCAGGCGACCAGACCCCAGAGCTCGTTGTTCACCACGACCGGTAGGGTCATCGAGGAAGCCACGCCCATGCTTTTCAGGTTCTGCAGATGGACAGGCGAAACGCTGCGCAGCGAGCAGTCGCTCATGTCGGGCGTCGCCGCGTCCCACCGCGCGGACGCCCGCAGTGGCGCGGGGATGTAGTTGGCGTCGGGAATGAGGCTGAAGCGGTTCCGCAGGTAGGGCTTGCGCGCCTGCCTCGGGAAGTCGGTGCCCGGAAAGCGCTGGTCGAGCAGCGAGGGCAAGGCGTTCGAACGGGCTTCGCCGACGACTTCGCCCGCGTCGCCTTCCAGGAAGCGGTAGACGAGCACGCGGTCGAAGCCGACAAGCCGGCGCACCTCGGCGGCCATCGTCCCGAACAGGTGCTCGGGCTCGCCTGGCAGATCGAGCGAGGCCACCGCCCGGGAGAATTGCGACATATTGGCGGCCGCCTCCGCCGCGGGCGCCGCCGCCGGCTCGAATTCGATGATCGCGCCTTCCTGGCGAGGATGGGCTGTGATGTCCCACGCGCCGCCGCCTGGCGGGCACGGGTGCCACTTGGTCACGAAGCCCTGCATCGCCGGATCCAGCCGCTCGATCAGCTGTGCCAAACCGCAGCCCTTGCTGTCGACCAGCGCGCCGATGGGCTGCCCCAGCAACGCCTCGGGAGGCACGCCGACGGCCCGGCACGTGTCGCCGGCGAGATGGGTAACGACGCCCAGGCCGTCGAGCGACAGCAAAGCGCCGTGCGGCTGGATCGCGGCGGGAAAACGGTTCGAATCCCGTTCCCGCAGGCTGTGGTGGCGCATCTTGGGGGAAAAACCCATGGGCTCGGCCTGTGAGACCGCCTGGCGTATGCGGCGTGGGTTATGGGCGTACGCTTCGCCCGGTGCTTTGGACGACAGGGCGTGGCGAAGAAGTGCTCCCGACTGTAGGGGAGGACCTCCGTAAAGTATGTTCAATTGTGGACACTGAGCTGACGCGTCACTCACACGAAAACAACCTGCGGCGCCCTGATATAACGTCGCGAATCCGTGGCGGCGGCGTCCCCGGCGTGTGCAGTGTCACGGTCATCAGGGGTTTTCATGGCCAGCCAGTACGAGCGTGCACAGTCACCCAGCGAATTGAGCGAGGTCGCCCCGCCCAACAATCTGCTGCGCGCGTTGCACCAGGATGATCTGGTCGCGCTGCAACCCCACCTGGAATCCCAGCGAGTGGAGGTTGGCCGCGTGCTCTACGAGCCCGGCGACACGGTACGTTACGTCTATTTCCCCTGCGGCCCCACGCTGGTTTCGTTCATGGTGCTGCTGGAGGACGGTCGCGGCATCGAAACGGCGCTGGTGGGTCGGGAAGGGGCTGTCGGTGGCATCGTCAGCCAGGGGCGACTGCCATCGTATTCGCGTACCGTCGTGCAGTTCCCGGGCCCCTTGCTGAGGATGGGTGCCGGGGAGCTGGAACAGGCGAAGGTGCGATCGCCGAGCCTGCGCAATCTGTTTGCCCGTTACGCGGACTGCCTGATGGCCCAGGTGTTCCAGTCCGTGGCCTGCAACGCGGCACATTCGATCGAGCAGCGAACCGCCAAGTGGCTGATCGCGGCCCTCGATCGGACGGGCGACCATGATGTGCCGCTCACCCAGGAGCAACTCGCTTCCATGCTGGGTGTCGGGCGCAGCTACATCAGCCGCGTGATCAAGCAGCTCAAGGACCGGGGCATCCTGGAGACCCGCCGCGGCGGCGTGCGCGTGACCCAGGCGGGCGGGCTCGAGGACATTGCCTGTGGCTGCAACCGGGCGGTGCGGTCGCACTTCGAGGACGTCTTGCGCGGCGTGTATCCGGCGGAAGAGGAGAGCGCGGCGATCAAGGCAAGTGCAGGTGACCTGCAGCCGGGTTCGCGCATGCCTGGCTGACGGCGATCGGCCCCCGGCAACGCGCGTGAGTGCTGCCGGCGGTGTTGCGCCTTTGTCATCGCCGGGCGGTAAATCTTCCGCAAGCCGCCTGCGCTTACCCGCTCAGGCGCGACTCGTGCGAACCGAGGTTTTTTTGATCTCGCGGGCCTGCTGGCACCGTCCTGCTGCTTGCCCGGGTTCCAGGCTGGCTCGCATGCACGGGCGTGACCGCGTTTGCATGGCCGCTGCCTGCACTCACACCAAGATCAGCCTTCCCCTACGGCGGCCGGCTCGGCGGACGCTCATACTTCGCGCAAATCGGGCCCGGCAGATGCCTGCCAGGTGTCAGGGGTCGCCGACAAACCATCCGGCCGCAGCAGCGGCCGTCTGTCACAAAAGCCGCGTAGCATGGGCGTCCCGCGGGCCGCCCGGTGTATGACCATGGTCCTTGACGAGAAGATCCAGGCAAGGTTGGCCGAAGCCCATCGGTTGCTGATACTGGAGATCGAGCACCGCGACCGCGTTCGGGCCGAGCGCCTGGACGATTCGGACGCGGAGAAGGCAGTACGGCTGCGGCAGGCCTTTATCGAGCGGATGCAGCGGGTCCTCGCCCGGCACCGTCCGCTCATCCGCCTGCGTCCGGGTTGAGGCCGGCCTCGGCCGGATGGCGCTTGAGCAACCATGCCAGCACCGGCGGCGTGACCATCGCAGTGAGCAACGACATCGCCACGATGATCGCGTAGATGCGGTCGCTGAAAACCCCGGCGGCCAGGCCCAGGCTCGCCACCACGACGCCGACCTCGCCCCGGGGCACCATGCCGAAGCCGACGATGGTCGCGGCGCTTCGGCCCAGCGCCAGCGAGCCGAGCCAGCCACCGGCAAGCTTGGAGACGATGGCGATCACGGTGACGATAGCCAACATCCACAACGCCTGCGCGCTGCCCAGTTGGGCCAGATCGATCTTGCTGCCGGTGACGACGAAGAAGAACGGCGTCAGCAGGGCCAATAGCGGCTGGGTCTGCTTTTCCAGCGTGTGCTGCTGGCGCGTTTCGGAGGCGATCATGCCGGCCAGGAAGGCGCCGATGATTGCCGCCAGGCCCAACAGGGTGGATAGCCACGCCAGGCCGAGGCAGATCGCGAGCACGATCGCCAACGACGAGTGGGCGCTGTGTGGCTTCTCCAGCCACGCGGAATTCCAGCGCATGACCCGCGCGCCACCGAGCCCGACCAAGACGATGAAGCCGATCGCGCTGCCCAGGACCGCCAGCAACTTGAGCGGTTCGAAGCCACCGCCGTCCTGGAGCGATACCACCACGCCGAGCAGCAGCATGGCCAGGATGTCGTCGATCACCGCGGCTCCCAGGATCACTTTGCTTTCCACCCGCTGCAGCGCCCCCAGTTCCTGCAGCACGCGCGCCGTAATGCCGGCCGACGTCGCGACGAAGGCGGCGGCGATGAACAGCGAGTTGCTCCAGGGAAAGCCACTACCGTGCGCCCACACGCTGCCCATGGCGAAGGGGATCACCACGCCGAGCACGCCGACCAGGAAGGCGATCTTGCCGACCCGCTTGAGGTCTTCCAGTCGCGTTTCCAGGCCGACGGCAAACAACAACAGCACGACGCCGATTTCAGCCAGCACGTCCAGCGGCGTGCCGGGCAGAATCTGATCGGGGCTGATCCAGCCGAGCACGGAAGGTCCGATCACGCAACCGGCCGCGATTTCCCCGACCACGCCCGGGAGCCTCAAGCGCTGGGCGATTTCCGCGCCGATCTGCGCGGCGACGAACACGAGGAACAGGGTAAGCAGAATGTCGCTGGCGTGGTGCATGGAGATCCTTGATGACGATGGCGCGCCTTGCGCATGCGGCGAGCGGCGAATGGCGGTTGCGCTCAAGGGCGCTTCTACAAAGGGGGGCGGGCGCCGTTGAGGGCCAGGTGCAGGGCGATGCTCGCCACGTAACCGAGCGCGATGGCCCAGGTCCAGCGCAGGTGGCGCATGAAGGTGTAGCGCCCGCCGGATGCTCCCATGAGCGCCACGCCAGCGGCCGAGCCGACCGAAAGCAGGCTGCCGCCCACGCCGGCGGTGAGGGTGATCAGCAGCCACTGCGCTTCATCCATCGGCGGATTCATCTGCAGCACCGCGTACATGATCGGGATGTTGTCGATCACCGCCGAAAGCACGCCCATGGCCGTGTTGGCGGTGGTCGCGCCGAGCGCGCCGTAGAGCGTATGCGAGGCCAGCTCCAGATAACCCAGCGCCGCCAGCCCGCCGACGCAGCCGAATACGCCGTAGAAGAACAGCAGCGTGTCCCATTCGGCGTTGGCGATGATGCGGAAGATCGAGTAGGGCTCCTCTTCCGCACCCTGCGCCAGGGCGTAGCGGCGCTGGCTGCGGTCGATGCGTGAGGCCAGCAGATTGAGCAGGGCCAGCCCGGTGAGCATGCCGTAGGCAGCTGGCATGCCCAGCCATTGCTTGCCCAGGACGGTGATTGCGATGGTCAGCGCGAAGGTCAGGCAGATACCGATGCCTCCGGGTTTGACATGAACGCTCCCCGGCACCGAGTCGGGCAAGCCCTTGGGCAAGGCGAAGTGCATCGCGACAGCGGGTACCAGCCAGTTGACCAGCGCCGGAAGGAACAGCCGGAAGAAGTCGAAGAATTCGGCCTTGTGCGCCTGCCACACCATCAGCGTGGTGATGTCGCCGAACGCGCTCCACGCGCCACCGGCATTGGCGGCAACCACCAGGTTGATCAGCGACAGCGTGGCAAAGCGCGCCTGCCCACCGCCCACTGCCAGCACCACCGCCGACATCACCAGTGCGGTGGTCAGGTTGTCCAATACGGGCGAGAGGAAGAACGCGATGGTGCCGGTAATCCAGAACAGCGCGCGGTACCCCAGGCGGCGGCGGGTCAGTTGCGCACGCAGGGCTTCGAATACGTTGCGCTCGCCCAGGGCGGTGACGTAAGTCATCGCCACCACCAGGAAAAAGAAAATCTCCGCGTATTCGAGAAACATCCCCTGGAACGCATCGCGTGCCGCGGTCGAACCGCCGCCGGCGTCGCGTGTCTGCCAGGCGATCAGGCCCCAGATCAGCGCCGCGGCGAGCATCACCGGCTTGGACTTGGCGATCCGGATGCGCTCCTCCAGCACCACCGCCACGTAGGCCAGCACGAACAATGCCAGCGCCAGCCAGCCGACCGGATGCCCGGTCAGGTGGAAGTTCGCGCCGGTTTCGGCGGCCATGGCCGAGGTGGGGAGGCCGCCAGCGAGGGCGGCAAGGAACAACGTCGAACGCATAGATCGCTTCCTGGAAAAACGCCCGCCAAGCCTATCAGGCGTGCGCGTGCCGCCGGCGCGTCAGGCCGGCAGTTGCCCGCGCGTCGGTCGATCGATCCGCAACCGGCTGAATACGCGGCTGGCCGAGGCGGTAACCACCGCCAGGATCAGCACGGTCCAGCGGAACGCGGCCACGTAGTCGGAATGCGCGTGGCCCTGCAGCAGCGACTCCATCAGCAAGGTGGCCAGCGCGATGCCGAAGCTCATCGAAAGGTACTGAGCGGTCGACGCCATCGACGAGGCCATCGAGGCGTGTTTGATGTCCAGGTCGTGGTAGACCAGCGTGTTCATGGCGGTGTATTGCAGGCCGCCGAAGCCGCCGTAGAAGAACACCATGACCGCGATCAGCCATGCAGGCGTGTCCCGTCCGAAGGTGGCGAACGAGGCCAGCAACATCGCCACGATCAGCGTGTTGCCGATCAACAGGCGGCGATAGCCCAACCGCGCCAGTGCGCGGTTGACGATCCACTTGGCGCTGATGGAGCCGATGGCCTGCGGAACCATCATCATGCCCGCCATCAGCGCCGACCAGCCGCAGCCCACCTGCAGGAACAGCACCAGCAGAAGGAACATGCCCGAAATGCCCAGCCGGGTGAACAGATTGCCCGCCAGCGCCACCCACACGCTGCGCACCTTCAGCAGCGTGAGGTCCGCGACCGGGAACGCGGTGCGCCGGCTGTGCCACACGTAGATCACCCCGATCAGCAGCGCCAGCGCCGTGCACTCGCCGATGCGTGCCCACGCCACATGCTCGGCGCCGACCAGCTCCGAGGCGGTCAGCAGCAGTGCCGAGGCGGCGCCGAACAGCAGGAAGCCGAGCAGGTCGAACGGATTGGCGTGCCGCATGCGGTACTCGGGCATGTCCTGCTTGTTCATCCACATTCCGGCGATGCCTACCGGCACGTTGAGCAGGAAGATCAGCCGCCAGGACGTGAATTCCACCAGGGCGCCGCCCAGCAGCGGGCCCAGCACGGAACCGAGCAGGCCGAACGTGGCCACCGTGCTCATCACCGCCACGAACTCGTGCCTGGCGATGCTGCGCACCAGAACGTAACGGCCCACCGGCATCAGGGCCGCACCACCGACACCCTGCATGACGCGCGCGGCCACCAGCTGGGGCAACGTCTGGGAGAGGCCGCAGAACAGCGAGCCGACGCCGAACACCGCGATGGCGGCGCCGAAAACCTTGCGCGTGCCGAAGCGATCGCACAGCCAGGGGCTGGCCGGAATCAGGATCGCCAGGGTCAGCACGTAGCTGGTAAGCGCGCTGCGCATGCCCAGCGGCGTGACGCCGAGGGCATCGGCCATGGCCGGCACCGCGGTGTTGACGATGGTCGAATCCAGCGCCTGCATGAAGAACGCCGCCGAAACCAGCCAGATCAGCCCACGGTAGCGTTCGCGCGAGGACGCCTCCACTGGCTCGCCCGCATGCAGGGAAGGGGCGGGAGGAAGGGCATCGTTCGGCATGGGGGCGCATGATACGGGCCCCGCTGCCTTCGGTGCGTGCATGGTCGCCGCTCGGTGACGGGCTTGCCTTTTTGCGCGGCCGACACCAGATTCTCCAGAATCCTGCGTTCTTTTGTGGCGCAGCACCGACCACCCGTTCCCCAGCATGCCGGCACGAGCCGGTTTTTTTCCGTGGAGAAACCCATGAGCCGGCCCACCATCGTCCTGTCCCGCCTGGATGTCGAACGTATCGAGAGCCTGCTCGATCGGCTGCCGGCCGCGGACGCGCAGCAGCACGCGTCGCTGCGGGCGGAACTGGAGCGGGCCGAAGTGCGCGAGCCGGGCGACATGCCGGCCGACGTGGTCACCATGAACTCCACGGTGACCTTCAGCGAGGAGGGCACCGGCGAGCGCATTACCGTGTCGCTGGTGTATCCGGCCGCAGCCGGCAAGCCGGGCACGGTGTCCATCCTCGCCCCCGTGGGCAGCGCGCTGCTGGGGCTTGCGCAAGGCCAGGAGATCGACTGGCCGATGCCCGGTGGCCGGGCGCGGCACCTGCGCGTCATGGAGATCGACTACCAGCCCGAGGCCTCCGGGCACTTGCACCGCTGAGCAGGCGGGACCCCTGCCTACGGCTTGAAATGGTGCACGTAGCCCACGCTGAACCAGCCCGGTAGCCAGCCGACGATCAGCGGCGAGTCGCGCCGGCTGGCCCACAGGCCGACGCCGGTACCGACCAGGGCGCCCACCAGCACGTCGCTCTGCCAGTGCGCATGGACTTTCATGCGCGCGACCGCGTCATAGGCGGGCAACAGGGCCAGCGCGTAGACGGCCGGGTGCTCGTCCCCGTAGTTGGCGATGAAGGGCGTGACGGCGGCGGAAAGTGCAGCGCATCGACCGAACGCCAGAAGGTGTCGCCCAGCTTGTTGTCGTCGCCGAAGGCGATGGCGCCGGCGCCGACCGTCACGATGCTGCCGTACAGAAGGGCCTTCTGGTTGCTCCGCTTCCAGATGCCGGTGTTGTCGTAGTGCAGGCGGTGGTCGATGCCGAGCGGGCCGCCGTGGGCGACGGCGGTGCCGCAGACCAGGAAAAGCAGGCAGGCAAACCAGTGGAACGGGCGCATGACCTATCTCCCACGGCGGTCCGGGATCGCCGGCACCGGCACGCTAGCGCTGCGTCCTTTTACTTCCCTTAGCGGCGATGTGCCGCGTGGATGGGCCTGTCGCTACACTTCCGCCATGCATCCGAACACTTCCGACTGGCAGGCCCGGGCCGCCGAACTGCGCGAGCGGATCGAGCAGGCGAACTACCGCTACCACGTCCTTGACGACGCCGACATCACCGACGCCGAGTACGACCGCCTGATGCGCGAGCTCGAATCGCTGGAGGCGGCCCATCCGGAGCTGGCCACGGACGATTCGCCCACCCGACGCGTGGGCGCCCGTGCGCAAGGTGGGTTCGCCGAGGTGCGGCACGCCTTGCCGATGTTGTCGCTGGGCAACGCCTTCGAGCAGGAAGGCGACAGCGAGCGCGAGCGCTTCGTCGAAATTGTCGAGTTCGAACGGCGTGTCGAGCAGGCGCTGGACCGGCGCGAACCGGTGTTCTCGGTCGAACCCAAGCTGGATGGCCTGGCGATCAGCCTGCGCTATGAGCAGGGCGTGTTCATCCAGGGGGCGACCCGCGGCGACGGCGAAACCGGCGAAGACGTAACCGCCAACCTGCGCACCGTGCGGGCGATCCCGCTGCGGTTGCGCGGCGCCGGCTGGCCGCGGGTGCTGGAGGTACGCGGCGAAGTCATCATGCTGCGCAAGGATTTCGAGGCCTTCAACGCGTACGCCCGCACGCATGGCGAAAAGCCGCTGGCCAACCCGCGCAACGGCGCGGCCGGCTCGTTGCGCCAGCTCGATCCAGCGATCACCGCCAAACGCCGGTTGAGCTTCTTCGCCTACGCGGTCGGCGTGGTCGAGGGCGGCGAGCTGCCGGCCACCCATTCGCAGACGCTGGCGCGGCTGCGTGAATGGGGTTTCCCGGTCTCGCCGGAGGCCGACGTGGCGCGCGGCTTCGATGGGCTGATCGCCTACTACCAGCGCATTGGCACCAAGCGCGCCGAGCTGCCGTACGACATCGACGGCGTGGTCTACAAGCTCGACGATTACGCGGGCCAGCGCGAGATGGGTTTCGTCTCGCGCGCGCCGCGCTGGGCCATTGCGCACAAGTTCCCGGCGCAGGAGCAGAGCACCGAGGTCGAGGCGATCGAGATCCAGATCGGCCGCACCGGCGCGGCGACGCCGGTCGCGCGCCTCCGGCCCGTGCAGGTGGCGGGCGTCACCGTCACCAACGCGACCCTGCACAACGCCGACCAGATCGCCCGGCTGGACGTACGCGTGGGCGACACGGTGATCGTGCGCCGCGCCGGCGACGTGATCCCCGAGGTCGTGCGCGTGCAGACCGAACGCCGCCCGGCCGGCACCCACCCCTGGACCATGCCGGCGCACTGCCCGGTATGCGGTTCGGCGTTGATGCGCGAGGAAGGGGAGGCCGCCTGGCGTTGCAGCGGCGGGCTGGTCTGCCCGGCGCAGCGCAAGGAGGCCCTGATCCACTTTGCCTCGCGCCGCGCGATGGACATCGAAGGCCTGGGAACCCGCTTCGTCGATGCGCTGGTCGAGCTGGACATGGTGCGCACGCCGGCCGACCTGTACGACCTCACGGTCGAGCGCTTCGTCGCCATGAAGCAGGCGATCGACGAGCGCGAGGGCACCACGCCGGAGACGGTCAAGGCCGGCAAGATCGCCACCAAGTGGGCCGAGAACCTGGTCGAAGGCATCGACGCCAGCCGGCACACCACGCTGCCGCGATTCCTTTTCGCGCTGGGCATCATGCACATCGGCGAAAGCACGGCGCGCACGCTGGCCACCTGGCTGGGCAGCCTGGAGCGGGTCCGCAGCACGCCGGCCGCCGTGCTGCGCGTGCTGCCGGATATCGGCGAGGAAGTGGCCTCTTCGATTGCAGGGTTTTTCGCGCAGGAGGGCAACCAGCGAGTGGTCGACGCGCTGCTGGCCGCCGGCATCACCTTCAGTGACGAGGGGGCGCCGTCGCCGCGGCTGCGCGAGAGGCTGGGACTGGCCGCGCTGCTCGATCACGCGAAGGTGTCCAAGCTTGGGCCCAAGAGCACGCAACTGCTGGTCGAACACTTCCCGACGCTCGAGCGTCTGCTCGCGGCGGGGGAAGCGCAATGGATCACCCATGGCCTGCCGCAGGCCGCCGCCACGAATTTGGCGGCCTTCCTGGCGGACGACACCCACCTGGCGCCCCTGCGCGACGCCGAGGCCGCCATCCAGCGCCTGCTGGCTGCCGTGCCACAGACACGCACAAGCACCGCGCCACTGGAAGGCCAGACCGTCGTGCTCACCGGTACGCTGCCGACCCTGAGCCGCGACGAGGCCAAGCAGCGGCTGGAGGCGTTGGGCGCGAAAGTGGCCGGCTCCGTCTCGAAGAAGACCTCGTTCGTGGTGGCCGGCGAGGCAGCCGGATCCAAACTGGACAAGGCCCAGGAGCTTGGCGTGCCGGTGTGGGACGAGGCGCAACTGCTGGCGTTGCTGGCCGGGCACGACTCGCCATGAAGGGCGCGGTCATGCGCGTTGCCCGGGCGTGCCGGGAGATCGAGGCCATAGGCCGCCAGTACAGCGAAGGCCTCGGTTTCGAAGTGCTTTCCACCTTCCGCGGCCACGACGGTTTCGACGGCGTGATCCTCGGCCATCCGAATTCGGCCTACCACCTGGAGTTCATCCACGATCACACGGCGCCGCCTGCAGCGCCGCCGCACGAGGAGCAACTGCTGGTGTTCTATCTCGAGGACGAGGAGGCCTGGCTCGCCCGCTGTGCGGCGATGCTCGCGGCGGGCTTTACGGTCGCGCATAACGCCAACCCGTTCTGGCAGAGGCACGGGCGTACCTTCGAGGATGCCGAAGGCGGGCGCGTGGTGCTGCACCGGGGCGGCTGGCCCCGATGAGCACGTGCCCACCACCAGCGGCGTTGCGCCTGCGTGCCGAGCTTTACCGGCTGCTGAGAGCGTTTTTCTTCGATCGCGGCGTGATGGAAGTGGAGACGCCCATCCTGTCGGCGGCCGGCAACACCGAACCCAACATCCAGAGCTTTGCCACGACCTTCCATGGCCACGTCGATGCCGGCGCGCGCGAGCGTTGGCTGCGCACCTCGCCCGAATACCCCCTGAAGCGGCTGCTCGCCGCCGGCGTGGGCGACTGCTACGAGCTCGGCCGCGTGTTCCGCAACGGCGAGGCGGGCGGGCGGCACAATCCCGAGTTCACCATGCTCGAGTGGTATCGGGTCGGCTGGGACCATCGGCGGCTGGCGGATGAAGTGGTCGAGCTGGTGCAGGCGTCGCTCACCCTCGTCGATCGCCATGCCGACGTGCGCGTGTGCAGCTACCGGGAGCTGTTCCTGGACACGCTGGGTCTGGATCCGCTCACCGCGCCGCTCGATGTACTGCAACAGGCGCTGGACCGATCGACCATCGATCCGGAAGGACTGTCCCGCGACGACTGGCTGGACCTGATCATCACGCACCGCCTGCAGCCGGATTTTCCACGCGACCGCATGACGGTCATCCACGACTACCCGGCCAGCCAGTGCGCGCTGGCGCGGATCCGGCGTGACGATCCGCCCATCGCTGAACGCTTCGAGCTCTACCTGGGCCCCTACGAGCTGGCCAACGGGTACCACGAGCTCAACGACGCGGCCGAGCAACGCGCGCGGTTCGAGCGCGACAACGCCGTGCGCCGTGCCCGCGGCCTGCGCGACGTGCCACTGGACGAGCACCTGCTGGCCGCGCTCGACGCGATGCCCGATTGCGCCGGCGTCGCGCTGGGCGTCGAGCGGCTGCTGATGTGCCTGGCCGGTACCGATGCGATCGCCGACGTGCTGGCGTTTCCGTTCGCCCGGGCTTGAGCAGGACGTTGACGGGCGCCGGCGGCATGCGCACAGTGGCCGCTTCCTTTCCCGCGAGAAAAACCGATGCGCCCAAGCGTGCCTGGCATCCTGCTGATCGTCATCGGCCTGCTTTTCCTGTTGCGCAACCTCGGCTTCGACCTGCACCTGGGCGAGCTGTTCGCGACCTGGTGGCCGCTGGCGCTGGTGGCGATCGGCGTCGGCATGATGTTCAAGAACCGGCGCGCCTGACACCTGATGAGCGCGGCCCTCGCCGGCACCACCGATCATCGCCTCGGGCGTTCGGACCTGCGTACGCTGGCACTGGCCGCGCTGGGCGGGGCGCTGGAGTTCTATGACTTCGTGGTGTTCGTGTTTTTCGCGATCCCGCTCAGCAAGTTGTTCTTCCCGGCCGACAGCGCGACCTGGCTGGCCCAGCTGAAGGTCTACGGCATCTTCGCCGCCGGCTACCTGGCCCGGCCGCTGGGCGGCATCGTGATGGCGCACTACGGCGACAAGCTCGGGCGCAAGCGCATGTTCACGCTCAGCGTGTTCCTGATGGCGGTGCCCACGTTGGGTATCGGCCTGCTGCCGGTGTATGCGCAAATCGGCATGCTCGCGCCGTTGCTGCTGTTGCTGTTGCGGGTGGTGCAGGGCATCGCCGTGGGTGGCGAGGTGCCGGGGGCGTGGGTGTTCGTGGCCGAGCACGTGCCGCCGCGGCGGGTCGGCTTTGCCTGCGCCAGCCTGACCTCCGGGCTTACCGTGGGCATCCTGATCGGCTCCCTGGTCGCCGCAGGCCTGAACCGGTCGCTCTCGCCGCAGGCGCTGCTCGATTACGGGTGGCGTTTGCCGTTCCTGATCGGCGGGGTGTTCGGCTTCCTGGCCGTCTGGCTGCGCCGCTGGCTGAGCGAGACGCCGGTATTCGAGGCGATGCATGCGCGACGGGAGCTGGTCGCCGGGTTGCCGCTGGCGCAGGTGGCGGCGCGGCATCGTCCGGCGGTGTTGCTGTCGATGCTGGTGACCTGGATGCTCACTGCGGCGATCGTGGTGCTGATCCTGATGACACCTTCGCTGGTGCAGTCGACGTTCGGCGTCGCACCGGCGCGGGCGTTCCTCGGCAACAACGTGGCGTCGTTCGCACTGGCGGTGGGTTGCCTGTTCTACGGTGGCCTGTCCGACCGGATCGGCCCGGCCCGGGCGTTGCTGTTCGGCGCCGTCGGGTTACTGGCGGCCGGATATGCGCTTTATATGGATCTGGCGGCCGGCGGCGCGCATTTCGTGGCGCTGTATGCGCTGGCCGGATTGGCCGTGGGCGTGGTGGGCGTGGTGCCGGTGCTGATGGTGCAGGCGTTCCCGCCGGCGGTGCGTTTTTCCGGGCTTTCCGCGTCGTACAACGTTGCCTACGCGGTGTTCGGCGGCCTCACGCCGCCGCTGATCGGGCTGCTTGTGAAGCGCTTTGGCGCGCTGGCACCGGCTCATTACGTGGCGGCGACGGCGGTGCTGGGCATGAGCGTGGCACTTGTGCTGCTGCGTCGCCAGCAAGAGCGTTCCTTGTAGGGTGGGCTTCAGCCCACCGTGCTGCCGTGCCGGTGGGCTTAAAGCCCACCCTGCGAAAGTGTCAGAACTCGAGTTCCTGGGCGGCGCACAGGTAGTCGACCATCGGCGCGACGCGCTTGAAGCTCTCCACCGCCCATGGCAGCAGCTCGGACGAGCAGGCGAAGGCGTCGTCGAAGTTCTCGCCCGCGGCAAAGTCCTTGCGCTTGAGGTCATCGATCAGTTCGTGCGCGGGATCGAAACCGCGTGGCGGGCGGCTGAGGCTTTCGCCCCAGAAGCTCAGGCCCTCGAAGGACCTGCCGCGGGTCGCACGCTTCCATGCTTCCGGGTTGTCGGCCAGGAAGCCGCGGATGTTCTTGAGCGTGTCGGATTCCGGATGCCACATGCCGCCGCCGGCGAAGCAGTCGCCCGGCTCGACGTGCAGGAAAAAAGACGGCGCCGGGATCTCGAGGCGGCGCGCGTGGAAGAAGCGCGAGCCCTGCCAGGTCTTGTACGGCAGCTTGTTGTTGGAAAAGCGCGTGTCGCGATGGATGCGGAACAGCGAGCCACCGTTCCGGCGTGCGTCGGCGCGGTAGTGCGCGCTGATCTTCGCCAGCGGCGCGGCCATGTCGGCGATCAATGCGAGGAACGGTTCCCTCACGTGGCGCTCGTAGTCGGCCTTGTGCGCGGTGAACCACTCGCGGTTGTTGTTGCGGCCCAGGGCGCGCAGGAAGCGGAAGGTGGCGGGGGTGAAGTAG
This sequence comes from Frateuria flava, assembly GCF_017837635.1. Taxonomy (GTDB): domain Bacteria; phylum Pseudomonadota; class Gammaproteobacteria; order Xanthomonadales; family Rhodanobacteraceae; genus Frateuria_A; species Frateuria_A flava. Next base: position 30,409 of record NZ_JAGJRS010000005.1, read on the forward strand.
GGCTGGGACATTCGCCGATTATCGGTCATCGGCC
>NZ_JAGJRS010000005.1:30553-45969 GCF_017837635.1 Frateuria flava
ATCGGAGCAAGTTCGCGGCCCCAGGCCTCGAGTCGGTCGAGCAGTGCGGTCTGGTCCGGCCGCTCCTGGCGCAACGTGGCGATGCGCGCGACATAGTCGTCCAGCGTGCGCGCGGTGAGCGCGGTGGGGCGCGTGAGGCGCGCCAGCCGGAAGGCCTCCCAGCGCGCCTGCTCGTCCGCATCCAGGCTGTCGGGCCAGTTGCGTGCGCGGTAGCGGAACAGCAGTTCCGGGTAGCGCGGGTCGCGGAACGGGAAGCTGCGCCGGCCCAACTGCTCGGGGGGCGTGGCGCGCACGTCGGCCAGCAGGCGCTTGTCGGCGTCGGGCAGGAAGCCACCGTAAAGCGCGAGTTCGGGATCCCCCGGCGCAGGCATTTCGGCGGCGCGGGCGAACACCCGGCGCAGTTTGTCGACCAGGCCCTCGGCCGTGCGCAGCCGGGCGTGGTGGCGAAGGCAGCGCTCCAGATCGAGCCTGAGCCGGCCATGGTCGAGGTCGCGCAGTACCGACAGCGGCGCCAGCGCAGGCGCGCGGTTGGCGCGCACCGTGCGCAGCGGGATGCGCTCGACGCCCTCGGGCAGGTCGGCTCGCGCGGTAAAGATGCGATCGGCGATGTCGTCCTCGTCCAGGTCGAGCCAGGTCTCAGGATCGGCGTCCAGGTCGTACACGATCACTTCGCCCGGCCGCGAAGGATGCGGCGCCAGCGGCGCGATCACCGCCAGGCAATGCCGGCTGGCGGGGTAGCGCGAGGACACGTGCACCAGCGGCGTCATGCCCGCCACGTCGAGCAGGCCGAACACTTTCTGCTTGCGCCGCAGGTCGAAATGCCAGTCCCACAGGCGTGGCTGGCGCACGCGGATCAGCCGCGCCAGGTCGATCAGCGCGTAGACGTCCGACAACGCGTCGTGCGCGCGCTCCTGCCTGAGGTGGTTGGCCGCGGCCAGGTGTTCGAGCCTGAAACTGGGCGTGCCGTCCTCGCGGGTGGGCCAGACGATCCCTTCCGGGCGCAGTGCCTGGCACATGCGTACCAGGTCGATCAGGTCCCAGCGCGAGTTGCCGTTTTCCCATTCGCGCCCGTACGGATCGAAAAAGTTGCGGTACAGCAACTGCCGGGTGAACTCGTCGTCGAAGCGCAGGGAGTTGTAGCCCACGCCGCAGGTGCCCGGTGCGCCCAGCTGTTCGTGTACGCGGGCGGCGAACTCGGCCTCGCTCACGCCCTCGCGCTCGGCCTGCTGCGGCGTGATGCCGGTGATCAGGCAGGCGTCCGGGTCCGGCGCCATGTCGCGGGGCGGGCGGGCGAAGAACATCACCGGCTCGCCGACGATCTCCAGCTCCGCCGTGGTGCGGATGCCGGCGAACTGCGCCGGTCGGTCGCGCCGGCTGTCGGCGCCGAAGGTTTCGTAGTCATGCCAGAGGAAGGTCTGCATGGCCTGGATCATCGCATGGCACGGGGCCGTGGGCGGGCGCCTGCGCTAGACTGCGCGCTCCAAGGAGGATGCATGAACCAAGCGAACGACGACAACCTGATCTGGATCGATCTGGAGATGACCGGCCTGGATACGGACAACGATTCCATCCTCGAAATCGCCACGATCGTGACGGACAAGGAGCTGAACGTGCTGGCCGAAGGGCCGGTCTTCGCGATCCGCCACGAGGTCGACCGGCTGGAGTCGATGGACAGCTGGAACCGCAACCAGCACAGCAAGTCGGGCCTGTGGCAGCAGGTGCTCGATTCGACCACCGACCATGCCCAGGCGGAGCAGGCCACGCTCGAATTCCTCAAGGCGTGGACGCCGCCGGGCAAGTCGCCGATGTGCGGCAACTCGATCTGCCAGGACCGGCGCTTCCTGCACCGGCAGATGCCGCGCCTGGAGCGGCACTTCCACTACCGCAACCTCGACGTCTCCACGCTCAAGGAGCTTTCGCGACGGTGGTCGCCGCAGATCGCGCGCGGCCTGAGCAAGGAGTCGGCGCACACTGCCTTGTCCGACATCCGCGATTCGATCGACGAGCTGCGCTATTACCGCCGGCACATGGGCGCGCTGGGCGGGCAGGCCTGAACCATCGATGTTCGACAATCCCTTTGCCACCGTGCTCGATTGTGCCGGCCGCAGCCTGGTGCTGGATCGCCCGCGCGTGGTCGGCATTCTCAACGTCACGCCTGATTCGTTCTCCGATGGCGGTGCCTTTGCCGATACCGACGCGGCCGTGGCACATGGCCTGGCGATGGCGGAGCAGGGCGCGGACATGCTCGATGTCGGCGGCGAGTCCACCCGGCCGGGTGCCCACGACGTCCCGGTCGACGAGGAGCTCCGCCGCGTCATCCCGGTGATCGAGCAGCTTGCCGCACGTACGGCGCTGCCGATCGCCATCGACACCTCCAAGCCCGAAGTGATGCGCGCGGCGGTCGCCGCGGGTGCGGGCATGATCAACGACGTCTACGCGCTGCGCCGCGAGGGTGCGCTGGATGCCGCCGCCGACTTGCGCGTGCCTATCTGCCTGATGCACATGCAGGGCGAGCCGCGCGGCATGCAGGACGATCCGCAATACGACGACGTCGTCGGCGAGGTCCACCGCTTTCTCACCGACCGGCTGTTCGCCTGCGAACTGGCCGGGATCGACAAGCGGCGCGTGCTGGTCGACCCCGGTTTCGGTTTCGGCAAGACACTCGAGCACAACCTGGCGCTGCTGCGTGCGTTGGAACGTTTTGCCGACCTGGGCGCGGGCGTCTACGTGGGCCTGTCGCGCAAGTCGATGATCGGCAAGCTCACCGGCCGTCCCTCCGGCGACGCCCGCGCGGCCGGTTCGGCTGCCGCGGCGTTGATCGCCGTACAGCGTGGCGCGCGCATGGTGCGTGTACACGACGTCGCGCAGACCGTCGATGCGCTGGCGATCTGGCGAGCGGTGCGCGAAGGCGACACGCCGCCGCGCCGCGATACGCGTCCGCCGGCTCCACGCTGGCCAGACGAAGACTGAGATATCTAGGTGACGCCCGCCCCGTGGCGCCACCACAAGGAAAGCTGATGAGCACACGCAAGTATTTCGGCACCGACGGAATCCGAGGTCAGGTCGGGCAATGGCCGATCAGTGCCGATTTCATGCTGCGCCTGGGCCGCGCGGCTGGCGCGGTGCTCGCTCGCGGGTCGACCCGCAAGCCGACGGTATTGATCGGCAAGGACACGCGCGTGTCCGGCTACATGTTCGAGTCGGCGCTGGAAGCAGGCCTGGTCGCCGCCGGCGTGGACGTGGGCCTGCTCGGCCCGATGCCGACGCCCGCCGTGGCTTTCCTCACCCGCTCGATGCGGGCAGCGGCCGGCATCGTGATCAGCGCCTCGCACAATCCGCATACCGACAACGGCATCAAGTTCTTCTCGGCGATGGGCGAGAAGTTTTCCGACGAGATCGAGCAGGCGATCGAGGAAGAACTGGACGCCGAGTTCGTCACTGTGTCCTCCGAACAGCTCGGCAAGGCGACGCGGGTGGCCGATGCGGTAGCGCGCTACGCCGAATACTGCAAGGCGACCGTGCCGGAAGAATTCACCCTGCGCGGCACGAAGATCGTGCTCGATTGCGCGCACGGGGCCACCTACCAGGTCGCGCCCAAGGTATTTGCCGAACTCGGCGCCGACGTCACCGCCATCGGCGACAAGCCAGATGGCTTCAACATCAACCGCGACGTCGGATCGACCCACCCGCAGGCACTGCAACAGGCGGTGCTGGCGCAGAGCGCGGACGTAGGCATCGCCTTCGATGGTGACGGCGACCGCGTGATCCTGGTCGACCGTAACGGCACCATTGCCGACGGCGACGACATTCTCTATGTGCTTGCACGCAGCCTGTTCGCGCGCGGCTGCCTGCGCGGGCCGGTGGTCGGCACGTTGATGAGCAACTACGGACTGGAGCAGGCGCTGGCGGAGCTCGAAGTGCCGTTGATTCGCGCCAACGTGGGCGACCGCTACGTGCTGCAGCAGTTGAAAGCCAACGGCGGCATGCTCGGCGGCGAGACGTCCGGCCACATCCTGTGCCTCGACCGCGCCACGACCGGCGACGGCATCATCGCCGCGCTGGCCGTGCTGGAAACCCTGGCCGCCTCGGATCAGGACCTGGCGCTGGCTCGCCGGGGCCTGCAGAAGCTGCCGCAGGTCATGGTCAACGTGCGGGCACCCGGTGCTCGCGAGGCGCTGGCGAGCGATACCGTGCGCCATGCGCTGACCGAGGTCGAACGCACCCTGCAGGGGCGCGGGCGGGTCGTGTTGCGTGCGTCCGGCACCGAACCGCTGGTGCGGGTCACCATCGAGGGTGCCGATGCGGGTGAAGTGCAGCAGTTGGCCGGCTGGCTGGCCGACGCCGTAAAATCCGCCGCGCATGTGCACATGACGGAAAACCCATGAAGCAAGTCCCCACGCTCGACATCCGCCGTTACGACACCGACCGCGACGCCTTCGTCGCGGAACTGGGCGCGGCGTACCGCCAGTTCGGCTTCTGCTGCATCAGCGGGCACGGCATCCCGCGCGACCTCATCGACGGCGCCTACCAGGCCTTCGAGCAGTTCTTCGCGCTGCCGGCGGACACCAAGATGAAGTACCACGTACCGGGTTCCGGCGGTGCGCGCGGCTACACCCCGTTCAAGGTGGAAACGGCCAAGGACAGCCGCTTCCCGGACCTCAAGGAGTTCTGGCACGTCGGCCGCGAGATTCCGCGCGACTCGAAGTTCGCGGACGTGATGCCGCCTAACCTGTGGCCGGAAGAAGTGCCGCAGTTCAAACCGTGCGGCTACGGCCTGTACGAGGCGCTGGACCAGCTGGGCACGCGCGTGCTGCGCGCGCTGGCGCTGCACATCGGCCTGCCGGAGAACTATTTCGAGGACAAGACCGACCAGGGCAACTCGATCCTGCGCCCGATCCACTACCCGCCGATCACCGAGGAGAACATTCCCAACGTGCGCGCCGGCGCCCACGAGGACATCAACTTCATCACCCTGCTGGTCGGCGCCAGCGCCGAGGGCCTGGAAGTGCTGAGCGAGGGCGAGTGGCTGCCGATCACCACCGAAGGCGATGCCATCGTGGTCAACATCGGGGACATGCTGCAGCGGCTGACCAACCACGTCTATCCGTCGACCTCGCACCGCGTGGTCAACCCGCAGAACGAGAACGCGCGCAAGCCACGCTACTCGGTGCCGTTCTTCCTGCACCCGAATCCCGACGTGGTGCTCGACCCGCTGCCCGAGTGCGTGACGGCCGATAACCCGAGCCGCTACGACACCTCGCTGACCTCGCACGAGTACCTGATGCAGCGACTGCGCGAGATCAAGCTGATCTGACAAGACCGCGCTGAAATGCCAATCCTTCCCCCGTGCGCGGGGAAGGTGCCCGAAGGGCGGATGGGGGCAACCGGAGCGCGTGCCACCAGAAGTGCGACCAGCGAAAAAGCCGACCGCTGTGAAGGGGACCGCGTCCAGCAGCTGCTGTCGGCACTTTTCCTTGCAGGCGGGGAAGGCTCGCCAGGGGATCTCGCCGCTAGGCCATCCAGAAAAACACGGCGGTCATGCGCTTGCTGGCCATGTCCTCCAGCCCCCAATACGCACTGGCGCTGTGCACGATGTTGGCCTTGTAGACCAGCAGCCGGTTGAAGCGGTGCGCCACGCGCACGTCCTCGACGAAGGCGTTGGGCATGACGAAACGGTTGCCCAGCGCGTCGACCAGGTTGCGATGCGGCGGTGCCACCATGTTGCCGCCCAGCTGGCCATTGGGCATGCGCTGGCGGAAGAAGCTGGTGCCGCAACTGTCAGGCACCGCGGGATTGAGGTACAGCACGGCCGCGTAGCGGCAGAGGTTGAGCGAATCGGTGTGCGGCTTGACCGCCCCTTCGACCGCACCGACCACCTGCACGCAGTTGTGGTTGAGCTTCTGCCCGGCCTCCGTTTCTCCGACCCACAACTTTTTGGCGCCGGTGGCCTGGCGCACCTGCGCCTCGATCGCGCCGAGCTCGTCCAGTTCCAGCGCAGGCATGGTGCGCATCCCGGGCCAGACTTCACCGGTTGTGGGAAAGCCGTATTCCCAGTCGGTCCTCGCCAGACAGCGTTCGCGCACCGCCATCGGGTCGGACAACGCATCGTCGATCACCCAGTAGTCGCGGCCCTCGGTGGGCTTGCGGTAGGGAAGCGGGCGCATCTGGGTCGGGAACAGGCTCATGGCGGTCTCGCGTGCGGCAAGCGGGTGACGTTAGCGCAGTCGAACGGTATCGGCGTCAATCGAGCTGACGGTAACGCCGCGATTCGCGCGCCGATAGCCACAGCGCGAGGCGGTCGGGCGTCAGTTTGGCCAGTGCCTTGATCGCCCGGTTTACGCGCCCGGTGACGTGCACGGGCTCGCCGCGCTCCACCGCTTCGATGCCCTCGCGTACCACGGTATCGGCGTCCTGCCACATGAAGCGCGGCAGCTTGCCGACCAGCGCGCGGGTGCCGGTCACATCATGGAACTCCGACCAGGTGAAGCCCGGACACAGCGCGCACACGTGCACGCCGTGGTGCCGGTTCTCCAGCGCCAGGGATTGCGAGAACTTGATCAGGTACGCCTTGCTGGCCGCATACAAGGTATGGCCGGCCGATCCCGGCACGTGTCCGGCCAGCGAGGCCACGTTGACGATGCGGCCGTAACCGCGCTCGCGCATCCCCGGCAGCAGGCGCCAGGCCAGCTCGGTTGGCGCGTTGAGCAGCACCTGCAGGAAGTCCGCGTGCACGGGCCAGTCGCTGGCATCGAACGTGCCCGGCACGCCGTAGCCGGCATTGTTGACGAGCCAGTCAACCGTCAGGCCCTGCTTCTGCAGGGCGTCGACCAACTGGCGCGGTGCGGTCGGATCGGCCAGATCCGCGGGCAGGACGTGCGCCTGCGCGCCGTGGCGCTGGTGCAGGTCTTCCGCGAGGGCCTGCAGGCGATCGGTACGGCGCGCCACCAGCACGAGGTCATGCCCACGGGCGGCCAGCTCCCGGGCGAATGCGGCGCCGATGCCAGCCGACGCGCCAGTGATCAGGCTCAAGGGACGAAGGGCAGGCATCTGCGTTTCCATGGGGGCAGGTCCGGCCATGATCGCCGAGCGCGAATCTGGCAGCCAGCACCCGTTTGCCGGCCTGCAGGGTGGTCGCTATGCTTGCCGTTTCTCGTCGGATGACATCGCATGCGCAGGAAACTCGTCGCCGGTAACTGGAAGATGCACGGCAGCCGTTCGATGGCCGAAGGCCTGGTGGCGGAAATCGCCGCGCAGCGTCCTGAGCATGCCGATGTCCTGGTGTTTCCGCCTTTCCCGTACCTGGCCGAACTGGCCGCGCAGCACGCTGCCAGCGGCATCGGTTTCGGTGGCCAGGACGTCAGTGAGCACGAAGGGCAGGGCGCCTACACCGGTGAGGTATCGGCGGCAATGCTGGCCGACGTCGGTGCGCAGTGGGCGCTGGTTGGCCATTCCGAGCGGCGCCAATACCACCGCGAAAGCGACGAACTGGTGGCGCGCAAGTTTGCTGCGGCCTGCGCGGCGGGGCTGACCCCGATCCTGTGCATCGGCGAAACGCTGGAAGAGCGCCAGGGCGGCCAGACCGAGGCGGTGCTTGCGCGCCAGCTCGGCGCCGTCTTCGCGCACTGCGGTATCGCGCCGTTCTACACCGCCGTGATCGCTTACGAGCCCGTATGGGCCATCGGCACCGGCCAGACCGCCTCGCCGGAACAGGCACAACAGGCGCACGCGTTCATTCGTAGCCAACTGGAACGTGAGGATGGTATGATTGCCCGTCTGACCCGGCTGCTTTACGGCGGCAGCGTCAAGGCGGCGAATGCCGCGGCATTGTTCGCGCAGCCGGACGTGGATGGGGGCCTGATCGGCGGTGCTTCGCTCACCGCAACCGATTTCCTCGGCATCTGCGCCGCAGCGCATTGAAGCCTACGGATCCCAACAGAACATGTTCGTCATCTTCAGCGTGTTTTACATCCTGATCGCCGCGGCGATGATCGTGCTGATCCTGATGCAGCGCGGCGCCGGCGCCGACGCGGGCTCCGGTTTCGGCGGCGGCGCATCGGCCACGGTCTTCGGTGCGCGCGGCTCGGCCAGCTTCCTCACCCGCGCCACCGCGGTGCTGGCGACGCTGTTCTTCCTGCTGAGCCTCGGCATGGGCATCTACCTGAGCCGCAACGGTGCGCCGCAGGCGGAGCAGGCCGATCTCGGCGTGATGTCCGGACTTGCCAAGAAGCCCGCGCCCGCCCAGAATGCGCAGCCCGCGGCTCCGGCCAAGAGCAACGGCGACGTGCCGCAGGCTCCGGCAAAGGGCAACAGCGATGTGCCGACTGCCGGCGCTCCGGCGAAGTCGGACGTTCCCGCCCCGGCGGGTTCGACGAAGTAACAGGCAACACACCTGCCCAGGTGGCGGAATTGGTAGACGCACTACCTTGAGGTGGTAGCGCCGAGAGGCGTGGGGGTTCGAGTCCCCCCTTGGGCACCAACAACGAAGCGGTTGTCATCTCCGCTCCCGGAAAACCCGCCGTACGGCGGGTTTTTTGTTGGTGTGGCGCGCGAACGCTTGCATTGCGGGGAGCAGCCACCTACTTTTCGTTGACTATTCCCAAGGAGGGCTTGAAGTGATCAACATCGTGCTCGTGGACGATCACGAACTGGTACGTACCGGCTTTCGCATGATCCTGCAGCAGCAGCCGGACGTACGCATCAAGGGCGAGGCAGGGACGGCGGAAGAGGGCCTGCGGCTGATCCGCTCGCTGGCGCCGGACGTGGCGTTGGTCGACGTACACATGCCCGGGATGAGCGGCATCGAGCTGACCGAGCGGGTGATCCGCGCCAAGCTCAACACCCACATCATCATCATTACCGTGGTCGACGATGCGCGCTTTCCAAAGCGCCTGCTCGACGCGGGTGCGTTGGGCTATCTCACCAAGGGTTGCTCGGCAGACGAGCTGCTGGTGGCCGTGCGCCAGGTGGCCAGCGGGCGTCGTTATCTGGCGCCGGCGGTGGCCCAGCAGCTGGCCTTGGCCACGCTCGACGGCAACAGCGGCTCGCCGTTCGACGCGCTGTCCAGTCGCGAGCTCGAGGTCGCCATGATGTTGGTCCGCGGCAAGCCGCTGACGGTGATCGGCGACCAGCTCAACCTGAGCCCCAAGACCGTCTCCACATACAAGCAGCGCCTGATGGAGAAGCTGCAGGTAGAGCACGTCATCGGCCTGGCACACTTGATGACGGTGCACGGGCTGCTGGACGCACCCAACCAGGTGGGCTGAGGCTCAAGCGCAACCCCCGGCCTGCAGGCAGGCATGGCCATCCCACCCGTGTGTTGGAACGCACCTGCGTGCGACCCCCATGTCCGGTGGCGAGGATGGGTTCGCTGAGCGGAGCTCGCAGGTAAAAAAAGCCGGACATCCGTCCGGCTTTTTTTTGCTCGGTTGGGCGATGCCTCAGCCCTGGGCGGTATCCCTGGGCGGACGCTCATCATCGGACGGCGCCGGTTCCTGCGTCGCTTCCGTAGATGAGGAGGCGGCGGTCACCGGATGGGACGGCGAATGGGCGAGCAGGTCGCCCTGCTTGGGTAGCGGTACCGGCGATTCGGAGGCTGCCGGCGCTTGCCCGGTTTCCTCGCTGACCGGGGTCTGCGGCTCTGCGGCGGGCTCGTCTGCGGCGACCGGCGTGATCGGCGATTCCTGTGCCGGATCCCGCGTGGAGGCGGCCAGCGGAGCCTCGGACGCGGGCTCTTCCACCGACGCAGCAGCAGCTACGGGGGCCGCAACCTCTGGCGTCACGGTCTCAGGCGTCACGGCGGCGGATGTGGGTTCCCCGGCCTCGGTTGCGGCCGGAATCGGCGGGAGCGGCGGCAGATTGAACGTCGTCGGCGCCGGCGCGGGGCTCATGGCCTCCGGCACCTGCGGTTCGCCGGCCGAGGGCTCGGCCTGGGGCGACGCTGTCGGCACGACCTCAGCCTGGGCCTGGGCCGGCTCCTGCGCCACGCTGGCGGGCACGGCTGCCGTGGCGGCCACGACGGCGGGGACGACGACCGGAGCACTCGACGGTGCGCGATCCGCCTGGCGCGACGGTGCGGCGGACTCGTCGCCCTCGCGATCCTCATCGTCCAGCTCGTCGAGCTGGTTCGGCGTGCCATCCTGGGCGACCGTCCCGTCCTCGTGGCGGCGACGGCGACGACCGCCGCGACGGCCACGACGGCGGCGCGGCTGGCTGCCTTCGGTTTCGGGCTTGGCCTCGGGCGCGACGGTGCCGCCCTCGATCTGCGCGGAGACGGGCGCTTCGATGTCCTTCACCGGCTCGCTGACTGACGCCGGAGTGGGGGCCGCTGCCGGCTGTTCCGCCTGCGGCGGACGCGGTGCGCGTTCCGGGCGGGCCTGCGCCTGCTTGCGCGGCTCCTGGCTTTCGGTGCCGGCCGACGGGGCGGCAGCTGGCTTAGGCTGGCGCGGCTGCTGCTCGCGGGCCTGCGGCTGCGACTGGCGTGTGCCGGCCTCGGCGTTGCCGCGCTGGCGCGGGTTGTTGTTCCTGCCCGAGCCGGCCTTTGGCTGTTGCTGCGATTGGGTCTGTTCGCGACGTCCGGCGCGCTGGCCGCTCTGGCCCTGCTGCTGCGGACGGTTGCGCTCGTCACGGCGCCCCTGGCGGGCGGCGACCGGCTGTGCGGACTGGGTGCGTTCGCGGGGCTTCTCGGGAGCCGGCGCGGCGGCACTGCGGAACCAGCCGAGCAGGCGCGAGATCACGCCGCCCTGCGGGGCGGGCGCACTGGCCGGACGCGGACGCTGATGCGCTGCGACGGGGGCGGGCGCGGCGGCCGGCGCTTCCTCGCGCACCGGCGCCGGCGTAGACGGCACGATGCCGCTGACCGCTGGCTGCTCGGAACTGCCCAGGGCCTGGCCCATCTTCGGGATCGGCGCGGCCTCGACGGCCGTCAGGCGCTCGTAGCTGGGCTTGCTGTGCTCGCCCATGTCCGCTTCCTTGATCCGCTGGATCTCGATGTGCGGGGTTTCGAGCTTGTCGTCGGCGACGATGACCACGTGCACCTTGTTGCGCAGTTCGATCTCGACCACGCTGGCGCGCTTCTCGTTGAGCATGAAGTTGGCCACCGTCGGCGGCGCCTGCACCAGCACCTGGCCGGTGTTGTCCTTCATGGCGTGCTCTTCGATCAGGCGAAGGGTCGAAAGTGCCAGCGATTCGATGCCGCGGATGTGGCCGTGGCCCTCGCACCGCGGGCAGACGACCTGGGTCGCTTCACCCAGGCTCGGACGCAGGCGCTGACGCGACATCTCCAGCAGGCCGAAGCGGCTGATGCGTCCAATCTGGACGCGGGCGCGATCGAGCTTGAGCGCGTCCTTGAGCTTTTCCTCGACCTCGCGCTGGTGGCGCGGGCTGTCCATGTCGATGAAGTCGATCACGATCAGGCCGCCGGCGTCACGGATGCGCAACTGGCGGGCGATCTCGACCGCGGCCTCGCAATTGGTATTGAACGCGGTCTCCTCGATGTCCGAGCCCTTGGTGGCCTTGGAGGAGTTGATGTCGATCGCGGTCAGCGCTTCGGTCTGGTCGATCACGATCGAGCCGCCGGAGGGCAGGCGCACCTGGCGGTCGAACGCGCTCTCGATCTGCGTCTCGATCTGGTAGCGCGAGAACAGCGGGGTGTCGTCCTTGTACAGCTTGAGCTTGCGCAGGGCGTTGGGCATCACCTGCTGCATGAACTCGCGGGCGTCGTTGTACAGCGATTCCTCGTCGATGAGGATCTCGCCGATGTCGTTGCGCAGGTAATCGCGCAGGGCGCGGATGAAGAGCTTGGATTCCTGGTAGATCAGGAACGGCGCCTTCTGCTTGGCCGCCGCCTCGGAAATCGAGCGCCACAGGGTCAGCAGGTAGTCCAGGTCCCACTGCAGCTCTTCGGCGTCGCGGCCCATGCCGGCGGTGCGCACGATCAGGCCGACGTCTTCGGGAACGGTGAGATGGTCGAGCGCTTCCTTCAGGGCCTGCCGATCCTCGCCTTCGATCCGGCGAGAGACACCGCCAGCCTTGGGGTTGTTCGGCATCAGCACCATGTAGCGGCCGGCCAGCGAGATGAACGTGGTCAGCGCCGCGCCCTTGTTGCCGCGCTCTTCCTTCTCGACCTGGACGACCAGTTCCTGGCCTTCCTTCAGCAGCTCGCGGATGCTGGACTTGTTCGGGTTCAGCCCCGGGGTGAAGTACTGGTCGGCGATTTCCTTCAGCGGCAGGAAACCGTGGCGCTCGGCGCCGTAATCGACGAAGCAGGCTTCCAGGGATTGCTCGACGCGGGTGATGCGGCCCTTGTAGATATTGGCCTTTTTCTGCTCGCGGGAGGGGATCTCGATATCGAGGTCGTACAGCGTCTGGCCATCGACGATGGCCACGCGCAACTCTTCACGCTGAGTTGCGTTGATCAACATGCGCTTCATTGTAGTTTTCTTCCTTCGGCCTGGCCGCGCGTCGCGTGCCACGGTGGCGCCTAACTCAGGCTGCCTGCCGGGATCGCGCCGCTGCGGGTGGCGGCAAATAAAACCGGCATCGTCCGACACCGGGGTGATTCGTGGCACGCGCTTCGCCGTCTCGCCACCCCCTGGCGGCGGACAACGGCATCCCGAACCGTTACGATACTCGGGAGTTTACGGCCGGCTGCCGGGGTGGCCACCGGCGCAATCCTCGCCTTTGGTCGCGGACGGGCGTCCCCGCCACGAACGAACTCGAAGGGGGACATAAAGCGCCCGCCGAGTATCCTATTACCCCAGGTTTTTTTCAATGCAGACGGTAACTTCCCATGACGCACCTCAAGGTGTGCGTCAAGTCGATATCGGCCCCGAACGCGACGGCCAACGGATCGACAACGCCTTGATGACTCTGCTCAAGGGCGTGCCCAAGAGCATGATCTATCGTCTGCTGCGCACCGGGCAGGTGCGCGTCAACGGCAAGCGGGCCAAGCCGGACACGCGTCTCAATGCGGGCGATACGCTACGCATCCCTCCCGTGCGTACGGCCGAAAAAGTGCCTGACCGGGGCCCGTCTGCCGACATGGTGGCTGCGGTCGCCGAAGCGGTCATCTTCGAGGACAAGCATTTCCTGGCGATCGACAAGCCGTCCGGCATCGCCAGCCACGGCGGTTCGGGCGTCAGCCACGGCGCCATCGAACTGCTGCGCGCCGCGCGCCCGGACCAGCACCTGGAACTGGTCCACCGGCTCGATCGTGACACCAGCGGCGTGCTGGTGTTCGCCAAGACCCGCGCCGGGCTGACTGGGCTGCAGGCGGCGATCCGCGCCGGTCAGGTGACCAAGCAGTACCTCTGCCTGATGGTCGGCCACCCGCCCAAGGCGCGCTTCGACGTCAACGCGCCGCTGTTGAAGTCGGTGCTGCAGGGCGGAGAACGGATGGTAAGAGTGTCCGATAGCGGCAAGCCGTCATTGACTTTTTTCCGCGAGATGGAGCAGCTCACCGGCGCCCGCCTGATGCAGGCGACGCTGGGCACCGGGCGCACCCACCAGATCCGCGTGCATGCTGCCCACATCGGCCATCCGCTGGCCGGGGATACCAAGTACGGCGATCGCGAGGCCAACAAGCGCTTCCGCGAGAAGGGCCTGCAGCGGCTGTTCCTGCACGCCGCGCACATGGGCTTCGAACTGGAGGGGCGTGCGTATGGCTTCTCCGCACCGCTACCAGATGACTTGAAGAATTTCCTCGATGTCCTTGGGGATAAAGGAAAAAGCAACCGCTGGCTCAGGCCAGCAGCGCCTCGACCCGGGCCGCGCAAACAAAATCGTTGAGCGAAAGGCCGCCCACGTCGTGGGTGGACCACAGCACCTGGCAGTGCCCGTAGCCGGCCTCGAGGTCGGGGTGGTGATCCTCGCGGTTGGCCATGAAACCGACCGCGTTGATGAAACCCAGCGTGCGGTGGAAGTCGTCGAAGCGGAAGTCCTTGACGATGGCCTTGCCGTCGTTTGCCAGTTCCCAGCCGGGTAGTTGCGCCAGCAGTTCCTGCACCTGGTCCGGTGCGATCGCGTTTTCCTTGCCCTTGCGAGGCTGGCAGTGCTGGTTGGCGAGGTCGTTGCGGTTCATTGCGGGCTCCGGCCATGGAAAAGGCGAAGCGTCGGAGTTGCGGGGCGAAAAGTCAAAGACAGACTCGCCCGAACTCGCTCGGCAGCGTTCGGGCGTTCAGCGGCAAGGAGCATCGCTCGCGAGCGGGCTGCGCAACGAGCGAGCGACCGGACTTTTGCGTGAAACAGGACTAAAATGGTGCTGTTTCCGCCGGCCGTCCCCACCGGCGCTGGAGAGTCCGTTCCATGATCGATATTTCCGACCGCGCGCAGCAGCATTTCCGCCGTTTGCTCGCCCAGCAGGGCGATGAGCTCGGCATTCTGCTGCGCGTGACGGCGCCCGGCACGCCCGCGGCCAACTGCGAGCTGGAGTTCTGCGAGCCACGGGACCTCAGCGGCAACGAGTGGCTGGTCGAGTGCGAGGGGTTCAATTTTTACCTGGAAGGCGGGAGCGCACGCTGGCTGGATGGCGCGAGCATCGACTACGAGGCCAATCCGACGGGTGGCCAGCTCAACATCCGCGCGCCGCGCATCAAAGGGGAGATTCCCGGTGCGGATGCAGGCTTGATCGAGCGGGTGCGCTATGTGCTCGAAGCGGAGATCAATCCGCGGATCGCCTCGCATGGCGGGCGCGTGAGCCTGCTCGAGGTCACTTCGGATGGCGCGGTGTTGCTCCAGTTCGGCGGCGGCTGCCACGGCTGCAGCATGGTGGACGTCACGCTCAAGAACGGCGTAGAGAAGACGCTGCGCGAGCGCGTCCCGGAAATCACCGCGGTGCGCGATGCGACCGACCACAGCGGCGGGCGCAATCCGTATTACAAGGAAAAGGCCGGAAGTTCGGCGATCGGGTGATGCCCGGTTCGCAGAGATGCTTTGCTCCCTCTCCCCCTCGGGGAGAGGGCTGGGGTGAGGGGACGGGGCTCGCGATGTGGTGTGTCAGAGCGTGGTTTCGGAGTTTTGGCCTCTTTCCCGATCTCTGTCCAGAGGGCGAAGGACGTAGCAGGGACGCCTGGCGATTGAATCCGTGCATGACGGTCGCGCACAGGGTGCGCTCCTTAGGTCTTGATGTAAGGCCTGTCTAGGCTAAACATCCCCGACTGATCATCGGCGGAACCGGGTGATGCGGTTGCGCTCCTTTGGCTTCGAGCCTGTTACGTAGATGCGCACCCCGGCTCCACTTTCCTCTCGTCCGCGAGCTTGAACGGTATCCTCGGCCCGCCCCGCGCGTGAGCCTGCACACCTAAGGATCAGCTGGACGAGTATCGATGGTCCAAGTGACTGATTTGAGGGCAAGGCAATGGAAGAAATCGTAGGAGTAGATGTCGCCAAGGCCACTTTCGATGTGGCGGTGGCGCTGGATC
>NZ_JAGJRS010000006.1:0-2438 GCF_017837635.1 Frateuria flava
TTGGAGACGTCTAAGGTATCGGTCAAGGAGAGCGGGCTCCACGGAAACCTACGAAGAACCTTTTTTTGTGGCTTCAGGTAACCGCAGTGCGAGGTGGGCTTCAGCCCACCGTCCGCACGCCCACGGTGGGCTAAAGCCCGCCCTGCGGTTTTCAGCCGATCAGGTGCTGCTGGTCCAGCCAGCGCTCGGCGTCCAGCGCGGCCATGCAGCCGAAACCGGCGGAAGTGATCGCCTGGCGATAGACGTGGTCGGCCACGTCGCCGGCGGCGAACACGCCCGGTACCGAGGTCGCCGTCGCCATGCCGCTGGTGCCGCTGCGGATCTTGATATAGCCGTCGTGCATTTCCAGCTGGCCTTCGAAAATGCCGGTATTGGGCGTATGGCCGATGGCCACGAAGAAGCCGGTCGCCTCGATATCGCGAGTCGCGCCGGAGTTGACGTCCTTCACCCGTACACCGGTCACGCCGGAGTCGTCGCCAAGCACTTCGTCGATGGTGCTGTTCCAGACCAGCTCGACCTTGCCGGCGGCGGCCTTCTCGAACAGCTTGTCCTGCATGATCTTCTCGGCGCGCAGTTTGTCGCGGCGGTGTACCAGGGTGACCTTGCGCGCGATGTTGGCGAGGTAAAGCGCTTCTTCAACAGCGGTATTGCCGCCACCAACGACCACAACGTCCTGCTCGCGGAAGAAGAAGCCGTCGCAGGTGGCGCAGGCGGACACGCCGCGGCCCTTGAACTTCTCCTCGCTGGCGATCCCCAGGTATTTGGCGGTGGCGCCGGTGGCGATGATCAGCGCGTCCGCCGTGTATTCGCCAGAGTCGCCCTTGAGGCGGAACGGACGCTGGTTGAGATCGACCACGTGGATGTGGTCGAAGATCATCTCGGTATGGAAGCGCTCGGCGTGCTCGGCCATGCGCTGCATGAGTGCCGGACCCTGCAGGCCTTCGACGTCGCCCGGCCAGTTGTCCACTTCCGTGGTCGTCATGAGCTGGCCACCCTGCTGCAGGCCGGTGACCAGCGTCGGCTTGAGGTTGGCGCGCGCGGCATACACCGCAGCGGTGTAGCCGGCGGGGCCCGAGCCGAGGATCAGCAGGCGGCTGTGTTTGGGGGTGCTCATCGTTATAATCCTTGGGTTTGCTGGCGGCTTTGATCGTTATTTGCCTCGACCGGGCGCGACATGGATGCTGCCGCGTCGCAGAGTCGGCGCCTGGAACCCGCAAGGATGGGGAAGGGCGACGGGCGATTCAAGCTACCGCTGACCGGTTTCCCACACTGTCGACGCGTTGCGCCGGCCCAACCCCACAGGATTGCTAACTGCCATGCGTATCGGTATTCCTTCCGAAACCAAGACCCTCGAAGGGCGCGTCGCCCTCGTTCCCGCCGCTGCCGCCGACCTGGTCCGGCGCGGCCACGAGGTGTTCATCCAGGCCGGTGCCGGCGAGAAGAGCGGCTTCTCCGACGAGGCCTACACCAAGGAAGGCATCACCGTCGTTCCCGACGCCGCTGCGCTGTATGAGAAGGGCGAGCTGATCGTCAAGGTCAAGGAGCCGATCGCCGGCGACCTGGCCCTGCTGAAGAAGCACCACCTGCTGTTCTGCTACCTGCACCTGGCCGCCGAGCCGGCGCTGACCAAGTCGCTGCTCGACATCGGCCTGACCGGCGTGGCGTTCGAGTCGGTCGAGGAGAATGGCGGCCTGCCGCTGCTGCTGCCGATGTCGGTGATCGCCGGGCGCATTGCCACCCAGATCGGCACCACGCTGCTGCACCGCCCGCAGGGCGGCAAGGGCAAGCTGCTCGGCGGCATGGCCTCCACGCCGCGCGGCAAGGTCGTGGTGCTGGGCGCCGGCGCCGCCGGTGGCAACGCCGCCGCGCTGGCCGCAGCCGCGGGCGCCAACGTGGTGGTGTTCGACAAGCGCCAGGACCGCCTCGCCGAAATGATGGCGATGGGCCCGAACGTGACCGCGCTGTATGCCTACGAGTCGTCGGTGGCGCAGGAAGTGCGCGACGCTGACCTGGTCGTCGGCGCCGTGCTGATCCCGAGCGCCAAGGCCCCGCGCGTGGTGACCGAGGACATGGTCAAGACCATGGAGAAGGGCTCGGTACTGGTCGACATCTCGATCGACCAGGGTGGCTGCTTCGAGACTTCCAGGCCGACCACCTGGAAGGAGCCGACCTACGACGTGCACGGCGTGACGCACTTCTGCGTGACCAACATGCCGGGCGCCGTGCCGCAGACCTCCTCGCTGGCGATCTCCGCGGCGATCCTGCCGTACGTGCAGCGGCTGGCTGCCGGCAACCAGTGGCGCGATCATGCCCCGCTGGCCGGTGGCATCAACGTCGACGGCGGCAAACTGGTGCATCCGGCCCTGCAGGGCGTGGTCTAAAGCCTCAGCGCTTCACGTTGAATCCCTCTCCCTCCGGGAGAGGGTGCCGACAGGCGG
>NZ_JAGJRS010000006.1:2533-32460 GCF_017837635.1 Frateuria flava
GGGCGGGAGAGGGTGCGGCCGGAGCGGGAGCTTTCGCTTCGCCCGAACCCTCACCCCCGACCCCTCTCCCGGCGGGAGAGGGGAGCCGTGCAAAACCTGCGCCTTTCCAGAAAAATCAAGCTACTACCCCCTCCGTGCCCTGTGTAGACTTGGTGCGAAGTCTCGAGGGGAATCCACTCCGGTGGCGCGAAGCGCAGCAAACGTAAAGAAAGCACCCGAATCCACCGGCCTGAGCGAAGAAGCCAGGCGCCGCCTGCGCGAAGCCGGCGCGCTGCTGCTGCTGCCGCTGGCCGTCTACCTGCTGGTCTGCCTGGCCAGCTACAACGACCAGGACCCCAGCTGGGGCCACGTCGGCTCGGTCGAACACGCGCGCAACCTCGGTGGCGCCGTCGGCGCCAACATCGCCAACCTGCTGCGCTACATCTTTGGCTGGGTTTCCTACTGTTTCCCGCTGTTGCTCCTGCTGCTGGGGGTGCAAGTGCTGCGCCAGCGCGGCGAGAACGCCGAACATCCGTGGGAATCCTCGCTGCGGCTGATCGGCTTCGTGTTCTTCTTCATCACCGCACCGGCGCTGATGTATCTCAACTTCAGCGAAGCCGTGCTGCCGCAAGGCACCGGCGGCATCATCGGCCAGTGGGTCGGGCACGGACTGCTGCAGGCCTTCGGCGAGAAGGGCGCACCGCTGCTGCTGCTGGCGCTGTTCCTGATCGCGGTGACGCTGGCCACCGGCCTGTCGTGGTTCAAGGTCATGGACTGGACCGGGCAGGGCACGCTGGTCGCCTTCGGTTGGTTGCGGGGCAAGCTCAAACAGGCGCCGGAAGTGGCCAAGGCGCAGCAGGCGCGTGCCGAGCGCGAGGTGGTCAAAAAGGCCGAGGCCGTGAAACAGGCCAAGCGTGAGCCGGTGCGCATCGAGACGCCGCCGGCACCGGTAGCCAAGAGCGAGCGGGCCAAGCTGGAAACCCAGATCCCGCTGTTCGTCGGCGCCTCGCAGCCCGGTGAACTGCCGCCGCTCTCGCTCTTGGATGAGGCGCCGGAGCAAGGCCCGGGCTACTCGGAAGAGACACTCGAAGTGCTCTCGCGCCAGGTCGAGCTCAAGCTCAAGGACTTCCGCATCGAGGCCAAGGTGGTGGGGGTGTATCCCGGCCCGGTGATCACCCGCTTCGAACTCGAACCGGCCGCCGGCGTTCGCGGCTCGCAGGTGTCCAGCCTGGACAAGGACATCGCGCGCGGCCTGTCGGTGGTCAGCGTGCGCGTGGTCGACGTGATCCCGGGCAAGAACGTGATCGGCCTGGAGATCCCGAACGCCAAGAAGCAGATCGTCTATCTCTCCGAGATCCTGCGTTCGGACAAGTACGACCAGATGAAGTCGCCGCTGGCGCTGGCGTTGGGCAAGGACATCGGCGGCAAGCCGGTGGTCACTGACCTGGCCAAGATGCCGCACCTGCTGGTCGCCGGCACCACCGGTTCGGGCAAGTCCGTCGCGGTCAACGCCATGGTGCTCTCGCTGCTCTACAAGGCCAGCCCGAAAGACGTGCGCATGATCATGATCGACCCGAAGATGCTGGAGCTCTCGGTCTACGAGGGCATCCCGCACCTGCTCGCACCGGTCGTGACGGACATGAAGGAAGCGGCCAATGCGCTGCGCTG
The DNA here is from genome assembly GCF_017837635.1 of Frateuria flava. Classification (GTDB taxonomy): domain Bacteria; phylum Pseudomonadota; class Gammaproteobacteria; order Xanthomonadales; family Rhodanobacteraceae; genus Frateuria_A; species Frateuria_A flava. Next base: position 4,181 of record NZ_JAGJRS010000006.1, read on the forward strand.
GTGCGTGGCCGAGATGGAGCGCCGCTACAAGCTGATGGCCGCGGTGGGCGTGCGCAACCTGGGCGGCTTCAACAAGAAGGTCCGCGACGCCGAGGCCGCCGGCCAGCCGCTGCTCGATCCGCTGTTCCGGCCCAATCCGGAGATGCCCAACCTGGCCGCCGAGCCGCTGGAGCCGCTGCCCTACATCGTCATCATCATCGACGAGTTCGCCGACATGATGATGATCGTCGGCAAGAAGGTCGAGGAGCTGATCGCCCGCCTGGCGCAGAAGGCGCGCGCCGCGGGCGTGCACCTGGTGCTGGCCACGCAGCGACCCTCGGTGGACGTGATCACCGGCCTGATCAAGGCCAACATCCCGACCCGCATCGCCTTCCAGGTGTCCTCCAAGATCGACTCGCGCACGATTCTCGACCAGTCCGGCGCGGAGGCGCTGCTCGGCCACGGCGACATGCTTTACCTGCCGCCCGGCACCGCCACGCCCGAGCGCGTGCATGGTGCGTTCGTGGATGACCACGAAGTGCATGGCGTGGTCGCATGGCTCAAGGCCCAGGGCGCGCCGCAGTACATCGAAGGCGTGCTGGAAGAGGTGCAGGCCACGTCTGACGGCAAGTTCATCAACGACTCGGGCCTGCCGCAGGATGGCGAGGAAGGTGGCGACGCCGACGCGCAGCTCTACGACAAGGCGGTCGCCGTGGTCACCCAGACCCGCCGCGCCTCGATCTCCGGCGTGCAGCGCCACCTGCGCATCGGCTACAACCGCGCCGCGCGGCTCATCGAGCAGATGGAGCAGGACGGTGTGGTCAGCGCGCCGCAGCACAACGGCAACCGCGAAGTGCTCGCGCCGCCCCCGCCGAAGTAGACGCGCTCGGCACCACCATTCCCGGTAGGGGCGCCCTTGGGCGCGACCGCCATGCACGAAACACCGTGGTCGCGCCCGAGGGCGCTCCTGCAGGGGGGGCGCGTAAGTGGCCACCATGCGTGCGGCCCACGGCCTACAATCCGCTTGTGTCGCGATTAAGCCGTCGCGGCTGAAACTTTCCCACACGTTCCCAGGAACAGGGCTTTCATGAACCGTCTCGCCACGATCTTCCTTGCCACGCTCGCGCTTTCCCTTGCGAGCCTGGCCCACGCCGCCACCGGTCCCGCGCGCCAGCGCCTGGACGCCTTCGCCACGAACCTGCATTCGCTCAAGGGCCATTTCACCCAGACCCTCACCGAGGCCAGCGGGCAGGGGGCCAAGACCAGTTCGGGCACCCTCGCGCTGCAGGCGCCGCGTCAATTCCGCTGGGACACGCTCGAGCCGTACAAGCAGACCATCGTTGCCGACGGCAGTCGCGTATGGTTGTACGACCCGGAGCTGGAACAGGTCACCGTGCGCGTGCAGAGCACGGAAGAGGCGCACAGTCCGCTCACCGTCATCACCGACCTGAAGCAGCTCGACAAGGACTTCGCTGTCACCGAGCGTGGCGAGCGCGATGGTCTCACCTGGCTGCGCCTGAGCTCGAAGGCCAAGGACCCCCAGTTCGACTACGCGGACCTGGGTTTCGACGCGCAGGGGCTCAAGCGCATGATGTTCCGCGACCAGCTCGGCGCGGTCACCGACATCCGCTTCTCCGACTGGCAGCGCAACGTCGACCTGCCGCCCTCGACCTTCAACTTCACCCCGCCGCCGGGCGCCGACGTGATCGGCGACCTCCCGGTAATGACCACCCAGCCGCTGAAGGACTGATCCGGCCATGCCCGTGCTGCGCCAGCTACCGCGCTGGGCGTGGGTGGGTGGCGCCGTGCTCGCCTTCATCGCCGGACTGGTCAACGCGGCCGGCTACATGGGTTTTCGCCACCAGTCGATCAGCAACCTGACAGGTTCAACCACGCTTCTCGGCATCGCGATTGGTACCGGCGACGGCGGTGAAGCGCTGCACTGGTTGCTTTCCCTGCTGGCCTTCGTCGTCGGCGCCATGGCCAGCGGCGCGATCGTGCAGAAAAGCACGCTCAAGCTGGGCCGCCCCTATGGCGTGGCACTGCTGATCGAGTCGCTGCTGCTTTTCGCTGCCGTGCCGCTGCTGGAACGTCAATGGTCGGCCGGCCTGTGGCTGGCGTCGATGGCCTGCGGTCTGCAGAACGGCATGGTGAGTACCTACAGCGGCGCCGTGTTTCGCACCACCCACGTCTCGGGCATGTTCACCGACCTGGGCGTCTACCTTGGCCATCGCCTGCGCGGGCTGGAGGTCGACGTGCTGCGGGTGCGGGTCTGCCTGCTGGTGATCGGCAGCTTTGTGTTGGGCGGTGTCGCCGGCGCGATTCTGTTCGCCCACCTGCGCGAGCACAGCCTGCTGATCCCGGCTGTGCTGACCGGCCTGTGCGGCGCCCTTTACAGCCTCTACCGTCAGCGCACGACCTCCCTGTAGGAGCGCACGCCGTGCCCGACCGCGAGCCGGCAACCGGCCACGCCGCCCACTACGCGCCGGGCGTTATCATCGCGCGATGCCCGAGACCGCCTCCCTTTTCCCCGAATCCGATGCGCTCAAGCCGCTGGCCGAGCGCATGCGTCCGCGCAGCTTCGACGAGATCGTCGGCCAGCCGCGGCTGACCGCGGCCGACTCGCCGCTGCGCCGCGCGCTGGAAGCGGGCAAGGTGCACTCGATGGTGCTGTGGGGGCCGCCAGGCTGCGGCAAGACCACGCTGGCCCTGCTGGTCGCGCGCTACGCCGACGCCGACTTCCGCGCCATCTCCGCCGTGCTCTCCGGCCTGCCGGACGTGCGCAAGGCCCTCGCCGAGGCGGAGGCCAACTTCGCGCAGGGCCGGCGCACGGTGCTGTTCGTGGACGAGGTGCACCGCTTCAACAAGGCCCAGCAGGATGCCTTCCTGCCGCACATCGAACGCGGCGTGATCGTGTTCGTCGGCGCCACCACCGAGAACCCCTCGTTCGAGCTGAACTCCGCGCTGCTATCGCGCTGCCGGGTCCATGTGCTGGAGGCGGTATCGGCCGAGGCCATTGTCGCCGCACTGGAGCGGGCGCTCGCCGATGACGAGCGGGGTCTCGGCCGGCTTCGCCTGCGGATCGACGTCGATTCCCTGAAGTTGATCGCCCAGGCCGCCGACGGTGACGTGCGCCGCGCGCTCACGCTGCTGGAGATCGCCGCGGAGCTGGCCGACGACGGGCGCATCGATGAGGCGACCCTGACCCAGGTGCTGGCCGACCGCACGCGCCGCTTCGACAAGGGCGGCGAGCAGTTTTACGACCAGATCTCGGCGCTGCACAAATCGGTGCGCTCGTCCGATCCGGACGCGGCCGTGTACTGGCTCTGCCGCATGCTCGACGGCGGCTGCGACCCGCTTTACCTGGCCCGCCGCATGACCCGCATGGCGGTCGAGGACGTCGGCTTGGCCGAGCCGCGCGCCTGGCGCATGGCGCTGGACGCGTGGGATACCTACGAGCGCCTGGGCAGTCCCGAGGGCGAACTGGGCCTGGCGCAACTGGCCATCTGGCTGGCCATCGCGCCCAAGAGCAACGCCGCCTACATGGCCTACAACAAGGCCCGCGCCGCCGTGCGCGAAACCGGCACGCTCGAGGTCCCCATGCACCTGCGCAACGCGCCCACCAAGCTCATGAAAGGCCTGGGCTACGGCAAGGGCTACCAGTACGACCATGACGTGGCCGGCGGCATCGCACTCGACCAGCAGTGCCTGCCTGATGCCCTCGACGGTACCGTGTTCTACGAGCCCGTCGACCGCGGTCTCGAGCAGAAGCTGCGCGAAAAAATGATCCTGTTGCGTGCTTCGCGGGGTCGTAAGCCGTAACGGTTCGCCGATCTTCTGCAACGGTTTGTACCCGCGACGGAAGCACCCGGTTTTAAACGGTTAGCCGCGATTCAGATGATTGGCGGACCCAGTCCTGTGCCCATTTGCCAGGAGGGCACGCGTGCCGGGCGACCTTTTCGCCGCCGTTGGGGTCGTCGCGGCATTCATCTTTCCTTAACGTGCCATGCACGAACGTCCGCGACCTTTCGCGGCCGAAGGATTTGGCCAGAGCGGCACAGCCTCTCGCCGGATCTGTGAGCACAAGCCGGTTTTGCCGCCGGCCGGTCACTACCATGTGGGCCCTTCGGCGGGTCCGCCGAAAGCTAAGGAATGGCGTAATGAATGGACTTCCCTTTTTGGGCCAGCACGCGGTGCGCCTCGATCATGTGGCGATTGCGGTGAAGGATATCGACCAGGCGATCGGGTTTTACCGGGACGTGCTGGGCATGGATCTGGTCGATCGCAAGCGGATCGCGGGCAAGAAGACAGGCATGGTTTCGGCCGAATTCTCCGCCGGCCAATTCTCGATCGTACTGGTGCAAGGGACCGAGGCCGAGAGCCAGGTCAGTCGTTTCATCGACGAGTACGGTCCCGGCGTCCAGCATGTGGCAATCGAAGTCGACAGCGTCGTCGCCGTCGCCGACAAGCTGCGTGAGCGCGGCATGACGTTCGAAACCAATGTCATCCAGGGGCCGGGTCTGACACAGATCTTCGCGCGTCGGGATGGCACTTCCGGGGTGATGTTCGAATTCATCGAGCGCACCGCCAACGACGGCTTCAACGAAGAAAGCGTGCGCAGCCTGTTCGAGCAGCTCGAACAGAGCGAAGCCTGCTGATCGCCACGCTGCAAAGCGCAAGCCGGGCTGCGACGGGCCGGCGGACCGCCAGTACGTCCGTACGAATGCATGTCCGCAGCGAGGCGAAGTAGCCCTCGCACAGTTTTCCTGCAAGGCGTCGGGGGGCGCCTTGCGATAGCCATATCGGGTTCCAATGAGTGACCGTCCTAGGGAGTGGGGGGCACGGACGTCAGCCGTGCCGGGGGAATGGACAAGCCTGGTTGCCTTGCTTCGCGATCGTGCAGCGAGCCAGGGCGACGATCCGGCGTTCGTGTTCCTCAAAGATGGCGAAATCGAGGAGGCTGCGCTCAGCTACGGCGAGCTCGACCATCGCGCGCGTTCCATTGCCGCGTGCCTGCAACAGCAGGCGGCCGCAGGCGATCGCGCGTTGCTGCTTTTTCCGCCGGGCCTGGACTACATCTGCGCCTTCTTCGGATGCCTCTACGCGGGCGTCATCGCGGTTCCGATCTATCCGCCGCAATCCCAGCGCAGCCGTGCCGACCGGCTGCAATCGGTAGTCGCCGATTCGGGCGCGGGCTGGTTGCTCGGCACAACGGAGATCGTCAACGGACTGACGCAAGAGGTGGAACTGCTGGGCCGCCTGCGCACGCTGACGACCGACTCCGTCGATGACGCACTGGCCCAGGCGTGGCAGATGCCAGCGGTGGACGCCGGCACGATCGCCTTCCTCCAGTACACCTCCGGTTCCACCGGGCAGGCCAAGGGCGTCATGGTCAGCCACGGGAACCTGCTGCACAACGAGGCGCTGATCCGCGACGGCTTCGGCACTGATCGCGAAACGGTCGTGGTCGGTTGGTTGCCGCTGTACCACGACATGGGACTGGTCGGAAACGTGCTGCAACCGATCTATCTTGGTGGCCGCGCGGTACTGATGTCGCCGATGGCTTTCCTGCAGAAGCCCTTGCGCTGGTTGCAGGCGGTCTCGCGCTACCGGGCCACCGTCAGTGGCGGTCCCAATTTCGCCTACGAGCTTTGTGCCGAGCGCATCGGCGAAGACGACATGGCGGAGCTGGATCTTTCCTGCTGGCGCGTCGCCTTCAATGGTTCGGAGCCGATCCGTGCCACCACGCTCGAACGGTTTGCGCAGGCGTTCGCTCCCTGCGGCTTTCGCGCTGATGCATCCTTTGCCTGCTATGGCCTGGCCGAGTCCACGCTGTTCGTGGCCGGCTCGACACCGTTGACGCCGACGGTCTGCCTGGATGTCGACCCGGCCCAATTGCAGCGCCACCGCGTGATGCGCTCACAGGCCAGCGATCGACGCCGGCTGGTGGGGTCCGGGCACGCCGAACCGACGCGCGTGTGCATCGTGCAACCGGAAAGCCGGCGTCCCTGCGCGATGGGCGAGGTGGGCGAGATCTGGGTTCGCGGACCCAGCGTGGCGCAGGGCTATTGGCGCCAGCCCGAGTTGAGCGCAGACACGTTCGATGCACGCACCGATGCGGGTGATGGTCCGTTTCTGCGCACCGGCGATTTTGGGTTCGTCCAGGACGGCCAGCTGTTCGTCACCGGACGACTCAAGGAGCTGATCATCATCCGCGGGCGCAACCACTACCCGCAGGATATCGAGCAGACCGTACAGGCGGCACATCCGGCCCTGGCGGTAGGTGCAGGCGCCGCCTTCGCCATCGATCAGGACGGTGAGGAACGGCTGGTCGTGGTGCAGGAAGTCCAGCGCACCCACCTGCGCCAGCTCGACGTGGCAGCAGTGGAACATGCCGTGCGCGCCGCAGTCGCCGAACGGCACCAGTTGCAGTTGCATGCGCTCGTGCTGATCAAGCCGATGCGCCTGCCGAAAACCTCCAGTGGCAAGATCAAGCGCCGCGAGACTCGGCGGTTGTTCGTCGAGCGCCTGCTCGAGACGCTGAACGCACCCGCCGAACGCACGGCCAAGGTGGCGGAATCCGCGGCGGCCTACGGCACGCCGCTCGACCGCCACGTGTTGGCGAACCTGCCATCGCACGAGCGGGTGCCGCGCATTGCGGACCACCTCCGTGCGCTGCTGAGCGAAGTGCTGAGACGTCCTGCGGCCGACATCGACGTCAACCTGGCGGCAACCGCGCAGGGCCTCGATTCGCTGGCCGCGATCCAGCTGCAGCAACGGATCGAGGAAACCCTGGCCGCTAGCTGCCCGCTCGAATCGCTGCTCGTCGGCACGACGCCGATCGAGCTGGCGCGAATGCTGGATGCAGCGGACGACGGGGCCATGCCGGCGCGCCTGCCATGCGGAGGCCTGGACGAGGGTCCGCTGACGGCCAATCAGACCTCGATGTGGTTCCTGCAATCGCTCGATCCCACCAGTCGTGCGTACAACATTGCCGTGCCGCTGCGTCTGCGCGGCCCATTGAACGCGGCCTGCGCGCAGCAGGCATGGGCGCTTCTTGCCGCACGGCATCCCATGTTGCGCACGCGCTATGTGGTCGTCGATGGCGAGCCGGTGCAACGCATCGATGCCGGCCACGTGCCTGTCATCGAGTGGGTCGATGCGACGGGCTGGAACAACGCAACCATCGAGCGTGCCCTGGCTGCGGCGGCAGGCGAAGCCTTGTTGCAGGACGAGGGCGTCCCTTTCCGCATCCATGGCTATCGGCGTGCGGCCGATGACCACATCGTGATGGTGGTTGCCCACCACATCGCCGTGGACCTGCGTACGCTGGTGCTGTTGTTCGACCAATGGGGCCAGCAGTACGCCGCGCTGTGCGGAGCGCGCGAGCGGATCCACGCGGACGCGCGGCACAGCGCGATCGACCTGGCTCTTTGGCAGCGCGACTGGTTCGCCTCGCAGGCGGCCGAGCGGCAATGGTCGTACTGGCGCAACCAGTTGGAGGCACCTCTGCCCGTACTCGGGCTACTGACCGACCAGCCGCGACCGGCCTTACGCAATTCGCGCGCCGGGGTGCATGATTTCGAGCTCGACGCGCCGCTTTCGGCAGCGCTGCGCGATGTGGCGCGGCAACACGGCGTCACGTTGTACGTGTTGTTGCTGGCCGCTTATCAGGTCCTGCTGCATCACTCTTGCGGGGACGACGACATCTGCGTGGGTTCGCCGGTTGCCGGTCGTACCCGTGCGGAGTTCGAATCGCTGGCTGGTTACTGCGTCAACACCGTGGTGTTGCGGGGCGATCTCTCCGGCAACCCGCGGTTCGATACCTTCCTGTGGCAGATTCGCGATCGCGTGCTGGGTGCGCTGGCTCACCAGGACCTGCCGTTCGCCACCCTGGTGGAGCGACTGACTCCCCAGCGCGACCCGGCAATCACGCCGCTGTTCCAGACCCTGTTCGCGTTGCAGCAGACACCCGACTGGCCTGCCGCGTCAGCCTTCGTGCTTGGCGGTGCAGGTGCACGGGCCGAGATGGGCGGACTGGCCGTGGAAGGCGTCGCCATGCCACCGCAGGGCTGCCAGTTCGACCTTTCGCTGTTCGTCGTCGATGCAGGTGACCGGCTGCAGGCCCGACTCGAGTACGCGAGTGCGCTGTTCTCGCCGGCGCGCATCGCGGCCATGGGCGAACAGTTCGCGCATCTGCTGCAGGCGATCGTGTCGGCGCCTACCGCGCGCTTGTCGGGCTTGCCGCTGCTGTCGGCGCAGCCGGCGGCGGCTGTGTCCGGGCCGGTACTGGAGGCCGCGGCCGATCAGGCCGTGGGACTGGCCGAACAGATCGAGCGCCAGGCCGGGCAGCACCCGGATACGCTGGCGCTCATCTGCGACGGCGAGCGGCTCAGCTATGCCCGCCTGGAGCGCGAGGCCGTCGAACTGGCTGGTCGGCTACAGGCGCAAGGGGTCTGCCTTGGTGCGAGAGTCGGCTTGCATCTGGCGCGCACGACGCACGCCTATGTCGCCGTACTGGCAGTGCTCAAGTGCGGTGCCACCTGCGTGCCACTCGATCCGGCCTATCCGCCTGCGCGATTGGCACAGATCGCCCAGCTCGGCTGCCTGACGCTTCTAGTGAGCGATGCGATGGAGAGCGCGGCCGTGTGGCCGGTGGACCTTCCATGTTTCGATCCGCGCTGTGGCTCGTCGAGTGGTCCGTTCCTGCCGCCGTCGCCTGCAACGCTGGCCGCCAGCGAGCTACCTGTCTATCTGTTGTTCACTTCCGGGTCGACGGGCACGCCCAAGGGCGTACTGATGAATCAGGGCGCGTTGGCGAATCTGCTGCGCTGGCATCAGCACGCAATGCCGCTGGAGCCCGGCGCGCGGGTCAGCCAGTTCGCCTCGCTCAATTTCGACGTCGCGTTCCAGGAGATTCTCTCGACCTGGACTGCCGGCGCTACGCTGGTGGTCGCTTCCCAGGAGCAGCGCCTGGATCCCGAGGCACTGCTGGTGCTGTTGCGGGAAGAGGGCGTGCAGCGGGCTTTCCTCCCGGTGGTGGCGATGCAGCAACTGGCCAGACATGCCGTCGCGCACGCGGCCATGCCAGCGGCTTTGCGTGAAGTGGTCTGTGCCGGCGAAGCCTTGCAGATCGGTCCGTCGGTACGGGCCTTCTTCGCGGCGTTGCCCGGCGCCAGCCTGTACAACCATTACGGACCAACCGAAAGCCACGTGGTGACGTGCCATCGCCTGGATGGCGATCCATCCGGATGGCCGGCGATGCCGCCGATAGGCACGCCGATCGACAACGTGTGCCTGCACCTCCTGGATCGCTACGGGCGCCCCGTGCCCGAAGGCGCACGCGGCGAGATCTTCCTCGCCGGCGCCGGCCTTGCCCACGGTTATGCCGAACGCGGTGGGCTGACCGCGGAGCGTTTCGTCCCCGATCCGTTCGCAGGTGGCGGCGCGCGGATGTACCGCACAGGCGACCTCGGCCGCAGGCTTGCGGACGGCGCTGTCGAGTACCTCGGTCGTATCGACTCCCAGGTGCAGTTGCGCGGCTTCCGTGTCGAGCCCGGAGAAATCGAGTCGCAACTGCTGGCGTTGGAGAGTGTCGGTGAAGCGGTGGTGGTCGTGTATGAGGCACGCCCCGGCGAGCCGAGCCTGGTGGCATACGTGGTGGCCGCGGACGGGCACCTGCTGGAGCCATCGCAACTGCGCGCGTGGCTGCGCGAGCGGCTGCCCGACTACATGGTTCCCGCGTACATCGTGGCATTGCCTGTGCTTCCCCTGACCGCCAACGGCAAGGTAGACAAGCGGGCGTTGCCGATACCGGAAGCCAGTCCGCAGGAAGACGCCGATGATCCGCCGGTCGGCGCCACCGAAATCGAGGTCGCGCGGCTTTGGGCCGACGTGCTTGGCGTCCGGCCGGTGGGGCGCACACAAAACTTCTTCGCCAGCGGCGGCCATTCCCTGTTGGCCACCAGGCTGGTGATGCGCCTGCGCGAGGCGTTCGGCGCCACGTTGCCGATCAGCGCGCTGTTCGAGGCACCGACCGTGGCCGGGCTGGCCGCGCGTATCGATGCATTGCCGGCCGCGGGCCCGCCGCCGCTCGAAGCCGTGGCGCGCGGCAAGCCGCTGCCCCTGTCGCATGCGCAGCAACGATTGTGGCTGGTCGACCAGATGGAAGGTGCCAGTGCGGCCTACAACATGCCGGCCGCCTTCCATCTGGATGGTGCGCTGGACGTCCTGGCATTGCGGGCAAGTTTCCAGCGCATCGTGCAGCGCCACGAGATCCTGCGTACCCGCTTCGCCGACCATCAGGGCGAACCGATGCAATGGATCGCCGATAACTGCCGCGTGACGCTGGAGACGGACGACGTCGGGCCCGACGCCATCGATACCGCCATCGAGCAACACGCGCAGACGCCGTTCCGTCTGCAGGACGGCGGCCTGCTTCGCGTCGCCCTGCTCAGGATCGCGCGCGACCGACACCTGTTGCTGGTGAACATGCACCACATCGTTGCCGATGGCTGGTCGATCGGCGTGCTGGTGCGCGAGTTGATGGAGTGTTACGCGGCCGAACGGGACGGGCGAGAGCCCGTGCTGCCCGACTTGCCCGTGCAATACGCCGACTACGCCCAATGGCAGCGCGCCTGGCTCAAGCGCACCGCGGCGACGCAGCTTGCGTATTGGCGCGTCCAGCTCGATGGCCTGCCGCCACTGCTGGAACTGCCGGCCGATCGCCCGCGCCCCCCGGTGCAGAGTTACCGGGGAGGGTTGCACCGCTTCCGCCTGCCGGATGCACTGGCGGGGCGGATACAGGCGTTCAGCCAGTCGCACGGGGCGACGCTGTTCATGACGCTGATGGCCGCCTACCAAGTGTTGCTGGCGCGCCATTCGGGCCAGACCGACATCGCCGTGGGCACGCCCGTGGCCAACCGGGACCGCGCCGAGCTCGAGCATCTGATCGGCTTTTTCGTCAACACGGTCGTGGTGCGCGGACGCCTGGACAGCGCCGCGTCGTTCATTGATGTGCTGCATCAGGTGCGCGACACGACGGTGGATGCGCAACGCAACCAGGATCTGCCTTTCGAGCAACTGGTCGAGGAACTGCGCCCGGCGCGCAGCCTCAGCCATGCGCCGTTGTTTCAGGTGATGTTCCTGCAGCATGACGGCGCCCTGGCGGATTTCGCGCTGCCAGGCCTGGGCGTGCGCGCGGCGGGGGAGGGCCACCGCATCGCCCGCTTCGACCTGGCGCTGAACGTGGAGTCGCGCGCCGATGGTCTGCACGCGTGGTTTGATTACGCGAGCGACCTCTTCGACGCCGCGCGCGTCGAGCGGCTGGCTGGCGATTACGTCCGCCTGCTGGAAGCGGCCATGGCACGACCGGACCAGCCCTGGCGGCGGCTCCCGATGCTCGATGATGCAGCCATCGCCGATCAGCTTCGCCCCCAGCTTGCGTTGCCGCCACCGGTCGATCCGGCGCTGTGCGTGCATCAGCTGTTCGAACGGAAGGTCGATGAGAATCCGCAGGCGCCAGCTGCGATCTTCGGCGATGCCTTGGTCAGCTACGGCGACCTCGATGCGCGCGCCAACCGCATCGCGCACTACCTGCGGGGGCAGGGCGTCGGTGCCGAGGATCATGTCGGCGTCTGGATGGAGCGCTCACCGGACCTGCTCGCCTGCCTGCTCGGCATCTGGAAAGCCGGTGCGGTGTACGTGCCGCTGGACCCCGGCTATCCGCACGAACGGCTCGCCTTCATCGTGCGTGACGCCGGCATGCGGCTGGTGTTGACGCACGCGCAGATCGCCGACGCCCTGGAAAGCCCGGGTGGCCGGATCGTATGCCTCGACCGTCTGGGCGCTGAGCTGGACAGCCAACCGAACGAGCGGCTGACGGTGCACACACATGGCCTGCAACCGGCGTACGTGATCTACACCTCCGGCTCCACCGGCCGGCCCAAGGGCGTGCAGGTATTGCAAGGCGGCTTGTGCGAGTTGCTGCTGGGACTGTGCCGGCGCTTCTCGGTCGGCCCGGGCGACAGCATGCCCAGCCTGGCCTCGCATGCCTTCGGCATCTCGTTCGTCGAACTGTTGCTGCCGCTGGTGGCCGGTGGACACAGCCGCATCCTGGAACGCGAAGTCGTACTCGACACCGGGCGGCTCGCCGCCGAACTGGACCGGGTCAGCCTGGCGCATCTGGTGCCAAGCCTGATGCGGCGGGTACTCGATCATTTGACCGGCGAACGGCAAGCCCCTGTTTTTGGTGGGCTCCGGCACGTGTTTGTCGGTGGCGATGCCGTTCCTGCGGCGTTGCTGGCGCAGATGGAACAACGCTTCCCCTCGGCGCAGGTGGTCGAGTTCTACGGCCAGACCGAGACCACGATCCTGTCCTGCCATGCGCCGCAGGGAGGGCATCGGCATCCCGGAAACGTGATCGGCACCCGCCTGCCGCATGCACAGGCCTATGTGCTCGATGACGGTTTGCAGCTGGTGCCTCAGGGGCGCGTGGGAGAGATCCACATCGCCGGCCGCGCCATCGCGCGCGGCTATCTGGGGCGGCCGTCGCTTAGCGCCGAGCGTTTCGTGCCCGACCCGTTCGGTGAAACTCCGGGCGCGCGCCTTTACCGCACGGGCGATCTTGGGCGACTGCTGGTCGACGGAAACATCGAATACGTCGGGCGCGCTGATTTCCAGGTCAACATTCGCGGCTTCCGCATCGAGCTGGGCGAGATCGAGGCGCAGTTGCGCGAGGAGCCCGGCGTGACCGGGGCAGTGGTCACCGCGGTCGAAGACGACGCGGGTGAGCGACGCCTGATTGCGTACCTGGTCGCGGCCGCGGACAAGGTGTCCATTCCGGCGCTGCGCGCGCGGCTGCGTGCTGCCTTGCCGGACTACATGGTGCCGGCGCGCTTCGTCGTCCTCGACGCGCTTCCGCTCAACGCCAACGGCAAGCTGGACCGCAAGGCCCTGCCCGATCCGGACCTCACACAAGCGGCCGCGGACTACGTGGCGCCGCGGGACGACACAGAGCAGGTCCTTGCCGACATGTGGGCCGACGTACTGGGCGTGCCGCAGGTGGGCGTGCATGACAACTTCTTCGATCTCGGCGGCCACTCGCTGCTGGCCGCGCAAGCCATGGCCCGCGCTCGTGGTGCGTTCGGTGAAGAGCTGAGCGTGCAGGACTTCTTCGAGGCGCAGACCGTCGCCGACTTCGCGGCACGCATCGCGGCGATCCGCCGCAACCGCGCCCTGCTCGAGCAGGTGACGGCCGATGCCGAGGAGTCGCCCGACGAATTCGAAGGCTTCGTCATCTGACGAGGTCGCTGGGAAAACAACGGCTCGAAAAACGGGCTTCCATGGAGGAAAGGGCAATGAGCGAAGCGTCAACCGAACAGTTCCTGGCGGTGGTCAATCACGAAGAGCAGTACTCGATCTGGTCGGCCGATCGCGAAATTCCGGCCGGCTGGAAAGCGACCGGCAAGCAGGGCAGCAAGGAGGAGTGCCTGGCCTACATCGAACAGGTGTGGACCGACATGCGGCCACTGAGCCTGCGCAAGCTGATGGCGAACGCATCGGCCTGACAAGCGCCCCCGGCGGGCGCCTTGCTTCCTCGTAGTCGCGGCTCTTCAGGAAAAACGGAATGGATATCTCAAGCGTGCTGGCAAAGTTGAGCGAGGCGGGCATCCGTCTGGCTTCCAGGGAGGGCCAATTACAGGTCAGTGCGCCCAAAGGAGCCATGACGGCTGCGTTGCATACGTTGCTGTCGTCGCACAAGGCGCAGCTGCTGGATCTGCTGGAAGGTCAGGCGCGCGCCCGTGCGCAGACGCTTGAATCGGTGCCGCGCGAGGGCCGGCTGCCACTGTCGCTGGCGCAACGCCGGCTGTGGTTCCTGGAGCAACTGGACGGCCCGAACACGGTCTATAACAAACTGGTGCCGCTGGTGCTGGAAGGCGAGCTGGACGAGACCGCACTGCGCGAAGCGCTGGCGGCGATCGTGGCGCGGCACGAGGCGCTGCGTGGCCGATTCGCGGTCGAGCGCGGCCAGCCCTACGTGGAGGTGGCCGACACGCTGGAGGTGCCCCTGCAGCGCCGCGACGTGGCGGAGTCGCAATTGCCCGAGGCGCTGGCGACAGAGTCCGCCCAACCGTTCTCGCTGGATGCCTGGCCGCTGTTGCGGGTGTCCTTGTGGCGTGTTGCCGAGCGGCGGCAGGTGCTGGTGCTGTCGATCCATCACGCGGTTTCCGATGGCTGGTCGATGGGCGTGCTGGTGCGCGAGTTCTGTGCGCTTTACGCAGGCTACCGTTCGGGGCGGCCCGCGCCGTTGCCGCCATTGCGCGTGCAGTACGTGGACTATGCGGCATGGCAGCGCCGCTGGATCGAGGGTGAGGAGTTCGCGCGCCACCTGGGCTATTGGCGCGAGCGCCTGCACGAGGCGCCACCGCTGCTGGAATTGCCCACCGACCGGCCGCGCCCGCCGATGCAGGGCGTGACAGGCGACACGCTCGTCTTCGATCTGCCCGGCGCACTGGTGTCGGCGCTCAAGTCGCTGGCGCGCGAGCGTAACGTGTCGCTGTACATGCTGACGCTGGCGGTGTTCAAGGTACTGCTTGCGCGCTACACAGGCCAATCGGATGTCGTGGTGGGCACGCCGGTGGCCAATCGCGAGCATGCGGAGCTCGAGGGCGTCATCGGCTTCTTCGCCAACACATTGGTATTGCGTGACACGGTCGATGCGGGCGAACCGTTCACGGCCTTCCTGGAGCGCCTGAAAGGCGACACGCTGGAAGCCTTTGCGCACCAGTCGGTGTCCTTCGAGCAACTGGTCGAGGAACTGCAGCCGGCACGCAGCATGGCCTATGCGCCCCTGGTGCAGGTGTCGTTCGCGCTGCAGAACGCACCGATCGGGACGGTGCAGCTGCCGGGGCTCGAAGCGCGCTTGCTGGATGCGCCGACGCAAACGGCTAAGTACGACCTGACGCTGGAGCTGGAGGAGTCGGCGACGGGCCTGAAGGGCCGCCTGGAGTACCGCAGCGAGTTGTTCGATCGCCCGACCATGGAACGGCTGCGTGACCATTATCTGACCTTGGCGCAGGCCGTGGTGGCGACCCCGGCGACGCGCGTGGGCCGCTTGCCGATGCTGTCCGGCAACGAGCGGATGCACCTGGTCCAGGCGTGGAACGCGACGACGACCGCCCCGGCCGGCACCGGCTGGGTGCACACACGGATCGCCGCCCAGGCTCGCCGGACACCGGATGCCCCGGCGCTGGTGTTCGAAGGGCAGGTGATGGACTACGGCAGCCTGGAGGCGGCCTCCAACCGGTTGGCCCATTACCTGCGCAGCCAAGGGGTCGGCCCGGAGACGATCGTCGCGGTCTCGCAGGAGCGCTCGTTCGAGCTGGTGATCAGCCTGCTGGCGGTGATGAAGGCCGGCGGTGCCTACCTGCCCGTGGCACCGGACTACCCGCCCGAGCGGCTTGGCTACCTGCTCGAGGACGCGCGTCCACTGCTGATGCTCACCACCGGGGCGATCGCTGCGAACCTGCCGTCCGATGTGCTCCCCGTGGTGTGCGTGGACCGCGACCACGCGCAATGGGCCTCGCTGCCGGCCACCGATCCGGCAGTGGCGCTGGCGCACGATCACCTGATCTACGTCTTCTACACCTCCGGTTCCACCGGCAAGCCCAAGGGAACGATGAATACCCATGGCGCCGTGTGCAACCGGCTCGTGTGGATGCAGAAGGAGGTACCGGTCGCGCCGGGCGAGCGCGTGCTGGCCAAGACGCCGTTCAATTTCGATATCTCCGTGTGCGAGATGTTCTGGCCCCTGATGGCAGGCGCGACGCTGGTGATCGCGCAGCCTGAGGGCCACCGCGACCCGGCCTACCTGCGCCGGCTTATCGCGGAGCAGGGCGTGACCACCGCCCACTTCGTCCCGTCCATGCTGCAGGTGTTTCTCAACGAGCCCGGCCTGGACACGCTCGGCCTGCGACGCACCGTGTCCGGCGGCGAGGCGCTTCCGCAAGCGTTGGCGCAGCGCCTGTTCGAGGCCATGCCGCAGGTGCAGGTGATCCACAACCTTTACGGCCCTACTGAGGCCGCGATCGAAGTCAGCGCATGGCGCTGCACGCGCCAGACCGTGGAAAGCGGCGTGCTGATCGGGCATCCGATCGACAACCTGCGCCTGCACGTGCTCGATCCGCAGATGCAGCCGGTGCCGCTCGGCGTAGCTGGCGAGCTGTTCATCGGCGGCATGGGCCTGGCGCGCGGTTACCTGGGTCGACCCGGCCTGACGGCGGAGAAGTTCGTGCCCGACCCGTTCAGTGGCGATGGTGGCCGCCTGTACGCCACGGGTGACAGCGTCCGGCGCCGCGCGGATGGCCAGATCGAATATCTGCAGCGGCTCGATTTCCAGGTGAAGATCCGCGGCTTCCGCATCGAGCTGGGCGAGATCGAAGCGGCCTTGCGTGAGCAGCCGGGCGTACGCGAAGCGGTCGTGCTGGCGCCAGCCGATGCGGCGGGCGAGAAGCGCCTGGTGGCCTACGTGACTGGCGCACAGGCTCCGCCGGAAGATGCGTTGCGTGCGGCGCTTTCCACGCGCCTGCCCGACTATATGGTGCCGACGCGGCTGGTGCGGCTGGAGGCGCTGCCGTTGTCGTCCAACGGCAAGCTCGATCGCAAGGCGCTGCCGGCGGTGGACCTGGCCGAAGCCAGCGAGATGGCCTACCAGGCGCCGCGCAACGATACCGAGGCGCGGCTGGCATCGATCTGGGCGGAAGTGCTGCGGCGTGAGGCACCGATCGGCATCGGCGATGATTTTTTCCGCATCGGCGGGCACTCGCTGCTGGCCACCCAGGTAATGTCGCGGATCCGCGAATGGCTGGGCGTGGAACTGCCGGTGAGGCAGCTGTTCGATACGCCAACCATTGCGGGGCTGGCCGGGGCCGTGGCTGCCGCGGGCGCGACGACAGGCCCGTCACTGCAGCGCGTCGCCGATCGCGAGGTCATGCCGCTGTCGTTTGCGCAGCAGCGGTTGTGGTTTCTCTACCAGCTTGAGGGCCCGAGTGCGGCCTACAACATGCCGGTTGCGATCGACTTGCATGGGCACCTCGACATCGGTGCATTGCGCGCGGCGCTGCAGGACATCGTCGACCGCCACGAGGCGTTGCGCACGGCATTCATCGAGCGCGACGGCATCGGTTTCCAGCAGATCGCACCGGTGCTTCATCTGGACATACCACTGCTGGAGGTCGGTCGCGATGCCCTGCAGGGGCATATCGACCAGGACGCAAGCATGCCGTTCGACCTCCCCGCGGCGCCGCTCTTCCGGGCACGCATCCTGCGCCTGGGGCCGGAGGAGCACGTGCTGCTGGTCAACATGCACCACATCGTCTCGGACGGCTATTCGCTAGGCGTGCTGGTCGACGAGCTGGGGCGCGGCTACCGGGCGCGGCTGGGCGGCACGGCCGCTGCCCTGCCGGCGCTGCCGGTGCAGTACGCCGACTTTGCCCACTGGCAACGCGAACGCCTGCAGGGCGAGGCGCTGCAGGCGGAGGTGGAGCACTGGAAGGGCGTGCTCCAGGGCGCGCCGACCCTGCTGCCGCTGCCGACCGACCGCGTGCGCCCGCCGGTGCAGAGCTACCGCGGCGCGGTGCACAGCAGATGGTTGCCGCGCGCGCTGTGCGATCGCCTGCATGCACTGGGCCAGTCGCAGGGAGCGACGCTGTACATGGTCCTGCTGGCGGCGTTCGACGTGTTGCTGGCGCGTTACGCGAACATCGAGGACATCGCTGTCGGCAGCTCCATTGCCAACCGCAACCGGCCTGAGCTGGAAGGGTTGATCGGTTTCTTCGTCAACACCCTGGTCGTGCGAACCCGGGTGGACGAGGCGGCGCCATTCACGGCGCTGCTGGAGCAGGTGCGCGATACGGTGCTGACGGCCTATGCGCACCAGGATCTTCCGTTCGAGCACCTGGTCGAGGCCCTGCAGCCGGTGCGCAGCATGAGCCAGTCGCCCTGGTTCCAGGTGATGCTGGTGCTGCAGAACACGCCGATGGCAGCACTGGAGCTTCCCGGGCTGGAGCTGTCCATTCGCGACCCGCAGATCAAGGTCGCCAAATACGACCTCAGCCTTTATCTGACCGAAACCGAGCGGGGGCTACGGGCCGACCTGGAGTACGCCACGGACCTGTTTGACGAGTCGAGCATGGCGCGACTGCTGGACCACTACCAGACGTTGCTGGAGGCGGTCGTGGCCACGCCGGAGCGGGCGGTGGGCCAGTTGTCGATGGTGGCGCCGGCCGAGCACGAGCGGCTGATGACGTGGGCCACCCCACCCGGGGCGACCGAATCGGACGCGGCTTGCGTGCACCGCCTGTTCGAAGCGTGTGCATTGCGCACGCCGGCGGCAGTCGCCGTGCGCGATGGGGACGCCTGCCTGACTTATGCCGAGCTCGACGCGGCCGCGAACCGGTTGGCGCACGCGCTGATCGCCCACGGCGTGACGCCGGAGGTGCCGGTCGGCCTGTTGCTTGAGCGCTCGCTGGGCATGGCGGTGGGGTTCCTCGGCATCCTCAAGGCCGGTGGAGCGTACGTACCGTTGAACCCCGAGCTGCCCGACGGGCGCCTCGAGGCCATGCTGGAAGACATTCGACCCCGGGTGCTGGTGAGCACGCCGGCGCTGGCGCCGAGGCTGAAGGACCCGGGCGCGATGGTGCTGGATCTGGGTGAGGTGATGACCGCCGCCGCGTGGCCGACGACCACCCCGGCGGCGAGTGGCCAGGTGCGGCCGGAACAGTTGGCGTATGTGATCTTCACCTCCGGCTCCACCGGCCGGCCCAAGGGCGTGTTGGTGCAGCACGGCTCGATCGGTTCCAACTACCGCGCCTGGGCGCAGGTGTACCGCCTGGAACGGGATGTGCGCCGGCACCTGCAGATGGCCGGGTTCGGCTTTGACGTGTGCATCGGCGACATGGTGCGCGCGCTGTGCTCGGGTGGCGAACTGACGATCTGCCCCAAGGCGACGCTGCTTGATGCTTCGGCGCTGACGGCGCTGATCCGGGCGCGCGCCATCGATTACGCCGAATTCGTGCCTATCGTGTTGCGCCACGTGGCCTCTCACCTGCGCGAGCAGGGAGAGCGCCTTGCAGGGCTGAAGATACTGGTGACCGGTTCGGACGTGCTTTATGCCGAAGACCTCGAGCTCGTCCATCAGGTCACCGAGCCGGCTACCGCGGTGTTCAACTCCTACGGCCTGACCGAGGCCGCCGTGGACAGCACGTGCTTCCTCACCGATCCGGCTCAGTCGCTGTCCGGAGGTTCGGTCCCGGTCGGCGCGCCGCTGCCGGGCGTATGGGCTTATGTTCTGGACGATCGCCTGCAGCTTTGCCCGCAGGGTGTGCCGGGTGAGTTGTACGTGGGTGGCCCGACGCTGGCGCGCGGTTACCTGGGTGACCCGGCGCGTACGGCCGGACGCTTCGTGCCCAATCCCTTCGGCGTGGGTGGCCGGCTCTACCGCAGCGGTGATCTGGCGCGCTGGCGCAGCGACGGTCAGCTGGAACTGCTGGGGCGCAGCGATTACCAAGTGAAGATCCGCGGTTTCCGCATCGAACTGGGAGAAATCGAGCAGGTGCTGCGCGGACTCCCTGGCGTGGAGGACACCGTGGTGTTGGCCTGGTCGCGGCCCGGTGGTCCGCAACTGGTGGCTTATGTCGTCGCCGGCGAGCAGGCGGGCGTGGACAGCGTCCGCCTGAGACGGCAACTACAAGGCTTGCTTCCCGATTACATGGTTCCGGCGGCTTGCGTGGTGCTCGATGCGTTGCCGCAGTCGAGCAACGGCAAGATCGACCGCAAGGCGTTGCCTGTGCCCGACTTTGCCGATGCGGCCACGCAGGTGCCGCCGCGCACGCCACAGGAAGCGCGGCTGTGCGCGATCTGGGCGCAGGTGCTTGGCCTGGACACCGTGGGCATCCACGACAACTTTTTTGCAATGGGCGGCCATTCGCTGCTCGCCACCCAGGTGATGTCGCGCCTGCGCCAGCCGGGAGGCCAGTCGCCGCCGGTACGCTGGTTGTTCGAGGCACCGACGGTGGCCGAGCTGGCACTGCGCCTGGGCGAAGCCGAGCGGGCCGCAACTTCGCCGGCGCTGCAACCATGCCCACGCGAGGGCAATCTGCCGCTGTCGTTCGCGCAGCGGCGCCTGTGGTTCATCGACCAGTTGGAGGGCGCCAATGCGGCCTACAACATCCCGGCCGCATTGCGCTTGCGCGGCCGGCTGAACCTGGCGGCACTGCGCACGGGCATCCAGGCGGTGGTCGATCGCCATGAGACGTTGCGTACGACCTTCGCGATCATCGAAGGCGAGCCGGTACAGCGTATTGCCTCCGTATTGCCGATGGACGTGCCGGTGCGGACGTGCGCACCTTCGCAGGTGATGTCGCAGGCGCAGATCTTCGCCCAGCGGCCGTTCGACCTCGCGCGCGGTCCCCTGCTGCGCGCCGAGCTGCTGCAAGTAGGCGTGGACGAGCACGTGCTCCTGACCAACATGCACCACATCATCTCCGATGGTTGGTCCATCGGCGTGCTGGTGAGCGAGTTCGTGGCGCACTACACGGCCTCCGTGCAAGGCACTTCGGTGACGTTGGCGCCGCTGCCGATCCAGTACGCCGACTTCGCGCAATGGCAGCGCCAGTGGCTGCAGGGCAGCCTGTTGCAGCGCCAGCAGTCGTACTGGCGCGAGCAACTCGGCGGGCTGCCGCCTTTGCTGACGTTGCCGACCGATCGTCCGCGACCGCCGGTGCAGGGCATGGCCGGGGCCAGCCACGCATTCACCTTGTCGCCGCGGTTGGCCGGTGCACTGCGTCAGCTGGGCCAGGCGCGCGGCGCCACGTTGTTCATGACGCTGCTCGCAGCGTTCAAGGTGGTGCTGGCGCGTTATGCCAACCAGGACGACATCGCGGTGGGCACGCCCATCGCCAACCGCACGCGGCCGGAACTGGAAGGACTGATCGGCTTCTTCGTCAACACGTTGGTGCTGCGCAGCCAGATCGCACCGGAACAGAGCTTCGAGCAATTGCTCGACGCGGTGCGCTCGACTGCGCTGGCCGCGTACGAGCACCAGGATCTGCCGTTCGAGCAATTGGTCGAGTTCCTCAAGCCCGAGCGCAGCCTCAGTCACTCGCCGTTGTTCCAGGTGATGTTCGTACTGCAGAACAACGCGCGCCGCGATGTTTCCCTGCCGGGGCTGGAAGCGACGTTGGTCGAGCCGGAGGAGCGCGTGACGCCTTTCGACCTGACCCTGGAGATGGACGAGGGCGAGGACGGCACCATCGGCGCGCGGCTGGCCTACCGCACCGACCTGTTCGACGCAGCCACCATCGCCCGGCTGGCGGGGCATTACCGGACCCTGCTCGAAGCGGTGGTCGCGGCGCCGCGGGCGCGCCTGTCGGCGCTGGAGATGGTGCCGCCCGATGAACGCGCGCGGCTGCGCGAGCTCTGCGGCGAACGCGCCGCGATCGCCACGGATCGTTGCCTGCCCCAGCTATTCGAAGAGCGCGCCGCCGCCACACCGGACGCACCGGCGCTGCGCTATGAGGAGCGGACGCTCAGCTACGGCGAGTTGAACCGGCGCGCCAACCGGCTGGCCCACCATCTGCGTGCGCACGGGGTAGGGCCCGAGCGGATCGTGGCGGTCTGCCTGGAGCGCTCGATCGAACTGGTGGTGGGACTGCTGGCCGTGCTCAAGGCCGGCGGCGCCTACCTGCCGATCGACCCGGCCTGTCCGCCGGAGCGCCTGGCCTACATGCTGGAGGACGCCCGGCCGGTGGCGGTGCTGACCCAGCAGAGCGTGCGCGAGCACATTCCGCCGGGGGACTTCGCGCTGGTTTTGCTGGACGAGGACGAGGCGGCCCTGGCCGCGCAGCCGGCGGACAATCCCGCGCCGCGGAATCAGCCGGACCAGCTGGCCTACATCATCTACACCTCTGGTTCGACCGGACGCCCGAAGGGCGTGCAGGTGGAGCATCGCCAGGTCGTGCGCCTGTTCGAGGCCTCGCGTGGCTGGTTCGACTTCGGCCCGGACGAGGTGTGGACGTTGTTCCATTCCTGCGCGTTCGACTTCTCGGTCTGGGAGATGTGGGGCGCGCTGCTGCACGGTGGTTGCCTGGTGGTGGTGCCTTACTGGGTCAGCCGCTCGCCGGAGGACTACCACGCGCTGCTGTTGCGCGAGCGGGTGACCTTCCTCAACCAGACGCCGACGGCGTTCCGCAGCCTGCTGCGGGTGGATGCGCAGTCGCCGCAGCGGTTGTCGGTGCGGCAGGTGGCGCTGGGCGGCGAAGCGCTGGATCCGGCCAGCCTGCGGCCGTGGTTCGCACGCTATGGCGACCACTCGCGCGTGGTGAACATGTACGGTCCTACCGAGGGGGCGGTCGTGTCGACCTGCCATCGCATCGTGGAAGCCCAACTCGCACAGGACCGCGGTAGCGTGATCGGCCGGCCGCTGGCGGACCTGTCCGTCAGGGTGGTCGACGCCCATGGCCACGATGCGCCGTTGGGCCTGCCTGGCGAGCTGTGGGTCGGCGGCCCGTCGCTGGCGCGCGGCTATCTCGCCCGCCCGCGACTGACTGCCGAGCTGTTCGTGCCGAACGATGGCGGCAGCCGCTGGTACCGCACCGGTGACCTGGTGCGACGGCTGCACGACGGCGGGATCGAGTACCTGGGCCGAATCGACGACCAGGTAAAGATTCGCGGCTTTCGCATCGAACTGGGCGAGATCGAGTCTGCATTGGGCGACCTGCCAGGCGTGCACGAAGCCAGCGTGCAGGCGATTCCGGTGGCGGGCGAACCGCGGCTGGTGGCCTACGTGGCGGCCGAGCCATCGATCGACGACGGCGCGTTGCGCACCGGCCTGCGCAGCCGGCTTCCGGAGTACATGGTGCCGGCCCATTTCGTGCGCATGGATGCCTTGCCGACGACGGCCAACGGCAAGCTCGATCGGCGCGCGCTTCCGCCGGTGGATCCGGCGGCCGGGCGGGGCGCGCGCTACGTGGAACCGTGCACTGCGGTGGAGCGGACGCTCGCCGGGATATGGGCACAGGTGCTCGGCCGCGAGGCACCGATCGGCGTGCATGACAGCTTCTTCGACCTGGGTGGGCACTCGCTGATGGCCACCCAGCTCATCACCCGTGTCGGCAGCCAGTGGGGCATCGACCTGCCGGTTCGACGCATGTTCGAAATGCCGACCATCCATGAGATGGCCGCCTACATCGAGACCGTCCTTTCGCTGGAGACCAGCGGACCGACCGACACCTTGCCGCAAGACCACGAGGAAATCGAAGTATGAGCACCCTGGCGCTTATCGCTGGCCTGCGGGCCAGGCAGGTCAAACTGCACCTGGAGAATGGACGGCTGAAGGTCAGTGCGCCCAAGGGTGCGCTGACGCCCGAACTGGTCGAGCAGATCCGCTCGGAGCGCGACGCGATCACCGCGCTCCTGATGGAGGCGCGCGGCGGCAACCGCCCACCAATTCCCCGCCGTGACGTGATTTCTCCGACGCCGGCGTCGTTCGCGCAGCAACGTCTGTGGTTCATCGACCAGCTCGATGGCGCGACGGCGACCTACAACATGCCCGCCGCCTTGCGCCTCAGGGGCACGCTGGACATCGCCGCGCTGCGCGCGAGCATCCAGTCCATCGTCGACCGCCACGAAACGCTGCGCACCACATTCAGCTCCGCCGACGGCGAGCCGCTGCAGGTGATCGTGCCGCACCTGGCCATCGATGTGCCGCTGGTGGAGTGCAGCGAATCCGATGTAATGGATCGGGTCATGGCGTTTTCCGGCGAGCCCTTCGACCTCGCCAAAGGCCCGCTGCTGCGGGCACAGGTGCTGTGCCTCGGGCCGCAGGAACACATCCTGCTGACCAACATGCACCACATCATTTCCGATGGGTGGTCGATCGGCGTGCTGGTGGGTGAATTTGTGGCCCAGTACGAGGCTCGCATCCGTGGGGTTCAACCGATGCTGCCGCCACTGCCGATCCAGTACGCAGACTTTGCGTTGTGGCAACGCAAGACCCTGCAGGGCGAGGTTCTGCAACGCCAGCAGGACTACTGGCGCGACCAGCTGGCGGACCTGCCGCCGCTGCTCACGCTGCCGACCGACCGGCCGCGGCCGCCCGTCCAGGGCTTCGCCGGTGCCAGCCATACCTTCGTGCTGCCGGCGACGCTGTGTCGTTCGTTGAAGGAGCTGAGCCAGGCGCACGGCGCGACGTTGTTCATGGCGCTGCTGGCGGCGTTCAAGGTGCTGCTTGCGCGCTACTCCGGGCAGTCGGACATCGCCGTGGGCACGCCCATCGCCAATCGCACGCGACCGGAGCTGGAGGGGCTGATCGGTTTCTTCGTCAACACGCTGGTGTTGCGCAGCCAGGTGCACGCCGGCCAGACCTTCGAGCAGTTGCTGCAGGACGTGCGCACCACGGCACTGGCTGCCTACGAGCACCAGGACCTGCCGTTCGAGCAACTGGTGGAGTTCGTCAATCCACAGCGCAGCATGAGCCACTCGCCGCTGTTCCAGGTGATGTTTTCGCTGCAGAACACGCCCAACCCGGGCGGTGAGCTTCCCGGCCTGACGCTGACGCCGCTGGAGGGCGAGGCGACAGTGGCCAAGTTCGACCTGCAGCTGGACATGGAGGAGCGCGACGGACGGCTTGAGGGCCGTTTGTATTACCGCACCGACCTGTTCGACATAGCCACCATCGAAAGCATGGCCAACCATTACAGCGAGCTGCTGCGTGCGATAGCGGCGTCCCCCGGTGTGCCGGTATCGGCCCTTTCGATGATCTCGGCAGGCGAGCGCGCCGAACTCCTGCGCAGCCTGGACGAAGAGGCGCCGGCGTTTGCGGCCGACCGTTGCCTGCATGAAATCTTCAGCCAACGTGCCGCCGAGCGTCCGGACGCCGTGGCAGTGCGTTGCGAAGGCCGAAGCCTGAGCTATGCCGAACTGGAGCAGCAGGCTAACCGCCTGGCCCGGCACCTGCGCGCGCAGGGCGTGGGTCCCGATGCCATCGTAGGCCTGTGCCTGGAACGGTCGGAGGCGATGATCGTCGGCCTGCTGGCCGTGCTGAAGGCGGGCGGCGCGTACCTGCCGATCGATCCGGCGTGCCCGCGTGATCGCTTCGAATACATTCTCAGCGATGCCGCGCCGGCCATCGTGCTGACCCAGCAGAGTGTGCGTGAGCGCATCCCGTCCGGCGCGTTCGAGTTGCTGACGCTGGACCAGGACAATCCGCCGTGGGCCGCATTGCCGGCGGACGCGCCGCAGGCTTCCGCGGCCCCGAACCAGCTGGCCTACGTCATCTACACCTCCGGTTCCACCGGCCGCCCCAAGGGGGTGATGGTCGAGCACCGCCAGGTCGCGCGGCTTTTCACTGCCACCGACGCCTGGTTCGGCTTCAACGCCGACGACGTGTGGACGCTGTTCCACTCCTACGCTTTCGACTTTTCCGTGTGGGAATTGTGGGGCGCGCTGCTGTATGGCGGCTGTCTGGTGGTGGTGCCCTATTGGGTCAGCCGGTCCCCGGAGGATTTCCACGCGCTGCTGTGCGACGAGAAGGTCACCGTGCTGAACCAGACGCCGTCGGCGTTCCGCGCACTGATGAAAGCGGACGCGTCCTCGTCGCGCGCCAACACATTGCGCTGCATTGTTTTTGGCGGTGAAGCACTGGATCTGGCCAGCTTGCGCCCATGGTTCGAACGGCACGGGGCCAGGTCCCCGCGTCTGATCAACATGTACGGCATTACCGAAACCACCGTGCACGTCACCTATCGTCCGATCACGCACGCCGATGTGCAGGCCAACCGCGGCTCGGTCATCGGCGAGCCGATACCGGACCTGCGGATCCACTTGCTGGACAGCCACGGTCAGCTTGCGCCGGTTGGCGTGCCGGGCGAGATGTACGTCGGTGGCGCGGGCGTTGCGCGGGGCTACCTGAATCAGCCCGAGCTTACGGCACAGCGTTTCGTGGATGAGGGCGGAACGCTGCTGGGAACGAATGCCCGGCTGCGGCTCTACCGCACGGGTGACCTCGCCCGGCGCCTGCCCGATGGCGACCTGGAATACCTGGGCCGGATCGATGCGCAGGTGAAGATCCGCGGCTTCCGGATCGAGCTGGGCGAGATCGAGTCGGCGCTCACCGACCTGCCGGGTGTCAAGGAATCGGTAGTGATCACCGTGGAAGATGCCGACGGTGACAAGCGCCTGGCCGCCTACGTGGTCGGGCAGGGCATCGACCTCGACCAGGTCCGCCGGCAACTGGGCGAGCGCCTGCCCGAGTACATGGTGCCGTCGTATTTCATGCAGCTCGACGCCATGCCGCTGACCATCAACGGCAAGCTGGACCGCCGCGCGTTGCCCGAGGTGGATATGGCCGGACAGAGCCGCGTGCCCTATGCGCCGCCGGAGACCGACATCCAGCTCCGGCTGGTCGACATCTGGAGCGAGGTGCTCAAGCGAGAGGTGCCGATTGGCATCCACGATGGCTTCTTCGAGATCGGCGGCCATTCGCTGCTGGCCACCCAACTGGTCACGCGCGTGCGCCAGCAGTGGGGTATCGATCTGCCGCTGCGTCGCATGTTCGAAACGCCCACCATCCATGAGATGGCCTCCTACATCGAGATGACGCTCGGCCTGCTCGCCGACAGCCAGCTGGATCCCGCCGATCAGGAAGACCACGAGGAAATCGAAGTATGAGCGTAGTCGCCCTGGTTGCCGGCTTGCGGGAGCGGGGTGTCAGGCTCCACCTTGACCAGGGGCGTCTGAAGGTCGGCGCCCCCAAAGGCGTGCTGACCGACGAGTTGCTGGCGCAGATCCGCGGCCACCGTGATGCGATCACTGCGTTGCTGCAGGAGGCACGCGACAGCGATCGGGCGGCGATCCCGGTGCGGCAGGTCCGGTCGCCGTGCGTGCTTTCCCACGCGCAGCGAAGACTGTGGTTCATCGACCAGCTCGAAGGCGCCAATGCGGTCTACAGCATTCCCGCCGCGTTGCGACTGCGCGGGCCACTGGAGGTGGCCGCGCTACATGCCGCCATCCAGGACATCGTCGATCGCCACGAGACGCTGCGCACGACGTTCCGGGTCGTGTCCGGCGAGCCGATGCAGGTGATTGCCGAACGCCAGTCCATCGACCTGCCGGTGGACGATGCCCTGGAGACTGAGCTCGCCGGTCGACTGGAAGCCTTCGCCGGCGATCCGTTCGACCTTGCAGCGGGTCCGCTGCTGAGAGTGCGGCTGCTGAGGCTGGCCGCCGATGAGCACGTGTTGCTGACCAACATGCACCACATCATCTCGGATGGCTGGTCCATCAATGTGATGACGGCCGAGCTTGCCCATTTTTATCGTGCACGGACAGGTGGGAGGCACGATTCGCTACCGCCGTTGCCGATCCAGTACGGCGACTTCGCCCAGTGGCAGCATGAAAATGCATCATTGCCGCGCCAGCTCGCCTATTGGTGCGAGCAACTGGCCGACCTGCCGCCGTTGCTGGCGCTGCCGACCGATCGTCCGCGCCCGCCGGTGCAGGGCGCGGACGGGGCAAGCCACGACTTCCTCCTGCCACCGCGCCTTGCCGAAGCGTTGCGCAGCCTTGGCCAGGCGCGTGGCGCCACCCTGTTCATGACGCTGCTGGCGGCGTTCAAGGTCGTACTGGCGCGTTATGCCAACCAGGACGACATCGCGGTGGGCACGCCGATCGCCAACCGCACGCGGCCTGAGCTGGAAGGGTTGATCGGCTTTTTCGTCAATACGCTGGTGCTGCGCAGCCGGGTCGCGCCCGAACAGACCTTCGAGCAATTGCTCGATGCGGTGCGCTCGACCGCGCTGGCCGCGTACGAACACCAGGATCTTCCGTTCGAACAGCTCGTGGAGGCGCTCAATCCGGCGCGCAGCCCCAGCCAGACGCCGCTGTTTCAGGTGATGTTCGCCCTGCAGAACGAATCGGCCGGTGAAGAGGAGTCATTGGCCGGGCTGGAGTTGAGCCTGGTCGGTGACGTGTCATCGTTCGCCAAGTTCGACTTGCAGTTGCATCTTCAGGACTCGGCCGCCGGCATCGGTGGCCGCCTGGTGTATCGCACCGACCTGTTCGACGCAGCCACCGTCGCCCGGCTGGCGGGGCATTACCGGACCCTGCTCGAAGCGGTGGTCGCGGCGCCGCAGGCGCGCCTGTCGGCGTTGGAGATGGTGCCGCCCGATGAACGCGTGCGGCTGCGCGAGCTCTGCGGCGAACGCGCCGCGATCGCCACGGATCGTTGCCTGCCCCAGCTATTC
>NZ_JAGJRS010000007.1 GCF_017837635.1 Frateuria flava
CCCAAGGGCGCTCCTACAAAATTGTCACCCTTCCTGACGCACCGGCAGGCTGCCCGGCCTCGACGCCTGCACCCATGGCTGCTGTAGGAGCGCACGTACCGTCAGAGCGCACTCGGCGCGACCGTACTGCGCGGTCGCACCCAAGGGCGCTCCTGCAGGGCGTACGTCCCGTAGGAGCGCCCTTGGGTGCGAGGTCGCGCCGTGGACGCGTGAATCAGCCGATTGAGCGCTTGACCGCGTCCACCACGTGGGTGACGGTGAAGCCGAAGTGCTCGAACAGCTGCGGTGCCGGCGCCGATGCGCCGAATCCGGTCATGCCGATGACTTCGCCATCCAGGCCCACGTACTTGCGCCAGTAGTCGGCCGTGGCCGCCTCGACTGCCACGCGCGCGCGGCACCAGGACGGCAGGATGCCTTCGCGGTATTCCAGCGGCTGCTCGTCGAACACCTCGGTGCAGGGCATCGACACCACGCGCACCGGCACGCCCTGCTGGCCCAGGGTGCGGGCCGCTTCCATCGCCAGTTCCACTTCCGAACCGGTAGCGATGATGATCGCCTTGAATTTGGTATCGGCCGGATCGGAAAGGACATACGCCCCGCGCGCGATGTCACGCACCTGCTGCTCGCTGCGCTGCTGGTGCTTGAGGTTCTGGCGCGAGAACACCAGGCACGCGGGGTTGCCCTTGCGCTCGATGGCAGCCTTCCAGGACACGGCCGATTCGACCGCGTCGCACGGGCGCCACACCTGGTTGTTCGGGATGTAGCGCAGGCTGGCCAGGTGCTCGACCGGCTGGTGCGTCGGGCCGTCCTCGCCCAGGCCGATGGAGTCGTGGGTGTAGACGTGGATGGCGTGCGCCGGGATCAGCGCGCTCATGCGCACGGCGTTGCGGGCGTAGTCGGAGAACACCAGGAAAGTGGCGTCGTAGGGAATGAAGCCGCCGTGCAGCGCCAGGCCATTGGCGATCGCGGTCATGCCGAACTCGCGCACACCGTAGTAGACGTAGTTGCCCTGGCCGTCGCTGGCGTTACCGTTGCCGGCGTCCTTGCTGCCCTTCCACTTGGTGAGGTTGGAGCCGGCGAGGTCCGCCGAGCCGCCGATCAGTTCCGGCAGCAGCGGGCCGAAGGCGTCCAGTGCCATCTGCGAGGCCTTGCGCGAGGCCACTTCGGGGCCCTCGGCCTGCATTTTCGCGATGTAGGCCTGCGCCTTGTCGGCCCAGTCGGCCGGCAGCTCGCCGGCGAGGCGGCGCTTGAACTCGGCGGCCAGTTCCGGATGCGCCTTGGCGTAGGCGTCCAGCGTAGCGTTCCACTCCTGCTCGCGCTCGGCGCCCTTGGCCTTGGCGTCCCAGCCGGCATAGATCTCGGCCGGGATCTCGAACGGCGGGTGGGTCCAGCCGAGCTGTTCGCGCGCGGCGGCGATCTCGTCCTTGCCCAGCGGCGCACCGTGGCTTTCTTCCTTGCCCTGCTTGTGCGGCGCGCCGAAGCCGATGATGGTCCTGGCGCAGATCAGCGTGGGTTTCTCGGACTGCGCGGTCGCCTGCGTGATCGCGCGCTTGATCGCCTCGGCATCATGGCCGTCGACGCCACGGATCACGTTCCAGCCGTAGGCCTCGAAGCGCTTGGCGGTGTCGTCGGTGAACCAGCCATGGACTTCGCCGTCGATGGAGATGCCGTTGTCGTCGTAAATCGCCACCAGCTTGCCAAGGCCCCAGGTGCCGGCCAGCGAGCAGGCCTCGTGCGAGATGCCTTCCATCAGGCAACCGTCACCGAGGAACACGTAGGTGTGGTGGTCGACCACGGTGTGGCCCGGGCGGTTGAAGTGCGCCGCCAGCACCTTCTCGGCGAGCGCGAAACCGACCGCATTGGCCAGGCCCTGGCCCAGCGGGCCGGTGGTGGTTTCCACGCCCGGGGTGTGGCCGTATTCGGGATGGCCGGCCGTCTTCGAGTGCAGTTGGCGGAAGCGCTTGAGCTCGGCCATCGGCAGGTCGTACCCGGCCAGATGCAACAGCGCGTACTGCAGCATCGAACCGTGGCCGTTGGAGAGCACGAAGCGGTCGCGGTTGGGCCACTTCGGATCGGCCGGGTTGTGCCTGAGGAAGTCGTTCCACAGCACTTCGGCGATGTCGGCCATGCCCATGGGCATGCCCGGGTGGCCGGACTTGGCCGCCTCGACGGCGTCCATGGCGAGGGCGCGCACGGCGTTGGCGAGTTCGCGGCGGGTGGTCATCGGTCGGATCTCCGGGCAAGCGGCAAAGCGCCAATTGTCGCCGATCGGGGGGACGGCTGTCGCGTTGGCGCACACCGGGCCTTGCCGCGGCGATTAATTTCGCCTTAACCGGAACTCCCGCGATAACGCGGATCTTCAGGTAACGCCCGCTCCAATAGTGCTGCGCACAGTTCATGCGCGACACCTGGAGGCCGCTGTTTTTCTCTGAGCGCGCCTGCGGCCCCTCCAACGAGAAGGACGTCCAGGCGTTCATGAACTGGACGCGGAACTTAACCGCAAATTACCGGGTTTCTCATGCGCATTGAATCTTTCGCGCACCGGCCGCATCCAAGGAACCGCGTGTCGCCATCCCCTTATCTGGTGCACGCAAGCGATCGATCCCCGCGATCGCTACAACAACAGGAGAATCTCCCATGAAAAAGACGCTGCTTGCCCTTGCCTTTGCTTCCGCCGGCCTGCTGGCCGTTCCCGCCGCGTTCGCGCAGAGTGCGCCGACCCATACCGACGGCTGGTTCGTCAACGGCAACGTGGGCCGCACCTCGATCGACAAGGGCCCCTACGACAACCATGACACCGGTTATGCAATCGGTGGTGGCTACCGCTGGTCGTTCGATCCGTTCGTGGCGATCGGCGTGGAGGTCGGTTACAACGACCTTGGCAACATCCACGTCAAGAACATCTTCAACAGCAACGACGTGGTCGAACAGGGCCGCTCGCAGCTGCATGGCTGGACCGCCGGCGTCAACGGCCACTTCAACGTCGGCCAGAACTGGTACGTCAGCGCGCGCACGGGTCTGTACAGCTGGAAGGGCCATGGCCTGAGCAACGACATCGACCCGGTCCGCAAGAGCCTGGACGACACCAGCTGGTACGCCGGCGCGGGCGTGGGCTACGACTTCAGCAACAACGCCAGCATCGGCCTGAACTACGACCACTACGATGCGTCGAAGGACAACGTCAACCTCGACACCAACATGGTGTCGGTCAGCGCCGAATACCGGTTCTGATCGCACTGGCGCAGGGATGCGCCGTCAGTGAAAACGAAAGGGCGCCCTCAGGCGCCCTTTTTTTGGCTCTTGCCCGGAAAGGAAGCAGGTACACCGCAAGCTGACGTCCGCGCGGTTTTCTCAAGTCAACTCCCGAGGGCTTTAGGGAAGGCGAAGAAGTGACCGCGCGCCGACAGGTGATCAACGCCGCCGCATGCGAGCCCAATCGCGGGGAGCCCTCGCAAGAAAGGGCAACCAAGGCACTGCTCTAGCAGGCATCCCGGCGAGCTCCGGCCCCTCACCCCAGCCCTCTCCCCGGAGGGGAGAGGGAGCAGAGCAAAAAAAGGGCGCCTTGCGGCGCCCTTTCTCACAAACGCGGGCTGGAGACTCAGCCGTTCCACTGCCCCAGCGCGGCCAGGCCATTCTCCTTGGCGCGCGCGGCGACGGTCTTCTGTGCCTCGGCGTAGTTGGCCTTCATGTCCTTGGACCACAGCTTGAGCGCGGCCTGCTGCATGGCACGGCCGTAGGAGAACGACAGCGGCCACGGGTGCGGGCCGATGTGGTTCATGGCGTTCAGGTGCGCGGTCGACTGCTCGTCGGTCTGGCCGCCGGAGAGGAACACGATGCCCGGCAGCGAGGCCGGCACGGTGCTCTTGAGCACGCGCACGGTCGCCTCGGCCACTTCTTCCACTTCGGCCTGCTCGTCGCAGTTCTTGCCGGGGATGACCATGCTGACCTTCAGGATGGTGCCCTCGAGCATCACGTTCTGCTCGTACAGCGCGTTGAACAGGCTGCGCAGCACCGCCTCGTGCACTTCGTAGCTGACCTCGATCGTGTGGTCGCCGTCCATGATGACTTCCGGCTCGACCATCGGCACCAGGCCAGCTTCCTGACACAGCGCCGCGTAACGGGCGAGCGCGTGCACGTTCGCTTCGATCGCGGTCGAGCTGGGGTTTTCGTCGGAGATGTTGATCACCGCGCGCCACTTGGCGAACTGCGCCCCCAGCTTGACGTACTCGGCCAGGCGGTCACGCAGGCCGTCCAGGCCTTCGGTGACCACGTCGCCCGGGAAGCCGGCCAGCGGCACCGGGCCCTTGTCGACCTTGATGCCGGGGATGATGCCGTTCTTCTTCATCAGCTCGGTGAACGGCACGCCGTCCCTGGTCTTCTGGCGGATCGTCTCGTCGAACAGGATCGCACCGGAGATGTGCTCGGAAAGGCCCGGCGCGGTGAGCAGCAGCTCGCGGTAGGCGCGGCGGTTTTCTTCGGTGTTCTCGATGCCGACCGCCTCGAAGCGCTTCTTGATCGTGTTGGTCGATTCGTCGATGGCGATGATGCCCTTTCCGGGCGCGACCATCGCCTGGGCGATGCTTTCGAGATCTTCGATGCTCATGAAACGACTCCGTACAGACGGGCGGGGTCACCGCAATGGATTAACGCCGCCCCGGACGGGACGGCAGGTCAAAGAACCGCCGATTATAACGACTTGGTGTCAACGCCGTGGTGACGGCGCGGCAAGGCTAGTTTTCGTAGCCCGGCAGGTGGCACGGTGCCATGACCTTTTTCTGGCCGGCGGCATCGGAGGGGGCGTTGAACGGCACCACGTAATAGGTGTTCACCGGATCGTGGTTGCCGTTGGACAGCGCCGGGCCGTAACGGAAGTTGGACACGGCGCTCATCGCGATCTGGCCGAAGTCGCCCTCGGGCGCCACCTTCTCGACCTTCAGGTTACGCGGCACGCCGTCGGAACCGATCATGTAGCTCACCGCGGCGCAGCCGGGCTGGTTGACGTTGCGTGCGCTGTTGGGCACGTCGACGGCGACGTTCTGGTTCAGGAGGATCCAGTAGTCGTACAGGTGCTGCGGGTCGACTCGGTGCTGCGATTGCGCCGCTGCCGGCAAGCCGGCGGCCAGCAGCGTCGCAAAGAGGAGACGGCGGACGGTCGGGTTCATGGCAACCTCCTGGCGTGGGGGCTGGCCAGTGTAGCGCCGCGGGGACGGTACGACCCGTGACGCTACGGCTCCCTCTCCCCGGCGGGGAGGGGAGACGAACGCAAAGAGCCATGTTTAAAGGTCGCGCAGGCTCTCGACGATGCCCTCGGCGCCCACCAGCAGCAGCTTGAGCGTGTTGGTGCCGCCGCCGGCGCCGACGCGGTCGCCCTGGGTCAGCACTACGCGGTCGCCTTCGGCCAGCTTGCCCAGCGCGAACAGCTGGCGCACCGCTTCGCGCGCGTTGGCGGCCGAACTCTGGCTGACCTCGGTGAAGGCGACCGGCTGCACGTCGCGCAACAGCAGCATGCGCCGGCGCGCATCGGCGGCCGGCGAGAGGGCATAGATCGGCACCGCACTGCGATAGCGCGAAAGCCATTGCGCGGTAGCACCGGATTCGGTCAGCGCGATCAGCGCGCGCACCCCGAGCTGCCCGGCCAGCACCATCGCGGCCAGCGCGATCGCCTGGTCGGCGCGGTCGAGCCGGTGCACTGCGGTGGAGAGGTCTTCCTTCGGCTCGAACTGGCGTTCGGCGCCCAGACAGATGCGGCGCATGGCGGCCACCGCCACGTCCGGGTGCGCGCCGGCGGCGGTTTCCTGCGAAAGCATCACCGCGTCGGTGCCGTCGATCACCGCGTTGGCGACGTCGAGCACCTCGGCGCGGGTGGGGATGGGCGCAGTGACCATCGATTGCAGCATCTGCGTGGCGGTGATCACCGCGCGGTTGCGGGCGACCGCCTCGCGGATGATCTTCTTCTGCAGGCCGGGCAGTTCGGCATCGCCGATTTCCACGCCCAGGTCGCCGCGCGCCACCATCACCGCGTCGGAAGCGTCGATGATCTCGCCCAGAACGGGAATCGCATCGGCGCGTTCGATCTTGGCAACCAGTGCGCCCTGGCCATCGGCCTCGCGCAGGAGGCGGCGGGCCTGTTCCATGTCGGCGGCCGAACGCACAAACGAGACGGCGAGGAAGTCGGCACCGATTTCGGCGGCTAACTGGATGTCCGCGCGGTCCTTGTCCGACAGCGCGGACACCGACAAACCGCCACCCTGCCGGTTGAGGCCCTTGCGGTCGGACAGCTTGCCGCCGATCAGCACCTCGCAGCGTACCTGCGCGCCCTCGACGGCAACCACGCGCAGTGCCACCAGGCCGTCGTCCAGCAACAGGACGTCGCCGGCGGCCACGTCCTGCGGAAGCTGGTGGTAGCTGACCCCGACGCGGGTGCTGTCACCGGCCGGCGCGTCAGGCGAGCAGTCGAGCACGAAGGGATCACCCGGGTGCAGCTCGATCGGGCCGTGCGCGAATTTCTCGATGCGGATCTTCGGGCCCTGAAGGTCGGCCAGGATGCCGACTTCGCGCCCCGCCGCCTGCGCCGCCTCGCGTACCGCCATGGCGCGCGCGCGGTGATCCTGCGGCTGTCCATGGGAGAGGTTGAGGCGAACCACGTCCACACCCTCGGCAATCAGCCGCGCGAGCATGCCCGGCGCGTCGGTGGCGGGGCCTAAGGTGGCGACGATCTTGGTGCGGCGCAGGGGGTTTTCGGCATTCATGCGGCGAGGCTAGCAGATGCCGGTGAGGGGACGGACCGGGTGCAATCGTATGCAGTGTGACGGGAAACCCAACCCCGCCCTGCCCGGCCCGGTCGCTCCGCCCTCATGCGCCCTTCTCGATGAGACGGGCGCGACACTTACCCCAGCGTGCGATTGAGCAACTGCGCCAGCCGCCGCCCCGCCTGCCGCAGGCGCTGCTCGGCCAGCGGCAGCTCGGCCTCCAGGTAGGAGGCGCCAACCGTATGGCCGTCCGGATAAAGGTCGCGGGTCATCCGGCACGATTCCTCCGCCCAGGCCACGAACGGCGTGCCGCCATCGGGCGGCAAGGCAACCATGGGGCGCGCATCGAGCTTTTGCGCGTAGTGCTGCCAGTCCAGCCCGCGCGTGCGCAGCATCCCCGAATCCCACACGCGGTGGAGGTTGCTGCCCTTGCCCTGGAACTGCACCTGGTAAGTGTTGCCGCCCTTGTCGGGACGGTAGCCGGCGTGCAGCGGCTGGTGCACGTCACCGACGAGGTGCACGACGAATTTCAGCGCCTCCCGGCGCGCCGCGTCGCTCTGGTTGCGGTCGCCAAGCACCGCCACGTAGTGCTGGAGGCCTGCGACGACGCAGCGCCCCTGCCGGCAATCGCGCGGAGGTTGGTAGTCGCAGTCGCGATTGGCGAAGTTGATGTAGTGCATCGCGCGCGTGGCCTTCCACAACGCCTGCTGCGAAGGGTCGTCCTGAACGTCGTCCGCCCAGGTGGCCACGTCGGCCAGCCGCCCGGTGTGCTCGGGCGCCAGCAGCCGCTCGACCTGTGCCTCGGCGGCGGGACTCAGGTGGCGCTGGGCCAGTTCGGCCACGATGCGATGGCCATCCGGCCCCCAGGCGTAGGCCTTGGGAACCAGCAGGAGACAGGCGAGCAGGAAAACGGCGTTACGGCGCAGGGCGGTCATCGACGGCAGGTGCGGACTTGGGAGGGCTGGCGAGTGTGCCACAGCGCCTCAGTCGCGCAGTTGCACCGGCAGCTTGAAGTAGCGTTGGCCATTGGCGTCGGGCGGGGGCAGCCGGCCGCCGCGGATGTTCACCTGCAGCGCCGGCCACAGCAGCCGCGGCGGTGGCAGACCGGCATCGCGTTGCTGGCGCATGGCGACGAAGGTGGCCTCGTCCACGCCCTCGCGGATGTGCTTGTTGGATTGGCGCTGCTCGGCGACCGGCACCTCCGCCCGCGCCGCCTCGCCCGCCGGCGGATAGTCGTGCGCCAGGAACATGCGCGTGGCGGGCAGACCGTAGATCCGCCACACCGATCGGAACAACACGTCCGCATCGCCGCCGGGGAAATCGCAGCGTGCCGAGCCGGCGGCGGGCGAGAACAACGTGTCACCAACGAATACCGCATCACTGACCAGATAGCTCACGCTGTCCGCGGTATGGCCCGGGGTCGCAACCACGCGGATTGCCAGCTCGCCCAGCGGCAGCGCATCGCCGTCGTGCAGCAGCCGGTCGAAGGCGCTGCCGTCCAGATCCGGCTCGTCGGCCGCCAGGCCCAGGCGCTGGCGGAAGGTTTCCTGCACCTGCGTGATGCCGGCACCGATCGCCGTGTGTGCGCCGGTGCGCTCCTTCAGCCATGCGGCGGCGGAAAGATGATCGGCGTGGGCGTGCGTCTCCAGGATCCAGCGCACCTGCGCACC
The DNA here is from genome assembly GCF_017837635.1 of Frateuria flava. Classification (GTDB taxonomy): domain Bacteria; phylum Pseudomonadota; class Gammaproteobacteria; order Xanthomonadales; family Rhodanobacteraceae; genus Frateuria_A; species Frateuria_A flava. The sequence goes on from NZ_JAGJRS010000007.1 coordinate 8,420, forward strand.
GGCGCGTGCGGCCGCCTCGAGCATCGCTGCCGCGCTGGCGTGGCCGATCTCGCCACTGGCCGCATCGAAGTCCAGCGCCGCATCGATGATGGCCGCCTCGCCCGTGGCCGGGTCGCACAGCAGATAGCTCCAGGTCGAGGTGGCCGCGTGGAAGAAGGGGCTGATCTGTACGTGCATGGCGGCGCTCCTTGGAGTCGTGCTCGTTGGCAAGTATGGCGTGGACGGCGCCGCACAAGCAGCCGCGACGCGCCGGCCATGTCCATAGCTGCCCAGACAGGCAGCTGCAACGCGAAGCGGACCGGGCGGTATACGGTCCCGTGACCGCATTCGGCGCTAAAATGGACGTTTCAGGTGGCCCACGAGGTCGCCGCTCCACCGCTTCACCGAACCCAAGAGGATGCTTGCCCATGGCCATCAAGGTCGCGATCAACGGCTTCGGCCGCATCGGCCGCAACGTGCTGCGCGCCGCCGTGCAGAATTTCGCGGATATCGAAATCGTCGCCATCAACGATCTGCTGGAGCCCGACTACCTGGCGTACATGCTGCGCTATGACTCGGTGCATGGCCGCTTCAAGGGCGAGGTCGCCGTCGAGGGCGGCCACCTGGTGGTCAACGGCAAGCGCATTCGCCTCACCCAGGAGCGCGACCCGGCCAACCTGAAGTGGAACGAAGTGCAGGCGGACGTGGTGATCGAGTCCACCGGCCTGTTCCTGACCAAGGAAGCGGCGCAGAAGCACCTGGACGCCGGCGCGAAGAAGGTGATCCTGTCGGCCCCGTCCAAGGACGACACGCCGATGTTCGTCTTCGGCGTCAACGACAAGACCTACAAGGGCGAGGCGATCATCTCCAATGCCTCGTGCACCACCAACTGCCTGGCGCCGGTGGCCAAGGTGCTCAACGACAAGTGGGGCATCAAGCGCGGCCTGATGACCACCGTGCATGCCGCCACCGCCACGCAGAAGACGGTCGACGGCCCGAGCAACAAGGACTGGCGCGGCGGCCGCGGCATCCTGGAGAACATCATTCCCTCCTCCACCGGCGCAGCCAAGGCGGTGGGCGTGGTGATCCCCGAGCTCAACAAGAAGCTCACCGGCATGTCCTTCCGGGTGCCGACCTCGGACGTGTCCGTGGTCGACCTCACCGTCGAGCTGGAAAAGCCGGCGACCTACGCCGAGATCTGCGCGGAGATGAAGGCGCAGTCCGAAGGCGCGCTCAAGGGCATCCTGGGCTACACCGAGGACAAGGTGGTGGCCACCGATTTCCGCGGCGACGCCCGCACCTCGATCTTCGACGCCGACGCCGGCATCGCGCTCGATCCCACCTTCGTCAAGCTGGTCAGCTGGTACGACAACGAGTGGGGCTACTCGAACAAGTGCCTGGAAATGGTGCGCGTGGTGGCCAGGTAACAGGCTCCGGCCGGCTTCCCTCCGAAGCCGGCACGCAGCGAAGGCCGGGACTGTCGGGTTCCGGCCTTTTTTGTTGCGGAAGAAACGGTGATGGATTTTCCGCCGCTGCGGCATGCGGACACGCCTCGCTCCGGCGGTGCGGTTCCAGCCTATACTTACGCAATGATAGGCATTCTCAACAAGGCGACGGCATGGATGCTGGCCTGCACCCTGCTGGCGGCCGGGTGCCCTGCCTTCGCCCAGGCCCTGCCCGCGAACCCCGCCGCAGCCGCCACGACCGCCCAGCCGGCGCCGGCCACGGTCAGCCAGACCTGGCAGATGCTCGACTACCTGGCCACCGATTACGCCGGCGCAGTGCACGACGGCCACGTGGTCAGCGCGTCCGAGTACGCCGAGATGCGCGAGTTCGCCGCCACCGCGCGCCAGCGCCTGGCCCAGCTGCCGGCGAGACCGACGTCACCGGCGCTGCAGGCGCAGGCCGGGGAACTGGTGCAATCGATCGACGCCAAAGCCCCCACCGCCGATGTCGCGCGCCAGGCCCACGCGCTGGCCGACGCCTTGCTCGCCGCCTACCCGGTCCCCACCGCGCCTTCCCACCTGCCCAACCTGGCGCGCGGTGCGACGCTGTACCAGCAGACCTGCGCCGCCTGCCACGGCGCCAACGGCCAGGGCAACGGCCCGGCCGCGGCGACGCTCGACCCGCCGCCGATCGATTTCACCGACCGCACGCGCGCCGACCAGCGCAGCGTGCTGTCGCTGTACGAGGCGATCAGCCATGGCGTGAACGGCACCGCGATGAGGAGCTACGCCGACCAGCTGTCGGTCGACGATCGCTGGTCGCTGGCCTACTACGTCGGTTCGCTGGCCTACGCGCACCGCGCCGGCGAAGGCGTGCACGCGTGGCAGGACAACACCCTCGCCCAGCAGCGCCTGGGCAACCTGGAGGAGCTCTCGCGCGCCCGCGTCGCCGATCTGGCTCCCGCGCTGGGCGAGCAGCAGGCCCGCGCGATCCTGGGTTACCTGCGCGCCTATCCAAACGCACTGCCGCAGTCGCGCGCCGGCCTGGCGCTGGCGCGCGAGAAACTGGATGCCAGTCTCGCCGCGTGGCGCCAGGGCGACCGTGGCGAGGCCCAGCGGCTGGCGCTCTCGGCCTACCTGGACGGCGTGGAGCCGGTCGAGCCGCAACTGAACGCGCGCGACGATGCGCTGCGCTCGCAACTGGAAACGGCGATGGGCGCCTACCGCACCGCGGTCAGCAGCGGCCAGGCCGACGTAGAGGCCCGCGCGAAGGCGGCCGACGCCCTGCTGCAGCGCGCCCAGGCGACCCTCGCCGGCGGTTCGGCGGACGCTGCGTCCGCGTTCCTCGGTGCCTGGACCATCCTGGTGCGCGAGGGGCTCGAAGCGCTGCTGGTAGTAGTCGCCCTGCTCGCCTTCCTGCGCAAGGCCGAGCGTCCGAAGATGCTGCGTTACGTCCACGCCGGCTGGAGCCTGGCGCTGCTGGCCGGCCTGGCCACCTGGGCGGTGGCGAGCTACGCGGTGGCGATCAGCGGCGCGGGACGCGAACTGACCGAAGGGTTGTCGTCGCTGTTCGCGGCGGCCGTGCTGCTATGCGTGGGCCTGTGGATGCACCGCAAGAGCGTGGGCGGCCGCTGGCAGGCGTATCTGAAGGCCAAGATGGCCGCCACGCTGGACCGCTCGGCCTGGTTCCTGTTCGGCCTGGCCTTCATCTCGGTCTACCGCGAAGTCTTCGAAACGATCCTGTTCTATGTCGCGATGTGGAACGAAGGCCCGCGTGCCTGGCTGCTCGGCGGCATCGGCACCGGCGCGCTGACCCTCGCCGCGATCGCCTGGTTGTTGTTGCGCACCAGCCGACGACTGCCGCTGGGCAAGTTCTTCTCGGCCAGTTCCGCACTGATCGCGCTGCTGGCGGTGGTACTGACCGGCAAAGGCATCGCCGCACTGCAGGAAGCCGGCTGGATCGGCGTGCACGTGGCGCCGCTTCCGCGTATCGAGTTGCTGGGGATCTATCCGACCTGGCAGTCGATCGCGGCGCAGGCGGTCGTCGCGTTGGTGCTGGCGATCGGCTACGCGCTGAACCTGCGACGGGTGCCGCAGCAGGGTTGAAGCTCCCTGTCTTGATCAGGGCGTCGCCGTGGTCCCGACGCAGGAGCCTCCTCGCGTGCCCTGGCCACTCCTCCCCGCAAGAAAGGGAAGGCAAGGCATGAGCGCCGACAGGCGATCGGAGGCGCGTCGCAGGCGAGGCAGGGCGCGCAGAGGCCACGCAAGAGCGACAAATACAGCCCGCGCCTGCGGGAAGCATTTCCGCGAGCCCGTCCCCTTCAACCCAACCCTCTCCCCGACGGGGAGGGAGCCCAGGTGCGGCGCTCGTGCACACAAGCCCGCAAGGCCGCTGCCTCAGCTCCCGAGCGTCCGCGGTAAAGCGGCAGCTCACCAAGGCGAAATGGATTCCCGCTTTCGCGGTAATGACGCGGGTGAAATGGGGGCGACGTTCGTCTATCGAGGCTCGATGCCCATCAGGTCCCCGAGGGCGAGGGCACCGGCGGCAGTGGCATCAGCGCTTGAGCAGCGGCAGCTTGTCCGGGACGCCGTCCCAGCGCTCGGCCTCTTCCATCGCGGGAACCTTGGTGGTGATCACCGGCCACTCGAGCGCCAGTTCGGCATTGATCGCCAGAAAGCCCTCCTGGCCGGCCGGGATGTCCAGTTCGGGATAGATCGCGCCCACCGGGCACTCCTCCACGCAGAGCGTGCAATCGATGCATTCGTCCGGGTTGATGACCAGGAAATTCGGCCCCTCGTGAAAGGCATCGACCGGGCACACTTCCACGCAGTCGGTGTGCTTGCAGTTGATGCAGTTCTCGGTGACAACGTGGGTCATGGGCGTGCGCGGCTTTCCTTGCCGCAAGCATGGCCGCGCGCACCGGCGCTCGCCCTGACCCAGATCAGGCCTGCCGGATGCAGCCGGATCATCCACAGGTTCACCGTGCGGCGACGCGCCAGCCGGAACATGCGGCACGAGGCTTCTGCAGACGCCAGCCCAGACCCGGCCACCACGTGCGAATGGCCTGTGCGACAACCGACCGCATCGCTGGCGCGTCCGTTTGCCGCGGCGCTTTGACTCAGGTCAAGCGAAGTGAACGGCCGCGCCCGGAAAATAGGCGGCATTTCCCGGGAAACATCCATGCCCAACACCGAGTATTACAACGACAAGGTCGTGCGTCAGTTCCTCTTGGCGGCGGCCGTGTGGGGCATCGTCGGCATGTCGGTCGGCGTGCTCGCCGCCGCGCAGCTGGCGTGGCCCCTGTTCAACTTCGACACCTCCTGGCTGACCTTCAGCCACATCCGCCCCGACCACACCTTTGGCGTGATCTTCGCCTTCGGCGGCTCGGCGCTGATCGGTACCTGCTACTACGTGGTCCAGCGCACCGGCCACACGCGGCTGGCCTATCCGAAGCTGGCCGCATTCACCTTCTGGGGCTGGCAGGTCGCCTGTCTGGCAGCAATGATCACCATGCCGCTGGGCCTGACCCAGAGCAAAGAGTACGCCGAGCCGGAATGGTGGGTCGACATCATCATCGCGGTGGTGTGGGTGAGCCTCGGCGTGGTGTTCTTCGGCACGCTGGCGCGCCGGCGCATCCGCCACATCTACGTGGCCAACTGGTACTACGGCGCGTGGATCATCGCGGTCGGCCTGCTGCACATCGTCAACAACCTGGTGATCCCGGTCTCGCTGTCGAAGTCCTACCCGATCTACTCCGGCGTGGTCGATGCGATGGTGCAGTGGTGGTACGGCCACAACGCGGTGGCGTTCTTCCTGACCGCCGGCTTCCTCGGGATGATGTACTACTTCGTGCCGCGCCAGGCGCAGCAGCCCTTGTGGAGTTACCGCTTCTCGATCGTGAACTTCTGGGCACTGATCTCGGTATACATGTGGGCCGGCGCGCACCACCTGATGTACACCGCGCTGCCGGACTGGGTGCAGTCGGTCGGCATGGCCTTCTCGCTGGTGCTGCTGATGCCCAGCTGGGGCTCGGCCGCCAACGGCCTGATGACCTTCAACGGCTCCTGGCCGAAGCTCAAGGTGGACCCCGCCGCCAAGTTCATGGTGCTGGCGCTGGTGTTCTACGCGGGCAGCACGTTCGAGGGCTCGATGATGGCGGTCAAGACCGTCAACCAGCTCTCGCACTACACCGACTGGACCGTGGCGCACGTGCACAACGGCGCGCTCGGCTGGGTGGCGATGATCACCATCGGCTCGCTCTACGCCATGGCGCCACGCGCGCTCGGGCAGCCGAAGATGTATTCGCAGAAGGCGATGGAGTGGCACTTCTGGCTGCACTGCTTCGGCGTGGTGCTGTACGTCGGCTCGATGTGGGTCGCCGGTGTCACCGAAGGCCTGATGTGGCGCGCCACGCTGCCCGACGGTTCGCTCACCTACCCGTTCATCGACAGCCTGCTGGCGATCCAGCCGGCGTACTGGACGCGCTGGTTCGCCGGCGTGGTGATCCTCGTGGGCATGGTGCTGATGGCGTGGAACCTGTGGCACACCGCGGCCGATGCGCGCGCGCGGCTGATCAAGCCGATCCCGGTGCCGATCCCCGAACCCGACCCGCACCAGGTACCCGAACCGCTGCCGAGTGTGGGCTGAGGAACACGACCAGATGGCTTACAAGCATTTTGAAATCATCGAGAAGAATGCCGCGCTGCTGGGCATCCTCACCGCGATCATGGTGTCGATCGGCGGCCTGGCCGAGATCACCCCGCTGTTCATGGAAGCCCATGCGGTGAAGGCGCCGGTGGGGGTCAAACCGTACGATCCGCTGCGCCTGGCCGGCAAGGACATCTACGTGCGCGAAGGCTGCTATCTGTGCCACTCGCAGATGATCCGCGCGCTGCGCGCCGAAACCCAGCGCTACGGGCACTTCTCCACCGCGCAGGAGTCGGTCTATGACCGGCCGTTCCAGTGGGGCTCCAAGCGTACCGGGCCGGACCTGGCGCGCGTGGGCGGCAAGTACACCGACGAGTGGCAGCGCCTGCACCTGGAGAACCCGCGCCAGGTCGTGCCGCAGTCGAACATGCCGCAATACGACTGGCTCGAGCACAACACCATCAATGCCGAGGACATCCAGGCGCGCATGCGCGTGCTGCGCAAGCTGGGCGATCCGTACACCGACGCCGACATCGCCAGCGCCCCCAAGGCGGTGGCCGGCAAGACCGAGATGGACGCACTGATCGCCTACCTGCAGGGCCTGGGCATCCAGAACGAGCCGGCGGCCACCGTGCCGGTGCCCGTCGGCCACGGAGCCACGCCATGAACCATCCCATGATGAATCCGTTCTGGGGCCACCTGACCGGCATCGTCACGGTGGTGCTGATGCTGGTGTTCATCGGCATCTGGATCTGGGCGTGGCGCAAGCGTCACCGCTCGACCTTCAAGCGGATGAGCGAGCTTCCCATGGAAGACAAACCAGAGGGTCCGGTGCCGGGCAACCGCACGGGCGCAGACAAGAACGACAAAGGTGGGCAGCCGTGAGCGCGGGTTGGTCGTTGTGGGTGATGTTCCTGGTGGTGCTGAATTTCGGCATCACGTTCCTGCTGTTCCTGTGGGCGCCGCGGGCGAAGATCCCGACGCTGCCGGACGACACCAGCGGCCATGTGTGGGCGCACGGCACGATCCGCGAAGGCGTGCGCAACCTGCCGCTGTGGTGGCTGCTGCTGTCCGGCTCGATGTTCGTGGCCGGCGCGCTCTACCTGGTGTTCTACCCCGGCTTCGGCAACCACAAGGGCACGCTCGGCTGGACCGCGCACGGCGAGCTGGCGCGTGACGAGGCCGCCAACAACGCCAAGCTGGACGACCTGATCGAGCGCTTCCGCAAGTACCCGGTCGAGCAGCTGGCCGAGGACCCGGCCGCGCAGCAAATGGGCGAGCGCCTGTTCGTGGACAACTGCGCCGCCTGCCACGGTCGCGGCGGCTACGGCAACGTCAAGCTGGGCGCGCCCAGCCTGATCGACGACGACTGGCTCTACGGCGGCAGCGGCCAGGACATCCTCACCTCGATCCGCGAGGGCCGCGCCGGCATGATGCCGCCGTGGTCCAGCCTGGGCGAGGACAACGTCAAGAACCTGGCCAACTACGTGCTGAGCCTTTCCGGCTCGTCGCACGACGAGGGCCGCGCGCACGCCGGCCAGGCCCTGTTCACCACCTGCGCCGCCTGCCACGGCCCGCAAGGCAAGGGCAACCCGGCGCTGGGCGCACCCAATCTCACCGACAGGATCTGGCTGCACGGCGGCAAGTTCGAGGACATCGTGCGCACCATCGGCGGTGGCCGCCAAGGGCAGATGCCCGCGTGGAGCAAGCGCCTGAACGACGACCAGACCCGCGTGCTCGCCGCCTACGTCTACCATCTCTCGCACCAGGGCGATGCAGCAGCACAAGCCTCCCGCTGAGACGTCCGCCGCGGCCGACGCCTGGTACCGGCAGCCCGTGCTGTGGCTCGGGGCGGTGATCTTCGCCGCCTCCCTGGCCGGTTGCATCTGGACGATCGTGCTCGGCGCGCGCCACGCGGACCTGCCGCTGGACATGACCGAGCGCCCGCATACGTTGCTGGACATGCCGATGCATGCGCCCGCACGGGAAACGCAGGGGACCGGCCAGCAGGCCGGCGCCAAGGCCCCGTCGTCGCGGGACGCGACCGCTACCCCCGGGCAACGGCCATGAACGCTGCCGGCGCGCACGCGGCGTGGCTGCATCCGCGCCTCGCCGCGCAGGTGATCCGGCCGCGCCGCGACGGTCGGGCGGAAATCGCGCTGCGCGTGGAAGGGCTCACCGACCCACGCCAGGTGCTGCGCCTGGACGAGCGCCTGCATGCCCTGCCCGGCGTCGCCCGCGTGGCGATCGATGCCCGCGCGCAGCGCGCGCGCGTCGTGTGGAACCCTGACCGCCTGGGCCTGCCGCAACTGCTCGACGCGTTCGGTGCCGAGCAGTGCAGCGCGCGGCCGCTGCGCCGCGAACACATCGACGATACGCGCAGCAGCGAGGCCAACGACGCGCTCAAGCGCCTGCTCGTCGCCGGCATGTGCGCGATGCAGGTGATGACCTACGCCTTCGTCATGTACATCGGCGTGGTCGACTTCGTCGACTTCACCACGCGCGGGCTGTTCCGCTGGCTCAGCCTGCTCACCACCGCGCCGGTGATCGCCTATTCGGCGCAACCGTTCCTGCTTGGCGCCTGGCGCGAAGTACGCACGCGCCGGCTCGGCGTGAACCTCACCGTGTCGCTGGCCGTGCTGCTGACCTTCGGCACCAGCGTGTGGAGCACCGTGCGCGGGCACGGCGAGATCTACTTCGATTCGGTCAGCATGTTCGTCTTCCTGCTGCTGGCCGCGCGCCATGTCGAACTGCGCGCGCGGCACGCCAGCGGCGCATTGGGCGAGGCCGCGCAGGACGCCACCCCGCTGCTGGCCGAGCGTCGCCGCGCCGACGGCAGCCTGGAAACCGTGGCTGCGCTGGAACTGGTTCCGGGCGACCGCGTGCGCATCGCCGAAGGCGGCACCGTCCCGGCCGACGGCGTGCTGGAAAGCTACGCCGTCGAGGTCGACGAGGCGTTGCTCTCGGGCGAATCGCGCCCGCGCCGGCGCCAGCGCGGCGAGCGCCTGGTCGCCGGCTCGGTCGTGCTGGGCAGCCCGGCCGAACTGCGCGTGGAGCACAGCGGCGAGGACACCACCGCCGCGCGCCTGGGTCAGCTGGCCGGCCGTGCGCGTCAGGCCCGGCCCGGCGACGAGGGCGCCGACCGGGATGCCACCCGCTTTGTGCTGCGCGTGCTGGTGCTGACGGTGCTCACCGCGCTTGCCTGGCTGTGGATCGACCCCGTGCGTGCCTTCGATGCGGCCGTGGCGGTGCTGGTGGTCGCCTGCCCCTGTGCCTTCGCGCTGACCCGCCCCGCCGCCGTCACCCGCGCGCTCGCGGTGCTCGCCAGGCGCGGCGTGCTGGTCACCGAACCGGCTGCGCTCGACCGGCTCGCCCGGGTCAACTACGCCCTGTTCGACAAGACCGGCACGCTGACCACGCCCTGGCTCGAACCCGATGCGGTCGAGCCGCTGCGCGACGGGCTGGCACCGGAACAGGCGCTGCGCCTGGCCGCCGCGCTGGCGCGCGAAAGCACCCATCCGTTGGCGCTGGCACTGGCCGCCGCGTGGACGGGCGACACGCCGGCAGCACGCGATCTCATGGTCACCGCCGCCGCGGGAATCGATGCCGAGGTGGAGGGTCGCTCCCTGCGCCTGGGCCGTCCGGATTTCGCCCTGGCACCCAGTGGTTGCGCCGCCCCGACCAGCGTCGCCGGTGCCCTGCTGCTTGCCGATCGCCGCGGCCCGCTGGCGGCGTTTCACGTGAGCGAGGCACCGCGTAGCGATGCGGTGGACACGCTGCAGGCGCTGCGTAGCGAGGGCATCGTTACCGTGCTCGCCAGCGGCGACACCCGCGCCCGCGTGTCGCCGGTCGCCGACGCGCTGGGCGTCAAGCGCTGGTCGGGACGCCAGTCGCCCGCCGACAAGCTCGCGCTGCTGCAGGTGGCGCGCGCGCAGGGCCACGTCACGCTCGCGGTCGGCGACGGCAGCAACGACGCCCCGGCGCTCGCCGGGGCGGATGTGTCCGCCGTGCTCGCCTCCGGCACCGATCTGGCGCAGGCGCATGCCGACCTGCTGCTCGCGCGCGGACGCCTGGACGGCCTGGTGCAGGCCCGTCACGTCGCCCGCCAGCTCGCCCACGTGGTAACGCAGGGCCGTCGCTGGTCGCTGGCCTACAACCTGCTGGCGGTGCCGTTCGCTGCCGCCGGACTGGTGCCGCCTTGGCTGGCGGCGATCGGCATGTCGGTCAGCTCGCTGGTGGTCGTGCTCAATGGCCTGCGCGTGGGCCGCGTACCCGTCCGCCCGGCGCTGCGCGCATGAACGTCCTGCTGGTGCTGATCCCGGTCACCGGCCTGGTCGTACTGATCGCGGTGGCGCTGTTCTTCTGGGCTGCCAACCACCAGCAGTTCGACGACCTGGACAGCCCCGCCGTGCTGCCGCTGATGGAGGACGAAACCGTCCCAGGGCCGGCGGCCGACACGGCACCTGCACCTTCCCTTTCCCCCGATAGCAAAGGAGACACTCCGTGAAACGTCGTCTGTTCGCTTTCGCCCTGCTTGGCCTGGTCGCCGCGCCGACCTGGGCCGCCTCCAACTGCTCGACCACCATCCAGGGCAACGACGCCATGCAGTTCGACCAGAAGTCGATCGTGGTGCCCAACACCTGCAAGCAGTTCACCGTGACGCTCACGCACGTCGGCAAACTGCCCAAGGCCGCGATGGGCCACAACTTCGTGGTATCGAGCACCGCCGACGAGCCGGGCGTGGTGGCCGACGGCGCCAAGGCCGGCATCGACAACAACTACCTCAAGCCCGGCGACAGCCGCGTCATCGCGCACACCAGGATCATCGGCGGTGGCGAGAGTGCCTCGACCACGTTCAAGGTCGACGCGCTCAAGCCCGGCCAGGACTATGAGTTCTTCTGCTCGTTCCCCGGCCATGCCGCGCTGATGAAGGGCACGATCAGCCGCGCCAAGTAGGATGAAGAAACGCCGCGCCGCGGACGTTCCGCGGCGCGGCCCACCGGCAAAGACATGCGCGAAACCACGCTTACCGAATCCGCGATCGCCCGGCTGGTCGACCGCTTCTACGACAAGGTCACCGCCGATGCGGTGATCGGCCCGGTGTTCAACGCCGTCGTGCACGACTGGCCCGAACACAAGCGCCTGCTGACCCGCTTCTGGTGTTCGGTGGCACTGGGTGCAGCCAGCTACCGCGGCAACCCGATGGCGGTGCATCGGCCGCTGCCGATCCGCGCCGAACATTTCGACCACTGGCTGGCGCTGTGGCGCGCCACCTGCGCCGAGGAACTGGACGAGGCCGGCGCGGCACAGATGGCGGAGTACGCCGAACGCATCGGCCGCAGCCTGAAATACGGTCTGGGCTTGAATCCCGACGCCCGCGGCATCGGCGTGCCGTTGATTTCCGTCCGCCGCTGATCTGCCTGAAGGCGTGCGCCTGCACCCATCGCAGGTTGCTACTTTCAGAAACGCGGAGCCGCGCTCCGCTCTCCCCATCCGCCTGTCGGCACCTTCCCCGGTAAACGGGGGCGGTTCGTTCGTGAGAGTGCGCGACGGATCCTTCCCCCGCTTTGCGGCGGGAAGGTGCCCGACGGGCGGATGGGGAGGTCTTGCGAAAAGCTGCCGGGCTCGGTCAGCCCAGCGCCGCGAGCGCCGCGTCGTAGTCCGGCTCGTGGGTGAGCTCATCGACCAGCTGCGCGTGCAGCACGCGGTTGTCCGCATCCAGCACCACCACCGCGCGCGCCGCCACCCCGGCCAGCGGCCCGGTGGTGAGCGCCACGCCATAGTCGGTAAGGAACTCGCGGCCACGCATGGTCGAGAGCGTCACCACCCGCTCCAGCCCCTCGGCGCCGCAGAAGCGCGCCTGCGCGAACGGCAGGTCGGCCGAGATGCACAGCACCACCGTGTCGGACAGCTTCGCCGCCAGCTCGTTGAAGCGGCGCACCGAGGTGGCGCAGACGCCGGTGTCGATGCTGGGGAAGATGTTGAGCACCTTGCGCTGGCCCGCGTAGCTGGACAGCGCCACGTCGGCCAGGCTCTTGCCGACCAGCGTGAATGCCGGCGCCTGCGCGCCCTTGGCCGGGAAACTCCCGTTGACCTCGACCGGCTCGCCCTTGAACTTCACTTGCGACATGACGCGTTCTCCTGATGGTGAGACCTACAAGTAGAACATGGTCTTGGCCAGGAACACGATGCCGACCATCAAGGCCAGCACCACCCGGTGGGTATGCCGGAAGCGGCACACGTTCATGCGCCCGCGCGCGCCGGCCCACACGGCGTTGACGAACACGCCCAGCACGCCGAACGCCAGCGCGACCTTGAGCAGCAGGAACCCGCCGAAGCGCGTGCCGACGCACGCAATGCCGTCGCAGCGGATGTCGAACAGCATGCCGCCGCTGAGGAAAAGCAGCAGCACCACGATGGGCATGAAGCGGCGCACGCGCGCCATCACCGCCTGCTCGATGGCGGCCATCGTGGTCACGTCAAAGCGCTTGTGCAGGCCTTCCAGCACCAGCACTTCGAACGCGGCGGCGCCAACGAACACGATCGCGCACGACAGGTGCAGCAGCAGGATCCAGGGATACCAGATGGCCACGCGCGAGGCCCTCGCATGTTGCGGCGGAGGCTGCAGCTTGCGCCGGGCAGGTGGACAAGGCCATGACCTGTGTCAGTGCGGGTCCCTCGCAAGGCCTCCCCCATCCGCCCTTCGGGCACCTTCCCCCGTGCAACGGGGGAAGGACCCAGCTGCCACGCAATGCCGGCCATTCGCGAGAAACCCCACCGACCCTTCCCCCGCGCAGGGGAAGGTGCCCGAAGGGCGGATGGGGGAAGCCTCGCCGAGCGCCTGAAGACTTGCCGAAAGCACCTGCCCCCTACGCTCAAGCACGCCATGTCCCAGCACCGAAGCCGGATCCATACGCCGCGCCCTGCCGGCCCTCCAGAGAGACCCTACCGATACTTCCCCCGCGCGCGGGGGAAGGTGCCCGAAGGGCGGATGGGGGAAGCCTCGCCGAGCGCTTGAGGAATTGCGCAAAGCACCTGCTCCGTACGCTCAAGCACGTCATCGTTCCAGAACCGGAGCACGCGCAGGTCACGCCCGCGCAGCCAGGCATCACGCGCCCGGTCGGTGGCTGACTCCAGATGTTGCGAGCCATCCACCTCGACAACCAAGCGCCGCTCGACGCAGAGGAAATCCACGACGAACGGCCCGACCGGATGCTGCCGCCTGAACCGGAATCCACCCCATTGCCGCCGGCGCAGATGGAACCAGAGCCGCTGTTCGGCGTCCGTCATGTTCCGGCGCAGTGCTCTTGCGACCGATCGTTTCGCGTGCTGACGCATGAGCCTTCCATGGCTGACCGTGTCGTCGAAGTTTGGGCCGCCCCGTCGCACGAAGCAGCCAGTCGGCTGCGCCGGCTGCCGGTAGAGAAGTCCGTAACCCTGCGTAAGCGAACGGCGGCGGCGGAGCACGGGCTCACCCTCAGGCGGACCGCGCTCCCCCGGCGGCGTGTCAACCGCCCGTGGCCTTGCGCACCGCGGCGACGAATTCCGGATCGGTGCGGCCGATGATGTTGGTGCGCGCCACGATGCGCCCGTCCGCATCCAGCAGCAGCAAGGCGCTGGAATGGTTGAATTCGCCGTCGGGCAGCTTGCGGTATTGCACGCCCAGCAGCGCGGCGAGCGAGCGGGTGTCCTGCGGCGCGGTGCGCGCCAGCGTCCACCAGCGCAGGTCGAGCTTGTGCGCGGCGGCGTAGCGGCGCAGCGCATCCACATCGTCGCGCCCGGGATCGAAGCTCACCGCCAGCAAACGCAGGTCCGTCGGCTCGCCGGCGGCGCGGCGGGTCGCCTTCATCGTGTCGATGATCATCGGGCAGACCATCGTGCAGGTCGTATAGAACATGCTCACGATCTGCGGCGTGCCGCGACGTGCGGCGAAAGGCGCAGCGTGGCCGTCCTGGTCGGTCAGCGGCACCGACAGCTGGTAGAGCGAATCCGACGGCAGCGGCGAAGCCGCGTGGGCGGCGGCGCTGGCGAAAAGGATGAGCAGGAGAAGCAGCAATCGTTTCACGGGTTCACTCCGGGCGGGCGCAGCGGAAGCCCAGGTTGGCGGTGGTGTCGGTGGCCTTGAGCGAGGAGAGCATGGCCACGCGCATCAGCGTGGCGTAGTTCTCTTTCTGCTCCATGGTGATGGCGCCGGCGCCACAGAACTTGAGCTTGTCGGCGCCGTCCTGCTCGCGGCTGTCGGCGCTGGTCATCATGGCGTTGAAGTCCTCCACCCACTCCCACACCAGGCCGTTGAGATCGCGCACACCGTGGATGTCCGGCTTGCCGCCGACCGGCGGCAGTGCCTGGCGGGACGGGCGCGAATACCAGGAGAGCACGCGCTCGCGCCAGGCCGGGTCGCTGCGCGCGTCGGCGCGGGTGGCGTCCGCCGCGGCGGCGTATTCCCACTCGTACCAGGTCGGCAGGCGGGCGTGCTCGCTTTCGCAGAACGCCTGCGCGGCGAACCAGCTCACCTGCGTCACCGGCTGGCGCGGCAGGGCACCAGGGCCGAGCTGGTCCGGCGCGGCCCACTGCGACAGGTAGCGGCCGTCGGCGAACACCGACGGCACGCGGTCGCGCCGCCATTCCGGATGCGCTTTGACGAAGGCCAGGAACTCGGCGTTGGTCACCGGCTCGGCACGCAGGCGGAACGGTTTGAGGACGGCCGGCGCCGTCTTGCCGTCGGCCGGCAGCACGCTTTCGAAGCGGCCGCCCGGCAGCACCTTGTAGTCCGCCGCCAGAGTCGGCACGGCCAGCATCAGCCCGAGCAGCACCAGTGCGGACCTGGCAAAGGAAGAGCGCCGGCGCATCGGTCAATGCTCCATGGTCTGGGCCGGGGCCGGCTGCGCGCGCACCTTGGCCACCTCTTCCTTGCTCACCTGGCCGCCCGGGTTGCCCCAGCTGTTGAGCACGTAGGTCAGCAGGTTCGCCACCTCATCGTCGGTCAGCTGCGACATCGGCGGCATCACCGAGTCGTAATCCTTGCCGTTGACGGTGATTTTGCCGGTCAGGCCATGCAGCGGGATCGAAATCAGGTGGTTCTTGTCCTGCTTGGACAGGTAGTCGGATTTGGCCAGCGGCGGGAACACGCCGGGCAGGCCTTCGCCGTTGGCCTGGTGGCAGACCGAGCAGGTGCCGGTGAACAGCTGCTTGCCCGCGGCGATCTGCTCCTCCTTGCTCAGGTGGCCGGCCGCATGCGCCTTCGCCGCGACGGTGACCGCCTTGAGGTTCGGTTCGGCGCGATCGCCCAGATAGACCGAGTCGACCTCCTTGCCCGAGTAGATCGCCTTGTTCTCCGGGCCATCGACCTTGAGGATCGCCATCGCGCCCTTGTTGAAGGCGCGGAAGATCGAGTGATCGACCATCACGTAGCTGCCGGGCACGTCGGTGTGGAACTCGACGATCGCCGCGCCGCCGGCGGGGATCAGCGTGGTCTGCACATTCTCCTGCGGATGGGTGCCGCCTTCCTGCTGTACGCGGTCGAAGATCTCGCCGATGACATGGAAGCTGGAGACCAGATTCGGGCCACCGTTGCCGATGAACAGGCGCACCGATTCACCCACCTTCGCGGTCAGTGCCTTGTCGCCGGTGAGCGCACCTTCGTGGCCGTTGAACAGCACGTAGGTGGGGTTTTCGTCGATGGCCTTGTCCATGTCGAAGGGCTGGTGGCCTTTCTCGCGGTACTTGCCGGTGGTGTAGAAATCACCCTGCATCACGTAGAACTCGTGGTCGACCTTGGGCAGGCCTTCCGGCGGCTCGACCAGGATCAGGCCGTACATGCCATTGGCCACGTGCATGCCCACCGGCGCGGTGGCGCAGTGGTAGACGTAGATGCCCTGGTTCAGGGCCTTGAAGGTGAACTGCGATTCATGTCCCGGCGCAGTGAAGCTGGAGGCCGCGCCGCCACCGGGGCCGGTCACGCCGTGCAGGTCGATGTTGTGCGGCATCTTGCTGTCGGGCGCGTTCTTCAGGTGGAACTCGACCGTGTCGCCCTGGCGCACGCGGATGAAGCTGCCGGGCACCGTGCCGCCGAAGGTCCAGTAGGTGTAGGTGACGCCCTCGGAAATGGGCATCTCCTTCTCGATCACTTCCAGCTCGACGATCACCTTGGCCGGATAGTCGCGATGGATCGGCGGCGGCACGTTCGGCGGGCTGGTGAGCACCGCGCGGATCGGCTCGCCCTGCGGCGGGCCGAAGTCGATCGGCGCCGACACCGACGTGGGTGCCGCCTTTGCGGTGGCCGCGGGGGTAGCATCGGCGGGCTTCTTGTCCGCGCAGCCGGCCAGGGCCAGCATGCTGGCGGCCGCGAGCACGAGGGACAACCGTCGTGACATGGGGAGATCTCCTGTGGTTCCCGGGGATCAGGCTAGATTCCGGACCGTTGACGCGCTTGACCTGCGTCACGCCCACTGCCGGAACCGGCCTGATGCGTCACCCTGCCACAGAACGATGTTGCTGTGATGCCTAACCTAGCCGGGTTTGCCGTCCACGCGCGGGGTCAGGTAGATCCAGGCCGAGCGGATCACCCAGGGCAGGAACGCTACCAGCCAGCCGCAGGCGGCCACGATCAGCCACAGATAGCTGTCGCGGGCCAGCTCCGCCCACACGCGCAGCAGCACCACGCCCTGCAGCAGGGCGAAGCAGGCCCACGGCACCGCGCCCATCTGCAGCGGGCGGCCGGAGTGGCCCTGGGTCACACGGGTCACCATCGCCACCAGCATCGAGCCGAAGTAGCCGATGGTCAGCACGTGCAGCGGCGCCAGCCCGAGGATCGGGCCGTGCCCGGCAAACAGGCACAGGCTCTGCACTGCGTACAGCACGAACGCGATCGGCAGCCAGGCGAAGGCCAGGTGCAGCACCGCCAGGATGCCCGGACGCATCGCCTTCCACGGCTGCCAGGCGATCGCATGCCAGCCGAACAGCAGCGCCAGTGGCGCGTCCACCAGCCACAGCCAGGCCTGCGCGTGGGCCAGGTCCAGCGCCAGGTGGGCCAGCAGCAGCGGCCACATCAGCGGCAGGCTCCAGTCCGGCCGGCGCACCACGTAGCCCTTGACCACGTTGCCGCTGAAGAAGGCCACCATGCGGTGCGCCACGGTGAAGTACACCGGCACCAGCAGTCCGAACGTACCCAGCTTGATGGCGAAGCGCGCGCAGTGCGCCGGCGCGCCGAACAGGAAGCCGAGGAACGCGGCCAGTCCCAGGGTACCCAGGCCCAACCCCGCCAGGCACGACCAGGCGTGCTGGTTGCGGTGCCCGGACGCGCGCAGCACCCCGGCCAGCGTGGCCACCCCGACCAGGTAGCCGAAGAGCATCAGCGCGATGCCGGCACGCAGCACCCACCGCATGTCCAGCAGCCCCACGTGCGAGAGCAGGTAGCCGGCGAACACGGAACCGGCCACCACCACGTAACGGCGTGGCGGTATGGACGGCCGGGCCAGCCATTTGGGAAACGTCGTCAGCAGGAAGCCGAACATGAACATCGGCAGCATGCCGTACTGGGTCAGCATCGCGTGCGCCCAGCCCGGCGGCACCGGCGGTTGCGGCCAGCGATGCCAGCCGAAGCGCATCGAGGCCAGCTCCAGCGCCCACCAGGCCATGCTGGTCAGCACCGCCAGTGCGCCGGCCAGGAACAGCGGACGGTGCGGTGCGGCGGCGAGCAGCGCGGCGATGGGTGCAACGGCGGGTGGGACGGTCTGGCTGGAGGAAGGGGACTCGCGCATGCGGGGCTCGCGGCTGGACATGCGAGCCATTCTCCGACCGGCGCGCGTGAGGGGCCGTGATCTGCATCAGTCCTGCGTCAATAAGCCCCGCAGGTGGTTGACGCAGGTCAGCATCGCCCGCGCGCAGGCGCTCCATGCTCGCTTCACCCGCTACGAGGAGGATCCGGTCATGGGCAGGCTCGATGGCAAGATCGCACTGGTCACCGGCGGCGCCGTGGG
This sequence comes from Frateuria flava, assembly GCF_017837635.1. Taxonomy (GTDB): domain Bacteria; phylum Pseudomonadota; class Gammaproteobacteria; order Xanthomonadales; family Rhodanobacteraceae; genus Frateuria_A; species Frateuria_A flava. The sequence continues at coordinate 26,470 of NZ_JAGJRS010000007.1, forward strand.
CATCGGCGCGGCCTGCGCGCGGCGCATGGTGGACGCGGGCGCGCGCGTGGCGATCGTGGACGTGCACGACGACACCGGCCAGGCGCTAGCCGTGGAGCTGGGCGAGCGTGCCCGCTACCTGCACGCGGACGTGTCGGTCGAGGCGGAAGTGGCCGCGGCCATCGCCGCCACCGTGGCCGCATTCGGCCGCCTGGACGTGCTGGTCAACAATGCCGGCATCGCCGGCCCCAACAAGCCCACGCACGAGCTGACCGAGGCCGAGTGGGACCGTGTACAGGCGGTCAACGTCAAGGGCGTGTTCTTCGGCACCAAGCACGCGATCGCGCCGATGCGCGCGGCCGGCGGCGGCAGCATCATCAACCTGTCATCGATCTACGGCCTGGTCGGCGCGCCCGACGTGCCGCCCTACCATGCCTCCAAGGGCGCGGTACGGCTGATGAGCAAGACCGACGCGCTGCTCTACGCCGCCGACCGCATCCGCGTGAACTCGATCCATCCCGGCTTCATCTGGACGCCGATGGTCGAGCAGCACATCGCCGCGATGGGCGGCGACGTCGGACAGCACCGGCGCGACACCGCCGCGCTGCATCCGCTGGGCCACCTGGGCGAGCCGGATGACATCGCCTGGGGCGTGGTCTACCTGGCTTCGGACGAATCGCGCTTCGTCACCGGCAGCGAGCTGGTGATCGACGGCGGCTACACCTGTCGCTGACCTCCCTGGAGAGCTTCATGTACACGCACATCCTGCTACCCGTCGACGGCTCGGACCTCTCGCTGCGCGCCGCCGACGCCGGCATCGCGCTGGCGCGCCAGCTCGGTGCGCGCGTGCACGCCGTGCACGTGGTGGTGCCGCTGCCGGCGGTGCCGTTCCTCAACGAGATCATCGCCACCAGCGATGCGGAGTACGCCGACAGCGCCGAGGAGGCGGGCGCGCGTTACCTTGCCGCCGTGCGCGAGCGCGCTGATCCCGCCGGGGTCGCCTGCCAGTGCAGCCTGGAAACGAACCCGCGTCCGCACCGCGCCATCCTCGAGGTAGCTCGCCGCGAAGGCTGCGACCTGATCGTGATGGGCAGCCACGGCTGGCGCGGACTGGATCGCCTGCTGCTGGGCAGCGAGGCGCAGCGGGTGATCCTGGAATCGGACGTGCCCGTGCTGGTGCACCGCTAGCGGCATGGTCACCACCGAGCGCGCGCAGGCCGCCGTCCGCGAAGGCCTGGACCCGGCCGAAGCGGCGCGCCGCCTGGCCGCGCACGGTCCCAACCTGTTGCCCGGCAGCACGCCCAAGAGCTTCGGCGCGATCGTGCTGGGGGTGTTGTCCGAGCCGATGTTCCTGATGCTGCTGTGCGCCGGCGGCCTGTACCTGGCGCTGGGCGACCGCGCCGAGGCGGCGTTCCTGCTCTCGGCCGTGTTCGTGGTGATCGGCATCACCCTGCTGCAGGAGCGCAAGACCCAGCGGGCGCTCGAATCCCTGCGCGAGCTCTCCGCGCCGCGTGCGCTGGTGATCCGCGGTGGCGAAGAGCTGCGCGTGGCCGGTGCCGAGGTGGTACCGGGTGACCTGCTGTTGCTGCGCGAGGGCGATCGCATCGCGGCCGACGCCACTCTGCTGGAAGGCCGGCTCGAAGTGGACGAATCGCTGCTGACCGGCGAATCGGTGCCGGTGGCGCGCGAACCCGGGGGTGAGGCCGCGGTACATGCCAGCACCGTGGTGACGCGCGGAGTCGGCATCGCCCGCGTCGGCGCGACCGGCGGCGCGACCGCGGTCGGCCGCATCGGCGAAGCCCTGGCCACGACGCAGGAAGCACCCAGCGGCCTGCAACGCGCCTCGCGCCGGCTGATCCGCCAGCTCGCCATCGGCGGCCTGGCGCTGGCTGCGCTGTACGCGCTGCTGTCCTGGCTGTGGGACGGCCGCGGCCCGCTGGAAAGCCTGCTCGGCGGCATCGCGCTGGCGATGGCGATCCTGCCCGAGGAGATCCCGGTGATCCTCACCGTGTTCCTCGCGCTGGGCGCCTGGCGCATCTCGCGGCGCAAGGTGCTTACCCGGCGCGTACCGGCGGTGGAGGCGCTGGGCGCCATCTCGGTGCTGGCGGTGGACAAGACCGGCACGCTCACCCAGAACCGCATGCAGGTGGCCGAACTGGCGGTCGACGGACAGCGCTTCGTGGACGCCGGCGCCACCGAGCTGGCCGAGACGTTCCACCGGCTGGTCGAGTTCGCGATGCTGGCCACGCCCAGCGACCCGTTCGATCCGATGGAGAAGGCCATCCAGCATTTCGGCCTGCACTGGCTGGTGCACACCGAGCACGTGCACGCGGACTGGTCAGCCGAGACCGAATACGCGCTCTCGCCGCAGATCCTGGCGATGACGCGGGTGTTCCCCTGCGACACCTGCACGCGCCACCTGCTCGCCACCAAGGGCGCACCCGAAGCGGTGATCGACCTGTGCCACCTGGCCGTCGACCGGGCCAGGTCGATACTCGCCGAGGTCGAGGCGATGGGCGCGCGCGGCCTGCGCGTGCTCGCCGTGGCCCGCGGCCACTGGACCGGCGAGGCCTGGCCGGCCAGCCAGCACGACTTCGACTTCGAGTTCCTCGGCCTGGTCGGCCTGGCCGATCCGCCGCGGCCGGACGTGCCGGCGGCGATCGCCGAATGCCGCGCCGCCGGCGTGCGCATCCTGATGATGACCGGCGACCACCCGACCACCGCGCGCGCGATCGCGCGCCAGGTCGGTTTCGGCGAGCGCACCGAGGTGCTCACCGGCGCCGACCTGGCCGTGCTGGACGACGCCACGCTGCGCGAGCGCCTGCGCCACGTCGACCTGTGCGCCCGGCTCAAGCCCGAGCAGAAGCTGCGCCTGGTGCAGTTGCTGCGCGCGGACGGCGACGTGGTGGCGATGACCGGCGACGGCGTCAACGACGCGCCGGCGCTGAAGGCCGCCGACGTCGGCATCGCCATGGGCGAACGCGGCACCGACGTGGCGCGCGAGGCGGCCGCGCTGGTTCTGCTGGACGACAGCTTCGCCAGCATCGTGGCGGCGATCCGCCAGGGCCGGCGCATCTACGACAACATCGCCAAGGCGACCGGCTTCGTGTTCGCCGTGCACATGCCGATCATCGCGCTGGCGCTGGTGCCCACCCTGCTGCACTGGCCGGTGCTGCTGATGCCGGTGCACATCGTGCTGCTGGAACTGCTGATCGACCCGGCGTGCTCGATCGTGTTCGAAGCCGAACCGGAAGCGGGCGACGTGATGACGCGCCCCCCCCGCGGGGCGGGCGAATCGCCGTTCGCCGCCCGCGCGCTGGGTCGCGCGGTCGTGCAGGGGCTGGGCGTGGCGGCGGTGCTGCTGCCCGGCTTCGGCCTGATGCTGCACTACGGCGTGGACGCTGCCCAGGCACGCGGCGTGGTGTTCGCGTCGCTGCTGAGCGGGTTGTTCCTGCTGATCCTGGCCAACCGGCATCCGACCCGCGCGGTGCTGGCGCGGCCGGCGCGGGGCAATCGCTGGATCGTCCGCATGGCCGGCGCGCTGGCGCTGATGCTGGCAGCCGCCTTCGGCGTGCCGTTCCTGCGCGCCGTGATGGACATCGCCCTGCCCGGCCCGGCCGCGCTCGGCGCCCTGCTGGCGATGCTCGTCGGGATCCTCGCCTGGCTGGAGGCGTTGCGCTGGATGTCGCGGAGGCCTCCGCACGCGTGAGCCCGCCCGCGCAAGCGCACCCGCGCGCGGTCAACCGCCATCGCATCGGGCCAGGGGGACGGCGCAGCCGGCCGCAGCGCACGGTCGCGCACCGATTGGCTCCTACCGGCGCGCAGGCGCGGCGGCATGGGCACGCGGGAGATCGAGCGTCACCCGTGCACCGCCCAGCGGAGCGCGGTCGAAGGCGAGATGGCCGTGGTGCAGCGTGGTGATCGCCTGCACGATCGACAGTCCCAGGCCGCTGCCCTCGCCGAGGCTGCCGGCCGGGCGATGGAAGCGTTCGCCCAGCCGCGAGGGATCGGCAAAGCCGCTGCCGCTGTCGTCCACGACCAGCCGCACGCCGGCGGCCGTACCGCTCACGCGCACCGCGATGCGGCCACGAACGGGCGCGTGGCGCAGCGCGTTGTCGAGCAGGTTGGCCAGCGCGATGCCGAGCAGTCCGGCGCTGGCGCGCAGGCGGGTGTCGCCCTCGCTGTCGAGGGAAAGCTCGAGCTGCCGCACGGCGGCCCGCTCGCTCGCCTCGCGCAGGGCGTCACCGGCCAGCTCGGCCAGGTCCAGTGGCCCGGCGTCGTCCAGTTCACTGGCCTGCTCGACGCGGGCCAACAGCAACAGTTGCCCAACCAGCCGCTGCATGCGCTCCAGCGCCGCCTGCGCGCGATCCAGATGGTGCCCGCGCGGGTCGGCATCGGCACGGGCGGCCAGGTCCAGTTCCAGCCGCAGCGCGGCCAGTGGGTGGCGCAGTTCGTGCGCGGCATCGGCGGTGAAGCGGCGCTCGCGTTCCAGCGCGTGGCGCAGACGCTCGACCAGCCGGTCCACCGCTTCGGTGAAGGGCGCCAGTTCGAGCGGCACGCGCGCGTCGGTGAGGATGGGCACCTGCAGCGCGTCGGCGACGTCCAGGCGCCGGCTCAACTGACGCAGCGGCGACAGTCCGCCGCGCAGGCCGGCGTAGACGATAGGCGGCAGCAGCAGCAACAGCCCGAGCAGTGCGAACAGCGCCGGCGCCGCGATCCGGCGCAGCATCTCGTCGCGCTCGTCCAGCGGCGCGGCGACCTGGATGGTGTAGCGACCATCGGCGTCAGCACGTTCGAGCACGCGCCAGCGGCGGCCGTGGTAATCGACGGTACGCAGCGGCCGCGCGGGATCGGGTGCCATTGCGGGAAAGGCGTCGCTGTCGACCAGCACGCGGCCGCCCGCGTCGCGCAGCACGATCGTCGGGCGGTGCGCCTGGCGGTCGGAATCGATCAACCGTTCCGGCAGGCGCGCGCCGCGGAGCGACGCCGGTTCGGCCGGCACCGTGGCGAGTACTGCGGCAGCCGTGCGCACCAGCATCTGGTCGAAGATCTCGTCGATCTCGTGCAGCGCGCGCCAGCCCATCCAGCCGGCCGCGGCCAGCCATACGGCGAGCACGCCGGCGGCCAGCCGCGCGACCAGGCGACGGTTGAGCGAAGGGCGCATCAGGGCGCGTCCACCGGGGAGGCGAGCGCGTAGCCGATGCCGCGCAGGGTGCGGATCCAGTCGGCGCCGAGCTTGTGCCGCAGGCGGTGGACGTGCACTTCCACCGCGTTGCTGGCGACCTCGCGGCCCCAGTCGTAGAGCGCCTCTTCCAGTTGCGCGCGGGAGTAGGCGCGGCCGGGGTGGCGGGCGAGCAGCTCGAGCATGGCGAACTCGCGCGCGGTCAGTTCCAGCGGCACGCCGGCCAAGGTGGCGCGGTGCGCGGCGGGGTCCAGCTCCAGCGCGCCGACGCGGATCACCGGCTCGGGCTGCCCATCGGCGCGGCGCAGCAGCGCGCGCAGGCGGGCGGCCAGCTCGTCCAGGTGCACCGGCTTGACCACGTAGTCGTCGGCGCCGGCATCCAGCCCGGCGACGCGGTCGGCCAGCGCGTCGCGGGCGGTGAGCAGCAGCACCGGCGTGGCGTCCTTGCGTCGGCGCAGCGCGGCGATGATCGCCGGGCCGCTGCTGCGCGGCAGGTTCCAGTCCAGCACGGCCGCGGCGTAGGCGGTGTCCGCCAGCGCCGCGGCCGCCTGCGCGCCGTCGGTGATCCAGTCGACCGCGTAGCCGAGCTGGCGCAGGCCGTCGGCGAGCGCGCGGCCCAGCGCCAGGTCGTCCTCGGCCAGCAGGATGCGCACGCGCCTTTAGTCCAGCCTGCGCTTGCGCCCGGTGACCATCGCGCGCACCAGGTTCTCGCGGTAGTGGATGCTCTCGCCGATGGCCGCCAGCACATGCAGGCCGACCAGTGCGAGCACGCCGTAGGCAAGTGCTTCGTGCACTTCCTCCAGCCACTCGGCGCCGAAGAACGCGTCGGTGGTCTGCAGCCAGCCGGTGAGCCCGACCAGGGACACGCCAGCGAGCAAGGCCAGGATCATCACCGCGGCAGCGGGGTTGTGCCCCAGCCGCCGCCGCGAGCGCCCGGCCAGGCGCTCGCGCAGGTAGGTGCGCACCTGGCCTGGCCGCGGCACCCAGTCGGCGAAGCGCGCGTGGCGGGTGCCGACGAAGCCCCACACCAGGCGGATGCCGATCAGGGCGAGCACCGCGTAGCCCATCCAGCGATGCAGTGCGTCGCCCTCCTCGGTGAGGAAGTTGCCCAGGAACAGCGCCGCCAGCGACCAGTGGAACACGCGTACCAGCGGGTCCCAGACCTTGACGGTGTCGATGTCCTTCGTGTCGCGCCCGGCGGCGCCGGTCTTGGCGATGGCGTTCATGGCTTTCCTCCGCGGCTCAGCCGCCGCGCTGCTTGACGATGCGGCCGTCGGTGGGGTCGAAGTAGATCTCGACCTTCTTGCCCTCGCGCGTCTTGCCGTAGATCTCGTAGCAGTTGCCCGAGACCTTGAAGATGTCGATGGCATAGCCCTGGTCGAGAATCTTCTGTTTCATGGCCGCCTCGGTCATCCACTTCGCGCGCGGGGCGTCGGTGCACTTGGGCGAGGCGAGCAGAACGCCGGGCAGCACGGCGAGGGAGGCGATCAGGGGGAGGAGGGTCTTGCGGTTCATGGCTTGGCTCCGTCGGCGGCGGGAGTGCCGTCGATGGCTATGGAAACGGCGGCGGCTTACGGGGAACTTACGGCGACTGGCCGGTTTTACGACCGCGCCAGTGTGCGGCGCGTGGCGCGCACCGTCTTGACGGCGGTCAAGCGCGCCCGCGCGCACCGTGCGAGAGTTTCCCCACTGCCACGGAGCGATGCGATGCTCGTCTACAGCTGCCACGGTGCCGCCAAGCAGGTCACCGGTTCGTGCCACCTGATCGAATGCAACGGCCGCCGCGTGCTGGTCGATTGCGGCATGTTCCAGGGCGACCGCGCGGCCGAACAGGCCAACGCCGAGCCATTCGGCTTCGATCCGGCCACCATCGACGCCTTGCTGCTCACCCATGCGCACCTGGATCACTGCGGGCGCATCCCGCGGCTGGTGCGGCAAGGTTTCCGCGGGCGCATCCTGGCCACCTCGGCCACCCGCGAGCTGGCGCGGCTGGTCCTGCTTGACGCCGCCGGCCTGCAGGAGGAGGACGCCCGCCGCGCGGCACGCAGCGACCGCCGCGGCGAGGAGGCGGTAGAGCCGCTGTACACCATCGACGACGCGCTGCACGCGATCGACTTCTTCGAACCGGGGCTGGGCTACGGGCATGACATCGACGTGGCTCCCGGGATCCGCGCGCGCTTCTTCGACGCCGGGCACATCCTGGGGTCGGCGCAAGTGCTGCTGACCCTGGGCGAGGGTGCCGGGCAGCGCACGATGCTGTTCTCCGGCGACCTGGGCAACCCGGGCCGGCCACTGCTGCGCGACCCGGTCCCCGCGCCGGCGGCGGACTACGTGGCGATGGAATGCACCTATGGCGACCGTCCGCACCGCTCGGTGCCCGACTCGGTGGTCGAGCTGTACCAGGCGATCCGCGAGACGGTGGGGCGGCGGGGCAACGTGGTGATTCCCACCTTCGCGCTGGAGCGCACGCAGGAGATCCTCTATTACCTGCACCTGGGCCTGCGCGACGGTCAGGTTCCACCGCACGTGCGGGTGTTCCTCGATTCGCCGATGGCGATCTCCGCCACCGAGATCTACCGACGCCACCCGGAATGTTTCGACGCGCAGTTCCTTCAGGTGTTGCAGCACGGCGACCCGTTCGCGATGCCCGGCCTGCATTTCACCCGCAGCACGCAGGAATCGATGGCGATCAACGCGATCGACGGCGGCGCGATCATCCTGGCCGGCTCGGGCATGTGCACCGGCGGGCGCGTGCGCCATCACCTGAAGCACAACCTGTGGCGCGAGCGCAGCAGCGTGGTGTTCGTCGGCTACGCCGCACAGGGCACGCTGGCGCGGCGGATCATCGACGGCGCCGCCAGCGTGCGGGTGCTCAACCAGGAGATCCCGGTACGCGCGCAGGTGTGGACGATCAACGGCTTCTCCGCCCACGCCGGCCGCCCCGACCTGCTGGACTGGCTGGGGCGCGCGCCACGGCGGCGGGTGTTCCTGGTGCACGGCGAGTACGACCGGGGCATGCGCGGCATGGGCGAGGCGCTGACGGGGCTGGGCGTGGATTGGCAGATGCCGGGGATGGGCGAGCCCATCCGGCTGGACTGAGGCCGGGTTTCCCCGCAGGGCTTCCCCGATCCGCCCTTCGGGCACCTTCCCCCGCGCGCGGGGGAAGGCTCGGCAGGTGATATCCGGGCGGCGGCATCTTGATCCTTCCCCCGTTCCACGGGGGAAGGTGCCCGAAGGGCGGATGGGGGATACCTTGCGGGGAAGCTCGGACCCCACACGGCACTAAATCCACCTTCCCCGGATCGCGCCCGCGAGCGCGCAGGCTGGCGACCAGCCACAGGCCCGGCAGCACCGCCGGCGGCGGGCAAGCCAGCGGGTCAGTCCGGCAGCAGGCTGCGGCCGATATGGTGCAGGCCGGCCGGGTCCAGGATCAGCAGCTGGCGCCCTTCCACCTGGATCAGGTTCTGCGCGCGGAAGCGGCTCAGCACGCGGCTGACCGTCTCGGCGGCCAGCCGCAGGTAGTTGGCGATGTCGCCGCGCGACATGCTGAGCTGGAACTGCGTGCCGGAGAAACCACGCGCGGCGTAACGCTGGCCCAGGTCGGTGAGGAACGCGGCCATGCGCTCGTCGGCGCTGTGGTCGCCGGCCAGCAGGCTGGCCGAGCCCAGCTCCTTGCTGAGCAGCCGGAACAGGTGGCTCTGCACCGCCGGCATGCGCGCGGCCAGCGCGCTCATCGCCGGGAACGAGAAGCGGCAGAAGTAGGAGGTCTCCAGCGCGATCGCGTCGCACGGGAAGTGCTCGGGGTAGATCGCGTTCAGGCCGATCACTTCGCCGGGCAGGTAGAAGCCGAGCACCTGCTCGCGGCCTTCCTTGTCGACCATGCTGGTCTTCACCGTGCCCGAGCGCACCGCGAAGATCGCGCGGAACGGGTTGCCGGTGCGGAACACGTACTCGCCCGCGCGGAACGGCCCGACGTGCTCGACCAGGCAATGCAGTTCGCGAAGCTCGAGCTTGCCGTAGCCCACCGCCTGGCAGGCGCCGGCGAACGCGCAGGTACGGCAGAAGTGGGCCTCGTCGCCGTCGTCGGCGATCGGGCTGGGTGGTTCAGGCAGGCGGCCCGCCTGGTTTTCCAAACGCATCAGCAACGCCTTGTGGCCGGTCAGATCGTGCGCGAGAAGCGGCGCGGCGCTTCCTCGGCATGCAGGTAGGCATCGAAACACATCGCGATGCTACGCAGCAACAGCCGCCCTCGTGCGGTCACCCGGATCATGCACCCTTCCAGCGTCACCAGACCGTCGTCGGCCAGCACGCGCAGGCGCGCCAGCTCGGCGGCGAAGTATTCGTCGAACAGCAGCCGGTGGCGCGCGCCGAACAGACGCATGTCGACCTCGCCGTGGCACATCAGCTCGCCGATCAGCGCGCGGCGGATGACGTCGTCCTCATCCAGTTGCAGGCCGCGGGCGATCGGCAGGCGGCCGGCGTCCAGCGCGGCGTAATAGCCGGTCAGGTCGCGCGCGTTCTGGCTGTAGGTGTCGCCCACGCGACCGATGGCGCTCACGCCGAGGCCGACGATGTCGCAGTCGCCATGGGTGGAATAGCCCTGGAAGTTGCGCTGCAGGCTGCCTTCGCGCTGGGCGCGCGCCAGTTCGTCGTCGTAGCGGGCGAAGTGGTCCATGCCGACATAGACGTAGCCGGCGGCGGAGAGCCGCTCCAGCGCGCGGCCGAACAACGCCAGGCGCGTGGCCGGGTCGGGCAGATCGTCGGCGTCGATGTGCTTCTGCGCCTTGAACAGGTCCGGCAGGTGCGCGTAGCCGTAGACCGCGACGCGGTCGGGCTCCAGCGCGATCACTTCGGTGAGCGTGCGGTCGAAGCCGTCCAGGTTCTGTTTGGGCAGCCCGTAGATCAGGTCGACGCTGGCCGAGACGAAGCCCGATGCGCGGGCGACCTCGATCACCTCGCGCGTCTGTTCCACGCTCTGGATGCGGTTGACCGCCTGCTGCACGGCCGGATCGAAGTCCTGGATGCCGACCGAGAGACGGTTGAAGCCCATCTCGCCCAGGCCGCGCATGTAGCCGCCGTCGGCGAAGCGCGGGTCGATCTCGATGCCGAACTCGCGCGAGCGCTCGCTGCTGAAGCTGAAGTGGCGCGCCAGCGATTCCATCAGCTCGCGCATGCGCGGCAGGTCGAGGAAGTTGGGCGTGCCGCCGCCGAAGTGCAGCTGGCGGACCGGGCGGTCGCGGTCGAACAGCGGCGCGGTCAACTCGACCTCGCGGTAGAGGCGTTCGAGGTAGCGGTCGGCCTTGGCGATCTCGCGGGTGATCACGCGGTTGCAGCCGCAGTAGAAACACGGGCTCATGCAGAAGGGCACGTGCACGTACAGCGACAGCGGGCGCGGGATCGGTTCCTCGTTGGACTGGCGGATCGCCTCGCGCAGCGCTGCCTCACCGAAGCGCGTGTGGAACTGCGGCGCGGTCGGGTAGCTGGTGTAGCGGGGGCCGGCGGTGTCGTAGCGGGCGATCAGCGCCGGATCGAAGGCGGGAGCGGCAATGGCGTGGTTCATGGGGCCAGTGTGCCGGGGTGGTGCGGAGGGCTCTTGATCCGGGTCAAGGCGCGCGCGGGGCGGGTGGGACAGAAGGTCGCGGGCGGGTGACACGCAAGGCCTCCCTCGTCCGCCTGTCGGCACCTTGCCCCGTGGGACGGGGGAAGGCTGCTAACCGCAGCATCAGCCAGGAACCCGCCCGACACGTGGAACGGGGAGAAGGCCCGGCGCGACAACGTTCCTTCCCCCGCCTGCGGGGGAAGGTGCCCGGAGGGCGGATGGGGGACGCCTTGCGGGGCGCCTAACCCTGCGGCGCGCGCTGCAGGTAGGTGCGTGCAGCCATCAGGTCGCGCACCTCGATCGCATCGCCACCAAGCGACGCCACCCTCCCGCCGCCATGGCAGGAGGCGCACAGGTTGTTCGGCAGGTTCGCCGCGCGGGCGGCCGGCGCATGGCCGGAGGCGTGCGTCGAGGCGGCGTGTACCGCCAGGCCGAGCAGCGGCGCGGCCACGACAGCGGCAAGGGCAGGCAATGGGTGCGGCATCGGCAGGCTCCTTCTGTGAACGACGGCCGGCAGGCCAGGACCGCCCAGGCGCCTGTGCGCCAGGGCGGAACCGATCATGCCTTCAGCGGCGTGATGGTTTGTTCGATGGCGCCGAAGATCGAGGTGCCCTGCGCATCGGTGATCTCGATGCGCAGGGTGTCGCCGAACTTCATGAACGGCGTGCTCGGCTTGCCGTCGCGCAGGGTTTCGACGGTGCGCTGCTCGGCCAGGCACGAGGCCCCCTTGCTGGTGTCCTGGTTGGCGATGGTGCCCGAACCGACGATCGTGCCGGCGGTCAGCGGGCGGGTTTTGGCCACGTGGGCGACCAGCTGGGAGAAGCTGAACTGCATGTCCACGCCGCACTCGGCCTCACCGAACCACTGGCCGTTGAGCCAGGTGCGCATGGGCAGGTGCAGCTTGTCGTCCTTCCATGCCTCGCCCAGCTCGTCGGGCGTGACCAGCACGGGGGAAAGCGCCGAGCGCGGCTTGCTCTGCAGGAAGCCGAAACCCTTGGCCAGCTCGCCGGGGATCAGCCCGCGCAGCGATACGTCGTTGATCAGGCCGACCAGCTGGATGTGTTCGGATGCCTGCGCGGGCGTGGTGCCCATCGGCACGTCGTCGGTGACCACGATCACCTCGGCCTCCAGGTCGATGCCGAACTCCTCGCTCGGCACCACGACCGGGTCGCGCGGACCGAGGAAGCCGGCGCTGGTGGCCTGGTACATCAGCGGGTCGGTGTAGAAGCTCGCCGGCACCTCGGCGCCGCGCGCGCGGCGCACGCGCTCGACGTGCGGCAGGTAGGCCGAACCATCGACGAATTCGTAGGCGCGCGGCAGCGGCGCGGCCAGGTCGGCCATGTCCAGGGCGAACGCGCCGACGACCTGGCCGGCGTTCAACGACTCCGCCAGCGTGTTCAGGCGTGGCGCCGCATTCGACCAGTCGTCCAGCGCCGCCTGCAGCGTCGGCGCGATGTGGGTGGCGGTGACCGCCTGCGTGAGATCACGGCTGACCACGATCAGCGTGCCGTCGCGGCCGCCTTCCTTGAGACTTGCCAGTTTCATGAGAACTCCGGATTGAAATTAACCACAGCCTTCCACGTAATCGATCTGCGGCGGCACGCCGGCGCGCCAGCGGGTCACCCTGCCCTGCGCGTCGGTCTCGAAGACCAGCACGCCCTCGCCCTGCGGCGCGGTCACGCGCCAGACCCTGGCGCCGGCCACGTACTTGTGCGGTGACTCGCCGGCCCGCGCACCGTACAGCGCCTGGATCTGTTCCGCGCGCATGCCGACCTTGCCGCCACCGGGCGCGGTCTCTTTCGCGGTGCCCACGTCGTAGCGCACGAAGTGGCCGCCTTCGAACATGAAGGCGAACTCGGAGGGTGTCTTCACCCACTTCGGCGTCTGGTAGTAGCACGCCGCGTCCGGCGGGCCGAGGCGCTCGAGTTCACCCTGCCAGGCGGCAGCGAAGGCGCTTTCGTCCATGCCGAAGCGGAGATCGCCGTAGCCGTCGTAGCGGGCCAGGCCGTCGGGGTCGGTTTCTGCCAGTCCAACGGTCGCGGGCGCGGCGGGCACGCTGGCCACGGTCGCGGGCGCCGGGGCGCTGGCCTGCTCGCCGCTGCCGCAGGCGGCAAGCAGCAGCGCGCAGGCTGGCGCCGCGAGCCGGCGCATCAACGGCCTTCCGGCTCGAAGTGCTTCGCAATGCCCTGCCAGCACTCGTAGTAGTTCTTCTGCAACTGCGGCGATTCCAGCGCCTGGCGTGTCGGGCGGATCACCTTGCGGGTCTCGAACATGAAAGCCATGGTGCCGCTGATGACGTCGGGCTTGGACAGGTCGGCGTTGGACGCCTTCTCGAACGTCGCCGCGTCCGGGCCGTGGCCGCTCATGCAGTTGTGCAGGCTGGCGCCGCCGGGGACGAAGCCCTCGGCCTTGGCGTCGTACACGCCGGTGATCAGGCCCATGAACTCGCTCGCCACGTTGCGGTGGAACCACGGCGGACGGAAGGTGTGCTGCGCGACCAGCCAGCGCGGCGGGAAGATCGCGAAATCCATGTTGGCCGTGCCGGGCGTGTCGCTGGCGGAGGTCAGCACGGTGAAGATCGACGGGTCCGGATGGTCGTAGCTGATCGAGCCGATCGTGTTGAAGCGGCGCAGGTCGTACTTGTAGGGCGCGTAGTTGCCGTGCCAGCCGACCACATCCAGCGGCGAGTGGCCGATCTTCGCCTGCCACAGCGCGCCCTGAAACTTGGCGATGAGGCGGAAGTCGCCCTCGACGTCTTCGTAGGCGGCGCAGGGGGTGAGGAAATCGCGCGCGTTGGCCAGGCCGTTGGAGCCGATCGGACCCAGATCCGGCAAGCGCAGGAATGCGCCGAAGTTCTCGCAGACGTAACCGCGCGCTTCGCCGTCGGGCAACTCCACGCGGAAACGCACGCCGCGCGGGATCACCGCGATCTCCTGCGGCTCCAGGTCGATGACGCCCAGCTCGGTGGCCAGGCGCAGGCGGCCCTGCTGCGGCACGATCAGCAGCTCGCCGTCGGCGTCGTAGAAGAAGCGACCCTCCATCGAGCGGTTGGCCGCGTACAGGTGGATGCCAATGCCCGCCTGCTCGGCGGCCCCCCCGTTGCCGGCGATGGTGACCAGGCCGCCGATGAAGTCGGCGGGCTGCGACGGCATCGGCAGCGGATCCCAGCGCAACTGGTTGGGTGTGGCCGGGGCCTCGTCGAAGCGGTTGTGGAAGCGCTCGTGCGCCAGCGGCTCGAACGGCTCATGCACCGCCGCCGGGCGGATGCGATAGAGCCAGCTGCGGCGGTTGGCGTGGCGCGGGGCAGTGAAGGCGGTGCCGGAGAGCTGCTCGGCGTAGAGGCCATGGGCCACGCGCTGGGGCGAGTTCTGCCCCTCGGGAAGGGTGCCGGGAATCGCCTCGGTGGCGAATTCGTTGCCGAAGCCGGATTGGTAGTTCATGCGTCGCTTTCCTGTCTGGTCTGACGCGTGATGGCTTCCCCCTCACCGTTCGCGCTGAGCGTAGCTCGCGCAGCGAGCGGAGTCGAAGCGCCCTCCCGCACACGTTGATGCTCGTGCTTGCCTTTGGCCAAAGCGCCAACCGCGCTCCAGTCACTGGCGATGTACGCCAACTTCTTTGCGTGGCTCCAACCCTTGAGCTTGCGCTCCATGGTCAGGGCTTCGTAGCGTGTTTCGAAGGCTTCCGTGTGGACCGGCTTCACCGGGCGGCGGGAGGCGGTGTACCGGCAACCTACGCCCTGGTCGTGCTGTTCCATGCGCCGGTCCAGATCGTCGGTGTGGCCGATGTACAGGCTGCCGTCGGCACATTGGAGGATGTAGAGGGTGAAATCCATTTCCCCACCTCGTTTTCTTGTGGACTGCCCTTCGACCCCGGCCCTTCAGGCCTACGCTCAGGGCGAACGGTTTTTTTGAAGCACTTTTCCGTTTGGGAACCGCCCTTCGACTTCGGCCCTTCGGGCCTACGCTCAGTGCGAACGAATTTTTTGAAGCACTTTTTCCGCTTGAGAACTGCCCTTCGACTCCGGCCCTTCAGGCCTACGCTCAGGGCGAACGGCTTTTTTGAAGCACTTTTCCGTTTGGGAACTGCCCTTCGACTTCGGCCCTTCGGGCCTACGCTCAGTGCGGCCGGTGTTTTTTTGTAGGGTCCTGTGTGTTTCGTAAAGTCCCGTTTTTTTCAGCCGTTCGCCCTGAGCGTAGCCGCGCAGCGGCGGAGTCGGAGGGCCGCGATGCTCAAAGCACGCCGCGCTTCATCTGATCCCGCTCGATGCTCTCGAACAGCGCCTGGAAGTTGCCCTCGCCGAAGCCTTCGTTGCCCTTGCGCTGGATGATCTCGAAGAAGATCGGCCCGATGTTGTTCTGCGTGAAGATCTGCAGCAGCTTGCGCTGCTTGGTTTCCGGATCGGCGTCGATCAGGATCTTGTTCTTCGCCAGCCGCGGCACGTCCTCGCCGTGGTTGGGGATGCGCATGTCGATCACGTCGAAATAGGTGTCGGGCGTGTCGAGGAATTCCACGCCCTGCTCGCGCATCTTCTCCACCGTCTCGTAGATGTCGTCGGTGAAGCAGGCGATGTGCTGGATGCCCTCGCCGTGGTAGGCGTCCAGGTATTCGTTGATCTGGCTCTTCGGATCGTTCGACTCGTTGAGCGGGATGCGCACGATGCCGTCCGGCGCGGTCATCGCCTTCGACACCAGCCCCGTCTTGGCGCCCTTGATGTCGAAGTAGCGGATCTCGCGGAAGTTGAAAAGCCGCTCGTAGTAGTCCGACCACTTCTGCATGTTGCCGAAGTAGAGGTTGTGCGTGAGGTGGTCGATGAAGGTCAGGCCAAAGCCCTTCGGATTCTGCTCGGCGCCCGGCACGGCTTCGTAGTCGCCATCGTAGACGTCGCCCTTGGCGCCGTAGCGGTCGACCAGGTACAGCATGCAGTCGCCGATGCCCTTGACCACCGGCGCGTTCACCGCCTTGCTGGCGGCCTTGTGATCGACCGCCTCGCCACCGTTGCCAAGCACCTTCTGGCACACCTCGTCGGCGGGCATCTTGAAGCGGATGGCGAAGCCGCAGGCGCAGGGGCCGTGCTTGGCAGCGAAGTCGGCGGCGAAGGAGTCCGGATCCTCGTTGACCAGGAAGTTCACGCCGTTCTGGCGGTACACGGTGATCGCGCGGGTCTTGTGCTTGAGCACCGCGGTGAAGCCCATCTTGCGGAACAGCTCGTGCAGCTCGCCGCCGTGGCCGGCCGGCGCGGCGAACTCGACGAACTCGAAGCCGTCGATGCCCATCGGGTTCTCGAAGGTGGTGACCTGCATGCCGAGGTTCGGTTGGGCGTTCATGGCGCTCTCCTCAAATGGCGAAGACGTAAAGTGGGCGGTGCGGCCACGCCCACGAGCTTGCGCGGGGGCCACGAAGAAACCGGCTAGATCTTCGTTATAGTTACATATGAAACCATTTGCAAGGAGCCGCGCTGCCGTGCCAGCCAAGCGCCAACCCGTCCGCCCGCCGGCCGAGCACGCACCGCTCGAACTGGAGCGCTTCCTGCCCTACCAGCTGTCGATCGTGTCCAACACGGTCAGCCAGGCGATCGCCGACGATTACCAGCGGCGGTTCGACCTGGGGGTCACCGAGTGGCGGGTGATGGCCGTGCTGGCGCGCTTCGACGGCTTGTCGGCGCGCGAGGTGGCCGAGCGCACGGCGATGGACAAGGTGGCGGTAAGTCGCGCGCTGGCGCGGCTGGTCGAGGCCGGGCGCGTGGACCGGGCCACCCATGACGGCGACAAGCGCCGCTCGGTGCTGAATCTCAGCGAGGCCGGCTGGGCGATCCACGACCAGGTGGCGCCGATGGCGCGGGCGCGCGAGCGTGAGCTGCTGGAGAAACTCGATGCCGAGGAACAGAGCTGGCTCGAGCGCATCCTGGACAAATTGATGCCGCCGGAAAGTCGCTGATCCTTCCCCCGCTCGCGGGGGAAGGTGCCCGGAGTGCGTATTTTTACCGAGGTACCCGGCAAGGCTTCCCCCATCCGCCTGTCGGCACCTTCCCCCGTGGGACGGGGGAAGGCTCGGTTGGGTGGTTACTTGATGCCGTGCATCAGCCTGTTGATCGGCGGCGAGATCAGCAGCAGCAGCACGCCCGAGCCGACCAGCACCCAGAAGCAGAAGGTAAAGCCGGACAGCGCGGAGGCGACGGTCATGCCGCTTTCGCCGCTGATCGAGCGGGCCACCAGACCGGAAAAATCGCCACCGGCCGCCAGCGACAGGAACCAGCCGCCCATCGCCAGGCCGACGAACCGCGGCGGCGCGAGCTTGGTCACCATCGACAGGCCGATCGGCGACAGGCACAGCTCGCCCAGCGTCTGCATCACGTAGCACAGCACCAGCGGCCAGAACGGGATCAGGCCGGTCGGCCCGAGCAGCTCCTTGAGCGCGTACACCAGCACGACGAAGCCCAGCCCGTTGAAGATCAGGCCGAAGCTGAACTTGCGCGGGATCGACGGCTCGGCGTTGCGACGCGACAGCAGCGCCCACACCACCGTCAGCAGCGGCGCGAAGGTGAGGATCGCCAGCGGCGTCACCGACTGGAACCAGCCGACCGGGAACACCCAACCACCGAACATCTCGCGATCGACCCAGTTCTCGGCCAGGAAGTTGAGCGAGGTACCGAACTGGAAGTAGAACGTCCAGAACACCACGCTGAAGACGAACACGATCAGCATGGCGATCACCCGGTGCAACTGCACCCGGTCATGGCGCATCGCCTCGACGATCAACGCGGCCGCCACGCCGATGAACAGCACGCCCAGCAGCCACTGCAGACCCTCGGCGCCGACGTAGGCCAGCAGTGCGTAGATCAGCGGTACGGCCACCGCGGTGCCAATCAGCACCCACAGCACACGCAGGCGGTTTTCCATGCCCGCCAGGGGACGGCCCACGCCCTTGAGGCCACGGCGGCCGAACCAGAACCACAGGAAGCTCAGCAGCATGCCCACGCCGGCGGCACCGAACACGATGCGGTAGTTCTGCTGCATCGGTGTGTCGGTGAAATGGGCCGCCATCCAGCCGGTCAGCAGCGGCGCGACGAAGGCGCCGGCGTTGATACCCATGTAGAACAGGGTGAAGCCGCGGTCGCGTCGCGGATCGTCGCGGCCATAAAGCTGGCCCACCATGGTCGAGATGTTCGGTTTGAACAGCCCGTCGCCGGCGATCACCAACGCCAGGCCGAGCATCATCAGCGGCTTGCTCGGCACCAGCAGCGTGAACAGGCCGGCGGCCATCACCGCCGCGCCCAGCAGGATCGAGCGCTGGTAGCCGATCACGCGGTCGGCCACGTAGCCGCCGAAGATCGAGGCCGCGTAGATCAGCGCGGTGTAGGCGCCATAGATGCCGGCGGCCCAGCCCTGCCCCGACGGATCGCCGTTGAAGAACTGCGCCACGATGTAGAGCACCAGCGCCCAGCTCACGCTGTAGTAGGCGAAGCGCTCCCAGAACTCGGTCATGAAGAGCATCCACAGCGGACGCGGATGGCCGAGCAACTGCGGATAGTCGGGCGCCGCGGCCGGCGTGGTTTCGGCGGTCTGGGTCATGGATTCCCCTTGGCGTGGAGGGACGCGCCAGGCGCGCGCCAACCGGTGACGTGTAACCGGCGCGAGGGCGCCACGTCAATGGCGGCTTTACGGTAGGAGCGCACCCGTGCGCGACCGCCACGCATCACGGTCGCGCACAGGGTGCGCTCCTACAGGTATCTCACGTACCCAGAACCGTGCGCACGTCCAGCAGCTCCGGGAAGAACTCCAGCTCCAGCGCCTTCTTCAGGAACGACACACCCGAGGAGCCACCGGTGCCCCGCCGGTGCCCGATGATCCGCTCCACGGTCTTCATATGGCGGAATCGCCAGAGCTGGAAGCTTTCCTCCACGTCCACCAGTTGCTCGCACAGGTGGTACTCCGGCCAGAACTCGCCGCGCTGCTCGTAGATCCGCTTGAGCACCGGCAGCAGCGCCTCGTTGCGCTGGTAGGGCCGGCTCCAGTCGCGCTCGACCACGCCAGCCGGTATCGCGTGGCCACGCCGGGCCAGGTAGCGCAGGAACTCGTCGTACAGGCTGGGCGCCTCCAGCACTTCGCGCAGTTGCGCCTGCGCGGCCGGGTCGTAGGCGAACACCGCCAGCATGTCGGCGTGCTTGTTGCCCAGCGCGAACTCGATCAGGCGGTACTGCAGCGACTGGAAGCCCGAGGAGGGCCCCAGCATGTCGCGGAATTCCAGGTATTCGGCGGGCGTGAGCGTCTCCAGCACCGCCCACTGCTCGAACAACTGGCGTTGCACCTGCTTCACGCGGGCCAGCACCTTCAGGCAGGCGTCCACGTCGTCCCGGCGCAGGTCGTCGATCGCCGCCTTCAGCTCGTGGATGATCAACTTCATCCACAGCTCCGAGACATGATGCTGCACGATGAACAACATTTCATCGTGGTGGCTGGTGAGTGGCCGCTGCGCGGACAGCAGCGTGCCCAGCTGCAGGTAGCCGCCGTAGGTCATCTTGCCGTTGAGGTCCGTCTCGATGCCGGTTTCGAGATCGCGCTGGTTGTCGCCCATGGAGTGCTTTTCGTCCCTTCCGATCCAGGCGGCCATGGTAACGGGGGTGTTTCGCAGGCGCTCCTGATCCAGGACAAGCGCAGCGGCGGTCCCCACGGATGCGACAGCAGCTGTCTGCCGTAGGAGCGCCCTTGGGCGCGACCGCGGGCCTCAGGTCGCGCCCAAGGGCACTCCCTGCGGGAACGCTGCAGGAGTGGGCGATCCAGGCCCTTGCGCGGCGCCTCGCCGGACCTTCCACACGCCCGCGCATGTTGCACCGTACCTTGCAGCGCAACACGCGCGCCTGCTATCAAAGGCGGTCTTTTCGGGCCGTTTGCGCGTGCCTGGCCCCACTGGATGGGCCGCCGCCTCCCCCAACGTATCCCATCTCCACTCCACCTTCACGGGAGCGAGTCGTGTCCATCGCCGCCAAGTTTGAAATCGAGTATCTGCAATACCTCGACGCCGAGGGCAAGCAGGTGCGTGACGATCTGCCTGCGTTCGCGCAGGACCTCGACCAGATGGTCGAGCTGTACAAGCTGATGCTCTCCACCCGCGTGTTCGACGCCAAGTCGATCGCGCTGCAGCGCACCGGCAAGCTCGGCACCTACGCCTCCTGCCTGGGCCACGAGGCCGCGCACGTGGGCATCGGCAGTGCCATGAAGCCCGAGGACGTGCTGGCGCCGAGCTACCGCGAATACGGCGCGCAGCTCTACCGCGGCGTGCAGCCGCGCGAGGTCTACATGTACTGGGGCGGCGACGAGCGCGGCAACGACTACCAGAACGAGCCGGCGCGCCACGATTTCGCCTGGTCGGTGCCGATCGCCACGCAGTGCCTGCATGCGGCCGGTTCCGCGCTCGCCTTCAAGATCCGCGGCGAGAAGCGGGTGGCGGTGTGCACCATCGGCGACGGCGGTTCGTCCAAGGGCGACTTCTACGGCGCGATCAACATCGCCGGCGCGCAGAACCTGCCGATGGTCGCCGTCATCGTGAATAACCAGTGGGCGATCTCGGTGCCGCGCAAGATCCAGTCCGGCGCGCCGACGCTCGCGCAGAAGGGCATCGCCGCGGGCCTGTACTGCATCCAGGTCGACGGCAACGACATCATCGCGGTGCGCAAGGCGATGGAGGACGCGCTCGAGCGCGCCCGCAACGGCGAAGGCGGCAGCGTCATCGAGGCGGTCACCTACCGCCTGGGCGACCACACCACCGCCGACGACGCGCGCCGCTACCGCGGCGAGCAGGAGGTCAAGGACGCCTGGGCGAAGGACCCGGTCAAGCGCCTGAAGAACTGGCTGGTGGCCAGGAAGGTGTGGGACGACAAGAAGGAAGAGGCCTGGAAGGCCGAGTGCGACGACTGGATGGACAACGAGGTCAATGCCTACCTCGAGACCAAGACCCAGCCGGTCAGCGCGATGTTCGACTACACCTTCGCGGAAATTCCCGCCGACCTGGAAAAGCAGCGCGACCTCGCGCTCTCGCTGGAAAACAAGGCGCACTAAGTCATGGCACAGATCACCCTTATCGAAGCAGTCACCCAGGCACTCGCCTACGAGATGGCGCACGACGAATCGGTCGTGGTGCTGGGTGAGGACGTGGGCGTCAACGGCGGCGTATTCCGCGCCACCCAGGGCCTGCAGGAGAAGTTCGGCGAGCTGCGCGTGCTCGACACGCCGCTGGACGAAACCACCATCGCCGGCGTCACCGTCGGCATGGCCGCCCAAGGCATGAAGCCGGTCGCCGAGGCGCAGTTCGAGGGCTTCATCTACCCGATGATGGAGCAGATCGCCTGCCACGCCGCGCGCCTGCGCAACCGCACCCGCGGCCGCATCACCGTGCCGGCGGTGTGGCGCGCCCCGTGGGGCGGCGGCATCCGCGCGCCGGAGCATCATTCCGAGGCGAACGAGCACCTGTTCACCAACATCCCGGGCCTGCGCGTGGTGCTGCCCTCCTCGCCGGCGCGCGCCTACGGCCTGCTGCTGGCGGCGATCCGCGATCCGGATCCGGTGATGTTCTTCGAGCCCAAGCGCATCTACCGCCAGTACAAGGAAGAGGTACCGGACGACGGCGAGGCGCTGCCGCTGGACGTGTGCTTCGTGCTGCGCGACGGCACCGACGTGACCCTGGTGACCTGGGGCGCGCAGGTGAAGGAGACCCTGGAAGCGGCCGACGCGCTGGCCGCCGAGGGCATCAGCGCCGAAGTGATCGACGTCGCCACGCTGACCCCGCTGGACTTCGACACGATTGCCGAGTCGGTGGCCAAGACCGGCCGCTGCGTGATCGTGCACGAGGCGCCCAAGACCGCCGGCTTCGGCGCCGAGATCGCCGCGCGCCTGGCCGAGGAATGCATGTACGACCTGCTCGCGCCGGTCGAGCGCGTGACCGGCTTCGACACGCACATCCCGCTGTTCCGCCTGGAAATGAAGTACCTGCCCAGCACCGAGCGCGTGGTGGAAGCGGCCAAGCGCACGTTGGCGGCAAGCTGAATTGACGGCCGGGAATCGTCAATAGGAAATCGGGAATGGCAGGAGCCAAAGCGCGCCCTTCCCGACCTCGCTCTTACGATTCCCCATTCCCCATTTCCCATTCCCGGATCTCCCATGGCTGACATCAAGACGTTCCACCTCCCCGACCTCGGCGAAGGCCTGCCCGACGCGACCATCGTCGAATGGCACGTGAAGGTCGGCGACACGATCAAGCTCGACGCCCCGCTGGCCTCGATGGAAACCGCCAAGGCGGTGGTCGAGGTGCCCTCGCCCTACACCGGCAAGGTGACCAAGCTGTACGGCGCCGCGGGCGACGTGATCGAGACCGGCGCCGCGCTGGCCGACTTCGAGCCGGATCCGAACGCCAAGCAGCGCGCCGAGGCCGAGTCCACCGGCCACCATCACGGCCCGAAGAAGAGCGTCGGCAGCCCCGCGCCGGATGACGGCCACAAGGTCGTCGCCTCCGACGAGGGTGGCGAGGTCGAGACCGGCGGCAAGGACCGCGAGGACGAAGGCACCGTGGTCGGCGCCATGGTCAGCGGCAACACCGTGCACGTCGAGCAGGCCGCCAGCATCGGTGGCGTCAAGGCCGTGCCGGCCGTGCGCGCGCTGGCGAAGAAACTCAAGGTCGACCTCACCCGCGTCAAGCCCACCGGCGCCGACGGCGTGGTCACCATGAAGGACGTCAAGGACGCCGCCGCCAACGGCAGCGCCCCGCTCGGCGGCACTCCGGCGCGTGCGGTGCCAGCCTCGGCCGGCCGCCACCTGGCACCGGAACTGCCCGAGCCCGGCCCCACCCCGCAGCGCGGCCCGGTGTCGCTGGCCGGCAAGCCGGTGCGCACCGCGCCGCCGTCGCAGCCGGCCACCGGCCAGCCCGAGCAGTTGAAGGGTGTGCGTCGCAACATGGCCCGCGTGATGGCCGAGGCCCACGCCCAGGTCGTGCCGACCACGCTGGTCGACGACGCCGACCTGCACGCCTGGATCGGCAAGCAGGACATCACCGCGCGCCTGATCCGCTCCATCGTGGCCGCCTGCAAGGCGGTGCCGGCGCTCAACGCCTGGTTCGACGGCAAGAACCTCACCCGCACGATGCACCGCCACGTCGACATCGGCATCGCGGTGGACACCGACGACGGCCTGTTCGTGCCGGCCCTGCGCAACGCCGACGTGCTCGACGGCGCCGGCGTGCGCGCCGCGATCAAGCGCCTGCGCAGCCAGGTCGAGGACCGCACGATCCCGTCGTCGGAGCTGTCCGGCTACACCATCAGCCTGTCCAACTTCGGCATGTTCGCCGGCCGCTACGCCACCCCCGTGGTGGTGCCGCCTTGCGTGGCGATCGTGGGCGCCGGCAAGCTCAGCCACGACGTGGTCGCGGTGATGGGCGGCATCGAAGTGCACCGCCGCATGCCGATCAGCCTGACCTTCGATCACCGCGCCGCCACCGGTGGCGAAGCGGCGCGCTTCCTCAAGGCGTTGCTGGACGATCTGGCGCTGCCGCAGTAACGACAAGAACCTCGCAACCACTCCGGCCGGGCCGGAGCGAGGCTTGCGCAGGTCGATGGGCGGCGAACGCCCATCATCAGGAAAAAGGAAACGGAGCGCCCGGCGCTCCGTTTCCTTTTCACACCACCGGGCGCACGCTCTGCCTCCAATTCAACGGAGGCCTTCCATGCACCACAGCCGCCTCAGCACCATCGTGCTCGATTGCCAGCTCGACGACCTGGCGCCGGCCACCCGCTTCTGGAGCGCCGCGCTGGGCAAGCCCGTCGAGGATGCCGACCAGGACGGCGACGGGCGCTATGCCGCGCTCGCCACGGCCGACGACGAGCCGATCATCCTGCTACAGAAGGTTGCCCACGAAAGCCGCGTACACCTGGACATCGAAACCGATGACCTAGACGCGGAGGTGGCACGCCTGGAAGCGCTCGGCGCGCGCGCCATCGCCTTCGTCCGGGAGCGCTGGTGGGTGATGCAGGCGCCGACCGGGCACCGCTTCTGCGTGATCCAGAAGCAGCGCGAGCGCTTCGGCCCGCATCTCAATCGTTGGGAGTGAGCCGGTAGCCTGGCCGTTGGCGGTCGTCCAGTGCCGGCCCCGGCCAGCGTCCTGCAATAGGACCGCCCCATCCGCGAACGCGGTCATGCGAGGTGCCTGAGGTCAGTAGTCGTGCACGTCGAGCGCGATAAGGCTACGCACGTCGTAGGCCTGCGCACTGGCGGGCCATGCCAGCCCCGCCAGTGCGCGGTCGGCGGCCGGCCAGGGCGCGTTGTCGAGCAGCACCTCGGTGGACACGGTGCCGTCGGCGGCACGGCGCAGGAACAAGCGGATACAGTGCAAGTGGGGAGCGAGCGATTCGCCCTTCAGCGCATTGGCCACGCTGGCCACGACGCCGGGCGGCACGGCGATGTCGGCGCCCTCCACCGCCAGGCGACCGATGAAGGCGTCCCATTGACGCAGGCCGATCGCCCATTGCGCCAGGTCGAGCTTGCGCTCGTCGGTGACGTACCAGCAGGCGGCCAGCAGCACCGGCAGGTCGCTGCGCGCGAACCGCTCCAGCGCATCGCGCCAGCCCGCCTCGCCCTGGCCGTTGCCGGCGTAGCTGAGCTCGATCTGGCGGTCCTCTTCCAGCACCAGGTCGAGGTCCAGGCGGCCGGGCTGATCCGGTGCGGACGCGTCCTGCCAGTGCGCACGCAACGCGGGGTAGTCGCCGTCGGTCAGCAACCAGTCCTCGTCCGGCTCCAGCTCCACCTCATGCCGCTCGAACAGGCGGGCCAGTTGGGCGTGCAGCTTTTCGGATGTCATCGCAGCCTCATCGGCGCGCCGGGCGCCACAGCAGAAAGCGGAGCAGCATCGCCAGCACCAGCACGGCCACGCAGGCGCCGTAGCCGAGCAGGGCCGGCAACACCTGCTGCCAGATCGCGCCGCTGGCGCGGCCGAACGCGTCGACCTGCGGCGGCGGCGCGGCCTCGAACCCCCAGCCGGCGCTCACCACTGCCGCGATGGCCGCCAGCACCAGGGCGAGCCAGTCGAACGCGCGACGCGCGGCGGTGCGCGGCAGGCTCTTGGGGTAAGTGAAGTAAGCCCACCCGAGCACAAGCAGCCAGGGCGCAAGCAAAAGCAGCGCGAGATAACGAAGCATCTTCAGGCCCTCAGGCGGCGCCGGCGAGCTGCGCGATCGCCTCGCGCAGCCGGCCCAGCGCCTGGTCGCGCGCCGCCTCGTCGGCATAGGCGGGCGTGCTGCCGACTTCGCTGCCATCGAGTTCGAGCACGACGCCGGTAGCCGTGGGCCGCAGGGCAACGGCGCCGCCGGCCTGTCTGAGCTGCTTCTGCGCCACGCCGGCCGCCTTGGGATCGTCGAAGGCGCGCGATAGCAACAGCTCTTCGCCATCGCCGGCGAACAGGCGGAAGCGGAAGCGGCCGTCCTCGTCGCGGAAGCTGGCCAGGCGCGGCGGCTTCTCTGCCCGCGGCCTGGATGCGTCGGCGGCGCTGGCGGACACCACGTGGCTGCCCAGCCCCACCGCATCGCGCAGGCGCGCCATCTTCGGCGTGGCGATCGCGCGCGCCTTGCGTGCGCCGTCCTGCAGGATCGCCTCGATGTGCGCCGGCTGCGCGATCAGTGCGTCGTAGCGCTCGCGCATCGGCGCGATCTGGCCTTCGAGCAGATCGAACAGCGCCTGCTTGGCCTCGCCCCAGGACAGGCCTGATTCGAGCGCACTGCGGAACGCGGCGGCGTCGGTATCGCTGGCGAAGGCGCGGTAGAGCGTGTACAGCGAGGAGCTCTCCGGATCCTTCGGCTCGCCCGGCAGGCGCGAGTCGGTGACGATGCGCATCACCGCCTCGCGCAGCGCCCTGGCGCCGCCGGCGAACAGCGGAATCGTGTTGTCGTAGCTCTTGGACATCTTGCGCCCGTCCAGGCCCGGCAGCGTCGCGACCTGTTCCTCGATCTGCACTTCCGGCAGCACGAAGAAGTCCTCGCCGTAGATGTGGTTGAAGCGCTGCGCGATGTCGCGCGCCATCTCCAGGTGCTGGATCTGGTCGCGGCCCACCGGCACCTTGTGCGCGTCGAAAGCGAGGATGTCGGCGGCCATCAGCACCGGGTACATGTACAGGCCCGCGGTCACGCCTGCGTCCGGGTCCTCGCCGGTCTCGACGTTGCGGTCGACCGCCGCCTTATAGGCGTGCGCGCGGTTGAGCAGGCCCTTGGCGGTGACGCAGGTCAGCAGCCAGGTGAGCTCGGGAATCTCGGGGATGTCCGACTGGCGATAGAAGGTCACCCGCTCCGGATCGAGGCCGCAGGCCAGCCAGCTCGCCGCGATTTCCAGGCGGGAGCGCGCCACGCGTGCCGGATCGTCGCTCTTGATCAGCGCGTGGTAGTCGGCCATGAAGAAAAACGCATCGACGTCCTCGCGCCGGCTCGCGGCGATCGCCGGGCGGATCGCGCCGGCGTAATTGCCGAGATGCGGAGTACCGGTGGTGGTGATGCCGGTGAGGACGCGGGTTCGGTTCATGGCTCGATTCAAAGGATGCGGGGACGCGGGCTGGGCGATGTCATGCCGCCAGCCGGGAGATGATAGGCGCTCAGGGATCGCGCCGGTATGCGCGGTTCTGCCGCAGTGACGCCAAGACGCTCAGCGGATCAGCGTGGATTTGCCGAACAGCGACTCGACCAGTTCCACCGCCAGTTCGCCGGTCTGGTTGTGCACGTCATAGGCGGGGTTGAGCTCGACGATGTCCAGCGAGGCCAGCCGGCCGGTGTCGGCGATCATCTCCATGCACAACTGCGCCTCGCGGTAGGTCGGACCGCCGCTCACGGTGGTGCCCACACCCGGGGCGATCGGCGGATCGAGGAAGTCGACGTCGAAGCTGACGTGCAGGTGGGTGTCCTCGTCGAGGCCGGCCAGAGCCTCCTCCATCGTGCGCTTCATGCCGACCTCGTCGATATGGCGCATGTCGAAGACCTTCATGCCGTACTCGCGCACCAGCTTCTTCTCGCCATCGTCGACCGAGCGGATGCCGATCTGGCGGAACACGTCCGGGGTGGTGGAGGGCGTGTGGTTGCCGATGCCGACGAGCTCGGCCGGACCGTTACCGCACAGGCAGGCGACCGGCATGCCGTGGATATTGCCCGAGGGTGTCGCGTTGGAGGTGTTGAAGTCGGCATGGGCGTCCAGCCACAGCACGCGCAGTTTCTTGCCCTGGTCGCGGCAGTAGTCCGCGACGGCGGAAATCGAGCCGATCGCCAGGCAATGGTCGCCACCGAGCATCACCGGGATGCGGCCGGCCTGCAGCTCCTGGCGCACCGCGGTATGGACGGCCATGTTCCAGGTCGCCACCTCGTCCAGGTGCCGATAGCCGTTGTCCGGCGGCAGCCAGGGATTGAGCGGCCCCTGCAGGTTGCCGCGATCGACCACCTTCAGGCCCCGCGCGACCAGCCGCTCACCCAGCCCGGCCACACGCAGCGCCTCCGGCCCCATCGAGGCGCCGCGATGGCCCGCGCCGATATCCGTGGGTACGCCAATCAGGCTGACTGTCTGCTGGGTCATAAGGCCTCGTCCGTCCGGTGGGATGCCCGCGCGCGCTGGCGCGCGGTGGTGCCGGCAGCAGGAGTCGAACCCGCGACCTACTGATTACAAATCAGTTGCTCTACCAACTGAGCTATGCCGGCCTTGAGAAGGCATGAAGTCTAGCAGGCAGGGCGCCGACGCGCCCCACTGGCGGACGGGCCGCTGCCGGACGCGCCTAGAAGCAGGTCGTGCTGTGCGACCCGATCCCCGCGGTGCGGACCCGGCCCTGCCAGTCGAAGCGGGCACCGTCGGCGACGACCAGGTCGAGCCAGTATTCGGGCACCTGCTCGGTGCGTTCCTGGATCTGCGCGGGAAAGCCGGCCGTGGTGACCTCGTCACGGCGCTTGCGCGCGTTGGCCGGGTCCTTGAACAGACCCAGCGAGATGGCGTTGGACTGGTCGCCCGAGCTCATGACGAAGTAGTCGCCGACGTTCGCCGCTTCCAGCCGTCGCGCCAGCGCGAGTGCCTGGGCGCGGGCACCGGGCGCGGGCAGGTAGACCCACCAGGCGCGCGTCTCGGTGGTCTGCTCCTGGCGCGAGCGCATGCGCACGCCCGGCCCGGTCAGTGCGGTACGGGCGTTGCGCAGGTCTTGCGGGGTATCGAACGGGCCGATCGCCAGGCAGCGCGTTTCCAGCGCTGCCGCCGTACTTGCAGCGGGCGCCGGGACGGTGGCCGGTGATGGGATGGCCGGCCGCGACGGTGGCGTCTGCTCGGACAACAGGTGCAGCATCGGCACGCCCGGATCGGTCACGCTGCGCCCGTGCGAGTCGTCCTGGCCGAGCACCAGCCAGGCACCCACCGCGATATTGAGCGCGATCAGCAGGACGAACAGCAGGCGCAGGAACATCGGACTCCCCCGGGTGGACGCCTATCTTAGGGCGTCGTGGCGGTACCTGACTGTGCCTGCGCCCACACGGCCAGGCCGTGCAACACGCCATGCTCGACCATCGTCGTGTGCAGGCCGAGCAGCGCCACCAGGCCGGCGGCGTCACCGCCATCGAGGCGCACCGTCGGAACAGCGCCCAAGCGTGGCGTCATGCGCGCGACGAAGCGTTCGACCAGTGCGGCGGCCGCCTGCCAACAGCCGGAAACGACCGCGTCGGCCGTATTGTCGGCCGCGTCGACCAGTACGCCATCGCCACGCGGGCGCACTTGTGCGGTGGCACCGAGCAGCGCTTGTTGCATAAGCCGTGGGCCGGGGGCGATCAGGCCGCCCAGGTGCCGGCCATCCGCGGCCAGTGCATCGAGCGTGAGCGCGGTACCGACGCCGACCAGCACGCAGTCGCCCGCGCCCGCGGCGCGGGCCGCGACCATCGCCAGGAAGCGGTCGACACCGAGCCGTCCCGGCTCGGGGTAGGCATTGCGCACGCCGCAGGCCGTCGCCGGGGTGCGCAACCAGGTGACCTCGCACCCGAACAGCGCGTGTACCTGTGCCGCCACCGCGCGCTCGCGTTCGGTATCGACCACCGACGCGCCGAAAGCCGCCGTCGGCGCCGGCAGGGTCTGCCAGGTGGCGGCGAGCAGTGCCAGGTCCTCGTTCCAGGCCGCCGCGCCCTGGGCGTGCCAGCGAACGTGGTCCTCCAGCGCCCATTTCAGGCGCGTGTTGCCCAGGTCCAGCAGCAGCCTCATGCGCGGCGGACCGTGACGTCCGCGCTGTCGATCGAGCGCAACTCGCCGTTGGCCAGGCGAACCTGCAGCGCGCCGCGCGCGTCGACGCCGGCACCCACGCCCTCGACATGGCCCTGCGCGCCGCTGAGCTTGAGCTGGCGCCCGGCGAGCAGGTCGTGCCGGGCGTAGTCCTGGGCGAAAGGCGCGAAGCCGTGCCGCTCGAATTCGCGCAAACCCTCCACCAGCGCGGCGATCAGCCGGGCGGCCACCAGGTTGCGCTCGGGCATCTCGGTGGCCAGCGTGGCCAGGTCGCAAGCCGGCTGCCCGGCCTGTTCCCGCAGCGCCTCGGTCAGGCGCAGGTTGAGACCCACGCCGATCACCGCCGCGCACGGCCCTTGATACTCGCCGCTGAGTTCCACCAGCACGCCGGCGAGTTTGCCGCCGCCGGCCAGCACGTCGTTCGGCCACTTGAGGCCCGCACCCTCGATGCCGAGCGAGTCGATCGCGCGCAGCACCATGGTGCCGACCGCCAGCGACAGCCCCGAGAGCGCGGCGAAACCGCGATCGAAACGCTTGAGGCAGGAGAGATACAGATTGAGTCCCGGCGGCGACAGCCAACTGCGCCCGCGACGGCCGCGACCGGCGGTCTGCGTTTCGGCGAGCACCATGGACAGGTCAGCCGCATCGACCAGCCGACGCTGCAGTTCGCTGGAGGTCGAATCCAGTTCCCAATGCACCTCCAGCGCCCCCAGGCGCGAGGCGCAGGCACGTGGCAGCGCGGCGCGGATTCGCGCCGGATCGAGCAACTGCACCGGCCACGGCAGGCGGTAGCCGGCCGCGCCGCGCGCTTCGACCGGCAAGCCACGCGCGCGCAACGTCTCGACCTGCTTCCAGATCGCCGCGCGGGTGACACCCGCGCGGTCGGCGAGCTGGGCGCCGGAGACGGCTTCGCCGGAGGCCAGGGCGGCCAGCAGTTGTTGGGCCTGCATCAGCCGCATGCTCCAGGGTCGGACCCGGCAACGCGGGCGGGGAAAGGGGTCTCGCGCATCGGGAGATTCTAGCCGTTCCGGCGCCCGGTCACGCCGCGGCACCGCTCGCGCCGGGCACTGGCAACCCCCTCGGGTTTCTGCGACGATCCGGAGCCTTGGCCGGTGGATCAAGGGGTTGATCGCCATGGAACTGAAACGCAGCCTGTTCGGATGCCTACTCGCGCTTGCCAGCATCGGCACCGCGTCGGCGATGGGCGTGTCCACCCAGGATCCCACCGCCCCGCACGCGACCATCGACAGCGGCAGCCACGACGGTGGCGGCGCGGGCAGCGACAGCTCGGGCGCCAACCACGATTGCATCCTGCCCGACGCTGCCGGCGACAGTGCCGACGACAGCAGCACCGGCGGCGGTGGCGGCGCCATGACGCCCCATCCGCGTGCCAGCCGCCGCAGCAGCCTGGGCTGGCAGTCGCTGTTGCCCGGTTCGATCCAGTAACCCGGGTCTGCTCCGTCGCCTTTCGGACAGTCTGATCAGCGTCGAGTCCCAGAGGAGAGCTTCGGCTGCCTCAACACCACGCCATTCCGGCGCATGCGGGAATGACGGACGGAAAATGGCGGAACAAAGTTTTCACTGCGCAAAACCCGGCGCCAATCAGGCTCGCCGGAAGGGAGCCGGACACCGCTAGCTCGCCGGCAGGTTCACGCTGAAGCGCGCGCCACCCAGTTCGGGCGAGCGGTCGACCACCAGTTCGCCGCGGTAGGCCTTGATGATGTCCTGCACGATCGATAGGCCGATGCCATGGCCCTGGACACGCTCATCGCCACGCACGCCGCGTTGGAGCACCTTCTCGATCTGGTCCTCGGCGATGCCGGGGCCGTCATCCTCGACGCTCAGCCACAATCCGGGACGCTGGCGAGCGGCCTGCGGCTGCGCCTTGACCACCAGCAACACACGGTGGCCGGCCCACTTGAAGGCGTTCTCCAGCAGGTTGCCCATCAGCTCCAGCAGGTCGCCCTGCTCGCCGTAGAACGCCGCGCCCTCGTCCATTTCGAACTCGCACAGCACGTTCTTGGCCGCGTAGACCTTCTCCAGGCTGCGCACCAGATCCTCGGCGTGGCCGGCGATCGGCACCGCGCTGGCGAAGGTTTGCCGGCCCGAGGTGGCAGCGCGGGCGAGCTGGTAGGCGACCAGTTCGTCCATCCGCCGCACCTGGTCGAGCACGTCGCCGCGCAGGCCGGGCTGGTCGCCGACCGATTCCAGCCGCGAGCGGATCACCGCCAGTGGCGTCTTCAGGCTGTGCGCCAGATCGGCCAGGGTGTTGCGGGTGCGCGTGCGCTGCTCGCGCTCCGAATCGATGAAGGCGTTGATGCGGTCGGTCAGCGGGATCAGTTCCAGCGGGTACTGACTGTCCAGATGGTCGCTCTTGCCGCGCTCCACCCGCGCCATGTCGGTGGCGACCTTGCGCAGCGGGGTCAGGCTCCAGCGCAGCAGCAGCAACTGCAGCACGATCAGCATCACGCCGAGGATCGACAGCATGCCGACCAGGGTGCGCCTGTACACCGCGTTCTCGCCTTCGAACTGGCTCTCGGTCTGCGCGACCATGAAGGTCAGCCGCAACGGCTTCTTGTCGGGCACGTCCCAGGCCACGCCCAGCGCGTAGTAGTAGAGCCGGCCCATGCGCGTGTCGATCGGACCGGCGAAACGGTTCTCGCCCGGGTCCAGCGTCTTGAGGAAGGCGAAGTCGCGACCGATCGCCGAGGACGACTCCCAGCGAAAACCCTTGTCGCCCAGCACCACCGCGTAAAGGCCGGATCCGGGCTGTGAAAAGCTCGGATCAGGGGGCGCGTCGGGCAGCAGCACCTTGCCGTAGCGCGACACCTCGCTGCCGGCCAGGTAGGCGATCACGTAGTTCTGCAGGCGGTCGTGCAGGTTGTTGAGCGCGGTCTCGTGGTTGGCCCGCGAGAGCGTCAGCCCGACCAGCCCGAGGAAGCCGGCCAGCACCAGGCCGGTGGCGATGGCCGCGCGCGCCGCCAGTGAGAACGGACGGGGCGCGAACATCGATCAGCGACCGCCCGTGGGCTGCGGGCGGCGCAAGGCGTGCATGCTCGGGAGCCGCCGCAGGGCCATGGACCGGGGCTCAGTCGTCGTCGCCGTCGCTGCGCGGAATGGCGAAGCGGTAGCCGCGGCCGCGCACCGTCTCGATCGGCTTGAGCGCGCTTTCCGGGTCGAGCTTGCGGCGCAGGCGGCCGATGAACACCTCCAGCACGTTCGAGTCGCGGTCGAAGTCCTGCTGGTAGATGTGCTCGGTGAGGTCGGCCTTGGAGACCAGTTCGCCGGCATGCAGCATCAGGTACTCCAGCACCTTGTACTCGTAGCTGGTCAGGTCGACCGGCTTGCCCTCGACCGTCACCGTCTGCGCGGTGGTGTCCAGCTTGATCGGCCCGCAGGCGAGCACCGGCTTGGACCAGCCGCTGGCGCGGCGGACCAACGCATTGATGCGCGCCAGCAGTTCCTCGACGTGGAACGGTTTGACCAGGTAGTCGTCGGCGCCGTGCTTGAGACCCTCGACCTTGTCCTGCCAGGAGCCGCGGGCGGTGAGGATCAGGATCGGATAGCGCTGGCCGGCCTCGCGCAGCGCCTTGACCAGCTCCATGCCGGACATCTTGGGCAACCCCAGGTCGATGATCGCCAGGTCGAATGGGACCTCGCGGCCCAGGTAGATGCCCTCCTCGCCGTCCTGCGCGGCGTCGACCGCAAAGCCGTCGCGCTTCAGCCGCGCGGCGAGGGTCTCGCGCAAGGGCGCCTCGTCCTCGACCAAAAGGATGCGCATCAGTGTTTCTCCTTCTTGCCTGCGCCGTTGCCGGCCGGTGGTTTGCCCGCGCCCGTACGCGGGGCGTCGGACGAAATCGAGATGGTCCGCACGTGGCCTTCCGGGGTGAGTACCTTGATGCGGTACTCGGTCCGCCGGCCGAACTTGCGCGGATCAGCCGACAATATCTTACCGCCGGTGTCCTGTTGCACCTTCGCCACCGCCTCTTCCAGCGTCATCGGCGTCTTTTCCTGCGGTGTGGCGGCATGCGCCAGCACCGGCAGCAGCAGGGCCGGCAGGCAGGCGAGGAGGCGTCGGCGAAACATGGTCGGCAAGTCGGTGGCCCGGATTCAAATGCATACCAGCCTAGGCGGGCGGGGCTGAACATTGGCCGGCCGGGTCATGCCGCGTCCCGGCGGCCGCTGGCGGCCCGTTCGAGCAGGCTCCAGCCCGCACCAGGCAGGTGCGCGCCCTCGCTCAGCACGCGCCGGAACGTGCGCGCGCCGGGCTCGCCCTGGTATAGCCCGAGCAGGTGCCGGCTGATGTGCTTGAGCGCGGTACCGCGCCTGAGCTCCGCCTCCACGTAAGGACGCAGGTGCCCGAGCACCTCTTCGCGCGAGGGCATCGGCTCGCCGTACAGCGCCGCCTCCAGCTGCGCCAGCAGGTAGGGATCGTGGTAGGCCGCGCGGCCCAGCATCACGCCGTCGACCTGCGTCAGGTGGGCCTGCACCGCTTCCACCGTGGTGATACCGCCGTTGATGACCACCACCAGCTGCGGGAACTCGCGCTTGAGGCGATACACCCGCTCGTAGTCCAGCGGCGGAACCTCACGGTTTTCTTTCGGGCTCAGGCCTTTGAGCCAGGCCTTGCGCGCGTGCACCACCAGCACTTCGACGCCCGCCGACACCATCGTTTCGGTGAAATGCTGCAGGTCGGCGTAATCATCCTGGTCGTCCACGCCGATGCGGCACTTGACCGTCACCGGCACGTCCACGGCCTCACGCATCGCCCGCACGCAATCGCCGACCAGTGCCGGCTCGCGCATCAGACAGGCGCCGAAGCGGCCGGACTGCACGCGGTCGGACGGGCAGCCGACGTTGAGGTTGATCTCGTCATAGCCGGCCCGCGCGCCCAGCCGCGCCGCCTGCGCGAGCTCGAGCGGATCGCTGCCGCCCAGTTGCAGGGCCACCGGATGCTCCTGCTGGCTGTGCTCGAGCAGGCGCAGCTGGCCGCCACGCACCAGCGCGGCGCTGGTCACCATTTCGGTGTACAGCCGCGCATGGGGCGACAGCAGCCGGTGGAAGTAGCGGCAATGCCGGTCCGTCCAGTCCATCATCGGGGCGACGGTCAGGCGGAAATCGACGGGATCGGGACGCGCGGTCATGCGCGTATTCTAGCCGGTCACTCCGTGGCGGCCCCGCGCCCGAGCCAGCGCCGCGACGCCGCCAGGCCCACGCCCACGGCCGCTGCAATCGCCGCGGCGATGATCGACCCGGCCTGCAGCAGACCGGCGGCGGCGATCAGCGCGGGAGCCATCAGCAGGCGCAGCAGCCAGACCAGCGCGACGCGGCGCTCCAAGTCAGGCGCCAGCCTCGCCACAAACGCGAGGTAGGCCCACAACAGCGCCGCGCTCACATAAGTCGCGGCGGTCCCCACGAAATAGACCTGCATCGCCTGCGGATCCTCTTGCATGTGCTCCAGCGAGAAGCGGATCGCCACGGGCAGCAGCGCCACGAAGGCCAGCAGCAACAGGTTCAGCGCCGTACCCGGCAGGTCGATGTCGCGCAGGTGCGCGAACATGCGCCGGTGGTTCAACCAGACACCCCCGGTCAGCACGAAGCTGATCAGGTACAACACCAGCGGGCGCGCCCATGCATCCCACAGGCCGTGCCCCGCGACCAGCGTCGGCTTGAGCTCGATGGCCGAGAGCGTGATCGCTATGGCGAACACGCCGTCGGAGAGCATGATCACCCGGTCCAGGTGACGCTGCCCCACATGATGTTCTTCGACCGGCAGTTCGCCGCGCTTGGCCATGGTCTCCCCCGGGATTGGTCGATGTGATCGGCGGCCCCCGCGCTTGCGCGCTCGAACGCCTGCCGTGCCCGCGCTATGCTATGACGTTGCCCTGCCCCGCGCGCGGTCCTCGCGCCTGCCTCGTCCAGGGCCCCATCCCCGACAGAGAACGCAACGACCATGGTGGCACTGGCGACCGAGCACGTGATCGACGTGCGGCACTGGAACGACAGCCTTTTCAGCTTCCGCGCCACGCGCGATCCCGGCTTCCGCTTCGAGAGCGGGCAGTTCGTGATGATCGGGCTGGAAGTGGACGGCCGTCCGCTGATGCGCGCCTACTCCATCGCCAGTGCGAGCTGGGAGGAACACCTGGAGTTCTTCTCGATCAAGGTGCCCAACGGCCCACTGACCTCGCGCCTGCAACATCTGAAGCCCGGCGACCCCCTGGTGGTCAGCCGCAAGCCCACCGGCACGCTGGTGCTGGACGACCTCAAGCCCGGCAGGAACCTTTATCTGTTCGGCACCGGCACCGGGCTGGCGCCGTTCATGAGTGTCATCCGCGACCCGGCCACGTACGAGCGCTACGAGAAGATCGTGCTGGCCCACGGCGTGCGCCAGGTCAGCGACCTGGCCTATGCCGACTACCTCGAGCGCGAGCTGCAGCAGCACGAGTACCTCGGCGAACTGGTGCGCGAGAAGCTGATCTACTACCCGACGGTCACCCGCGAGCCGTTCCGCCACCGCGGGCGCATCACCGATGCCATCGTCGATGGCGTGATGAGCCAGGCCACCGGCCTGCCGCCGCTCAACCCCAGCACCGACCGCGTGATGCTGTGCGGCAGCCCGGCGATGCTCGACGACCTCTGCGCCTTGCTCGACGGGCGCGGCTTCCAGGCCTCGCCGCGCACGCGCGAACCGGGCGACTACGTGATCGAGCGGGCGTTCGTCGAGAAGTAGGCACCGGCAGGGCCGCCCTCTTCCCCCTACGGCACGTCTCCGCAACGGGGACGGTTAAGGTGTGGGTCCGCGCCGGAACCATTCCCGTCCGCGGTGACGGCGCACAGGCGAACAGGGCAGCCCGCCGACAGCTTCAACAGCCCATCCACACGGACACCACTAGGCTTCCGACCCTTCGGCGCGCAGGCGATCCGTTGCGGAGACTCCGGTGGCATTCAGCACCCCGCCCCCAGTGCAACCAGGCCAGGCACGCGGCAGCGTCGTGTTGGGCGTGGGCCGCGACGCGGCGCATTCCAGCCACGAGGCGGCCGCGCACACAGCCATCGCGCAGCAACTGGCCGACCTGCTGCATTACGACTTCGCCGGTGCCTATGTGCCGGGCCAGCCTTATTCCGGCCCGCTCTACTTCGTGCCAGGCGACGTGTTGACCGGGCTGGATTCGGCCGCGGCCTGTGGCATCCGCAGCGCCTCGGACCTGTTCGGCGGTGTGGTGCCCGATCGCGTGGTGGCCTCCAAGGCGATCACCCATCCATTGGTCGACGCTCCCACGCGCGTGCCGCAGGGCTGGTCCGCGACGGACGGTTAAGGTGTGGGTCCGCGCCGGAACCATTCCCGTCCGCGGTGACGGCGCACAGGCGAACAGGGCAGCCCGCCGACAGCTTCAACAGCCCATCCACACGGACACCACTAGGCTTCCGACCCTTCGGCGCGCAGGCGATCCGTTGCGGAGACTCCGGTGGCATTCAGCACCCCGCCCCCAGTGCAGCCAGGCCAGGCACGCGGCAGCGTCGTGTTGGGCGTGGGCCGCGACGCGGCGCATTCCAGCCACGAGGCGGCCGCGCACACAGCCATCGCGCAGCAACTGGCCGACCTGCTGCATTACGACTTCGCCGGTGCCTATGTGCCGGGCCAGCCTTATTCCGGCCCGCTCTACTTCGTGCCAGGCGACGTGTTGACCGGGCTGGATTCGGCCGCAGCCTGTGGCATCCGCAGTGCCTCGGACCTGTTCGGCGGTGTGGTGCCCGATCGCGTGGTGGCCTCCAAGGCGATCACCCATCCATTGGTCGACGCTCCCACGCGCGTGCCGCAGGGCTGGTCCGCGACGTTCGCCGAGCGGGTACGCGCCGTGGTACTGCCCGGCTACAGCGCCTACGCCCCCGCCGATGCGCGCCGCGCGGGGCGCGCGCTGCTGCACCTGGGCCCGGTACGCATCAAGCCGGCGCACGGCAACGCCGGTCGTGGCCAGCGGGTGGCCCGCGACATCGGCGAGCTGGACGCGATCGTCGCCGACGTCGACGAGGACGCGTTCGCCAGCGACGGCCTGGTGCTGGAAACCGACCTGCTCGACCTGACCACCTGGAGCGTGGGCCAGGTGCGCGTGGATCACCACACCATCGCCTACTACGGCACCCAGTGGCTGACCCGCGACAACGCCGGCGAGGTGGCCTACGGCGGCTCCAGCCTGCGCGTGCATCGCGGTGGCTTCGACGCGTTGCTGCGCGAACCGCTGCCGCCGCCGGTCCGCGAGGCGGCCGCGCAGGCACAGCTCTACGACGAGGCCGCGCGGCAGTGCTTCCCGCGCATGTTCGCCTCGCGCCGCAACTACGACGTGGTGCAAGGCAAGGACCACCGCGGCCACGCGCACGCCGGCGTACTGGAGTCGTCCTGGCGTATCGGCGGCGCCAGCGGCGCGGAGGCCGCCGCGCTGTTGCGCTTGCGCGACGAACCGGGCCGCCGCTGGCTCGGCGTGCGCACCGAGGAACGCTACGGGAGCGATACCGAACCGCCGCCCGGCGCCACCGTGCTGTTCCACGGCACCGACCCCGCGGTCGGTCCGCTGCTGAAGTTCACCGTGGTGGAGGACGATGACGACACGTAGCGAAGACACCGACATCGCCGTCGACGGCACGCGCATCGCCGGCACCGTGCTCGCCCCCGGCTCGACCATCCCCGGCGTGCTGTTCGTGCATGGCTGGGGCGGCTGCCGCGCACGCGACCTGGGCCGCGCCCAGCAGATCGCCGCACTGGGCTGCATCTGCCTGACCTTCGACATGCGCGGCCACGTGCGTACCGAGGCCCTGCGCCAGACCGTCACCCGCGAGCAGAACCTCGCCGACGTCGTCGCCGCCTACGACCACCTGCGCTTGCAGCCGCACGTCGATCCCGATGCGATCCTGGTCGTCGGCGCCAGCTACGGAGGCTATCTCGCCTCGATCCTCACCTCGCTGCGCCCGGTCAAGTGGCTCGCCCTGCGGGTGCCGGCGCTTTACGCGGACGACGACTGGGACAAACCCAAGCGCTCGCTGCCACGCGCACAACTGGACGCTTACCGCAGCCGCGTGCTCGAACCGGACGACAACCGCGCGCTGCGCGCCTGCAGCGATTTCCGCGGTGACGTGCTCATCGTCGAATCGGGCCACGACCATCTGGTCCCCCATCCAGCCATCGTCAGCTACCGCAACGCATTCCGGCGCAGCCATTCGGTGACCTACCGGATCATCGACGAGGCCGACCATGCGCTCTCCAGTCCCGATTGCCAGCGCGCCTATACCTCGATGCTGCTTGGCTGGACCACCGAAATGGTGTTCGGCGCCCGCGCCGGCGGCGCTCCCGGCCAGGCCCCGCCTCGCCCTGCATAGGGCCGGCGCTTGTCCACACGGATGAACGCCTGCACATTGGGTCCGCCCCCTCTGGAACCCGCCTGATGGAAATCGCGCTCTACCTGCTCGCCGCATTGCTGATCCTCGG
The DNA here is from genome assembly GCF_017837635.1 of Frateuria flava. Taxonomy (GTDB): domain Bacteria; phylum Pseudomonadota; class Gammaproteobacteria; order Xanthomonadales; family Rhodanobacteraceae; genus Frateuria_A; species Frateuria_A flava. The sequence goes on from NZ_JAGJRS010000007.1 coordinate 64,953, forward strand.
TGGCCTCGCCGGCACCGTGCTGCCGATCCTGCCGGGCATCCCGATGATCTTCGGCGGCATCTGGCTGGTCGCCGCGGTCGATGGCTACCGCCACCTGGGCCTGGCCTGGTTGCTGGTGATCGGCGCGCTCGGCGCGCTCGGCGTGCTGGTGGACTTCGTCGCCGGCGCGATGGGGGCCAGGCGGGTCGGCGCCAGTGCGCGTGCGCTATGGGGCGCCACCATCGGCACCGTGGTGGGCATGTTCCTGGGCATTCCCGGGTTGATCTTCGGCCCGTTCGTCGGCGCGCTGGTGGGCGAGCTTTCGGCCGGCACCAGCGTGTTGCGCTCGGCCCACGTCGGCGCGGGCACCTGGATAGGGTTGCTCGCCGGCACGCTGGTCAAACTGGTGATTTCGTTCCTGATGGTCGGCCTGTTCGGCCTGGCCATGCTGCTCTAGACCTTAAGGCACAGGCACGCCTCAACCACGCCCGCGTACGCTGCGCCATCACCCAAGAAGGAGCGCCCCATGCGCAAGAGCCTCGCCCTCGCCCTCGCCGCCACGCTGGCCACCGCCGGATCGCTCCACGCGCAGGCCGCACCCGACACCTGGGTCCAGCGCAGCAACGCCGACGCCAAGGTATTGCTGGACACGATCGCCCGCTTCAGCCCCGAATTCGCCACCCAGGTCGGCGTACCCGGCTACGACACCAAAGTTGCGGACCTCAGGCCCGGTGTCGACGAACGCTCACGGGCGGCGCTGGTGGAGGCCAAGGGCAAACTCGAAAAACTGCTCGCGGTGGAGAAAGATCCGAACGTGCGCGAGGACCTCGACATCATGATCGAGGCCACCGCCCAGCAGATCGAAGGCATCGACCTCAACCACAAATACCTGCTGCCCTACAACGACATCGGCTCATTGATCTTCAGCGGCGAGTTCGCGCTGCTGAAGGACGACGTCGACGCCACGCGCCACCCGGCCGCGCTCGCGCGTCTTCAGTGCTACGTCGGCAAGGCCCCCGGCTGCACGCCGATCACCGAGCAGGCCAAGGCGCTGACCACGGCGCGACTTAGCGAGACATCGCTGCTGGGACCGTACAAGGGCGAGATCGAGCAGAAGCTCGCCAACACCCCGCGCTACGTCGAAGGTATCCGCCAGCTGTTCGCCAAGTACAAGCTCGACACGCCCGAGGGCAAGGCCGCACTGGACGCGCTCGACAAGCAACTGAAGGAGTACGACGCCTGGGTGCGCAGCACCGTGCTGCCGCGCGCACGCACCGACTTCCGCCTGCCCGAACCGCTGTACGCGTACAGCCTCAAGCAGGTCGGCATCGATATCCCGCCCGAGCAACTAATGAAGCAGGCCGAGCTCGAGTTCATGGAGCTGCGCGGCATGATGCAGGCGTTGGCGCCGGTGGTCGCCAAGGCCGAAGGCATCGACGCGACCGACTACCGCGACGTGCTCAAGGCGCTGAAGAAGCAGCAGCTCACCCGCGACCAGGTCGAGCCCTGGTACCACCAGGTGCTCGGCCACATCGAAGACACCATCCGCGACCAGGCCATCGTCACGCTGCCCAAGCGGCAGATGCAGATGCGCCTGGCCTCCGAGGCCGAAGCCGCGCAGGTGCCGGCACCGCACATGGACCCGCCGCCGTTCCTGAACAACCACGGCGAGCGCGGCACCTTCGTGCTGACCATGGGCAACCCCGGCAACGGCAAGGACAACAGCCAGGCCTACGACGACTTCACCTTCAAGGCGGCCGCCTGGACGCTGACCGCGCACGAAGGCCGCCCCGGCCACGAACTGCAGTTCGCCGCGATGGTCGAGCGCGGCGTCTCGCTGGCGCGCAGCCTGTTCGCCTTCAACAGCGTCAACGTGGAAGGCTGGGCGCTATATGCCGAGTCCGAGATGCTCCCCTACGAGCCGCCGGCCGGCCAGTTCGCCGCCCTGCAGGCCCGCCTGATGCGCGCCGCCCGCGCCTACCTCGATCCCATGCTCAACCTGGGGCTGATCACCCGCGAGCGCGCACACGACGTGCTCACCCACGACGTCGGCCTCTCCGAGGCCATGGCCCGCCAGGAACTGGATCGCTACACCTTCAACAGCCCCGGCCAGGCCACGGCGTATTTCTACGGCTACCTGCGCCTGCAGCAGCTGCGACTGGAGACCGAGCTGGCGCTCGGCGACAAATTCGACCGCAAGGCCTTCAACGACTTCGTGATCGGCCAGGGCCTGCTGCCACCGGCGCAACTGGCCGAAGCGGTCAAGACCCAGTTCGTTCCGCAACAGAAGCAGAAGCACTGACGGCGCGACAGAGCGCCCTCCCTGGCACCGCGGGGTGGAATGGGAGGGTCGCCTGCAACTCGGGCGCAAGGATCGCACTGCTTGACCCAACGGTCCGCAGGGGCGCGTTGTAATCGAGGGTCACCTTCGGGTTGCCGGGGGGCGGGTCGGGTGAAGGCTGGCTCGCGGGAATGTCCCCACGTGCGAAGTTGCTCCGCTCCCTCTCCCCTCCGCGGAGAGGGTCGGGTGAGGGGCCGGGGCTCGCGGGAATGTCCCGGCCTGGGCGATTCGTTTCTGTCGTCCTTGCGTGGCCTCCGCGCAACCTGGCGCGCCCGCCGCGGGCTTCCGATCGCCTGCCACACCTGGGATTGAGGCTGGAGCGTGCGAAGTTGCGCCGCTCTTTCTCCTGGAGGAGAGAGAGGGAGCAGGAAAAGCGGAGCGCTCAGTCGGGAATGACGTACAACAAAACCGCCAGGTAATGCAGCACGCTGCCGGCCAGCACGAACCCGTGCCACACCGCGTGATGGAACGGCAACCGCTTGCACAGATAAAACGGCACGCCCAGCGTGTAGGTCGCCCCGCCGGCGATCAGCAACACCAGCCCACCCGGCGCCAGATGCGTGCGCAACGGCTCGAACGCCACCAGCGCAACCCAACCCATCGCCACATAAATCGACACCGCCAGCCAACGCGTCTGGATGCGTCGCAACAGCCCAAGCTCCAACGCACTGCCGACCAGCGCCAGCGCCCAGATCGAGCCGAACAATCCCCAGGCCCACGCCCCTGGCAACACGATCAGCGTGAATGGCGTATAGGTACCGGCGATCAGCAGGAAGATCGCGATGTGGTCGAGCGTACGCAGTACCCGCCGCGGCAACTCTCCGGGGATCGCGTGGTAAAGGGTCGAGGCGGTATAGAGCAGGATCAGCGTGGTACCAAACACCGCGCATGCCACCACCGCCCGCGCATCGCCGCGCAGCGCGGCGAACGCCACCAGGGTCGCCAGTCCGCCGATGCTGAGCAGGATGCCGACGCCGTGGATCAGCGTGCTGGCCAGTTCGTCACCGAAACGGTAGCGCGGCGGGCTGACGGCGGAAGGCGCGGGCATGGCAGGCTCCTGGACGGAAAGGCCGGACGGCGACCTTACCATACCCGCGCGTACTGTCTTGCGACGGACGTCTGGACGTCCAAGCCTTTTTTTTACTGCTCGATGATGAACGCACCGAACGACACGCCCAGGTTCCAGCCCTCGCCCTTGCCGCTGAGCGCCAGGCCGACGTTGCCCTTGGTGAGCGCCTGCGCACCGGCCGACTCACCGGCGCCGGCGTGCGCCTCGGCATTGGCGTAATGACCCAGCACCTCGTGGATGTCGTATACCCCGGTGAACTTGCCGATGCCGTCCTCGATATGCGTCTTGCCGAAGGTCAGCCCGCCGCCCTTGGTACGAAGCTTCACCTGCATGGTCTGCCCATTACTGCAGCGGACGGTGCCGGTCCCCTTGGCGGTCTTGTAGAACACCGACCAACCCGACAGCGAGAAGGTCATCTTGCAGGAGATCTCACCCGCATGGGCAGGACCCGGCATGAGCGTCAATCCGGCCACCAGTAGCGCCAGTGCGCCCAGTTGCTTCCACATCGTCATGATTGCCTCCCTTTCGGCCCCCGCGGCCGCGCCGGTCGATTGTGCGGCAAAGCGCGCGGCGGCGGGAATGCTTGCGCAGGGGCGAGAAGCAGGCCTAGGCTGGTATCGCGTCGGCACGATTCCCTCTGCCCCAGTCCCTCGACCCCAGGCAGCGTGCCTGCGCCACGAGCACAGGAGGATCGCCCATGTCGTCCGCAGTCCTGGCTTCATCCCGCACGCACGCCCAGCCCGATCTGGTCCGCATCACCGCGTTGAGCGCGGCGATGGCCATCAACCTCACCGTATTCATCGCCGCCACCCGGCCGTTGCCGCCACTGGCCCTGCCGCGCCTGGAGGCACCATCGTTGAGCGCGCGTTTCATCCCGCCCAAACCCAAGCCGGTAGAGACACCGCCGCTGCCGGCCATTGTGCCGGTCACGCGGCACACGCCCGTGCACGTGGCGCCGCCGATCGCCACCACGCTGCACATCAGCGACGAAGGTTCGGTCGCAGCACCGCCGATCCACGTGCCCACCATCGCGCCACCTGCGGTGGGCTCGACGCCATTTGCCGTACCGGGCGAGCCTGTCGAAGCCAGCCTGGCCTACCGCAGCGCGCCGCTGGTCTTTCCTGCCCAGGCGATCCGCCAGCACATGCACGGCACCGTGCTGCTGCGGGTGCTGGTGGATGAAGCGGGCAAGCCGGTGGATGTGATCGTCGAGCGGAGCAGCGGCTACCCCTTGCTCGACCGCAGCGCCCGCGCGCAAGTGCTGGCGGGCTGGCGTTTCCAGCCGGCCAGCGTGGAGGGCCACGCGGTGCGCGCCTGGGCGCGCGTGCCGGTGAGTTTCGAGCTGCGCAAACTGTAGAAAAGCCGCCCAGCATCGCGCACTGAAGGGTTACGACTGCTTAACGGCGCCCATGCTCCACTGGGCGCCGTTCTTCGTACGGTCCTGCCATGGCAAACCACAGGCAAACCTTGAAGGCGCTGCGCCACATCGCGCTGGCGCACTGCCGAGGGGAGCACCCCGACCTGGCCGCCCTCGCCCGCGAACTGGGCAGCGTGGTCCGTCTTCATACGGAAGCTTTCACCACCCTGGCCAGCCGCGTGCGGACGGGCCCCGGCGGCCCGCGCATCCGCCCGCTGCGAACCGGTAGTGCGCCACTGCAATTGCTGTTGATCGCCTGGCCGGCCAACCACGTTTCCTCGCTGCACGACCATGGCGCGCGCTGGGGCCTGGAGATTCCGCTGCACGGCGCGCTGGAAGTCGAAGCCTGGCGGCGCCAGAGCGACGGCGGCGAACCGCTGGCGCACGGGCGCCACTGGCTCGGGCCCGGCGACGCACTGTGGTTCGACGCCGACCAGTCGCGCCTGCATCGTTGCCGCAATCTTTCCGGGCGCGAAGCTGCGCTCAGCCTGCATCTTTTCGGGGGCGCCCCCGGCGCCGGCCTGGCCTATGCCCCGCCCCCTTCCACCCGGCAGCGGATGCCCCCCTCGCGACCGGCCATCGCCGGACCGCTGCCGGGCTGAGCGCCGGCCACCGGAGAGCCGCCATGTTCCGACGGGTCGCCATCGTTGGCGGCGGTGCCGCCGCCGTCGCCCTTCTCACCGAACTGGTGGATCGCGCCAGTGCTCCGCTGCACCTGGACTGGTACACCGGCGGCGCGGCGCAGCCCGGTCGCGGCATCGCCTACGGAACGACCTCGCCGCGCCATCTGCTCAACGTGCGCGCCGCCACCATGGGCATGTTTTCGCGCCGCCCGCGTGGCTTCCTGGACTTCGCCCAGCGCGCCGATACGCAGGTCGCGGGCACCGATTTCCTGCCGCGGCGGTGGTACGGCGACTACCTGGAAGATCAAGCGGCCAACGCCCTGGCCCAGTCGCGCAGCCGTGGCGTCGACGTGCGCGTGGTGCCGTTCGCGGCCGATGCGCTGGTTCCCGAGATCGACGGCGTGACCGTGGTCCAGGGCGAGCGCGCCAGTCGCGTCGATGCGGCGGTGCTGGCCATCGGCGCATTGCCGGTGCGGCCGCTCGATGGCGTGGAAACGGCGCTGCTGGCTGAAGGTCGCTACGTTGTCGACCCCTGGTCGTTTCTGGCCTCGAGCGGCCCACACACGGCGCCGCGCGAGGTCGCGCTGGTCGGCCTCGGCCTGACCGCCATCGATGTGTTGCTGGATCTGGCCGATCGCTGGCCCGATACGCACTTCACCGCGGTCTCCCGCCACGGCCGTCTGCCGGCGGCGCACCTGCCGGTATCGACCGTGCCGGACGATGACGGTGGCGCGCTGGTCGAGGCCATGCACGACGCCCCCGAGATCCGCCGCTGGCTGCACCTGTTGCGTGAGGCGATCGCCGCCGGCGACGACTGGCGCGTGGTCATCGACAGCCTGCGCCCGTCCACCCATCAACTGTGGGAGGCGCTGCCGCTGGCCGAACGCGCGCGCTTCCTTCGACACGCCCGCTGGGCGTGGGAACGCGCGCGCCACCGCATGCCGCCACAGGTCGAACGGCAGGTGCTGGCGCTCGAACGCGAAGGCCGGCTCAGGCGGGTCCGCGGCCGCGTCACCGCCGCGCGGTCACGGGGCGGGCACGTCGAGCTTGAGGCATGGCACGCCGGCGTTCGTTCGTCGCTGCTCGCCGACCTGGCGATCCAGACCATCGGGCTGGACACCGACGTGCGCAACACGCTCCATCCGCTGATGCGCCAGATGGTCACCAACGGCCACGTCACGCCCGACCCGCTGGGCCTGGGCTGCCAGGCCACGCCGGACGGCCGCCTGTGTCACGACGGCACGCCGTGGCCACGGTTGTTCGGCATCGGCAGCCTCATGCGCGGCGCGCGCTGGGAATCGATCGCGATGCCGGAGATCCAGCTGCAGGCGCGCGTGCTGGCCTCGCAGATGCTGGAACCGGCCGCCGCGCCTGCACGGCGGCGGCTTGCTTCGCAGGCCGGTTGAAGCGGCACAGGATGGGCTTCAGCCCACCATGCCACCCACCACCCAGGGCGGTGAGCTGAGGCCCGCCCTGCTCACTTGCGTCGCGTGGTCCACTGGCTGGCCATCCAGGCGAGCGCGATGCCGACCGCCACGCCGGCCAACTCGCACAGCACGCGCGTGCCCAGGCCATCGGGGTCGTGCACTTCGGCCAGCTTTGCGCGCAGCAACTGCACCGATTGCAGGCGCGCGTAGTTGAAGTAGAAAAGGTCGGCCAGATCGCCGCTGCCGGCCAGCGCGACACCCAGCACGTAGGCCCATCCCATCTGCGCGCCATGGCTCCAGGCCTCGCGCGTACGCCAGCGGAACAGCAGGAACAGCAACGCACCGACCACTGCCGCGATCAGGCCCGCCTGCAGCCCGCCGATCCAGCCGTAGCCCATCCAGGATTGGTCGTAATGCATCGTCGTCCGCCATTGGTGGACGCGCATTATGCCGGGTGCGCTCCTGCCGCTGCCCGTGGCCACGCATCCTCTTTCCAGCGTGCGCGCCGACAGTGACCCACTACACTTTCCTGATGAGCCACGCGAACCATCCGTCCGATACCGCCCTGATCGTCGTCGACGTGCAGCCGGACTTCATGCCGGGCGGGCCGCTGGCCTGCCACGAAGGCGACGCCATCGTGCCCGGCATCGACGCCCTGCTGCGCGCGCGCCGCTATCGCCACGTGGTCGCCACGCAGGACTGGCATCCGCGCGAGCACGTCTCCTTCGCCGCCAACCATGCAGATCGGACGCCGTTCGCGCAGATCACCCTGCACGGCCAACCACAGACCCTGTGGCCGGTGCATTGCGTGGCCGGAACGCCAGGCGCGGCGCTGCACCCGTCGATCGACTGGACATCGCTGGACCTGATCGTGCGCAAGGGCACCGACCCGGCGGTCGACTCCTACAGCGCGTTCCGCGAAAACCACGGACCCGGCGGCACCCGCCCACCGACCGGCCTGGCCGGCTGGCTGCGCGAGCGCGGTGTGGCCGAGGTGCACGTGTGTGGGCTGGCGCGCGACGTATGCGTGCTGTGGACGGTACAGGATGCGCTGGCGCTGGGCTTCCGCGCACACATGCTGTGGGAGCTGACGCGACCGGTGACGCCCGCGAGCGACGACGCCACCCGCGCGACACTTGGCTTGCCCAGTCCCCCGCAGGAGCAGTTGGAGTAAGTCGCGCTTGCCGCAAGCTGCCCTCTGCGGCGTGGGCTTTGCTTGTCGTTCTTGCGTTGTCTCTTCGTGACTTTGTTGGCTGAGTGCGAGAGCTTCCGAGCGCCTGTGGTGCTCGGAAACCCGCGGCAGGCGAGCCAGGTCGCGCAGAGCCGTGCAAGAGCCAGAACCAGAGCCCCATGCGGGAAGCATCCCCGCGAGCCCCGGCCCCTCACCCCAACCCTCTCCCCGGAGGGGAGAGGGAGCCAGGTGCGGCGGTCGTGCCGGCACCGGCAGACCCGCCGGGTGCCTCCCTTGCCTCAGCTACCGAGCGCCCGCGGTAAAGCGGCGGCAGCTCCTCCGAGAGCAAGCGACCCAGCTGCAGCGCACGCACCCGGAGCCCTCGATTTTCCAGGCGTCGATCCGACCGCGGGAATGGCGTCGATGGAAGCGAGGCTTCCTCCCCCTGAGACGCGACGTTAATCCGGTCCGGCAAGCAAGAGAGCGCTGACGCGCGTGCTTCGCTTGACGCTCAAGCCTCGTTCTCGCCCGACACCGTCGCCCGCGGCTCACCCTCCGGGTCCACGTTGACGTGCACACCGATGGGCCGGCAGCACACCGGGCAGTCCTCGATGTAGGCCTGTTCGCCCGCCGAGCCATCGAGCAGCAGCTCGATCCGCTCGCCGCAGTAGGGGCAGGACACGTCAGCGGGGGTCAGCATGGGCACCTCTGAGCCGATGGCCGCGCTTCTACAAGCGGACGCGGCGCGCGGGGCAAGCGTGCTGCAGTGACCATTGTTCCGGCGTGAGGATCGCAAAGCCGGCATCGCGCAGCGTGCGGCGCCCGAGCTCGAGCAAGGCACTGTCGCGGCTTAGCAGCCAGCGAGCGCCGGCAGCAGCGGCCAGGGTCAGGAATTTCTGGTCATCGCGGTCGGCGCAACGCGGCAGCCGGACATCGCACGGGACGGTCGGCAGCGCGCGCACCCGTCGGTCGAACGCCAGCACGGCGCGCTCGCGCCCGGCTGCATCCAGCGCCAGTTGCGGATAGCCCAGCACGGCCAGCCATTCGTCGCGACAGTCCGCGGCGGTGACCGCCTCGACGGCGTCGCTGGCGAGGGCGGCGGCCAACAGCTCGCAGCGCGGGTCATCGAATACGAACAGGTCCAGGCAGACGTTGGTGTCCAGCACCACGCGCGGCGGCATGGCGCTGTCCTCAGGGGGCCGCGAGCGGCGCGGCGGCATGTTCGCCCAGGCGGGCGACTGCTGCCGGGATGCCGGCAGGCCCGTCCACGCTGACCATGCGCTCCTCCTCGCCGCTCAAGCCCGTCTCCAGCTCGTGCGCCCAGGTCACGTGGTAGGGCATGTGCACGCCCCAGCCACCCAGCGCCAGCACCGGCTCGATGTCCGAACGCAGCGAGTTGCCGACCATCGCGAACTGCGCCGGCGAAAGGTCGAACTCGCCCAGCACGCGGCGGTAAGTGCGCTCGTTCTTTTCCGACACGATCTCGATGCGGCGGAACAGGTCCGACAGGCCCGACTCGGCAACCTTCTTCTCCTGGTGGAACAGGTCGCCCTTGGTGATCAGCACGATCGCGTGCCGCGCGGCCACCGCCTCGACCGCCTGGCGGATGCCGGGCAGCAACTCCACCGGGTGTTCGAGCACCGTCTTGCCCAGCTGCACGATGCGGTGGATGTCGCGCGCCTCGATGCGCGCGTCGGTCATGGCGATGGCGGTTTCGACCATTGACAGCGTCATGCCCTTGGCGCCGTAGCCGAACAGTGCGAGGTTGCGCCGTTCGGTCGCCAGCATGCCCGCCTGGACCTGGCTGTCGGCAACGTCGATATAGCGGGCGAGGATCCGCTGGAACTCGGCGCCGGCGGCCTGGTAGTAGCCCTCGCTGTGCCAGAGGGTGTCGTCGCCGTCGAATCCGATCAGTTCGAGCATGGGTGCGGGCCGTGGTGGGAACTGCCCATTCTCCCACGCACGGCGCACACGTGGCCTCAGGACGTCAGTGGAAGACGCCCAGCAGCCAAAGCACGATCACGATCACGATGATCAGGCCCAGGCCTCCGCTGGGGCCGTAGCCCCACGAGCGCGAGTAGCCCCAGGTCGGCAGGCCGAGCAGCGCGAGGATCACCAGGATGACCAGGATGGTAATCAGCATGTATTACTCCTTGCCGTTGAGAGTGCTTGCATCGTGCGCGCCACACCCGTTCAGGGTGTGTGAGCCGGCGGAGCGGGAAACGTGCAGACGCTGAACAGCCGGCCACACCCTGGCGGCGAAGGTCGACGAACAGTGAAACGGGCGCCAATGGCGAATGACGGCCCGGCGCTGGGGGCGTCCGAATTCCTGAGACAGCCACCGCCTATCGTTGCCGGGCCTTGCGGTCCTCCGCCGCGGGTATCCGATCTGCCTGGCAGTGGCTCGGTTTTTTCATGGCCGCGTCCCAAGTGCAGGACGCGGCTTTTTTTTGACCGGCGTTTCAGGCGCCCACGCGCCGGCGCACCACGTCCATGTCGCGCACCGGACGCACTTCGATCGCACCGATGCGCGCCCACGGGAAAGCCCGCGCGATACGCATCGCATGATCGAGATCGTCCGCCTCGATCAGGTTGAAGCCGGCCAGGTATTCCTTGGTTTCCGCGAACGGCCCGTCGAACACGGTGGTGCGCTGCTGGCGCACACGGAACGAGCGGGCGGTCGCGGGCGGCTCGAGCTGTTGCGAGTCGAGCACGCAGCCCTCCGCGCGCAGTTCGTCGGCATGCGTAAGGCAACCGCGCATGAGCGTGTCGAACTCGCCTTCGGGCAGGGCCTGCAGCAGGGCGTCGTCGACGTACACCATCATCAGGAATTTCATGGGCGGCTTCCGGCGAGTGGGGACGGCCGATTATGGCCGGCCCCGTCACCCGGTGCAGCCTCAGTGCAGGCGTGCCACCACCTGCTTGCCCAGTGCCAGCACGGCCGGGCGCAGCGAGGCCGGATCGCGCTCGCCCACGCGCAGGTTGATCTGGCCCTGGTAGGCGCCCACACGCAGCTTGAGACCGGCGGCCCCTTCGGCTTCGGCAAGGAAGGCCTCGTCGCCCAGCCCTGGCACCGGCGTAACGCCGATGCCGCGGCCGGTGAAGTCCTCGCGGCGGGCGGCCAGCGCCTGGGCGGCCTGCTCGGGCGAGGCCATGCGGGTGAAGTCGATCAACAGCTTGGCGCGGTAGTCACCCGGCTCCGGCTGGTGCAGGTAGGAACACATGCCGCCCGCGCCCGCCTTCTGCTCGGTCACGGTGTCGGCACCGTTGGCCTGCAGGATGGCGGCCACGTCGGCCACGGGCATCAGCTGGCACAGGTCCAGCGGCTGGTCGGCCATCGCCGGTGCGGACGGCGTCGACGTGCTGGCGGTGGTATCGGTGGACTGGTCGTGCGACGAGCAACCGGCCAGCAGCAGGCCACCCAGCAGAACCATCTGCAAACGCTTCATCGGTGCTTCTCCCCAAGCCGCACGTCGCGGCCGGGCGATCATAGACGGATGCCTGCCGGACAAGCGAAGGGCGACCCGAGGGCCGCCCTTCGCAATGGCAATGGACCGAAGCGGGATCAGTCGTTCTTGTGGCTCTGCTGGCCGGCCTTGACGTGCTGCTCGTGCGTGCCGCCGCTGCTCTGCTTGCCGGCGCGCACATGTTCTTCGTGCGTGGCGTGATCGCCACCACCGGCCTTGCCGCCCTTGCTGGCAATCGCACGCTGCTTGTCTTCGTCCATCGATGCGAAACCGCGCTTGTCGTCACTCATGGCGTTTCTCCTGTCGTTTGGAAGGAAAGTCCGCCCAGCTGGCGAACGCTGTCCACACTAGCGAGCGGCCCATAAAGAACCCCTTAGCTGCGAATCAACGGGCTCCTCCACAGCCTTGCGTTCACGTTGGTTGCGCGGCGGCCACCGCATAAGCAGTGCGTCCCCTTTCCTGTCCCCCAGCCCACACGCGCTCCTTGCGGGCGATGCTTTTCGACCGTCGATGCACAACGAGCGAGAGCATCGCCCGCAAGCGGGCTCCCGCAAGGGGGTGCCGAACGAGTGAGTAGACGAGCCATGCCCCGGACGATCCCGACGCCACCGCTTCCGCGATCCGCTCGTGCCCCGTGTCGCTGGCCATTGCCGCAAGGAAGCGCACTGGCGCTGTGGACCGTGCTCGCCGCACAGGCACACGAGGGCCTGGTCGTGCTGATCGCCGACGATCCCCAACGCGCCTGGTCGCTGGAGGAGGAACTGACGTTTTTCGCCGGCACGCTGCCGGTGCTGCATTTCCCGGACTGGGAGACACTGCCCTACGACGAGTTCAACCCGCATCCGCGCATCGTGTCCCAACGCATCGCCACGCTGGGGCAACTGCCGACGCTCGAGCGTGGCCTGCTGGTGGTACCGGTGACCGCGCTGGCGCAGCGCATCGCCCCACCGTCCTACCTGGCGACCGGCGTGTCGCTGGACAGCGGCGACGCGCTGAGCCCGGCCGAAGCGTCTCGCCGGTTGCAGGCGGTCGGCTACCGGCGCGTGCCGCAGGTGAGCGATCCGGGCGACGTCGCGCTGCGCGGCCACGTGCTGGATGTCCATCCCACCGGCGCCGCGCAACCGTTCCGCGTCCGCTTCGCGGGGGGTTCGATCGCGTCCATCCAGGCGCTCGACCCCGACACCCAACGATCGCAACAGACCGTGGCGCACCTGGCGTTGCTGCCCGCACGCGAGTTCCCGCTCGATGGCGAGGCGGTACGGCGCTTCCGGGCCCACCTGCGCGGTCACATCGACGGTGATCCGCAGGCGTGCCCGCTCTACCGCGACATGCGCGAAGGCACGGCACCGGCCGGTGTGGAATCCTGGCTGCCGCTGTTCTTCGAGCAAACCGCCACGCTGTTCGACTACCTGCCCGGCCAGCCGTTGTTCGTGCTGCTGCCGGACACCCTGGCGTCGGCCCGCGCGCTGTGGGACGAGGCCAGTGCGCGGCACGCTCGCCGCGCCGACGCGCGGATACGTCCGCTGTTGCCGCCCCAGGCGCTGTACCTGGACCCGGAGCAACTTCAGGCGCGGCTGGCGAGGCTGCCGCGCGTCCACGTCGATGTCGATGTCGATGTCGATGTCGATGTCGATGTCGATGCAGCCGACAACCCGACGGCGCCGGCGCCGCAGCTCAGCGTGGCGCGTACCCGCAGCGGGAAAGACACGCTGGCGGGCTTCCTCGACGCATACGAAGGGTCCGTACTGATTGCCGCCGATTCGCCCGGGCGTCGCGATGCACTGGCCGAATCACTCACCGCCGTCGGCCATGCGCCGCGGAAGGTCGCCACCTGGCCCGCCTTCCTCGCCCTGCGCAGGGAGCGGCCGCCCGCCATCACGGTCGCGCCACTGGAGCACGGGTTCACCCTCGCGCAGCCGTCGCTCGCCGTGCTGACCGAGCGCGAGCTCTACGGACTGCGGGCACGCCGCCCGCGCCGGGCCCGGGGCGAAGCTGGACGGCTCGCGCCGCGCGGCGAACTGGCCGGACTGCGCGACGGCGAGCCGGTGGTGCACGTGGAAAGCGGCGTCGGGCGCTATCGCGGCCTGCAGGTGATGGAACCGGGCGGCAGCAGCGGCGAGTTCCTGGCGATCGAGTACGCCGGCGGCGACAAGCTGTACGTCCCGGTGACCCAGCTCGGCCAGGTCAGTCGCTACGCCGGCACCTCGCCCGACCGCGCGCCGTTGCATGCACTGGGCAGCGGCGCGTGGGAGCGCGCGCGCGACAAGGCGGCCCAGGACGTGCGCGACGCCGCCGCCGAGCTGCTCGCGCTGCAAGCCGCGCGGCAGGCGCGCAGCCGCCCGCCGCTGGCGATCGACCGCCGCCAGCTGGCCGACTTCGCCGCCGATTTCCCGTACGACGAAACCCCCGACCAACGCGCCGCCATCGACGCCGTGCTCGCCGACCTGGCCGGGCCGCGCCCGATGGACCGGGTGATCTGCGGCGACGTCGGCTTCGGCAAGACCGAGGTCGCGCTGCGCGCAGCGTTCGCGGTGGCCAGCGCCGGCAAGCAGGTTGCCGTGCTGGTGCCGACCACCCTGCTCGCGCAGCAGCACTGCCGCAGTTTCGTCGAGCGCCTGGAGGGCTGGCCGGTGACGGTGGAGGCGATCTCGCGCTTCCGCTCCGGCAGGAAGCTCGATGCCACGCTCGAGCGCCTGGCCGAGGGCCGCCTGGACATCCTCATCGGCACCCACAAGCTGTTGCAGCCGGACGTCCGCTTCCGCGACCTGGGGCTGGTGATCATCGACGAGGAGCAACGCTTCGGCGTGCGCCAGAAGGAACGCCTCAAGCAGCTGCGCAGCGAGGTCGATGTACTGACCATGACCGCCACGCCGATCCCGCGCACGCTGAGCATGGCGCTGGGCGGCCTGCGCGATCTGTCGCTGATCGCCACCCCACCGACCGAGCGCATCGCGGTGCGCACCACGGTCACGCCGCGGGATCCGGCGGTGATCCGCGAGGCCCTTCGGCGCGAGCTGGCGCGCGGCGGGCAGGCCTACTTCCTGCACAACGCAGTGGAGAGCATCGAGCGCGTGGCGGCCGAACTGCGCACGCTGGTGCCCGAGGCCCGCCTGGCGGTGGCACACGGGCAGATGAAGGCGGGCGAACTCGAACAGGTGATGGGCGCCTTCCAGCGGCACCGCTACAACGTGCTGGTGTGCACCACGATCATCGAGACCGGCATCGACATCCCCGGCGCCAACACCATCGTGATCGATCGCGCGGAGCATTTCGGCCTGTCGCAGCTGCAGCAATTGCGCGGCCGCGTGGGTCGCTCCACGCGGCGGGCCTATGCCTATCTGGTGATCGGCGATCCGGAGGCGATGACCGACGAGGCGCGTCGGCGGCTGGACGCGTTCGCGGCCGAGGAGGAGCTGGGCGCGGGCTTTGCGCTGGCCGCGCACGACCTGGAGATCCGCGGCGCCGGCGAGCTGTTGGGCGAGGAGCAATCGGGACAGATCCAGGCCGTCGGCTTCGGTGTCTACGCGCGGCTGCTCGAGCGCACCGTGCGCGCGCTGAAGGAGGGCGGGGAACCTCAGGTCGACCTCACCCGCGGCGACACCGCCATCGAACTGCATCTCCCGGCGCTGATCGCGGAAGACTACGTGTCCGATGTCCCCACGCGCCTGGCACCGTACAAGCGCATCGCCGGTGCTGGGGACGAGGAGGCGCTGCACGCGCTGGAGGTGGAACTCGTCGACCGTTTCGGCCTGTTGCCCGAGCCTACCGCGCGCTTGTTCGCGCTGGCGCGGCTGCGCCTGATGGCCCATTCGCTGGGCATCGCACGGATGGATATGGACCACGGTGGCGGCGCGCTGGTGGTTGGCCGCGATAGCGCGCTCGATGCCGCGGCGCTCGACCGCCTGGTCGAGAGCCAGCCAGAGGTCTATGCGCGCGAGGGCGAGGACCGGCTCGTCGTGACGCTGGATCTTGGCGATCCGGAGGACGTCATGCGCGCGGCGGAGGAGCTGCTGGTGCGCCTGGGCGCGCGTCGACCGGAAGCGGACCTCTCGTAGGGTGGGTTTCGGCCCACCGCAAGGACGCGCAAAAGGTGGGCGGGACCCGGTCCCCGCGTGGAGACCGGGTCAGGCCGGATCAGCCAGTCGTGCCCGGGGACATCGACGAATCACCGCTCGATTGCCCGGCGAAATCCACCACCAGCGTCACGCGGCGATTGGAGGCGCCCGCCTCACGGGTCTGGCCGCGCTCGACCTGGCGATCGCTCGCCTCGCCGTAGCTGACCGCACGCAGGTGGTCGGCGGACAGGCCGCTCTGCACCAGGTAGTCGCGCACCGCCTTGGCACGGCGCTCGCCGAGGCGACGGTTGTAGCTGGCCGAGCCGGCCGGGTCGGCGAAGCCTTCCACGGTGATCACGGCGTCCGGATAGTGCTGGCCGACGACCTTGGCGAAATCGTCCAGCAGTGGCTTGTCTTCGTCGCGCAGGGTCGCATCGTTGAAGGCGAAGTGCGCGGCGGTGTCCAGACGCACGCGGCCGGCCATCTGCGAGATCTGCGCGTCGTACTTGGCGAAGCGCTGCTGCATCTCCTGGGTCAGCGAGTCGAGCTGCTGTTGCTGCTTCTGGTCGTTGGCGCGCAGTTCGGCAATCGCGGCGTCGTAATCGGCCTTCTTCACGTAGTTGGTGCAACCGCCAAGCGCGATCGCCGTAACCATCAGCGACCCCGCGGCCCACCGGAATGTCGAATTGACCATGTGCGCCTTCTCCTTCATGAGCGAGCCCTTGGCGGGTGCCTGCCCTTCGGACAACCACCAACCGTGTCGGCCCAGAGCTTCGGACCGTAGCACCCCCGGTTGCCCGCTACCTTGATGTTTCCTGACTCGGACGCCCAAACGTGCGCGAGGGCACGCGGGGGGACATCCGTCGGTTTAGGAATGTGGAGATTGTGGTAAAGCGCGGCTGCCAGGGGCGCTGCCTGGCGGCCTCAGCCCGGCACCCGGCTCCGGGCACGCGCGCCCCGCCGCAGGTCAGATCTGCTGGTCGCGCTGCGCGTCGTTGCCGCTCTGGCCGCCCTGGATGACACCCTCGTCGGACTCCTGCCCCGGCATGTGCGCCGACGCCATGCGCGCCGGCCCACCGGGCGAGCCGGCGGTGCCGCCGCGGTTGGGCGAGTCCGCGCCAGTGGTGCGATCGGCTGGGTCGCGCGGCATGCCGTGCACGCGCTGGTCCTGTTGCGCACCCAGGTCGGCGGCGGCACCCGGGTTGCGCGAGGCCGGAACGCCGGTGCTGTCACTGGCGACGTGCCCGCCGTCGTCGCCGCTGAAACCCTGCTCGACGCTGCCCTTGTGCGCCGGGCCGCCCTGGTCCAGCGACAGGCCGGGAGGATCCACGCGCGGCAGTCCACCGGGCAGGCCGGCGGCGGTGTCGAACTCCTCGCGCGCGGCCTGCGCCACCTTGTGGCTGATCCCACCCTGGCTCTGCGTGTTGGATCCGGCGGTCTTGCCCTCGGCGTCGGGGGCCATCGGACCTCCGATCGCCTCGCGGCCGCGCTCGTCGTGTTGGTTGCCCATGGCATCTTTCCCTCGGCTTTGCATGTGAGAAAGTCTCGCGCGACGGCTGTCAGGGCAGCGTCGAAGGGCACCAGCGGGCTCGTCGCCACCGTCGTAGCTTGCGCATTACAGGTATCTAACAAGGTTCGGTGCACATTCAGCATCCGGGGCAGCGATCACCGCCGCCACGGCCCGGCTCGACGGTTCAGGAACGCGCATATGACTACCCATGCCCAGCTCCCCCACCACTCCGTGTGGCCCACCACCCGGTGGCGCCAACTCGCGCTGCGCCTGGGCCGCCAGCTGGGCCTGATCCCCGAGCAGGCACCCGTGGTGCCGCCCACCCGCCGCCAGCAGCTGCTGGCGGCGCAGGACCGCCGCCGCGCCGAGCAGCGCCGCGCCGCCGAGCTGGCCCGCGGTCATCGCTGATCGGCCCGACCGGACACGCTGCGGCGGCTTCTAAGGTCCCAACACCCAGTAATAGAAATCCTGCGCGATCACCTTTTCGTCCGCCTCCGGTGCGTACCCGTAACGCGCGTGCTCGCCCCTTGCCACGATCTGCCGGGCGAACGCGTCGGCCAACCGGCGGGTCGGGTCGCGGCCGAGCAGGAAGGCGCGGAAACCGTCATAGCGAACCCGCTCGGTTTTTGCATCGGCCTGAATGATGTGATCGACATGCAACGGATCGGCTCCCTGCCGGCATCGGGTGCCGGCGCATGCGCCAGAGCTCGCCTGGCACGGCCAGCCTACGGTCACCCGGGTGAAGCTGCCGCGCGCGATTGGTCGTCGCCGCCTGCATTGTCCTGACGCCGGGCGGCGGCGCCCACGCAACCTACACGTCCCTTTGCCCCCGGGCGTCAGACGCTGGGGTCGCTTGCGCATATCCCGTGTCCGCGCGAGCGACGCCTGACACGCATGGGACCGTCGCCCGGGCCATGTCCACCCACGATACCGCCGACGACCACGACCGCTCTGCGCGGGAGCGTGAACTTGCGCAGGAGAACGCGCGCCTGCGCAAGGCGCTCGAACGCGCCGGCGTGGACGTCGACAAAGCCCTGACCGAGGTGGATGTCGCCCGCCAGGCTACCCGGCAGGCGCACGACGAGGCGGTCGTTGCGGCCCACGACCACGCCGCAGCGATGGAACAGGGGCGTGCAAGGCTGGCCGATGCCCAGGCGCTGAACGCCGACCTGCGCCGCAGCAACGAGGCGCTGGCCGCCAGCCAGGCCGCCCTGGGCCGCAGCCAGGAACGGTTCCACGGCCTGTTCGCGATGAACACCCTCGGCGTGATGATCTGGGGCCCGGACTTCACCATGGCCGAGGTCAACGACGGCTTCGTGGCGATGAGCGGCTACAGCCGCGAGGAGGCGCGGGGCCTGAGCTGGCGGCAACTGACGCCGGAGGAGTTCCATCCGGTCACGCTGCGCGCGATCGAACAGCTCCAGGCCACCGGGGAAAGCACGCCCTACGAGAAGCAATACCTGCGCAAGGACGGCTCGCGCTGGTGGGGCCTGTTTGCCGCCCGCAAGGTGGGCGACGTCACACTGGGTGTCGTGCTGGATGTCACCACGCGGCGCAACGTCGAGGAAGCCCTGCGCGACAGCGAGGAACAACTGCGCCTCATCGTCGAGAGCGCCCGCGACTACGCCATCATGGCGACCGACCCCGAAGGCCGCGTTACGCGCTGGCTGCCGGGCGCCGCTGCCGTGTTCGGCTGGCGCGAGGAAGAAGTGCTCGGCCGGCCCGCGACCATGATCTTCACGCCGGAGGACCAGGCGTCGGGACAACCCGCCAGCGAAATGGCCATCGCTCGCGAGCACGGCGTGGCGCCGGACGTGCGCTGGCATCTGCGCCAGGATGGCTCTCGCGTGTTCATCGAGGGCCACATGATGGCGCTGCGTGGACCCGATGGCGCGCTGCGTGGCTACCTGAAGATCGGGCAGGACATCACCGAACGCTGGATGGCCGAGGAACAGCTGCGCCAGAGCGAGGCGGCGTTGCGCCACCTCAACGAGACGCTCGAGGCCCAGGTCGATGCGCGCACCGCCGAGCTGCGCCAGGCGGTGGAGGCGCTGCACGCCGAAGCGGTCGACCGCGTGCAGGTCGAAGAGGCGCTGCGCCAGGCGCAGAAGATGGAGGCGGTCGGCCAGCTCACCGGCGGCCTCGCGCACGACTTCAACAACCTGCTGACCGGCATCGTCGGCAGCCTCGACCTGCTGCAGCGGCGCACGGCGCAGGGACGCTACAACGACCTGGACCGCTACATCGCCGCCGCGCGTGGTGCGGCCGATCGCGCCTCGGCACTGACCCACCGCCTGCTCGCGTTCTCCCGCCGGCAGACGCTCGATCCGCGGCCGACCAACCTCAACGCGCTGGTGCACGGCATGGTCGAGCTGCTCCGGCGCACGATCGGCCCGCACATCCGACTGGAGGTCGATCCCGCCGACGGGCTGTGGACCACGCTATGCGATTCCAACCAGCTGGAGAACGCGCTGCTCAACCTGTGCATCAACGCCCGCGACGCCATGCACGGCGGCGGGCGGCTGGTGATCGGCACCGCCAACACGCGGCTCGACGCGGCGGCCGCCAAGGGGCTGGACATGGTGCCGGGCGCGTACGTGGCGCTGCGCGTGTGCGACAGCGGCACGGGCATGCCGCCGGAAGTGATCGCGCGCGCGTTCGATCCGTTTTACACCACCAAACCGCAGGGCCAGGGCACCGGGCTGGGACTGTCGATGGTGTACGGCTTCGCGCGCCAGAGCGGCGGGCAGGTGCGCATCGAGTCCACGCCCGGACAGGGCACCACCGTGACGATCTACCTGCCCCGCCACAAGGGCGAGCCGCAGGCCGATGCCGCCGCCACCGACGTGGCGAACGCACTCCCGGCCGGCGCCAACGAGGCCGTGCTGGTGGTCGACGATGAGCCGACCGTGCGCATGCTGGTGGGCGAGGTGCTGCGCGAGCTCGGCTACACCGCGATCGAAGCGGCCGACGGTGCCTCCGCATTGCGGGTGCTGCAGTCGCAGGTGCGCGTGGACCTGCTGGTGACCGACATCGGCCTGCCCGGTGGCATCGGCGGCCGGCAGCTGGCCGACACCGCGCGGACCTCGCGCCCGTCACTGCGCGTATTGTTCATTACCGGCTATGCGGAAAACGCCGCCCTCGGCCCGCTCCAGCCAGGCATGCAGGTGATGACCAAACCGTTCGCCATGGATGCGCTGGCCTCGCGCATCCGCGACATGCTCGGTGGCGAGCCGTCCTGAAAAAATCTCCCGGCGAGGCGCGTTTTTTTCAGGCGGCCGGCGGCATTGTCTTGGCCGTCCGCGGGCTGCGGCGTTGGCGCCGCCCTTGCATCGTCTGGGGAGCCTGGCCATCCGGTCGGGTATCACGCGTACTCCCACGGAGGCACCATGGCAAACCAGCGAGACAACGAGCGCAGCAACCAGCAGTCCGGCCGTTCGGCCAGCGACGACAACGGTGACATGACCGTCCGCGAAGCCGGCCAGAAAGGCGGCCAGCGCGTGCGCGAACTGGTCGAGGAAGGCAAGGATTCCGAAGGCGGCCGCAGCGGCAACGATCGTTAGACCGGCGCCGTTCGGCAGACAGGAAAAGCCTGGCTTGCGCCAGGCTTTCCTTGCATAGCGAAGAAGATCGGCCCGAGGCGATTTGCTCCCGCTCCCCGGCGGGGAGAGCGAGCAGAACGTGGAGGTGCGCGCCTGGTGGCGCACCCGCTGCAACGTTCGAACACCTTGGCGACGCACCTTCGCCGCCGTCACCCGAGCGCCATGCAAGGGCACCCGCCGCAGCGCCTCAACAGCCGCTCCCCGGCGAAGAGAGCAATGCGCACACCGGTCACTGGTCGCTCGAACGCACCAGCGCCAGTCCCGCCGGCGTCAGCTCCAGTGACGGACCACCATCGCAGACGTGCTCCGGGCGGCGCACCACCCCTGCCAGCATCAGTCGCGCCACCGCCGCCTCCGGCACCCTGGCGCCCTGGCCCTCGGCTACGCGGGCGAGGTGGGCCAGATCCTGCAAATCGAGCTTGTCGGTCATCGTCGGCCTCTTCCGGTCGCTTCGTTCCGGCGGTGCGCAAACGGCCACCAGCCCTTGCCACGGCGCGCATAGCGGTCGGCCGCGCGTTCGAACCGATTGTGCGCGCTGACGCCCCCGCACAGCAGGTAGGCCGGCAGGAACAGCGGACCGAGCACCATGTACTGGTAGACGTGCGCACGCTCGTGACCGGCCAGCGACACCGGCGGCTCGACCGCATGCCCGGCGCGGTGCGCGTAGGTCGGGCAGGCCACGTCCAGGCTGTCGCCGGTGTGCAGGATGACGTTGCCGAGGGTCAACGCCCCCGGGAAGAACCAGCGCATCCGCGCGAATACCAGCGCCAGCTCACGCGGGCGCCACTGTGCGCGGGCACCGAGCATCAGCCCGATGCCGCCGGCGATCAGGCCGAGCAGCGTGTTGGGCGAGGTCCACAGTGCGCCGAGCACCACCCCCAGCCATCCGGCCGGACGCATCTCGGGGCGGGCATGCGCGCTCAGCAGGAGCCCACCAGTTCGTGCGCGAACGAACTGGCCGCCGCCATCGCCTGGTCTTCGTCGCGGAAGTGTTCGCCGGGCACCACGCGCAAGGTGCCGTCCGGCAGGCGCACGGTGACGCTCAGCAGCCCGTCGGCCTGCTCGTTGAGGATCGCCACGAAATGCTTGCCGCTGTCCTCGAAGGTGCGCTCATGGTGGGTATGCTGCATGGAGGGGGCTCCTCGATGGGTGGGTAGTTTCATCTTGCGGGCGGCTGCGGCCAACGCAAGCAGGCGCGACCGTGGCGCTAGACCGGCAAGGGACCTGGCGGATACGGGATCGGTATCAGCGCGACATCCCCCTGCTTGCGCTTGGCCGCTGCGATGCCGGCCTGGCAGCCCGCTTCGGCGGCTTCGAACAGGTCGGCGAACGGCGCCTCGCCGCAAACGGTGTCGGTGCGGATGAGCGGCAACCCCGGCTGCGCCCGCAGCAGCGCGAACTGGCCCACGAAGCCCCGACCTTCGGCGGGCACGATCCACGAACCCACCACCACGATGTCTCCGACGAGGTACGCCATGGACCTGCTCCTGTGCCTCGGCAGGGCCATGGTGGGCTCGCGCGACATCACGCCGGCATGAAAATCAGGCAGACAAGGCGGTGAAATGTGACGGCCGGCTCAGGACAGGGTTCTGCGCCGGACCGCCCGGTTCGTGCGGCGGCGGACAGGCCGTCAGGCGCGGTCGATGCGCGCCGCGTAGCAACCGCGCGTGGCGTAGTGGGCCTGCAGGTAAGCCACGCCAGGCCGGGCGAACAGGCGGCCGATCGCCGCTTCAAGGTCGGTACCCTGCGCCAGTTCGGCGTCCGCCATCATTCCGTCGGCGTCGAACGCACGCAGCGAAATCGGCCGGATGCGCAGGACCTGCGGAACGCGATCGACGACATCGCAGGCGGTGGTCGCGCCCTCGCGCACGAAGATGGCATGGCTGGCGCGGAACGGCGTATCCGCCGGCTGGTGCATGTAGTTCAGCAACAGCGCCGTTTCGCCGGGATCGAGGTCGCGCACCTCGATGCGATCGGGAAAACCCGGTGCGTGGTCGACGACATAGCGACGCGCGCCGGCGGCCGCCAGCGCCGCATCGTCCAGGCCGAACAGGTGGCGGAAAGGTTCGGGCGAAAGCCCGCGGATGCGAAAGGCCATGGTGAACTCCGGTGGATGGCATGGGGCAAGACTGGACCTGCTCCGGCCACCGCGCCCTCCGGTTCTTGCGCAGCCTTCGCATCCGCCTGATGGCGATGGTCGAACGGCACCCTCACGCCGCACTTCCGCGCGCGTATCCACAATGGCCGCAAGCCATCGATCGGAGCAGCGCATGAACACGTCCCATCCCGGCAAGGGCGACGACGCCGAACGCAACCGCCGTACCGGCGGCGACCCGGGCGAGGAGATTCCCAAGCGCCCGGCCGATACCACCGCTAGCGGCGAGGCCACCAACGACACCGGCGAAGACAACCAGCGCCAGAAAGGCGAGCGGTCAGCGGAAGACTACGTGCGTCGCTGAGCGCACGCGTGGCCCGGAGCGGACCACCGCCGAGCGCCTCCGGCGTCCCATCACAGGCCTGAATTGCCTAGCGTCTGCGGGGTCGACACCTCATTGAGCGCGAGCTTCTGTCGCTGGTAGTCGATCAGCAGCTGGTTGGCCTTGAGGTATTTCTTTTGCCTCAACGCATCCTGCATCAGCTGGGCGATTTCCTGATCGCTCTTGCCGCGCAGTGTCGTGTGATGCGAGCGCGCGGCGAGGTCGGGGTCGTAGGCGTCGGCGACCAGCCTGGCCCCCTCGGGCGACATGCCCATGCCTTGCCATGCCTCGGCGAGCTTGCCGCGCAGCTTGTCCAGGTCGGCCATGGCGTCCAGATAGCCCTGCTGCTGGGCCCGGGTCATCGACTTGATCCGGCTCTGCGCCTCCCGCGCGCGCAAATCCTCGAAGCTCTGCACGGGCCGGGCTTGCTGCGCCGGCTGCTGCGACTGCTGTTGTGCAAACGCGGCCGGGGCCGCCAAGATCCATGCGATGAGCAAAACCACAGGCTTCATGACCCACCTCCCCAGGTTGGGCCGGCCAGGTGCGACCGGCGGTCGGAGTTCCCTGAATTTCGTTGCGCATCCTATACCCGTACGTGGCGCCCGCGGGCGCTGCCGCCCGCCAAATGCCCGCAGCCCGGCCGCGAACGAGCACACCGCACACGCAGCATCGGAACTCTTTTCCCGCAGGTAACCACCATGAAGCGTCGAGACTTCCTCAAGGGCAGCCTGATGGGCGCCCTCCTTCCCGCGGCGCTGGCCCACGCCAGGCCGCACGCCGAGTCCCCCGCCGCGCGCCTCGCCGCACTGGAACAGCGCCACGGCGGGCGGCTGGGTGTCAGCATCCTCGATACCGGCAACGGCCGTCGCGTGGCACACCGCGGCGACGAGCGGTTCCTGATGTGCAGCACGTTCAAGGTGCTGGCGGCGGCAGCCGTTCTGGCGCGGATCGACCGCGGCGAGGAGCAACCGGAACGGCGCATCACCTTCGGTCGCGACGCGCTGCTCGACTATGCACCGGTCACGCGCCTGCACGCCGGTCCGCCGGGGATGCGCGTGGATGCGCTGTGCGAGGCGGCGATCACCGTCAGCGACAACACCGCTGCCAATCTGCTGCTTGCTGCGCTCGGTGGCCCGCAGGCGGTGACCGCGTTCGTGCGTGGTCTGGGCGACAGCGTGACCCGGCTGGACCGCACCGAGCCGGATCTCAACCTCACCCATCCCGGCGACCTGCGGGACACCACCACGCCCGCCGCCATGCTCGCCACCCTGCGGCGGCTGCTGCTCGGCGCGGGCCTGTCGGAACCATCGCGGACGCGTCTGCTGGGCTGGATGCGCGGCTGCCTGACCGGCAACGACAGGCTGCGCGCCGGCCTGCCTGATGGCTGGAGCGCGGGCGACAAGACCGGCAGCGGTGCGCAAGGCGAGAGCAACGACGTCGCCATCGTCTTCCCACCCGGGCGCGCACCCTTGCTGATTACGGCGTACTACGCCGCGCCCGACATCGACGCGGCGCAACGCAACGCCGTGCTGGCCGAGGTCGGCCGCATCGCCAGCGTGCTCTAGCCGCACGGCGCGCCTGCGCGGCGCTCAACGGCGGGGTGGCGCGCGCCCGATGTGTCCGGTGGGGCGGAAACGCAGCGCCGACCAATCCTCGTCGATGGCGACCTGGCGCACGCTGTCGAAGCCCCTGGCCCGAATCACGTCCCACCCGCTGTCGCGGTTGAACTCGCAGCGGTAGCGCCGCGAGCTGCCCTTCGGATAGGCGAACCACAGCACCGCATCGCCCTCGGTTTTGTCGGCGAGCAATGCCGAGATCGCATCGAGCCCGCGCTGCGTGGTCACGAAGGCCAGCGCGAACGCCACGCTTGCTGCCCCGGCCGGATCGCGCAGCACGGTCATGCCCTCGAGCGCCTGCAGCGTCGGTTCGAAGCTGGCGGGCGCGTCGATTACCAGGATCGGGTCTTGGTCCTTGAGGTTCAGCTTGGCGAACACCGGCGGCATCGGTCCGGGTCAGCCGCGGCCTTCGTGCGCCAGCGCGAAATCGATGGCCGCGCGCACCGCGGCCACCTGGGCCTCGTTGCATTGCTCGGCCGTCGCGCGCGGGCTGTCCGGGTAGACCTCGGTCGTGGTGGTGTAGGTGGCGTCGGTGATGCCGGCGCACAGACCAAGCTTCTTCAGCGGGTAGTTGATGACGCCCGGCGCCACCACCGCCGAGCCAATGATTTCGCCGTTGGCGTCGGCTGGCGCGATGTGGGTGACCGCGGCCACTGCTGCGATCACCGCCTGCTGGAACGCCGGCTGCGGGTTTTCGGTGTCGCCCACCAGGTAGAAGCCATCGGGAATCTCACCGGGCTCGAACACCACACCGTCGCGTGCGGCCAGCGCCGGGCGGAACTCGGATTCGTCCGAATCGGTGGTTTCGTGCAGGTCGATGTGCACCCTCACGCGGTCGCGCAAGGGTTCGACCAGGCGCATGAGGGCCGCCGATTCCTGCGCGGGGCTGTCCGGACGGAACGAGCGGTTCGGATCGATCGCGTGTGCGTTCCAGCGATGGATGCGCTCGTAGGCCCACGGGCTCACGCACGGCACGATGAGCAAATTCGCCTTGCCTTCGTAGTCAGCCGCATGCCGATCGGCAAAGCGCAGCGCGCCATGCACGCCGCTGGTTTCATAGCCGTGCACGCCGCCGGTCACCAGCACGCAGGGAAGCTCCTCACGCCAGTGGCGCGTCCGGATCGCAAATAGCGGATAGCTGTCGGGCGCATAGTCCACGCGACCGTACTGCTCGACATCCAGCCGGGAACGCAGGCGATCGACCGCCGCCAGCACGTCGGTCTCGTAGCTGCGCTGGCGGCTCTGGTGCGACAGCCATGCCGCCACTTCCGCCGGGCCCCAGGGACTGCCGGGGGTGCCGATCGGGTAAGAGGCCGGGTTCGTCATCGTCTCGCTCGCTCTGGCGTCGGGAAGCCAAACACTCTAGCACCGGGCGCGAAGACGCCCGGCAGCCGCCGGGTGCCTGCACAGCGTGGCAATGCACCTTGCCTTGACACGCCCATGGTCGGCTGGCGACCTTCCGTTAACCGCCCAGCCGCTAGCGTCGGATGCAGACCCACCACCGGAGCCGCGCCATGTCCCAGGGCGACAAGTCTTCCTACACCGACAAGCAGAAGCGTCAGGCCCAGCACATCGAGGAAAGCGAGAAGAAGGAGGGCAAATCGCAGGACACCGCCGAGCGCATCGCCTGGGCCACGGTGAACAAGCAGGATGGCGGCGGCAAGAAGTCCTGACCGCTGATCCCGAGCGTCGCGGGCTGCGCTGCCAGGGCGCTTCACGGCGTCGGGGCCTGGCGACGAAAAGCATCTGGAACGCAGCAGGTAAGCGCGAGGTTCGGCGCCGCGGGTACCCGCCTGCCGAGAACCCGCACTTACCGCTACCGAAAATGAACATGAGGGCGGCCAGCACGCGCTGGAATCGCGCCCCTGCGAGCGTCCATCCGGACGTCATCGTCCCTGTTTCCCGGCTCGCGCGTCGCGCCGCTTCCGCGCAACGGAAGCGGCGCGATCGCGAGGCGGCGCGAAACGCCGCCCCGGCGAACCTTACTTGCCTGCGTTGGCGGGCAGCGGTTCCAGGTTGAAGCTGATCGTGGTGATCTTGCCGTCCAGGCCCTGCACGACGCCCGGGGTCAGGTCGTTGGTGGTGTTGCCGCCCAGCACCGAATCGCGGTCCAGCAGCAACCCGCATTTGTGGCTCTTGTAGACGCTGGCGACGATCGGCTCGGCCTCCTGGCCGATACGCTGCATGGCCTTGGCGCGGGTGAGCTGGATGCGCTGGTCGAGTTCGCCCGCCTGGCCCCGGAACGTCTGCATGCGCTGTTGCAGCGCTTCGCCCTGCTGCTTGCGATCAGCCTCGCTCAGCGAGGGCGCCTTCTGCTGGAACGCCTTCAGGTCGGTATCGAGCGGCTTGCGCTGGTTCTCCAGCTGGGTACGCGCCTGTTCGGCCAACTGGCCCAGCCGCTGGCTCGCCGCCTGGCCCACCTTGGACTGGGCGAACACCGCCTCGCGCGAAAGCATGCACACCCCCGGCACGGGGTTGCCGCCGAGGTCGGCAGCCTGGACGGAAGACACGGGAAGGACGGAGAAGCCGGCGGCGGCGACCAGCGAGGCGGCAAGGAACGAACGAGCGAGGTTCATGGAGAGGTCCAGTGTTGGGTACATGGTCCGTTGACCCGCAAGGGACACGGCGGTTCCCTAGCATAGCGCTCACGGGCGACCCCGAATCGTCGAACGGCCCGGAACGCCGGGCGTTGCCACCCCCGCGGTGCCATCGGTGCGGCATCCGGGCCGCACATCGTTCGGCGGGCAGGTCGCACCGCTTCCACACATGCGCTGCCTGCGCCCATCGCATTCCCTTTTGCCTCGGCGTTCCGCTACGCCGGTGCAGCGCCGGGTCGACACGGGGCACGCACCGAAAACACCGATGCCTTTGCATGGAGGCGGCGCGCAGCCAGCGACCGCAGCACGGGGCGGCTCGCTGCCCGTCGCCCGCATTGCCGGGTGCCATCGTGCTTGGATGTGCTCTTCGCAAACACCGTGGCAACCTCGCTCGCCGATGAGAGCCCTGACGATGGGCAGGCCGCCATCGAAAGCCTGCAGCGGTGAGTCGCCGGCATCGATGCCGTGCCTGGCTCCCCAGGGAAATCCGCGGACGCCCGCGACGCCATACACCCTGCCCCATGCCGTCGCCTACGCGCGCGGCGATTTGCGGCCAACGGGCCGCGCGGGGCGACCACCTCAGCGAGGTTGCGATGTACACGACCACGACACCCGTGCGGATCGACGCCCCGGTACGACGGTTGATCGACACCGTCACACCCGGCGGGCACGCCCGCTACCTGCGGGTGCAGCCCGAACCCGGCGCTACGGTCAACGGCTGCTTCTCCAATGTCTGCGCCAAGGCCGCGCGCGATGGCGGCCGCCGGTTGTGCGGCTGGCAACTGTGGGAGTGGCCGGGCGTGCTGGTCGAGGCGGAGTTCCATGCCGTCTGGCTGTCGCCCGCGGGCGAGATGGTGGAAATCACCCCCAAGCCGCATGGCGAAGGCACCATCCTCTTCGTGCCCGACGAACGCCGCGCCTACCGCGGCGAGGTCGTCGACAACGTGCGCATTGCCCTGCACGAGGACCAGCTCGTGCAGCACTTCATCCGTGTGTCCAGGGCGATCGTGCAGGTGATGACGCGCAACGGACCACCCGCCGCACAGGCGCACATTCCCGCCGAACAGATCGCGCCGCTGCGGCGGGTCCAGCAGTTTCTCGGGCATGCGATCGACGCGCAGCTGCGCGAACACGATCCGTGCCCGTGCGGCAGCGGGCTGCGCTACCGGCAATGCCACGGACACGAACTGGAACTGGCCCTGGCCTGACGCCGCCTCGCCCACGACCAGGGCCGGTCTTTTTACCGGACCGCGCGACCACTATGCTCGCGCGGACGGCGCGGGGGCGCCGACTTCAGGGGGATCACCATGACGACTCGTTCCAATGGGCCGGCGGCCGGCTTCGGCTGGCTGGCGCGCGGCATCGACGTGGCGCGACGCCACCCGCGACCGATGCTGGGAGGTGCCGCCCTGTTGCTGGTGGCCTGTTTGCTGCCTTCGCTGGTCACGCTGCCGTTCCAGATGCATGCCATGCAGCCCGGCGCGCAACCCAGCCCGGCCCTGTTCGGCGGCCTGATGTTGGTCTCGATGCTGATGGCCCTGCTGGTGGTACCGCTCTATGCCGGTTACCTGCAGGTGATCGATGCCGCCGAGCGCGGACAGCGTGCCCGCGCGCGCGACATCTTCAAGCCGTACACGCAGGGCCAGGCATGGCGACTGATCGGCTATGCGCTGCTGCTGACGGTGATCTTCGTCGCGCTGGTGGCCGTGGTGCTGATGGCCGCCGGCGGCGGGCTTGCGGGCTGGTACATGCAGGCGGTGGCCGCCCAGGCCAACCACGTGCCGCCACCGGGCCTGCCGGCCGGCTTCATGACCGCCTTCGCGCTGCTCAGCGCGCTCTGGCTGTTCATGACGGGCTTCTACGCGATCAGCCTGGGCCAGGTATCGCTGGGCAACCGCGGCGTGTTCGCCGCCATCGGCGACGGCGTGGTGGGAGCGCTGAAGAACGCGCTGCCGCTGCTGGTGTTCGCCCTGAGCCTGTTGCTGGTGTGGCTCGTGGCGACCATCGCCATCGTGCTGCTGGTGCTGGTGGTGACCCTGCTCGCGAAGCTTGTCGGGATGTGGCTGGTGTTCGTGCTGGCGATACCGCTCTACATCGCGCTGGCGCTGGCGATCTACGCGGTGATGTTCGGCGTGATGTACCACCTGTGGCGCGACGTGTGCGGCCACGCCACGCCGCCGGCCATGGCGACGGCCGCGATCTGACGCACCGGTCGCTGCAATCAGAAAGAAGGCGGCCACTGGCCGCCTTTTTTTGAACCCTCCGCACAAAGCGCTACTGGAACGTCTCGCCATCGTGCTTGAGCCACCCCGCGGCGTGGCGGCCAGCCGGATCGCGATGCGTCCAATGCACCACGCCGCCTTTGGGGTTGGACTGGTATTCACCGTAATACTCGACCGTGTCGCCCACCTCCAGCCCGGTCACCCGGGGCGCCAGATCGATGTTGTGCGCCACAAGCAACGTCTGGCCCGAAGGCAGCCGCAGGATGAAGCGCTGATGCCGGCTGCCCTGCGCGTCGTCGGGAAGGATGCGCGTGACGATGCCGCTTCCACGCACCTGCGTGTCGTCGGCCGCCGCATCCAGCCGCGCCTCGGACACCGGCATATCGCGGCTCGGCATCCGACTGTCGAAACGCTCGTAGCCGGCGATCGCGACCGCCACTAGCGCCAGCACGCCCAGCCATTTCTTCATCGACGCTGCTCCCCGCTGTTGATTGAAACCGGCCCTACCGGGAGGGCGTGCGCTCGCCGGCCTGCGCCAGGACGGATGACCGTACCGCGTCGCTCGGGCTCAAGCAGGCCATGCCCTAGGACTTCAGCGGTGCGCCACCTCAATGCTCGGCACGACCCTCGTCCGCATGCAGGTCCAGTGAACTGGCGCCGGTGTTCACCATCGGCACGAAGTTGTCGTCCGGGGTCACTTCGCGCTTGCGGTGGACGAAGCGATAGAACGCATAAGCGGCCAGCGTTCCATCCAGGATCGCGAACCAGACGAACAGCAGCTTCGGCCCGAGCAGGCTCATCAGCGTGCCGGCCAGCAATGGCCCGAGCGCCGAGCCGATGCCGTTGACCAGCAACACCGTGCTCGACGCCGTCAGCAACTCGTCACGGTGGACGTAGTCGACCAGGTGCGCCACGGCGATCGGATACAAGGTCAGGCTCATGCCGCCGAAAGTGAAGATCACGACCATCGCCGCCGCGCCGCCGGGGTTGGACAGCAACAGGTTGGTCAGCGCCGCCAGCCCGGCCACCGCACTGATCAGCGAGAGCGCCAGGCGCCGGTCGATGCGATCGGAAAACCGGCCCAGCGGCCATTGCAGCACCACGCCACCGGCGATGCCTACGCTCACGTAGGTGCCGATGCCACCGGGATCCAGGCCGCGGGCCGCGGCGTACACCGGCAACAAACCCCAGAATGCGCCCAGCGCCAGGCCCGACAGGAGCGCACTGACCAGCGCGGTGGGCGCCAGCCGGAACAGGTGCACGATCCGCACCCGGGGCACCGAACGAATGTGCGGTTGCGTCTGGCGGCTGGTCACCACCGGCAGGCTGGCGGCACAGAACAGGATGGCCACCACGCAGAACAGCACGAACCCGTCGCCCTGGATGCGCAGCAGCTGCTGCGCCGCGGCGCTCGCGCCCAGGTTCACCATCATGTAGACCGCGAAGACCGAGCTGCGATGCGCCGGCTCGGCCGAGGCGTTCAACCAGCTCTCGATGATCGCGTACAGGCCCACCAGCAACAGCCCCTGCAACACGCGCAGCACGAGCCACACGTGGTAGGCCGGATCGAGCGCCTGCACCAGCACCACCAGCGTCACCAGCGCCGTGCAGAACGCGAACGTGCGGATGTGGCCGATGCGGTGGGTGAGCCGCGGGACCGTATAGGTACCGACCAGGAACCCGGCGTAGTAGGCCGACGTCAGGATGCCGATCATCGCCACCGAAAAGCCGAGCGTGCGTCCCTCCAGCGCGATGTGCGAATGGAGCAACCCGACGCCCATCAGCAGGAACACGGTACTCAACAGCAGCGGCGTCGAGGAGCGAAGGCTGGTCAGCATGGGTGCACGGCAAGGGGATCGAGCAGGCATCCTACTGCCCCGGCCGGCCGGACTCCGTGATGGACCCCGTGGCAAGCCGGGTCAGCGGCGGCCACCGGATGGCTGCCCCAGCGAACCATGCCGCAACGGGCATGGACAGCCACGTTCCTTCACCGGCCCGACTCAGGCCGCCGACCACTCCGGGATCAACGCCGACAGGTCGGTGACGCCGATGGCCACGCCGCACTGGCTGAAGAGCGTGGTGACCTGACCGCGGTGGTGCGTCTGGTGATTGAAGACGTGGCGCAGCACCAGCCCCGCCTCCCGCGTGAAGGACTCGCCCGCGCTGTTCACGTAACGCATCGGCCGGGCATATGTGGCCTCGGTGGCTTCCTGGGTGAACGACACAAGCAGGCCGTCCATCGTCTCGCGGTCGCCGCGCAGTCGCGCAAAGTC
The DNA here is from genome assembly GCF_017837635.1 of Frateuria flava. GTDB lineage: Bacteria > Pseudomonadota > Gammaproteobacteria > Xanthomonadales > Rhodanobacteraceae > Frateuria_A > Frateuria_A flava. The sequence continues at coordinate 96,799 of NZ_JAGJRS010000007.1, forward strand.
CGGAAACGTGATGCCACGGACCAGCGCCGGCAAGGGTGCGTGCCGGAGCGGCTGAAGTGACGCGAGCTCGGGGAAGCTCGCGGCAAAGCGGCTCAACCAGTGCGCGTCCGCGGCCAGGATGTGGTCGAGCGTGGCAAGGATCGAACCGAAGAAAGCACCGCGGTCGGCGCGCAACGCCGCCTCGTCCAGCGACGCCGCGGCCGTGTACAGCCGCTCGTTCATCCACTGGTTGTAGCGGGCCATCAGTTGGAAATCGCGTGCAAGTGACATGCAAGAAACCTGTTCCCAGCCTGGCGCCCGGGGCAAAGGGATCGACCTTACCCGGCGGCGCCGGCTGACACCAGGCGACCCGCTCCAGGGTGCCGGCACCGGCGCGGCTGGGACACGGCGGAATCGCCGCGTACCGCCGGAAAGCCGGCCTCGGTTGAACGGCGGGCAGCGCCCGCTGCACTCTCGAACCGTGTTGCGCGCTGCCTTCACCACGACGGGATCGCTACATGCCCAGCAACCGACCCTCCGCGGCCGCGCCACGGTTCGATGCCATCGCAACGCAAACGGGTCATCGTCATCCTCGTGGCGACGTTGGTGACGTGAATCGCCGTCATCGCCGTTCCGCTGCTGGCCCTTTTGGTCGCGCGCACCGTGCATGGGCACGCATCGCGCGGTCGGGCATGCGGCAGGAAGGAACGCCCATCACGCCCACGGTCGGCCGGTGATTAGGTGCGGGCCGAGCATCGCCCAGCCGCAGTCCCGGAACGATCCTTTGCGCCCCCTTCACTGCACAGGGAAGCAGGCTAGGCGCATCGTCACCACCGCGGACTTGCCATGCTCCAGCTCAATCCGCCCTTGCCGCTCGATACGCCCAAGGGCGAGGGCCTTGCCCACATCCTCATCGATTATGGTCCGGAATCGGATCTCTACTGGACGGTATTCATCACCGCCACGGGCGAGATATGGACCTTTTCCAATCGCGACGTCCGCGCCAGCAAGAACATCACGCTCGGCCGCACCCATCCGCAGCCAATCCAGGAGCAACCCCGCGGACCGGTGCCGATGCGCCCGATGGGTAGTTGAGGAAACCCTGCATGGGGGTGTCGGGCAGGCCATCGACGAGATCCCGGATCTGACAGGCCCCACCATGACAGCGTATCGAACCGGGCAAACGGCTATTCGCGCTGCTGCTTGCCGCCATGTCGGTTGCCCTTGCGTGGGTCATACGCACCTACGCTCAATAACCGTCAACTGCCGCCTTCCAGCAAGCGCTCCACGTCCGCATCCTTCTGCACCCATAACGTGTTGATCCACGCCTGGAAGCGCTCGCGGAAGGCCGCATCGTTCTCGTAGTCGCCGCGCAGGTCCGGTTCGATGGGACGCTGGCGCACCCGTACGCGGATGTCGCGAAGGCGGCCGGCGATCAGGTCCATCATCGACCCAGCGCCGCCGGCGTAAATGACGGTGACATCCAGGATGGCGTGCAGGCCCTCGCCCATCGCGTCGAGCACAAACGCAACGCCGCCGGCGCGGGGGCGCAGCAGATGGCGGTAGGGCGAGGCCTGCGATGCGTGCTTGGCGCGGGTGAAGCGCGTGCCCTCGACAAAATTCATCACCGACACCGGCATGTGGCGGAATTTCTCGCAGGCGCGGCGGGTGGTCTGGCGGTCCTTGCCGGCGAGCTCGGGGTGCCTGGCCAGTTGCTCGCGCGAATGGCGTTTCATGAAGGGAAAATCCAGCGCCCACCACGCCGGCCCCAGCAGCGGCACCCAGATCAGCTGGCTCTTGAGGAAAAAGCGCAGGAACGGGATGCGGCGGTTGAAGATCTTCTGCAACACCGGGATGTCCACCCAGCTCTGGTGGTTGCAAAGCACCAGGTAATTGCCGTCCGGCCGCAGGCCTTCCAGCCCCTCGATCCGCCAGCGGATGCGCGTGAAAAGATCGAACAGCACGCTGTTGACCCCGATCCAGCTCTCCGCGATCACCACCAACGCGCGCGACAGCGCCACGCGCGCGCCACGCCAGGGCAGCACGAGCTTGAGCAGGGTGAGTCCGAACAGCACCACCACATGCGCCACCGTGTTGGCGACGAGCAACAGGATGGCAAGCGGGACGCGCAGCAGCGCCGGTAGCGAGGCGAACATGAAGGGAACCATCGTGGGGCGCTGTAGCGTAACGCGTGCGCCGCGAGGTTCGCTTGACCCACGTCGGATGCTTGCAGGGCGACGAGCAACCCGCACACGAAGCGGCCGGGTACCAAGTGGAGTTGCTGGCCGAGCCTTTCGATCGTGCCGAAGCACGCGGCGCCGACCTCGCTCTGCTCTCTGGATGTCCGGAAGAGGCTTACTCGACCAGCCCCGGTGATCCATGGGCACACGCCCTGGTTTCCTTTCACGCCCGAGAGACCCGGGCCGACCTACAACGGTTCGCTCATCGATCCCGCTGGACCGGCGCCCCGAGCACACCGCGGAAGGCGAGCAGAGGAGACTCCATGCATCCACGAAGCGAATCGCCTGCGCAAAAGCACGCCCCCGAAGGCGAGCCCTCAAGAATGGCCACGATGGGCTATGGCCGGTTCCTGGCCATGATCGGCACGTCGACCGTGCTGATGTTCGTGCTTATGTATCTCAACACCTATTCGCTCGACCACGTGTTTTTCAGCCAGACGCGCCTGTGGATGGCGCTGGTGATGGGGGCGGTCATGGCGCTGGTCATGATCGGTTTCATGTGGTCGATGTACCGCAACGTCGGACTGAACGTGGTGATCCTGGGCGTCTCGGTGCTGGTGTTCGCGGCCGCGCTTTGGCTGGTGCGCAGCCAGGCAACGGTGAACGACGTGAGCTACATGAAGGCGATGATCCCGCACCACAGCATCGCGATCATGACCAGCGAACACGCCCACATCCGCGATCCGCGCACCCGCAAATTGGCCAAGGGGATCATCGAGGCGCAGCGGCGCGAAATCGCCCAGATGAAATACCTGATCGACGACATCGACCAGCACGGCATCCGGCCGCCAGGGAAAGCGGAGGCCACGCCATGACCTGCCTTCGCATGCTCACCCGTGTCGCCGCCTGCCTCGCGCTCGCCGGCTGCCATCATGGCAACCCTTCCGTCGGCAACGACACCGAAGCGGCCCTCGACCCACCCCGTCCGGCAGCACCCCTCCGGCCCGCGGCCGAGGCACTCGCCGGGGTGGCCATGGACGACGTGCAACCGCAAACCATGAGCCAGGCGGACCTGGACCGCCTCGGTGGCACGCGGGACCGCTGCGTATTTCGCCTCACCCCGGCAGCCTGGCCCAGCTTCGTCTACGGCGGCGCGCAGGCCAATGGCGTCCTCAAGCTCAACGAAACCCTCATTCCCCTGCCCCGCACCGGGAACGACACGTTTGCCCAGAGCGGGCTCCAGGTCGTCCTGCGACCGCTCGACGAGGGCAATGCAAGCCACGGCCAGCACGAGGCGGACCTGATCATCCGCCTGCCGCATGTACCCCAGGAGCTGGGGTTCAAGGGGTTCGCCGAGTGCCGGCGAGGTGGCTGACAACGCGTGGCGCCGCGGAGAAAGGAACCAGGCTGCGCCATGGCATCAGAACCCATCGCGCCAGCTTTACTGTCCAGCACCCGCTTGCTCACATCCGACCAGCAGCCCACCAAAAGCATTTGATCGCGATCACGAAGTCGCCCCTCGCCCAAGGGTGAATCCGGTTCGGTGAGTCATGGCCACCCGTAGCAGCACCACGGGAATCCCCTTCCTCAGCCTTCAACCAGTGCATGCAGGAACATCCGGCCGCGCGACGAAGCCAGCCACAGCACGAACGCGATATTGGCGACCACCGTGAACCAGAAAGGCCCGCGGAACGACGCCTTGCGCGTCTTGTGCCGCAGCAGCCCTTGTGCGACCCAGGCCCCCGGCCATCCGCCGGCCAGCGCGAGCAGGTGCAGCGACTGCTCGCGGATGCGCCACCGCCCCTGCCTTGCCGCGGACTTGTCCAGCGCGTAGACCAGGAACGTCAGCGCACTCATCCCCGCGCACACCACCGGGACGACCATGGGCAGCCGCCCGAACACAGATGCCCCTGCGAGCGCAGCCAGGAATCCCGTGGGCAACCACCACCCACCGGGCCCGGCTGCCAACGGCGGAGCGGTAGTCGCCCGCGCGGGCCGCATGTCCACGCGCCGCACCTCTTCAGCGCAAGGCCGTCCACGTCCATCACGGGCGTGGCCGTAGGTGACGATCTCGCCGCCCGCAGGCTGGCCTCGCCATCCACGCAGCGCCTTGGCATGCACGAACAGCTCGTCGCCACCACCGTTGGGCACGATGTAACCGAAACCGCGGCCATGGTGCCAGCGCGTAATACGACCCTGATAACGCATCCTGCTCCCCTGTTCCCCAGCTTGCCCATGGGCGACAGCGGCCTCGAATGAAGCGTGCGTCGTTATCGAGCAATGCCGCTTGTCTATAAGTGAACCTGGCCAAGTTAGCCGAGGGGGCCAACGGCCTCTACCCCTCTAGTTCACATCCATCGGCGAACCAACCATGGGTGTCTGGTCGAAGTAGATGGTGCGCACCTGCCCAGTGGGTCCGCGCACGGCCCAAGTATGGAGAAAGAAGAATCCTCGCCGCGTCGGCGCCAACGCGCTCTTTGCTTGATGCCCGTCGATGCGGGTGTAGCCGTGCAGCTCCAACCAGGCCTGTTCAGACCGGACATACATGATGAGATCACGCGGCGCAGGGCTGAAGCGTACCGCAGTGTCCGGGGTGCGCCCGTCGCCCGTCGCTTCCTTCGCGAGCTGAATCCACGGTCGGTGCGCCATTAGGCCACATCCGTTCAATAGCAAACCCAAGCCCATGGTGGTAGCCAAGCGCCCAATATCGCCTCTGCTTCGACTCATGCCGTGTCTGGTCCCGTCCCCTACGCGAGCGAAGGATAAGTCTGGCTCACCCCTGACCGACAGCAAATGGGACGGAGGGAATCACGTTGCTTTAATTCCCTCTGAAAACTCATGTCGCTGCAAACAAGGGGTCAGAGTCGACTTTACAAGAAAGTGCACTCTGACCCGTGTTTCCGGCGGGAAGACGGTCATCCACGTGCGTCCGTGAGGACACGAAAACAGGGGTCAGCGCCGGCTTTGAAAGTCCACTCTGATCCCTGTTTTGCGGACCCCTGTTTTGCCCTCTGACCCGGGTTTTCCGAAGAAAGTGCACTCTGACCCGGGTTTTGGCGATAACTGCATGGATACGGCGGACACGGACACAGAGATCGAAGAGTGCGCGTCACAGGAATTGAACCGCGCAGATTCCGCCCTGGACTCAGCCTACGCGGCCTCATTGACGCAGTTGGACAAGATGGCCTCAGACGGCGACAGGGGAGCAGCTGAAGCAAAGAAGCAACTGATATCTGCGCAGCAAAAATGGGATGACTTCCGGAAAACCGACTGTGACGTAGCGTTTTTCTTGAACGTTGATGGCTCGATCCGTATTCCGGCAACCATGAAATGCATGACAGACCATGCAAATCATCGCCGCCAGGTTCTACAACATCTTTTCGACTGAACCATCTCGCAGCCGGGCCCGGGACCCGCACGACCCATACCATGGATATCACGGTTCGCCAGATTCGGATCGAGGACGCTGAAGGCTTTCGCGAATGCCTTGATTCTGTTGCGCGCGAGCGCCGTTTCCTTGCCCAGGTCGAGGCGCCTCCGCTCGCGCAGGTACAGGGGTTTGTCCAGAGTTCCGTAGACAACGACGCCGCGCAGTACGTCGCAATCGTCCGCGGGCAGGTCGTCGGCTGGTGCGACATCTTTGCCCACTGGGCCTATGCGCTGCGCCACGTCGGAAGCCTCGGCATGGGCGTACGCGCCGATTTCCGCGGCCAAGGCGCCGGCGAGCGCTTGTTGCGAGCAACCATCGCGCATGCCCTGCACAAAGGGATCTATCGCATCACCCTGGAGGCTCGCGCCGACAACCTCGCTGCCATTCGCTTGTACGAAAAGCTGGGGTTTGAGCACGAGGCCCGCACCCGCTGTGCGCTGCGGTTCGACGGCGTGTTCCACGAGGGCGTGCAAATGGCTCTCTTGCAGGGGCCAGCCAGTGCGGGCTAACCCTTTGTCGTACCCGACGTGCTGCGGCACGCTTCGCCTGTTTCCGCACGCGGGTGAACCCGAACATCAGGCGGCAACCGATGGATTTCGATGACCTCGAGAAGGCAGCGCTGCAACCGGGCAACAACGGGGTCAGGTTCACTTCCAAGCGCTAAATAAGTGAACCTGACCCCGTTACCCTTTTCCTTTTCCCAAGACTGAAGCTTGAAGGCAACCCAAGCTCCGCCAAACGACGCAATAAGAGTTGCAGCGGGGTTGACCCAATCGATCATCGACGACGCCTCCTCACAGCAAACCACGGTTTTGCTTTTTTGCCGTCAACTTCGCGCTGCGTTCGCCCTCTTTATAAAGGCTGCAAGGCTTTCAGCCTGCTGTCTTAGATCGAGCTCCGACAAATCCGAGAAACAGGTGTCAGAGTCGACCTTACGAAGAAAGTGCACTCTGACCCGGGTTTTGCTCCCTGGCCCTAAAACAGGCCAACCCGTCGCTTAAACAGAAGAACTACTTTTTGCGGCCGAATGTTCTCTCGAAGACCGGTCACATATTCCTCCTTGCCAAAATTGGGAAAGGCAGTTTCGACCTCTAAATAGCTGTCCACGAGCTCCCAGCCTTGTTCACCCATAACCTTGAGCTTCGAGGAATCGACCTGGATTGTGCTAGCGCTGAGCGCCAAACTACCGGTCCGGCTTATGCCTGTGCCGGGAAATTCTAAAGTCTGATACTCCCAGCGTCCGATCGGATGGATAACCGGTAGCAATGAGCCTAGGAGAGCAACCAAGAGCAAAATGATGATGGTCGCACCCTGTGCGCGCGTTATTACGCTAGCCGTGCCCGCCGAAGCCGAATTCCCTTCTGATTTAATAGCGCTCATGCTACGCCCCTGTTATCGATCTCACAAATATATACATACCAAATCGCGAGTCAGAGTCCACTTTCAAAAAAAGTGCACTCTAACCCTGTTTTTGGTGGAAGGAAGTCCACTCTGACCCGTGTTTTTCCTACGTTACTGTCCCTTAGTTGCGGAGTAGCGAACCAGAACTTCCTCTGTGATTTCTAGAAGATGATTAAAGCAGGCGGCGATCTCGGCCCAACTTGACTCCGGGAATTTGTTATCGACGTGGCTCACCTGCAGGTTCATCGTCCTATCTTCGCCGCCGAGCGAGTGAATAGCGTCGAAGAACTGTCGCTCGGAGAAGTGAACATACCCGGATGTGTAGTCGTAGACCGTCCGTACCCACGGGAAAGAGCTAGACATGCGGTCTACCAAGTACGCATCTGTTAACTTCCTTCCGTCGACGCTTTTGAACTCACGAAGCTGCTTGCCACCCATGACGGCCCTCGCGACGAGCTCAGCATCGTCAACGTAGGTGTAGCCGAGAAGACGCGTCACGGTATCGAGCTGCATGCGAAGCAGTGCGCGAGCACACACCATGTTCTTCGCACTGATCATCGAGGTGAGGCCACTGGCCAAGTTGAGCGACCGCTTGACCGCGCCGATCATTACCCAGTCAAGCACGTACATCGAGGAGCCCGCACCACCAAGGGCCTTCATGCCGACCGACGGCAGTCGCGTTAGCCAGTTATCCAACGAAGCGAGCTCCTCGGCAAGCGTCATTTAAACCTCATGTTGATATATTCCAACAAGGGGCGCCGACCCGTTATTGGCAGGGCTTTCATACACGCTGCCGCCAATACTCTTTGCTCTCGACCGTCCAATTTGTGAACTGGCTTAGCCCATCCAAGTCTGGAAACAACGCTAGCGCGTTAGCGCCATAGAAGGACAGCTCCGCCTGGAGACTTGCCTTTTTCGCCGCTGGAATAGTCGCAACCTCTATCTCAGCCACAGCATCGCATTTCCCATTAAGCTCAACAGAAAGCTTGGGGTGGATGGAAAAGACGCCGCCTTGCCTGGTGATCCGGGGCGCCAGCCGGTTCGGGAAGAACATCCCCACCTCCTTCAAGAGGAACGGCGAGCCCTTGGTCGCGTCGTGAATTCGGGAGAAGCGAACAGCCAGTAGCTTGCAGTCCTTTTCATGAAGTTCGCGGACAGCGAAAAAAGCTGCATACAAGGGATTAGTTGTCCAATCCAGCAACCTAGTCGCCAAACCGTGATGTTGCGCGACGGACAGCCACTCCCAATCGTTAACTGGCACCCGAACCATAAACTCGACAGCCTGGCGCTTCCAAGCCTTGAAAACAAAGCTATCGTCGGTATGCGCATACGAGGGTCGGCCGGCCTTCGGTATAACTGGCCATGCGATGTCAGCCTGCCCCCGGAACAGCCAACGCTTGTCTTCGCGGAACGGACTCAGCCAACTGTGCAACTCGGCAAATGTGTTGATAACTGACCCGCGCTCCGTCATTTATAACCTCTACATCTCCAGTTCAAATGCGTGCGACGTCAAGGTTATATCCCTGAGCAGCCATTTCCTTCGCGAGCAACAAGCCAGCCTCTTTTGCCAAGTCGTCTCTAAATGGTATGTAAATAAGACCCTGGATGTCTGAGGGTCGTTCCATATTCTCCTGCTGCTTTAGGAGAATCGCCACCCGCCTCCTTCCCAACTTGGATAGCAGCATACCCAATTCCAAAACCACGTTCTGCCTTGCTCGATAGGCGGATTCGTCTGCATGCTCGGCACGATGCCCACGGTCGTCAGGTGTCGCAAGCACCACGGCAAACTGGACGTCCGCTGTGTAGGACTCCAGCTTTTCGATAATCGTCTGCCCCTCGGAAGGGAGTTGATCCAAGATTAGTGGCTCCATGCCCCACCTACGGAGCATTGCCTCTAGTTGAGTTCTGGCTTGTTCGTCGTGGCCATAGACAACAAATACCTTGTTGTTCCCCCGGACGATGGACACGGGTGCCGTTTGAGGCTGAACAGAGAGACCGAGAAGACGCTTGGCGCCTTCTTGGTCCTTACCCCCGACTACGATTTTCCCAGAGTCGTAAACGTTGACTGTCGTGCCGTTGGTGAACCTGGCCTGTTGCCCGTAGCCGATTCCCTTGACTTCGTCCAACAAAAAACCATTTCGCTGCAATAACTCACATACCTGCTTAAGATCCATAGATAACATCCTTGAAAAAAAAGACGGCTTTACGCCGTCTTTTTCAGACCAGCTAAGCCCTCACCCGCACTTCGAATACCCACAATTCAAACAAGTCTGACACCCATCCATCAGCACCAGCGCCTGCGTATTGCACTTCGCGCACAACGTCGCCCCCGGCGGAAACCCACTGGCATTGCTCTCAGTGTTTGACGCCACCTCAGCCGCCTTCTTCCCCGCCGAAGCCGCCTCATACGCCGCCCGCTTCTCGGCCACCAGCTTCTTCTGCGCCTCATCCATCTCCGGATCATGGATGAGCCCGATGTTCTTCATATGCTGCTCGATCACCGCGCCGATCTCGGCCACGATGCTCGGCATATAAACGCCACCCGCCTTGAAGTACCCACCACGCGGATCGAACACCGCCTTCAACTCCTCGACGATAAACGTCACGTCGCCGCCCTTGCGGAACACGGCGGAGAGGATGCGGGTGAGCGCCACGATCCACTGGAAGTGGTCCATGTTCTTCGAGTTGATGAAGATCTCGAAGGGGCGGCGCTGTTCGTGCGGGGTGCCTTGGTTGAGCACGATGTCGTTGATGGTGACGTACAGCGCGTGCTCGAACAGCGGCGACTTGATCTTGAAGGTGGAGCCGACGAGCGATTCGGGGCGCTCGACGCTCTCGTGCATCTGGATGATTTCGGCCTGGCGCGGCTCCGCGGCCTTCTTCTCGGGCGCGGCGGCGACCGGGGCGGCCTTGTCTTCGGGCTTGACGACCTGGTAGCCCTTGATCTTCTTTTCGATCTTGATCGTCATGGGTGTTTTCTCTTTCTCTGGCGGGCCGTCGACGGGCGGCCGGTGGTTGGACGAAGCGTTGAAGCTCGCAGAAGGGGGAATCCATCTGGGGCGGCCCGTCGAGGGCAGGAGCAAATGGATTTCCGCTTGTGCGGGAAGGCAGCACGCGCGGTGGTGGCTTTCGGTTCGCGGTCCCTGGCGGGAGGGCGATGCGCGCGGCGCGCGGGTGGTGCGGAAGACTCCGGCCCGGGCAAACCCGGGCCGGAGGCGGTACGGCTTACTTGCGGCGGGCAGCCTTCTTCGGCGCCGCCTTCTTGCTGGCAGTGGACCGCTTGACCGGCGCCTTGGCGACAGTCTTCTTGCTGGCGGTTTTCTTCCCTGCCGCCTTCCTGGGAGCGGCCTTCTTCACGGCCGTCTTCTTGCTGCTGACCTTCTTGGCCGGCGACTTCTTGGCAGCGGCCTTCTTCGGCGCGGCCTTCTTGGCAGAAGCCTTCTTCGGTGCTGCCTTCTTGGCGGCGGCCTTCTTCGGAGCCGCCTTCTTGGCGGCAGCCTTCTTCGGAGCCGCCTTCTTGGCAGCGGCCTTCTTCGGCGCCGCCTTCTTGGCAGCGGCCTTCTTCGGCGCAGCCTTCTTGGCGGCAGCCTTCTTCGGAGCCGCCTTCTTGGCAGCAGCGGCCTTCTTCGGCGCAGCCTTCTTGACGGCAGCCTTCTTCGGAGCCGCCTTCTTGGCCGGGGACTTCTTCGCCGGCGCCTTCTTCGCCGGAGCCGGCGTCTGCGGAGCCGGAGCGCCCATCGGCGCAGCGGCCGGCGTGTCGCCCGTGGACGGCATGGAACTGTTCTGCGCTTCGTTTTCGGTATCGATGGACATGGTGGTCTTCCCCTCCGACTTAGGTTTTTGTGTGAGACCTGCGTTGGCTAGAACTTGCCGTAATAGCCTTCCTTCAGGGCATCGAACAGGTTGGCGGCGGTGTGCATTTCGCCGTCGTATTCCACCTGCTCGTTGCCCTTCAGTTCGATAACGCTACCGTCTTCCAATTCGAAGCGGTAGAGGGTGCTCTCCAGGTCGGCTTCCTTGACCAGGACGCCCTGGAACGCGGCGGGGTTGAAGCGGAAGGTGGTGCATCCCTTCAGGCCCTGCTTGTAGGCGTAGAAGTAGATGTCCTTGAAGTCTTCGTAGGGGTAGTCGGTGGGGACGTTGGCGGTCTTGGAAATGGACGAGTCGATCCACTTCTGCGAGGCGGCCTGGATGTCCACGTGTTCCTTCGGGCTGATGTCGTCGGCGGCCACGAAGTAGTCCGGCAGCTTGGCGGCCGGGTCGTCTGAGAACGGCAACGCGTTGGCGTTGATGAGGGCGCGGTAGGCGAGCAGCTCGTAGCTGTAGACCTCGACCTTTTCCTTGGACTTCTTGCCCTCGCGGATGACGTTGCGGGAGTAGTGGTGCGCGAAGCTCGGCTCGATGCCGTTGGAGGCATTGTTGGCCAGCGACAGCGAGATGGTGCCGGTGGGCGCGATCGAGCTGTGATGGGTGAAGCGCGCGCCGGTTTCGGCAAGCTGCTCGACCAGGTTCGGCGCGACGCTGGCGATGCGCTGCATGTAGCGGCTGTACTTCGCGTGCAGCACGCGGCCGCGGATGGTGTCGCCGACCTTGTAGCCGTCCTTCGCCATTTCCGGGCGCTTGCGCAGCATGTCGCCGGTGACGGTGTAGTCGCGGGCGAGCACCGGGGCCGGGCCCTTTTCCTTGGCCAGGTCCAGCGCCACTTCCCAGCCGGCCACGGCCATCTCGCGCGAGACGTCCTCGGTGAAGCCGACCGCCGCTTCGGAGCCATAGCGCATCTTGAGCATGGTCAGAGTAGAACCCAGGCCCAGGAAGCCCATGCCGTGGCGGCGCTTGGACATGATCTCGTTGCGCTGCTGCTCCAGCGGCAGGCCGTTGATCTCGACCACGTTGTCGAGCATGCGGGTGAACACCTTGACCACGTCGCGGTATTCGTCCCAGTCGAAGCGCGCCTTCGGGCCGAACGGGTCGCGCACGAAGGTGGTCAGGTTGATCGAGCCGAGCAGGCAGGAGCCGTACGGCGGCAGCGGCTGCTCGCCGCAGGGGTTGGTGGCGCGGATGTGCTCGCACCACCAGTTGTTGTTCATCTCGTTGACCTTGTCGATCAGGATGAACCCGGGCTCGGCGTAGTCGTACGTCGAGACCATGATCATGTCCCACAGGTGCCGCGCGCGGATGGTGCCGTAGATCTTGCAGGCGACCAGGCCGTCCTCGCGGTCGACGTAGTTCTCGTGGGTGGGCCACTCGCGCCAGACGACCTTGCTCGGATCGTCCAGGTCGATCTCCTCGCGCTCCTTGACGTGCACCGGGAACACCAGCGGCCAGTCCTGGTCGTGCTCGACCGCCTGCATGAAGCCGTCGGTGATCAAGAGCGACAGGTTGAACTGGCGCAGCCGGCCGTCCTCGCGCTTGGCGCGGATGAATTCCTTGGCGTCCGGGTGGGAGATATCGAACGTGCCCATCTGCGCGCCGCGGCGGCCGCCGGCGGAGGACACGGTGAAACACATCTTGTCGTAGATATCCATGAACGACAGCGGGCCGGAGGTGTAGGCGCCGGCGCCGGAGACGTAAGCGCCGCGCGGGCGCAGCGTGCTGAATTCGTAGCCGATGCCGCAGCCGGCCTTCAGGGTCAGGCCCGCTTCATGGACCTTCTCCAGGATGTCGTCCATCGAGTCGCGGATGGTGCCGGACACGGTGCAGTTGATCGTGGAGGTCGCCGGCTTGTGCTCCAAGGCGCCTGCGTTGGAGGTGATGCGGCCGGCCGGAATCGCGCCGCGGCGCAGCGCCCACAGGAAGCGCTCGTACCAGTGCGCGCGCAGCTCCTCGGTCGCCTCGACGTCGGACAGGGCGCGCGCGACGCGCTGCCAGGTCTCGTCGATGGTGCCGTCCACCGGCTCGCCCGACTTGGTGCGCAGGCGGTACTTCTTGTCCCAGATGTCGTAGGAGGCCGGTTGCAGCGGGATGGCCGTATCACGGGTGGCGGCAAGTGGTGCGCGCGCGGTGCTCATTGATTCTGTGTCTCCCGGCCTTGCGACCCATCTGAAAAAAGTTTTGACCAACGCCGCACGCCGCCGCCGCTTCCCATGGACCCGGGGCGAGGCGTTGCGCGTGCGTTTTCCTTGACTATCCGGCCTTGCGGCGTCCTCCCCCGAGGTTGCCGCATCGACACAGCACTTGGGTGGGAGCCGGAACGACTCACACAAGATGTTGTGGTGCGACCGGGCATGAACGGTATCGCCGGGTTGCGTAGGCGTCAACTGAAATTTCCGTGGTCCAGCGACTGCGCGGGTTGGCGCCGATCGCGCGTCGCATCGCCGTCACCATGGAACCTGGACGCCGGGTTTACAGTCGCAGGTCGGGTACGTTTTTTTGTTCAAGGAGATCGCATGAGCGCCCGTCGCCTTTCGTCCGCCCTCGCCCTTTGCAGCGCGCTGCTGCTGGGCTGGCCCGCCGCCAGTCGCGCTGCGTTGCCCACGAGCGTGTCCGGCCAGCCGCTGCCTTCGCTGGCGCCGATGCTGCAGAAGGTGACGCCGGCAGTGGTGAACATCTCGACCAAGACGCGGGTGGCGGTGCGCGATCCGTACTTCGACGATCCGATCTTCCGCCAGTTCTTCGGCCTGCCCTCCTCGCCGCGCGAGCGGGTGGAGCAGAGCCTGGGCTCGGGCGTGATCGTGGACGCGGCCAAGGGTTACGTGCTCACCAACAACCACGTGGTCGGCGGCGCCGACGACATCACCGTGACGCTGCAGGATGGGCGCACGTTCAAGGGCAAGCTGATCGGCACCGATCCGGATACCGACGTGGCGGTGGTGCAGATCCCGGCGAAGAATCTCAAGGCGTTGGCGGTGGCGGACTCGTCCAACCTGCGCGTGGGCGACTTCGTGGTGGCGGTGGGCGATCCGTTCGGGCTGGGGCAGACGGTGACCTCGGGCATCGTCTCGGCGCTGGGTCGTTCGGGGCTGGGTGGGGCCGGTTACCAGAACTTCATCCAGACCGACGCGTCGATCAACCCGGGCAATTCCGGCGGCGCGCTGGTCAACTTGAACGGCGAGCTGGTCGGGATCAACACGATGATCCTCTCGCCCTCGGGCGGCAACGTGGGCATCGGCTTTGCGATCCCGACCGACCTCACCACGCAGGTGATGCGGCAGCTGATCGAGCACGGCAAGGTGGTGCGCGGGAGCCTGGGCGTGCAGACGCAGGACATTACGCCGCGCATCGCGAAGCTGCTGAACCTGTCGACCAACCAGGGCGTGGTGGTGACCCGCGTCGCGCCCGACTCGGCCGCGTCGCACGCGGGGCTGGCGCCAGGCGACGTGCTGCAGGCGATCGACGGCAAGCCGCTGCACGACAGCGACGAACTGCGCAACGCCGAGGGCCTGCTGCCGTTGGGCAGCCAGGTCACGCTGAAGCTCACCCGCAACGGCGAGCCGCGGCAGGTGCAGGCCACGCTGACGCCGGAGAAGCTCGCCAGCGTCGATGGCGCCACGCTCGATGCGCGCCTGGCGGGCGTGCGTTTCAGTGAGTTGTCGATGGCACAGCGCGGGCAGGGCGTCGCCGGCGTGGCGGTGACCTCGGTGCAGGGTGGCAGCCGTGCTGATCGCATGGGGCTGGGCGAGGGCGACATCGTGATCGGCGTGAACAACCGGCGCGTGACCAGTCTGCGCGAGTTGCGCGGGCTGGTGGCGATGCAGCCGCGGCAGCTGGTGCTGGTGGTCGATAGCGACGGCGGCGTGCGGTACGTGCCGATGGATTGAGTGCGGCGCTGAGGTAGCTACCACGCCTCGTCGGGAGGCTGGAGTGACGACCCTGGCCCTGGCCCACACTTCGAGCCGTCCCCTGCGGACCGTGGGGGAAGGTGCCGACAGGCGGATGGGGGCGCTCTTGGGCAGGATGTCGGGAGGGGCTGGGGCAAGACTTCCCCCATCCGCCCTTCGGGCACCTTCCCCCGTGAACGGGGGAAGGATCCGGGTCGTGGCGGCGCGCTTCAGAGCGGAATGGCGAAGGCGTGCGGTACGAATGGACTGGCGAACGCCGCAGGCCTTGCTCCCTCTCCCCTCCGGACGTGTGGATTGGCGAACGCCGCAGGTCTTGCTCCCTCTCCCCTCCGGGGAGAGGGTTGGGGTGAGGGGTCGCTCTTGCGCAGAAGTATGGTTAGTGCGCAAAACCAAGGCGCTCTGACTTCGCGCCGTGCCGGATTTTCCCGCGAGCCCCGGCCCCTCACCCCGGCCCTCTCCCCGGAGGGGAGAGGGCGCAGAGCGATCCGGCCCTCGCCCGGCGGCAAGTGGGAGCAGAGCGGTGCGGCCCTCGCCCGGCGAGAGGGAGCAGAGCGGTCCGGCCGTCGCCCGGCGCGGAGGGAGAAGAGCGATCCGGCTCTCTCCCGGCGGCGAGAGGGAGCGGAACGCCTACTCCGTCTTTGCTTAACGCCAACCTGTGACCGTGCTTGATGTTTGGCGACCGGACCGATGAAATACCGGACTCCCATCACTGCGCGCATGCTGCCTTCACGGCACGCTCACGCCACTCATCGAAGCCGTAGGTCGTCCGAAGTCATGCCCGTCCGTTCCGTTCGCCTGTCCGTCGCCGCCCTGCTGGGCGCCTGCCTCACCACGGCCGCACTCGCTGCCGGCCCCGCCCTGACCCTGCGCGGCGACGTCGCCACCACGCGTGGGCTGGTGCAGGACCTGGCCACCGCCTGGACCAAGAGTGGCCACGGCAAGGTCGACGTGCAGCCATTCAACACCGCCTCGGGCCTGGACGCGCTGCGCAGCGGCAGCGCCGACATCGCCGGCAGCGCGCGCCCGGGCAACGGCAGCGCGCAGGAATCGGGGCTGGTGTTCACGCCGGTGGCGTGGGACGGGCTGGTGATGATCACCCATCCGGGCAACCCGGTGAGCAACCTCACCCTCAAGCAGCTGCACGACATCTATTACGGCAAGATCACCAACTGGAACGAAGTCGGCGGCCGCAGCGAGCCGATGCACGTGTATGCGGTGGCGAGCCCGGGCGATGG
Source organism: Frateuria flava (assembly GCF_017837635.1). Taxonomy (GTDB): domain Bacteria; phylum Pseudomonadota; class Gammaproteobacteria; order Xanthomonadales; family Rhodanobacteraceae; genus Frateuria_A; species Frateuria_A flava. Next base: position 112,802 of record NZ_JAGJRS010000007.1, read on the forward strand.
CGTGGAGTTCAGCCTGCGCAAGCTGCTGTTCGGCCGCGGCAACCAGCCGGTGGCGGCGCCGCGCCTGTACGTCAACACCGCCAAGCTGGAAGAGGCGGTGACGCTCGATCCGAAGGCGATCGGCGTGACCACGCTCTCGCGCGTGGCCGGCAACCGCAAGGTCAAGATGATCCGCATCGACGGCACCGCGCCCAGCGTGTCCACCGTCGCCAGCGGCAGCTACAAGCTCTATTCCCCGCTCTACCTGGTGACCAACCCGAACAGCCCGCACGCCGCCGAGGCGCAGGCGTTCGTCGATTTCGCCAAGGGCGACAAGGCTGCGGCGGTGGTGCGCCGCGATGATGCGGTGCCCTACAACGCGGGCAGCGCGCTGGCCGCGGCCGATGCCTCGCGCCGCGCGGAGATTCTCGCCGCGGTGGGCGCACGCGCCGTACCGCAGCAGCCGTCGGCGCCGAGCGCCGCCCCGCCGGTCGCCGCGCCGGGCGCCACCTACGCCTCGCGCGCCGCGATTGCACCGACCTCCGAGCGCACTGCCGAAGCCAAGCGCGCGCTGGAAGACCGTCGCGCCAAGGCCGCCGAAAAGGCCAGCCTGAAGGGCGTCCACGGTGAGGCCACCACGATCGACGCCGCCGCCGCGCGCGGGCCGGCGTTCGCCAAGGTCACCGCCAGCGCCACGGTCAAGCCCACCGTCGCCAAGCCGCGTACGTACAAGGTCGCCAGCGGCGACACGCTGTCCTCGATCGCCCGTGCGCATGCGGTCGATGTCTCCGACCTGCGCGCATGGAACCACCTGAAGGGCAATGAGCTGAAGGCCGGCCAGGTGTTGCGCCTCGGCGAGCGCTGAGCGACGGGTGCGCGCGTGCGCATCCTCGCGCTGACGCTGGACCTGGATGACACCCTGTGGCCGGTGCTGCCGGCCCTGGAATGCGCCGACCGCGAGCTGGACGCCTACCTGCGTACGCACCATCCGGAAGTGGCCACGCGCTGGCCGATCCCGGCGATGCGCCAACTGCGTGCGCAGGTCGCCGCCGAGCGGCGGGACCTGGCGCACGACTTCACCACCCAGCGCCACCTCACCATGCGGCGCGCCTTCGAAGCCTGCGGGCTGGACGAGGTGCCGATCGAGGCGCTGTGGGAGGTCTACTTCGACGCGCGCAACCGCGTGGAGCTCTACACCGACGCGCTGCCGGCGCTGGAGCGGATCACCGCGCGCTGGCCGGTGGCCAGCCTGACCAACGGCAACGCGGACCTGGAGCGGATCGGGATCCACACGCACTTCCATTGCCAGGTCTGCGCGCGGGACACCGGCGTGGGCAAGCCGGACGTGCGCATCTTCCAGGTCGCGGCCGAACGGCTGGGCGTGGCGCCGGAGCACATCCTGCACGTGGGCGACGACGCCGACCTGGACATGCGCGGCGCGCGCGCGGCCGGGCTGCGCACCGCGTGGATCAACCGCGAGCGCCGGCCGTGGCCGGACGGGCTGGGCGCGCCGCCGGACCTGGATCTGCCGGACATGGGCGCGCTGGCGGACTGGCTGGAGCGGAGCCAGCGGGTCTAGCCGTCGCTGGCGTCTTTGCCAGCGACCCGCCTCGTCCAGCGCCTGCTCCGGTGCCTGATTGGCGTGGAGTCGCGGCAAACGGACCTGGGCGATCCAATGCTCCGGGCGCCGTTCCTCGAAGCGAAGATCCATCTGGCCAGTCAGCCGAAAGCCACATTGGGTCCCGCTTTCGCGGAATGACGGTCGGTCGAGGCGGTCGGGCCGGCTAAGGCGATCGGGGACCCGGGCGGCTGAGGCACTGGGCAACTGAAGCGCTCCTCCGGGACGCGGACGCCAATCAGTCCCCCCCGGCGAGTAGGCTCGTGTCGCCTGCGATCCGATCTCCCGGCCGAAGCCACAGGCTCCGCCGCGAACCGCCTTGCCCCTTCTCTTCCATCCGCGTCGGGGGAGAGAGCTGGGGGCAGGCCGTTCCCCCATCCACCCGGACCTTGCCGGAAACCCAACCCGTGGTTTGGCAAGGCCTCCCCATCGGCGCATCATGTCCGACTCGCTGCAACCGAAGAGGCACGAAGCCATGCCGGAGAGTTCCCCGTCCGCCCTGATCGAACGCAAGGCCGGCAAGGCCCAGGGCGTCGCCATCGAAACCATCGACAGCGTGCGTTACAAGGACGCCCTCAAGCGCCTAGACGCCAGCCAGCGGCGCTGGCTGGAGCAGACCGGTTTTGAACCGCGGCCCGGCCGCTTTGCGCTGTTGCCCGATGCCAGCGGCAAGCTCGCCCGCGTGCTGGTGGCGATCGATCCGTCCGAGCCGCTGGGCGCCCTGGCGGGGCTGCCGTACGCGTTGCCGGCGGGCACCTACCACCTGGCCGAGCACGGCGCGCTCGCCGATACGCACCTGGCGGCGCTGGGCTGGGCGCTGGGCGCGTACCGGTTCGAGCGCTATCGCAAGCGCGCGCGCGCGCCGGCCACGCTGGCCGTGCCGGGCGCGGAGCTCGCCGCACTGGCGCCACTCATCGAGGCGACCGCGCGCGTGCGCGACCTGGTCAACACGCCGACCGAGGACATGGGCCCCGACCACCTGGCCGATGCGGTGAAGCAGTTGGCCAAGGTGTACAAGGCCAAGCTGCGCGAGTGGGTCGGCGACGAACTGCTGAAGGCCAACTTCCCCACCATCCACGCGGTCGGGCGCGCCAGCCATCGCGCGCCGCGGCTGGTCGAGCTCACCTGGGGCAAGGCGTCGGACCCGAAGCTGGTGGTGATCGGCAAGGGCGTGTGTTTCGACACCGGCGGCCTGGACATCAAGCCGTCCGACGGCATGCGCAACATGAAGAAGGACATGGGTGGCGCCGCGCACGCGATCGCGCTGGCCGCGCTCGTGATGCAGGCGAAGCTGCCGGTGCGGCTCACCCTGCTGATTCCCGCCGTTGAGAACGCCATCGCCGGCAACGCCATGCGTCCGGGCGAGGTGATCACCACCCGCGCCGGCCACACGGTGGAGGTGGACAACACCGACGCCGAAGGGCGCCTGATCCTGTGCGACGCGATCGCCTACGGCGCCGAGCAGCAGCCGGAGCTGATGTTGGATTTCGCCACCCTGACCGGCGCGGCGCGCGTGGCGCTGGGGCCGGACCTGCCGGTGCTGTTCGCCAACCAGGATGCGCTGGCTGATGCCGTGCTCGAAGCTGGCTGCGCCGTGGCCGATCCGCTGTGGCGGCTGCCGCTGTGGCGTCCGTATCGCAAGATGCTGGAGTCCTCGGTGGCGGACTTCGCCAACTCCGGCGCGTCGCGGCACGCCGGCGCCATCACCGCAGCGCTGTACCTGGAACGGTTCGTTCCCGACGGCACGCCGTGGCTGCACCTGGATACCTACGCCTGGAACGACGCCGACCGCCCGGGCCGCCCCCGCGGTGGCGAAGCGATGGGCCTGCGCGCGATGTTTGCGTTCCTGCGGCAGCGCTACGCGCGCTGAGTGGCCGCTTCGCGGTATCGCAGGGGTGGGCTTTTGGCCCCTCTCCCCGCGCCGCAGGAGATGGCGGGCCCAAGCGCATCTTGCGCGCGGATTCCGCTGTGGGATGACGGTGCCGTTCCTGCCCGCCCGTGGGGCCTCACGCTCCGGTCGCCCCCATCCGCCTGTCGGCACCTTCCCCCGCCAAGCGGGGGAAGGCTCGGGATGTGTATCACGATCCGACCGGTCCTCCCCTCGCCAGCAGGGGAGGCTCGGGATCTGTCTGGCGACCGACCGGCCTTGCCCGCCTGCGAGGGAAGGCCCGGGATATGGCCTCGACGCGACCGAGTCCTTGCCCCGCCTGCGGGAGAAGGCTCGGGATGTGGCCTCGATACGACCGGTCCTTCCCCCGCTTGCGGGGGAAGGTGCCCGGAGGGCGGATGGGGGCGACCTTGCCTCGCGCCCCATCGAAGCGAACCCCCGACGCCGAAGGCTCCGGCGTGGTCGCTCGCCACCCGCCAGTTCCAGCGCATGCGCCGGTGCCTGTGGTTGTCGGCTACGCTCCGCGCATGACCGCACCGATCGACGACGTCACCGTCGCGACCTGCCGCAAGCAGGCGCTGGCCGCCGTGCAGCGCGGCGACGTCGCGCTTGCCGAGCAGGCGTTTTCGCGCCTGCTCGAACAGCGGCCCGATGACGTCGAGGCGCTCCAGTTCCTGGCCTCCTGCCAGCTCGGCCGTGGCGACGCGGGGGCGGCGATCGGCCTTTTGCACGCCGCGCACCGCATCGAACCCGACGACGCGGCGATCCTGCATCAGCTGGGCACGGCGCAGATCGCGGCCGGCGACCTGCGTAGCGCCGAGGACAGCCTGCGCAAGGGCCTGGCCCTGGCACCGGGCATGTTCGTCGCGCGCCTGCGCCTGGGCGTGCTGTACGAGCAGCAGGGGCGCCGGCACGATGCCGTGACCGCTTACCTCGGCGCGATCAACGCCGCACAGGCGCAGGGCCGCTGGCTCAGTGACGACACCACCGCGCCGGGCGTGCGCGAAGCGGTCAAGCATGCCACCCAGTACGTAGCCGCTGGCCGGCGCGAACTGTTCGACGCGGTCATCGAGCCGCTGCGCCAGCGCTACGGACGCGCCGAGCTGGCGCGCGTCGACCAGTGCCTGGCCATCTATCTGCACGAACAGCCCGCTCCCCTGCCCGATCCGCGGCAGCGGCCCCTGTTCCTGTATTTCCCCGGCGTGCCCAGCCAGACCTACTACCCCCGCGAGCGCTTTGCGGACCACGCACGGCTGGAGGCGGCCGTCGATGCGATCCGCGCCGAGCTGCGCGAGGTCCTGTCGGAGGCGGGCGATCCGTTCGTGCCGTTCCTGGGCGCACCTTCGGCCGCCGCGGTCGCGGCGCGGCTGCTCGACGCCACCGGCCCGCAGGAGGCGGCCTGGGATGCGTTCTTCTTCTACCGCCACGGCGTGCGCCATGACGCCAACTGCGCGCGCTGTCCGAACACCAGTGCGCTGCTGGACGGCATGCCACTGGTGCGGGTGCGCGACCACGCACCGGAAACGCTTTTCTCGGTGCTGCGCCCGGGCACGCACATCCTGCCCCACCGCGGCGTCACCAATACCCGCCTGGTGACGCACCTCCCGCTGATCGTGCCCCCGGATTGCGCCTTGCGTGTGGGCGGCGAAACCCACGTGTGGGAGGAAGGCCGCTGCGTCACTTTCGACGACACCTTCGAACACGAAGCGTGGAACCGCAGCGCTCAGACCCGCGTGGTGCTGATCGCGGACAGCTGGAACCCCGACCTGAGCGAGGTGGAGCGCCTGGCGGTGGCCGACCTGGTCGCCGCCATCGGCGACTTCAACCGGTCCGTGCCGGAAGCTTGACCGGGACGACGTTCGGCCGTCCAGACGGCCGCAAGATACTGTCATGACAGCCGTCCGGCCGGTGGGTCGGCCGGGGACTTGTCGACCCATGACTGAGGGCATGGGCACTTGCTTGTTAAACAGTTGTTGCTGTCATACTCGGTGCGCTCGACATGAGCGGGGGAAGCAGGGATTTACTTCACCGGGGAGTGCACATGAAATACGACTTGAATCACTTGTCTTTGGCAGTGCGTCTTGCGTTGAGTGCGGGTGTTTTTTCGGTGGCGGGAGTGGTTCAAGCGCAGGTGACGACGCCGGATAATCCGACCTCGTCCGAGCAGGCTGCGCAGGACCAGAACGCCCCTTCCAAGAAGGAAGCCAAAACCCTGGAATCAATCCAGGTAACCGGCTCGCTGATCCGGCGCGTGGACGCCGAGACCGCCAGCCCGGTGATCACGCTGGATCGGGCGGCCCTGAGCAATTCGGGCAAACCCGTACTGGGTGACGTGCTGCAACAGATGCCCAGCATCTCGGGCAATGCGACCAATCCGCAAAACAACTCCAACGGCGGCGGCGTGGCCAGCCCCTTGCTGGAAGCCGGCGACGGCGCCTCGCGCGTCTCGTTGCGCGGTCTGGGCAACAACCGCACGCTGGTGCTGGTCAACGGCCAGCGCATGGCAAATCCGGACATCAACCTGATCCCGCCGGAGATGATCGAGCGCGTCGACGTGCTGGCCGAGGGCGCTTCGACGGTGTACGGCTCCGACGCCATCGGCGGCGTGGTCAACTTCATCCTGCGCAAGGACTTCAAGGGCGTCCAGTTCAGCCTCAACGACGGCATTTCCAGCCACGGTGACGCCAAGCGCCACGGCTTCAACCTCACCGGCGGCATGACCGGCGAACGCTACAGCATTGCCGCCGGCATCGACTACAACAAGTACGACGAGACGCTCGCGTCGCGCCGCAAGTTCTCCCGGCAGCAGTTGTATCTGTCGAGCGGCTCGGTGGTGGCGGCCGGTTCCAGCTCGATCCCGACCGGCCGCATCCAGGTGCCCGCCGCGATTGCCGCCCAGTACGGCTGCGCGGTCGACCCGGCCACCCAGACCGCCCAGGTGACGTTGTCCTCGGGCGACGGATCGAGCCTGGGCGACTACCGCTGCCGACTCTCTTCGGATACTTACAACTACGCTGCGCTCAACTACATCCAGACCGCACAGAAGCGCACCAACGGTTTCGTGCTGGCGGACTTCCACATCACCGACAACGTAAGCGCGTACGTCAACGCGTTCTACAACCACACCGTGTCCAGCGGCCAGGACGCGCCCTCGCCAGTGGGCACCGGCGACGGCCTGGTCATTTCGGCGGCCAACCCGATCAACCCGTTCGGCGTCACCTTCAGCCAGGGCGCGATCGCCGGCGACCCGAACAGCGGCTACAACTTCCAGACCCGCCTGACCGGTGCCGGCACGCGTGTGCACAGCTACACGACCAACACCGGGCAGTTGAACGCGGGCCTGCGTGGCGCCTTCGGCCAGGACAGCAGCTGGATCTGGGACGCGTCGATCAACTACAGCCACACCAAGCGCGACCAGCGCGACACCAACGAGGTGGACATCCCCTCGTTGCAGGCCGCGGTCGATGCCGGCGCGAACATCTTCGACCAGGCGAACGCTGGCGATGTGCTGAGCGCCGGCGTGAAGACGCCGATCTACGTGTTCACCCAGTCGACCAAGCAGGCGCAGTTCGACGCCAGCGGCGAGCTGTGGGACCTGCCCGCCGGACCGATGCAGCTGTCGGTCGGCGCGTTGTACCGCAAGCAGTTCATGAACTACACCGTGAGCGACTTCGCGGTGCTCGACCCGGTGACCACCACCTGCCAGATCCTGCAGGAAGCCTGCGGCTCGCCCGGACGCGGCAGCTACGACGTCAAGGAGCTGTTCGCCGAGACGCTGATCCCGCTGGTGTCGGACGTGGCGTGGGCCAAGTCGCTGTACCTGGACCTGGGCGTGCGCAGTTCCAACTACAGCACCACCGGCACCACCACCAACGGCAAGATCGCCATCGAGTGGCGCCCGACCGATACCCTGCTGTTGCGCGGCACGGTCTCGCAGGTGTTCCGCGCGCCCAACCTCAATGAGCTGTACGACGGCCGCACGCTGGTCCAGCCGGTGCTGAACGATCCCTGCGTCGGACGCACCGCCGAAGAACTGGCGGCGCACCAGGCCGCCTGCCAGTTCGTCCCGGTGAACTGGGCGGGCAACTCGCCGGCGCAGGTCAACACGTTCTACTCCGGCGCGGCGACGGTGGGCGCGAGCCTGAAGCCGGAAAAGGGCAAGTCGATCGATTTCGGCCTGGTCTACGATCCGGACTGGGCGCCGGGCCTGTCGACCAGCCTCGACTTCTGGCACATCTACCTGTCCGACACCTTGACGGCGATCCAGGCCGACACCGTGGTCAGCGCCTGCTACAACAACAACGCCAGTCCGTACTGCTCGTTCATTACGCGCCAGGACAACACCAGCCGCCAGCCGGGCCAGGTGTTCCTGATCAACACGCCGGTGGTCAACTTGGGCACGCTCAGCACCTCGGGCATCGACTACACGCTGCGCTACAAGATCCCGCACTTCGATGTGGGGAGCATGGATCCGGGCAACTTCCGGGCCGGCCTCAACACCAGCTACACCGCGACCTACAACGTCAATGCGACGCCGGGCGAGGCCGGTGCGGAGTCGGTCAACTACGCCGGCACCTACACCCCGCAGTTCGGCAACATCTCGCGCTGGCGCGGCACGGTCACGCTGAACTGGGACAAGGGCAACTGGAACGCGCAGTGGCAGTCGCGCTACATCAACCACCTGACCGCGCTCAATGCCGACTACGCCATCGCCGGCGTCGACATCCCGGTCGCCTCGGTGCTGTACCACTCGATCCAGCTGGGCTACAACGTGCCCTCGATCCACACCAAGTTCGACATCGGCGTGGACAACATCACCGACAAGCAGCCGCCGCGGCTTTACCAGAACGGTTCGAACTACAACGTCGACACCGCCACCTACGATGTACTCGGACGCTATTACTGGGTCCGTGCGACGGTGAAGTTCTGACGACAGCCCGCCCGAAGCTGACCGGCAACAAGGAGGGGCCGCGGAGCAGTCCGCGGCCCCTCTTGCATAATGGGATTCGGCCAACCGCGCCCGAGGATGCATGCCCCCATCTGCCACCGAGCTCGCCCACGCCATGGCCGGCGCCTTCAACGCCGGCGACATGGAGCGCGTCATCGCGCTCGCCGGGCAGGCGGGCGACGCGACGGACGAAGGCATCCAGCTGCTGCTGGGACTGGCGCAACAGGCGACCGGCCGCTACGGCCAGGCCGCAACGACCTTCCATCACCTTGCGCACCGTCGACCGGACGCCTCCGCCTACTGGAACAACCTGGGCGTGGCCTGCCGGCTGAGCGGTGACCTGTCCGGTGCCGAGCAGGCCCTCGCCAAGGCGATCTCGCTGGCGCCCGACGACGCCGACGTGCGCTACAACCTGGGCCTGCTCTACATCCAGCAGCGACGTTGGCCGTTGGCGCGGGAGGCCCTGCTCGATGCGGTGGACCGTGCACCGCAGGTCATCGAAGCGCGCCTGCAGGCCGCGTATGCCTGCTACGTCTGCGGCGACAACACCTGCCAGGAGGCGATGCTCGACGGTGCCGGCGACTGGCCCGGGCAACCGGGCGAACAGGCGTTGGTCCTGTCCACCATGCTGTCGGCGCAGGGCGACCTGGAGGCGGCGCTGCGAACGCTGGCGCGGGCACAGTTGCCTGGCGAAGCGGCGGGCGACTCCTTGCCGCTGCGCATCACGGCGCAACGGGTGCTGCTGCACGAACGCAACAACCAGCTCGAGCCCGCCCGACGTGAGCTGGCGCAGTTGCCCCTCGACGCACTCGACCGGTTGCCGCCCGATGCCCACCAGGCGCGCGCGGATGTCTGGCGCGCGCACGCCGCGCTGGCCATGCGCGGCGGCGCCTACGGCGACGCGGCGGCGTTGTACCGGCGCGCACTCGCGCTTGCCGACGACGACGACACCCGCGTAAGCGCCGCCTTCGCGCTGGCCTCGGCGTGCGATCGGCTGGGCCGGCACGCGGAGGCCTGGCAAGCCCTGGAAACCGCGCACGCCGGGCAGGTGGAGATCGCGCGCAACGTCCTTCCCGAGCTGCTGGCCCCCGGCAGCCAGCCACTGCAGATGGCCGAGGTCGACCGCGCGGCCCATGCGCGCTGGCAGCCGCTGCCCGGTCCGGACAGCCGGCACAGTCCGGTCTTCGTGGTCGGCTTCCCGCGCTCGGGCACCACGTTGCTGGAGCAGATGCTCGATGCCCATCCGGACTTCCGTTCGATGGACGAGCGCGCCTTCATCCACGAGCTGACCGAGCGCATGGAGCAGGTCGGCCAGCACTATCCCGCCGACCTGGCGAACCTTACCGGCGCGGAGACCGACCAGTTGCGCGCCGCCTACTTCCGCATGGTCGACCGCGTGTTGCCCGACCGCGGGCAGCTCCGGCTCATCGACAAGAATCCGCTCAACATGCTGTGCCTGCCGATGATCATGCGACTGTTCCCGCAGGCGCGGATCATCCTGTGCCTGCGCCATCCGTGCGACGTTCTGCTCAGCTGCAGCATGCAGCCTTTCCGCTCACCGGCGTTCATGGTGTTGTGTTCGTCGCTGGAGCGCCTGGCGCGGGGTTACGTGCAGGCCTTCGAGCAGTGGTATCGGCAGGTGGAGGTGTTTGCGCCACGGGTGCTCGAGTGGCGCTACGAGTCAGTCGTCGGCGACCTCGACAGGCACCTCGCGCAGCTTGCCGCCTTCCTTGAAATCGACAATGCCGCGCCGATGGCCCGCTTTGCCGAGCATGCGCGCAACAAGCGCTTCATCAGTACGCCCAGCTATGCACAGGTCACCCAGGGTATCCACCCGCGGGCGATCAACCGCTGGCAGGGTTACCGCGCGCAGTTCGAACCGGTGTTGCCGCTGCTTGCGCCGATGATCGACCGCCTCGGCTACCGCCTCTGAGCCTTCCGCGGCGTGACTTCTGGCCTACTCGCGGCCGACGCGCACGCGGCATGCTGGCCGATCGAACCCAAGGAGTCCCCCATGCACCCACGCCTGTCCTTGCTGGCGCTTGGCGTCGCGCTCGGCCTGACCGCCAGCGCGCACGCTGCCGAACCGGCTGCTGTCGAGCAGCCCAAGCTCACCCGACAGACGCTCGATTCGGGCGGCACCATGCCGGCCGAGCAGGCGCGCCTGCACTTCGACCACGCGGACCTGCATTTCACGATCGACCCGCAGAGGCGCCATCTGGACGGCGAGGCCACGCTGCACTTCACCGCGCGCGAGCCGACCGACGTGCTGCTGCTGGACCTGGACAAGAACCTGCCGATCCGCATCATCGCCGTCGACGGCAAGGCGCTGGCCGCAAGCGCCTGGAGCAACCCTGACGGGCGTCTGCGCATCCACTTGCCCAAGCCGCTGGCCAAGGGCGGCAGCGTGAGCACCACCATCGCCTACGGTGGCCAGCCGCACGTGGCCAAGCGCGCGCCGTGGGACGGCGGCTTCGTCTGGAGCCATACCGACGACGGCCAGCCGTGGATCGCCAGCGCGGTCGAGGGCGAGGGCTGCGACCTGTTCTGGCCGTGTATCGACCAGCCCACCGGCGAGCCGGACCTGGTCGACACGTACGTCACCGTGCCCAAGGCGCTAGCTGCGCCGGGCAACGGCGTGCTTGTGGAGGTCAAGGACAACGGCGCCACGCGCACCTGGCACTGGCGCATCAAGCAGCCCGACACCTACGCGATCACCATCAACGTGGGGCCGTTCGAGGAGCTCAAGGGCGACTACAAGAGCCGCTACGGCAACACGATCCCGATGGAGCTGTGGTATCTGCGCGGCCACGAGGCGGGTGCGAAGGCGCTGTTCGGCGAGTTCCCGCGCATGCTGGATTTCTTCGAGCAGGAAATCGGCCCCTACCCGTTCGGCGACGAGAAGATGGGCGTGGTCGAGACGCCGCACCTGGGGATGGAACACCAGACCATCAACGCCTATGGCAACGGTTATCCCAAGAGCGAGTACGGCTTCGACTGGCTGCTACAGCACGAGTTCGCGCACGAGTGGTTCGGCAACCAGATGACCAACCGCAACTGGGACGACATGTGGCTGCACGAGGGCTTCGGTACCTACATGCAGCCGCTGTACGGGCAGTACCTTCACGGCGACATGCCGTACTTCGCGATGCTGCACGACGAACGGATGAAGCTGACGAACGCCGCGCCGATCGTGTCGGGGCAGCCCAAGACCGAGGAGGGCGTGTCCGACGGCAAGCTCGGGCCGGGTCTGGACATCTACTACAAGGGCTCGCTGATGCTGCACACGCTGCGCGGGCTGATCGGCGATGACGCTTTCTTCGAGAGCGTGCGACGGCTGGTCTATGGTCGGCCGGATCCCGAACCCGGCAATTTCAAGCCGCGTTACGCCACCACGAAGGAGTACATGGGCATCGTCGACCAGGTGACTGGCAAGGACCTGAAGTGGTTCTTCGACGTGTACCTGTACGACGCCAAGCTGCCGAGGCTTGAGTCGAGCCGGCAGGGCGACACCTTGCGGTTCCAGTGGGTGACCGGACATGGCGAGCCATTCCCGATGCCACTGGAAGTGCAGGTGGGCGACACCGTGCATACCCTGCCGATGGCCGATGGCACCGGCGAACTGCAGGTACCTGAAGGCAGCCTCATGATCGTGGACCCGCGCTCGAAGGTGCTGCGCGAGATGCCGCACGCGGAGGCGTTCCAGGCGTGGGAGAAAGCGCAGAAGGCGGAAAAGAAGGCCAGCGAGAAGGCCGGCAAGAAGGATTGAGGTGTTGAGTCCAGCTCCCTCTCCCTTCCGGGGAGCGGGTTGGGGGTGAGGGGGCCGCGTTGGCCTCGGCCCTGCTCCCGGAGCAATGGTAAAGAACCCCCACTCCCGCATCGATCAGCGTCCCCGCGAGCCCCGCCCCCCTCACCCTGCCCTCTCCCCGGAGGGGAGAGGGTTCAAGGGCATGGCCGCGGGTACTTCACCATGGCAAGCGACCAGCCCCCTCTCCCCTGCGGGGAGAGGGTTGGGGTGAGGGGCGCACTGGCCTCGGCCCTGCTCCCGGAGCAATGGGTAAAGAGCCCGCTCCCGCATCGATCAGCGTCCCCGCGAGCCCCGACCCCTCACCCTGCCCTCCCCCCGGAGGGGAGAGGGTTCAAGGGCATGGCCGCGGGTACTTCACCATGGCAAGCGACCAGCTTCCTCTCCCCTGGAGAGGGTTGGGGGTGAGGGGGCGCACTGGCCTCGGCCCTGCTCCCGGAGCAATGGGTAAAGGGCCCGCTCCCGCATCGATCAGCGTCCCCGGGAGCCCCGACCCCTCACCCTGCCCTCTCCCCGGAGGGGAGAGGGGTCAAGGGCATGGCCGCGGGTACTTCACCATGGCGAGCGATCAGCTCCCTCTCCGCCGAACCGACCAAAAAAAGCCCGGCCAGGCCGGGCTTTTTTTCGCTTAGCGGGGCTGCGTCGCCGGCTTCTCCGGCGGCAACACCGCCGCGGTGGAGAACTTGCCGCCATAGGGCAGCACTTCGGCCGCCAGCTTGGGGTTGGCCTTGATCATGCCGATCGCGTCGAACAGGATGTATGCCGTTTCCTGCAGCTCCGGATCCTTGGCGTTCTTCGCTTGCTTTTCCTGCTTGAGCTCGGCCTTGAGGCTGCGCTCGTTGGCGTTGAGGCCATCGTCCAGCGGCGATTCCTCGCCGGCCAGGCTGCCGTCGGTGCCATCGATCGCCTTGTGGCGGGCGCGGAAGTCGGCCTGGATCGCATCCTGGCGCTTGCGTTCGGCCTGGCGCTCGGCGAGGTTGAGCGAGACCGTGGTCTGGTCGCGCATCTTCTTGTACTGCGCCAGCTCATCGAGCATCAGCTGCCAGGCGGGGGACTTGGCCACGCGGGCATCGTGCTTGCCCTTCAGCTGCGGCAGGTAGGCGGTGAGGTCGGCCACCTGGCTGTAGGGCGCTTTCTGGATCTGCGTCCACGGCAGCGCGTTGTCGTAGGTCGACTCGCCGAAGTCCTTCTCGTCGCCGTTCTTCGGGAACTGGATATCCGGCGTGACACCTTTGAGCTGGGTCGAGCCGCCGTTGATGCGGAAGAACTCGGCGATGGTCATCTTCAGTTCGCCGTACTGCGGCTTCTCGCTGCCGCCCTGGGCAAAGCGGTCCAGGTCCACCAGGTTCTGCACGGTACCCTTGCCGAAGGTCGGCTCGCCGATGATCAGCCCGCGGCCGTAGTCCTGGATGGCGGCAGAGAAGATCTCCGAGGCCGAGGCCGAACCACGGTTGACCAGCACCGCCATCGGGCCGCTCCAGGTCAGGCCGGCCTCATCGTCGCCCTGCACTTCGACTTGGCCGCGCGCGTCGCGCACCTGCACCACCGGGCCCTGGTCGATGAACAGGCCGGTCAGTTCGTTGGCTTCGGCCAGCGAGCCGCCGCCGTTGTTGCGCAGGTCGACCACCACGCCCTGCACGCCGGCGGCCTTGAGCTCGCCGAGCAGCTTGGCCACGTCGCGGGTGGCGCTCTTGTAATCCTTGTCACCCTCGCGGCGCGCGCCGAAATCGGAGTAGAAGGTCGGCAGGTCGATCACACCGATCTTGCGGGTGACGTCGCCATCCTTGACCTCGATGATTTTCTTCTTGGCCGCCTGCTCCTCAATGCTCACCTTCTTGCGCACCATGGTGACCAGCTCGTGCTTGCCGTCCAGGCCGGCGTCGGCCGGCAGGATCTCCAGCCGCACGGTGGTGTCCTTCTTGCCGCGGATCTTGTCGACCACGTCGTCCAGGCGCCAGCCGATCACGTCGACCATCGGGCCGTCGGTGCCCTGCCCGATCGCCACGATGCGGTCGCCTACCTCGATCTTGTTGGACTTGTCGGCCGGGCCGCCAGGCACGACTTCGCGGATCTGGGTGTATTCGTCGCGGGCCTGCAACACCGCGCCGATGCCCTCGAGCGAGAGCTTCATGGCGATGTCGAAATTCTCCGCCGCCCGCGGGCCGAGATAATCGGTGTGCGGATCGGTGGTCTCGGCGTAGGCGTTCATGAAGGTCTGGAACGCGTCCTCGCCATCGAGCTGCTTGACGCGGTCGATGTAACCGGCGTAACGCTTGTCCAGCGTCTTGCGGATGTCCTCGTCGCTCTTGCCGGCGAGCTTCAGGCGCAGCCAGTCGTTCTTGGTGCGCTTGCGCCACAGGTCGTCCAGCGCGGTCTGGTCGGCCGGCCAGGCGGCATGCTCGCGGTCGTAGGTGTAGTTCTCTTCGCGGGTGAGGTCGAAGCCCTGCTTGAGCAGGCCGCGCGCGAAGTTCATGCGGTCGATCGCGCGGCGCACGTACAGGTTGAACACGCTGAACGGGCCGGACAGGTCCTTGTTCCAGATCGCGTCGTCGAACTTCGTTCTCAGCGGCTCGAAGCGGGCCATGTCGGCCTGGGTGAAGAACACCTTCTCGCCGTCGAGCATGTCGAAGTAGGCCTTGTAGATCTTGGCCGACATGACGTCGTCGAGCGGCTTGGCGTCGTAGTGGAAGCGCGTGAGGAAGCGCGCGGACAGCTGCGCGGCATCGGCCTGCGTATCCGTGGACTTCAGCGGCAGCGTGGAAGTCTTGTGGCCCTCTTCGCCCTGCACGGCGGGCGCCTGCGCCTGGGCATGGGCGGCTGGCAGGACGAGGGCGAGCAGCAGGGCGAGCGAGGGGCGCAGGGTCATGGGGATCTCAGGCGACTTCGGTGACGCCGGCTGCATGGGCCTGCAGGTCGGCATGGTAGGAGGAACGCACCAGCGGGCCGGAGGCGACGTGATGGAAGCCCATCGCTTCGGCCGCCTCGCGCAGCGCGTCGAATTCGTCGGGAGTCCAGTAGCGCACGACCGGGTGATGGTGCGGCGTGGGCTGCAGGTACTGGCCGATGGTGATCATGTCCACGTCATGGGCGCGTAGATCGCGCAGCGTCTCGATGACCTGCTCGTAGGTCTCGCCCAGGCCCAGCATGATGCCGGACTTGGTCGGCACGTCCGGATGCTGCGCCTTGAAGCGCTTGAGCAGGTCCAGCGACCACTGGTAGTCGGCACCCGGGCGCACCTCGCGGTACAGGTGCGGGACGGTTTCCAGGTTGTGGTTGAAGACGTCCGGCGGGAAGTCCTTGAGCACTTCCAGCGCACGCTCCATGCGGCCCTTGCCGCGAAAATCGGGGGTGAGGATCTCGATCTTGATGTTCGGGCTGGCATGGCGGGTGGCGCGAATGCAGCTGGCGAAATGCTCGGCGCCGCCATCGCGCAGGTCGTCGCGGTCGACCGAGGTGATCACCACATACTTCAGGCGCATGTCGGCGATGGTCTGCGCCAGGCGCGCCGGCTCCAGCGGATCGGGCGGCTGCGGACGGCCGTGGGCCACGTCGCAGAACGAGCAGCGACGGGTGCACACCTCGCCCAGGATCATGAACGTGGCGGTGCCCTTGGAGAAGCACTCGTGGATGTTCGGGCAGGAGGCTTCCTCGCACACCGTCACCAGCGCGTTCTCGCGCAGCCGGGCCTTCAGTTCCTGTACGGCGTTGCCCTGCGGCAGCCGCACGCGGATCCACGAGGGCTTGCGCAGGGTCGGCACGCTCGTGTCGAACGCGGCGCGGTTGCGGGCGATCTTGTCGTTGCCCAATTGTTTTTCGGGCGCGTCGACCACGCTGATCGGGATGACCCTGGAGGAAATTTCGCTCATCTGCGACTGCCTAGACCGCGGCGCGCGCGGGGAGTTCGGGGAGGACGGGGGCGGCCGGCACCGCGTGGAAGCCGAACTGGCGGCAGAATTGCTCCACCAGCACGTCCTCGACTTGCGCCAACTGCGACGGGCCGCCCAAGTCTAGCACTTGCGTGACCGCCAAACCCTTGTAGCCACAGGGGTTGATGCGGCCGAACGGCTCCAGGTCCATGGCCACGTTGAAGGCCAAGCCGTGGAAGCTGCAGCCCCGGCGCACGCGCAGGCCCAGGGCAGCCACCTTGGCGCCGGCCACGTAGACGCCGGGGGCGCCCTCGACGCGCGCGGCGTCGATCGACCAGTACGCCAGCGTATCGATCAGCGCCTGCTCGATCCGGTGGACCAGCTCGCGCACGCCCACGCCGGTCCGGCGCAGGTCGATCAGCGGGTAGCCGACGATCTGGCCAGGGCCGTGGTAAGTCACCTGGCCGCCGCGGTCGACCGGGATCAGCGGGATGTCGCCCGGCGCCAGCACGTGTTCCATCTTGCCGGCCTGGCCCAGGGTGAACACCGGGTCGTGTTCGAGCAACCACAGCTCGTCCGGCGTGTCCGGACCGCGCGCGTCGGTGAAGGCGCTCATCGCCTTCCAGGTGCGCTCGTAAGGTTGGCGGCCCAGGCGGCGGATGTGGAGCGGGCGGGAGTCGGGGGGCATGGGGCGCTACCGGAGGAAATGGGGAGCAGATGAGGCGCGCGGGGCGGCTTTGCAAGCTTGAAGCCCTCTCCCCTGCGGGGAGAGGGTTTGGGTGAGGGGCGGGGCTCGCGGGAAAGCCGGTCAATGGGGCTCAAGGCAAGCTCGGCCCCTCACCCCAGCCCTCTCCCCGGAGGGGAGAGGGAGCTAGAGCTCAGAGCGTGTAGCGGATCGCCGGATCGGCGCGCAGCGCCGCGTGCGCCCCGTCGTACTGCTCGCGGTTGTCGCAGCGGAAGCTCACCGTCACCGAGACGAACTTGCCCTCGCGCGAGGCCCGCTGGCTGACCGTCTCGTGCAGTACGTGCAGGCCCATGCCCTCGAGGATGCCCGGCACGCGCCTGGGCAGGTCCGCGCTGGCATCGCCCAGCGCGGTGATCTCGAACTCACCGGGGAACTGGAAGCCCTTGCCTTCCTTCTTCGCCTGGCTGAAGTCGATCTCGTGCATCACTTTTTGTCCGCGGCAGTGGCCGTGGCCGCAGCGTCGTCCTTCTTGTCGCCATGGAACCACAGCAGGATGGAATCCCACAGACGCTTGAAGAAGCCGCCCTGCGGGGCGTCGTCGAGCGCCACCAGCGGCATCGACTGCACCGGCTTGCCATCCAGCGTGACGCGCAGCGTGCCCACCTGCTGACCCTTCTTGAACGGGGCGATCAGCGTGGCGGGAATGTCCATGGTGGCCTTGAGCTGGTCGTACTGCCCGCGCTTGACGGTGACGTCCAGCGGCTGGGTGATGCCGATCGGCAGCGTGTCCGCCTCGCCCTTCCACAGCTTGGGCGTGGCGAGCGGCTTGTTGGCGTCGTAGAGCTTGTGCGTCTCGTAGAAACGGAAGCCGTAGTTGAGCAGGGCCATGGCCGAATCGGCGCGGGCCTTCTCGGAACTGGCGCCCATCACGATGGCGATCATGCGCGAGTCGCCCTGCTTGGCCGAGGCGGCCAGGCAGTAGCCGGCCGCGGCGGTGTGGCCGGTCTTGATGCCGTCCACGCTCGGGTCGCGCCACAGCAGGGTGTTGCGGTTGCCCTGCTTGATGCCGTTCCACTCGAACTGCTTGACCGCGGAGATCGCGTAGTCCTCGGGAAAGTCGTGGATCAACGCGCGGGAGAGGATCGCGATGTCGCGCGCGGTGGTGTAGTGGTTCTCGATCGGGTAGCCGGAGGCGTTCTCGAAGTGCGAGTTGGTCATGCCCAGCTGCTTGGCGTAGGCATTCATCAGGTTGGCAAAGGCACCCTCGGAGCCGGCGGTGTGCTCGGCCAGCGCGATCGCCGCATCATTGCCGGACTGGATGATCATGCCGTACAGCAGATCCTTGAGCGGGACCTGGCTGTTGAGCTTGAGGAAGCTGGTCGAACCATCGGTGCCGGCACCGCCACCGCGCCAGGCGTGCTCGCTGATGGTGACCGGATCGGTCATCTTGATCTTGCCGTTGGCAAGCTCGGCCGAGACCACGTAGTCGGTCATGATCTTGGTGATCGAGGCCGGCTCGACACGCTCGTCGGGGTTCTTGCTGGCGAGGATCTGTCCGGTGGCGTAATCCATCAACACCCAGGCCTTGCCGTCGACGTCCGGCGGCGGCGGCACCGGCGCCTCCGGCACGGTCGGGCGCGGCACCGGCGAGGGCTTCGGCGGCGTCTGCTGCGCGAACGCGGCGCCGACGACCAGCGCGGCCGCGGCGAAGGTGGCTAGGGTACGGCGGAAAAAGCTCATCGTCGGTTTCGATCCCATTTCAATTGGTGTGACTGTGGCTGGCGACCCGCGCGCCAGCGAGAATGTGCATCGCTCAGTCTACCGCGACCTGTGGCCGGGGGAGACCGAGCTCTTCGATCTCCCCGGTCACCCGGTCGGCCTGGTCGACGTCGTCCAACGGGCCGACGCGCACGCGGCGCACGTTGCGTCCGTTGACCTCCACGTCGCTCACCTGCACCGGCGCCAGCCGGGCCGAACGGAGCCGGCTGGCCACGCGATCGGCGTTGGCGAGGTCGGAGAAGGCGCCCACCTGCAACCAGATGGCCGGATGGGCGCTACCCGATGGGACCGCCGGTTGCGCAGCCAGTTCCGCAGGGGCGTCGTCGTCCGGATGCGTGGGGTCGATCGCGTGCACCTCGACCAGACCGGTGCCCTTGGGCCATATGCCGATCTTCACGGCGGCGGCGTAGGACAGGTCGATCAGCCGGTTTTCATGGAACGGCCCGCGGTCGTTGATGCGCACGATCACGCTCTTGCCGTTCTGCAGGTTGGTCACCCGCGCATAGCTGGGCAGCGGCAGCGTCTTGTGCGCCGCGCTGAAAGCGTACATGTCGTAGTTCTCCAGGCTCGATGTCTTGTAGCCGTGGAATTTGGCGCCGTAGAACGAGGCGATGCCACGCTCGACGTAGCCGCGCGCGCTGGAAAGCACGCGGTAAGTCTTGCCGAGCACGGTGTAGGGCGACTTGTTGCCGTACAGCGAGCGCGGCTCGGCCTTGGGCACCGGCTCGGGGATCCGGCTGACGTCGATCGGCGGCGGCACGCTGTCGCTGCTCTGGCTGTAGCGGCTCGATTGCGGGCGGCTGATGTCGTCGCGGAAACCGCCGCGGCTGCCTTCCGCCCGCGGCCCCACCGCCTTGCCGCCGCGCGAGGGCCGCGGATGGGAACCACCACATCCGGCCAGCGCCAGCGCGAGTACCACCAGGACGCCCGCGCGCCAGCTCATGGTACGGCGTCCGCCGAGCGCACGCCGGCGGCGATGCCCTGGGCGAGCTGGTGCACGGCCAGGGCGTACAGCGGGCTCTTGTTGTAGCGGGTAATGACGTAGAAGTTCTGGAAGGTGAACCAGTACTCCAGGCCATTGCCGCCCTCGAGCGCCTGCAGGCTGGTCAGTCGGCCCGGATCGAACGCTTCGAGCGGCGCGTAGCCCCAGGCTTCGAGCTGTTCGAGCGGCCAGCGCGGCTGTGCGTCGGGCACGTCCAGCGGACGCGGCGCGTTATCCGGCTGCGCCCTTGCGGCCACCGGGCCGCCGCGCTCCCAGCCGTGGCCGACGAAATAGTTCGCGACGCTGGCCAGGATGTCCGGCAGCGAGCCGAGCATGTCGATGCGGCCGTCGTGGTCGCCGTCCACGCCGAAGTCGCGGATGCTGGAGGGCATGAACTGGCCCCAGCCCTGCGCGCCGGCGTAGGAGCCGGTGAGCGTGTCGAGCGGGCCGGCGAGGTGGTCGGCCGGCAGTTCCATCAACACCTTCAGCTGCTCGCGGAAGAACTTCGCGCGCGGCGGGTAGTACAGGCCCAGCGTGACCAGCGCATCGAGCACCTTGTACTTGCCCGTGTTGCGTCCGTAGAAGGTTTCCACGCCGAGGATGGCGACCAGATATTCGGGCGCCACACCGTACTGGTCGGCGATCCGCTCGATCAGTGCGCGGTGCTCGCGGTAGAAGGCCACGCCCTCGTCGATGCGCTTGGGGGTGATGAAGATCGGCCGGTAGTCCTTCCAGGGCTTGGCCTCGGCGGGGCGATTCATCGCGTCGATGATCGACTGCTGCATCTGCGCGCCACTGAGCAGCGCATTGAGTCTGGCCGGATCCTTGCCGGTGTCGCGGGCCACCTCGCGCACCAGTTCGGCCTGGCCGGGGTGGACCGTCTTTTCGGCGTGGACCGGCGCGATGGCCAGCAGGAGGGCGGCGAGCACGCCGGGCAGGCGGCACGAGAAAGCAAGGGACATGGGGAATACCGCGCGATTCGACATCGCACCCAAGCCTAACACGCGTGCGCGCGCGATCCGGGGCGAAATGGAGGCGGCCGGCTGGCGCCGCTCAGTCATGCATCTTTCGATTGGCATGGATCGACATCAGCACGCCGAACCCGCTCAGCAGGCTGACTGCCGAGGTGCCGCCGTAGCTGACGAACGGCAGCGGCACGCCGACCACCGGCAGCATGCCGGCGATCATGCCGCCGTTGACGAAAACGTAGACGAAAAAGCTCATCGCGATCGCGCCGGCGAGCAGCCGCGAATAGGTGTCGCGCGCCTCCATCGCGATCCACAGGCAGCGGCCGATGATGAAGGCGTACAGCGCCAGCAGCGCTACCACGCCGACCAGGCCGAACTCCTCGGAGAACACCGCGAAGATGAAGTCGGTGGTGTGCTCGGGCAGGAAGTCCAGCCGCGACTGCGTGCCGTGCAGCCAGCCCTTGCCGAAGATGCCACCGGAACCCACCGCGATCTGCGACTGGATGATGTGCCAGCCGTTGCCCAGCGGATCGGCCTCGGGGTTGAGCAGGGTCAGCACGCGGTCGCGCTGGTACTGGTGCATGAAGTGCCAGCCCACCGGCACCATCGACGCGGCGATCCCGACCAGCAATCCGATGCGCCACCAGGCCACACCGGAGAGGAACAGCGCGAACCCGCCGGCGCCGGCCACCAGCAACGCCGTGCCCAGGTCCGGCTGCTTGGCGATCAGGCCGGCGGGAACAGCGATCAGCAGACCGACCACCGCCATGTCCTTCCAGCTTGGCGGCAGCTGGCGCGGATGCAGGTACCAGGCGGCCATCATCGGCATGGTGAGCTTGAGCAGTTCGGACGGCTGGAAGCGCATGAAGCCCAGGTCCAGCCAGCGGTCGGCACCGCGGCCCTCGCCCAGGATCGCCACCACCACCAGCAAGGCCGTGCTGCCGGCGTAGAGCCAGGGGGTCCAGCTGCGCAACACCGTGGGCGGAATGCGCGAGATCAGTAGCAGCAGCGCGGCGCCGAGCACGAAGCGCGCCGCTTGCCCGCCGACCAGACGCAGGTCGCCGCCACCGGCGCTGTACAGGGTGACCAGGCCCACCGTGGCCAGCATGAGCAGACCGGCGGCGAGCGGCAGATCGATCCGTGGCCGGGTCAGGATGCGGCGCATGAAGCGGCGCATGCGCGCATAGAGCATGCCGATCATTGCGTGGCTCCCCTCCCGGCGGCCACCGGTCCGTCCGCGGGCACGGCCGGAGCCGGGGGCGGCCTGGCCGATGCCCCTTCCGGCGTGGCGAGCCACGTCTCCATGACCGTGCGCACGATCGGACCCGCCGCCTCGGCGCCCCAGGCACCCGCCTCGAGCATGGCGACCACCGCGATCTTCGGATCGTCGGCCGGCGCGAAAGCTTCGAACCACGCACGGTGACGGGCGGCCAGATAGGCGGTGTTCTTGTTGGTGTCGTAGGCCGAGGTGGTTCGCGAGAAGCGCTCGGCCGTACCGCTCTTGCCGGCGACCACCAGCGGGAAGCCGATGAACTGCTTGGCGCCGGTGCCGCTGGCCACCACCGCTTCCATGCCCTGCTTGATCACGTCCAGGTGCGCCGGGTCGCTCACCAGCGAGGGCCCGGTCGGCGGATTGGGCACGGGGAGCTTGGGCGCATCGACACCGTCCTGCGTGGCCATGACGAGCTTCGGCGCGCGCGGGATGCCCTTGCCGGCCAGGATCGACACGGCATGGGCCAGTTGCAGCGGCGTCACCGCCCAGTAGCCCTGGCCGATGCCGGCGATGATCGTTTCGCCCGGGTACCAGGGCTGGCGTGAGTGCTCCATTTTCCACTCGCGCGAAGGCAGGATGCCGTTTTCCTCGCCCTCGAGGTCGATGCCGGTCTTCCTGCCGAAACCGAAGCGCCCCATCCATTCGCTCAGCCGGTCTATCCCCAGGTCCAGCGCCAGCTTGTAGAAGTAGGTATTGGTGGACTTCTCGATCGCTTTGACCATGTCGACCACGCCATCGCCACCGCGCTTGTCGTCGCGGTAGCAGCGCGAGGCGCCGGGCAGACAGAACTCGCCCGTCGACAGCACCGTGTCCTGCGGCTTGCGGATGCCGTAGGCCAGGCCGCCCAGCGCGAGGAACGGCTTGACCGTGGAGCCGGGCGGATACACGCCGCGCAGTGCGCGGTTGTAGAGCGGCTTGTCCGGCGCGGTGGTCAGTGCCTTGTAGTCGGCGCTGCTGATGCCGTTGACGAACAGGTTCGGGTCGAAGCTCGGCACGCTGACCATCGCCAGCACCTGACCGTTGCGCGGGTCGATCGCCACGGCCGAACCGGCACGGCCGTCGAACGCAGCCATGGTGGCTTTCTGGATGCGTACGTCGATGGACAGGTAGAGGTTCTTGCCCGGGACCGGCGCATGGGTCTCGAGTACGCGCTGGGTGCGCCCATCCGCGTTGACCTCGACCAGCTCGTAGCCGGGCGTGCCATGCAGCATGTCCTCATAGGAGCGTTCGATGCCGCTGCGGCCGACATGGCTCGTGCCCTGGTAGCGATCCGGGTTCAGCCGCTTGAGGTCATCCGCGTCGATGCGGCCGACGTAGCCGATCACGTGTGCGAACAGCTGACCGTAGGGATAGTGGCGGGTGAGGTAAGGCACCACGTCCACGCCGGGGAAACGCCATCGGTTGATCGCGAAGCGGGCGATGTCGTCCTCGGAGAGGTGCATTTTCAGTGGCACGCTTTCGAAGCGCCGGCTCTGCTTCAGGCGCTTGCGGAAGTCGGCGACATCGTCGGGGTCCAGCGGCACCACGGCACCGATCTGCGCCAGCATCGCGCTCATGTCGGGGACCTGCTCGGGGACGACTTCGAGCCGGAAGGCCGGCACGTTGTCGGCCAGCAGCACGCCGTTGCGATCGTAGATCAGGCCGCGCGCCGGCGGGATCACCTTCGGCTTGACGCGGTTGTTCTCCGAGCGTGTCACGAATTCGTCGTGGCGCATCACCTGCAAGTAGAAGAAACGTCCGGACAGCGCGATCAGGCCGAGCACGATCAGGGCGAAGCCCACCAGCGAGCGCCGCTGGAACAGCGCCGCCTCGCCGCGTGGGTCTTTCAGGGCACGCCGCTTCTTCATCTCATTGCAGACGCAGGCGCATGCGCAGGTCGTCCAGCAGCAGGAACACGAACGGCCACAAGGCAGCACCGACGAATGGCGAGATCCACCAGCTGGCCGGCGGCAGTGCGTCACCGGCGAACACGCGCACGATGGTCAGCAGGATGCGGTCGTTGACCAGCAGCGCCAGCACCGCCAGCGTCTGCTGCCACATCGGGAAGAAGCGCAGCCGCGAGCGGAAGCGCAGCGCGATGAACACCAGCGCGGTCAGGCGCAATGCCTGCTCGCCCAGCAAGGCGCCATCGAGCAGATCCGCGGCAAGGCCCATGGTGAAGGCCAATCCCAGCGTCACCCGTTCGCCCGACTCCAGCGACCAGTACAAAAGCACCAACGCCGGCCAATAGGGCTTGAACGGCTCGAGAACGTCCGGAAGCGGCACCAGCATCGACAGCAATGCAATCACCAGCGTGCCGACAAACCACCATAGAGCCAGGCGCTGGCGGTTCATGGCTGTCCCTTCGCCGGCGGCGTGGTCTTGCGGGCGTCACCCGCTTCTGCGGGGGCAAGGTCGACCGGCGGCCCCATCGGCGGCACTGGCTCGGGCGGACCGACGGGTTCGGCCTGATCGTGCAGCAGCAACACATCCTCGCTGCGGCTGATGTCCGCGCTGGGTTGCGCCTGCGCCTCCAGGAACATGCCGGTGGTCGCGGGCGCCACGCGGGTGACCTCGCCAACCGGGAAGCCGGGCGGGAAACGACCGCCCAGGCCGGAGGTCAGCAGCCGGTCGCCTTCGCGCACGTCGGCTGCCATCGGGATGGTCGGCAGCACCAGCCGGTCGCCCTCGCGGGAACCGTAGGCGATGGTGCGAAGGCCGGTGCGTTCGACGGTCACCGGCAGGGCGTTGTTCGGGTCGGTGATCAGCATCACCACCGAGGTGGTCGGCAGCGCCTGGATGACCTGGCCCATTACCCCGCGCGCATCGATCACCGGCTGCCCGGGCTTGACGCCGTCGCGGGCGCCGACGTTGAGCAGCAGGCGATGGCGGTAGGCGCCCAGGTCGACGCCGACCACGCGAGCCAGCTGCACGTTGAGCTCCAGGCTGCGCTGGGTGTCGAGCAGCTCCTTCAGGTGTTCGTTCTGCTGCGCCACCGCGGCCATGCGATTGAGCTTGGCGTTGGCCAGCAGCAGGTCCTCGCGCAGGCGCTGGTTCTGTTCGGTCAGCCGCTGGCGGTCGGCGAAGGCCACCGAGAGCGTGCGCATGCCTTCCACCGGCAGGCCGGCGAGCCGGTACAACGGCTCCACTGCCACGGCAGCGCCGTAGCGGATGCGCCACATCCAGCCATTGCGGTGGTCGAGCACCATCAGCACCATTGCCAGCGCGAGGTAGCCGATCAACCGCAGGGTGCCGGTCGAGCCGGCAAACAGGGGCGAGGTATCCTTGTTCATGCGGGCAGACCCGGCGCGGAAGGACCGGCCAGCACACGCATCGCCGCATCCAGGTCGGCGGCGAAGCACAGTTGCCGGCCGCGGTTGCTCTCGGCCATGAAGGCACGCAGGTTCGCGCCCGGCTCGAGGTCGACGTCCAGCACCACGGCAAGACGCAGTCGGTAGTTGGCGAACGTCTGCGTGATCTCGCCCGCGACACCAGTGGGCAACGAGAAGAAGTCCCGGTGCAGGCAGGACGCCTGCAGGACGATCGCGTCCACGTCGTCGTAACCGCCGGAGAACATCGCGTCCAGCGCATCCTGACGCGAGCGCAGCGACACGCGCGTAGCCAGAATGTGCGCCACCCGCAGTCCGTCGCGTTCGATCAGTTCGACCTGCATGCTGCGTCCGTAGTGGAAGATGCGGCCGCTGGGCAGACCGGCGCCGCCGTGTCCGGGGCGCAGATCCTGGCGTGCACCCTGTGTCTTACTCCGGCGCGAAGAAATCGCTGCCGTGCTGATCGATCAGTTCCAGCGCCTTGCCGCCGCCGCGAGCGACGCAGGTGAGCGGATCGTCGGCGACCTGGACGTGCAGGCCGGTTTCTTCGGAGATCAGCCGGTCCAGGTCGCGCAGCAGGGCGCCGCCACCGGTCAGCACGATGCCGCGTTCGGCCACGTCCGAGCACAGTTCCGGCGGGGTCTGCTCAAGCGCGGACTTGACCGCCGCGACGATGCCCGAGAGCGGTTCGTGCAGCGCCTCGAGCACCTCGTTGGAGTTGATCGTGAACATGCGCGGCACGCCCTCGGCCAGGTTGCGGCCGGAGATCTCGATCTCCTTGACCTCGCTCTGCGGGAAGGCGCAGCCGATCTCGATCTTGATGCGTTCGGCGGTCGATTCGCCGATCAGCGTGCCGTGGTTGCGGCGCACGTAGTTGATGATCGCCTCGTCGAAACGGTCGCCGCCCACGCGCACCGACTGCGAGTAGACGATGCCGTTGAGCGAGATCACCGCCACTTCGGAAGTACCACCACCGATGTCCAGCACCATCGCGCCGCGTGCCTCGTGCACGGGGATGCCGGCGCCGATCGCGGCCGCCATCGGCTCCTCGATCAGGAACACGTCGCGGGCGCCGGCGCCCTCGGCCGATTCCTTGATGGCGCGGCGTTCGACCTGGGTCGAGCCGCACGGTACGCAGACCAGCACGCGCGGGCTGGGACGGAGCATGCGCGACTTGTGCACCTGCTTGATGAAGTGCTGCAGCATCGCCTCGGTCATGGTGAAGTCGGCGATGACGCCGTCCTTCATCGGGCGCACCGTGGCGATGTTGCCCGGCGTGCGGCCGAGCATGCGCTTGGCGTCGCCACCCACCGCAGCCACCGCGCGCGGGCCACCCGGGCCGCGATCCTGGCGGATCGCCACCACCGACGGCTCATTGAGGATGATGCCCTGCCCACGCACGTAGATCAGCGTGTTGGCGGTGCCGAGGTCGATGGAAATATCGTTGGAAAAGATGCCGCGGAACTTCTTGAACATGAGGCCTGGCGCGCCGGCTAAAAAGGGAAAAGTAAGCGCGTCAGTCTAGTGAGCGGGTACTACCCACGCAAGCGCGAAGACGTTAAGAAAGCCTTGTAGAACGCGATGATGCGCGCATTTCATGACGTCGGCCGCCGCTTCGCCGGGCAAGCGACTGTCGCCTTGAGCGAAGCGTCGCGCTACGATTGCGCGGTTTGCCGGACGACTACCCGTCCGCGCCGCTCACTGGGGTTTGCTCGAACATGTCAGCCGTCATCTGCGGTTCGCTGGCCTACGACACCATCATGGTGTTCCCGGACCAGTTCAAGAACCACATCCTGCCGGACAAGGTCCACATCCTTAACGTCTCCTTCCTCGTGCCGCAGATGCGCCGCGAGTTCGGCGGCTGTGCCGGCAACATCGCCTACAACCTGAAGCTGCTGGGAGGCGATCCGCTGCCGATGGCGACGGTCGGACAGGATTTCGGACCCTACCGCGAACACATGATCCGCTGCGGCATCCGGCTCGATGGCGTGCGCGTGTTCGAGGATCAGTTCACCCCGCAGTGCTTCATCACCACGGACCTGGACAACAACCAGATCACCGCCTTCCACCCGGGCGCGATGTCCAGCTCGCACCACAACCACGTGGGCGACGTGGCCGATGCCCAGTTTGGCATCGTGGCGCCGGATGGGCGCGAGGCGATGCTGCAACACACCGACGATTTTGCGGCCCGCGGCGTGCCTTTCATCTTCGATCCCGGGCAGGCGATGCCGTTGTTCAACGGCGACGAATTCCGTTCGATGATCGGCAAGGCGAACTACGTCATCGTCAACGACTACGAGTCGCAACTGCTGCAGCAGCGCACGGGCTGGAACGCCGAGGAGATCGCCAGTCGCACGCAGGCCTACATCGTGACGCTTGGTCCGCGCGGTTCGCTGATCCACACCGGTGGGCAAGTCATCCAGATCCCGGCGGCCCGCGAGCGTCAGGTGATCGATCCCACAGGCTGCGGCGACGCGTACCGGGCGGGCCTTTTGTTCGGCATCATGCGCGGGTACGACTGGCCGACCATCGGTCGAATGGCCTCGCTGATGGGCGCGCTCAAGGTCGAGCATCCGGGCACGCAGAACCAGCGTTTCAGCTACGACGAGTTCGCCGAAGCCTTCCACGAGCAGTTCGGCTACGCGCTTTAGACCGATCGGCGCGCCGCATGTGCCGCGCGCCGCAAGCCGCCACGCCCAGCAGGACGAACCAGGGAAGCGCCGCTGTCCAGGGCGGCCAGCGCTGTTGCAGCCACGCGGTGACCAGCGCGGCCAGGCCGTAGGTTGCAAAGACCGTGGCCTGGACGCGGACCCGCGGCAGGCCTTTGGGGGGCGTGCGTTCAACCAGGCCGGCAACCATCTCGGTCAGCGTACCGGTGATGAAGGTGGTCCATACGCCCGCCAGATGGACCTTCCGCATTGCCGCGCTTTGCATGCCCATCACCGCGCCCAGCAGCACGATCACGCCTCGGACCCACGGGGTAGGCAACGCATCAGGACGGGCTCTCGCGAAAACCAGTACCACTGCACCGAGCAACAAGGTCTCCAGCCAGAGAACGCGGTTCACCCGCACACTCCACCCGGTCCCCTGCCCGCGCAGCATGCCCGTTCCTGCAGCTACCCCGAGCGCGAAGCCGACCACGGCCAGCAGCGAACGCAGCGCTCGCGCGAAATCAGCCGAGCCCATCGCCATGGTCAGCAACACGGTATTGCCGGTCATGTTCGCCGTGAAAACGTGCCCGAGTGCCAGATAGCTCACCGCGTCCAGGCTTCCGCCCACCCAGGCGAGCGCCGGCAACGACCATTCAAGCCAACGCGCGTCGGCATGCTCCACAACTGCACCTCCTTGGGTGCAGCCTAGTCAGCGCTGGGTGACGAGTCTGATTGCGCCCGTACGCTATCGGCCGCGCGGCGGGCCCTGCGGGAACGCACCTTGACTGCGACAACCATGCCCGACACTGCCGGACGGCCAAAGCAGGCCCGTCTGTGGGCCCGAACGTAGCACAGCGCACGGCGTGCGGATGAAGGCGCCGCCGAGTAGGCTGGTATGGCGGATGCCTGGTCGCCAGCACGCACTTTCGTCCTTCGACGAAAGCCCCTTGTAGGAGCGCCCTTGTACGCGACCCGGGGATCGCGTGTAAGGCACGGCGTCCCGGGATACCCACGGACACGCTCCAGGAGCGCAGCCACCTGTGCAGCCCGATGTCGCCCGAAGGGCTAGCTGTGTAAACCCACCAGGTTGTTCATGGCGATGCGGGCGATCGGTGGCCGGTAGTCGAGGCTGGCGTGCGGGCGGTGCCAGTTGTACTGGTGCAGCCAGGTCAGCCAATGGGCGGCGCGCTGAGCTGAGTGCTCATAGCTTCGAGCGTAGGCCCACTCGCGCAGTGCCGTCTGGATGAAGCGTTCGGCCTTGCCGTTGGTGCGGGGCGTGTAGGGTCGCGTGCGTACGTGCCGCAGGCCCAGCCGGCGCAGCAGTCGCCGGAAGGTGCGGGACTTGTAGCAGGAGCCGTTATCGGTCATCACACGGGTGAAGCGCACGCCCAGCGTGCGGTAATAGCGCAGCGCCTTGAGTAGGGCCCTGCACGCGCTTTGGCCGCGCTCGTTGGGCTCGATGGAGCCAAAGGCCACGCGCGAAGCGTCATCAATGGCCACGTGCACGAACTCCCAGCCAGCCCCGTCCGAGGTCTGCTGGCGATCGCCGGTGACGCGATGACCGGGACGCCAGAAACGCCCGAGCTTCTTGATGTCCAGATGCAACAGGTCCCCGGGGTTCGGGTACTCATCCCGGTTTACCGGGCGCGCCGGCTCCAGTTCCGCCAGGCGATGGAAGCCGGCGCGCTTGACCAGGCGGCCGACCGTGCTCGCCGCCATGGTCAGGTGCTGGGCGATCTGCCGATAGGTCCAGCGCTCACGGCGGTGCTCGATCACCTGGCTCGCAATGGCTGCGTCCGTAGCATGGGGGCAGCGATGCGGCCGGGAGGATCGATCGAGCAGCCCGGTGGCGCCCTCATCGCGGAAGCGCCGCAGCCACTTGTACGCCGTGCGCACGCTCACCCCCGCTGCATGGGCCGCTTCCTCCACCCGCAAGCCGTGTTCAAGCACCCGCTCCACGAGCAGGGCTCGACCTCGGGGCGTAAGACGGGCATGTTTATGCAGGTTCATCCGGGGCTCCTGGCGTGCTGGTTGGGTCGCACCTCCAGAATCCCGGGATCGCCCCGAGTGAACAACCTACTGAGAGATCACAGCTAGCCGCTTGTTGCCTGCGGCGATGGCGGCTTTCGCGACAGCAACGGCCTCTCGCGAATCGCGGC
>NZ_JAGJRS010000008.1 GCF_017837635.1 Frateuria flava
ATCGCCGGTGACGCGATGACCGGGACGCCAGAAACGCCCGAGCTTCTTGATGTCCAGATGCAACAGGCCCCCGGGGTTCGGGTACTCATACCGGTTTACCGGGCGCGCCGGCTCCAGTTCCGCCAGGCGATGGAAGCCGGCGCGCTTGACCAGGCGGCCGACCGTGCTCGCCGCCATGGTCAGGTGCTGGGCGATCTGCCGATAGGTCCAGCGCTCACGGCGGTGCTCGATGACCTGGCTCGCAATGGCTGCGTCCGTAGCATGGGGGCAGCGATGCGGCCGGGAGGATCGATCGAGCAGCCCGGTGGCGCCCTCATCGCGGAAGCGCCGCAGCCACTTGTACGCCGTGCGCACGCTCACCCCCGCTGCATGGGCCGCTTCCTCCACCCGCAAGCCGTGTTTAAGCACCCGCTCCACGAGCAGGGCTCGACCTCGGGGCGTAAGACGGGCATGTTTATGCAGGTTCATCCGGGGCTCCTGGCGTGCTGGTTGGGTCGCACCTCCAGAATCCCGGGATCGCCCCGGGTGAACAACCTACTGAGAGATCACAGCTAGTTGATGCTGCGAAGCCGGGCCCGGCCGGCGGACGTCGGCAGCGACGAGGATGTCCGCTTTGGGTCGATAGCGGACGCCGGACAGTCAGACGGGATTCGATAGTTGCGCCTCGAACGGGCGGATGCTCAGACGCGCATCGTGCCTGACGAACGTGCCTCAGCCCGCCATCGCGCGCAGCCGTTCGGCCGTGGTGGCGTCGGCCGGCACGAATGCTTCCAGCGCCAGCTCGGCCAGGGTGATGTCGACCGGCGTGCCGAACACGGTGGTGGTGCTGAGCATGGAGAGCACATGGCCGTCGACTTCCAGTTGCATGGGCACGGCGATGGTCGAGGCGATGTCGGTGCCCGGCGTCCCACCGGGCATGGGCAGCGCGTGCAACTCGCGCAGCAGGGCGATGAGTTGTGGGTCGTGGCTGGCGTCGATCTGCTGGTGCAGGCGGTGCAGCAGGTGCGCGCGCCACTGGCCCAGGTTGCGGATGCGTGGCGCGAGACCGGCCGGGTGCAGGCTCAGGCGAAGTACGTTGACTGGCGGTTCGAGCAGCTCCGGTGCAACGCCGCCGAGCAGGCGCAACGTGGCCTGGTTGCTGGCGACAAGTTGCCAGTAGCGATCCACCGCGAGCGCGGGGTAGGGCTCAAGGCCCTTGAGCAGCAGGTCGATGGTGGCGCGGGCGCTGGCGAGGGCGGGATCGTCCAGCGTGCGCTCGCGGAAGGCCGGGGCGAAGCCGGCGGCGACGAGCAGTGCGTTTCGTTCGCGCAGCGGCACGTCCAGGTATTGGGCCAGGTGCAGGATCATGTCGCGGCTCGGGTTGGCGCGGCCGGATTCGACGAAGCTCAGGTGGCGCGCGGATATCTCCGCACCGGTGGCCAGATCGAGCTGCGAGAGGCGGCGATGGCGACGCCATTCGCGCAACAGGTCACCGATGGGGCGCTGGGTGTCGAGGGCTTGGGCGTTCATGGCATCCATGATGCTGTAGGAGCGCACCCTGTGCGCGAGCGCCGCGCCGGGTTGCGCGGGATGGTGAGGTTGCCGGTCCCGCCCAAGGGCGCTCCTGCGGGGGCGGGCGTTTCGCGGCTTGCGAATGAAGACCTTGGGCGAGGGCGTTGGCGTTGCCCCGGGGGGGCGCCCTTGGGCGCGACCGCCATGCGAGGCTGCGCGGGGACGGTGAGCTTGCCGCTTCGCGCACCAGGGTGCGTCCTACAAGGGGCAGGCCGGCTGCAGTTCGGTCTCGCGCAGGAACACGCCGATGTCCTCCACCAGTCGCTCGAAGTGCGTGTGATACAGCCCGTGCGGCGCGCCGGCGTACTCGACGTAACGGCTGTGCGGCACCAGCGTGGCGATCGCGCGGCCTTGCTCCACCGGCTCGCTGACGTCGCGGTCGCCGTGGATGACCAGCAGCGGCACGTCGATGGCGGCCAGCTCCGCGCGTTGGTCGTCGCGTTTGGCGCGGAAGCATTCGACCAGGGCCTGCAACGAGGCATCGCGGATGATGTCGATGGTGTGCTGCACGAACTCAGGCGAGGTATGGGTCTCGGCGGGCAGGAAGAAGCCGTCGGCGTTGTCGGCGAGCCAGCGTGGGAGGTCGTCGCGGATGGCAGCGAGCACGGCCTCGGTGGTGGACTCGTCCATGCTCCACGACGTACGGCTGCCCTCGGCGTAACTGGGCGCGACCGGGGCCAGGAAGACCGCACGCGCCACCCGGGCGCTGCCGTGGCGGGCGAGATAGCGGGTCGCTTCGCCGCTGGCCATCGAATGGGTGACCAGCGTGGCCTCGTGCAGGTCCAGGTACTCGAGCAGTTCGGCCACGTCGTCGGCCAGGCGATCGAGCTGGTAGCCGCGGCCGGGATCGTCCGAGCGACCGTGGCCGCGACGGTCCAGCGCGATGCAGCGGTAGCCGAGCGCGTTGAAGTGCAGCATGTGCCGGTCCCACGCGCGCGAGTCCAGTGCCCAGGAGGCGAGGAAGACGATCGGCTGGCCGTGGCCCCAGTCGCGGTAGAACAACGTGGTCCGGTCGGTGGTGGCGAAGTGGCTCATGAGTGTGGACTCCGAATGCGGGGCGGGAAGGAGTGCCTGGCGGCGCGGGCTCAGGCGGCCATCGGGACCTTGTCGAGGAAGCCATGCACGCGGCGGATGCGTCCCTCGTCCAACTCAGCGACGTCAAACCCGATCACCAGCGGTTCGTCCGCACCTGGCGCGGCCAGGTGCCAGTGGAAGCGGGCCACGTCGTGGTGCGCGTCGACGTCGCCGGCCAGCGTGAAGACGTGGCCGGGGAACATGCCCTGCACCGCATCGATGGTCGTGTCGATGGCTTCCCAGCCGCGCGCCTGCGCCAGCGGGTCGGTGTAGACGGCGTGCTCGGCATAGACGTCCTCGATCAGCACGCGGCGGCGCAGTGGGTCGGTCTCGTTCCAGGCGCGGATGTAGTTGGCGATGAGTTCGCGGGTGGCGTTCATGGCGGTGCTCCGTGGTGGGTGTGGGCACAGCTTGCGGCCGCTGCCGAGGCGAGGCGATTACCTGGCAGGTAATGGAACGCGTCGGGCTTCTCGCCGCCGCGACGTCGTGCGCCGGATGCTGGCCGCCCCTGCAGAGGGAGCCCAAGGCCATGAGCAGACAGCGCAACCCCGACGAACCCGAACGACGCATCACGCGCCCCGGCACGGGCGCCGACCACCCGCCCGACGAACCGGCACGCGCCGGCGAGCACGGCGGCGACCTGCGTCGCGACCGCCTGGACACCATCGAGTGGGCCGACGACCGCACGCGGGCGCTCGACCGCCCAGCCGGCATGGCGGAAGCGCCGATCGAGGACCTGATGGACGGCGGCGAGACGGACGCGGCCTACCGCGCGGAGGCGCGGCAGGCGACGCCCACGATCGACCCCGAAAGCGGGAGCAGCGACGACGGCGCCTAGTGCGCCGGCGTGGCTTCCGCTGCCACCATCGACGGGCGCGGACGCAGCAGCAACCCGCCGAGCAGCGCGGCCAGTACCGCGAAGCCGGTCCCGGCCAGGAACGCGGCGCGATAGCCTGCGTTGAGCGCGGCCGCCTGCGCGAGCCCGGCGTCCAGCGCCGTCCCGGTGCGCGCCGCCGCCAGGCTGGCGAGCACCGCCAGGCCGAGCGCGCCGCCCATCATGAAGGCGGTGTTGACGATGCCCGAGGCGAGCCCGGCATCGCGCGGCGCGACGTCGTTCATCGCCGCCAGCAGCACCGGATTGAACGCGATGCCGGCACCCAGGCCGAGCAGCACCATGCCCGGCAGCACGTCGACGAGGAAATGTCCGTCCGCCGGTGCGCGCGCAAACAACGCCAGGCCGATCGCTGCCACCAGCAGGCCGCCGGCCAGCGGACGGCGGATGCCGAACCGCATCACGATGCGCGCGGACAAGCCCAGCGAGCAGGCCGCCATCACCAGATTGCCGGGCAGGAAGGCCAGGCCCACTTCCATAGGCCCGTAGCCGAGCACCAGCTGCAGGTACAGCGCGGACAGGAAGAACCACGCAAACATCGCGCCGGCCCACAGCACGCCGACCACGTTGGCGATCGCCAGATTGCGCAGGCGGAACAGCTTCAGCGGCACCAGCGGCGCGCGCACGCGCGTCTCGATGAAAACGAACAGCACGAACAGCGCCACCGCCTCGGCGAGCATGCCCAGAGTGCGCGCCGACAGCCAGCCGGCCTGGTTGCCGTCGACGATCGCGTAGACCGCCAGGATCAGCGCCGCGGTGACGGCCAGCGCGCCGCCGACGTCCAGCTGGCGCACGTCGCTGCTGCCGTGCACGGCCGGCAGCAGCCTGAGCGAGGCGACGAACACCGCCAGCCCGATCGGCAGGTTGACCAGGAACACCCAGTGCCAGCTCAGCGTGCTCACCAGCCGGCCGCCCAGCAGCACGCCCACGCTGCCGCCGCCGGCGCAGACGAAGCCGTACACGCCCATCGCCTTGGCCCGCTCGGACGGTTCGGCGAACAGGTCCATGATCAGCGACAGCGCCACCGCGGTGACTACCGCGCCGCCCAGCCCCTGGATGCCGCGCGCGATCACCAGCCACTCGCGCGAAGCGGCCATGCCGCACGCCAGCGACGCGGCGGTGAACGCCACCAGCCCCAGCAGGAACAGCTTGCGATGCCCGAACAGGTCGCCCAGCCGCCCGCCCAGCAGCAGGAAGCCGCCATAGGTCAGCACGTAGGCGTTCACCACCCAGGCCAGCGTCGCCTCGGAGAAGCCCAGGTCGGCACGGATCGAGGGCAGCGCCACGTTCACGATGGTGGTGTCGAGCACGATCATCAGCACGCCCAGGCACAGCACGGTAAGGGCGAGCCAGCGGCCGTCGCGGGTCGGGGTTGGCATGTTCAAGCGGGCGCTCCTTTGGGGGCGGGCAGCATGGCAGGGATGGATGGGGCGATCAGCTGTCATGACGACGATCCAAGCCGGCCGGGATCGACATTCCGCCGCGCCGGTGGGGGCGTGCGAGAATTCCCCGCATGAACCTGCTCGCCATCGAAACCAGCACCGAAGCCTGCTCCGTCGCACTCGTGCACGGGCAGGAAGTGATCGCCCGCAGCGAACTGGCCCCGCGCCGACACGCCGAGCTGGCGCTGCCGATGGCCGACGCGTTGCTCGCCGAGGCCGGACTGGGGCGGCACGCGCTGGACGCGATCGCGGTCGGCCGTGGCCCGGGTGCGTTCACCGGCGTGCGGCTGGGCGTAGCGCTTGCCCAGGGCATGGCGCTGGCGCTGGACCGGCCGGTGGTGCCGGTGTCCTCGCTGGCCGCGCTGGCGCTGGAGGCTCCCGAAGACGACGCAGCGATACTGGCCGTGATCGACGCGCGCATGGGCGAGATCTATGCAGCCTGTTATCGACGCGACGGCAACGGCGGACTGGTGGCGCTGGATGAGGAGCGCGTCTGCGCACCCGATGCGCTGGTGGTGCCGCAAGCCGAGGTGTGGAACGTCGTCGGCAGCGGCTGGACGACGTACGCGCAGGTGCTGCGCGGGCATCTGACCGGCGAGCTGCAACAGGCCGAAGGCGACCGCTATCCGCAGGCCCGCCGCGTGGCGGAACTGGCCGTGCGCGAATACGAGGCCGGCCGAGCCGTTGCGCCGGAACATGCCTTGCCGGTGTACCTGCGCGACAAGGTCGCGCTGACGCTGGCAGAGCAGGGGCGCGCCACGCCCTAGCTTCCGGGACCCTTCGACTTCGGCCCTGCGTGCCTACGCTCAGGGCGAACGGTTACGGAGACCATGCGCTTTCGATCCGGCGTGGCCTCGAGCTCGGGGACGGTCACCGAAACGCGGGCTCCAGTCCGATACGGCATGCGGCAGCTGCGCCGAACGAACGGAAAATGCCTCCGTTCGCCCTGAGCGTAGCGCAGCGAAGTCGAAGGGCCGCGATCCCCGTGGCTGCCTCAAAGCTGCCCGATCGCCAACTGCACCAGCAGGCTGCTCACCGCCACCGCCACCCACACGCCGAACCCCAGCAGGATCGGCCGCGGTCCGCTGGAGATCATCCGGCGCAGGTTCGCCGACAGCCCGATCGCGGTCAGCGCCGTGATGATCAGGAACTCCGCCAGCTGGTGGATCAACGGCTGCACCGCCGCCGGCACTAGCCCCGCCGTGCGCACCGCCGAGGCGACCAGGAACCACAGGATGAACCAGGGAAAGATGCGCTTGAGGCTGAAGTCGGCGGTGCCTTTCTTTTTCTCGCGCATCGCCACCATGACTGCCAGGGTGATGCACACCGGGATGATCAGCGTGGCGCGGGTGAGCTTGACGATGGTGGCGTAGTCGCCCGCCGCGTGGCTGTAGCTGTAGCCGGCCGCGACCACCGAGGAGGTGTCGTTGATCGCCGTGCCCGCCCAAAGGCCGAAGCCGAGGTCGGACAGGTGCATCAGGTGCCCCAGCAGCGGGAACAGCAGCACTGCCACCACATTGAACAGGAAGATGGTGGAGATCGCGAACGCGGTGTCGTGCTCGTCCGGCTTGATGATCGGCGTCACCGCCGCGATCGCCGAGCCACCGCAGATCGCCGTGCCCACGCCGATCAGCACCTTGAGCTGGTCGTGCACGCCGAGCAGCTGGCCCAACCCCCATGCCGCGACGAAGGCCGCGCTCATGGTGATCAGCGTCACCGACAGCGACTCCAGGCCCGTCTTCGCCACCTGGTCGAGGCTGAGCCCGAAGCCCAGCGCGATGATCGACCACTGCAGCACCTGCTTGCCGGCGAACTGGATGCCGGGCGTGAAACGGGCGCCGGGCGACACGGTGTTGCGCACCAGGATGCCAAGCACGATGCCGATTACCGGTCCGCCGACCAGCGGCGCGAGCCGGCCCAGCCACAACGCCACCAGCGCGATGACGAGCGCGAGGCCCAGACCGGGCAGGCGGGCGGACAGGGTGGGTGCGGGCGTGGTGGAGACGGCGGTCATGTGAGGCTCGGATGGCGAAGCGCGGCCATTGTCCTTGCGCGCTGCCATCAACAAAACTTTGCATGTTTGATGATCGGTATAAGCTTCGCTGAA
Source organism: Frateuria flava (assembly GCF_017837635.1). Lineage (GTDB taxonomy): Bacteria > Pseudomonadota > Gammaproteobacteria > Xanthomonadales > Rhodanobacteraceae > Frateuria_A > Frateuria_A flava. Next base: position 7,067 of record NZ_JAGJRS010000008.1, read on the forward strand.
TGCTCAACATCACACCCCGCCAGCTCGACGTGTTCGTGCAGACCGCACTGCACGGCAGCCTGCGCGCCGCCGCCGAGCGCGTTCACCTGACCCAGCCGGCCGCCAGCATGGCGCTGGCGGAGCTCGAGCGGCAGCTCGGCGCACCGCTGTTCGACCGCGAACGGGGGCGGCTGTACCTCAACGCGCGCGGGCGTGAACTGCTGCCGCGCGCGCAGGAACTGCTCGAGCGCCACGCGGAGCTGGCCCGCTTCGGGCAGGGCGATGCGCAGGCGCTGGCCGGCGAGCTGCGCATCGGCGCCAGCAACACGGTCGGCAACTACCTGGTCGGCGAACTGCTGGGCGGTTTCGTGCGCGCGCAGCCGCAGGTGGCGATCCGCCTTCGCGTGGCCAATACCGACACCATCGCCTCGCAGCTGCTCGACCACGCGCTGGACGTCGGCTGTGTGGAGGGCCCGGTCGCGCATCCGCAACTGGAACTCAAGCCCTGGCGCGAAGACCGGTTGCGCGTGTGCGCGGCGCCGGAGCATCCGCTGGCGCGCAAACGCGCGCTCAAGCCGGCAGACTTCGCCGGCGCCCGCTGGGTGCTGCGCGAACCGGGTTCGGCCACGCGCGCCACCACCGAGCGTGTGCTGGCACAACTGCCGCCGGGCGACACCGTGCTCGAGCTGGACCAGATCGAGGCCATCAAGCAGGCCGTCGCCGCCGGCCTCGGCATCGCCTGCTTGCCCGACGTGGCGCTGGTCGATGCGCTGGCAACCGGACGGCTGGTCGCACTGAAGACACCGTTCCTCGACCTCCGGCGCACGCTGTCGCTCTTGCTGCACCGCCAGAAATACCGCGGCGCATTGCTGGAAGCCTTCCTGCAAACCGTCCGCTGACCAGTGAATCCCTCCCCCGCAGTCGCGAGGGAAGGATTCGGTTGTGCGGGTCGCCGTAGCTGGAACGGGACTCCCGCGGCGCGCTCTGGAAGCCTTCCCGCCAACCGTCCGCTGACCAGTGAATCCTTCCCCCGCGCGCGGGGGAAGGTGCCCGAAGGGCGGATGGGGGAAGCCTTGCGAAAGCTCCCCGTCGACCCGGCCCAAGAGCGCCACCATCCGCCTGTCGGCACCTTCCCCGCAGTCGCGAGGGGAGGATTCGGTTGTGCGGGTCGGCGTGGCTGGAACGGAAATCCCGCGTCGCGTTCTGGAAGCCATCCCGCCAACCGTCCGCTGACCAGTGAATCCTTCCCCCGCGCGCGGGGGAAGGTGCCCGAAGGGCGGATGGGGGAAGCCTTGCGAAAGACCTCCCCTCCGATCCGGCCCAAGAGCGCCCCCATCCGCCTGTCGGCGCCTTCCCCGCAGTCGCGAGGGAAGGATTCGGTTGTGCGGGTCGAGGTCGCCTTTTGCAGGTACGGCCTCTTTGCCGATGGATTCACCTGATCGACGCTAGCGTCCGGTGGCCATGCCATCGCGTCCCGTCAGCAACCCTTTCGGCGTCCCGCTTGCCAAACCGGTGGACGAGGTGCCGGCGGGCGCGCTCGCCACGTTGCGGCGCAAGGCGCGCGATTGCCAGGCGTGTCCGCTGTGGCGCTATGGCACGCAGACGGTGTTCGGGCAGGGGCCGGCCTCGGCGCGGGTGATGTTGATCGGCGAGCAGCCGGGCCTGCACGAGGACCGCGAAGGCGTACCGTTCGTCGGCCCCGCCGGGCAGTTGCTCGACCGCGCGCTGGGCGAGGCGGGGCTGGACCGCGAGAAGCTGTACCTGACCAACACTGTCAAGCACTTCAAGTACGAAACCCGCGGCACGGCCAAGCTGCACAAGCGCGCCAACGCCGCCGAGCAGGCCGCCTGCCGGATGTGGCTGGCGGCCGAACTGCTGCGGGTGAAGCCGAAGCTGGTAGTGGGTCTGGGCGCGATGGCCGCGCAGACGATGTTCGGCAACGCCTTCCGCATCACCCGCGAGCGTGGCGTGTGGCGGCCGTTGGGCGAGGGTGCGCGGGGCTTGGCGACGTGGCATCCGTCGGCGGTGTTGCGTATGCCTGAGGAAGAGAAGCGGCACGCGGCATTTGCCGAGCTGGCGGCAGATCTGCGGGCGGTGGCCGGGGCGCTTGAAGCGCTGGATCGGGCAGGCCGCTAATGGAAGTCCCGCGACCGCACGTCCAGCTCGCCCAGCATGGGCGTCAGATCCTCCAGCGAACGCGCGATCAGGTGCCGCACGCCGTGCTCGCTCTCCACGTGACCCTCGATCGCCAATAGCCGCGACGCGAGCAGCACACGTCGCTGGCGCAGCACCACGCGTCGCCAGATCACCACGTTGGTCAGCCCGAATTCGTCCTCGATCGTCAGGAACACCACGCCGCTGGAGGTCTGCGGCTGCTGGCGCAAGGTGACGATGCCGGCCACGCGCACCGGACGTCCGTTGGGCACGCCGGCCAGTTCGTTCGAGGCGAGGTAGTGCCGTGCGCGCAGCCGCGGACGGAGAAGCCGCAGCGGATGTGGGCCCAGCGTGGTGCCGGTGAGCGCGTAGTCGGCGCGCAGGTCCTCGCCGCGCGTAGGCAGCGGCAGCGCGATGGCCTCGGTTTCGGGCGTGGAGCCGGGAAACAGCGGCAGCTGCGGTTCCACCCCGGCGATCGCCCAGCGCGCGCGATGACGATGGCCGGCCAGCGCGCGCAAGGCTCCCGAATCGGCGAGCAGGGCCTGGTCACGGCGATCGAGTTGCGCGCGAATGCTCAGGTCCGCCACGTCGACGAACGGCCATTGTTTGCGAGCGGCCATGATGTCTTTCGCGGTCGCTTCAGAGAATCCCCGGATCAGCCGCAGGCCCATGCGGATCGCCGGCTGCAGACGTGCATCGCGTTCGGGTTCCAGCGTGCAGTCCCAGTCGCTGTGGCGCACGTCGACCGGTAGCGTGCGGATGCCGTGGCGGCGGGCGTCCTGCAGCAACTGGTCCGGCGAGTAGAAGCCCATCGGCGCGGAGTTGATCAACGCGCAGGCGAACGCCGCCGGCTCGTGGCATTTGAGCCAGCTGCTGACGTAGGCGAGCAGGGCGAAGCTGGCGGCGTGCGATTCGGGAAAGCCGTAGCTGCCGAAGCCCTTGATCTGTTCGAACAGGTGCTCGCCGAACTCGCGGCTGTAGCCGTTCTTCAGCATGCCGGCAAGCAGTTTCTCGCGATGCGGTTCCAGTCCGCCATGGCGCTTCCAGGCTGCCATCGAACGGCGCAGCGCGTCAGCCTGGCTGCCGTTGAAGTCGGCCGCGACCATGGCGATCTGCATCACCTGTTCCTGGAACAACGGAACGCCGAGCGTGCGCTCGAGGACTCTCTTCAATTTCTCGGATGGGTAGTTGACCGGCTCTTCGCCATTCCGCCGGCGCAGGTAGGGATGCACCATGTCGCCCTGGATTGGGCCAGGACGCACGATCGCCACCTCGATCACCAGATCGTAGAACGCCTTCGGCTTCAGGCGCGGCAGCATGGCCATCTGCGCGCGCGATTCGATCTGGAACACACCAATGGTGTCGGCGCGGCTGATCATGTCGTAGGTGGGTTTGTCGTCCTTGTGGTCCTTGTTGATACCGGCGATGGTGTACTCGCCGCGACCGCTGTCACGCAGCAGGTCGAAGGTCTTGCGTATTGCCGTGAGCATGCCCAGCGCCAGGCAATCCACTTTCAGCATGCCCAGCGTGTCCAGGTCGTCCTTGTTCCACTGGATCACCGTACGGCCGTCCATCGCGGTGTTCTCGACCGGCACCAGCGTGGTGAGCGGGTGCTCGGAAATGACGAAGCCGCCGGGGTGCTGGGAGAGGTGGCGCGGGAAGCCGATCAGCTGCACGGTGAGTGCGAGGACCTGGCGTATCAGCGGCGTGTCCGGATCGAAGCCGCGCTCGCGCAGGCGGTCCGATGGTGGGACTTCGCCGCTCCAGCGGTCCAGCGTCGAGGAAAGCTCACCGACAAGCTCCGGCGTCATGCCCAGCGCACGCGCCACGTCGCGGATGGCGCCGCGACCGCGGTACTCGGTGGCCACCGCGGTGAGTGCGGCCCGGTCGCGGCCGTAGCGCTTGAACACGTACTGCAGGACTTCCTCGCGGCGCTCGTGCTCGAAGTCGACGTCGATGTCCGGCGGCTCGTCCCGGTCGGCCGAGATGAAGCGCTCGAAGAGCAGGTTGCTCGTTTCCGGATCGGCTTCGGTAATGCCGAGCACAAAGCAGACGAGCGAATTGGCCGCCGAGCCGCGGCCCTGGCACAGAATGTTTTCCGATCGCGCGAAACGCACGATGTCGTGCACGGTGAGGAAGTAGGACTCGTACGCCTTGGTCCGGATCAGCGCCAGTTCGTCCTCGATCTGCTTGCGCCACGCGTCCCTTTCGCCGCCTGGCCAGCGCCAGCGCACACCTTCCTCGACCAGTTGGCGCAGCCAGGTGGTCGGGGTGTGGCCTTGCGGCACCAGCTCGTGCGGGTAGGTGTAATCAAGTTCCTCCAGCTTGAACGTGCAGCGCTGCGCGATCTCGACGCTCTCCGCGAGAAGTTCGGGCGGATAGATGGCCGAAAGCGCACGGCGTGTGCGCAAGTGGCGCTCGCCGTTGGGGAACAGGCGATGGCCGGCCTGCGCCACGGTGGTGTGGTGGCGGATGGCGGTCATGACGTCCTGCAGCGGGCGGCGGGCGCGCACGTGCATGTGCGCGTCGCCGCTGGCGACCAGCGGCAGGCTGAGGCGTTCGCCGACGGCACGCAGGGATGCCAGGCGCGCGGCGTCGTCGGGACCGCGGTGCAACTCGACCGCGAGCCAGCAGCGGCCCGGGAAGCGTTCCTTCAACCAGCTGCCTTCGGACTCGTCCGGTTGCGCGCCCGGCAACCACAGGGCGAGCAGGCCGCCGGTTTCTCCCAGATCCTCGCGCAGGAATTCATAGCTACCCTTGGGCGCACGACGGCGTGCGGTGGTGATGAGCTGGCACAGCCGCGCGTAACCTTGGCCGCTCTCCACCAGCAGTACGCATTTGTCGCCGTCGGCGAACTGGAACTCGCTGCCGACGATCAGCCTGACGCCGGTTTCGCGGGAGGCTTCCAGCGCGCGCACGATGCCGGCGAGGGTGCATTCGTCGGTGATCGCGAGCGCACTGTAGCCCTGTTGCTGTGCGCGTTCGAACAGTTCGATTGCCCGCGAAGCGCCGCGCTGGAAGCTGAAGGCGGAGAGGCAATGGAGTTCGGCGTAGTCCGGCAGGCTCATGCCGCTGCCTTTCGACTCTGGCGCGCCTTTCGCAGGAGCGCACCCTGTGCGCGACCGGTGACGCCGTGAACTTCGGTTGCGTGAGGATGGTGGTCGCGCACAGGGTGCGCTCCTGCAGGGAAGGCATGCGGGGTCGTGACGAAACGACATTGCACGGCAAACGCGGTTTGGAGTTGGAGGTTCATGCGAACCACCCGTGCAGCATGAAGCCCTCGCGCTCGCCGACCGGGCAATAGGCCCAGGCGCGCTGGCCGGCGGCGGTTTCCACCACGTAGTAGTCGCGCCGCACGTCGCCATCCCACCAGCCGCTTTCGACGCGCTCGGGGCCGGCCAGGATGCGCAGTTCGCGCTCGCGCAGCGGAATCGGCTGCGGCAGCAGCCAGCCGGGGCGGGGCTGGGGTGGGGCGGGGGCGCTCTGGCCATGGTCGCGCCAGGCGCGTTCGGGGCGGTGGTCGGCGTGGACCGACAGGCCGTGCACGGCTTCGTCGCCCAGACGCGCGCGCAGGCGCTCGCGCAGTTGCTCCCACGGCACCGCCTGTTGCGGACGCACGTCGAAAAGGTCACGGCCAGCCGGGACGAATGGCGGCAGTTCGCGCGCGATCAGTTGCAGGGCACGCACCGGCGCGGCCAGTTGCACCACATCGAGCCGTCCGCGGGCCAGTTCGAACAGCATGCCCCCGTCGCGCTCGGGAGCGAGCAGGCCGACCGGCACTTCGGTGGCGGCGCCACGCTCGTGCTCCAGCCGCAGCACGAAGCGTTGTACGCCGCCGTCGCGACCGGCGAGGTATGCGGCGAGATCGCCGGTCATGCGGCGCAGCGGGAACAGCAACTGGCCTGTCGCGCCGACCTCGTAGTTGAACTCGATGCGCGACTCGAAATGATCCGGCGGCTGGTAGCAGGTAAGCGGCGTGGCGAGTGTGCCGGTGAGGCGATCGAGCTGGTCGAGGGTGTCGGCGCCGACGCGCCGCCCCAGCGCCGCGCGCGGCAGGGCATAGACCTGGGCGAGCCGGCGCAGGCCCATGCGGCGCAGGCTGTCGGCCGCTTCCGGCGGCAGCCCGGCGCGTTCTACCGGCAGCTGGCCGAGCGCCTGCTTCAGCGGCGCGTCGTGGGTGATCGCCAGGCCGTCGTGCACGCCGGCCAACGCGCGTGCGGCCCACGGGTTGGGTGCGAGCGCGATGCGATGGCGGAAGCCGAGCGCGACCAAGTCCTCGCGCAGCAGCGCTTCCATCCGCGGCCATGGCCCGAACAGGCGGAAACTCGCCTCCACTTCGATCAGCAGCGAAGCGGGCATCTGCCGGCTGACCTGCGCACCGTAGCGGTAGGCCCAGGCGGCCAGGAAGTCGTGCCAGCGCGTGGTTTCGAGCGGATCGTGCTCGACCGTGGCAAACCGCGCGCAGATCGCCTGCGCGGTGGCCAGCGGCAGGCCCGCACGCAGGCCCTGTGCCTTCGCGGCGGCGTTGACCGCGCGCAGCACGCGCCGCTGCACGGGGCCGTCGACCAGCACCAGCGGCTCGTCCGGCGTGGCATGGCGCCGGAGAACGCCGTCGAGCGCCAACTGCGGCAACAGGATGCAGGCCCACAACATGCCGTGGCCTCAGGCGCGATCCGGGACAGCCGTGGCGGGACTGTCCGGGGGAGCTTCGGACGTGCCCGTCGGCAGCGGCCAGGGCAGCGGCTGCGCTGGCGGATTGCCACCGCGGCACTTGAGCACGCGCAGGCGTGCGGGGCGGGTTTCCATAACCAATCGCAGCGCGGCGGGCGAGGCATGCGCCGCGGCCGAGGCAGGGCGCATCGCGATGCCCAGGCACTGTCCGGTTTCCGCCGCCAGTTGCAGCCGGCGCAGCGTGCGGTCGTCGGCATGTTGCGGCCAGCACAGCACGGCGGCGCAGGCGGCCGAGCGCAGGCATTGCTCGGTTGCCCAGGGCACGTCACGCGCTTCGGCGCGCACCACCTGCAGCCGGTCCAGTCGCACGCCGGCGTTGGCCCAGGCGGCGGGGAAAGGCAGGTAGGGCGGGGCGATCAGCGCGACCCGCCCGTCGGCCTGGGTCAGGCGCGCGAGCGTGGGCCACAGCAAGGTCAGTTCGCCGATGCCATCGAGTGGCAGCAGCACTTCGCTCAAGGCGGCTTCGGGCCAGCCGCCGCTGGGCAGGGTGGCGTCCAGCCGCGGGAAGCCGGTCGGCTGGCGCGAGGGCGGACGGGCCTGCGGCTGGCCGCGCCAGAGGCGGCGGGCATCGAACAGGTGATCGAGGGCGACGACGTTGCTCATGCGCACAGCCCCATCGAGTGCGCTTCAACCCATCGCTCCGCATGTCCATGGAGGGCTGAAGCCCGTCCTGCGGCAGCTGCGCATGATGCGGCCTGGTCGCAAGGCCTCCCCCATCCGCCCTGCGGGCACCTTCCCCCGTGGGACGGGGGAAGGCTCATCCTCGCAGCCGCACGCTTCCGATCCTTCCCCCGCTTGCGGGGGAAGGTGCCCGAAGGGCGGATGGGGGTGAGCGGAGCGCGGCCTTCCCGATGGGCCGCCGCCGGGAGGCGCTGGCGCCCGCCCCAGCCTGCGTGGGCGTTCATCAGCCGGGCCTCACCAGCCCCGCGAACAAACCCTCGATGGCGAAGTCGGTGGCGCGCGGGTCCACTTCGATCGGCGCATAGGCGGGATTGCGCGGCAGCAGGCGGATGTGGCCGTCCCTGCGTTCGAACCGCTTGACCGTGAACTCGCCCTCCAGCCGCGCCACCACCGTCTGGCCGTGGCGTGCCTCGGGCGTGCGGTGCACGCCGATCAGGTCGCCGGGGAGGATGCCGTCGAGCAGCATCGATTCGCCCACCACTTCCAGCAGGTAATCCGGCTTGAGGCGGAACAGCGAGGCGTCCAACGCGACCTCCCGTCGTACCTCGGCGTCCGAACCGATCGGCCGGCCCGCCGCCACGCGACCGAGCAGCGGCACGGTGAGCGTCGGCACCGGCTCGCCTTGGCGCAGGCGGATGCCGCGTGCCTGGCCGGGCACCCATTCGATGTGTCCCTCGCGCGCCAGCGCTTCCAGGTGCAGCCGCGCCGAGCGGTTCTGCTTCAGGCCCAGCGCGGCGGCGATCTGCAGCTGCGAGGGCGGATAGCCGTGTGCCGCGACGTGTTCTCGCAGGTAGTCGAGCAGGGCCTGGCGGATGGGGGTCAGGGTCATGTTACTAATATTAGTACATCGAAGAAGGTCGCGGCAGGGGGAGGCTTTTGGCATTATTTCGTTAAGGGGAATCCGGCACTTTGCCGAAAGCCTGAAGGCCCGAGGGACTGCGATGCGTCCGCGAAGGACTTCAGGCGTGTGGGGAAAACACATGATGTGCGCTTTGCTGCTGGGCGTTGGCTTGCTGCTGGGTGTGCCCGCGGCGGCCGCCAATGCGCCGGCCCCCGCTCCCGTTGCTGTCGAAGCGTCCCCGGACCGGGTCCTGCCGACTCCGCAGTTCCGCCGCTACGGCAGCGCCGATGGCCTGCCCAGCAGCCTGGTCTACACCGCCGTGCAGGCGCCGGACGGCACCATGTGGTTCGGCACCAAGAACGGCATTGCGCGTTTTGACGGTGTCGAGTTCCGCAATTTCCGCCACGTTTCCGGCGACCCCGATTCGCTCGCCGGCAACGGCATCTCCTCGCTGCTGATCGACAAACAGGGGCGGCTGTGGGCCGCCGGTCTGGACGCCGGCCTGAACCGGCTCAATGCCTCCACCGGCAGGTTCGAGCACTGGAAACACGACCCGGCCGATCCCGACAGCCTGGTGAGCGAGAAGGTGTGGGCGCTGGCGCAGACGGCCGACGGCCTGTGGGTGGGCACCCGCTTCGGGCTGGACCGCATGCGCCCGGACGGCAGCTTCGAGCACGTCGTCAACCCGCTGCTCGGCCCCGGGCCCGCCGACTTCGGCGAGGTGGCGACGCTCTACGTCGATCCGCGCCAGCGCCTGTGGGTCGGCAGCATCCACGGCATTTTCCGGCGCGACACGGACGGCAGCTGGCACCAGATATTGCCGGCCGACCCGGCACAGACGGTGGACGCCTGGCGCATCGACGGCAACGGCGAGGAGGTACGCATCGCCACCGTGCGCGGGTTGCTGGTGGTCGGGGCCGACGGCCGCGCGCACCGTTTCGCACGCGACGTGCTGCCCGACACCAACGTGATGGCGAGCACCCGCGATCAGTCCGGCCGGCTGTGGATCGGCACCCAGCGCGGCCTGTTCCTGCAGGAACGGCCGGACGGCCCGGTCCTTCCCGTGATGAACCGCCCGGTGCTCTACGGCAACCTGCCGGGCACCTGGGTGTGGCAGCTATTCGTCGATCGCGAAGGCGGCCTGTGGGTGACCACGCTCGATGGCGGCGTGGCCTACCTGGCGCCGGGCTGGTTCAGTTTCAGCCGCTACACGCACGTGCCGGACAATCCGGCGAGCCTGCGCGACTCGGTGGCCACGACCATGGCGCGCGGACGCGACGGCCGTCGCATCTGGGTCGGCGAGCGCGACGGGCGCGTGGATCGGCTCGACCCCTACACCGGCAAGGTCGAACATGTGCTCTCGGGCCTGCGCGGCGACGTGCTGGGCATGACCGAGGGCAATGGCGGCCGCCTGTGGGTCGCGGTGCAGGGCACGCTCTATCGCACGCAGGGTTCGCAGGCCGTCGCGGTCGACCCGGAAGGCCGGATGTTCCGTCGCCCGCTGGAAGTCGAGCCCGGCCCCGACCATCGCCTGTACGTTCGCACCTTCCGCGAGGGACTGTTCCGCGTCGATCCGGACACGCTCCAGGTGACCCGCGTGCCGATGCACCAGGCCGACGACAAGATGCTGTGGGGCGCCCAGATGACGCTCAACGACCGCGGCACCTTTTACTACGCCAGCGAAGGCGGGCTGATGCAGCTGGACGCCACGCACAGCTTCTTCGAGCCGGTGCCCGGCGGGCCCACCGGCATCTCGGTGGAGGCCTTCAGTTTTTCCACCGACGGTTTGTGGCTGGCCACGCCCGACGGGCTGGAACAGTACCGCTACCGCGACGACGGCCTGGCGCTGGTGCGCCACGTGGACATGGCGCACGGCTGGCCCTCGGTCGGCGTGGTCGACATGCGCGTGGATGCGCGCGGGCGGGTGTGGATCTTCGGCACCGATGGCCTGTGGCGCTTCGATCCGGATACCGGCCGCTTCCGCTCGTTCGGCCTGCAGGACGGCCTGAGCAACACCGAGTTCTCGCGCGGCTTCGCGCTGATGCCCGATGGCAATCTGTACGCCCCCACGCTCGGCGGCGTAGTTGCCTTCAACCCCGACCGCGTGTGCGAGCAGGCCACCGTGCCGCAACTGGCGCTGACCCGTGTGCGGGTGCGCCGCCACGGCGTGCTGGTGGATCTGCCGCTGGGCCCCGGTCCGATCGAGGTGGACTGGCGCGACCGTGAGTTGGGCGTCGAGGCGCGCGTGTTCTCCTATGTCGACCCCTCGGCCAACCATTACCGCTTTCGGCTTGATGGGCTGGACAACAGCTGGGTGGACGTCGACAGCCGGGGCCAGCGCGACTTCGCCGGGCTGGGCGCAGGTGACTACACCTTGCGCGTGATGGCGGTCGGCGCCGGTGGCGCCTGGGCGCACCTGGCCGCGCCGCTGCGCATCCATGTCGAAGCGCCACCGTGGGCACGCTGGTGGGCCTGGCTGACCTACGCCATCACCCTGGTGCTGGTCGTATGGACCGCGCTGCGGTTCTGGCGCCGGCGCATCGCGCAACGCCACCGCATCGCGATGTCCGAGCAGCAGCGCTGCCTGGCCGAGGAGGCCAGCGCCGCCAAGACCCAGTTCCTGGCCACCCTGAGCCACGAGATACGCACGCCGATGACCGGCGTGATGGGCATGGCCGAGCTGCTGCTGACCACGTCGCTCAAGCCCGAGCAGCGCGAGTACACCCTGGCCATGCAGCGCTCCGGCGGCATGCTGCTCAAGCTGCTCAACGACGCGCTGGACCTTGCGCGCATCGAGGCTGGCCGGCTCGATCTGGAATGCGCGCCGTTCGACCCGCGCCAGCTCGTCGACGACGTGGCGCAACTGCAATTGGGCCACGCGCAGGCCAAGCGCCTGTCGCTCACCGTGGACCTGGCCGACGACCTGCCGCCGAAGGTGGTCGGCGATGCGGTGCGTATCAAGCAGGTACTGCTCAACCTCACCCACAACGCGCTGAAGTTCACCGAATACGGCAGCGTGAAACTGTGCGTGCAGCGCTACACCGATGGCCTGGTCTTCAGCATCGCCGACACCGGCCCGGGCATCCCCGAATCGGCGCAGGCGCGGCTGTTCCAGCGCTTCGAGCAGGTCGATGGCCCGCAACGGCGCGCCGGCAGCGGCCTGGGACTGGCGATCTGCCGCGAGCTGGTCGGCATGATGGGCGGCGACATCGAACTGGAATCGCGCCTGGCCCAGGGCACGACCTTCCGCGTGTGTCTGCCGCTGCAGCCGCCCGCGGGCGGCGTCGGTGCGACCGTTGTGGCCTCCGCGCCGATCGGCCGCTCGTTGCATGTGCTGCTGGTCGAGGACGACGCGATCGTCGCGGCGGTGATCCGCGGCCAGCTCGAACGCCAGCATCACCGCGTCTGCTACGTCGCCAACGGCCTGGGCGCGCTGGCCGAACTGGATCAGTCGCGCTTCGATGCGATGCTGCTGGACCTGGACCTTCCCGGCGTGGATGGGTTCCAGGTCGCCCGCCTGATCCGCCAGCGCGAGGAGGCCGGCCGGCGCACCCCGATCATCGCCATCACCGCACGCTCCGGCGGCAGCGAGGAAGCGCAAGCGTACGAAGCGGGAATGGATGCGTTCCTGCGCAAGCCCTTCAGTGGCGAGGAGCTCGCCGAGCTGTTCGTGGCACTCGTGCCCGAACCGGCCATGCCCGCGGGCGAGGTGGTGGATCCGGCCTGAGCGCGCGCCGGCACGTCGGCGCTCAGCTCAGCAGGAGCAACCGATGGGCGTCATTGACCTGTTCGAGCGTGGCATAGCAGTGCGCCATGACACACGCGCCTGTCCATTCCGGCGCCACGCTCGTCGCGGAGGTCATCGTCATCGGATGATAAAGCTCGCCCTCGACGCTCAACGTGGGCGGGAAGGAGAGGGCCGCATCCGTGACCTTACTGACGATCTTTCCGTGATGGCTTCCGCCGGCCAGCAGGCATTTCCAGGTGCGGTGGTTCACGAGGCCGACTCCTTTGCGTCAGCCGGGCAAGATCGGTCTAAAACCGTGAAGGACAAGTGAAAGCGGAGACGGCTGCACCAGGACAATCAAGGCAAAGCCGGCACGTTTCTGAACGGGCCTTCGAGCGGCAACGAGGTCCGTCCCGCGGGCAAAAGAAAAGGGCCTGCATATCTGCAGGCCCTTCGGGACACCTGGTGGCCGGGGACGGAATCGAACCGCCGACACGGGGATTTTCAATCCCCTGCTCTACCAACTGAGCTACCCGGCCGGGAAGACGTCAGCACACTTGAATGCGTGCTATGCGAGCCGCGCATTAAACAGTGTGCGGGGGCTTGCGTCAAGGCTCGTCGGGGGCGACGTAGCCGGCCGGTTGGGTAACCTCGCCGCCGCCGAAGAAGTATTTTTCCATCTCACCGGCGAGGAACTGGCGGGTCTTCGCTTCCAGCGGGTTGAGGCGGTATTCGTTGATCAGCATGGTCTGGTGGCCGAGCCATTGTTGCCACGCCTGTCTGGAGACCTGTTCGTAGACGCGCTGGCCGAGCGGGCCGGGCCAGGGGGCGAAGTCGAGGCCTTCGGCGTCGATGTCGAGCTTGGCGCAGTGGACGGTGCGGGGCATGGCGGATTTCCAGTGTTACCCGGGATGCCGTTCGCGCTGAGCGTCGCTTGCGCCAGCAAGCGGAGTCGAAGCGTGGCGCGATGTGGCGACAGTCCTTCGACTTGGGCCTGCGGCCCGCGCTCAGGACGAACGGCTGTGGGGCGGTTGTGGTTCAGGACGAAAGGCGTGGTTCGTGGGCCAGTGCTTCGAGCAAGGTACGCACGGGGGCGGGCAGGCCGAGCTTCGGCCATTCGTCGCGGGCGTACCAGCGCGGCGACGCATTATCGGCGATGGAGGGATGGCCTGTCGCGCCCTCGAACAGCAGCGGCTCGACCTGCAGCCGGTAATGGCTGAAGACGTGGACGAAAGGCGTGAGCGGTTGCGCGTCGTCCAGTTGCGCGTGCGTCTGCGCCAGGCGCCAGGCCGTGTCGTGATCGGGTGCCTCGGGCAGGCTCCACAGGCCCGACCACACGCCGCTCGGGCCGCGCCGCTCCAGCAGCACGCGGCCCTGCGCATCGCGCAGCACGAGCATCGTGGTGCCGCGCGTGGGCAGCGTCTTGCCGGGCTTGGGCGTAGGCAGCTGCGCGGTACGCCCTTCGCGGTGCGCGACGCAGGCGTCGGCGAGCGGGCAGGCCAGGCACAGCGGGCGCGAGCGCACGCAGACGGTGGCGCCGAGATCCATGATCGCCTGGGTATAGTCGGCTACGCGCTCGTATGGCGTGTGCGCGTCGGCCCGTTCCCACAACTGTTTTTCGACCACGCTCGAGCCCGGGTGGCCTTCGATGCCGTGGTAGCGGGTGAGCACGCGCTTGACGTTGCCGTCGAGTATCGGCAAGCGCAGGCCGTGCGCCTGGGCGAGGATCGCACCGGCGGTCGAGCGGCCGATGCCCGGCAGTGCGGCGAGCGCGTCGAAGTCGCGCGGCAGCTCGCCGCCGTGTCGCTCCACGCACAGTTGCGCGGCGCGATGCAGGAAGCGTGCGCGGCGGTAGTAGCCCAGGCCCGACCACAACGCGAGCACGCGGTCTTCGTCGGCCGCGCCGAGCTCGCGCAACGTCCGCAGGGCCTCGGTGAAACGCTGGAAATAGGGGATGACCGTGGCGACCTGCGTCTGCTGCAGCATCACTTCGGACAGCCATACGCGGTAGGCGTCGCGCCGCCCATCCGGCGTGGCAGCCTGCCAGGGGAGGTCGTGGCGCCCGTGGCGGTCGAACCAGGGCAGCAGGTCGGCGGCGAGGGTCGAATTCATCGGCCGTCGCTGGCCGTTGTGGCGGGTGAGCTGGTACTGGACGCGGGGGCGGGCGTCAATGTCATCTGCAGGCCCTCGACGTGCACGCCGGCCACGTCCAGCGTGGCCGCATCCACGCTTCCGCTGCCGGGAGGCACGCCCAGCCGTGGACCTTCCTCGTCGCCGATGTGCGACCACCATCGCGCCACGCCCAGCGGCGGCAGGCGCAGGTCCAGGTGGTTGCCCGGACCGTCCAGCTTGAGCGCGAGCAGCAGTGGGTCGCTCTGGTTGGCGGGACTGAGCTGCAGCGAGATGTCGTAGCGACCGGCGTCGGCATGGTCGAGCGAGCCGGCGAGCGTGGCTGCGGCATCGGCGGCACCGTGCCAGTGCGCCTCGCCGGTCAGGCGCATCGCCAGCACGACACCGCGGGTGAAGTTCAGGTCGATGTCGTTGAGCTGCAGCGCGTTGCCCTGGATGCGCGGGGTGGCGGTCAGGCGCAGCTGCATCGGCGTGCCGCCGGCGTCCTTGGCGGAGATCACCAACGGGAACGGCTGGCCGGAAAGCAGGTTGCCGGCGTCGAGCGAGAAATCGCGCAGCAGCAGCTTGTTGCCGCTGACGATGGTGCCGCGGGCGATGCGCACGCCGGTGTCGATACGCGGGATATTGGGAGCGCCGTTGCCGCCCGAAGGCAGGCTGGAAAGCCAGGCCTGCAGGGCGTCCAGGTCCACGCGTGGCGCGTCGATCTCCAGTCGGGAGATGACCGTCGGGCCGCCGAACAGCGTGCTCCAGGGCAACGCCAGGCGGCCGTTGGCGGCCAGCAGGATCGGCATGGTCGCGCCCTGCGCGGTAAGCGTGAGCCCCTCCAGTTCCAGCGCCGGGCGCGGGAACAGGGTGGGGCTGGCGGGGCTGGCCAGGCTGAGCTCGAGGCCTGCCTGGCGCGCCTGCTCCTGCAGCATTGCGGTGAAGCGCTCCGGCTGCAGCAGCAGGTAGACAGTGACCAGCAACGCGACCAGCCCGGCGACCAGGACGCCGGCCAGGCCCAGCAGCGCGATGCGCAGCCGTCGCGACATCGCCGCTCAGGTCCGCGCCAGCGTGGCCGGCAGCAGGCCGTCGACGAAGGCGCGCGCGTCGAACTGGCGCAGGTCGGTGGCGCTCTCGCCCAGGCCGACGAAGCGGATCGGCAGGCCGAACTCGCGCGCCAGCGCGAACACCACGCCGCCCTTGGCGGTGCCATCGAGCTTGGTCACGACCAGGCCGGTCACGCCCACGATCTGCTGGAACTGGCGCAACTGGCTGATCGCGTTCTGGCCGGTGGTGCCGTCGATCACCATCAGCACTTCGTGCGGCGCGTCGGCGTCGATCTTCTTGAGCACGCGGGCGATCTTGGACAGTTCGTCCATCAAGCCGCCCTGCGTGTGCAGGCGGCCGGCAGTGTCGGCGACCAGCACGTCGGCGTTGCGCGAGCGAGCGGCCTGCAGCGCATCGAAGATCACGCTGGCCGCGTCCGCATCCTGGCCCTGCGCGATCACCGGCACGTTGTTGCGCTCGCCCCAGGTCTTCAGCTGCGCCACCGCGGCAGCGCGGAAGGTGTCACCGGCGGCGAGCAGCACCTGGCGGCCCTCGTCGCGCCAGCGGCGCGCGAGCTTGCCGATCGTGGTGGTCTTGCCCACGCCGTTGATGCCCACGGTGAGTACGACGAACGGCTTGTGGCCGCCGATGTCCAGCGGCTGCTGCACCGGCACCAGCATCGCCACCAGCGCCTCGCGCAGCGCAGCCAGCAGCGCGTCCGCGTCGGCGAATTCGCGTTTGTGCATGCGCTTGCGCAGGCCCTCGACCAGCGTGGTGCTGGCTTCCACGCCCACGTCGGCGGTGATCAGCAGGGTTTCGAGTTCGTCGAGCAGGTCGTCGTCGAGCTTGGGGTGGCGCACGAACAGCGAACTGAGGCCCTTGGCGAAGCCGCTGCCGGCGAGACGTTCGCGCCAGCTGCGCCTGGCGGGTGCGGATTCGGCCTCGGTCGCGGGGGGCGGCGGCTCGTCGACGACGGCCGGCTCATCGGGGGCAAGTTCGGCGCGCGCCTCGTCCAGCACCGGGCTGGCGTTGTCCAGCGCGGTCGCGTCCGCGGCGTGCGCGTCGCCCGGCGGCGTCTGCCCCTGCTCGGCCGGCTGCTCCGAAGTCGTTTCGGTGGGTTTCTTCTTCCAGAATTTGAGCATTGCGGCGGCGTTTCCAAGACAATGCGCGGATGCTATCACCCGCTACCAGACTGGCCGCTGAGGGCCGTTCGTACCTGCGCCTTGCATGGGAACGACGGATTGCGGCTTGCGCAAAGATGGCGGTCGCGCACGGGGTACGCTCCCACGAGGGGATGTCGAAGTGACCGGTCGCATCCGCATCATTGGGGGCAGCCTTCGGAATTCGCGGCTGGACGTGCCCGACCTGCCCGGGCTGCGGCCGACGCCGGAGCGTGTGCGCGAGACGCTGTTCAACTGGCTCGCGCCGGTGATCGCCGGCGTGCAGGCGCTGGACCTGTGCGCCGGGACCGGCGCACTGGGCATCGAGGCGCTGTCGCGTGGTGCCGGTGCGGTCCGCTTCGTCGAACGAGACGCGCTCGCGGCCAAGGCCTTGCGTGACAACCTCGCACGGCTGAAGGTCGAGGGCGCGGTGACCGCCGCCGATGCGGCGGCATACCTGGACGGCGCGGCAACGCCCTTCGGACTGGTGTTCCTGGATCCGCCCTTCGCCGCGGACCTGTGGCCGGTGCTCGCGCAGCGGCTGGAGCAGGGCGGCTGGCTCACGCCGACGGCCTGGATCTATGTCGAGTCGCCGCGTGACCGGGTGCCGGCACTGCCGATCAACTGGTCGCTGCATCGTGAGGGAAAGGCGGGCGAAGTGCGCCATGCGCTCTATCGCCGCTGCACGGCGCTTCCGTTAAGCTAGCCGCCACTTTTGCGCTGCAGCCCCCACGTGAACAAAGCCTCGGTGAACAAGCGCCTGGCCGTGTATCCCGGCACCTTCGACCCGATCACCAACGGCCATGCCGACCTGGTGTCACGCGCCGCGCCGCTGTTCGAGCGGGTGGTGGTGGCGGTGGCCGAAAGTTCCGGCAAAGGCCCGGGCTTCAGCCTGGACGAGCGCATCACGCTGGCTCGTCTGGCCCTGGCCGACCTTCCCAACGTGGAGGTGCGCGGCTTCAACAGCCTGCTGGCCGACTTCGTCACCGACATGGGCGCGGGCGTGATCATCCGCGGCCTACGCGCGGTGTCGGACTTCGAATACGAGTTCCAGCTGGCGAGCATGAACCGCCACCTGATCCCGCAGGCGGAAACGCTGTTCCTCACCCCGGCGGAGCAGTACAGCTTCATTTCCTCCTCGCTGGTGCGCGAGATCGGTCGCCTTGGCGGCGATATCTCCAGTTTCGTGCATCCGGCAGTGCAACAGGCCATGCGGCAGCGCTGGCGCAAATGAGGATGCCCTGATCCATTCGATGCAGCCTGCGTAGAATGGAAGCGGCCATCCTCCAATCCATTCACAGGGAGACACCCATGCGTAAGTTCCTGATCGCCGCAACCTTCGCCCTGGCCGGCAGCCTGGCGCTGTCCGCCTGCAACAAGCAGGACGACAGCCAGCAGACCACCCAGCAGGCCGCCGCGCCCAAGCCGACCAACCCGAACGACGCGCAGGCCTGGAACGCGTACCTGGGCCAGATCGTGCAGAACAACATGCAGGGCATGACCGCCGAGCGCCCGTACGCCTACCTGGTGCCGGCCGGCGACGACGAGGATGCCAAGGCCAAGTACGACCGCCAGCTGAGCAACGTGCAGGACGTCATCGCCCGCGGCGTGCTGCCGGGCAACCTGCTGGCCTTCGCCGGCCCGAACTCGGCCAAGACCGCCGACTTCGTGACCGCCGCCTTCGCGGGTGCCAAGCCGGGCTCGTTCAAGGACGTGATCGTGCTTTTCATCGGCGATGAGGCCGACAAGGATCGCGTGACGACCGCGCTGCAGCCGACCGGTGCGACCGTGCGTTTCGTGGCGATGTAAGCCACGCTCAACGCGCCCGATGCGCCCGCGATGCCACAAGGCGTCGCGGGCGTTTTCGTTTGCGGGCCACGCAGGGCGGGCTTGAGCGCACCACCCCGCGCCGGCCGTGGCACTCTCAAGGTGGGCTGAAGCCCACCTTGAGAGTGCCGTGGAATGGAGCGGCCGGGTAAGGATGGCCGCGCCGCGCTACCATTGAGGCCATGTCCCTGAAGATTCTCGACACCTGCGTCAACTGCGACGTCTGCGAGCCCGCGTGCCCCAACAAGGCCATATCGATGGGCGAGGACTATTACGTCATCGACCCGGCCCTGTGCACCGAATGCGTGGGCCACCATGACGAGCCGCAGTGCATGGTGGTCTGTCCGGTCGAATGCATCATCCTCGACCCCGGCCACGCCGAGACGCGCGAGCAACTCGAACTGAAATACCGCCAGTTGATGGCCAAGGAGACCACGGCATGAGTCTGTCCCTGCGTTGGCGAGCCCTGTTGCTGAGCCTGTTGCTGACCAGTACCGCCGCCTTCGCAACGGACCCGCCGGCCCAGGCGAAACCCGTCGCTCCCGCCACCACGGCAGCACCGAAACCCGGTCATGCGGCGATCGCCAGCGCCAACTTCCTGGCCACCAACGCCGGCCTGGACGTGCTGGCCAGGGGCGGCAACGCGTTCGACGCGGCAGTGGCGGTGGCCTCGACGCTGTCGGTGGTCGAGCCGGAGAGTTCCGGGCTGGGCGGCGGTTTCATGGCCGTGCTGCGACGCGCCTCGGATGGGCGCGAGGTGTTCATCGACGCACGCGAGGTAGCGCCGGCAGCGGTCGATGCGAAGGATTACCTCAACGCCGATGGCTCGCCCAACCGCGACGCGGCGCTGAACGGTCCGCTTTCGGCCGGCATT
This sequence comes from Frateuria flava, assembly GCF_017837635.1. Taxonomy (GTDB): domain Bacteria; phylum Pseudomonadota; class Gammaproteobacteria; order Xanthomonadales; family Rhodanobacteraceae; genus Frateuria_A; species Frateuria_A flava. Next base: position 26,200 of record NZ_JAGJRS010000008.1, read on the forward strand.
CCGGGCGAACCGGCGGGCCTGGCCTGGCTCTCCCGGCATTACGGCAAGCTCCCGCTGTCGGCCTCGCTGGCGCCGGCGATCCGCACCGCGCGCGACGGCTTCCAGCCCGACAGCCGCCTGCGCAACGCGATCGCCGAGCGTGCGGACGACCTGAAGCGCTGGCCCGCTTCCGAAGCGAAATATTTCGTCGACGGCAAGCCGCCCGTCGAAGGCAGGCTCTGGCACGATCCGGACCAGGCCCGCACGCTCGAGATCCTCGCCAAAGAAGGCCGCGACGGCTTCTACCGGGGTGAGGTGGCCAGGAAGCTGGTGGCCGCCGTGCGCGCGGCCGGCGGCAACTGGACCGAGGCGGACCTGGCCGGCTACCAGGTCAAGGAGCGCGCGCCGATCAGCGTGGACTACCGCGGCTACCGCATCGTCACCGCGCCGCCGCCGTCCTCCGGTGGCGTGGCCATCGCCGAGATCCTCAACATCCTGCGCGGCGTGGACATGGACAAGCTCGACCGTGCCCATCGCGTGCATTACGTGGTCGAGGCGATGCGCCGCGCCTTTCGCGACCACAACGATTACCTGGGCGATCCGGACTTCGTGAAGATGCCGCTGGACATGCTGCTGTCGCCGTTCTACGCCGACGGCCTGCGCCAGAGCATCCTGCCGGACAAGGCCACGCCCTCCTCGATGCTGCCGCACACCGGCGCCTCCGATCCCGGTCCGCACACCACGCATTTCTCGATCATCGACAAGGACGGCAACATGATCGCCGTCACCTCGACGGTGAACTACACGCTCGGTTCCACCTTCGTCGCCGCCGGCACCGGCGTGCTGCTCAACGACGAGATGGACGACTTCGCGCTGGTGCCGGGCAAGCCCAACGTCTACGGCCTGCTCGGCAGCAAGGCGAACGCGCCGGTCGGGGGCAAGCGCATGCTTTCCTCGATGTCGCCCAGCCTGGTGATCGGCCAGGACCGCACCGCGGTAATCGGTTCGCCCGGCGGCTCGACCATCATCACCCAGGTGCTCGAAGGCATCCTCGCCTTCATCGATGGTAAGGACGCCGGCGCCATCGTGGCGCAGAAGCGCTACCACCACCAGTTCCTGCCCGACCGGGTGGACGTGGAACCGGGCGTGTTCGACCCGGCCACCGCGAAAGAGCTCCAGCGCATGGGCTACACGCTGCACCCGCGTGATCCTTGGGGCTTCATGAACGTGGTCACCTGGGACCACCGCAGCAATACGCTGCAGGCGGCCAGCGATCCGCGACGGCCTTCGGGCCTGGGCAAGGTGCAGTAGGCCGTACTTCCCCGCAAGGCTTCCCCCATCCGCCTGTCGGCACCTTCCCCCGTGCAACGGGGGAAGGCTCGGTGACCTCCCTCCCGCAAGGTCCGCGCCGCCGGTTCTTCCCGTGCCACGGACAAGGTGCCCGTCGGCGGATGGGTGCCTTTGCCTCGCGCCCCATCCTCGCCACCGGCAGACAGCAGTGCCCCCCCTGCGTAGAATCCGGGGAAGCATCCTTTGACGGGGGACGTGTCATGCAGCTGTGGTCCCTTGAGGGCAACACCCAGAAACTCGACGGCGGGGCGATGTTCGGCAATGCGCCGCGGGCCATGTGGGCGCGCTGGATCGAACCGGATGCGGAGAACCGCATCCCGCTGGCCTGCCGCTGCCTGCTGGTGAAGGACCTGGACGGCCGCAACGTGCTGTTCGAAACCGGCATCGGCGCGTTCTTCGAGCCGAAGCTGCGCGAGCGCTACGGCGTGGTCGAGGACCGCCACGTCCTGCTCGAGTCGCTGGCCGAAGCCGGCCTCTCGCACGAGGACATCGACGCGGTGGTCCTCTCCCACCTGCACTTCGACCACGCCGGCGGCCTGCTGGCGCCGTGGGCGGAAGGGCAGCCGCCGCGGCTGCTGTTTCCCAAGGCCATCTTCGTGGTCGGCGCCGAGCACTGGCGCCGCGCACAGTCGCCGCATCCGCGCGACCGCGCCTCGTTCATCCCCGAACTGGCCGGTCTGCTGGAATCCAGCGGCCGGCTGGAACGGGTCGAGGGGCCGCATTCGAAGGCGCTCGGCGAATCGGTGCGCTTCCACTTTTCCGATGGCCACACGCCCGGGCTGATGCTGTCCGAGGTCGGCGGCGTGGTGTTCTGCGCCGACCTGATCCCGGGCCGGCCCTGGGTGCACCTGCCGATCACCATGGGTTACGACCGCGCGCCGGAAACCCTGATCGACGAGAAACGCGGCTTCCTCGAAGACAAGCTCGCGCGCGGCGTGCGGCTGTTCTTCACCCATGACCACGCCTGCGCGGTGGCCAAAGTGACCCGCGATGACCGCGGCCGCTTCGGCACGACGGACGAACAGGCCCGGCTGCGTGGCCAGCCTGCCGGGGCGGTGGGGTGAGGCGCCACCTGCGGGTCGGCACGCGGGCCCTGCTGCTGCGCGGCATCGGCGCCGTGCTGTTGATTGCGGGTCTGGGACTGGCGGCGGTCACCGAACGCGGTCTGCTGGTGCATCACCTGGCCGCGGCGCGCCACGGCGGCGACGTGGTCCAGGCCGGCTCGCGCGGTCCGCAGCCGGGACAGCACGGCAGCATGGTGCTGGTCTCCGGTACGCCCGAAGTGACCGAGGCGCCGCACGACCCGGACTTCAATCTGACCGTATCCACGCCGGTGCTGAGCCGCCGTGTGGAGATGTTCCAGTGGCGCGAGGTACACGTCGGCGATGACGTGCACTACGAGCTGGACTGGTCCGACGACCTGCAAGACACCAGCCGGTTCGAGCAGCCGCGCGGGCACGCCAATCCGAAGGAGCTGCCGCTCAAGGGGCAACGCATCATGGCGGGCAAGGTCCGCGTAGGCGGCTTTGCGCTGGGGCCGCTGCTGGTGCGTGCGCTGCCCGGCACGGAGACGGTGGCGCCCGATCCGTCGCATCTGCCGGCCAACCTGGCCGCGAGCTTCAGCCTCTATCACGACTACCTGACTACCAGCGTCGACCCCGGCTCACCGCGGTTGGGCGACGTGCGGGTGAGCTGGCAGGCGGTGCCGGTGCAGCCGGTGACCATCTTCGCCCAACTGGATGGCGACCGACTGGTGCGCGCCAGCCAGGCGGATGACCAGGGTTACCAGGTGCAGGTGGGCGACCGCGCGCTCAGCGACGTGCTGCCGGACGTGCCCGAGCCGCCGGAGTTCACCGTGTTCCGCCGCCTCGGCGCGATCCTGCTGGCCGCGTTGGGTGCGTTCCTGCTGCTGTGGGAGCGCCGCCAGCGCGTCGGTGACGTGGCTCTGGCGCTGGGCGTCGGCGTGGCGGCCATCGGCGCGGTGTCGTGCGCTTCGTGGCTGGGCGGCGAGTGGGCACCCGTACTGAGCTGGCTAGCCGTGACGGTCGCCGGCGTGCTGGTGGTGGTCCTGCTGCACCGACGGATGTGGCGGTCGGACAGGGCGCACTGACGGGGCGCTCCGTGTTCGCGGGGAGCTCCAGCTGGCGCAGTGTGACATCCTGAGATCCTTCCCCGTTCACGGGGGAAGGTGCCCGCAGGGCAGATGGGGGAGGCCTCGCGAAAGGCTCACCCAGGCGCTCCGCTCAAGAGCGCCCCCATCCGCCTGTCGGCATCTTCCTTCGCGTTCGCGGGGGTGGGGGGAGGCTCGCAGGGAGGTGGCGTCGCGTCCGGGAACTTGCCCCGCGACGGCCGCTGCCGGTGACAGTCGACCAGCGAAAGGCCCGGGCCCTTACGGGAAAGGGCCCCGTTCGGGGCCCCGAGAAAGAAGAACGCCTCTGCGAGCCTTAAGCCGCCGCAGCCTGCGCTTTGTGATCGGCGAAGGCGTACACCTGGTCCGCCCATTGGGTCGCTTCCAGGTAGATGCCGGCCATGCGCTGGATCTGCTGGGGCTGGGCCTGGCCGCTCAACTGGCCGGCTTCCCAGGCATGGATCTGCTCCAGCAGCGGGCCGAACGGTCCGCGGTTGCCGACCAGCGCCTCACGGATCTCGGGCACCAGCGGCAGCTGTTCGAGCACGAACTCCATCGGCGCACACATCAGCGTGTCCAGCAGCGAGAACAGTCCGACGGTGAAGGCCATTTCCTTCTGCTGGCGCGGCATGTGCGACGCCAGCTGCTCGCACATGTGTGCGCGGATCAGCGCGGTGCGCAGCAGCTCCGGCGGGCGGTCGTCCATGCCGCCGAGCGACATGGTGTAGATCCAGTTGCGCATGCGCGTGACGCCGAAGAAGATCGCCGCCTGCTGCACCGACTTCAGCTGCTTGGGCAGGCCGAAGTAGGCCGAGTTGACGCAGCTCAGGAGCTTGTATGAAAGGATCGCGTCGTTGCGGATGATGTCGCCCAGCTCCACCGGGCCGGGGCTGTTTTCCTGCAGTTCGCGCATCAGGCGCAGCATCGACAGGCGGTTGGCCGAGAGCACCGGGACCTCCACCTGGTCGGGGATCAGCAGGTAACGGCCCTGGATCGCCTGCAGCGGAAGCTCCAGGCAGCGGTGGTAGGTAGCGTGGTCGTCGACGTGGCCGGCGATCACCCAGATGCCGCGCTCGTGCAACTGCTGCGCGCGCTCGCGCAGTTGCTCGGGCGACAGCGCGCGGGCGTCCAGCCGCACGAACTGCACGATCTGCAGCAGTGCCTCGAACGCGACCGAGCCATGCAGATCGGCCGCGCCGACGTCCAGCATCAACAGGCAGCCGCGCTGGGCCATCCTGTTGAGCCGCTCCATCAGTTCGGGGTCGTCGGCCATCGCCGGCTGCAGCACCACGCCGAAGCGCGGCTGATGCTGCAGTACGTCGGTCTGACCCAGCAGCAGTTCGCGCGAGAGGGTCAGGAAGGTGCGGTTGCCGCGCACCAGGCGGGTCAGCGCGCCATCGGCCAGGGTCGAGAGCACGCGCTGCATCAGTTCGTGCTCGTCGCCGGCGTGGCGGTGAAACATCACCTCGTAGGCGAACAGCTCGCGTTTCTGGTCCAGCATCGGCACCCGTACCACCGGCAGCGGGATGTCGCGGTTGCCGGCAAGGCGGGACTGGGCAGAAACGGCGGTATCGCTCATGGTCTTGATCTACTCGCGGGCTTGCCCGCCTGGGGTGGATCGCCACCGGCCTCGCGGCACGGTGTCCGTAAGACTTGACTCTCTGGGTCAGGCCGAAGCCAGGTGGTGCGAGCGCAAGGCCGTGCGCACTTCGCCACCGGGTCCGTACACGCTGCGCGCTTCGCCGCCCTGGCCGCTCAGCACGGCCAGCGCTTCACGCACCTGTGCCAGCCGCTGGCTGACCAGGCTGCCGTTGCGCTGGTTCATCTCGTGGCACCCACGCAGCAGGCCGAGCACCTCGCGCCAGCGCGGTTCGGTGCGCGCGGCTGCGGTCGGCTCCAGCTTGAGCATCTGCACCCGTTCGGCGTCCAGCTCTTCCAGTCGCTGCATCAGCGCCTGTTTCTGGCTCCCGGCGCGGTCCAGTGCGGCCGCATCGGCGGCGACCAGTGCTTCGCGCTCGGCGACCAGGGTGGCCGAAAGCTCGGTGGCGGCCCGGTGCAGGTCCTCCACCACCGCATCCAGCGCGGCTTCGAGCTCGTGGTGCAGCAGCTTGCCCATGACGTGCGGTTACGGCTTCGCCGGGCCGGCGATCTGCGCGTCGAGCGCGATCATCTTGTCGGCGATGGCGGCCGGATTGACTTGGTAGCTGCCGTCGGCGATCGCCTGGCGGATCTTCTCCACCCGCTTGGTGTCGATCGCGGACTGGCCGTCCACCCTGGCGGCATCCTGCAGCGCGCGCGCCGAGTCGGTCAGGCGGACGCTGTCGTCCTTGCCCGGCACGCTGGCGGGGGCGTCGGTCGCGGCGTTGTTGCTGCCGGCCGCGGCACCGTTGGCCTGGTTGCCGGGCGCCTGGGGCAGAAGCGGCAAGCCGTTGTTGGAAATGGTCGTGTTCATCGGTCCTTCTCGAGTCGGTTAGGGCCCTGTCCTTTGGGGAATCGGCCGGGCTGGAGAAAACTTTAGTGGTGTCGGGAACATCGGTTTTCGGCGACCGTTCTAAGGTAGCGCCACGACGACGCCGGGGCCGCGCACGATCGCGTCCACCACCCGGCCGGAGCTGGGGTTGCGCACCCGCAGACGGGCCCCCGCGTCGCCGCTGCCCAGGGCAATGCCCTCGGCGCGCACCGCGATGCCGCCCAGTTCGGCGACCAGCTGCACGTGGTCGCCCGCGCGGACCGTCTGCCGCCCGCCCAGTGCGCCGGGCGTGAGTACGCTGCCGGCGGCGACCGGGCGCGACAGGCTGCGCTCGGCCACCTGGTCCAGGCCGCCGATGTAGCCGTAGGGCAGGCGGGTGACGTCGCGCTCCTCGATGCGCACGTCGGCCGCCACGATGCCGTCGCCGCGGATCAGCGGCCGGTTGGCGACCAGCACCTGGCGCCAGACCTTCAGCGTGACCGGCACGCGCAGGCTCCAGCCATCGGCGGTCGGGCAACGCATCAATACGCTCAGCCGCGGCGTCGTGCGCAACCCGCCAGGCAGGCTGGCGGTCAGCGGCACGGCGCAGTCGGCGATGTGCAGGCGCGGGTCCAGCGCCTCGGATTTCACCTCGACGCGGCTCCCCGGCGCGGCGTACTGCTGTTCGACGAACCGCTCGGCCTGGGCGCGCAAATCCGCTTCCGCCAGCGGCGCGGCGAGGGCCGGCAGCGGCAGCAACAGCGCGAGCAGCAGGCCGCGGCGCGCCAGGGCCATCAGGCCTCCGCCAGCAGGGCGGCGAGCTGGGTGACCAGTGCCTCGCGCTCGGATTCCAGCCGCTGGCTGAGCTGCTGAGCCTGTTCGACCTGGCCGTTGCAGAGCAGGCCGACAAAGGCATTGCCGTGCTCGGACAGGCGTGCGCCGGCCTCGCTGAGCGCGCTGGCGGCGGGGTGATCCGGATGCTGTGCGGCCAGACGGCGTACCGTGCGGTCCAGCGCCTCGGTATCGAACCAGCGCCGGTCCAGCGCGCCCGGTTCGAGCAACGCCAGCTCGGTCGCCTGGCGGATGCCCTGGGCCGATTCGCGCACCGCCAGGCTCAGGCTGGCCGGGTCGTTGCCCGCCTCCTGCTCCAGCCAGCCCAGCGCAAGGCGGTGAGCGAGCAGGGCGGCACGGCTGAGCGACTCGCTCTGCCGGCGCGCCTCGGTGCTGCGCCGCTGCAGCGCGCCGAGCGCGGCCTGCGCGGCGGCCGCACGGGCCTGCTGCACGTCCTGTCCCTGGCGCAGTTGGGCGATCTTTTCGCTGGCACTGGCAAGCGCCTCGGCGCTCTTGCCCATCGCGCCGTTGGCCTGGCTGACGCCGGACTGGGCATGCTCCAGGCGCTTCATGCCCTGCTGCACGTCGACGTCCAGTTGCCGGGAGAAATCGCCGATGGAGCCGGTGACCGTCTCGATCTCGGTGGTGGCCTGGGTGGTTTTCTCGGCCAATTGCTTGACCTCGTCGGCGACCACCGCGAAACCACGACCCGCCTCGCCCGCGCGGGCCGCCTCAATCGCCGCGTTCAGCGCGACCAGGTTGGTCTGGTGGGCGATTTCCTGCACGACACCGGTGAGTTTGCGGATCTGCTCGACTTGCTCGGCCAGGCGGGACTGGTTGCGGTTCATCGCCGAAAGCGCGCTGCGCAGCAAGCGCAGTTGGCCATCGAGCTCGCTCACGCCGGTGCTGCCGGTCTGGCGGGCCTGTTCGACTTGCGCCAAGCCATTGGCGACCTGCTGCAAGGCCGTCGAGATTCCGGCACTGGCGTCCGTCAAGCGGCCGACGCCGTCGCGGCTTTCCTGGGTGGCCTTGTCCAGCGAGGACTGCTCACGCCCCAGCAGTTGCGCGGCGGCGAGCACCAGGCCTTGCTGTTCCAGGGTCTGCAGCGCCAGCACCGACGGCTGGCCGGCGTCCAGGCGGGCCAGTAGCGGCGCCAGTGCGCGGGCGACCGCGGGATGCTGGTTGGACAGCTGTACGAGGCGGGCCTCGTCGCCAGCGGCGGCCGCTTGGACCAGCGCGGCCAGGGACTGGCTACGGATCAGGCTCATGGGGATTGCGGTTCCTGCGGATGAATGTTCAGGACATCGTCTGGATGCGTCGAAACTTGAACAAGCAACGCCTGTGCCACCCCTGGCTCGCCTTTCCCCGTTCACGGCGGAAGCTGCCCGGAGGGCGGATGGGGGAAGGCTTGCGGGGAGCCCGCCCGGGCATCGCGCCCAAGAGCGCCCCCATCCGCCTGTCGGCACCTTCCCCCGCGTTCGCGGGGGAAGGCTCGGGGTGGCGACCCGCGGCTCTGGTCCTTCCCCTCCGCGTTCGCGAGGGAAAGCTCGGGGTGGCGGCCTGCGGCACTGGTCCTTCCCCTCCGCGTTCGCGAGGGAAGGCTCGGGGTGGCGGCCTGCGGCACTGGTCCTTCCCCCGCGTTCGCGAGGGAAGGCTCGGGAAGGTGCCCGGAGGGCGGATGGGGGAAGGCTTGCGGGGAGCCCGCCCGGGCATCGCGCCCAAGAGCGCCCCCATCCGCCTGTCGGCACCTTCCCCCGCGTTCGCGGGGGAAGGCTCGGGGAGGCGACCCGCGGCTCTGCTCTTTCCCTCCGCGTTCGCGAGGGAAGGCCCGGCGGTGGGATTCCGTCCTTTGGCCTTTTGCGGTGAACGCTCGCGAGTGCGGGCCGGCACCTCAAGCACACGGATGGGCGGCCGATACGCGGGGGCTAGTCCTTAACTTTGCTGGAGAACTGCATGGCCGGCGCGCTGCTGGAAAACGTCGAACGCCAGACCCGCCTGGCCGGGCACAACCGCGTGGCGATGCTGCTGTTCCGCCTGGGCGATGAGCAGCTGTTCGGCATCAACGTGTTCAAGGTGCGCGAGGTGCTGCGCCGTCCGCCGCTGGAACGGATGCCCGGCGCGCACGCGCTGATTGCCGGCAGCTGCGACTACCGCGGGCAGACGATCCCGGTGATCGACCTGGCCGCGGCCCTGGGTTACCCGGCGCTGATCGAGGAGCCGTCGGCGCATCTGATGGTCACCGAGTTCAGCCGCACGGTGCAGGGCTTCCTGGTCTCGGACCTGAAGAACATGGTCCATTGCGAGGGCGAATCGCTGGTCGCCCCCAGCGCCGCGCTGGGCTTCGGCCCGCGCGTCAACGCAGTAACCCGGATCAACGGCGCGCTGGTGGCGGTGGTCGACGTGGAGCACGTGCTGGCGAGCATCGATGGTGCGCCGGGCGAGCTCTCCACCCAGATGCAGCGCGCCGCCGGCGCCCACACGCTGCGCCCGCGCCGCGTGCTGGTAGCGGACGATTCGGTGGTCGCGCGGCGCCGGCTGATCAGCATCTTCCAGCAGATGAACATCGAGTGCGTGGTGGCGCAGGACGGCCGCGAGGCGCTCGACCGCCTGAACGCACTGGCCGATGGCGACCCGGAAGAGGGCGTCAACCTGGTGGTCTCCGATATCGAGATGCCGCGACTGGACGGTTACGCGCTGACCCGCGCGATCCGTGAGACGCCTACGCTGCGGCGCCTCAAGGTCGTGCTGCACAGCTCGCTGAGCGGGCTGTTCAACGAGGCGATGGTGCGCGAGGTCAACGCCGACCGCTTCATCGCCAAGTTCCAGCCGGACCTGCTGGCGCAGGCGGTGATCGACCTGCTGCCGGAAGAGGGCGAAGGCTGACTCCACCTGTAGGAGCGCCCTCGGGCGCGACCGCCGTGCGTCCAGGTCGCGCCCAAGGGCGCTCCTACAAGGTCATCGGGTGGGTGTCGGAAATCCGACTCTGCCCGTAACCGAAAACCCGACTCAACGCGCAAAGCCAGTCACGCCAAGGCTTCGCGACCCCATGGCACACAACTTGCCTCCAGCCCCGTGCGGACGAACCAGCCGCGCGGAGGCAAGCGATGAGCCAACCCATCGACAACCTGTTCGGCATGCACACCGGCGCCATGGCGCTGTGGCAGCGCCGTACCGAAGTGCTGGCCAGCAACCTGGCTAATGCCGACACGCCCGGGTACCTCGCCCGCGACGTCGACTTCCGCAAGGCACTGGCTGCCGCCGGCAGCAGCGGCGACGGCAGCCTGCCGCTGGCCGCACCGACCGCCGGCCAGATCGATCCGGTGGCGCAGGCGCGCGACACGCTCGCCTACCGCGTGCCGACCCAGCCGAGCATGGACGGCAACACCGTCGACGCGCAGCAGGAGCAGGCCGCCTTCGCCGCCAACAGCGTCCATTACCAGGCAAGCATGGCCTTCATCACCGCGCAGATCCGCATGCTGCGGACCGCGATCACCGGAGGCCAGGGCTGATGTCGCTGTTCAACGTCTTCAACGTCGCCGGCTCGGGCATGGCGGCGCAGTCTACCCGGCTCAACACCGTGGCCAGCAACCTGGCCAACGCCGACAGCGTGGCCAGTTCGCCCGACGCCGCCTACCGCGCCAAGGAGCCGCTGTTCGCCGCGATCCGCAACGGCCTCAACGGCCAGCCGGCCGACGCCGGCAGCGAGGGCGTCAAGGTGCTGGGCGTGACCGAAAGCCCCAACGCCATCACCAGCCGCTACGAGCCGGGCAACCCGCTGGCCGATGCCGACGGCTACGTCTACCAGAGCAACGTCAACCCGGTGGACGAGCTGGTCAACATGATTTCCGCCTCGCGTTCGTACCAGAACAACGTCGAGGTGATGAACACCGCGCGCCAGCTGATGCAGAAGACGCTGGACCTCGGCAAATAAGGAACGGCCATGAGCGACCTCGCCATCAACTCCAACACGGCCGCCGGCGCCGCCAGCGCCCTGGGTCAGACCAAGACGCTGAGCCAGTCGGACTTCCTCAGCCTGCTGATCCAGCAGATGCGCAACCAGGATCCGACCCAGCCGATGGATTCCTCGCAGATGGTCAGCCAGCTGGCGCAGATCAACCAGGTCTCGGCCACGCAGAACCTGCAGACCTCCTTCGACGCGCTCGCGCAGTCGATGCAGGGCAACCAGTTGCTGCAGGCCTCCAGCATGGTCGGCCGCGACGTCACCGTGCCCTCGGCGGTCGGTCGCCTGCAGGGCGGCAGCCTCGATGGCGCCGTGAACGTGCCCGACGGTGGCGGCCGCACGCTGGTGCAGATCGTCGACAACGCCGGCAACGTGGTGCGCAGCATCGACCTGGGCACGCAGACCGCGGGCCTCACCGACTTCCACTGGGACGGCACCGGCAACGACGGCCAGCCGCTGCCCCCGGGCACCTACGGCCTGGCCGCGCAGACCGGCAATGCCGCGGTGGCCACCTATGTCACCGGCAAGGTCGCCGGCGTGGGCATGACCAGCGCCGATGGCGCCTATCTCGACGTGGACGGTTTCGGCGGCGTGCTGCTGAGCCAGGTCGCGCGCGTCAACTAATTCATCAGGGGAAACACCGATGGCTTTCAATATCGCGCTGAGCGGCCTGAACGCGGCCTCCAAGGACCTCGAGGTCACCGCCAACAACATCGCCAACACCGGCACCACCGGTTTCAAAGGCTCGCGTGCCGAGTTCGCCGAGCTGTACAACTCGGCCGGGCGCAACCTCTCGGCAACGGCCATCGGCAGCGGCGTGCGGCTGGCCGACGTGGCGCAGCAGTTCGCCGCCGGCAACGTGGAGAACACCGGCAACAGCCTGGACTTCGCGATCAGCGGCGACGGCTTCTTCACCATGCGCGACGGCAAGGGCTACTCCTACACCCGCGCCGGCGCGTTCAACCAGGACAACAACGGCTACGTGGTCAACACCTCGGGCCAGCACCTGCAGGTGTTCCCGCCGGCCGGCAACGGCTTCGACACCAGCACCATGGTCGACCTGCAGCTGACCAACGCGCAGAGCGCGGCGAAGGCGACCGGCAGCGTCCAGATGTCGCTGAATCTTCCTTCGGACGCCACCGCGCCGACCACCACGCCGTTCAGCCCGACCGACGCGCTGAGCTACAACCAGGCCACGCCGTTCACCGCCTACGATTCGCTCGGCGCCACCCACAACGGCACCGTGTACTACGTCAAGGACGCGGCGGCGAACACCTGGAACGCCTACCTGTACGTCGACGGCGTCTCTGCCGGCGCGCCGCAGACGCTTTCCTTCAACACCAGCGGCGCGCTCGCGACGCCGGCCGGCGGCAAGCTGAATTTCGGTGCGTTGGCGGTGAGCCCGGGCGCCGATCCGCTGACGCTGTCGATCGACGTCAACAAGGTCACCCAGTTCGGCAACGCCTACGCGCTGAGCTCGATCAACCAGGACGGCTACCCGAGCGGCACGCTGTCGGGCATCGACGTGTCCAGCGAAGGCGTGGTGCAGGCCAAGTATTCGAACGGCCAGGCCGTTTCGCTGGGCCAGCTTGCACTGGCCAACTTCAACAACCTGCAGGGCTTGCGCCAGCTCGACAACACCGGCTGGGCGGCCTCGTTCGATTCGGGCACGGCGATCATGGGCGTGGCGGGCCAAGGCACATTCGGCGCGGTGCAGTCGGGCGCGCTGGAAGCATCCAACACCGCCGACCTCACCGCGCAGCTGGTGAACATGATCAAGGCGCAGCGCAACTACCAGGCGAACGCGCAGGTGATCTCCACCGACGACAAGCTGACCCAGACCATCATCAACATCCGCAACTGACGCTGACGTCCGGAGTTCCGCATGGATCGTTCGCTTTACGTCGCCATGACCGGCGCCACGCAGATGATGCGGGCGCAGACCGAAGTGGCGCACAACCTCGCCAACGCCGACACGGTCGGCTTCAAGGCGCAGATGTCGGCTTTCCAGGCGCTGCCGGTGCAGGGCCCCGGCCTGCCCACGCGCATCAACGGCGTGGCGCAGGGCGAAGGCGTCGACCTGCGCGGTGGCGCCGAGATCCAGACCGGCCGCGAGCTGGACGTCGCGGTGCAGGGTGACGGCTGGATCGCGGTGCAGGCGGCCGACGGCAGCGAGGCCTACACCCGCGCCGGCAACCTGCAGCTCACCGCCGACGGCCTGCTGACCGATTCGCGCGGCAACCTGGTGCTCGGCGATGGCGGCCCGATCAGCCTGCCGCCGGCGACCCAGGTGTCGATCGGCAACGACGGCACCGTCTCGGTAGTGCCGACCGGCCAGGGCCCGGAAACGATCGCCTCGGTCGGCCGCCTGAAACTGGTCAACCCGCCGGCGAACCAGCTCGCGCTGGGCAGCGATGGCCTGATGCACCTGGCCGGTGGCGCCACCGCGCCGGCCGACCCGGCGGTGGGCGTGAAGTCCGGCGTGCTCGAGTCGAGCAACGTCAACCCCTCGCAGACGCTGGTGCAGATGATCGAGCTGTCGCGCCAGTACGAACTCCAGGTCAAGGCGATCAAGAACGCCGATGACAACGCGCAGTCGGCGACCCGCCTGCTGTCGCTCACCTAAGTTTTTCAGGAGACAACCATGTTCTCTTCCCTGTGGGTCGCCAAGACCGGTCTGGATGCGCAGCAGACGCGCATGGACGTGGTCTCGCACAACCTCGCCAACGCCAACACCACCGGCTTCAAGAGCTCGCGCGCCTCGTTCCAGGACCTGGTCTACCAGAACCTGCGCCAGCCCGGCGGCCAGACCACCGAGCAGACCAACGCCCCGTCCGGCCTGATGCTGGGCACCGGCGTGCGCGTGGTCGGCAACGAGAAGCTGTTCACCCAGGGCAACATCGAGCAGACCGGCAACTCGCTGGACCTGGCCATCCAGGGCCGCGGCTTCCTGCAGGTGACCATGCCCGACGGCACCATCGCCTACACCCGTGACGGTTCGCTGCACATGGACCAGAACGGCCAGGTGGTCACGGCCAACGGCTACGCGGTGGATCCGGCGATCACCATTCCGGCCAACGCGCAGTCGATCACCATCGGCAGCGACGGCACGGTCAGCATCACGCTGCCCGGCCAGGCCGCGCCGCAGCAAGTGGGCACCGTGCAGCTGGCGGACTTCATCAACCCGGCCGGCCTGCAGCCCAACGGCGACAACCTGTACCTGGAAACCGCCTCGTCGGGCTCGCCGCAGATCGGCCAGCCGGGCCTGAACGGCCTGGGCACGCTGGCGCAGGGCGCGCTGGAAAGCTCGAACGTCAACGTGGTCGAGCAGATGGTCGACATGATCGAGACGCAGCGGACCTACGAGATGAACTCCAAGGCCATCTCCGCCGCCGACCAGATGCTGCAGTTCCTCACCAACAAGACCTGAGCGTAAGCCGTCATGTCCCTGTTCCGCCTTTCCATCGCTGCCCTCGCGCTGGCACTGCTTGCCGGTTGCGCGGCGATGCCCGCGCGCGACGACGGCGCGTGGGCGCCGACCCCGCCGATGCAGCCGGAGATCGCCGCCGCGCCGGCCGACGGCGCGATCTACCACGACAACCAGAACATGGAGCTGTTCGCCGACGCCCGCGCGCACCGGGTGGGCGACATCCTCACCATCGTGCTGGTGGAAAGCACCCAGGCCAGCAAGAAGGCCAGCACCAGCACCAGCAAGAAGGACAAGGCCGACGTCGCCGCGCCCACGATCATGGGCAAGGACCTGACCATCAACGGCAACCCGCTCAGCGTGGGGCTGGACAGCGAACGCAACTTCGACGGCAGCGGTTCGTCCAGCCAGTCCAACCAGCTCACCGGCCAGATCACCGTCACCGTGGCGCAACGCCTGTCCAACGGCAACCTGATCGTGCGCGGCGAGAAGTGGCTGACCATCAACCAGGGCCAGGAACTGGTGCGCATCGCCGGCATCGTGCGCCCGCAGGACATCGGCCAGGACAACACCGTGGCCTCCACCCGCGTCGCCGACGCGCGCATCAGCTACACCGGCCGCGGCACGCTGGCCGACGCGAACACGCGCGGGTGGCTCTCGCGCTTCTTCAATTCCAAGTGGATGCCGTTCTGATGAACGCCATGAATTCCAGCCCCGCGCGCACTGCTCCCTCTCCCCTCCGGGGAGAGGGCTGGGGTGAGGGGTCGATTGTCGCGAGTGGCATTCGTCTGACGCGCGCTGCTTTTGCGTCTCTCAAGCGTCGCCTGCACAACCTTGTCTGCAAGAGTGGCCCCTCACCCCAACCCTCTCCGCGGAGAGGAGAGGGAGCTGGTCTGAGGCTCGCGTTCGGCCTTGCTCTTTGCCTGCTGGCCGCCCCGACTCACGCCGACAAGATCCGCGACCTCGCCTCCGTCGGCGGCGTGCGCTCCAACCAGTTGATCGGTTACGGCCTGGTCGTGGGCCTGGACGGCTCGGGCGACCAGACCACCCAGGCCCCGTTCACCACGCAGAGCCTGGAGAACATGCTCCAGCAGTTCGGCATTACCGTGCCGCCGAACGCGCGCCCGCAGCTCAAGAACGCCGCGGCGGTGACCATCACCGCCGAACTGCCGCCGTTCGCCAAGCCGGGCCAGGTCATCGACGTCACCGTCGCCTCGATTGGCAATGCCAAGAGCCTGCGCGGTGGCGAGCTGCTGATGTCCCCGCTGCGCGGCGCCGACGGCAACGTCTACGCGATCGCCCAGGGCAGCGTGGTGGTTGGTGGCATCAGCGCGCAGGGCAAGAGCGGCTCCAGCGTGCAGGTCAACATTTCCGCCAGCGGGCGCATTCCCAATGGCGCCTCGGTCGAACGCAGCGTGCCCAGCTCCTTCAGCGGCGCCGGCGACCTGATGCTCAACCTCAACACCCCCGACTTCACCACCGCCGCGCGCGTCGCGCAGGCGGTCAACGCCGCCTTCGGTGCCGGCACCGCCACGCCGGTCGACGGCGGCACCATTTCCGTGCGCGGCCCGCAGGATCCGGCGCAGAAGGTCGCCTGGCTGGGCATGATCCAGAACCTGGACGTCACCCCGGGCGATGCGCCGGCACGCGTGGTGGTCAACTCGCGTACCGGCACCGTGGTGATCGGTTCGGACGTCAAGGTGACCGCCGCCGCAGTGGCGCACGGCGCGATCCAGGTCACGATTAGCGAGCAGCCGCTGGTCAGCCAGCCGCAGCCGTTCTCGCGCGGGCAGACCGCTGTGGTGCCCAGTTCCGACGTGCAGGTCAGCGAGGACGGCGCGCACATGTTCAAGTTCGGCCCCGGCGTCAGCCTGGACACGATCGTGCGCGCGGTGAACCAGGTCGGCGCCGGTCCCAGCGATCTGATCTCGATCCTGCAGGCGCTCAAGCAGGCTGGCGCGCTTCATGCAGAGCTCGTGGTGATCTAGCGACACGCGACGGAAAAATGACGCCCGCCAACGCCTCCCTGCCGGCACTCGACACCTGGACCGACCTGTCCGGGTTCAACCAGTTGCGCGCGCAGGCCAAGGGCGACGACCAGGCGGCGTTGCCGAAGGTCGCGAAGCAGTTCGAGGCGATCTTCACCCAGATGATGTTGAAGTCGATGCGCGAGGCGAACGCCAGCTTCGGCGACAACGACGTCGGCGACAGCCAGCAGGGCAAGGCCTACCGCGACCTGTTCGACCAGCAGCTTTCGCTCTCGCTCTCGCAGGGCAACAACGGCCTGGGGATCGCGCGCATGCTGGTGCGCCAGCTCGGCGGCAAGGACGCCGAGCCCAAGCCCGAACCGACCACCGACAACAAGGCGCTGCTCGCCAGCGTCGCCGCCGGCGCGCTGCCGGGGACGGCGGCCGCCAGCCTGTTCGGCCCGCTCGCGGCCGGCGCCGAGGCTGGCACCCGCGCACTGCTTCATCTGGGCGAAAGCGCCGCCGGGCAGGGCGATGGCCTGTTGCCGCTGACCGCCGATGCGAACGCAACGCAGGGTTGGCGCGCCACGCTCGGCGAACTGGCCCAGGGCGCGGTCAACGTGGTCAGCAAATTCATTCCGGGCGACCCGGCCGGCTTCGTGCGCGCGATGGCGCCGCACGCCCAGGCCGCTGCCGACAAGCTCGGCGTCTCGGTGCGCGCGCTGCTGGCGCAGGCGGCGCTGGAGACCGGCTGGGGCAGGCACCTGCCACATCGCCACGACGGCTCCAGCAGCTTCAACCTGTTCGGCATCAAGGCCGGCGGCAGCTGGGACGGTGACAAGGTCAGCGTGCCCACGCTCGAGTACGAAGGCGGCGTGGCGGTGCGCAAGCGCGACAACTTCCGTGCCTACGGCAATCCGTCCGAAGCCTTCGCCGACTACGCGCGCATGCTCTCCGACAACCCGCGCTACGCGCAGGCGCTGGGCAAGGGCGAGAACATCGCCGGCTTCGCCCATGCGCTGAGCCGCGGCGGCTACGCGACCGATCCGTCCTATGCCGCCAAGATCACCGCCATCGCCAATAGCCCGCAGATGCGCGAGGCGTTGGCGGCGCTGGATGCGGGGTCGTTCAAGTGAGGTGTCAAGTTGCCGTCACAGGGGGCATGACGCATGCCTCCCCGCAAGGGCGCCCCCATCCGCCTGTCGGCACCTTCCCCCGTGGAACGGGGGAAGGCTCGATGGGCCGCATCCCGAATCCTTCCCCCGTTCCACGGGGGAAGGTGCCCGAAGGGCGGATGGGGGCGAGCTTGCCTCGGCCCCCGCGCCCGCGCGTCACCAAAACGGAAAACCCCCATGGCTGACCTGCTTTCCACCGGCGTCTCCGGCCTGCTCGCCGCCCAGGTGGGCCTGAGCACCACCGGCCACAACGTCTCCAACGCCAACACCGACGGCTACAGCCGCCAGCAGGTGACCTTCGCCGCGCGCGCGCCGCAGGCCGAGGGGCGCTATTACGTGGGCACCGGCGTGGATACGCAGGCCGTGCAGCGCGCCTACAGCCAGTACCTCAACACCGCGCTGTGGTCGGCGTCCTCCTCCAAGGGACGCGCCGACGCCTACCAGGCGCTGACCGACCAGCTCAACAACCAGCTCTCCGGCAGCAGCAACCTGCAGTCGTCGCTGGATACCTTCTTCGGCGCGGTGCAGGACGTGGCCAATGCCCCGGCCGACGCCTCCGCGCGTGGCGTGCTGCTCGCCCGGGCCGGCGCGCTGGCCAGCACCTTCCGCGCGCTGTCCGGCCAGTTCGACAGCCTCGATGGCCAGGTGCAGCGGCAGGTGACCGACACGGTCGCCTCGATCAACAGCGACAGCGCCGCGATCGCCAAGCTCAACGAACGCATCCGCTCCTCCACCGGCGCCGAGCCATCCGACCTGCTCGACCAGCGCGACGCGCTGATCAGGAAGCTCTCGGGCGAAGTGGGCATCAGCGTGGCGACGCAGAACGACGGCACGCTCAGCGTGTTCGTCGGCAACGGCCAGGCGCTGGTGAGCGGCACGCAGTCCTACGCGTTGGGCACGGCGCCGAACACCTACGACGCGACGCGCCTGGAGATCGTCGACAAGGGCACCGGCGCGGTGCTGAGCGGACGCATCGGCGGCGGCACCCTCGGTGCGCTGCTCGACTTCCGCAGCAACGTGCTCGACCCGGCGCAGAACCAGCTCGGCCGCGCCGCGCTGGCCATGGCCGATGCGTTCAACGCGCAGCACGCGCAGGGTGTCGATCTCAACGGCCAGGTCGGCGGTGAATTCTTCACCGTGGCCGGCCCCACCGTGCAGGCGGCCAGTGGCAACGCCGGCAGCGCCACGATCTCGGCCAGCATGGCCGACCTTGGCGCGCTGGGCAGCCAGGACTACACGCTCTCCTTCGATGGCAGCGCCTGGAATCTCAAGGACGCCAGCGGCGCCGCGGTGGCCATGACCGGCACCGGCACCGCGACCGACCCATTCGTGGCCGGGGGTTTGAACTTCGTGGTCGGTGGCGGTGCAGCCAGCGCGGGCGACAGCTACCGCATCCAGCCCAGCCGCAACGCCGCCGGCAGCATGGCGGTGGCGATCACCGATCCCAACAAGATCGCGGCCGCCGTGCCGCTGCTTGGCAGCGCGGCCAGCGCCAATACCGGCAGCGGTGCGATCGGTTCGCTCACGGTCGCCGACGGTACCGACCCCAACCTGTTCACCGCATCGAACATCGTCTTTTCCTCGCCCACCAGCTACAGCATCGACGGCGGCCCGGCGCAGACGTTCACCTCCGGCACGCCGATCGTGCACAACGGCTGGAGCCTGACCCTGGACGGCGCGCCGGCCGCCGGCGACAGCTTCGGCGTCAAGGCCAATGCCAACGCGCGCGGCGACAACGCCAACGCGCTCAAGCTCGGCGCGGTCGCCGATCTGGGCGTTCTCGATGGCGGCGCCACCAGCGTCGGACGCGCCTACGGACAACTGGTCGGCCAGGTCGGCAGCGCCGGTTCGCTGGCCGACGATGCGGCCAAGACGCAGGGCGCCGTGTTCAACCAGGCGATGGCGGCGCAGCAGAGCGTCAGTGGCGTGAACATGGACGAGGAGGCCGCCAACCTGGTGCGCTTCCAGCAGGCCTACCAGGCATCGGCGCAGATCATCACCGCCGCCAACACCGTATTCAACGCGCTGCTCGGCGCGTTCAAGTAAAGGATCGCCAAGCCATGCGCGTCTCCACCCACTGGATGCAGCAGCAGTCGGTCAACACGATGATGGACCGGCAGGGCGACCTGTCCGGCATCCAGACCCAGATGGGCACCGGCAAGCGCATCAACCAGCCCTCCGACGATCCCGTAGGCGCTGCGCGCGCGGTCGAGCTGACCCACCTGGGCGCCGACACCGCGCAGTACCAGCGCAACATCACTTCAGCCAATGCGCGACTGGGGCTGGAAGACCAGGTGCTCGGCTCGGTCAACAACGTGCTCGGTCGCGTGCGCACGCTGCTGCTGCAGGGTATGAACGCCACGCAGACCGACGAGTCGCGCAGCGACATGGCGGCCGAGATGGTGCAGTTGCGTGGCCAGCTGCTGGGCATCGCCAACAGCAAGGATTCGCAGGGCGATTACATCTTTGCCGGCAACCGCACCGGCGCACAGCCATTCATGTCGCAGGGCGGTGGCGTGAGCTACGTCGGCGACGAGGGTCAGCGCATGGTGGCCGCGGGCCCCGGCCTGCAGGTGGCCACCGGCGACCCCGGCAGCGGCATCTTCATGAACGTCGCTACCGGCAACGGCACGTTCGCTGTCGCAGCCGGCGCCGGCAACAGCGGCACCGCCGTGGCAGGGGCGAGCAGTGTCGTCGACGCTGACGCGTGGGATGGCGCCAGCTACCAGGTCACCTTCACCGCCGCGGACACGTTTGAAGTACGCGATGGCGGCGGCGCACTGGTCACCAGCGGAAGCTATGACGCCGGCAAGGGCGGCACCGTTGCCTTCCGCGGCGTGCAGGTGGCGTTCTCCGGCACGCCGGCGGCAGGCGACAGCTTCAGCGTGGCGCCCTCGTCCAACCAGAGCATGTTCGACACGCTGGACGGCATCATCGCCACGCTGACCAAGCCCGGCAGCGGCGGCGCAGACATGCAGAACGCGCTCAACGGCCAGCTGGCCAATCTCGACCAGGCGGTCGGTTCGGTCATCGAGGCGCGCGCTGCCGTAGGCGGGCGCATGAACGCGCTCGACCAGCAGGCCTCGCTCAACGACGACCTGACCCTGCAGTACAAGAGCGCGCTGTCCAACGTGCAGGATCTGGATTACTACGATGCGGTGAGCAAGCTGAGCCTGCAGAGCTCCGCATTGCAGGCGGCGCAGCTGACCTTCAGCAAGCTGCAGAACATGTCGTTGTTCGACTACATCAAATAGCGCACGACTCTCCAGTAGCCCGCTTGCGGGCGACGTCTTTTTTTTTGCGAGATCAAGGCAGAAGCATCGCCCGCAAGCGGGCTCCCGCAAAAGGTTGGACCTCGTTTCGCGCGCGATTCGACAAAACATCGAAAAAAGCAGTTGACCCACTCAAGTTTCCATGATTGACGTCGAAAAAGGTCCTGAGGCGGCGGTGTTCCCCACGGAATCCCCGCTGGCTACCACCGCCGGCCACCGGCACTAAGACCCTATTCGGAGAAATTCCCATGGTCATGAGCGTCAACACCAACATCAGCTCGCTGAACGCCCAGAACAACCTGGCGAAGTCGCAGAGCAAACTCGCCACCGCGATCGAGCGCCTGTCCTCGGGCATGCGCATCAACAGCGCGAAGGACGATGCCGCCGGCCTCGCCATCTCGACGCGCTTCACCACCCAGATCAACGGCCTGAACCAGGCCGTCAGCAACGCCAACGACGGCATCTCCCTGGCGCAGACCACCGAGTCGGCGCTGAACGAGGTGACCAACAACATGCAGCGCATCCGCCAGCTGGCGGTGCAGTCGGCCAACGCCACCAACTCCGATTCCGACCGCCAGGCGCTCAACGCCGAGGTCGAACAGCGCTTGGCCGAGATCACCCGTATCGCCACGCAGACCACCTTCAACGGTCGTCACGTGCTGGACGGCAGCTTCGGCAAGGCCGCCTTCCAGGTCGGCGCCAACGTCGGCGAGACGATCTCGGTCAACCTGAGTCAGGGCGTCAAGACCAGCCAGGTCGGCCAGATCGCCACGGCCAGCTCCAGCGCCTTCTCCACGGGCCTGAAGATCGACGGCGACCTGACCGTGCAGATCGGCAGCGGCAGCACGGTCAACGTCGCCAAGGGCACCTACACGTCCGTGGACGACCTGGCCAAGGCGATCAACACCGCGGCCAGCAAGGCCGGTGCCACCGGTGACGTGGCCACCGTTGCCGCCTCCGGCGAGCTGACGATCACCAACCCCTCGGCCACCGACGCGGTGACCTTCGCTGGCCAGGTGGCGACCGATCTGGGCATCCCGACCGTGGCCGGTGGCGGCGCCGCTGCCGACAGTACGGGTGCTGCCGACGCCGTCGGCGACATCATCCTGGGTTCGGGCGACCTGACCCTGAAGGTCGGCGACGGCGCAGCCGTGGCCATCGGCGCCGGCACCTATCACGGCGTGCAGGAACTGGCCGATGCGATCAACGCCAAGGGCATCAACGGCCTGCACGCCTCGGTGGACGAGAACAACAAGCTGCAGCTGGCGGCGCAGGACACCCTGGTCGTCGGTGGCACCGATGCCACCAAGGCCGGCCTGACGGCGGGCACCAACGTGCTCGACGGCGCGCTGAGCGACGTCAACATCAAGACGGTCTCCGGTGCGAACGACACCATCGACCGCATCGACGCGGCGCTGGCCTCGATCAGCTCCATGCGCAGCGACCTCGGCGCGGTGCAGAACCGCTTTACCTCCACCATCGCCAACCTGCAGACCATCTCGCAGAACCTGTCTGCCTCGCGCAGCCAGATCCAGGATGCGGACTTCGCGGCCGAGACGGCCAACATGTCCAGCGCGAACATCCTGCAGCAGGCCGGTGTCTCGGTGCTGGCCCAGGCCAACTCCACCACGCAGAGCGTGCTCAAGCTCCTGCAGTAACCGTTGCAGACCGGAGGCGGCCGCGGCAACGCGGCCGCCTCTCCCTTGAAAGGAACCCAGGCCCATGGCAGTCACCGTAAGCTCAACCTCCCCCACGACGGGTTTGCTGACTTCCATGGGCGTGGGCTCCGGCATCGACGTCGAAAAGCTCGTCACGACCCTGGTCAACGCCAAGAAGAAGCCGCAGCAGGACCAGATCACCAACCAGGCGACCGCCACCAACACCGAACTCTCCGCGCTGGGGCAGGTCAGCTCAGCGCTGTCCGCGCTGCAATCGGCCCTGGCGCCCCTGAAGGACGGCAGCGCCTTCAACGCACGCTCGATCAGCAGCTCGGACAGCACCATCGTCTCGGCGGGCAGCGCCGCCGGCACCGCCGCCGCGGTCAGCGGCAGCTACAAGATCGATGTCACCAAGCTCGCCAGCGGGCTGAAGGCCAATTCCGGTGCCTTTGCCAACGCCAATACGGCCGTGGGTACCGGGACGCTCACGCTGGCGGTGGGCGGCCAGTCGATGAGCCTGTCCCTGGACGACAGCAACAATTCGCTTGCGGCCATCCGCGATGCGATCAACAAGTCGCCGGACAACCCCGGCATCGCTGCAACCATCGTCACCGGCGACGATGGCTCCCACCTGGTGCTCAGCAGCACGCGCACCGGCGCGTCCAACGGCTTCACGGTAAGCAGCAGCGGTGGCGACGGCGGGCTGGCCGCGCTCAACTACGATCCTGCCGCCTCCAGCGGCAATGCGCTCAGCGTGATAAGTGCGGCCCAGGACGCCCAATACAGCATCGACGGACTGCCCGCCCACAGCGCGAGCAACACCGTGGACGGCGCCATCGACGGGCTGACGCTGGCTCTTGCCAAGGAAGGGACCAGTACCGTCACGGTCGC
The DNA here is from genome assembly GCF_017837635.1 of Frateuria flava. Classification (GTDB taxonomy): domain Bacteria; phylum Pseudomonadota; class Gammaproteobacteria; order Xanthomonadales; family Rhodanobacteraceae; genus Frateuria_A; species Frateuria_A flava. Next base: position 49,288 of record NZ_JAGJRS010000008.1, read on the forward strand.
CAACGATGGCTCGAAAGCCACCTCGGCGCTGAGCAACCTGGTCAACACCTACAACAGCTTCGTCGGCATCTACCAGGCGCTGACCCGTTACGACACCACCAGCGGCAGCGCCGGTGCGATGATCGGTGACGCCACGCTCAACGGCATCAGCGCCAAGCTTGCGCGCGTCGTCAGTGGTGCCGCCAATGGCGCGACGCTTGCTTCCATCGGCATCTCGCTGCAAGTGGACGGGACGCTCAAGCTCGACAGCGACAAGCTTGGCACGGCCCTGTCCGACGGCGGCGCCAAGGTCGCCAACCTGTTCGGTGGGGACGGCGGCTTCAGCGCGCTTCTTTCCGGCCAACTGGACCAGTGGATGGGCGACTCGGGCGTGATTGCCGGCCGCACCAAGGACCTGAGCGCCAAGCTCAAGGACCTCGGCGACCAGCAGAAGGTGCTCGACAGCCGCATGGCCGATCTCACCGCGCGCTACCAGGCCCAGTTCACCGCGCTGGATACGCTGATGAGCAAGCTCAACAGCACCAGCAGCTACCTCACCCAGCAATTCGACGCGCTCACCGCGGCGGCAAAGAACAAGTAAGCGAGGAAAACCATCATGGCATTCGGATATGGCGCCGGCGCTTATCAGCAGATCCGCTCGCACGGCGGCGTGGAGTCGGCCGACCCGCACGGCCTGATCACGCTGCTGATGGACGGCGCGCTCGAGCGCCTGGTCACCGCACGCGGCCACATGCAACGCGCCGAGATCGGCCCCAAGGGCGAACTCATCGGCCGCTGCATCGAGATCATCGGCGGCCTGCGCGATGCGCTCAACCACGAGGTCGACACGCCGCTGGTCGGCCAGCTCGACCAGCTCTACGACTACATGAGCCGCCGCCTGCTGCACGCGAACCTGCGCAACGACGTCGGCGCACTCGACGAGGTCAGCACCCTGTTGCAGAAGGTGCGCAACAGCTGGGTGCAGGTGCCGCTGGAAGCCCGTCGTCCCGCCGGCGCCGCCGCGTGAACGACGCATTGCCGCTCGCCCTGGCGATGACGCTAACCCGCGCCATGCTCGACGCGGCCCGCGTCGGCGACTGGGAACAACTGGTCGCACTGGAGGCCGAACGCCATCCGTTGGTCATGCGGCCGGTGGCACAGGACGAGGACAGCGTGCGCCAGCTGGGCGAACTGCTTGCGCTGGACCGGGAACTGAACGCGCTGGTCGCGCAGGCGCGCGACCAGGCCGGGTCGCAATGGCAGGCCGGACAGGATCGCGCCCGCGCGATCGCCGCCTACGGCGGCTGACGCCCTGCACCTTCGTGCCGCGGCCATGGGCCAAGGCGTGCGGAAGTGGCATCAGATGGCCCTTGCTCCCTCTCCCCTCCGGGGAGAGGGCTGGGGTGAGGGGCCAGGGCTTGCGGGAAGTTGTGTACAGGCCCTTGCGCCCTCTCCCCTCCGGGGAGACGGCTGGGGTGAGGGGCCAAGGCTTGCGGGAAGTTGTGTACAGGCCCTTGCTCCCTCTCCCCTCCGGGGAGAGGGCTGGGGTGAGGGGCCAAGGCTTGCGGGAAGTTGTGTACGAGCCAGATCAGGTCTAGCTGTCGGGACGAAAATCAGGTGGGCTCGACAGAAGCTCCCCCGCGAGCCCCGGCCCCTCACCCCAACCCTCTCCCCGGAGGGGAGAGGGGGCAATCGTCGTCCTTGCGGACGGCTGTCATTTAATAAGAGCGGGGCCGGCCCGCCGCTTGCATACTCACCCCCGATGAACCCCGCCGTCGGAGAAACGACATGACCGCCAGCGCCTGGAACGAGTTCGAGCAGCGCCTTGCCTGCGAGGACAGCTGGCATGCCGACAGCCAGGCGCTTGCCTGGCCGCTCCCCGAAGGGCTCGCCCAGCGGCTGGCGGAGCGAAACGCCGCCGCGCTCGCTTCGGTGGCCGCGCTGGAAGAACGCCGCGCCGAAAGCGCCGACGACGACAATCCGGTGATGCAGGAACTGTCGAGGCTGGACGCCAAACTCAACGCGCTGATCGACATGATCAACCGCATGGCCACGCCCGCCGACGCGCTGCCGCCGCGCCAGGCGTTGCGCTTCAACGCCATTGGCGCCGTATTGCCGGCGGCGCTGGTTCCCGCCGGCGAGGGGCTGCTGTTGCGCCTGCGTTTCGACGCCTGTCCGGGCATGCCGCTGGAGCTGCCCGCGCAGGTGGCGCGTCGGTTCGACGACGGCAGCGTCTTCGTCGCCTTTCACGCGCTCGGCGATGGCGTCGCAGCGTCACTCGAACGGTTCGTGTTTCGTCACCACCGACGCAAAGTGGCAGGTGCGCGTCAGGCCGGGATCTGACCGGCCGCCGTCGCAGCGTGAGCGCTGCACGGCCAACACGTGAAGCACTTCACAGAATCACCACATCCCGCGTCGTCCGTTTGACGGCCGCCCGGGGTGACGGTGTCGTGCTGTGTCACTCCGCCGACGGATGCCTGGCGCCGGCAAACCGTCGCCGATGCTCGGTTCCCGCGTAACGCCATGTCGACACAATCTTCACATGTGACGCATTAGGGCCACTCGCCCGTCCGCGGACAGGCGCAACAGCCGCGAACGCTGGCCTTCTTCTTGCTCCCTCCCTCGCGTGACCGGTGACGGAAAGCCGGCAGTCCAAGAAGTACGAACACTGCAGGACAGCCGGCGGTTCGTCGTTCAGCGCGTCAAGCGGAGGCATACACAATGAGCAAGGTCGATTTCCTGGTGATCGAGTCGAACGAGTCGCGGGCCGAATGCATCCTGTCGGCGTTGCACTTCCTCGGTTATCACCCGCAGCGGGGCGAGGACTGCACCGCCGTGGAGGAGTCGACCCACGCCTGGCGTGCCGTCTACGTCGGTACGGTCGAGGACGCTGAGGAGGCCGAGCGCCAGTTCGCCCTGCTGGGCGATGCGGCCAGCCACGTGCCGGTGCTGCTGGCCAGCGACTCGGCCTGGGCGGCGCGCCTGTGTGCATCCAGCTCGCCGTTCGCCGCCCGCGTCGGCATGGTCGAGTTCCCGCTGCGTTACGAGCAGCTGGCCGAAGTGATGCGCAGCCTGTACGCCCGCCTGCTCGGTGGCCGTCGCGGCGAGTTGCGCTTCGTGGGCGACTCCGCGCCGATGCGCCGCGTCAACGCGCTGATCCGCCAGGTCGCCCCGTTCGATTCGTCCGTGCTGGTGCTGGGCGAGTCCGGCACCGGCAAGGAGATGGTCGCGCGCACCATCCATGAATGTTCGCCCCGTCGCGACAAGCCGTTCGTGGCGATCAACTGCGGCGCGATCCCGGCCGAGTTGCTGGAAAGCGAGCTCTTCGGCCACGAGAAGGGCGCCTTTACCGGCGCGATCAGCACCCGCAAAGGCCGCTTCGAGATGGCCGAGGGCGGCACGCTGTTCCTCGACGAGATCGGCGACATGAGCCTGACCATGCAGGTCAAGCTGCTGCGCGTGCTGCAGGAACGCGTGTACGAGCGCGTCGGCGGCAACAAGACCCAGCGCTGCGACGTGCGCATCATTGCCGCCACCCATCGCAACCTCGAGCAGGCGATCGCCGAGGGCAAGTTCCGCGAGGACCTGTTCTACCGGCTCTCGGTGTTCCCGCTGGAAATGCCCGGGCTGCGCGAGCACCTGGACGACCTGCCGGTGCTGATCAACGAATTCAACCAGCGCCTGGCGCGCCGCGGCCTGGGCAGCGTGCGCTTCTCCGCCGGCGCGGTGAACGCGCTGCACCAGTACGCCTGGCCGGGCAACGTGCGCGAGCTGTGCAACCTGGTCGAGCGCCTGGCGATCCTCTACCCGCACGGCGAGATCCGCGCCAGCGACCTGCCGGAAAAGTACCGCGGCCGCCAGGCGGTGGAAGAAGTGCAGGGCGCCTCGCTGCTGGCGCTGATGGACGGTGCGCCGATGCCTGCCGCGATGGCCGCCGCCGTGGCGGTGGCGCCCGACGCGACCGTGCTGCCCGAAGGCGGCCTGGACCTGAAGGACCACCTGGCCGACATCGAGGTGGGCCTGATCCGCCAGGCGCTGGATATCACCGGCGGCGTCGTCGCCCACGCGGCGAAGCTCTTGCACATGCAGCGCACCACGCTGGTCGAGAAGCTGCGCAAGTACGGGCTGCAGAACAGCCTGGCGGCCTGATTCCGGCGCCAATGGTCAATGGTCAATGGGGAATCGTTGGCGCGCTCAAGCGGCCATGCGCGCCGAGGAACGCTTCTGCGATTGACCATTGGCCATTGACCATTCCCGGCCCCTCACTGGCACACCTCGTGCAACCCCTCCCCTGAAAACCCGCCACGCGCCGGAAACCCGACATGAGCACGATCGACGTCAACAACCTGCTCGCCCAGATGCGCCAGATCTCCAGCCAGGTGCGCCCGGCGGAGAGCGCGCTGAAGGCGGCGCCGGCGGCGAAGGCGGACTTCGGCGCGCTGCTGAAGGAATCGATCGGCAGCGTCGGCCAGAGCCAGCAGCAGGCTGGACAGATGGCGGCGGCGTTCGAGCGCGGCGATCCGGGCGCGGACCTGGGCCGCACCATGGTGGCGATCCAGAAGGCCGATCTCTCGCTGCGCACGATGACCGAAGTGCGCAACAAGCTGGTCGATGCCTACAAGGAAATCATGAACATGCCGGTGTGAGCACCGGCCTGACGTTCTCTCTCCCGCTTTACGGATGATTCGTACCCATGGCTGACAACGCCATCGCCACCACCGACAGCCCGGCCAATCGCTTCGACCTCAAGCAGCTCGCGCGCAGCCCGGCCTCCCGCCAGTTGCTGCTGCTGGTCGGCATGGCCGCGGCCGTCGCCCTGGGCGTGGCCGTGGTGCTGTGGTCGCGCGGTCCCAACTGGGGCCTGCTCTACGCGGGCCTGGGCCAGCAGGACGCCGCCGCGATCACCCAGGCATTGCAGTCGACCAACACGCCCTACCAGCTCGGCAACGACGGCAGCTCGATCATGGTGCCGGCCTCCGATCTCGCCGCCGTGCGCCTGCGCCTGGCCGGGCAGGGCCTGCCGCAGGGCACCGCCTCGAACGCGATGCCGCAGGCCGACTCGCCCTTCGGCATGAGCGACCTGGCCGAGCGCACGCGCTACCAGCAGATGCTGGAGACCGACCTGGGCAACACCATCGGCAGCCTGCAGGGCGTGCGCGCCGCGCGCGTGCACCTTGCCCTGGCCAAGCCCTCGGCCTTCATCCGCGACAGCCGCCAGGCCAGTGCCTCGGTGCTGGTGACGCTCTATCCCGGTCGGCAACTGGATGCGAGCCAGGTGGCCGCGATCGTGCACCTGGTGGCTGCCTCGGTGCCGGACCTGGATGCCAAGCAGGTGTCGGTGATCGACCAGCAGGGCCAGCTCCTGACCGGCAGCGATCCGGACAGCGCCGCCGCCGTGGGCGACAGCCGCCTGCGCCTGGCCACGCGGATGGAGAACAGCTACGCGCAGCGCATCGAGGAACTGCTCACGCCGCTGGTCGGCCCGGGCAAGGTGCACGCGCAGGTTTCGGTGGACCTGGACTTCAGCGCCACCGAAAAGGCCAGCGAAACCTTCGACCACGAACACCCGGCGCTGCGCAGCGAGCAGACCAGCAGCGAACACCGTGCCGACGGCAGCGCCGCCGACGGTGGCGTGCCCGGCGCGCTCAGCAACCAGCCACCGGTGATGGCCGCCCAGCCGACCGCCGCCAACCCCAACGCCGGCGGCAAGGCCGCGGCCGCGCCGACGGCCACCGCGCAGACCAGCACCGGCGACAGCTCCTCCAGCGCCACCCGCAACTACGAAGTGGGCCGCACCATCAGCCACACCAGCGACCCGGCCGGCCGGCTGGCGCGCCTGAGCGTGGCGGTGGTGGTCGACAACAAGACCGTGAGCGGCCCCAAGGGCGACACCAGCGTGCCGTTCACCCCGCAGGAACTGGACCACCTCACGCAGCTGGCCAAGAACGCGGTCGGCTTCGACCAGACCCGCGGCGACAGCGTCAGCGTGATCAACCAGGCCTTCCGCATGACGCCGGCCACCGATGCGCCCGAACAGGCGCCGCTGTGGCAGCGCCCCGGCGCGCTGGACCTCATCAAGCAGGCGATCGGTGTGCTGATCGCGCTGATCGTCGCCTTCGGCCTGCTGCGGCCGCTGCTCAAGGGGCTGTTGCGCAGCGCGCCGCAACCGGCGCTGGCCGCCGCCGGGCCCGTGCCTACGGTTTCCGTGCGGATTGCCGATGACGATGACGAGGGGAACCGGCTGTCGGGACCGCAGGTGATCGGTTATGAGCAGAAAGTGGGACTGGCGCGACGCATGGTCAGCGACAACCCCAAGCAGGTGGCGCAGGTGGTCAGGAACTGGGTCAGCGAGGACGGCGGCTAAACGTCGATGAAACAGGAACCGCAAATCACCGGCGCGCAGCGCGCCGCGATCCTGCTGCTCACCCTGGGCGAGCAGGACGCCGCCGAAGTCCTCAAGCACCTGTCTGCGCGCGACGTGCAGGCGGTCGGCCAGGCCATGGCAGTGCTGACTTCCGTCTCGCGCGAGCAGGTCGACAAGGTGCTTACCCGCCTGCACGACGACATGGGTTCGCAGACCGCGCTCGGGGTCGGCACCGAGGACTACATCCGCAAGATCCTCACCAACGCACTGGGTGAAACCAAGGCCGGCAGCCTGATCGACCGCATCCTGCTGGGCCGTTCCAGCAAGGGGCTCGAATCGCTCAAGTGGATGGAAGGCCGCGCCATCGCCGAGATGGTCGGCCAGGAACATCCGCAGATCATCGCGCTGGTGCTGGCCCACCTGGAGCACGACCAGGCCGCCGAGGTGCTCGGCTACCTGCCGGCGCGCACGCGCTCGGACGCGATCATGCGCATCGCCACGCTCGACGGCGTGCAGCCGCACGCGCTCAACGAGCTGGACGAGATCATGGAGCGCCAGTTCTCCGGCAACACCAACAAGCTGAAGTCCGCCAGCGTGGGCGGCCTCAAGGCCGCGGCCGACATCCTCAACGCGATGGAATCCAGCCGCGAGGCCGAGCTGATGGCCGCCATCCGCAGCCACGATGCGAACCTGGGCAGCAAGATCGAAGACCTGATGTTCGTCTTCGACGACCTGGTCGAGCTCGACGACCGCTCGATGCAGGCGCTGTTGCGCGAAGTGCCCTCGCCGCGCCTGATCGTGGCGCTCAAGGGTGCCGAGCCATCGATCCGCGAAAAGATGTTCGCCAACATGTCCAAGCGCGCCGCCGACATGCTGCGCGACGACCTGGAAGTGGCCGGTCCAGTGCGCGTGTCCGAAGTCGATGCCGCGCAGAAGGAAATCCTCGGCATCGCGCGCCGCCTGGCCGATGCCGGCCAGATCACCCTCGGCAGTTCGGATGACCTGGTCTGATGAGTGCCGTGCTCACCCGCGAGGCAGGCGCCGGTTACCAGCGCTGGGAGCCGCCGCAGGTCGGCGCCGCAGCCGCGCCGGCGCCCGCGGAGGCGCCGAACCACCCGACCGTCAGCGACCTGGAAGCGCTCGAGCGCCAGGCGCGTGAGGAAGGCCATGCCGCCGGCCTGGCCCAGGGCCTGGCCGAGGCGCGCGCGCAGGGGCGCGAGCAGCTGGCGCGGCTGGCATCGATCTGCGAGCAGGCGGCACGCCCGCTCGAAGCGCTCGATGCCGACGTGGAGCAGGAACTGGCGCAACTGGCCATGCTCGTCGCGCGCCGCGTGATCGTCCAGGAACTGGCCGCGCGGCCCGAGCTGATCGCGCAGGCCGTCCGCCAGGCCGCCGCCGCGCTGCCCGCCGCCACGCGTGAGCTGCGCGTGCGGCTGCATCCGGACGACCTGGCCTTGATGCGCGAACTCGATGCGGCCGAAACGCACTGGCAGCTGGTGGCCGATCCGGCGCTCAAGCGGGGCGATTGCCTGCTCGAAAACGAACGCTCGCGGCTGGATGCGCGGGTGGAAACACGCCTGGCGGTAATGGTGGATGCGGTGCTCGGGGACGAGGCGGGCGCATGAGCGTGATCGGCTGCGGCAAGGCCTCCCCCATCCGCCTGTCGGCACCTTTCCCCGTGGAACGGGGGAAGGACCCGGTGGCGCACACCTCCGCAAGATCCTTCCTGCGCGCACTTGCCCGATCCCTCCCCAGCGGACTTGCCCGATCCTCCCCCGGCGCGCGCGGGAAGGTGCCCGAAGGGCGGATGGGGGCCACCCGCCGGATGCCCCACCAGCTCACCCCATGACCCGCGCCTGGACCGAACAACTCGCCCGCCGCCGCCAGCGCGCGCAGGCCGCCCACACGCTCACGGTCGAAGGCCGCCTGCGCCGCGTGGTCGGGCTCACCCTTGAGGCCGAGGGCTGCGAAGCCGCGCTCGGCGCGCGCTGTCTGGTCGACACCGCCGACGGCAGCCAGCTCGACACCGAAGTGGTCGGTTTCGCCGACGAACGCCTGCTGCTGATGCCTGTCGGTGAAATGCACGGCGTGCTGCCCAACGCCCGCGTGCGCCCGCTTGCCCATGCCGGCGGCCTGCCGGTCGGCGCGGGCCTGCTCGGTCGCGTGATCGGTGCCGACGGCGTGCCGCTCGATGGTGAAGGCCCGCTGGACACCGGCGAACACGCCGCGCTCAAGGCCGAACCCATCAACCCGATGGCGCGCAAGCCCATCGACACCCCGCTGGACACCGGCGTACGCGCGATCAACGCGTTGCTCACCGTCGGCCGCGGCCAGCGTCTTGGCCTGTTCGCCGGCTCCGGCGTCGGCAAGTCCACGCTGCTGGGCATGATGACCAAGTACACCGACGCCGACGTGGTGGTGGTGGGCCTGATCGGCGAACGCGGCCGCGAGGTGAAGGAGTTCGTCGAGCACACCTTGGGCGTGGAAGGCCGCCGCCGCGCGGTGATCGTCGCCGCGCCGGCCGACGCGCCGCCGCTGAAGCGCCTGCGCGGCGCGCAGTACGCCACCGCGATCGCCGAATGGTTCCGCGACCGTGGCCAGCGCGTGCTGCTGCTGATGGACTCGCTCACCCGTTACGCCCAGGCCCAGCGCGAGATCGCGCTGGCCATCGGCGAGCCGCCCGCCACCAAGGGCTACCCGCCGTCGGTGTTCGCCATGCTGCCGGCGCTGGTCGAGCGCGCCGGCAACGATGCCGAGGGCGTGGGCTCGATCACCGCCTTCTACACCGTGCTGACCGAAGGCGACGACTACCGCCACGATCCCATCGCCGACGCCGCGCGCGCGATCCTGGACGGCCACATCGTGCTCTCGCGCGACCTGGCCGAGGCCGGCCACTACCCGGCGATCGATATCGAAGCCTCGATCAGCCGCGTGATGCCGGCGGTCACCGCGCGCGAGCACCAGCGCGCCGCGCAGCGCTTCCGCCAGGTCTACTCGGCCTACCGCCAGCAGCGCGACCTGATCGCGGTGGGCGCCTACCAGAAAGGCTCGGACCCGCAGGTCGACCAGGCCATCGTGATGTGGCCGCGGCTGCGCGGGTTCCTGCAGCAGGAAGTGGACGAACCGATGAGCCTGGCCGACGGCATCGCCGCCCTGAACGCTCTCGCCGCCGAGGCCGCCGCGTGAGCAAGCGCGCCGACCGCCTGCAGCCGGCCGCCGACCAGGCCAAGCAGCGCAGCGAAGACGCCGTGCTCAAGCTGGCCGAGCAGCAGCAGCGGCTGGCCAAGGCCGAGCGCCAGTTGATGGAGCTGCGCGGCTACCGCCAGGAATACGCCAGCCCGCCGAGTGTCGGCGGTTTGACGGCCACCGCGCTGATGAACCGCCAGCAATTCGTCGAACGCATCGACCGGGCGATCGAACAGCAGGCCGTCGAAATCGAACGCCAGCGCCGCCTGCTCGACCAGATGCGCGGCCTGTGGCGTGACGCGCATGCCCGCGAAGCCGCGCTGGACAACGTGATCGACCGCTACCGCGAGCAGGACCGCAAGGCCGAGGAACGTCGCGAACAGAACGACATCGACGAGCGCATGCAGTACCGCCGCCCCGCGCGCTAGCGCTTGGCGCGAAGTTTGCTGGCCTCTCACCGACGTATGCCGCTTGAAGCCTTGATGAGGAAGTGCCCATGAGCGCGACCACCGCCGCCGTGAACCCCGTCCAGCCGACCCCGCCGCCGGCCCGGCCCGCCGCAAGTCCGGCGTCCGGCACGGACGAGAGCCGCTTCGACCGCCACCTGGATGCCGCCCGCCAGCAACACGGGCAGGCGCAGGACAAGCCGGCGCAGGACGACCCCAGGCACGAGGCGGCAACATCCGAGGCGCCGGCCAAGGCGCAAACGCAGAAACCGGTCGAAGCACCCGCGAAGGACGAGGGCGACCCGGACGCCGCCGCGCTGGCCGCGGCCATGCTCGCGCTGATCGGGCAGGCCGCACCGGCCAAGCCGCTGACGGCGGCCGGCATGGTGGCCCATGCGGCGAACAAATCGGTGACCGCCGGAACCGGCGCCAAGACCCCGGCCGCGATGGTTTTGCTCGCCAACACCGCCGCCACCACGGCGGCTGCCAGGACCGCGATCAACGTCGAGGCCAACGCGCTGGCGACGATGATCGCCAAACCCGCCGAGCAGAAAGATGCGCCGATCGACCCGGCACAACTCGGCAGCCTGTCGGCCAACCCGATGCCGGCGCCCGAGGCCGCCACCACCGTCGCGCCGGCGCACAACCTCAGCGTCGCCAGTCCGGCAGGCACCCCGGCGTTCGCGCAGGAGTTGGGCCAGCACGTGGTCTGGCTGGGCCTGCAGGACGTCAAGCAGGCGCGCATCCGCCTGCACCCGGAGGACCTGGGCGCGATGGACGTCAAGGTCAGCATGAACCACGACCGCGTGGACGTGAGCTTCGCCGTGCAGCATCCGGCGGCCGTGCATGCGGTCCAGCAGACGCTGCCGCAGCTTGACGCGCTGCTGGCGCAGCACGGCCTGGCCCTCGGCCAGGCCGACGTGGGGCAGCGCCAGCAGCACGGCGAAGGCGGGCGCGGTGGCGAGGCAGGTGGGGCGATCGGCGAGATCGAGGCCGAGCCCGCCGTGATGGCGAGCATGCCGGTCGCAGCGCTCGGGATGCTCGATACGTTTGCCTGAGGGCTCGGGCCCTTCGACGCCACCCTGCGGCCACCTCTGCGGTGGCTGGGATCCGTTCGCGCTGAGTGCAGGCGCCGAAGTCGAAGCGTGCTCGTCGCACGCCGACCTTCGTGCACCGGCGTGTATCCCGCCCAAGAGCGCCCCCATCCGCCTGTCGGCACCTTCCCCCGCGTTCGCGGGGGAAGGACTCGGGCTCGGACGCCGCGACCGCGATCCTTCCAGGGTCGCGGGGGAGGGACCCCGGGCCCGGGCGCCGCGACTTCCATCCTTCCCTTCCACCGCGTTCGCGGAGGAACAACTTCGGCCCGGGCGCTGCGACCTCGATCCTTCGCCCGTTCACGGGGGAAGGTGCCCGAAGGTCGGATGGGGGAAGCCTTGCGAAAGCCCCCCCATCCGCCCCCTTCACGCCCCGCCGGTTTCCAGACACCCGCCGTGATCGCGACGCGCCCGTTCCCCGGCACGCGTCAAGAAAGCGCCACGCCTGCCGCAAACCCTGCAGGACCAACGCTCCGGGCCGTGGCACGCGGATTGCAACAAGGCCCGTGCAAGGCGGTGCCCCGAGCGCCAGCCGAAGAAAAACGACAACGAGGTTGAGGCATGGCAAGTACGGAACAGGAAGCGGTGGCGCCGACGAAGAAAAAGCGCTCGCCGCTGGTGATCGGCCTGGTGGTGGCGCTGCTGGCGGTGTCCGGCGCGTGCGCCTATCTGTTCACCTCGCGCGGACACGACAAGCCGGCCGCCGCGTCCACCGACAAGGAAGGCGGCGCGGCCGCACCGGCAAAGACGCAGCCGGAATTCTTCCTGCCGCTGGACCCGGCCTTCGTCGTCAATTTCCGCGACGACGACGCGATGCGCTACCTGCAGGTCGGCGTCACCCTGATGTCGCACGACCAGGCCGCGCTGGACACCGTCAAGGGCGTCGACCCGGTGGTGCGCAACGCCCTGGTGATGCTGTTCAGCCGCCAGAGCTACTCCGTCCTCACCGACCCGGCCGGCAAGCAGAAGCTGCAGGCCGAGGCGCTGGAGGCCGTGCGCAAGATCGTCCAGGCGCGCACCGGCAAGCCCGGCATCGACGCGCTGTACTTCACCAGCTTCGTGATGCAGTGAGGCATCGCCCATGAGCGACCTGCTTTCCCAGGACGAAATCGACGCGCTGCTGGACGGCGTCACCGGCGGCAGCGTCGCCACCGGCGAGGACGAGCCGCCACCCACCGAAGCGGTGCAGGCCTACGACTTCACCCAGCAGGACCGCATCGTGCGCGGCCGTCTGCCGACGCTGGAGATGGTCAACGACCGCTTCGCCCGCTTCTTCCGCCTGGGCGTGTTCAACGTCCTGCGCAAGAGCTGCGAGGTCTCGGTGCTGGGCGTGAAGATGGTGAAGTTCGCCGAGTACGTGCACAGCCTGGCGGTGCCGAGCAACCTCAACCTGGTGCGCATCAAGCCGCTGCGCGGCACCGCGCTGGTGGTGTTCGAGCCGCGGCTGGTGTTCACCGTGATCGACAACTTCTTCGGCGGCGACGGGCGCTTCCACGCGCGCATCGAGGGCCGCGATTTCAGCGCCATCGAAAACCGCGTGATCCAGATCATGCTCACCGAGCTGTTCGGCGCCATGACCGAGGCGTGGAACCCGGTGCTGCCGCTGGAGTTCGAGTACATCAACTCCGAGATCAACCCGCAGTTCGCCAACATCGTCAGCCCGACCGAAACCGTGGTGATCTCGCGCTTCCACGTCGAGCTCGACGGCGGCGGTGGCGAGATCCACCTGACGCTGCCCTACGCGATGGTCGAGCCGATCCGCACGCTGCTGGACGCTGGCGTGCAGAGCGACCTGGCTGACCGCGACGACCGTTTCACCGAACACCTGCACGAGGAAGTGCTCGACGCGGAAGTCGAGCTGAGCTCGCTGCTGCTGGAGGCGCAACTGTCCATTGGCGACTTCCTGCAGCTGCGCCCGGGCGATGTGATCCCGGTGACGCTGCCCGAGCTGTGCACCGTCTTCGCCGAAGACGTGCCGGTGTTCCGCGGCCGCTACGGCCAGGCCAACGGCCAGACGGCGATCCAGTTCCAATCCCATGTCGGTCGCCGCGAACGGCGCGCGTCCGGCGAGTTCACAGAGAAGAAAAGCGCATGACTGCCAATGACGCCGCGGTCGCCGACCGCATCGAATCGGACGCCCTGAGCGGTTTTGCCGTTGAGGGTGGGGATGTCAACCTGGACATGATCCTGGACGTGCCGGTGACGGTCGCGATGGAGGTCGGTCGCACCCGCATCAGCATCCGCAACCTGCTGCAGCTCAACCAGGGTTCCGTGGTGGAGCTGGACCGCGCCGCCGGCGAGCCGCTGGACGTGTTCGTCAACGGCACGCTGGTCGCCCACGGCGAGGTGGTGGTGATCAACGAGAAGTTCGGCATCCGCCTGACCGACGTGGTCAGCCCGGCCGAGCGCGTTCGCAAGTTGCGGTGAGGCCGTGATTCGGGATTCGGGCTTCGGGATTCGGCTGCGGGCGCTTGCGCCCGTGGCGGCGGCGCCCGAAATGAATGTCGGGGGCGAGTTGCTGCGGGTGTTGTTGAGCCTGGCCGCCGTCATCGCGTTGATTTTCGTGGCGGGCTGGATGAGTCGACGGCTGCAAGCGCGCAATCTGCCCGGGGGGCGGCGCATCCGTTGCGTCGAATCGATGGCGGTGGGCGCGCGCGAGCGCGTGCTGCTGATCGATGCCGACGGCAAGCGCCTGCTGGTCGGGGTGGGGCAGGGTGGCCTGCGCACGCTGCACGTGTACGAGGGCGAGGCGCCGGTCGACGCCAACCCGCCGGCGCCGTCGCCGGTCGCTCCCAACTTCGCGCAACTGCTGTCGCGCTGGAAAGGCAAGTCGTGAAATCGCAGGTCGTGAAAGTGATGTCGTTCCGTGGCGCACGCTGGCTGCTCGCGCTGGTGCTGATGGTGTTGCCGCTGTCTGTCTTCGCGCAGGCGGCCCCCGCGCCGGCCATGCCCGCACCCGCGTTGAGCATGCCGGCGAGCCCCAGCCTGTCCGGTGGCGGCATTCCCGTGTTGACCGTGCACGATGCGCCGGGCGGTGCGAAGAACTGGACGCTGTCGCTGCAGTTGCTGGGCCTGATGACGGTCCTGACGCTGCTGCCGGCGATCCTGCTGATGATGACCTCGTTCACCCGGATCATCATCGTGCTGGGCTTCCTGCGCCAGGCGCTGGGCACGCAGTCGACGCCACCCAACCAGGTGCTGCTCGGCCTGGCGCTGTTCCTGACGCTGTTCGTGATGGGCCCGGTGTTCAACAAGGCCTACAGCGATGGCGTCAAGCCGTACATGGACGGCCAGATGTCCGCCGAGCAGGCGCTGCCCGCCGCCAGTGCGCCGTTCAAGCGCTTCATGCTCGACCAGACGCGTGATGCCGACCTGCAGCTGTTCACCCAACTGGCCAAGGAGAAGCCCTTCGCCAGCAAGGACGACGTGCCCTTCCGCGTGGCGATGCCGGCGTTCCTGACCTCGGAGCTGAAGACCGCGTTCCAGATGGGCTTCCTGCTGTTCATCCCGTTCTTGATCATCGACCTGGTGGTCGCCAGCGTGCTGATGTCGATGGGCATGATGATGGTCTCGCCGATGATCATCTCGCTGCCGTTCAAGATCATGCTGTTCGTGCTGGTCGATGGCTGGACGCTGTTGATCGGCACGCTGGCCGGGAGCTTCTACACATGACGCAGGCCCCCGCTTCTGCTCCCTCTCCCCTCCGGGGAGAGGGTTGGGGTGAGGGGTCGGGGCTCGCGAAAGAGCTTGTTCGCAGCCATGCACACCTTTCCGCTTTTCCCGAAGCAAAAGCTTCCCGCTTCCCGCACACCCACTTCCCCCGCGAGCCCCGGCCCCTCACCCCAGCCCTCTCCCCGGAGGGGAGAGGGAGCTTGATGTGCGGCTCGCCCGAGCATTCCCATGACCCCTGAATCCGTCATCCAGTTCGGCCAGCACGCCCTCTACATCGCGATCCTGGTGGCCGCGCCGCTGCTGCTCACCGCCCTGGCGGTGGGCCTGCTGGTCGGCGTGATCCAGGCGGCCACGCAGATCAACGAGATGACCCTCTCGTTCATCCCCAAGCTGATCGCCATGGCGGTGGTGGCGCTGATCACCGGCCCGTGGATGCTGCGCACGCTGGTGCAGTTCACCCGGCAACTGATCGAGGGGTTGCCCGGGGCCGTCAAGTGACCACGGTGGACCTCGCCCAGCTGGAGAACTGGCTGGGCGGCCTGCTGTGGGCGATGGGTCGCGTCGGCGGCCTGTGCCTGATCGCACCGGTGCTGGGCTCCGGCGTGATCCCCGCGCGCATCCGCGTCGCTCTGGTGGTGATGCTGACGCTGGTGCTGGCGCCGCTCGCACCGGCGGCGGTCGATCCGTTCAGCGCCAGCGGCGTGGCGACGATGATCGGGCAGATCCTGATCGGCGCTTCGGTCGGCTTCGTGCTGAAGCTGGTGTTCGAGGCAGTGGCGTTCGGCGGCGAGCTGGTCGGGCAGGGCATGAGCCTGGGCTTCGCCGAGGTGGTCAATCCCGGCGGTGGCGGCAGCACGCCGGTGCTCAGCCAGTTCTACATGGTGCTGGTGACGCTGCTGTTCCTGGCGCTCAACGGGCATCTGCGGTTGATCCAGCTGCTCGCCGACAGTTTCCAGACGCTGCCGCCCGGCCCGGTGGCGATCAGCGCCGAGGGGTTGCACGCGGTGGTGCTGTTCGGCACGCACCTGTTCGCCGGCGCCGTGCGCGTGGCGTTGCCGGCGGTGACGGCGCTCTTGGTGGTGAACATCGGCTTCGCCGCGATCAGCCGCGCGGCGCCGTCGATGAACCTGTTCGCGGTGGGCTTCCCGATCACCCTTTGCCTGGGCTCGCTGGCGCTGTGGATGGGCCTGCGCGCGTTGCCCGGCGCATTCGAAACCCTGCAGAACAGCGCCTGGTCGCTGATGCACGAACTGGTCGGAGGCTGATGTCATGGCCGAGAACGACGACCAGGAACGCACAGAACAACCCTCCGAAAAACGACTTAAAGAGGCTCGCGAGAAAGGCGACATCCCGCGCTCGCGCGACCTTTCCGGCGCGCTGGTGGTGCTGGCCGGGGTGGCCGCGCTGCTCTCGGGCAGCGAAGGGGCCATGGCGCATGCCCGCACCATCTACCGCCTGGGCCTTTCCTATAGCCGCGAGGCGCTGTTCTCCGATGCGTTGCCCGGCCGCGTGCTCGCCATGGCGGTGCGCGAGGCGTTGATGCTGCTGATGCCGGTCGCGCTGGCGACGATCCTGGCCGCGCTGGCCGCGCCCGTGTTGCTGGGCGGCATCCACTTCAGCGGCCAGGCACTGCAGCCGAAGTTCGACCGACTCAACCCGGTCACCGGCCTGGGTCGCCTGGTTTCGATGCGCGGGCTGGTCGAGCTGGTCAAGTCGCTGGTCAAGCTGCTTTTCATCGGCGGGGCGTTGGCGCTCCTGCTCAAACATTCGGTGGACGAGCTGCAGGCGCTCGGTCGCGCGGACGTGGTGCTTGGCGTGGCGCGCGCGATGTCGCTGCTGGGCCGCTCGGCGCTGCTGTTTGGTGCCCTGCTTCTGCTGATCGGCGGCGCGGATGCGCTCTACCAGAAGTTCGACCACGCCAAGCGCCTGCGCATGACCCGCCAGGAGCTCAAGGACGAGTCGAAGGAGACCGAGGGCAACCCCGAACTGAAGGGCCGCATCCGCCAGGTGCAGTTCGAGATGTCGCGCCGCCGGATGATGCAGGAGCTGCCCAACGCGGACGTGATCGTCACCAATCCGACCCACTTCGCCGTTGCGCTGAAATACGACGAAAACGGCGCCGGCGCGCCGCGCGTGATCGCCAAGGGCGTGGACGTGCTGGCCCAGCAGATCCGCCTGGTGGCGAGCGGCCACCGCATCCCGATGGTCGAGGCGCCGCCGCTGGCACGCGCCTTGTATGCCACCACCTCGCTGGGCCGGGAAATCCCGGTCTCGCTGTACGTGGCGGTGGCGCAGGTGCTGGCCTACGTCTACCAGTTGAAGCAGGCGACGGCACGCGGCGACGAGCCGCCGCCGGCGCCACGGCCCGAGGTCGATCCGGACCTGATGGGCCCCTACAAGCTCTAAGAGGAAGCGTAAATGGCCGCCGCAGGCGCAATGGAAAGTCTCAAGCAGCTCGGGCGCCGCGGCGTCGGCGCGCCGGTGGTCATGCTGGCGATGCTGGCGATGGTCATGCTGCCGATGCCGCCGTTCCTGCTGGACATGCTGTTCAGCTTCAACATCGCCCTGTCGCTCGTCATTTTGTTGGCGGTGATCTACGTGATGCGGCCGCTGGAATTCGCCGCTTTTCCGACGGTCGTGCTGATGGCGACGCTTTTACGTCTCGCCCTGAACATCGCCTCGACCCGCGTGGTGCTGCTGCACGGCCACGACGGCCCGGGAGCGGCCGGCAAGGTGATCGAGGCGTTCGGCGAGTTCGTGATCGGCGGCAACTTCGCCGTCGGCCTGGTGGTGTTCGCGATCCTCACCATCATCAACTTCGTGGTGGTCACCAAGGGCGCCACCCGCGTGTCCGAAGTGACCGCCCGCTTCACCCTGGACGCGATGCCCGGCAAGCAGATGGCGATCGACGCCGATCTCAACGCCGGCCTGCTGACCCAGGAGCAGGCCCGCGAGCGCCGCCAGGAAGTGCGCGAGGAAGCGGACTTCTACGGCTCGATGGACGGTGCGTCCAAGTTCGTCCGCGGCGACGCCACCGCCGGCATCCTGATCCTGTTCATCAACATCGTCGGCGGCTTCTTCGTCGGCATGTTCCAGCACGGCCTGGGCGCCGGCGAATCGGCCAAGACCTACACGCTGCTGACCATCGGCGACGGCCTGGTCGCGCAGGTGCCGGCGCTGATGCTCTCGATCGCCACCGCGGTGATCGTCACCCGCGTGTCCAAGTCGCAGGACATGGGCAAGCAGGTGCTCGGCCAGGTGTTCGGCCAGCCGCGCGCGCTGGCGGTGGCCGGCGCGGTGCTGGGTGTGATGGGCCTGATCCCGGGCATGCCCAACCTCGCCTTCCTGCTGCTGGGCGGCTGCTGCGGCGGCGCGGCGTACCTGATGATCAAGCGCGAGCGCGAGACCAAAGAGAAGCTGGCCGAGGCCATCGCCCAGCCGGAAGCCGCGGCGGCGCAGGTGCCGGCCGAGCGGATGGAGCTTGGCTGGGACGACGTCGCCAGCGTCGATCCGCTGGGCCTGGAAGTGGGCTACCGGCTGATCCCGCTGGTGGACACCCACCAGGGCGGCGAGCTGATGGGCCGGATCAAGTCCGTGCGTCGCAAGCTCTCGCAGGAGTTCGGCTTCCTCGTCCCGGCGGTGCATATCCGCGACAACCTGGACTTAGGTCCGAACACCTACCGCGTCACCCTGATGGGCGTGCCGATGGGCGAGGCCGAGGTGCACAACGAGCGGCTGCTGGCGATCAACCCCGGCCGTGTGCACGGGCCGTTGCAGGGCATCCAGACGCAGGATCCGGCGTTCGGCCTGGAAGCGGTGTGGATCGAACAGGGCCAGCGCGAGATGGCGCAGAGCCTGGGCTACACCGTAGTCGACCCGGCCACCGTGGTAGCCACGCACCTGTCGCACATCCTGCAGACGCACGCGCACGAGCTGATCAGCCACCAGGACGTGCAGCAGCTGCTCGACCGCCTGGCGCAGACCGCGCCCAAGCTGGTCGAGGACCTGGTGCCCAAGCGCATGGCGCTGGGCGTGGTGGTCAAGGTGCTGCAGAACCTGCTGGCCGAACGCGTGCCGATCCGCAACATGCGCACGATCGTCGAAACCTTGGCGGAGCACGCGGGGCAGAGTCAGGATCCCGGCATGCTCACCGCCGCCGTGCGCGTCGCGCTCGGCCGGCAGATCGTGCAGGAGATCACCGGCCTGGGCACCGAGGTGCCGGTCATCACGCTGGCGCCGGAGCTGGAGCAGATTCTCATGAACTCGCTCTCCGGCGGCGGCGTGGCCGGCGCGGCGGTCGAACCGGGCCTGGCCGACCGCCTGCAGCAGAGCGTCGCCGACGCCGCGCGCCGCCAGGAAATGAGCGGCGAAGCGGCCGTGCTGCTGGTCGCGCCGCAGCTTCGCCCATGGCTCGCGCGCTTCACCCGTCACGTGGCACAGAACCTGCACGTACTGGCCTACAACGAGGTGCCGGACAACCGCAGGGTGCGGCTGGTCCAGGCGCTGGGACGTTGAGGAGCCGGGAATCGTGAATAGCCAATCGGGAATCGTACAAACGCGCACGCCATGGGCTGGCGCGAAACGCCTCAACCATTCCCCATTGACCATTCGCCATTCCCGCTTGCGGAGCAAGCAATGAAGATCAAACGTTTCGTAGCGCCGGACATGCGTCAGGCGATGCGCGAAGTGCGCGAGGAGCAGGGCCCGGATGCGGTGATCCTGTCCACGCGCAAGATTGACGAAGGCATCGAAATCATCGCCGCCGTCGATTACGACGAGGCGCTGGTGCGCGAAGCCGCGCGCCACGGCGCAGCGCCCGCGCCGGCCGCGGAGCCGCCGGCGTTGCCGGTGCGTGCTTCCACGCCGCCTCCGCCGCCCCCGCCCGTGCGTGAGGCGCGCGTCGAAACGCTGGCGGTCGCCAATCGTTCGACGCCGATGGCTGACGCAGCAAAGGCCTCCCCCTCTCCCCAGCCCTCTCCCCCGGCTGCGCCGGGGGAGAGGGAGCGCCCGCAGCCCGCTCTTCGTAGGAGCCCGCTTGCGGGCGATGCTCTCCCCGCCAACGCCAACGCCAACGCCAACGCCAACGCCAACGCCAACGCCAACGCCAACGCCGCGTCGGGCATGCCCGAATCGCGCATCGACGAACCGACCCCGGTCCACCCGCTGATCGAGCGCGCCGCGCAGGACACCGTGCGCATGCGCGCCGAGCTGTCCAGCCTGCGCGAGATGCTCGAGATGCAGCTTTCCAGCCTGGCCTGGAACGACATGGAACGCCGCCAGCCGATGCACACCCGCGTGTTGCGCGAACTGACCCGGCTCGGCATCGACGCCGACGTCGCCCGCGCGCTGGCCGATGAACTGCCGGCGCAGATGACCCCCGAACAGGCGCGCTACCTGCCGCTGGGCATGCTCAGCCGCGGCATCGCGGTCAGCGGCCGCGGCCGTTCGGAGGAGGGCGGCGTCACCGCGCTGGTCGGCCCGACCGGCGTGGGCAAGACCACGACGCTGGCGAAACTCGCCGCGCGGGCGGTCGTGCGCCACGGCGCTTCGCAGGTCGCGCTGGTGAGCACCGACCACTACCGCATCGGCGCCGCCGCGCAGCTGGAACATTACGGCCGCCTGCTCGGCGTGCGCGTGTACCCGGCGTACGACGCCGACAGCCTGCGCCAGGTCCTGCAGCTGCTGAAGGGCTGCCACACCGTGCTGGTCGACACCGCCGGCCTGGCCGGCAACGACCCGCGCCTGGCCGAACAGCTGGACGCGCTGCGCGAGGCCGGCGAGCTGCGCGCGTGCCTGGTGCTGGCCGCCAACGCACAGGCGCAGTCGCTGGAAGACGCCGTGCGCGCCTACCTGCCGGTCAAGCCGCACGCAGCAATCCTGACCAAACTCGACGAGGCACCCAGCCTCGGCGGCGCGCTGTCGGTGCTGATCCGCCACCGGCTGGCGCTGGACTACACCACCGACGGCCAGCGCGTGCCCGAGGACATCGCCGCCGCCGACGCACGCCTGCTGGTGTGCCGCGCCGCGCAGGCGCTCAAGGGCAACGTGCCGGCCGCCGACGAGGCGGTGCTGGCCGAACGCTTCGGCACGATGGTGGTGCAGGCATGAGCGGAATCCTTGCAATGAATCAGGCGTGGGGCTTGAAAGACATGTTCAACGCGATCACGGGCGAGCGCGACAGCGCCCCGCCCGCACCGCACCGGCCGCACCAGGCGGTCAATGCCGGCGCACCGCGCCGCCGCTGCCGCGCGATCGCGGTGGCCGGCGGCAAGGGCGGCGTCGGCAAGACGACCGTGGCGGTCAATCTCGGGATGAGCCTGGCGATGGCGGGCCGCGACGTGATGCTGCTGGACGCTGACATGGGCCTGGCCAACGTCGACGTGCTGCTCGGCCTGGCGCCCTCGCGCCACCTCGGCCACCTGCTGGACGGAACGGCCACGCTGGAAGAGCTGCTGCTGGACGCCCCGCACGGGCTGAAGGTCATCCCCGGTGGCTCCGGCGCGCGACGCCTGGCGCAACTGGGCAACGGCGAGCACGCCGCGGTGATCCGCGCGTTCGACGAGCTGCCCAATCCGCCGGACTATCTGCTGGTCGACACCGCCGCGGGCCTGTCCGACAACGTGGCGATGTTCGCCGCCGCGGCCGATGACGTGGTGCTGGTGGTCTGCGACGAGCCGGCCTCGCTCACCGATGCCTACGCGCTGGTCAAGGTATTGAGTCGCGACTTCGGCGTGCGCCGCTTCCGCTTCGTCGCCAATCAGGTGCGCAACCTGGGCGAGGCCCGCGCGCTGCACCAGAAGCTGGCCAAGGTCAGCGACCGTTTCCTGGACGTGGTGCTGGATTTCTTCGGCTTCGTGCCGCAGGACGAGCGGCTCAAGCAGGCCATCCGGCGCCAGAGCGCGGTGGTGGACCTGTGGCCGGCGGCGCGTTCGTCGCAGGCATTCAAGCAATTGGCAGGTGCGGTCGATAACTGGGAGGAACCCGCGCGCGCGGGCCTGGACCGCATCGCGTTTTTCGGTGGCCAGGCCGTGACGGCGTCGGGGTGGTGAGATGAGCGTGGCATCGGAATATCTCCAGCTGCAAAAACAGAGTGCGGATGAGTTGGTGCGCCAGCACGCGCCACTGGTGCGTCGTATTGCCTATCACCTGATGGGACGCCTGCCTCCCAGCGTGGACGTGGGCGACCTGATCCAGTCCGGCATGATCGGCCTGCTGGAAGCCGCGCGGCACTACGCCACCGACCGCGCCGCCAGCTTCGAGACCTACGCCGGCATCCGCATCCGCGGCGCCATGCTGGACGAGCTGCGCAAGACCGATTGGACCCCGCGTTCGGTGCACCGCAAGGTGCGCGAAGTGGCCGAGGTGGTGCGCCAGATCGAGATCGAGACCGGTGCCGACGCCGAGGACGCCGAGGTCATCAAGCGGCTTGGCGTGAGCGCGGAGGAGTACCACGCGATCCTCGCCGATGCCGCCAGCGCGCGCCTGCTCAGCCTGACCGCGCCGGACGATGGCGACGGCTCGCCAGCCTTCGACGTGATCGACCAGGGCAACCTGGGACCGTCGGAGAACATCGAGCAGGAAGGCCTGCGCCAGGCGCTGATCGACGGCATTTCCGGCCTGCCCGAGCGCGAGCAACTGGTCATGTCGCTGTACTACGAGCAGGAATTGAACCTGAAGGAAATTGGCGCCGTGCTCGGCGTGACCGAGTCGCGCGTGTGCCAGATCCACGGCCAGGTGATCGTGCGGCTGCGCGCGCGCCTTGGCGATTGGCGTGAGGATGGGATGGGGGATTCGGGAGTCGGGAATCGCAAAGGCAAAGGCCGGCGCGCTTCCCCGCCCGATCGCTCCTCTCCCCGCTGACACCCAAGCCGAATCCCGAATCCCGAATCCCGAATCCACGGCAGAGGCCCAATGGACAAGAACATGAAAATCCTCGTGGTGGACGATTTCTCCACCATGCGGCGCATCGTCAGGAACCTGCTGGTGGAGCTGGGCTTCACCAACACGCTCATCCAGGAAGCCGACGACGGCAACAACGCGCTGACCATGCTCAAGAGCCAGCCGTTCGACATGGTCGTGACCGACTGGAACATGCCCAACATGACCGGCATCGACCTGCTGCGCGCGATCCGCGCCGAACCGGCGCTCAAGGGCCTGCCGGTGCTGATGGTCACGGCGGAGAACAACCGCGACCAGATCATCGCCGCGGCCCAGGCGGGCGTGAACGGCTACATCGTCAAGCCGTTCAACGCGGTCACGCTGAAGGAAAAGCTCACCAAGATCTTCGAGCGCCTCGCCGCCGCCGGAGCCAGCGCATGAGCGCCGTCCTGTCCACCTTCGACGAAGCCGCGCTGCCGGCCGAGCTGCACGATCTGCTCAACAGCGCCGATGGCGCCGCGTTCGAGCAGGCGCTCGATGCGCTGGTGCGCCAGCGCGAACAGCACCTTTTCCGCGCGCTGGGCCTGCTCGCGCGCGACCTGCACGGCGCGGTCAGCCGGCTCGGCAACGACCTGGCGCAGGAAGGCGTGCCCGGCCGCGTGGCCGACGTGCGCAAGCATCTGAATGACGTGCTGGAGATGAGCGCGCAGGCGGCCCATCGCAGCATCGATTTCGCCGAGCGCATGAGCCCCGAGGCCGATGCGCTGGCGCAGTGTGCCGAGCAGGTGCTCGCCTCGGCCGCGCCGTGCGATCCGGTCGCCGACCTGGCCCGCCAGGCCAGCGCGTTCGCCGGCAACTGCCGCGACGGCCTCAACGACATGGTGATGGCGCAGTCCTGGCAGGACCTGTCCGGCCAGCGCATCAAGAAGGTCGTCAACTTCATCGAGTCGGTGGAGTCGTCGCTGCTGGAGCTGGTCCGCCTGACGGGTGCGCTGTCCGGCCGCGAGCCGCCGCCGGTGGTGGAGAAGATCTCCGGCCAGGACGAGGCGGACCGCCTGCTCAGCGAATTCGGCTTCTGAGCCGGACCGGAGCGAGCATGGATCCCTCACTCGACGCCGAACTGCGCGACGATTTCCTGGTCGAGGCCGGGGAACTGGTCGAGCGCCTGTCGGAACAACTGGTCGAGCTGGAAGCCAGCCCGCGCGACGCCGACCTGCTCAACGCGGTGTTCCGCGCGTTCCACACGGTCAAGGGTGGCGCCGGCTTCCTCGCTGTCGAGCCGATGGTGCAGCTTTGCCACCATGCCGAGGATCTGCTCAACGTCGCCCGCAACGGGGCGCTGGTGCTGGACTCGGCCCGGATGGACGCGCTGCTCGAAGCGCTCGACCTGCTCAACGCGATGATGGATGCGCTGCGTGGCGGTGCGTCCATGGCGATGCCGCCGCCGGCGCTGCTCAAGCGGCTTATGCCGGGTGCGGCGGCACCCGCCCCGGCGCCGCCGCCGGTCGCCGCGCCCGTGGCGCCGCCGGCGGATGGCAGCATCGACGACAGCGAATTCGAAGCCCTGCTCGACAGCCTTTACGGCACCGCCGCGCCGGGTACCGTGCCACCGGCCGCGCCCGCGCCCGCGACCATCAACGACGACGAGTTCGAAGCGTTGCTGGACAACCTGCACGGAACCGCGGCACCGGGTGCCAGCGCCCCGGCACCCGGCAACAGCATCGCCGACGACGAGTTCGAGGCTCTGCTCGACAACCTGCACGGCAAGGGCGGTGCGCCCGGTGCCGTGCCGGTCCCGGCGCCTGCCGCTCCGGCACCCGCACCGGCGCCCGCCCGCGCGGCCGCGCCGGCCGAGACCAGCGTGCGCGTGGACACTGGCCGGCTCGACGCGCTGGTCAATCATGCCGGCGAACTGGTGCTGGTGCGCAACCGCCTGCAAAGCCTGGCGCAGAAGAGCGGCGATGAAACCCTGGCGCAGGCCGCGGCCGAACTCGACCGCGTCGCCGATGAGATGCAGGGCGCGGTGCTAGCCATGCGCATGCAGCCGGTCGGCCGCCTGTTCCAGCGCTTCCCGCGCATCGTGCGTGACCTCGCCCGCCAGCTCGGCAAGGAAGTGGACCTGGTCACCGAAGGCGAGGGCACCGATCTTGATCGCAGCCTGGTCGAGGCGCTGGCCGACCCGTTGATCCACCTGCTGCGCAACGCGCTCGACCACGGCCTGGAAATGCCCGAGGAACGCGTGAAGGCCGGCAAGTCCCGCCGCGGCACCGTGCGCCTGTCCGCCAGCCAGCGTGGCGAGCGCATCGTCATCGCGGTGAGCGACGACGGCCGCGGCATGAATCCCGACGTGCTCAAGCGCAAGGCGGTCGAAAAGGGCGTCATCGACGAGGCGCAGGCCGCGCGCCTGACCGAGAACGAGTGCTACGAGCTGATCTTCCGCCCGGGCTTTTCCACCGCCGCGCAGATATCCGATATCTCCGGTCGCGGCGTCGGCATGGACGTGGTCAAGACGCGCGTGGCGGAACTGGGCGGCACCCTCGCGGTGCGCTCGAAGCTCGGCCACGGCAGCGCGCTGGAACTGACCGTGCCACTGACCCTGGCGATCCTGCGCGTGCTGATGGTGCGCGTGGGCCCGCGTCTGTTCGCGCTGCCGCTATCCAACGTGGAGGAAGTGTTCGAACTCACCTCCGGCCAGGACCGCATGCTCGATGGCCGCCTGGTGGCCAACCACCGCGGCCGCGCGTTGCCGCTGGGCGACCTGGCCGGCTGGGCCGGCGTGCTTGGCGCCGCGCCGCGCCACGTCGTGGTGCTGCACATCGGCCACCAGCGCATCGGTTGCCTGGTGCATGAGGTGCTTGGCCGCGAGGACGTGATGGCCAAGCCGCTCGGTCCCCTGTTCGAGGGCCTGCCCGGCATCGCCGGCGCCACCGTGACCGGCGATGGCGCCCTGGCGCTGGTGCTCGACCTGGCCGGCCTGGCCGACGACGGCGGGCAACTGCTGCCGTCACTGAGGGCGGCGGGCTGACATGGATCTGGTGAGCCTTGTCGGCACGATCCTGGCCTTCCTGGTCATCATCGTCGGCACCATCCTCAAGGGCTCCACGATCGGCGCGCTGGTCAACCCGGCCGCGTTCGTCATCGTCTTTGCCGGCACCATCGCCGCGCTGATGGTGCAGACGCCCGGCAGCGTGCTGCGCCGCGCGCTGGGCATGTTGCCGCTGGTCTATCGGCCGCCGGTGTTCCAGCCGTCCGACCTCATCACCCGCATCATTGCGTGGAGCGAAATCTCGCGCCGCCAGGGCCTGCTCGGCCTGGAGCCGGCGATCGACGAAGAGAGCGACGGCTTCGTCCGCAAGGGCCTGCAGATGCTGGTCGATGGCGGCGAGCCGGAGGCGATCCGCGGCGTGCTCGAAGTGGAAATGGAGGCGCGTGAACACAACGAACTGGTCGCCGCCAAGGTGTTCGAGAACGCCGGCATCTATTCGCCGACCATGGGCATCATCGGCGCGGTGATGGGCCTGATGGCGGTGATGCAGAACCTGGCCGACCCGAGCAAGCTCGGCCACGGCATCGCCGCCGCCTTCGTCGCCACCATCTACGGCGTGGCGCTGGCCAACCTGCTGATGCTGCCGATGTCGGCGCGACTGAAGGGCCTGGTGCGCAAGCAGACGCAGATGCGCGAGATCCTGGTCGAGGGGCTGGTGTCGATCGCCGAGGGGGACAACCCGCGGCAGATCGAGGCCAAGCTGCAGGGGTATCTGTCGTGAACCGCCAGCGGCACGCAAGCCCTGCAGGAGCGCCCTTGGGCGCGACCGGGATGGCGGTCGCGCCCAAGGGCGTTCCTGCAGGGGAGATGCGGGCTTTTCCGGGAGCCTGCCCATGAAACGCAAGCACCACGAGGACCACGTCAACCACGAGGCCTGGGCGATCCCCTATGCCGACCTGATGACGCTGCTGCTCGCCTTCTTCGTGGTGATGTACGCCGTCTCGGTGGTCAACGAGGGCAAGTACCGCGTCATGTCCGAGTCGATCATCGAGGCGTTCAACGGCTCCAGCCACGTGATCGCGCCGATGCCGCCGACGAACGCCAGGCCGCATAACGTCGATCCGGCCATCGCCGCGCCGCGGAGCCAGCCCGGCGCCGCCGCCGCGCCGGTGGCGGTGCCCATTCCGCTGCGTCCCGCGTCTCGGCGGATCGTCGCCCAGCGCGCCCCGCACGAGACCCTGCGCGACGTGCAGGCCGCACAGGAAGCACAGCGCCAGGCCAACCTCACGCGCATCCAGCACGAGGTGGAAAAGGCGCTGCAGCCGCTGATCGACAAACAGCAGGTGGTCGTGCGGCGCACGCCGAACTGGCTGGAGATCGAGATTCGCACGGACATCCTGTTTCCCAGCGGCGTGGCGCAGCTCTCGCACCAGGCCGACGCGGTGCTCAGCAACCTGGGCGGCATCCTGGCGCCGTTCGGCAACCCGCTGCGCATCGAGGGCTACACCGACGACAAGCCGATCAATACGGCCGTCTTTCCGTCCAACTGGGAGCTGTCGGCCGCCCGCGCCGCCAGCGTGGCGCGCCTGTTCACCGAACACGGCGTGAGTCCCGCGCGCCTTGGCATCATTGGCTGGGGCCAGTTCCGGCCAGCGGCCGACAACACCACAGTGGAAGGCCGCAACCGCAATCGTCGCGTGCTGGTCGTGGTGCTGAGCGACCATGCCACGCCGACGCGCTACTCCGGCGGCACCGATCGGATCGGCCAGCTCGCCGACGCCACTCCGTCCGCCGGCACGGCCGCCGAGCCTGATCCTTCAGCCGCGGCGCTCGCCGGGGCTGGCGCACCGCCAAGCGCGCCCAAGGCTGCGGTGCACGTTGTCGAAGCACCGTTGATTGTCATGCCCGGGCGCGCCAAGTGAACCGCGCCGCCATCACCAAGAAATTTAGATCATGAATGCAACGGCCACTCCGAACCCCCAGCACTGGCTCACCTTTCAACTCGACGGCCAGGCCTACGCCGCGCCCTTGACGCAGGTGAGCGAAGTGATCCGCATCGGCGAAGTGACGCCGGTGCCCGGTGCCGCGTCGGACCTGCTCGGCATTCGCCACTTGCGCGGGCAAGTGGTACCGGTGCTCGACGGACGCCGCCGGCTCGGCTTGCCGTCGCGCGACGGCGACTCGGACAGCGTGCGCGTGGTGATGCTCAACCACGCCAGCCATGCCGTCGGCCTGCGTGTGGATGCGGTCGGCGAACTGCTGTTGCCGGGGAACGACGCGATTGCCCCACCGCCGCCCGGCCGCGCCGCGCGCGTGGACGATCCGGTCATCGGGGTGCTGCCATGGAAGGGCGGCTTCGTCGCGCTGCTGGACGTGCGCCGGCTGTGCCGGCTGCCGGAGTCGGATGCGGCGTGAGTGAGGGGTTTTTCGCAAGGCTTCCCCCATCCGCCCTGCGGGCACCTTCCCCCGTAAACGGGGGAAGGAAAGCATTGTCCCAGGCGATCTGCCGCCCTCCCCCGTAGTACGGGAATGGCCGCGCCTCGGTAACAAGACGCCCCACCGAGCCTTCCCCCACAAACGGGGGAAGGGAAGCATTGTCCCAGGCTATCTGCCGCCGTCCCCCCGTAGTACAGGAACAGCCGCACCTTGGTAACAAGACTCCCCACCGAGCCTTCCCCCGTTTACGGGGGAAGGTGCCGACAGGCGGATGGGGGAGACCTTGCCTCGACCGTCCACGGCCCGCAGTGCAGAAGCCGTTGGACCCGCTAAGCCCGGGGTGAGCAGTCAGGAACAACGCCACCCCGAAAAAGTCGCCGCACCCGGGATCAATCCGGCTCTTTCGGCACCTCGCCATACCCCGCCGCCTGCAACTCCTCGCGCGTGGTCAGCGCCGACAGCGCTAGCGTCATACCGGGACGGATGTTGGCCGCGACGAAGTTCTGGTGCCCCAGCGCCTGCCCGCACACCACCATGTCGACGTCCGCCTGGCGCAACTGCCGGATCAATCCGGCGTTGGGATTTGGATGGCCGAACTTCTTCTGGTAGGCCGCATCCGACAGCGCCAGATCCACGCCACGTCCGTAGAACAGCACCACCAGATGCACTTTTTCGCTGGGCACGCCCGCCAGTGCATACAGGTTGAGCAGCTTGGCCGCGGTGTGCAGGCGACGGTTGATTTCACCGCGGGTGGGCTCGTCGCTGTCGATGTCGATGTACAGCCGGTGTTCGGCCGTGGTCGAGGGCATCAGCGCATCGGGTCCCACCGGCAACACGCCGCCGGCGCCGTGGATGCGCGGGTACGTCAGCCGCGTGTCGGGTTGCGGGCGTGACATGGTGAAAGCCACGGCAGCCGCGCAGGCGATCAGCAGCAGTGCGATACCGAACCACGCCAGCAGGCGGCGGATGGGCTTGGGGGCAAGGTCGTCGTCGGACATGGTCGTGGCTTTGCTGTAGGACATCCTGAGGTTGTCTCCTTGGCCGGAATCCTCCGGTACGCAGTGCATCAGTGTAGAAAAGGCGCGTGAATTGACGGGCAAGGGGCCGCACCCGTGGTGGCGGGTGTGATGCCGCGCACACTCGCGCGCGACCGGCGACTCAATGTGCCGGTTCCGAACCGAGCAGGTGCCCGTTGACGCGCTGGCCATACAGCGACATCGGCGTGTCGTGGAAGGCCTTGCGCGTGGCCGCCACGTCGCCCTTGTAGCGCGGGTCCTGCGGGCGTTCGTGGGCATCCATGAAGATCGCCACGTCCCATGCGTCCTGGTCGCTCAGGCTGCCGCCACGGCTGAGCGGCATGTTCGCCTTGATAAAGGCCGACGCCTTGTCCAGTTCGTGCATGCCGGCGCCCCAGTTGAACGAATCCGGACCCCACAGCGGCGGGAACACGTAGTCGCCGGCGACTTTCTGCCCCTGGCCGTCCGCGCCGTGGCAGAGCGCGCAATCGCGCGCGAACACCGCCTGGCCGCGGGCGTAGTCCGGCTTCTTCGCCGGCGATGAAACCTTCGGATAGCCGGCGCCTTCGAGTTTCACGCCGTGCGGCGCGCCTTGCGCCATCCAGGAGGAATAGGTTTCCAGCGCAAGGATTACCTTGTCGCCCAGCGGCGGCGCCTTGCCGTTCATGCTGTACATGAAGCAGCCCTGCAGGCGCTCGCCGTAGCTGTTCACGTGATGGTTCTTCTTGCGGTACTGCGGATACATGCCGTACGCGGCCCACAGCGGCGCCGAATCGGCGAGCCGCCCCGCGTCGAGGTGGCAGTTGACGCAGGCCAGGCCGTTGCCGACGTAGGCGGGCGCGGCCTTGCGCGTATGCATGAAGATCTCCCGACCCAGCCGCACCATGTCGCCGTAGGGACCTTCCGGAATCGCCGATTCGGGCGGCGGGGCGAACGCGGGGGCCTTGGTCGCAGCCGCGCTGGCTTCGGCGGCGTGCGCATCCATCGGGGTGTGATCCGTGCAGGCGCCGAGAGCGAGCGTGGCGAGCAACAGGACGGGCAGGCGGGTGCTCATCGTTGTTTGCTTCCGGCCGGCAGCGGTTGCGCGGCGAACCATGGGTACAGTCGCGAGGTCCCTGGCGTCGAGCTTGCGGCTCCGGTGTGGGTAGGCCCCGTACGGAGGCTGGCCGTCGTCCTTGCCGCGGTTCGCCGGTACCCGGGCGGCCGCGGCGTTCGTCGAGAGCGACGAGCTTACCCCGATCCAACTGGCAACCAACACGCACATCCGTTCCAAGCGCACGTTCGTACTCCCCATCTGCCGTGCCGCCATCGCGTCACCGCCCAAACATCTACAAGTAGCGATGGCGGCGTGGAGAAAGTGTCAGGGCGGAGGTCGAAGCAGGCGGCTTGCGTGCCGCCCGCGCCGAGGTGCCAAGAATGCAAAAAAGTGACGCCGCCATACGTCGCGGACAGGAAAGCCGATTTGCCCGAGCGCGCCTGTTCAGCTAAATCGGCCTATTGCACGGTCGAGCCATTCATGAGCACTTGAGCGCCTACGCATGCTCATGTAGCTTCGATGAAGCTGCTCGTGCAACGCGGGCTGCCTTGGGGACAACTAGGGGATGGATATGCCAGGCCAGGGATGGGCACGCGCGTGCCTTTGTGCTGCGTTTCTTTTGGTGGTGAACGCTCCGGCAACAGCCACCGATGCCAGACCGGAGGACGAATACAAGAAGCTCGTCCGGGTCGACGAAAACATCCAGCCGCTGGGTGAGCATCCTTTCGGCGAAAACATCGGTCTGTACGACGGATCGCTGTCTTTCACCCAAACGGACGTGAGCTTGGGCGGCAACGGGCTTCCGCTGGCGCTCACTCGTCAGTTCCAGGTCGAACACGATCGGTATGTGCGCTCGCAGTTTGCTTTTGGCGACTGGGATCTGGTGCTGCCTCACCTGGAGACGATGACCGTCTCCGGCTTCGATCCGGTATTGCGTCGCATCAGCGGTTGGGAGGTCGAAACGGCCCCTGGCATCGATCCGAATTTGCGTTGCACGTATTTCAACACTCCGCCCACGGTAACCATGCAGCCAGGAGACTCGGCGCTTACCTCATGGGAGCCTAGGGATTGGTGGAAGGGCTATCACCTGGTTCTTCCCGGACAGGGAAGCCAGGACATGCTGGCCAATCACGATCCGGCAAGCCGTTCGGTATATCCGGCGGTAACCAAGAACCAGTGGCGCTTCAGTTGTCTGGGCTCCACCAGCAACGGCGCGCCTGGCGAAGGGTTCTTGGCGCAGGCGCCGGATGGCACGAGGTACTGGTTCGATGAGTTGGTCTATCGCGGTGCACAGGGGCTGGTGCGCCCGTTGTACGAATCCGGAATAGCGTCCAGGGCAGGCGGTGGAAGGATGGACGCGCTCTGGGCGTCGCGAGGGGACATTCTGGAGAATGTCATCGCATTGTTGTCCGGATCCTCGGTCGCGCATGCGGCCCCTTCTACGAACTCGATCCAGAGGCAAGTGGCCCAGATGTTGGTGACCCGGATTCAGGATCGTTTCGGGAACTGGCTGGTTTTCCAATACGACAGCGGCCTTTTGACCGGTATCACTGCCAGCGACGGACGCGCGCTGAGCGTCGAATACGTTCAAGGCACGCCGCGCATTCAAAAACTAGTGCTGCGAACGTCAACGGACGGGGTCCGCACCTGGACCTACGCCTATACCTCCGACGTGCTCGCTCCAGCCCTGAGCTCGGTGACCTTGCCTGACGGCAGCCAGTGGACATACGACCTCGGCAGTTTCGACGCCGCCTCGCTCAGCCCCGGCAACAACCATTCCAGTTGCGTGCAACTGGGCACGCCAACTTCGTTGGCCTCCGTCGTCGGCACGGTGACCCACCCGTCGGGGTTGCAGGGCATCTTTACGCTGAAACCGGTCAAGCGTGGCCGGTCGCTTGTGCCGCGCGATTGCAAGGGGATGGAGCGGTTCGACGAGGACGCGCAGGGAAGCTACGCCTCTATCCCGGATGCCTGGTATGGCCTCTCGATACAGGATCGAACCCTTTCGGGCGCAGGCATCCCTCCCGGCAGGACCTGGCAGTACCGTTATTCGGCGCCCAACGAAAGCTGGTCGGACTGCACCGGCACGTGCGCGACCACGGTTTACACCGATGTCGAGAACCCCGACGGCAGCACGGTGCGCTATCTCTTCAGCAACAAGTTCGATCACACCGAAAGCTTGTTGCTGAAGACCACCTACTACACGGGTGCCGCCGGTTCCGCGGCCCTGCGGACCGAAAGCAACAGCTACGCAGATCCGGACACTGCTCCGCTCCCTGCCGAGGCTGGCGCTGTCCTGCAGGAAAACGTCAACACGCAACAGATAACCCGCTACTTCCCCCTCCAGCGGCGCCAGATCGTCCAGGATGGCGCGGACACGTACACCTGGGAGGTGGTGGCGTTCAACGGCTACGCCCAAGCGACAAGAGTCAAGCGCTACAACTCTTTTTCCAGCCAGGCGATGGAAGAAGACACGACGTACCTCAACGATACCGGTCTATGGGTGTTTGGCTTGCCCGAGCGGGTGACCAATCGGACCACCGGCAAGGTCGTGGACGAGTACACGTACAACACCAGCAACCTTACCCTTGCCAGCCGCGCGCATTTCGGCCAGACGGTGATGAGCTACGCCTTCAATGCGCAAGGCCAGTTGGCGAGCTTTACCGACGGCAGAGGAAATAGCACGACGCTGGATAGCTACAAGCGCGGCATCCCCCAGACGATTGACTATCCGGACGGCACGCATCAACGCCTGGTGGTGGATGACTTTGGCCAGATCAAAAGCATCACCGATCAGGCCGGCGCCACGACTTCCTACGGCTACGACGCAATCGGCCGCTTGGCCCGCATCGACTATCCCGGCGCAGACGAGCAGGCCTGGTACCCCAGAACGTTCAGCTATGAGTTTGTGAATAGCGCTGAGCGCGGGGTGGCTGCCAACCACTGGCGGCGCGTCGTCAGCAAGGGCGATCAACGCCAGGTGACTTACTTCGATGCGCTGCTCCAGCCGGTTCTGACCGACAGCTACATGGAAGGACGCGGCGACTCCCACAGCAACGTGCGCGTCGACTACAACTACAAGGGCTTGACCACGCTCCAGTCTTATCCCGCCAGTGGTACTCCCGACCTGTCAGCGCTAGGCACGGGCGTCCACAGCCTCTACGACCCGATCGGGCGACTGACCCTTACGCAACAGGATTCCGAGCTGGGCGCCTTGAGCACCTCCGTGGCCTATTTGTCCGGGGCGCGCAGAAAGGTGACCGACCCCAGGAACAAGGCGACCATCACCCGCTACCAGGTCTTCGACCAGCCCGTCTACGAAAGCCCTGTCACGGTCGATGCGCCTGCGGGCGTGTCCCAGGAAATTACCCGCAACATCTACGGCAATCCCACGGAGATCCGCCAATACGGTAGCTATAACGGGTTCACCGAGGACGAACGCAAGACGCTGGTCTACGACGACCAGCAGCGACTGTGCCGCACCATCGAGCCGGAGAGCGGCAGTGAAGTGTTGGCCTATGACGAGGCAGGCAATCTGGCCTGGAGCGCAGCAGGCCTGAGTCTCCCGGCGCCTACGACGGGTACCGAAGCCGATTGCGGGCGGACTCTTGTTCCCCCGGAGGCCAGAACAACCCGCGCTTACGATCCGATGAACCGGGTGCTCTCCAGCCTCTATCCGCAGGGGACACCCGGTGTCGCCTTCCACTACCTCGCAACGGGGCAGATCGACAAGGCCTGTTCCGGCGCCGTGAGCTGGACCGCCGAGACGTGTTCCGGGTTCTCGATCTGGACGTACGGCTACAACGCCCTGGGGCAGATGAAGTCCGAGTCGCTCGACGTCGAGGGCCATCAATGGCCGATCACGTACAGCCATGATCGATACGGCAGCGTTTCCAGGATCACCTACCCTGATGGCAAGGAGCTCGATTACGCGCCCGATGCCATGGGCCGCCCGTCCAAGGTGGGCGTCTACGCCGCCGACATCGTCTATTTCCCCAGCGGCAACGTGCAGTACTACCGCCTGGGTGACGGCACGGAATACATGGGCGTGGAAAACGAGCGCCAGATCCTTGGAAGCCTCAACTATTTCCATCCATCGTCCGACCCTCACGCGCCCGAAGCGGTGCTGTCGCAGCAGTACACCTACGATCCCAGCGGCAACCTGACGATCGTGGACGCCCTTGACGATCGGCGAGACAAAAGCTTTGGCTACGACGACCTCAATCGCCTCACCTTCGCCCAGGCCACGGGCCTGTGGGGTACGGAGACCTATGCCTACGATCCGTTGAACAACCTGCGGCAGCTCAGTAGCGATGGCCTAAACCGCAGCTACGTTTACGACGGGTATCGCCATCTCGCGCAGATAACGGCGAACGGCTCCACGCTGCACACCTTCCATTACGACGCCCAGGGCAATGTCACGCAAAAGGACGGCACCAGCCTGGTGTTCGACAAGGCCAACCGGCTGACCCAGGTCGTAGGTGGAAGCGCCTATGCCTACGATGCGCACGGACGTCGGATCAAGAAGACAAGCCCGACCGGTGACGTCTACTACCTCTACACCACCGACGGCCGCCTGCTTTACCAGTTTGATGCGGCCGCCAACGTTGAGACCGACTACGTCTACCTTGGCCGCAAGCTGCTGGCCGAAGTCCATCGCAACGTTGGCGACCTGGTGCTCAACCCACCAGCGAACATCTACTTCAGCAATGCCCCGAATGACGGCAGCTATACCGTGGGATGGTTCCAGGTTCCCACGGCGCGCTACGAGTTGCAGGAGAGCCCGGACAGCGGTGCCAGCTGGCACGAGGTCTACAGCGGCACTGTCAACAGCAAGAGCTTCAGTGGGCAGGCTGCCGGCAGCTACCTGTATCGGGTGCGTGCATGCACGCAAGAGTGCAGCGATTGGCGTGAGTCCCCTGCGATGGGGGTCTGGCCGCAGTTGGCTACCGTCACCGTGCCAACCGGCCTGCAGAGCGCCAGTTTCACTGTCAGCTGGACACGGCCAAGCACGGCAACCCGCTTCGACGTCGATCAGCAGCAGGACGGCGGCAACTGGGTGCGTATCGCAACGGACACGCCCGGGCTGTCGATCTCGCGGTCCGGGCTTGCCGTAGGCAGCTATGTCTACCGCGTCGCGGCCAAGAGCAGCTACGGCAGCCGGGGATGGGCAGCGTCCGAGCCGGTAACCGTGCTCTATGCACCTACCGCAATGCCTTCGCTGAGCGTTCCGTCGGTAAGCAGCCAGGCCAGCTACACGGTCAGCTGGAGTGCCGTGGCGAACGCCGACCGCTATGAGTTGGAGGAGCAGCAGGATGCCGGCGCCTGGGGCGCCCGGTACAACGGCGCCAGCCGCTCTACGGTCGTCAGCGGCGTCACCAACGGCGCGCACTACGGCTACCGGGTCAGGGGCTGCAACGCAGTCGGTTGCGGGCCCTATAGCGCGGTCGCGACCGTGGCGATCGCCATTCCGCCGCCAGCGCCCACGGCCGTGTACGCCAACGACCTGCGCGTCAATCCCAAGCTCGAAACCCTGACGGTGGTGTGGCAGGCGTCCGCTGGCGCAACGTACTACGAAGTCAAGGATGCCGACACCGGTAGCGTGGTGGGCAGCACGACCGGTACGTCCAAAGAGGTGGAGAGCGTCTACGACGGGCCGCTTTCCATGCACTCGTATGCCGTACGTGCGTGCAACCCGTACGCCTGCAGCGGCTGGGTCAGCGCTGTCCAGCGCGATGTGTACAACCCGCCCAGCACGGCGCCGAGCCTGAGTGCCCCCAGCACCAATGGAACGGGCAGCTATACGGTGAGCTGGGGCACGGTCTTCCAGGCCTCCAGCTACACCTTGCAGGAGAGCGTCAACGGCGGTGCCTGGTCCACGGTCTACAGCGGCGGCGGCACGTCCAGGTCGTTCAGCGGCAAGGCGGTTGCGAGCTACCGCTATCGGGTCATGGCCTCCAACAGCGGTGGCAATGGGCCGTGGAGCGCCACCGTGACCGTCACGGTAGCGATCGTCACCAACGTGACGGGCGTGACGGCGCAGGTACGGTGGGTCAGCACGGGGTTCAGTGCGATAGCCAGCGCCCCCTCGCTCAAGGCGGCCCCCGCCGGTTCGACGGACGTCTCGCCGAGCATGATGCCGCCACCGCCCGAGCCGACCTACGCGTGGTTCCTCACCGCCAGCTGGAACGGGGCGACCGGTGCGACGCGGTATGAGGTACGGGCGACCGATACGGTCACGGGAGCGGTCAAGACTTTCAACGTCACGACGCTCTCCATCCCGGCCACCGAGGTCAGTCATTCCGGGCAGAGCGTCACGGCACGTGCCTGTGATGCCAACGGCTGCTCGGCGTGGTCCAGCCCGGTGACGGCGGTGAAGCTATGAGGCGGGAGGGGGAGGGCAAGCGCGTTGGCGCGATCCGGCCGTGGATCAGGGAGGGAGCAATCGTGAAAGCATCAGGTTGGAGAGGCGCGGCGTGGGCGCGCGTTGCGGCGGTCGTGCTGACATTGCTGAGCCTGTGCTGGGGTGGCCCGGCGCCGGCGGCGGAAACGACGACGTACGTGTTGACGGATGTGCAGGGCACGGTGCTGGCGCGGGAGGATGCGCAGGGCAACATCATCGCGCGGTACGACTATCGGCCCTATGGCAAGCAGCAGGCGGGGCCGGTGGCAGCGGGGCCGGGGTATACGGGGCATGTGGAGGATCCGGATACCGGGCTCGTTTACATGCAGCAGCGGTATTACGATCCGGAGGTCGGGCGGTTCCTTAGCGTGGATCCCGTTCCCGTTCTTGCAGGCGAAGTGGCGACATTTAACAGATTTTCCTATGCAGATAACGAGCCTGTAGGCAACTTTGATCCGTTTGGTGAATCGTGCGAAGGTCAACGCGGCCCATGCTCGGACGATGATGAACCATCAATGCCTAAGCCACTTCCCGTGTCCCCGCAGGTCCAGAGGATGCGCGATACAGCCGATTGCGGGGGATGTATTCAGCCGAGCATTGCCGCTTACGTGCAGGCAAGCTCGTCGTCGTCCAATAAACCCTCCTCCAATGCTTCTGGCATATTGTCGGTGGCCTCAATATCACCGATATTTAAGCTCCCCCCGGGGCGAACAATATTTCGAAACACGTTGTCAAAAAAAGTTCTCAAATGGGTTGATGATAAAGCATCGAAGGCATTGCTAAAAAAGCTATCCCTCAAAACTTTGAGCATTAGCAAAAGCGGCCTCGCGGAGGCAACCCCTTGGACTTTTTTTGCCGGAGCAATGACTCATGTCGACGATCTTGGTGGATGTGAGCATGGGGTATGCGCCGATGAGGTTCCGGCCAGTGAACGCCTTCCGCCACCAAAAGTAGGTGAATAAGTTGTCAAGAAAACTTCTGATTACTTTGTTCTGGCTGCCCATGATCTTCTTTGGGGAGGTGGCTGGGCGCGAGCTGTTCAGTGCGGGAACTTTTGCTTTTTACTCGTTCCTCACGCTTTGGGTATTTCTTAATGTCGTATTGGTTCTTAAGGTATGTGCGGTTAATGGGAGAATATTGGTCATCAGGATGGCCACGTACTTTTTTGCGGAATCCGCTGCGCTACTGATAGTATTGAAGGTTGCCTCTTAGGGTCAATAAAAAGGGGTGGGAGTAGTTAAATCTTGTCCACTATGACGTGCCATGGTCGGCTGGTAGCGGCCCGCCCAGTATTATTTCAATCATCCGTTAAATTAAATGGGGCGTAGAAAATTTAATCGGTACGAGGTTGCACCGGCACCGGCGTAAGCTCCCCCACTAGGCAGACATCTCGAAAGTAGAACTTTTTGGCATCGTTTCCGAGCCAGGAGGTTCCATAAAGAAGTCGAAGTTCACCGAGACGCATATCGTCTCGATCCTCAAGCAGGCCGACGCCGGGGTGCCCGGCAATTAAAGGGGACGTAGGTAATTAAGTTGAGCCGGGGCAACTAGCTTTCGTCACTTGTGGCACGCCTTGGCCGGCCGCGCGGTCGGCTGACGGCGGGTCGCCCCAGTGTTGCTTCGACCATCCGTTGGAAGCGTTCGTCACCAAGGACACGTTCTTGTTGGGCGTAGGTACGCAGGCGCTGGAGCTCTTCGATAGTGATGCCGGCGTCCAGCCAGGCTCTATAAGCAATCGCGCGGTCCCGTGCATTCTTGCCCATGCCCAAATAAAGCGGATGGGGCGCAACGAGCGGGTCGCTCGCGCGGGCCAGGTGGGTGTGGACGCTCGACCACCGGAACGGGAGCTAACGGGGTCAGGTTCACTTACTGGGTGCAATACAACCGGCTGCGGGCCCTATGGTGCGGTCGCGACCGTGGCAATCGCCATCCCGCCACCGGCGCCCACGGGCGTGTACGCCAACGACCTGCGCGTCAATCCCAAGCTCGAAACCCTGACGGTCGTGTGGCAGGTATCCGCTGGCGCCACGTACTACGAAGTCACGGATGCCGACACCGGCAGCGTCGTGGGCAGCACGGCCGGGACGTCCAAAGAGGTGGAGAGCGTCTACGACGGGCCGCTTTCCATGCACTCGTATGCCGTGCGTGCCTGCAACCCGTACGCCTGCAGCGGCTGGGTCAGCGCTGTCCAGCGCGATGTGTACAACCCGCCCAGCACGGCGCCGAGCCTGAGTGCCCCCAGCACCAATGGAACGGGCAGCTATACGGTGAGCTGGGGAGCTAACGGGGTCAGGTTCACTTACTGGGTGCAATACAACCGGCTGCGGGCCTTATGGCGCGGTCGCGACCGTGGCAATCGCCATCCCGCCACCGGCGCCCACGGGGGTGTACGCCAACGACCTGCGCGTCAATCCCAAGCTCGAAACCCTGACGGTCGTGTGGCAGGCATCCGCTGGCGCCACGTACTACGAGGTCAAGGATGCCGACACCGGTAGCGTCGTGGGTAGCACGACCGGTACGTCCAAAGAGGTGGAGAGCGTCTACGACGGGCCGCTTTCCATGCACTCGTATGCCGTGCATGCGTGCAACCCCTACGCCTGCAGCGCCTGGGTCAACGCCGTTCAACGCGACGTGTACAACCCGCCCAGCGCGGCGCCGAGCCTGAGTGCCCCTGGCACCAATGGAACGGGCAGCTACACGGTGAGCTGGGGCGCGGTCTTCCAGGCCTCCAGCTACACCTT
>NZ_JAGJRS010000009.1:0-102845 GCF_017837635.1 Frateuria flava
CGCCACACTGCGCGCCCACATGTACGCCAGCGCCACGTAACCGGCGTAGTAGAGGTAGTCCACCGCCGCCGCGCCGAGCTCTTCCGGGTTGGCCTGCGCGCGCTCGGCGACCGCCATCGTAAGCGCCTGCCATTCCCTGGCCGCCTTCGACAGCGGGGCGATGAATTCGCCCAGCGCCGCGTCGCCGGCGTGCTGCTGGCAGAAGCCGCCGATCTCCTCCAGGAAGTGGCGGAAGCCGGTCCCCTTGAGCTGCATGATCTTGCGGCCCAGCAGGTCCATCGCCTGGATGCCGGTGGTGCCCTCGTACAGCGTGATGATGCGGGCGTCGCGCACGAATTGCTCCACGCCGTTCTCGGCGATGTAGCCGTGCCCGCCGTAGACCTGCACGGCCTCCTTGACGCTCTCCTGCGCCAGCTCGGTGAGCACGCCCTTGACGATGGGGATCAGGAACGCCACCAGCTCGCCGGCCTTCGCCCGCGCGGCCTCGTCGGCGGCGCGCTCCTCGACGTCCAGCTGCAGCGCGGCGTACAGCATCAGCGCGCGGCCGCCCTCGACGATGGCGCGCTGGGTCAGCAGCATGCGGCGCACGTCCGGATGCACCACCAGCGGGTCGGCCGGCTTGTCGGGGTAGGCCGGGCCGCTCAGCGCACGGCCCTGCAGGCGCTCGCGCGCATAGTTGAGGCTGTTCTGCAATCCGCGCTCGGCCAGGCCGATGCCCTGCACGCCGACCGCCAGGCGCGCCGCGTTCATCATCGTGAACATCCCGAACAGCCCCTTGTGCGGCTGGCCGATCAGCCAGCCTTCGGCGCCGTCGAAATTCATCACGCAGGTGGGTGAGCCGTGGATGCCCATCTTGTGCTCGATCGCACCGGCGGCGACCGCGTTGCGCTCGCCCATGGAACCGTCGCGCGCGACCTTGAACTTCGGCACCACGAACAGCGAGATGCCGCGGCTGCCGGCCGGCGCGTCGGGCAGGCGGGCGAGCACCAGATGCACGATGTTCTCGGTGAGGTCGTGTTCGCCGGCGGTGATGAAGATCTTGGTGCCGGTGAGGCGGTAGCTGCCGTCGGCGCCCGGTTCGGCGCGGGTCTTGAGCAGACCCAGATCGGAGCCGGCCTGCGGCTCGGTCAGGCACATGCTGCCGCACCAGCGGCCCTCGACCATGGGCTTGAGGAACACTTCCTTTTGCCAGTCGTCGCCGTGCAGCTGCAGCGCGTGCGCTGCGCCCTGGCTGAGCAGCGGGTAGTTGCCCCAGGCGAGGTTGGCCGAGTCGAGCATTTCCTTCATCGCCACGCCGACGACTTCCGGCAGCGCCTGGCCGCCCATCGCTTCGGGCATGGTCAGGCCGGCCCAGCCGCCCTCGACGTAGGTGCGGTAGGCCTCCTTGAAGCCCTTCGGCGTGGTGACGGTGGCGGTGGCCTTGTCGAAGTGGCAACCCTCGGCGTCGCCCGAAGCGTTGAGCGGGGCGAGCACCTGTTCGTTAAAGCGCGCGGCTTCTTCCAACACCGCATCGAGCAGGTCGCGGGTGTGGCCCTCGCCGCCGGCGAGCGGCGTCAGCGTGGCCTCCGCGCGGAACAGGTCGTGCAGCACGAAGCGCATGTCGTCGAGCGGGGCCTTGTACATCGTCATCGGTCATTCCTCGGATCAAGCGTTGGGCGGGCTTCGGCCCGCCATGGCGGTGTGTGCGGGCGCGCAGTCAGCGCCAGGTGTTGGCGATACCGGGCACCGGCGAGAGCCAGTCCTTGCCGGAGAAGTCGAAATCCCGCGGCGACTTCTCCTGTTCGGGTTTGGCCCGCACGCTGCCGGAGAGCGTGTAAGGCAGGGCGCCGGCACTGCCCCTGGCGGCG
The DNA here is from genome assembly GCF_017837635.1 of Frateuria flava. GTDB lineage: Bacteria > Pseudomonadota > Gammaproteobacteria > Xanthomonadales > Rhodanobacteraceae > Frateuria_A > Frateuria_A flava. The sequence goes on from NZ_JAGJRS010000009.1 coordinate 1,848, forward strand.
CTGGCGGCCAAGGCTTTGCTCATGGCCGATGTGGGCAGCACGTCGATCTGCACCGAGTCGCCGGCGAAGGCGGGGATGTCGCGTTCGAAGTTCCCATGCACGCGCACCGGCACGCTGTCGGCCATCGCCAGTTGCGCGTCCAGGGCGGTGAAATCCATGCCGGCGTAGCTGTTGTTCTGGATGCGCACGGTCAGCCGCCAGGCGCCGCCGGGCGCAAGCTCCAGCTGCTGGATGCTCACGGTGGGCGGGAACACGCTCTTGCGGGGCGGGCCGCAGGCGATCAGGGCGAGGGCCAGCGACAGCGGGACGATCCAGCGCAGGAAACGCATCGTGGGATTCTCCAAACGATCGTTCGAATTCCTGATTCTAACCATAGCCGGCCGGTCCGCGTCAGCCGCACGGCGGACGCGACGGTTGGCGTGGTTTCGCGGTGCGCGGCGAACGGGCATCATCAGCGTCTTTCGCCCCAAGGGTTCCCCACGCATGTCACGCCGCTACGTCGCACGCCGCTCCCCCATCCACGGCAATGGCGTGTTCGCCACCGCACCGATCAGGAAGGGCGAGGAGATCGTCGAGTACAAGGGCACACTGATGACTCACGCCGAGGCCGACGACATGTATGGCGACGGCGGCGAGACCGGGCACACGTTCCTGTTCACGCTCAACGACGACTACATCATTGACGCCAACCGCAAGGGCAATACCGCGCGCTGGATCAACCACAGCTGTGCGCCCAACTGCCGCGCGGTGGTGGAGGAAAGCGAAAGCGGCGATCCGCGCAAGGACCGCGTGCTGATCGAGGCGATCCGCAACATCAAGCCGGGCGAGGAGCTGACCTACGACTACGGCATCGTGCTGGACGTGCCCTACACCGCGCGGCTGAAGAAGCTTTGGCAGTGCCTGTGCGGCTCGCCTGATTGCACCGGGACGCTGCTCAAGCCCAAGCGCTGATCCGCGCTTGTCGCAGCGCACTTGTGGGCGATGCTCTTTCGCCACGGCCACCAAAAGCATCGCCCACAAGTGAGCTCCTGCACCTGCGGCACTAACGCCCGGATGACATGCTCAAGACGCCTTGCGCATGCACCAGACGTCATGCTCCCCCGCTTCGTCTGCAGGAGACCACCATGACGCCATCGAAGAAGCTCAGCGGCCGCGCCATCGCCGTGCTCGCCACCGACGGGTTCGAATATTCCGAACTGACCGAGCCCAAGCGCCTGCTCGAGGAAGCCGGCGCCGACGTGCAGGTCGTCGCCCCCGGCGACGCCAAAGAGATCAAGGGCTGGAAGGGCGGCGACTGGGCCGGCAGCGTGCCGGTGGACATGAAGCTGGAGGATGTCGATGCTTCCGACTTCGACGCGCTGGTGCTGCCCGGCGGCGTGATCAACCCCGACAAGCTGCGCACGCAGCCGGCCGCGGTGGAACTGGTGCAGGCGTTCGCCAAGGCCGGCAAGACCGTCGCGGCGATCTGCCACGGGCCGTGGACGTTGATCAACGCGGGCCAGGTCGATGGCCGCAAGGTGACCTCATGGCCGTCGCTGAGGCAGGACCTGGAAAACGCCGGCGCGAAGTGGGAGGACCGCGAGGTCGTGCGCGACGGCAACCTGATCACCAGCCGCAAGCCCGACGACATTCCGGCGTTCGCCAAGGCAGTGATCGAGGCGCTGGCGGCGTAGTGTGATGGCCGAGGCGAGGCTTCCCCCATCCGCCCTTCGGGCACCTTCCCCCGTGTGACGGGGGAAGGACCAGGATGAGGGATGTGGCCGGGACGAGGGATACGTCCAGCGAGCCCTCCCCCGTTCACGGGGGAAACTGCCGACAGGCGGATGGGGGAAGGCCTTGCCCCAGCCCTCAGTCCTCCTCCACATGCGGTTTCCACGCCTCGGAAAGCTGCCTCTGCACCGGAGGCGGCACCGGCTCGTAGTGCGACAGGTCCAGGCTGTAGCGCCCCTGTCCCCCGGTCATCGCCTTGAGTTCGGTCGGGTAGTCGGTCAACTCCGCCAGCGGCGCCTGCGCGCGGATCAATAGTTCGCCCCCACGCTGCGTGTCGGTCCCCATGATGCGCGCGCGCTTGGCCGAAAGGCTGCCGGTGACGTCGCCCACGCTGGCCTCGGGGATGGCCACCTCCACATCCACGATCGGCTCCAGCACGATCGGCCGCGCTTTGCCTACCGCGTCGATGAACGCCTTCCGGCCTGCGCTGACGAACGCCACCTCCTTCGAATCGACCGGGTGGTACTTGCCGTCGTACACGGTCACGCGCAGGTCCTGCATCGGATAGCCGGCGACCGCGCCGTTCTCCATCGCCTGGCGCACGCCTTTTTCGATGGCCGGCAGGAACTGGTTGGGAATGACGCCGCCCTTGACCTCGTCGACGAACTCGAAGCCGGCGCCCCGGTCGAGCGGGTCCACGCGCAGGAACACCTCGCCGAACTGCCCGGCGCCGCCGGTCTGCTTCTTGTGCCGGTGGTGGCCGTCGGCATGCGCGGCAATGGTCTCGCGGTAGGCGATGCGCGGCGGATGCGTGTCCACCTCCACGCCGTAGCGTTCGCGCATGCGTTCGAGCATCACCTTCAGGTGCAGCTCCGACAGCCCGCGCACCACCGTTTCGTTGAGCTCCTTGTGATGTTCCATGCGCAGGCACGGGTCTTCCTCGGCCAGCCGCACCAGCGCCTGCGAGAGCTTCTGCTCCTGGCCCTTGTGCCGGGGCGTGAGTGCCAGGGCGAACATCGGGTGTGGGTAATCCATCGGCGCGAGGTGGATGCCGTCCTCCTCGTGCGAGTCGTGCAGCACGGCGTCAAAGTGGATCTCCTCCACCTTGGCCACCGCCGCGATGTCGCCCGGGATCGCCTGCTCGATCTCCACGTGCGCCTTGCCGTTGAGGCGAAACAGGTGGCCCACCTTGAACGGTTTGCGCGAATCATCCACGAACAACGGCGTGTCGCGCCGGATCGTGCCCTGCCACACGCGGAACACGCCCAGCTTGCCGACGAACGGATCGTTGACGATCTTGAAGACATCCGCGATCACATGCTTCGAAGGGTCGCCATCGACCGTGATCGCCTCGCCCTGCCCATCGGCGAACGGTGGCGGATTGCCCTCGGCCGGATGGGGCAGCAGGCGTCCGGCCAGCTCCAGGAACTCGGTGACGCCCACGCCCGTGCGCGCGCTGACGAAGCAGATCGGCACCAGGTGGCCCTCGCGCAGACATTGTTCGAACGCGTCGTGCAACTGCTCGCGGCTGAGTGCGCCTTCGCCCTGGTCGAGGTAGGCGCCCATGGTCGCCTCGTTGATCTCGACCACCTGGTCCAGGATCTGCTGGTGCGCCGCAGCCAACGAGGAAAAGTCGGTGGCGCCGTCGCCGTGGAAGAAGCAGTCCAGCACCTGCGTGCCGCCCTGCGCGGGCAGGTTCACCGGCAGGCATTCCGGGCCGAACTCGTCGCGCAGCGTGTCGACCAGCATCGCCAGCCGCGCGCCCTCGGTATCGATCTTGTTCACCACCAGCACGCGCGCAAGCCCACGCTCGCGCGCATGCGCCATCATGCGTCGCGTGCCGTGCTCGACGCCGTTGCTGGCGTTGACCACGATCGCCACCGTCTCCACCGCCGCGAACGCGGACAGCGTGGCGCCCCGGAAGTCCGCGTAACCGGCGGTGTCGATCAGGTTGATGTGGCAGCCGTCGCGGTCGATGCTCGCGATCGCGCTGTCGATCGAATGCCCGCGCGCCTTCTCTTGCGCGTCGGTGTCCGACTGGGTGGTGCCGCGCTCGACCGAGCCGGGCGTCTGGATCACGCCGCCGGCATGCAGCAGGGCTTCGAACAAGGTGGTCTTGCCGCTGCCGGCGTGGCCGGCGAGCGCAATGTTGCGGATGTTTTCCGTGCTGTGCGACACGAGACGTCCCTCCTCTGGCAAGGCGCGGGACTCGCATCGGCATGAACGGCGCCGCACGAGGCCGCGCTCAGGCGGCTGACGATGGCGGGCCGTCATGGTCGTCCTCAAGCGCGCAAGCGCGGGCGGGGGCGGTCATGGCGGGGTGCGGCGGGTGCCGCTTATCTAGCCTTGTGCGATCGGACCGCGCGGTCAAGATGCCATGCGACCGGGAACCCCTTGGAAACGTGATGGTCTTGCGAAGGTGGGCATGCGACGGCCCGCTTCCCGACGCACGGAGCTTTCCCATCGTTTCCCCACCGCAGGTCGAACCCCACCGTTGGCACGCTCCCTCGCCCCGCACCGGTCTGGCGCCGCTGGACGAGGACACGCGCGCGTTGTTGCGCGCCTGGCAGGAGCGGATGCCGCCGCGCGAGCCCTGGCGCTTCCGTCTCGCGCTGGCGCTCATGCTGGTGCTGCACGGGCTGTTCGGCATCATCGTGTGGTGGGAGATGCAACCACGGCCCGCGCGTGAAATCGTGCGTGTGCGCCCAGGCGAAGCGCTGCAGGTGCGCCTGATCGCGCGTCCGCGCGCAGCGCTGCCCCCATCACCGCCGGCCCTTCCGAAGCGGACTCCTGCCACGTTGCCGCTCCCTGCCCGCGAACGGCCACGCAGCGATGCGATGACTGCCAGCCTGCCTGCCGCCCCCAGCGCCGCGACCGCCGTCACGCCCCGGCTTTATGACCGCACCGGCCAACCCCTGTTGCCTGCGGGTCCGGCCACGACCGCCACGCCAACGCCCGGCTACATCCAGCGCATGCCGCAGGGCGACAGCCAGGTGATGCGCCACGACACGCCGATCAGGTACAAGGCCACGCGTTTCGAGGAATATTTCCCGCCGCCGGACGAAACGATCATCGGCCAGGGCGTGCGCCGCGCGATGAGCGCGACCCACACGAACGAACACAAGTCGGTCAGCCTGGGTCACGGTATCCACCTCAAGTGCAGGACGTTGTTCGGCATCCCCACGCCTGATTGCACGATGCCGCCGGCGCCCCCCTCGAAGAAAGACGGCGACGAGCGCCTCGACATGGCCCCCGCCCCGCTGGCGAAGGAACTGGCACCACCCGCCCGCACGTTGTCCGAATGCATTGCCCTCTATCGCGCTGGCAAGCCGCTGCCCCACGGCTGCCCGACCGACACGCCGGCTCGCGCCGTCGATGCCGAATGCGGGGAAGCCCGGCAGGCTGGCAAGCCACCACCGGTGCACTGTCCCAAGCCGTGACGCTGCTGCGCCCCATCCACCGGACGCTTGCGAAAGACCGCTGGTGGGCGACCGGTTCCGCGCACCAGCCCGGCACCGCCGCAGCCGCGGGTGAATCCCGCGCCCGCCGCTGCGTCCGTTCACGGCGCACGGCGTAAGCACCCCGCAAGCTACACTTTCGCCATGCCCCTGCCCCCCGCGGACAAGCCGAGCGACTCGCCCGCCGACGCGCGCCCGGTGGTCATGCTGCGCTCGCCGCGCGAGGCGGCGGCGCAAGCCCTCGTCTACCGCCGCCGGCGTGCCGAACGGCCGCGCGACCGTGGCCTGCGCATCGCCGGACTGGCAGGCACGCTGTTGGTGCATCTGATGGTGCTGTTCGGCGCCATCCTGGGTCCCGCCTACGAACTGCCGGAATCGCCACGCGAAACCGCGCCTTTGCAGGTGCGACTGATCGACAGGCCCGAGCCGCCGCCCCCGCCGCCGGTGCGTGGCACGCCGCCCAAGCGCGTGGGGCCGCGCCATCGCGGCAACACAAGCACAGCGGCAGCGAAGCAAGCCACACCGGCGCCGCCCAGCGCACCGACACCGACGCCTTCCAGGCCTGACACGCCGGTCATCACCGTGACCGCGCCCAAGGCGACCATCGAGATCGCCAAGGCCTCCGCGCCGCCCCCTCCACTCACGCTGCCACGCCCACAGCCGGCGCCGGACCTCGCGCCCGTGCCGCTGGCCGGGACGCCACCGCAAATCACTCTGGAAACGCCACCCGCGGTGCGCCCGGTGCCGCCGAAGTTCCAGCCCGAACCGGTGCGCAAGCCGCAGGCCGAAGGCAATCGGCCCATGCCCGCGCCGCCTTCGCTGGCGATGCCCGACATGCCCGCACAGGCGGCCCCGCCGATCGCGGCGCCCAGCATCGCGCTCGACCAGGTCGCCCCGACGAAGGCGCTGCCGCCCAGCACCGTGGAGCTGGTCCGCCCGCAACCGCCGGCCGCGCCGGCCATGCCCGCGATCGAAGCGATCCCGCTGCCGGCACAGGCCGCGCCCACCATCAACCTGGCGCCGCAGGTGAGCGCGCCCACGCCGCTGGTTCCGCGCGAACGCCCGCGCGTGCAGGCGCCCAGCATCCAGCTCGCCGAACCCCAGCTCTCGGCCGTTCCGCTGGAGACCACACCGGCGCCCGCCGCGCAGCAACCAGCGGCGCCCACCATCGAGGTGCCCAAGGCCGCGCCATCCGCAGCCTCGCTCATCCTGGCCCGCCCACAGGTCGCCGCCACGCCGTCGGCCGAGGCCACGCCGGCGCAGGCCGCCGCGCCTGCCGGCGAAACGGCCGCCCCGGCCCCGGGCGGCGCAAACGCGCAGGAGACCTCGCCTGCCAGCGCTCCCGATGCGACGCCCCAAGGCAGCGACACCGGCACACCCGGCGCCCGGGAAGGCGCGCCCGAAACGGCCGACGCCGACGGCGCACCCGCGCCGAGGACCGGCCAGGGCAAGGGGCCGGGCGAGGGCAGACAGGGCAAGACACGGCCGGGGGCGGCCGAAGGTGCCCGGCAGGGACAGCTGGGCAGCTACATCCAGCTCAAACCGCGCGGAGACACCGAGATCATGGAGCATCGCGCGCCCGACATCGGCTATCGGCCCACCCGGTTCGAAGAGGACTGGGCGCCCGAAGGCGAAAGCTCCATCGACACCGCGCTGCGTCATGCGGTCGAGAAGACCACCATCAAGCACACCTTCCATCTGCCGCGCGGCGTGCGGATCAACTGCAAGGTCAGCCCGCTGTTCCCCATCGCGCTGTTCGGCTGCGGCGGCGACCCGCCCGCGAAGGCCGCCAAGGATCCGGATCTCTACAAGCGCCTGAACCTGGCGCCGGTGAAATCGCTCGACCCCACCGCATCCAGCAGCGCGGCGAAAGCCACGTCGACCGCCGTGCCCGCGGCGCCGATCAAGCTGGACAACGCGGCGCAATGCGCCGCTGCGCGCGTCAGCGGCGGTCCGCTGCCGCCCGGCTGCAAGGCTGTCGAGCCGGCGCCCGCGCCCGCGCGCGCGCCGCCCAGCAGTTCAAGTTCGTGGATACCGGCGAGCGACCAGTTCTGACAGCCGCCTGGCGGGGCGATCGTTGTGCCGTCCGGCGAACTGACTACCCCTTACCGTGCGGTGATCACTCCCGAGCTTTCCTGGGTTTCTTCGGCTTGGGCTCGGGCATGGCACTCGCGGTCGCCAGCAGCAACGCCTGCAACTGGTCCGAATCGTCCAGCAGCTCGTCCGCGACCGGATAGGGCTTGGCGCCGGGGTAGGGCGGGCGGCGCGGCAAGTTTGCCGTCAGCTCCGCCGTGGCGTTCGCCGGTTTGACGAACAGGCTGTTGTCGCATGCGAATGCGACCACTTTGTCGTCGAGGTAGATCCCGTACTCGCCGAACATCCGCTTGAACGTCATGCGTTCGTCCAGCGCGGCCTGTTCGACGACGTATTCGACGAAGGATGAATCGGTTGCCATGCATGACCTCGCGAAGCGCCGCCGCCGGGGTACTGGCGGCGTCCCTTTATCGCACGTTCGTTCCTGTCGTGGCGGGCCCGGCGGCCGTTGCCCCGGTCGGCGAAAAGCTGTGTGTCAAGGCGCGCCGGCGTCGCTGTCGCCATCCGGGGCCAGGTCGCGGGCCATCCGGTCCAGTGTGGCGTAGACCGGGAGTTTCTCGGTGATGTCGTATTCGCCCGCCGTCACGTGGGCGGCAGCGCGGCGACACGTTTCAGCCACCTGCGCCGGCGTGCCGGCAAGCAGCTTTGCGGCCTCGCCGTCGCCCTGCTGGTGCACCAGCGCCATCTGCCCGGCGAGGATGCGATCGGCCGCCTGCTTGCCGCTGGAGTTCTGCACCGCAACCAGGAGTGTGGTCTGGTACATCCGGCTGGCATCCAGGAACACGCCATTGCGGGCGCGTTCTTGCCACATGTCGAAGATGCCCTTGCCGTCGACCGATACGCCGGGCAGCGAATCACAAGTGGATGCCAACGCGGAAAGATAATGCTGGAGCGTCAATGTGAAGCCAGTAGCTTCCCATCCGGCCTCGACGGCATTCGAATCGATCGCGGGTTCTTTTCCGGCGGTGGACGCGCGTTGGGTGAGCGCGTTGCGCTTCGCGGCGAAAGATGAGGTGCAACTCGGATAAGGTGGCGCTTCCCCCGCAACACGGTCGCACACCTGGATCGGCATCAATGTCGCCAGCCGCTGCGACCACAGCGCGGCATCGATCCGCGGAGGCTCCGATTGCGCGGGTTTGCGTTCGGACCATTGCAGTGTGTAGTAGTCGTGCGCGCCCTTGATCACCACGATCAGCGTTGTCTCGCCGTGGGCGGGTTTGCTGCCGGGGACCGCTCCGCAGCCGGCTACTGCGGCGTAGGTAGGGTAGTCATCGACGATCGGGGCCTTCAGTTCGATGCCGTAATAGGAGTCCGGGCACGTCTGCTTGAAGCTTGCCGCGAGGCGGGTTGCGAAATCCCGTGGCGTGACCTGCGGGTAGTCGGCCAGGCCGGCGGCTCCCGTCAGGCTGACCATCTGCGACCAGTCAGCCAAGGTGTCGCCCTCGCGCACTGCCTCGAACAGGTAGTCGTTCGCATGGGTTTCTTCGTTGACCCGAGCGAAGCCTGAGGGCATCGGCCACGCGACAAGCTGGCTGAACACCGGCATGACAGCCACCACGGTGTCCTGGTCGCCGGCACGCGCGCGCGGCGCGCCTGCCAGAACCGCAGCCAGGGCCATGCCTGTCGCCGTCCATCGTCTGCTTGCCATGTCCGTTCCTTGTCCCGTGGGCGAGCGGGAAGGATAGGCATTGCGCAGCGCTGGGCCATCAGCCGCGCGTGCCGCCGGGCGTAGGAGTTTGCCGCGATCGTGGGCAACGGGCGATCGCGTGTGCCGACTCGTCAGCGGTGCAAACCTGTCCAGCGGTGTTTGCTTCGCCCTGTTCGCAACGGAACGGGCAGCGGTCGCTCGCCTCAGCCGCGGCAGCGGTTGATCTGGTCGCGCAGGGTCTCGGTGGCTTTGCGGGCGGCGGCGTCGAAGTCATCGCCGCTGCCGGCGTAGAGGATGGCGCGGGAGGAGCTGACCATCAGGCCGGTGCCGTCGGCGGTACGGCCGTGGCGCAGGACGGCTTCGACGTCGCCGCCCTGGGCGCCGATGCCGGGAACCAGCAGAGGCATGTCGCCGACCAGGGCGCGGACTTGCGCCAGTTGCTCCGGCCAGGTGGCGCCGGTGACCAGGGCGCAGTTGCCGTTGCCGTTCCAGTCGCGGGCGATGGTGCGGGCCAGGTGTTGGTAGAGCGGGAGGCGATCGCCGGCAGAGCTCTCGACGATCAGGTCCTGCAGGTCAGCCGCCCCGAGGTTGGAGGTGTGGCAAAGCAGGATCACGCCCTTGTCGACGCGGTCGAGGAACGGCTGGATCGAGTCGCGGCCCAGATAAGGATTGAGCGTTACCGCATCAGCCTGGTAACGCTCGAAGGCTTCCGTGGCGTAGCGCTGTGCGGTGGAACCAATGTCGCCGCGCTTGGCATCGAGGATCACCGGGATGCCCGGGTGCGCGTGGTGGATGTGGGCGATCAGGCGTTCGAGGGCGTCTTCGGCGCGCAGGGCGGCGAAGTGGGCGATCTGGGGTTTGTAGGCGCAGACGAGGTCCGCCGTGGCGTCCACGATGGCGCGGCAGAAGGCGTAGACCGCGTCGGGAGTGTCGCGCAGGTGCGCGGGGAACTTGGCCGGCTCGGGATCGAGGCCGACGCAGACGAGGGAGTTGTTGCGCTGCCATGCCTGGTGCAGGGACTGCATGAAGTGCATGGAAGGTTCCTCGTGGATGTGTATGTTCCGAGGCCAGGGTGGTCCCCTCACCTCAATCCTCTCCCCGGAGGGGAGAGGGAGCGAAGGTGGCGCTTCGCGCTGCGCCGATTGAATTGAAGCGGGGCCCCTCACCCCAGCCCTCTCCCCGGAGGGGGAAGGGGCGGGTCTGAGGAGCAGGCGGGCCTCAGGCCAACTTCTTGTACTTCACGCGCTTCGGGCCGGCGTCGTCGCCGAGGCGGCGCTTCTTGTCGGCTTCGTACTCGTTGTAGTTGCCGGGGAAGAACTCCACGTGCGAATCGCCCTCGAAGGCGATGATGTGCGTGGCGATGCGGTCCAGGAACCAGCGGTCATGGGAGATCACCACCGCGCAGCCGGGGAACTCCAGCAGCGCGTCTTCCAGCGCGCGCAGGGTTTCCACGTCCAGGTCGTTGGACGGCTCGTCGAGCAGCAGCACGTTGCCGCCCTGCAGCAGGGTCTTGGCCATGTGCAGGCGACCGCGTTCGCCGCCGGAGAGGCTGCCGACGATCTTCTGCTGGTCGGTACCCTTGAAGTTGAAGCGGCCGATGTAGGCGCGCGACTGGATCTCGAAGTTGCCGATGGTGAGGATGTCCGAGCCGCCGGACACTTCCTGCCACACGTTGTTCTTGGCATCGAGCGCGTCGCGCGACTGGTCGACGTAGGCGAGCTTGACCGTGTGGCCGAGCTTGACCTCGCCCGAATCGGGCTGTTCCTTGCCCATGATCATCTTCATCAGCGTGGACTTGCCCGCGCCGTTGGGGCCCATCACGCCGACGATGGCGCCGGCCGGAATCTTGAACGAGAGATCATCGATCAACAGGCGGTCGCCGAAGGACTTGCTGACGTTCTTGAACTCGATGACTTCATTGCCCAGGCGCTCGCCCGGCGGAATGAAGATCTCGTTGGTCTCGTTGCGGCGCTGGTACTCGACCGAGTTCAGCTCCTCGAAGCGGTTCAGGCGCGCCTTGCCCTTGGACTGGCGGCCCTTGGCGGCCGAGCGGATCCACTCCAGCTCCTTCTCGATCGCCTTCTGGCGCGACTTCTCCTGCTGCGCTTCCTGCTTCAGGCGCTGGTCCTTCTGCTCCAGCCACTCGGTGTAGTTGCCCTTCCACGGGATGCCCCGGCCGCGGTCGAGCTCGAGGATCCACTCGGCGGCATTGTCCAGGAAGTAGCGGTCATGGGTGACTGCCACCACGGTGCCGGGGTAATCCTGCAGGAAGTGCTCCAGCCACTCGACCGACTCGGCGTCCAGATGGTTGGTCGGCTCGTCCAGCAGCAGCATGTCGGGCTTGGACAGCAGCAGGCGGCATAACGCGACGCGGCGCTTCTCGCCGCCGGAGAGCGGGCCGACCTTGACGTCCCACGGCGGCAGGCGCAGCGCGTCGGCGGCCACTTCGAGCTGGCGCTCGAGCGCGTGGGCGTCGTTGGCGGCTAGCAGGTTTTCGAGCTGCTCCTGCTCCTTGGCGAGCGCATCGAAATCCGCGCCTTCCTCGGCATAGGCCGCATAGACCTCTTCCAGCCGCTTCTGCGCGTCGAGGATCTCGTGCACGCCTTCCTCGACCACCTCGCGCACGGTCTTGTCCGGATCGAGCTGCGGCTCCTGCGCCAGGTAGCCGACCTTGATACCCGGCTGCGGGCGCGCCTCGCCCTGGAAGTCGGTGTCCACGCCGGCCATGATCTTGAGCACCGTGGACTTGCCCGCGCCGTTCAGGCCCAGCAGGCCGATCTTGGCGCCGGGGAAGAAGCTGAGCGAGATGTCCTTGATGATCTGGCGCTTCGGGGGAACGATCTTGCTCACCCCGTTCATGGTGTAGATGTACTGCATGCTGCGGCTCCCTTAAGGGCGTCCGCGGGCCGCGGGAGCGGTCCGAGCGGAAAAGGCGGGGAAATGACCGCCAATTATCGCCGATCGGGCCTCGTCTTGCCATGCGGCGCGCCGTCCGGGCCCCGACCCTCTGTGTTTTTGCACGGGAGCGGGGCGATGGAGGCGATCGGCAGTCGGCGCGGTGCGCGGTCAGGCTTGCGGTGGCTGGACCGGTGGGTCGCGCATCAGGCCTCGCGCCGCGGAAGGTGGGCGGCCTTCGCCTACGAGTTCCTCTGCTTTGGCCTCAAGCAGGCCGCGGCCTGCCTGTTCGGCGGCCTGATGGTGGCGCTGCTGCTGGCGACCTGGCGCTGGTATCCGGCCGACGCGCCGCTGGCGCGCTACGACTTCCTCACCCTGGCCGCGCTCGGCATCCAGCTGGCGCTGCTGGCGAGCCGGCTGGAGAGCCCGCGCGAGGCGCGGGTAATCGCGCTGTTCCACCTGGTCGGCACGCTGATGGAACTGTTCAAGACGGCGGTCGGTTCGTGGGCTTATCCCGAGCCCTCGCTGCTGCGCCTGGGTGGCGTGCCGCTGTTTTCCGGCTTCATGTACGCCGCGGTGGGCAGCTACATCGCGCGGGCCTGGCGCCTGTTCGACTTCCGCTTCAGCGGGCATCCGGGTTTCGTCCCGGCGGCCGTGCTGGCGCTGGGGATCTACCTCAACTTCTTCAGCCACCATTACCTGCCGGACGCGCGGGTGCTGCTGTTCGTCGCGCTGGCCTGGCTGTTCCGGCGCACCTGGGTGCACTACCGCGTCCGCCGCGTGCATCGGCGCATGCCGCTGCTGCTGGGCTTCGTACTGGTGGCGCTGTTCATCTGGCTGGCGGAGAACGTGGGCACCTTCAGTCGCGCCTGGCTGTATCCGGCGCAGCGTCACGGCTGGTCGATGGTGCCGCTATCGAAGCTCGGCTCGTGGCTGCTGCTGATGGTGATCAGCTACGCGATGGTCTGGGCGCTGCACCGGCGCAGGGGAAGCGCCCGCGGGGATCAGGCCTGACCGCGCCCGGGCCGCGCCGCCTCGAACAGGGTGCCGGCGGTGCGGGTGTGCAGCGAGGCGGCGTCGAAACCGTTCGGCAGCAGGCCGGCGATCTCCAGCATGACCGCGCCGTGCAGCGCCGCCCAGATCTGGTGGCCGAGCAGCGCCGGATCGGCCTCCACCGCGCCCTCGGCCACCAGCACCTCGACGTGGGCGGCGACGGTGCGCCACATGCGCGCATGGGCTTCGCGGTAGGCCGGATCCTCGCGGCGGGGCTCGGGATACTCGAACATCAGCCGGTAAGTTGCCGTCTCGCGGCGGGCGAAGTCGATGTAGGCATCGCGCACGGCGCGGCTGCGCGTGCGGCCGTCGCCGGGTGTGTCCAGTGCGCGCTCCAGCGCCTCGGAAAACCGGTGCATGCCGCGCGTGCGCACCGCGGTGACGATCTGCTCCTTGCTGGCGAAGTAGCGGTAGGGCGTCATCGTGCCGCAACCGAGCTCCGCGGCGATGCGGCGCATGCTGACGGCGGCCGGGCCTTCCTCGACGAACAGCCGGGCCGCCGCCTGGCAGATGCGCTCGCGGAAGGCCTCCTCGTCCTGTTCGCTGAGCGCCTTGGGCATGTCAGTGCGCGCCGAGCGCCTTGCGGAAGAAGGCCATGGCGTTGGCATTGATCCGCTGATGCACCTTTGCGCGGTCCACGCCGGGCGGGTCCTTGCAGATCTCGCCGGCGTCCTTCGCCAGTCGAGTGGAGCAGGGCGCCAGGAAGACCCAGTGGTCGGCCTTCGCCACCTCGTGCACCTGCGCGAGCGTGCGAACGAGCGGTTTGATGTGCCGCGCGTTTTCCGAGGGCAGCAGCACGTGGTCGTGCTGGCCGTACCAGAGGTCGACCGGGCGATCGATCGCGCCAGCGCCGGCCTTGTCGAAGACCAGCGACAGCGGCGCCATCACGAAGGCGGCCTTGACGCGCGGGTCGGCGGTGTCGCCCCAGCGGGTCAGGTCATGCTGGATAGCCGCCAGGTAGGCGGCGGCCTGCTCCGGCGTGAGCTTCTTGGCCGGACCGCAGGTTTCCATGTCGTCCGGGTGACGCTGGCAATAGCCGATGAAAAGATCGAAGCGCGGCTTGGCGCCCACGACCAGCAGGCCGGTGTAGCCGCCGGCCGAGAAGCCGGCCACGCCGATGCGCGCCGGGTCGATCAGCGGCTTCCAGCGCGCATCCGCAAGCAACGTGTCGATGACCGCACGCACCGCGATCGCGCGCCCCACCAGTACCTTCGACGTGGCCGAGCCGCTCTGGTCGTGGAAGTTGTCACCGGGCTGCTCGAAGGTGGCGACCACGAAGCCGTGCCGCGCGAGATAGGAGGCCAGGTCGTGGTGGCCCAGATCCGAACCGCCGTGCCCGTGCGAGATGACCACCAGGGGCCAGGCGCCCGCCAGGGCCGGCGCGCCGGGCGTGGCGGCGACGTCGTAGGGGCCGACGGCCGTCGTGCCATGCGTCGGCGCGGAGGCGGGGTAGAACACGAAGCCCGGCGTATGGCCCTGGTTGACCGGGTCCGGGAAGCTGATCGGCCGGATGCCCGCGCCCTCGACCGTGGCGGCACACAGCGCCAGCGGGATCGACAGCAGGGCGGCCGCGAGCAGGCGGTACAGGCGGCGTACGAGCGCAGGCGTGCGCGCGGCAGGCATGCGGCGGGTCAGGGCCATCGGGAGGCTCCATGGATAGCGTGCGGCGTACGGTACGCTGTACGCAGGCTGGCTGCAAGCCTCCGCAGTGGCCGGGAACCCCTGCGAGGACTACACTTTTCGGCCGATCCCCCGCTCCCCAACACCGAGGCGAACATGTTTCCGAAGGATTGCACGATCGAAGGTTTCGACCCCGAGCTGGCCAAGGCCATCGCCGATGAAGCGCGCCGCCAGGAGGACCACGTCGAGCTGATCGCCTCGGAGAACTACGCCAGCCCGCGCGTGATGGAAGCGCAGGGCTCGGTGCTGACCAACAAGTACGCCGAGGGCTATCCGGGCAAGCGCTACTACGGCGGTTGCGAATACGTGGACGTGGCCGAGCGCCTGGCCATCGAGCGCGTCAAGCAGCTGTTCGGCGCCACCTACGCCAACGTGCAGCCGCATTCGGGCTCGCAGGCCAACCAGGCGGTGTACCTGGCGCTGCTGCAGCCGGGCGACACGATTCTCGGCATGTCGCTCGCCCACGGTGGCCACCTGACGCACGGCGCGAAGGTCAACATTTCCGGCAAGCTGTTCAACGCCGTGCAGTACGGCGTGAACGATGCCGGTCTGATCGACTACGACGAGGTCCAGCGCCTCGCCACCGAGCACAAGCCGAAGATGCTGGTCGGCGGCTTCTCGGCGTACTCGCAGGTGGTCGACTGGCAGCGCATGCGGCAGATCGCCGACTCGGTCGGCGCGATCTTCTTCGTCGACATGGCGCACGTGGCCGGCCTGGTCGCCGCCGGCGTGTACCCCAGCCCGCTCCCGCACGCGCACGTGATCACCTCGACCACCCACAAGACCCTGCGCGGCCCGCGCGGCGGGATCATCGTGGCCAATCGCGAGGCGATGGGCGAGGCGGGCGAGGAGATCGAGAAGAAGCTGCAGTCGATCGTCTTCCCGGGCATCCAGGGCGGCCCGCTGATGCACGTGATCGCGGCCAAGGCGGTGGCCTTCAAGGAAGCACTCGAACCCGACTTCAAGACCTACCAGCAGCAGGTGGTCAGGAACGCGCAGGCGATGGCGAAGACGATCATCGAGCGCGGCTACAAGATCGTCTCCGGCGGCACGCAGAACCACCTGATGCTGGTCGACATGATCGGCAAGGGCGTCACCGGCAAGGACGCCGAAGCGGCGCTGGGCAAGGCGCACATCACGGTCAACAAGAACGCCGTGCCGAACGACCCGCAGAAACCCTTCGTCACCTCCGGCCTGCGCGTGGGCACCCCGGCCGTCACCAGCCGCGGCTACAAGGAAGCCGACTGCGTGGACCTGGCCAACTGGCTGTGCGACGTGCTCGACGCGCCGGGCGACGAGGCGGTGATCGCCGCGGTGCGCGGCAAGGTCGAGGCGCAGTGCAAGAAGTTCCCGGTGTATGGCTGAGAAGCCGGGAATGGGGAATGGTCAATCGTCAATCGTGAAGGCGGTTCCCGCGAGCTTGGCTCTTTGCCATTCCCTATTTCCCATTGACGATTCCCCCCAATGCATTGCCCCTTCTGCCAGCACGAAGACACCCGCGTGATCGACTCGCGGCTGACCGAGGACGGCGCCACCGTGCGCCGTCGTCGCGAGTGCCCGCAATGCGGCGAGCGCTTCAACACGTTCGAGACGGCGGAGCTGAAGCTGCCGGCGATCGTCAAGAGCGGCGAGCGGCGCGAGGCGTTCGACGAGCGCAAGCTGCGCACCAGTTTCGAGCGCGCGCTGCAGAAGCGCCCGGTGGCCAGCCACGACGTCGACCATTCCGTGCGCGAGATCATCAATGACCTGCGCCGCAGTGGCGAGCGCGAGGTGCCCTCGCGCCAGGTCGGCGAGCTGGTGATGCGCGAGCTGAAGAAGCTCGACCAGGTTGCCTACGTGCGCTTCGCCTCGGTCTATCGCAAGTTCGAGGACGTGCAGGCGTTCCGCGAGGAGATCGAGAAGCTCGAGCGCGACCTGCCGGGGCTGGACGCCTTGCAGTTGCCGCTGCTGGGCGGCAGCAAGCGGCCTGCCAAATAAGCGCGGACCCGGTAGGGTGGGCTTTCGCCCACCCGCTTTGATGCGGGAGAAAGCGGTGGGCTGAAGCCCACCCTACGCCGCGGACCGGTCAGCCGATGATCGCGTGCGGCACGAAGCGCGAGGTGTCCTGGGTGATCAGGGTGGCGTCTTCGCGCAGGCCGATGCCGGCCGGCTGGTCGGCGATCACCCAGCTGCCGACCAGCGGGTAGTTGCCGTCGAACCCGGGCAGCGGGTGGTACGCCTGCAGGATGGCCAGCGGACTGGCGTAGGGGCCGGGCGAGTGGATGGTCTGGCCCTCGGCCGTGACGATGTCGATGTTGGCACCCTCGCGCGAGAACAGCGGCTTGCGCACCCAGCCGGCGGGCGTCTCGACCCCGGCTTCGGCGTAGCGGCTGGGCAGCAGGTTGGGGTGGCCGCGATGGCGCTCCCACAGCAGCGGCAGGATGCCCTTGTTGCTCAGGATCGCCTTCCACGGCGGTTCGACCAGCTGCATCTTGTGGCTGGGCAGCATCGGGCCGAAGCGCTCCTCCATCATGAACTCCAGCGGATACAGCTTGAACAGGGTCTGGATGACCTGGTCATCCTGGTCGGTGAACCAGCCCTCGGCACTGATGCCGATGTCTTCGATATCGACGTAGGCCGTATCGATGCCAACCTGGTGCGCGCAGTCGCGCAGGTAGCTGACGGTGGCGCGATCCTCGGCCGATTCCTTGACCGCAGAGAAATGCAGCCGCTTGCCGATCGCCTGGGCGCGGGCAAGTCCGGCCAGGCTCTCGCACACCAGTTCCTGGATGCGGTTGTATTGGTCGGCATCGGCGGGCAGCAGGCCGGCCGCGATCTGTTGTTCCAGCCACAACCACTGGAAGTAGGCCGCCTCGTACAGCGAGGTGGGCGTGTCGTAATTGAGCTCGTAGAGTTTGGCCGGGCCATGGCCGTCGTAGGCCAGGTCCATGCGTCCGTACAGGTGCGGCTGCGACTGGCGCCAGGAGCCGACGATCCAGTCCCAGTACGCCTCGGGAATCG
The DNA here is from genome assembly GCF_017837635.1 of Frateuria flava. Classification (GTDB taxonomy): domain Bacteria; phylum Pseudomonadota; class Gammaproteobacteria; order Xanthomonadales; family Rhodanobacteraceae; genus Frateuria_A; species Frateuria_A flava. The sequence goes on from NZ_JAGJRS010000009.1 coordinate 19,386, forward strand.
CAAGGCGCTGCAGCAGTTGCTCCGACCGCAGTACCTCGTCCACCAGCGCCATCGCCATTTCGTGCAGTTCACGCGTGGGCTCTTCCAGGTCGTCCTCGATCTGGCGCAGCGTGAAGTTGTAGTACGCACGCTCGTCCCAGTAGCGCTCGCCGTCGATGGTATGGAAGTGGAAGCCCAGGTTGGCGGCCTGTTCGCGCCAGTCCGGGCGTTCGGCGATCGCGATGCGTCGCATGCGACAGCTCAGCCGCCGTGGCCGAAATGGCCGCCGTGACCGCCCCGGCCAAACGACGAACGCGCCGCGCTGGAGGACCCGAAGCCCGAGCGCGAGACGGTGATCGCGCGCGTCGGTGCGGTGGCGTGGCCAGCGTTGCCCTTGACGGTCCCTGAGCGACCGGACACGTAGTCGCCGCTGGGCTTGTAGAAGTCACCGCTGCGGTCACGGTACAGCGGAATGCTGTGTCCGCTGTAACTGTAGGCATAACCGCGATCGTCGTTGCGGCGGGCCGCCGCGTAGCCGAGCAGGAAGCCCGCCATCGGCGGGACGTAATAGCTGACCACCCCATCGTTGACCACCGGCGAGCAGGCGCCGAACTGCTGGTAGCAGTCATTCCAGTCGTGGAAGCGCGGCGCGAGTCGCTGGTGCTCGGCCAGCGCTGTCTGGTAAGCAGCCTGGCACTGGGCGGTTGGCACGTCCTTGACGGTCGGGCAGTCATCGACCGAGCGCAGCACGGTGCCAGTGGCGGGACCGGTGTCGCAGCCGGCTAGCGCGGCCGGCAGCGTCGCGGCCATCAGGGTCAGGCGCAGGTGGGAGGATCGCTTCATCGGCCGGGTCCTCACGGGGTCATCGAGGCGGCGTTGATCAGGCCCACGGCGATGGAGATGCCTGCCGCAAAGATGCCCGCCGAGACGGTGTTTTCCGTGATCTGCCGGGACACGCCACCGACCACGGCGCGCGCGAGCAGGTAGGCGACGATCTGCAACACGGTCGCCACGGCGCCCCAGATGGCTGCATCGGCCAAGTTTACCGAATGGCTGATGGCGGCGTGCAGCGGCAGCGCGACGCCCACCAGAGTGCCGGCGAACGCGGTCGCGGCGGCGGCGTTGCCTTGCCGGATCAACGTGAAGTCGCGATGCGGCGTGATCAGCGCGACCACCACGACCGCCGCGATCAGTACGCCCAGGCCGGTGCCGAAGTAGGCGAGGAAGGCGACGAAACTCTCTGCCGTGATGATGTGGTTCATGGGGTCATTTCCTTGGCTTGGGTGGCGAGCCGTCCGGCTCAGGTGATGTCGAGGTCGGCTTCGCTCAGGTCGAGGCCGATCGCGTAAGTGACGCAGTACTGGTTGGGGCCAGAATCTTCCGCGGTCACCAACAGCAATTCCTCGCGTTCGAGCTGCGGTACGTCGCGTGCGTAGACCATGGCGTAATGCGTGAGGCTGTCGTCGCGCCTGGGCGGCACGCCGCGGTAGAGCACCTCGTCGAACGCCATGGGCGGAATCTTCTGGCCGCCCTCGGGGCTGGTGACGCGCGACCAGCGTCGCCCGGCGTAGTCGACGGCGTCGGCACCCAGGTGCGGGTGGCTGGCGACGAACTCGCGGAAGGCCGCCAGCGTGGGTGGATTGACCGTTTCGTGGAAAACGAAGGCCTTGATCGATTCGACGCTCTGGCCGACGGTCATCACCTGCAGGTAGGCGTCGTCTTCCAGGTAGAAACGGTGCATCACGCAGCCGTCGCCCAGGTCGATGTGGCCGTAGCATTCGATGCCCTGGTCGCCGGCGGGGAGCTCTGCGCTCAGCGCGCGGGGTGCGACCCGGTACATCATGCGGTCGAAGTGGACCCGCCCGCCCATACGCAGCCCCAGCGGCATCGACGTGGCCACGCCACTGACCGGTGGCGGCGCGGCGCGGGTGCGGCCGAACAGCTTGTCGATCAGGCTCATGCCGCCACCGTGCGCAGGCAGTCGAGTACGGCCGGGTCGAGCCGCTGTTGTGCGAGGTAGTAGAGCAGGGCGCCGCCGGCGACGCGCTGGCTGTCGGGCGGGTTGATCTGCACCGCGGCGGCGGACGGTTCACGGACGCCCAGGAACAGGGCGCCGCACTCCTTCAGGCAGCTCGCGATCCGGGCGACCGTCGCTGCGGTATCGGCGGGCATGGCGAGGCTGAACTGGGTGGGGCCGGTCTCGGTCGAAAGCAGTTCGCGGGTCAGCGTGGAGCTGCCGGGATCCTGCGCGGCGCGGGCGATCACCTCGGCGGCCATCGGCCGCGTGCATTCCACCCGCGGGTAATGCGCCTGTACCAGCTGCAGCGCGGCCTCGTTGTCGAAGTGCGCCACCACGTGTGCGGCCGGCTGGTGCGCCATCACGGCCAGCACCGCGGCCAGCGCCTGATCGTCGCCCGGGGGATGGATGATCACCCGTTGCGCGCGACCGATCGCGGCGCGGGCATACGTGGGGCTGTCGGCGTAGTTGAGCGCGGCGACGAAACGCATCTGCTCCGGCCGCGGGTTCTCTGCCACCTCCATCGCCACCAGCACCAGGCCTTCGTCGTCGGTGGCGGTGTCCGACAGCAGCAGTTCGACCAGCCGCTCGGACTCGCGCCCGCGCCAGCCGACGAGCACCGTGTGCCCTTCAAGTTCTCGATAGCTCATGCGTCCCACCATGTGGCGCCGCCAGTAGGCGGCCAGCGATGCACTGGTCTTGGTCAGTACCGCAGCGAAGAAGGCGACGGCGCCAGGCATCAACAGGAAGGCGACGACCAGCCGGCCCATCGTCGTGTGCGGCGACAGGTCGCCGTAGCCGATGGTGGTGGCAGTGGTCATGTAGTAGTAGGGGAAGGCCTCGACGGCGGTGAGGGTGCCCTCGCCGGCGAGCGCCAGCAACGCCCAGGTCGCCAGCATGTGCGCGACCAGGGCCAGCAGCACGGCCAGCCAGCTGAGCCGCCGCACGTGCCGGGCCAGTGCCCGAGACAGGCGCCCGATCGTCCACATGTTTCCCCTCCGCGTTCCCTGCGGGAGTCCCCCGGCCACCTTCTGAAGGCAGCGCTGCCGCTTGCGGCGCGATGTCCTGGAAGCCGGGCCCCCTGTTGACCCTGCTCGACGTTACGACCGGTTGGACGGCACCCGGTCCGGCATCTCGATCTGCCGGACCTCGACCGTCTGGTGGTCGAGCTGCGCCGGTTTCTTGTAGCGGGCGAGGATGGTGTCAGCGCTCGAACCGTCCTGCAGCAGGCCGGCGTCGGCCAGCTTGCGCTCGAGATCGGCGTCGCCAGTCTGCGACTGGAGTTCTTCGCTGGCCTCCAGCCGCGCCGCGGTCTCGGCCTGGCGCTGCTTGATGCGCTCGAGCGATTCGAGCGCCGAGCCCATCTTGCTGCCGGTGCCGACCGAGCGTGCCGCGATCGCCACCTGTGCCCGCTGCACCGAGGCAGTGGCGCGCACGGTGTCGACCTGGCTGCGCAGGCCCTTGAGCTGGGTCTCGGCCTTGCCGATGGTCGCCTTCAAGGTGCCGATCGAGCGCTCCAGCTGGGCGAGGTTGGCCTGGTCGGTCTGCTGTTCGGCTTCCAGCGGCGCCAGCCGGCCGGCCACCTCGCGCGCCAGCGCTTCGTCGCCCTTGGCCAGCGCGCCCTCGATGTAGCGCCCGTATTCGGCGATCTTGCCGGCACGCGCGTCCATTTTCTGCTGGGCCAGCTTGCCCTGGGCCATCAGTTTGGTCAGCTCCTCGCGGGCGCGATTGAGCTCGGTACTGGTGTCGCGGATTTCCTGGTCGAGGATGGTCAGTGCATTGGCGTCGACCACCTTCTGGCCGGACTCGGTGGCCACGCCACGCAGCAGGGTAAAGAGCTTGGACAGGATGCTCATGGTCGCCTCAGTCGAAATACGGTTTCAGCGCCTGCGCGGCGTCAATGGTGTTCATCGCCAGCGCCTGCAGTTCTTCCTCGACCTCGTCGAGCGAGGCATTGGCGGACAGTTCGCCGAACACGATGTAGACGTCGCGCCCGTCGATGCTGGTCAGCCCCAGGTTCGAGAGCGGGTTGATCGGGTTGATGCGCATGCACGCGTCATTGAAACCGTCGCGATCGCGTACCTGTTCTGCAGGCACCAGAATGGTCGAAATGAAGATCTGGCCCCCCGACGCCGCTACCTGTACCTGCGTGTCGCCGTACGCGTGCATGGTCAGGTTAATCACCGGGTCGGAGGAATCGATCAGTTCGATGCTGACATCGTCGCCACCGGCGTGGTGGCTGGCCAGCAGGGCATGCAGGCCGCGGGTATCGTGAGGCATGGGCGGGTTCGTCCTTGACCATCGGGTAAACGCAGGCTTGTACCAAATTTGACGGGGACAGGCCAGCGCCGATGGCCTGGCGTTACCCTTGGTGTTCCAACGCAGGACCGGCCATGCCCTTCTTCACCGCCACCGACCATGCCCATATGGCGTTCGCGTTGCGCCTCGCGGAGCGCGGGCTCTGCACCACGCAACCCAATCCGCGCGTGGGCTGCGTGATCGCGCACGGCGAGCGTGTCGTGGGTACCGGTTGGCACCAGCGGGCAGGCGGGCCACATGCGGAGGTGTTCGCGTTGCGCGAAGCGGGCGATGCTGCGCGGGGCGCCACCGCCTACGTGACGCTGGAGCCGTGCGCGCACTTCGGCCGCACGCCACCTTGCGCCGACGCGCTGGTGGCCGCGGGCGTGGCGCGCGTGGTGGTGGCGGCGGACGACCCGTTTCCCGAAGTGCGCGGGCGCGGCATGGAGAAGCTGCGCGCGGCAGGCATTGCGGCGGTATCCGGCTTGCTGCGCGAGCCCGCACGCGAGCTCAACATCGGGTTCTTCAGCCGGATCGAACGTGGACGGCCGTGGGTGCGGGTGAAGCTCGCGATGAGCCTAGATGGACGCACCGCGCTGGCCGGCGGGGAATCGAAGTGGATTACCGGCGCGGCCGCACGCGCGGACGTGCAGCACTGGCGCGCGCGCAGTTCGGCGATCCTCACCGGCAGTGGCACCGTGCTGGCCGACAACCCCCGCCTCACCGTGCGTTTGCAGGAAGGCGAAGACGGCTCGCGGTTTTCCGCGGGCATGGCCGGGGCAGGCAACGACTTGGTCTCCGGCGGGATCGCCGGGGGAGCGGCGGCGGCCTTTTCGCCAGTAACGCCACTGCGCGTGATCCTCGACCGACGGTTGCGCACGCCCGCCGGCAGCCACGTGCTCGACGCGCAGGCGCCGACCCTGCTCATGCACGCGGCCGACGCGCCCGTGCCACCGCACCTGGCGGGGGTCGATCGCGTATCGCTTCCGGAAGGTCAAGGCGGCCTGGACCTGCACGGCGCACTCGCCGAGCTCGCCCGCCGCGACGTCAACGAGCTGCACGTCGAGGCCGGCCCTGCGTTGTGTGGGGCGTTGCTGGCGGCCGGCCTGGTCGACGAACTGCTGCTCTACATCGCCCCCGTGCTGCTCGGCGATACCGCCCGTCCGCTGCTGGCCCTGCCACCGCTGGCCCAAATGGCCGATCGCTGGCGGCTGCGTACGCTGGACCGACGGATGGTCGGCGAGGACATCCGCCTGCAATTGCGACCGGAGCGGTAGGAACGCATCCTGTGCGTGACCGCCGTGTGGCGATGTACCGCGCGGTCGCGCACAGGATGCGTTCCTACCGGGGACGGGGGCGGTGCTAGACTTCGCCCGCCGGCGTGGCCGGCAATCGCGTCTTCAGGGCGGGGCGAAATTCCCCACCGGCGGTAGGTTTCGCAAGAAACGAGCCCGCGAGCGCTTCCGCGCAGCGGAAGGTCAGCAGATCCGGTCCGATGCCGGAGCCGACGGTCACAGTCCGGATGAAAGAAGACGCTCGCGCAGGGCTTCCCAGGGCCGTGCGTGGGCTTCATGCCTTGGGGCGTTCTCACTTCGGTTTTGCGGAGAACGTTTCATGTCCAAGTTCAATCGCATCGCCACCCCCGGCCGGGAGGTGCGCTGATGTTCACCGGCATCATCCAGACCGTGGGCCGCATCGCACGGCTTGAATCGCGCGGCGGCGACGTGCGTCTGCACGTCGACACGGCCGACCTCGACCTCACCGACGTGCAGCTGGGCGATTCGATCGCCGTGTCCGGCGTGTGCCTGACGGCGATCAGCCTGGACGAGCGCGGCTTCGCGGCCGACGTGTCCAACGAGACCCTGTCGCTGACCACGCTGGGTCAGCTCAAGGCCGGCGACCCGGTCAACCTGGAGAAGGCGCTGCGGCTGGCCGACCGGCTGGGCGGGCACCTGGTGTCCGGCCATGTCGACGGGGTGGGCAAGGTGGTCTCGATCACGCCCGACGCACGTTCGCAGCGCTGGACGTTCGAGGTGCCGACGGACCTGGCGCGCTACATCGCCGCCAAGGGCTCGATCTGCATCGACGGCACCAGCCTGACCGTCAACGCTGTGGCCGGCACGCGATTCGGCGTGAACCTGATCCCGCACACCGTGGCACACACGGCTTTCCACGCCAGGCGCGCGGGCGATGCCGTGAACATCGAGGTGGACGTGATCGCACGCTACGTCGAACGGCTGATCGGCAGCGGCGAGGCGCCGCGGCTGGACGAGGCGTTCCTCAAACAGCACGGCTTCGCCTGACCTGAAGCCCCTCTCCCCTCGGGAGAGGGGTTGGGGAGAGGGTTCGGGCGGACTGCGGCATTGAGCTCGCCCGAACCCTCATTCGCCCCTTTGGGCAGCTCCTCCGGAAGGAGAAGCGACATAACTAACCCACGGATTCCACGCATGCCCTTCAACACCATCCCCGAGATCCTCGAAGACCTCCGCGCCGGCCGCATGGTCGTGATCCTCGACGACGAGGACCGCGAGAACGAGGGCGACATCGTCATGGCCGCGCAGATGGTGCGGCCGGAGGACGTCAACTTCATGGTCCGCGAGGCGCGCGGCCTGCTGTGCCTGACCCTCACCGAACAGCGCACGCGCCAGTTGGGCCTCAAGCCCATGGTCAGCGACAACACCTCGCCCTACCACACCAACTTCACCGTCTCGATCGAGGCGGCCGAAGGGGTCACCACCGGCATCTCGGCACACGACCGCGCGCGGACCATCCAGGTGGCGGTCAAGTCCGACGCCAGGCCGCAGGACCTCTCGCAGCCGGGCCACATCTTCCCGCTCACCGCGCAGCCTGGCGGCGTGCTCACCCGCGCCGGCCACACCGAGGCCGGCTGCGACCTGGCAGCGCTGGCGGGCCTGGAACCTTCCGCCGTGCTGATCGAGATCCTGCACGAGGACGGATCGATGGCGCGCCGCCCGGAACTGGAAGTCTTTGCGGCCAAACATGGGTTGAAGATAGGCACCATCGCCGACCTGATCCGCTACCGGCTGGAAACCGAAAAAACCATCCAGCGCGTGCACGAGGAAGAGGTCGACACCGAATTCGGCCCGTTCCGGCTGGTCGCCTGGCGTGACGCCATCCGGCATGGCCTTCACTACGCGCTGGTGCGTGGCACGGTGGATGACGGTGCGCCCGTGCTTACCCGCGTGCATGTGCGCAACACCTTGTCCGACGTGCTCCACCTGAAGCGCGAAGACCTCGGACTGACCGTCACCGCCGCGCTGCGTCGCATCGCCGACGAGGGCCGCGGCGTGCTGCTGGTGCTCTCCGGCGAGGACACCACTGACGCCTTGCTGGCGCGGCTCAAACGCCAGCCCGTGGCGCTGGAGCCGGAGGATGCGCAACAGCAGGAGTGGCGCCAGCTCGGCCTGGGCGCGCAGATCCTCACCGACCTGGGCGTCCACAAGCTTTGCGTGATGGGTACGCCACGCAAGCTGGTGGGCCTGGCCGGGTTCGATCTGGAAGTGGTCGAGTACGTGTGAGGTGAGCATGGCCCTTCGACTCCGGCCCTTCAGGCCTACGCTCAGGGCGAACGGTTCACAGAAAGGCCGTTCATCGTGAGCGCAGGCCGCAGTCGAAGCGCCGCCGTACAACTCCACATGCCTTAGGATGACGCGCATCCCACCGCCATCAAGCCCATGCCTCACGCCCGCATCCGCCTGATCGCCCCCTCCGGTTACGCTCACGACCCCGCCGTCATGGCGCGTGGCGTGGCGCGGCTGCGCGACGTCGGCTGTACCGTCGAGGGCCAGGAAGTGCTGCAACGCGCGCAACTGCGTTTCGCCGGCACCGATGCCGAGCGGGCGAGCGACATCAACGTACTGGCCACGCTCGACGAACTGCCGGGCATCGCCCTGGCCACCCGCGGCGGCTACGGCGCGGCGCGCCTGCTCGGCCAGCTCGACTACGGCGCCTTGCGCGAACGGCTGGCCGGTTCGAGCCTTGCGCTGGTCGGCCACAGCGACTTCACCGCGCTGCAGCTGGCGCTGTACGCCAAAAGCGGTGTGCGCAGCTTTGCCGGCCCGTTGCTGGCGGACCTCGGCGCCGAACCGATGCCGACCTTCACCTGGGACCACTTCTGGAACACGCTCCGTTCGGACACGAGCGTCGCCACCTGGTCCGGCGCGGGCGACGTCGAACTGGACGTGCAGGGCATCCTGTGGGGCGGCAACCTGGCGGTGCTGTGCAGCCTGCTCGGTACGCCCTATTTCCCCCGGATCGAAGGCGGCATCCTGTTCGTCGAGGACCTGGGCGAGCCGCCATATCGCATCGAGCGGCTGTTCTACCAACTGCAATTGTCCGGCGTGCTCGCCAGGCAGCGCGCGCTGGTCGTGGGCGATTTCCACAACTGCCGCCCGGGGCCGCGCGACAACGGCTACGGCCTGGATGAGGCCTTCGCGCAACTGGCGCGGATGGCCGGCATCCCGGTGATCCACGGCCTGGCGCACGGCCATGCGTCGCGCCAGCTCACGCTGCCGTTCGGCGGCAAGGCGCGGTTGCGCGTCGCCGGCGGCGAAGCGCGGCTGGAATGCAACGATTACCCACACCTCCGGACACCGTAGGGTGGGCTTCAGCCCACCATGCCTTTCGCGCCGAATGGCGGTGGGCTGAAGCCCACCCTACGCTGGCCATGCACTATCCCGCGAAATGTGTGATCGCATCTCGCGAACTGTGGGATGTACGCAAAATGCGTAAAATACCCGGCCCCGCAAGGGCTTCCCGTCTGCCCAAGGATTCGCAATGAAGATCATCGAAGGCGACTTCGCCACGCCCACGGGCCGCTTTGCCATCGTCGCCGGCCGCTTCAACGGCTTCGTCGTCGAACCGCTGGTGGCCGGCGCGCGCGACGCGCTGGTGCGCCATGGCGTGAAGGACGACGCGATCGACCTGATCCGCGTGCCGGGCGCCTGGGAAATCGCGCTGGCCGCGCACAAGCTGGCCAACGCCGGTCGCTACGCGGCGGTGATCGCGCTGGGCGCGGTGATCCGCGGTTCCACGCCGCACTTCGACTACGTCGCCGGCGAATGCGCCAAGGGCCTGGCCCAGGCCGCCTACGCTTCCGGCGTGCCAGTGGCGTTCGGGGTGCTGACCACCGACACCATCGAGCAGGCGATAGAGCGCGCCGGCACCAAGGCCGGCAACAAGGGCGCCGACGCGGCGCTGGCCGCGCTGGAAATGGCCAACCTGTACGGGAAGCTGTGATGAGCGCTCCGCAAGGCATCGATCTGGCCGCCCGTTCGCGCGCCCGCCGTCGCGCGCTGCAGGCGCTGTACGCCTGGCAGCTGTCGGGCAGCCACATGAAGGCGGTGATCGACCAGTTCCGCCACGAGCAGGACATGGAAGTGGCCGACCTCGAATACTTCGAGGACCTGCTGCACGGCGTGGAATCGCACGTGGGCGAGCTCGACGTGGCGATCAAACCCTACGTCGACCGCGAGGTGGAGCAGATCGACCCGATCGAGCGCGCCGCGCTGCGCCTGGCCGCCTACGAATTGAAGTATCGCCTCGACGTGCCTTACCGCGTGGTCATCAACGAGGCGATCGAAGTGACCAAGCGCTTCGGCGCCGACCACGGCCACAGCTACGTCAATGGCGTGCTGGACAAGCTCGCTGGCGAGCTGCGCGCGGCCGAGAAGGGCGCACGCTAGCTGCAGGGTGGGCTGCAGCCCGCCGGCTGGGGTGGCAGGAAGAGCGGTGGCCTGAAGCCCACCCTACGAAAGCCCTACGGCGCGCACTTGCCGCTGTTGTCGGCGATGGCTGCGATGCGCCACCGCCCATCCACCCGCACCAGGTTGAACACGTCCGTGCCGCAATGGTGCGGCTTGCCATCGAGCAGGAAAGTGTAGGGCGCCCACACCACCGCCAGGTCCCGGTCGACCAGCACCTGCGGGTGGCCGATGCGCTCCTCGATCTTTTCCTTGCCCGGCTTCACGTGGTCGACGAACTCGCCGAGGGTCAGTTGCACCGGCTTGCCCTCGCGCATCAGCGTGGCGGTGCCGGCCGGCAGCACCTGCGCGCGCATCGCCGCCTGGTCGTGCCGGGCCATGGCGTCGAAGAAGGCATGCACGGGCTTGAGCACGCTGGCGGGCGAGGCTGTGCTGTCGGCCTGCGCCGCTCCGCAGGTGAGCACAAGGGCGGCCAGCAGTGCCGCGCGTTGGACGGCATGGCTGCATTGCAGGAGGACAGGGCGCATCGGGTGGTCTCCCTTGAAGGCAACCGATTCTAACCAGCCCCGTCGACCGCCGGCGCCGTGCCATCCGGCACGGGGCGCATCGGGATATCGCACCCAGGATCGCCCCCATTCGCCTGTCGGCACCTTCTCCGCGTTCGCGGGGGAAGGCTCGGAGGCGGAGCTTGCGGCCTGGACCCTTCCTCCGTGCTCGCGGAGCAAGGATTGGATGCGGGGCTTGCGGCCTGGATCCTTCCTCCGTGCTCGCGGAGCAAGGATTGGATGCGGGGCTTGCGGCCTCGTCCTTCCTCCGCGTTCGCGGCGGAACGCCTGGATGCGGGGCTTGCGACCTGGATCCTTCCCCCGTTCACGGGGGAAGGTGCCCGCAGGGCGGATGGGGGAAGTCTTGCGAGAAGCTCACGCGGAGCCTCGCCTGTTCGCCACACCCGCCTGCCGGACTGTCCCGCAGGCGGGAACGGAGTCCTGACTGCTGTCCGAGGCTTGCATTCGCGTGCACGCGGATGCTCTGCTTGCATGTTCCCACGCCGACGGTCCCCGCCATGGAATTCCGCCTGATCGACCGCATCCGCGACCGCACCGCGTTGACGCGCGAGGATGTGCGGCTTGGCATCGGCGACGATGCCGCGGTGCTCGCGGTGCCCGCCGGGCAGCAGCTGGCGGTGGCGATCGATACCCTGGTCGAGGGCGTGCACTTTCCTCACGGCACTGCGCCGCGGGACATCGGCTGGAAGGCGCTGGCGGTGAACCTGTCGGACCTGGCGGCGATGGGCGCCGTGCCGGCCTGGGCGCTGCTGGCGCTGACCGTGCCGCACGGCGACGCGGCCATCGTCGACGGCCTCGCCGGCGGCTTCGGGGAGCTGGCGCGCCAGCATGCCGTGGCGCTGGTCGGCGGCGATACCACTCGCGGCCCGTTCTGCCTGAGCGTCGCGGTGCACGGTTTCGTGCCGCCGGGGCAGGCGATGACCCGCAGCGGCGCACGTGCGGGTGATGCGCTGTTCGTCACCGGCTCGCTCGGCAGCGCGGCGGGCGGGCTGCAGTTGCTGCAGGGCAGGGTGCCGTTCGATGCGAACAACGAGGCGCACCGCACCTTGCGTGAGCGGCTGGATCGCCCGACGCCGCGGGTGCGTGCCGGCGTGGCGCTGCGCGGGCATGCCAGCGCCTGCATCGACGTCTCCGATGGCCTGCTCGCCGACCTGGGCCACATTTGCGCCGCCAGCGGCGTCGGCGCCGCGCTCGACCTCGACGCGCTGCCCCTGTCGACCGCGCTGCACGGCGTGTTCGGCGGCGATGTCGCGCGCGAACTGGCGCTGACCGGCGGCGACGATTACGAACTGTGCTTCACCGTGCCGCCGGGTTCGGTCGACGCGATGCAGGCCGCGCTGGCAGCCGTGGGCGCCCACGCCACGCGCATCGGCGCGATGGTCGAGGGCCAGGGAGTGCGCGCGATCGACGGTGCGCCACTGGCCGCCATGCGCATGGGCTGGGATCATTTCGGCGCCTAGCGCGAGCCGCGCGCCCGCGCGCAACCCACGGAATCCGCATGACCGACAGGAAGAAACTCACCGCCGACCAGCGCCGCCGCCTGCTCGCCTTGCCAGCGGGTTGGCTGGCATGCGGGTTGGGCTCGGGCCTGGCGCCCGTGGCGCAGGGCACCTTCGGCTCGCTCGCCGCGATCCTGCCCTGGCTCGCGCTGCGCCATCTGGGCGTGCCGCTCTACGCCCTGGTCCTGGTGCTGGCCTTTGCAATGGGCGTGTGGGCCTGCAACGTCGCCGGTCGCGCGCTCGGCGTCGACGACCACCGCAGCCTGGTGTGGGACGAATTCGTCGGGCAGTGGCTCGCGCTGCTGCCGCTTTTGCTGGTGCCCTCGCCATGGTGGTTGGTCGCCGTGGGCTTCGGCCTGTTCCGCTTGTTCGACGTGTGGAAGCCCTGGCCGATCGGCTGGCTGGACGGCCACATGAAGGGCGGGCTGGGCGTGATGATCGACGACGTGGTGGCGGGGCTCTACGCAGCCATCGTGCTGGCGTTGATCGCCATCGCCCTGTAGGACCGCACCCTGCGCGCGATCGCGCGGCGCATGGTGGTCGTGTACAGGGCGGGCTACTACAGGACATTGAGGTCACGTCGGCGACAATGGCGCTTTCGCCTGGAGGAGACCCGCCATGCTCTACCGCCGCCTCGGCCGCACCGGCCTGCAACTGTCCGCGCTGTCGTTCGGCGCGTGGGTGACCTTCGGCCGGCAGGTGGGGCGCTCGCAGGCGAGGGAGTTGCTGGCACTGGCCTATGACCGGGGCGTCAACTTCTTCGACAACGCCGAGACCTACAACAACGGCGAGGCCGAGCGGCTGATGGGCGACGTGCTGGCGGACCTGCGCTTTGCACGCGACAGCTATTGCGTGTCGAGCAAAGTGTTCTTCGGTGCCGTGGACGATCCGAAGCCCACCCAGCGCGGGCTCTCGCGCAAGCACGTCATCGAGGCCTGCCACCAGGCGCTCGAACGGCTGCGGGTCGACCACCTGGACCTCTACTTCTGCCATCGTCCCGATCCGGACACGCCGATCGAGGAAACCGTGGCGGCGATGGACACGCTGATCCGCCAGGGCAAGGTGCTGTACTGGGGCACCAGCGAGTGGCCGGCCGAGGCGATCGACGAGGCCCACCGCATCGCGCGCGAGAACCACTGCTACGCGCCGGTCGTCGAGCAGCCGCAGTACAACCTGCTGCATCGCGAGCGGGTCGAGCGCGAGTACGCGCCGCTGTACGAGCGCTTCGGCATGGGCACCACGATCTGGTCGCCGCTCGCCTCCGGCCTGCTGGCCGGGCGCTACAACGACGGCATCCCGGATGATTCGCGGCTGGCGCAGCCCGGTTATGAATGGCTGCGCGAGACCGTGCTGGGGTCCGGGCGCGAGCGGGTGGAGCGCGTGCGGCACCTGGCACCGATTGCGCAGGAGCTCGGCGTGAGCCAGGCCCAGCTGGCGCTTGCCTGGTGCCTGGCCAATCCGCACGTGTCCACCGTGCTGCTGGGGGCGAGCCGACGCGAGCAGCTGGAGCAGAACCTGGCGGCGCTGGAGCTGCTGCCGCGCATCGATGCGGCGATGAAGCGGCGGATCGAGCAGGCGGTGGGGTAGGGCCTTCCGCGTAGCCTGCGGCTCTTTCAACCGCGTCGTCCGGTCTTGCCGGCAAGCCTTGGCCCTCACCCTAACCCTCTCCCCCGCAGGGGAGAGGGAGCTGTGGCTTTCAGGCCATGCCGAAACGCGCGTCCTGGCTCGAGCTCCTGCACCCTCTTCCCGGAGGGTAGGGGGGGGCGCGGCTTCAGGATATTCCGGGGCGCGTGTCGTGCCTCGAACTCCTGCTCCCTCTCCCCTGCGGGGCCGGGGCTGCCAGGAGCTTCCCGCATCGGTCCTGTTCCAACGACCCTCTTCGCAAGCCGTGATCCCTCACCCGGGTTCTCCCGCAGGTGAGAGGGGGCAGAAGCGCCGAACCCTCTCCCGGATCAACCGGTGTCCGGCGCCTTGTCCGCCTGTCCGTGCCGGTGTCCGCGGACAGCGGACACGTCCGGCTCGCCTTCGCGCGAAACCAGCAGCCACGAGGGTTGCGCGCTCCTGACCCGACTTGGCACGGCGATTGCTGTACCAGCCACAGTCACTAGGTCAGGACCGCCCGATGATCCGCGACACCTCCGCTCAAGACCGCCTGGTCGAGGTCAAACCCAACCGCAAGCGCCAGCTGCTTTTCGGCGGCATCGGCCTGGCCGTGCTGGTCGCGCTGGCTTTTGCGCTGCCCGCCGCGATGCGGCTGTTCTCGGCCGACGCCTCGGTGAGCGCCTCGCGGCTGTCCTTCGGCACCGTCGAGCGTGGCCTGTTCGTGCGCGACATCGCGGCCGAGGGCAAGGTGGTGGCGGCGGTCAGCCCGACCATGTACGCCACCTCCGGCGGCGCGGTGACGGTCAAGGTGCACGCGGGCGACACGGTGAAGAAGGGCCAGGTGCTGGCCGTCATCGACAGCCCCGAGCTGACCAACAAGTTGCTGCAGGAAGAGTCCAACGCCGACGCGATGGAAGTGGAGTACCAGCGCGCGCAGATCGAGGCGCGCAAGCAGCGCTCCTCGCTGCAGAAGGCCTACGACAACGCGCTGATCGACCAGCAGGCGGCCGAGCGCGACCTGGCCCGCAACGAGAAGGCCTTCAAGCTCGGCGCCGTCTCGGGCATGGACGTGGACCGCGCCAAGGACACCCTGCAGAAGGCCAAGCTGACCACCCAGCACGCCAAGTCGGACCTGGGCATGGACAACGCCAGCCTGAACTTCGACATCAAGTCCAAGAAGCTTGCGCACGAGCGGCAGGAGCTGCTGGTCAAGGACCTCAAGCGCCAGGTGGACGACCTCAACGTGAAGTCGCCGGTGGATGGCCAGGTCGGCCAGCTGTTCATCGCCGAGCGCGCCACTGTGGCCAAGGACGCCAAGCTGCTCAGCGTGATCGACCTCTCCGCGCTCGAAGTGGAGATGCAGGTGCCGGAAAGCTTCGCGCGCGACCTGGGGATCGGCATGAACGGCGAGATCACCGGCAACGGCCATACCTGGAAGGGCATCGTCAGCGCCATCTCGCCTGAAGTGGTCAACGGCGAAGTAGCCGCGCGCCTGCGTTTCGACGGTGCCACGCCCAAGCAGCTGCGCCAGAACCAGCGCCTGTCCGTGCGCATCCTGCTCGACAAGCGCGACAACGTGCTAACCGTGCAGCGCGGGTCGTTCGTCGACGAGTCCGGCGGCAACTACGCCTACGTCGTGCACGAGGGCATTGCCGAGAAGAAGCCGATCCGCGTGGGCGCCAGCAGCATCGACAAGATCGAGATCCTGGATGGCCTGAAGGAAGGCGACCGGATCGTGATCTCCGGCACCGACAACTTCAAGGACGCGGCCAAGGTCGCGATCAGCGACTGACGATCACTCCCTCCCCTGCTTGCAGGGGAGGGTTGGGGAGGGGCGCTCTTCGCTTCGCCCGGGCCACCCCCTCCCAGCCTCCCCCTGCCAGCAGGGGGAGGAGCAAACCCTCACCACCACCGAAGGACGTAACCATGCTCAAGATGACCCACCTGTCCAAGGTCTACCGCACCGAAGTGGTGGAGACCTATGCGCTGCGTGACTTCAACATCAACGTGAAGGAAGGCGAGTTCGTCGCCGTGACCGGCCCGTCCGGTTCGGGCAAGACCACCTTCCTCACCATCGCCGGCCTGCTGGAGACCTTCACCGGTGGCCATTACCACCTGGACGGCATCGAGGTGAGCCAGCTCAACGACAACGCCCGCTCGAAGATCCGCAACGAGAAGATCGGCTTCATTTTCCAGGCGTTCAACCTGATTCCCGACCTCAACGTCTACGACAACGTCGAGGTCCCGCTGCGCTACCGCGGCATGAAGGCGGCCGAGCGCAAGCAGCGCATCATGGACGCGCTCGAGCGCGTGGGCCTGGCCTCGCGCGCCAAGCACTACCCGGCCGAGCTCTCCGGCGGCCAGCAGCAGCGCGTGGCGATCGCCCGCGCGCTGGCCGGCAGCCCGCGCCTGCTGCTGGCGGACGAGCCGACCGGCAACCTGGACACCCAGATGGCCCGCGGCGTGATGGAACTGCTGGAGGAGATCCACCGCGAGGGCGCCACCATCGTCATGGTCACGCATGACCCGGAACTGGCCGCCCGCGCCCAGCGCAACGTGCACATCATCGACGGCCAGGTGGTCGACCTGGCCGAAGAGCCGCGCTTCCACGCGCACAACGCGCGCGTCGCCGACGCCTGACGTTGCTCCAGGCCCTCTCCCCCGGCCCTGCCGGGAGAGAGGTGGGAGAGGGTTGGCCTTTGGTTTGTGCTCTGCAGCCGTGGAAGGCCGAGCAAGAGCCTCCCCCTCCCCCTAGCCTTCTGCCCCGCCTTCGCCGGGGAAGAGGGAGCAGGTGCGGCAACTCCACCTATCCGGAACCCCCGACATGTTCGCCTACTACTTCCAGCTTGGCCTGCGCAGTCTTCGCCGCAACCCGCTGTTGACCGCGTTGATGGTGATGGCGATCGGTTTCGGCGTGGCCGCCTCGATGATCACCTATTCGGTGTTCCGGGCGACCTCGAACAACCCGATCCCGCAGAAGTCCGACCAGCTCTACGCCGTGCAGATCGCCAACTGGAAGGCGGAAGACCTGGACCAGGGCGAACCGCCGCCGGCGCTGACCTACACCGACGCCATGGCTTTCATGCAGGCGCACAAGGCCAAGCGCCAGACCGCGCTGTACCCGATCGCCCCGTCAGTGATTCCGGCCGACGCCAGCCGACTGCCGATCGAGGAGAACAGCTACGCCTGGTACGGCGATGCCTTCGCCATGTTCGACATCCCCTTCCTCTACGGCGGCCCGTGGACGCAGGCGCAGGACGACGCGCGCGCGGCGGTGGTGGTGATCGGCAAGAAGCTCAACGACAAGCTCTTCAATGGCAAGGACAGCGTCGGCAAGACGATCAACCTGGACGGCCACGACTACCGCATCACCGGCGTGATCGGCGAATGGGATCCGCAGCCGCTGTTCTTCGACCCGGTCAACACCGGTGGCTTCGGCGATCCGATCGGCCTGTTCATTCCGTTCACCCGCGCGATCGACCTGCAGATGACCACCGCGGGCAACAACAACTGCAACGAAACCCCGGGGACCGGCTGGGACAACTGGCTGCATTCGGAGTGCATCTGGATCGAGTACTGGGCCGAGCTTCCGACCCAGGCCGACGCCGATGCCTACAAGCGCTGGCTCACCGGCTATGCCGCCGAGCAGCAGCGTGCCGGTCGCTTCAAGTGGGCGCCGAACGTGCGCCTGCGCAACGTCACCGAATGGCTGGACTTCCAGAAAGTCGTCCCGCCAGAGTCGAAGATCTCGCTGCTGGTGTCGCTGGGCTTCCTGCTGATCTGCCTGGTCAACACCATCGGCCTGCTGCTGGCCAAGTTCATGCGCCGTTCGCCGGAAATTGGTGTGCGCCGTGCGCTGGGCGCCTCGCGCCGCGAGATCTATGCGCAGTTCCTGATCGAGGCGGGCACCGTGGGCCTGACTGGCGGCGTGCTGGGCCTGCTGTTGACAGGCCTGGGCGTGCTGGGCGTGGGCTGGGTGTTCGATGAACAGATCGCCCGCCTGGCCACGCTGGATGTATCGCTGATCGCGTTGACCATCGTCGCCGCCGTGCTGGCCACCCTGCTGGCCGCGTTCTATCCCACCTGGCGGGCCGCGCAGGTCCAGCCGGCCTGGCAATTGAAGTCCAACTGAGGAGGCGATGACATGTTGCAGATCAAGCCCATTCTCGCCGCCCTCAAGCGCCACAAGGCCGGCACCGTCCTGATCGCGTTGCAGATCGCGCTGACCCTGGCGATCGTGTGCAACGCGCTGTTCATCATCCAGCAGCGCACCGAGCATCTCTCGCGCCCGACCGGCATGACCGAAACCAACCTGCTGACCGTGGCCAACCGCTGGGTCGGCGCAGACGACAAGGCCACCCCGTCGTTGGGCAAGACCGACCTGGAGGCGCTGCGCCGCATGCCGGGCGTGGTGGACGCGACCCTGACCAACTCCTACCCGCTGCGCGGTGGTGGCTGGTCGACCAGCGTCAATACCACGCCGGAGGCGAAGAAGGAGATGGCGCACACCACCCTCTACTTCACCGACGACCATGCACTGGCGGCGATGGGGGCCAAGTTGGTCGCCGGTCGCAACTTCCGCCCGAGCGAGATCGAGTGGGTCGATGCGAAGGAGTTCCAGACCACGCCGGTGGTGATCGTGACCAAGGCGCTGGCGGACAAGCTGTATCCGGACGGCAGCGCGTTGGGCAAGGTGCTGTACCACTCCGGCCACACCAAGCCGAGCACCATCATCGGCATCGTCGAGCGCCTGCAGGTGCCCTGGACCGGCACCTGGGCCAGCAACTTCGCCGAGAACACGATCCTGATTCCGCGGCTGCTGACCGGCAACTTCGGCAGCTACCTGGTGCGCACCCAGCCCGGGCAGCTGGAGCGTTTGACCAAGGCCGTACCGAAGCTGCTGATCCAGACCAACCGCATGCGCGTGATCCCGGAGGAGCGCGGCGTGCGCACCTTCGCGCAGGTGCGCGAGCAGGCCTACAAGAGCGATCGCGGCATGGCGATCCTGATGGGCGTGGTGTGTGCCGTGCTGCTGGCGATCACCGCCGCGGGCATTGTCGGTCTGACCAGCTTCTGGGTGGGCCAGCGGCGCAAGCAGATCGGCGTGCGCCGTGCGCTGGGCGCGACCAAGCACGACATCCTTTCCTACTTCCTCACCGAGAACCTGCTGATCGGCGCCGGTGGCGTGATCGTCGGTGCGGCACTGGCGATCGGCATGAACCTGTGGCTGGTCAGCCACTTCGAGATGGAGCGGCTGTCGCTGCTGTACGTGGCCGCCGGCGTGATCGCGCTGCTGTTGCTGGGGCAGGGCGCAGTGTTGGCTCCGGCGATGAAGGCCTCGCGCGTGCCGCCGGTGGAGGCGACGCGGTCGGTTTGATTGCCGTCTGGATGTCCTCACAGGAAGAAGACAGGCACGAAGCGTGATACCGCCCGGCAGGTCGATCGAAGGCCGGGCATCGGCCAGGCGAGCGTGGAACGCGCGCCTGGCCCCACCTCACCCGAACCTCGTCCGCGGGCGGAAGCGGGCACACACTGGATGCCGGATGTTTCTCCATTACCTCCAACTGGGCCTGGCAAGTCTTCGGCGCAACCCGCTGCTGACTGCGCTGATGGTGATGTCCATCGGCGTCGGCGTGGCCGCGTCGATGGTCACCTACGCCGTGTTCCGGGTGGTCTCCAGCGATCCGATCCCGCAGAAGTCCTCGCGCCTGTTCGTGCCGCAGCTGGACAACCGCGGGCCGCGCTACAACCGCAACGGCGAGCCGCCGGACGCGCTCACCTACACCGATGCGATGGCCCTGATGCAGGCCCGTCGCGCGCCGCGCCAGACCATGCTCTACCAGGTCGGCCTGTCGGTGATGCCGCAGCAACCGGGCCGGCTGCCGTTCAAGGCGCTGGGCTACGCCACCTTCGCCGATTTCTTCCCGATGTTCGAGGTGCCTTTCCTGTACGGCCGGGGCTGGAACGCCGACGGCGACGACGCACGCGCACCGGTGGTGGTGATCGGGCGCCAGCTCAACCAGCGCCTGTTCGGTGGGGCGGACAGCGTGGGACGCACGGTCGTGATGGACGACCAGGCGTACCGCGTCGCCGGCGTCATCGACGACTGGAACCCCCAGCCACGCTTCTTCGACATGTTCAGCAGCAACGGCTACGCCGATCCACCGCAGATTTTCGTGCCCTTCAATTTCGCCGTCGCCGCCGGTATCGAGACCTATGGCAACAACAGTTGCGGCAGCGGTGGCAAGCGCGGCTCGGACCGCGAAAGCTGGCTGCGCGGCGAATGCGTGTGGGTCAGCCCGTGGGTGGAGCTGGACGATGCCGCCCAGGTGCAGGGCTACCGCAGCTTCCTGGAAGGCTACGCCCGTCGGCTGCGCGAGGCCGGCCGGTTCGGCTGGGCGCCGAACGTGCGCCTGCGCGACGTGCGCCAGTGGCTCGACTATCGCGGTGCCGTGCCGCCCGAAAGCCGGATCGCACTGGCCGTGGCCATCGGCTTCTTCATCATCTGCCTGGTCAACACGATCGGCCTGCTGCTGGCCAAGTTCCTCCGCCGCGCGCCGGAGATCGGCGTGCGCCGCGCGCTGGGCGCCTCGCGACGGCACATCTACCTCCAGTTCCTGGCCGAGGCCGGCATGGTGGGACTGGCCGGTGGCGCGCTGGGCGTGCTGCTCACCGGCGTGGGCATGTTCGGCATCGGGCTGGTGTTCCAGCCGCAGATCGCCTGCCTGGCGCATCTGGACCTGCGGCTGGTCGCGCTTTCGCTGGCGGTCGCCATCGCCGCGACGGTGCTGGCGGCGTTCTACCCGACGTGGCGTGCTGCCCAGGTGCAGCCGGCCTGGCAACTGAAGTCCAACTGAGGCACGCCATGGACATGCAGGTCGGACCCATTCTCTCCGCACTACGGCGCCACAAGGCCGGGGCCGTGCTGATCGCGTTGCAGATCGCGCTGACCCTGGCGATCCTGTGCAACGCCCTGTTCATCGTGCACCAGCGCCTGTCGCACCTGTCCGAGCCGACCGGCCTGGACGAGGCAAACATTTTCGTGATCCAGAACGAATGGGTGGGCAAGGCCTCCTACGCGCAACTGGACGCCGAAGCCCGTGCGGACCTGGAAGTGTTGCGCCGGTTGCCCGGGGTGGCCGACGTCACCACCAGCAATTCCTATCCGCTGCGCGGCGCTGGCTGGGACGACGGCATCCGCCTGCACCCCGACCAGCTCACCGATACGACCGGTGCGACGGTGTATTTCGCGGACGAGCATTTCGTGCGGACGCTGGGCCTGAAGCTGGTCGCCGGGCGAGATTTCCGCGCCGGGGATATCGGGGTCATGGCTGCGCAGGATCGCCTCGATCCGTCGCAGGTGATCGTCACCCGGGCCCTGGCAGACACCTTGTTCCATGGCGACACAGCGGTCGGCCGCACCCTCTACCTGGCGGGCAGCCCGGCCACCATCGTCGGCGTGGTCGACAGGTTGCAGGCGCAGAGCGTGGCGCGCTGGGCCGCGGATTTCGCGCATCGGGTGGTGATCGTGCCGCGGCGGCTGACCAGTACCCTGGGCACCTACTACATCGTGCGCACGCACCCGGGCCAGCTTGCCGCGGCGATGCGCGCGGCGCCCGCGGCGCTGGTCGCCCGCAATCCGCGCCGCATGTTCGACCCCCGGATGGGGGTGCTGAGCTTCGCCCAGGTGCGCGAGCGTGCCTACGAGAGCGACCGCGGCATGGCCACGCTGATGGGCGTGATCAGCGCGGTGCTGCTGGCGATCACCGCCGCCGGCATCGTGGGCGTGACCAGTTTCCGCGTCGGCCAGCGGCGGCGGCAGATCGGCGTCCGGCGGGCGCTGGGCGCCACCCGTCATGACATCGTCCGTTACTTCCTGGTCGAGAACCTGCTGGTCAGTGGCAGCGGGATCCTGCTCGGCGTGCTGCTGGCGCTGGCCATGAACCTGTGGCTGATCCTGCGCTTCGGCATGCAGGGCCTGTCACCGGCCTACCTCGCCGCGGGCGTGGCGGTTCTGCTCCTGCTAGGGCAGGCCGCGGCGCTGGCACCCGCCCTGCGCGCCTCGCGCGTGCCACCGGTGGAGGCGACCCGTGCCGGTTGAGCTGCCACCGCCCGCGGCCGGCCGCCGCCCCTTCTTCAGCACCCGCATGCCGCGGCGGCGGCGGTGCCTGCACTCCTGGAGCGCCTAGCATGTTCGGCTACTACCTCGACCTCGCACTGCGCAGCCTCAGGCGCAACAAGGCGCTCACCGCGCTGATGGTGCTGGCCATCGCGCTGGGCATCGGTGCGTGCATGACCACGCTGACCGTGCTGCACGTGCTGTCGGGCGACCCGCTGCCGGGAAAGAGCGCGCAGCTGTATTACCCGCAGCTCGACCCGCGGGACATGGACGGCTACCAGCCCGGAGAGGACCCGCCGGTGCAGGTGACCTGGACCGACGGCATGAACCTGCTGCGTGCCGGGCGTGCCGACCGCCAGGCGCTGATGACCGGCGGTGCGGTGCCGTTGCAGCCGGCGCAGTCCTCGATCGAGCCGTTCTTCGAGAACGCGCGCTACACCAGCGCCGACTTCTTCCCGATGTTCGAAGTGCCGATCCTCTACGGCCGCCCGTGGACGGCCGCCGACGATGAAGCGCACGCGCGTGTCGCGCTGATCTCGCGCAAGCTCAATGACAAGCTCTTCCAGGGCCGTGACAGCACCGGCGAGACGCTGCGCATGAACGACGTGGCCTTCCGCATCGTCGGCGTGCTGGACAGCTGGCGGATGACGCCGCATTTCTACGACCTCAACAACGGCAGCTACGCCGAGGACGAGGGCGTCTACCTGCCGCTGACCACCGCATACGAGCTCAAGCTCGGCCGCAACGGGTCGACCGACTGCTGGGGCAAGGGCTCCGACCCCGACCACATGGACACCGCCCCTTGCGTGTGGCTGCAGTACTGGGTGCAGCTGGATACGCCGGCCAAGGCCGCCGCCTACAAGCAGTTCCTGATCCACTACTCGCAGGAGCAGAAGGCGCTGGGCCGTTTTCAGCGCCCGCCGAACGTGCGCCTGCCCGACGTGATGGGCTGGCTGGACTACAACAAGGTCGTGCCGGGCGACGTGCGGCTGCAGGCGTGGCTCGCGCTGGGCTTCCTGCTGGTCTGCCTGGTCAACACGGTGGGGCTGATGCTGGCCAAGTTCCTGCGCCGCAGCGCCGAACTGGGCGTGCGCCGCGCACTGGGCGCCTCGCGCCGCGAGGTGTTCATGCAACTGCTGGTCGAGTCGGGCGTGATCGGGCTCACCGGCGGTATCGCCGGCCTGTTGCTGTCGCTGGTGGGGTTGTGGCTGGTGCGCAAGCAGCCGTCCGATTACGCCGCACTCGCCCACCTGGACCTGCCGATGCTGCTGGCCACCTTCCTGCTGGCGGTCGGCGCCTCGCTGCTGGCCGGCCTGCTGCCCGCCTGGCGTGCCTGCCAGGTCACTCCCGCGCTGCAGCTGAAGAGCAACTAGGAGCCTGGCCATGGACATCCTTCCGATCCTTTCCACGCTGCGCCGGCACAAGATCACGGCGTTGCTGCTGGTGCTGGAGATCGCGCTGACCTGCGCGATCGTCTGCAACGCGGTGTTCCTGATCAACCAGCGGCTCGAGCGCATGAAGATGGCCAGCGGCGTGGCCGAGCACGAGCTGGTCCAAATCCAGGCCTTCGGCATCGGCGACACCGCCGACGCCAAGGCGCACGCGCAGGAAGACCTCACCGCGTTGCGGCAGATCCCGGGGGTGAAGTCGGTGGCGCTGGTCAACCAGGTGCCGTTCACCAACAGCTCCTGGAACACCAGCGTCAAGCTCGATCCCAAGCAGAACCAGGCCACCCTCAACGCCACGCAGTACTTCGGCGAGAACCTGCTGCAGACCTTCGGCACCCGCCTGGTGGCCGGGCGCGACTTCGCGCCGGACGAGTACCTGGACATGCGCCTGGTGGCGCGCGACGAGAAGCTCGCCAAGAAGGTCGTCTCCGTGATCATCACCCGCGACCTGGGCCAGAAGTTGTGGCCGGGCCAGTCGGCGCTGGGCAAGACCCTCTACCTGGGCGGCGACCCGATGCGCGTGGTGGGCGTGGTGGCGGGCCTGATCCGTCCGTCGCTGTTCGGTGGCGACGCCACGGCGCAGTGGTCGATGGTGTTCCCGCTGCGGATGGATTCGGACAACGCCAGCCGCTACGTGATCCGCACCGCGCCGCAGGACCGTGAGCGCGTGCTGGCGGCCGCCGCGGCCACGCTGCGCAAGAACGACCCGCACCGGATCATCCTGGAGAAAAAGACGCTCGATGACATTCGCGCCGATTTCTTCCAGGACGACCGCGCCATGGCCGGCCTGCTCGCCGGCGTGTGCATCGCGCTGCTGGTGGTCACCGCGCTGGGCATCGTCGGCCTGGGCAGTTTCTGGGTCGCCCAGCGGCGGCGCACCATCGGTGTGCGCCGTGCATTGGGCGCCACCCGCGGCAGCATCCTGCGCTACTTCCAGACCGAGAACTTCCTGCTGGCGACCATCGGCATCGCGCTGGGCATGGTGCTGGCCTACGGCATCAACCTGTTCCTGATGCTGCATTACGAGCTGCCGCGGTTGCCTGCCTATTACTTCCCTATCGGCGCGATCGCGCTGTGGCTGATCGGGCAGGTGGCGGTGCTGGGACCGGCCATGCGCGCCGCGGCGGTGCCGCCCGTAGTGGCTACGCGAAGCGTTTGATCTGGCTGCCTCTCTTCTCAGGGGAGAGGGATGGGGTCGGGGGCGCGCAGGGACGTCTGTTTTTACGAGGCAAAGCTGATGATGGCATTGGGAACGAATATTCAGGGACGGCGGCAGCCCTCGCTCTGCCCGACTCCTCACCCCAGCCCTGTCCCCGGCGGGGAGAGGGCGCACAGGACGGAGGCACGCGTCTGATGTTTGGCTATTACTTCGACCTGGCGATGCGCAGCCTCAAGCGCAACAAGGTTCTCACTGGGCTGATGGTGCTGGCGATCGCTGTCGGTATCGGCGCCAGCATGACCACGCTGACGGTGATGTACCTGCTCTCGGGCGATCCGTTGCCCGGCAAGAGCGCCCGGATCTACTACCCGCAGCTGGATCCGGAAACCGGCGCCGACGTGCGCAAGAACCCCGCGGATCTCCTGGACTACATCTCCGCGCACGACCTCTGGCAGTCGGGCAAGGCCGACCGACAGACGATGGTCGTGTTCGGTTCGATCAAGTTGCAGCCGGGCCTCGCCGGGCAATCCCC
Source organism: Frateuria flava (assembly GCF_017837635.1). Lineage (GTDB taxonomy): Bacteria > Pseudomonadota > Gammaproteobacteria > Xanthomonadales > Rhodanobacteraceae > Frateuria_A > Frateuria_A flava. The sequence goes on from NZ_JAGJRS010000009.1 coordinate 44,328, forward strand.
GTTCATGGCCGACACGCTGGCCACGACCTCGGACTTCTTCCCGATGTTCGACGTGCCGTTCCGTTACGGCGGCGCGTGGAATGCCGCCGACGAGGCGCGCGGGGTGCGTCAGGTGGTGATCTCCGACGTGCTCAACCAGCGGCTGTTCGGCGGCGCCAACAGCGTGGGTCGTACGATCGTGCTCAACGGTACCGGCGTACAGGTGGTCGGCGTGCTCGACCATTGGCGGCCGCGGCCGCTGTTCTACATGCTGGTGGGTGCGCGCTATTCGGGCGGCGACACCGGCGGCTATTACGTGCGGCCGCAGGACGTGTTCCTGCCGATGCCGACCGCGCTGGACATCAACGCGGGCAACTTCGGCTGGTTCAGTTGCTGGGGCAAGCCCGACCGCATGGACCTGCGCAACGCGCCGTGCGAATCGGTGGGCCTGTGGGTGCAGTTGGACACCGCCGCCAAGGCCGCCGCCTATCGCCGCTATCTGGATGCCTACGATGCGCAGCAGCGCGCCCTCGGCCGTCTCAGCCATCCGGCCAACACGCGGATGATGTCGTTGCACGAGTGGATGGCCTACCAGAACGCGGTGCCCAGCGACGTCAAGCTGCAGACCTGGCTGGCGTTCGGTTTCCTTTTGGTGTGCCTGTTCAACACGGTCGGCCTGTTGCTGGCCAAGTTCCTGCGTCGCAGCGGCGAGATCGGTGTGCGCCGGGCGTTGGGTGCCACGCGTGGCGCGATCTTCGCCCAATGCCTGGCCGAGGCGGGTGTGATCGGCCTGCTCGGCGGCGTGGGTGGATTGCTGCTGACCTTGCTGGGGCTGTGGCTGGTACGCCAGCAGCCGGTGGCGTACGCCGACGTGGTGGCGCTGAACGTGCCGATGCTGCTGCTCACGATCCTGCTCGCGGTCGCCGCGTCGCTGCTGGCCGGCGCGTTCCCGGCCCTGCGCGCCAGCCGCGTGCCGCCGGCGCTGCAACTGAAGACGCTTTAGCCGCGCCGTCCGCGCGAGAGCACGGAACGCACAAACCTCAGAGATCCGGGATCCCACACATGCAAATCCGACCCATCCTCGCCGCCTTGCGCCGCCATCGCGTGGCTGCGTTCCTGATCGGCATGGAGATCGCCCTGGCCTGCGCGATCCTCTGCAACGCGCTGTTTCTGATCTCCGCCCGCATCGACACCATGCAGGTGAGCAGCGGCGTCGATGAAGACCGGCTGGTGGTGGTTTCGCTCGACGGCGTCGACGACAACGCCGCTGCCGACCTCGCCGCGCGGCTGCGTTCGGGACTGGCGGGGATCGCCGGCGTGCAGTCGGTGGCGGTCACCAATGCGGTGCCGTTCGGGCAGCAGGCGGGCGAAGCCGGCTTCCGCCTGCGCGCGGACGACCCGCACTACGACAACCAGGGGCACTTCTACGTGGGCGGCCCGGCGCTGCCCTCGACGCTGGGCCTGCAGCTTGCGGAAGGCCGCTGGTTCACGCCGGACGAGTTCGGTCCGATCAGCGAGTTCCTGCCCAGGTCGCCTTCGATCATGCTCGACAGCGAATACGCCAGGACGCTGTGGCCGGGCGAGAGCCCGCTGGGCAAGACCGTCTACGCGATCGACAAGGCCTTCCGCGTGGTGGGCACCTACCGCTCGCTGCTGCGGCCCAATCCCAACCCCGGCCACACGCACAACACCCTGTTGCTCGCCGGCATCCCCGGCAAGGGCCTGGCCAGCGTCTACGTACTGCGCACCGCGCCGGGCAAGGCCGACCAGGTGTTGCAGGCGGCGCGCGCACTGGTGGCGCGGGTCGCGCCTGCCGTGGTGGTGAACCAGGACTACACCGACACCATCAGCGGTTTGCGCCGGTCCTACTTCGCTGCCGACCGCGCCATGGCCGGCATGCTGGTCGGCGTGATCGCGGCGCTGCTCCTGGTCACCGCGCTGGGCATCGTGGGGCTGGCCAGTTTCTGGGTCCAGCAACGGCGCAAGCAGATCGGCGTGCGCCGCGCGCTGGGCGCCACCCGCGGCGACATCCTGCGCTACTTCCAGACCGAGAATTTCCTGATCGTCAGCTTCGGCATCGCGCTGGGCATGGTGCTGGCTTTCGGGCTCAACCTGGTGTTGATGAGCCGCTACGAACTGCCGCGTCTGCCGCTGTTCTACCTGCCAGCCGGCGCACTGCTGCTGTGGGTACTGGGCCAGCTGGCGGTGCTGGCGCCGGCCCTGCGCGCCGCGGCGGTGCCGCCGGTGGTGGCCACGCGCTCGGTTTGAGTTCGCCGCAACGTTCGATTCGCCAGGAGCACACGGAATGTTCGCCTACTACCTCGACCTCGCCCTGCGCAGCCTCCGGCGCAGCCCTGTGCTCACCGGCATGATGGTGCTGGCGATCGGGTTGGGCATCGGTGCCAGCATGACCATGCTGACGGTGTTGCACGTCATGACGCGCGATCCGTTGCCGGAGCTGAGTGCGCAGCTCTACTACCCGCACCTGGACCCGTTGCCGGCGAACTACCCCGCTCGCAGCGAGTGGGGCGATCCGAGCGACAACTTCACCTGGCCGGACGCGATGGCGCTGCTCGAGGCCCATCGCGCGGACCAGCAGGCCGCGATGGCTGGGGGCAGGGTGCTGGCGTGGCCGGTGCAGGCCGGCCGCATGCCGTTCCGGATCGGTGGCCGCTACGCCACCGCCGGCTTCTTCGACCTGTTCGGACTGCGCTTCGAGCAGGGCCGGGGATGGACCGCGGCGGACGATGAGGCGCGTGCGCGGCTGGTGGTGCTCAGCCACGCGCTGGCCATGCAGCTGTTCGGGCGGACAGACGTGGTGGGACGTACGGTGCGGCTGGGCGACGCGCGGTTCCAGGTGGGCGGGGTCACCGCCGACTGGGCGCCGCAGCCGCAGTTCTATGCCGACGCCTCCGGCCGAGGCAATTACGGCGAATCGGACCGCTTCTTCCTGCCGCTGGCCACGGCGCTGGACCTGGACCTGAGCGTGAGCGGCAACCAGGCGAGCTGGAAGGAGGGCGGCAAGACCAGCGGCAACTACACCTGGCTGCAGGTGTGGGTGCGGCTGAAGAATGCCGCGCAGGCGCGCGCCTATCGCCAGTTCCTGATCGACTATTCCGCCAGCCAGCAAAAGCTGGGGCGGTTCGAGCGCCCGCCGGCAAACGCCGCGCTGTATCCGATGATGGACTGGCTTGCGCACCAGAAGCTGGTGCCCAACGACCTACGCCTGCAGTTGTGGCTGGCGCTGGGCTTCCTGGTCGTGTGCCTGGTCAACATCGTGGCCTTGTTGCTGGCCAAGTTCCTGCGGCGCAGCGGCGAGGTCAGCGTGCGCCGCGCGCTGGGGGCGAGGCGGCGCGACATCTTCCTGCAGTTCGGCGTCGAGTCGGCACTGGTGGGCAGCCTCGGCGGACTGCTGGGCGTGGCGATCGCGCAGGCTGGGCTGTGGAGCGTCCGCCAGCGTCCGGACAGCTACGCACACGTCGCCCGCATGGATCTTTCCATGCTGGCGCTGACCGTGCTGCTGGCAATCGCCGGCAGCCTGCTGGCCGGGATGCTGCCGGCCTGGCGCGCCAGCCGCGTCGCGCCTGCCCTGCAACTGAAGGCCCAGTGAGGAACACGCCATGGCTTTGCGCCCGATCCTTTCCAGCCTTCGCCACCACAAGCTCACCGCCGGCCTGTTGGTCCTGCAGGTCGCCCTGACGCTGGCGATCGTCGCCAATGCGGCCTTCATGGTGGCCCAGCGCCTGCAGCGCATCCACACGCCCAGCGGGCTGGCCGAGCAGCAGCTCTCGCTGATCCGGGTGGAAGGCACCGCCAAGGACGAAAATCACGAGGCACGCCACGCGGCCGACCTCGATACGCTGCGCCGGATTCCCGGAGTGCAGGCGGCCGTCGCGGTGGGCTGGGCGCTGCCCTTCAGCAGCAGCGTGAACAGCTACGGCGTCTGCCCCAACGAGGAGGCGCTCAAGCGCGCGATGGCCGCGAGCAGCCTGGACCACAGCGGTTGCCTGTCGATCGACACCTACAGCGGTAGCCAGGGTTTTCTCCAGGCGCTGGGTCTGCGGGTGATCGCGGGCCGCGATTTCACCCCCGACGAGTACGTCACCGGCGACGTGCCCGCGATCATGCTCACGCGCGCGGCCGCAAGAAAATTCTTCGGCGACAAGGACCCGCTTGGCCAGGTGGTCTTCGCCGGCAAGCACAGCAGTCGCGTGGTCGGCATCGTCAGCGATGTCGTGCGGCCCATGTTGCGCGGCGACGGCAGCGATGGCGAGGTCATGCTCTGGCCGCAACTGCCCGACGACAACGAAACCACCTATCTGCTGCGCAGCGCGCCCGCCGATCGCGACCGGGTGCTTGCCGCTGCCGCCACGGCGCTGCAGGCGCTCGACCCGGACCGCCTGATTCCCGAGGCGGGCCGGCGGACTTACACGCAGATGCGCGAGGACTACTTCCAGCGCGACACCACCATGATCGGTCTGCTGTTGTCCGCGGGGCTCGGGCTATTGTTCGTGACCGCGCTCGGCGTGGCGGGCCTGGCCAACTTCTGGGTGCAGCAGCGCACCCGCACCATCGGTATCCGCCGCGCGATCGGCGCCACCCGGACCGACATCCTGCGCTACTTCCAGGCGGAGAATTTCCTGATCGTGGGCGGTGGCGTGGTGCTGGGCATGGTCCTGGCGCTGATCCTGAACCTGTTGCTGATGAGCCGCTACGAACTGCCGCGCCTGCCAGTGTGGTACCTGCCGACCGGCGCGCTGGCGTTGTGGGCGCTGGGCCAGCTCTCGGTACTGGCACCGGCGCTACGCGCCTCGCGGGTGCCGCCGGTGGTGGCGACGCGGTCGGTGTGAGGGGCGGTGGCTTCCCCTTTGGCGGACCTGTGGCAACCTTTTGGCATGGAGATGCATCCATGCCCACATGTGCAGGAAAAAAATGCGTACCGTCCTGATCATTGACGACAACCCCGCCGTCGGCGAGGCGCTGTCGCTGCTGCTGTCGCTGCACGACATCCGTCCGCTGATCGCGCTGACGCCCGAGGACGGCCTGGCGATGCTCGATCGCGAGCTGGTCGATGTGGTGATCCAGGACATGAACTTCACCGCCGACACCACCTCGGGCGAAGAGGGCGTGGCGCTGTTCCGTGCGATCCGCCAGCGCCACACCGACCTGCCGGTGATCCTGCTGACCGCCTGGACGCACCTGGAAACGGCGGTGGAGCTGGTCAAGGCGGGCGCGGCCGACTACGTGGCCAAGCCGTGGGACGACACCAAGCTGCTGGCCACGGTGGAAAACCTGCTGGAACTTTCCGAATCCACCCGCGAGGTCAACCGTACCCGCCGCGAGCGGCGCCGGCGCCGCGACGTGCTGCGCCAGACCTATGCGCTGGACTCGCTCGTGTTTGCCTCCGACGCGATGGCGCAGACGCTGGAACTGGCCTGCCAGGTGGCCCGCTCGCATGTGCCGGTGCTGATCACCGGCCCCAACGGCGCGGGCAAGGAGCGCATCGCCTGCATCGTGCATGCGAACTCGCCGGTGCGGAATGGGCCGTTCGTGGCGGTCAACTGCGGCGCGTTGCCGGGCGAACTGATCGAGGCGGAACTGTTCGGCGCGGACGCCGGCGCCTACACCGGCGCGAACAAGGCGCGCGAGGGCCGCTTCGAACTGGCTGACGGCGGCACGCTGTTCCTGGACGAGATCGGCAACCTGCCGCTGCCCGGGCAGGTCAAGCTGCTGCGCGTGCTGGAGACCGGGCAGTTCGAGCGGCTGGGGTCGGGCCGCACGCGACAGGTCAAGGTCCGCGTGTTGTCGGCCACCAACGCCGACCTGAAGGCGATGGTGCGTGCCGGCACGTTTCGCGAGGACCTTTATTACCGCCTGAACGTGATCGAGGTGAACCTGCCGCCGCTGGCCGAGCGCACCGACGACATCGTGCCGCTGGCCGAGCATTTCCTCGACGGCCGTGCCGAGCTTGGCGACGCCGCGCGCGAGGCGCTGGTCAGCTATCCGTGGCCGGGCAACGTGCGCGAGCTGAAGAACGCGATCGAACGCGCCGCGCTGCTGGCAACCGACGGGGTGGTGACGCCGCCATTGCTCAACCTGCCGCAGCACACGCCGGCGGTCGCGCGCAATCTGGACGAGCCCAGTCGGGAAGCGGTCGAGACCGCGCTGCACCGCGCCGACGGCGTGGTCAGCCGGGCCGCGCAATCGCTGGGGCTGTCGCGCCAGGCGCTGTACCGGCGCATGGAGCGTTACGGGCTGGCCACGAATGCCTAGGGTGTGCTTCCGCCCACCGCTTCGATCGACTTCCGGGCGGTGGGCCTGAAGCCCGGCCGACGGCGCCTGGGCGTGCATTTTGGCGGTTGCCGGTATCACAGGGGCGAGGGATGATCGACGCAAAGTCCCCAAGGAGAGAACCATGCGTATCCAGGTCATTGTGCTCGCCTCGCTGCTGGCCGCCGCTGCAGCCCACGCCCAGTCGGCGCCCTCCGCCACCGGCGCCAGCGACCGCTGGACTGCGCCGGCGCCGGCCTCCACGGTGAGCTACCGCGATGCCAATGCATTGCCCGGAACGGACGCGAAGGCCTCCCCGTTCAAGTTCAAGGAACGCGGCAATCACGATCCGCGGCTGCCGGGCAACGCGGCGCAGACGCATTCGGGCAAGGCTGGGGTAGGCACCATGGGCAACATGGACGCCAACGGCCGTCCGTCGGTCAGTTGCCCGCAAACCCCCATGGACCCTGCATGCCACTGATCCGCCCGGTCCGGAGCCGCGCATGCAACTCAGATCGCTGCAGGCCCGGCTGACCGGACTGCTGATGCTGGCGAGCCTCAGTGGCGCGCTGGTCTACGCCGGCCTGACCCAATGGCCATTGCCGCAGGTGCTGGCGTGGCTGCGCCACGATCCACGGCTGGGCGTTCACCTGCCCACCTGGCCCGGCATCTCCGGCGGCCTGCTCGGCACCTTGCTGGTGCTGCTGCCGCTGGCGTTCTGGCTGGGCGGGCAGGTGATGGCGCCGATCCGCCGCCTGTTGCGCGCACTCGAGGGTGCGGTGGCGAGTTACCGGGACGGCGACTTCAGCTTCTCCATCGCCGCCGACCGGCGCGACGAACTGGGTGCGCTGATCCGCATGCACAACGCGCTGGGCCAGACCCTGCGCGAGCAACGCCAGCACCTGGTGCAGCGCGAGCTGCTGCTCGACACCGTGGTGCAGCACACACCCGTGTCGCTGGTGCTGGCCAACACCCAGGGGCGCATCGCCTACGCCAACATCGCCGCGCGGCACCTGTTCAACGAAGGACGCAGCCTCAACGGGCTGGACTTCGGCGAGCTGCTGCTCAATGTACCCGAGGCGCTGCGGCGCGCGGTGGAGAGCGGCGAGGATGCCTTGCTCAGCGTGCCGATGGACGGCACCGACGAAACCTTTCATCTGTCCCAGCGCCTGTTCCGGTTGCAGGGGCGGCCGCACAAGCTCTATTCGCTGCGCCGCATGACGCGTGAGCTGTCGCGGCAGGAAGTGGCGACGTGGAAGCGGGTGATCCGCGTGATCAGCCACGAGCTCAACAACTCGCTGGCGCCGATTTCCTCGCTGGCGCATTCGGGTGCGGAACTGGCCCGGCGCGGCGACCTGGCGCGGCTGCCCGGCGTGTTCGCCACCATCGGCGAGCGCGCGCGCCACCTGCATGGCTTCATCGCCGGCTACGCCAGCTTCGCCAAGCTGCCCACCCCGCAACCGCAGGCGATCGACTGGCAGGCCTTCCTGGACAGCCTGGCGCTGCATTGCCGTTTCCGGTTGGCCGGATCGGTGCCGACCGAGCCGGGCTGGTTCGACAAGGCGCAGGTCGAACAGGTATTGATCAACCTGATCAAGAACGCGCACGAGGCCGGAGGTCCGGACGACGGCGTCACGCTTTCGCTGGCGCTGATCGGCCACGACTGGCGCATCGAAGTGGCCGACCGCGGCCCCGGCATGAGCGAGACGGTCCTGGCACAGGCGCTGTTGCCGTTCTACTCGACCAAGCGTTCCGGCACTGGCCTGGGACTGGCGCTGGCGCGCGAGATCACCGAGGCGCACGGCGGGCGCATCACGCTGGCCAACCGCGAGGAAGGCGGCCTGCGGGTGAGCCTGCTGCTGCCGGCAAGAAATCCGTAGGAGCGCGCCTGTGGCCGCCGGCCCGCGGGCACGCGCCTGCAGGCATCCCGCGCCTATACTGGTCGCTCAACCACAGGAGGGGGCCATGGGCAGCTGGATAATCGGCGTGGTGTTGGTGTTGCTGGTGGTCATCGTGATCGCCAAGCTGGTGCGGATCGTGCCGCAGGGGTACGAATGGACCGTGGAGACCTTCGGTCGCTACACGCGCACGCTCAGCCCGGGCCTGCATTTTCTGGTGCCGTTCTACCAGGCCGTCGGCGCCAGGATGAACATGATGGAGCAGGTGCTGGACGTACCCTCGCAGGACGTCATCACCAAGGACAACGCGGTGGTGCGCGTGGACGGCGTGGTGTTCTACCAGGTGCTGGACGCGGCCAAGGCGGCCTACGAGGTGGCCAACCTGGAGCAGGCGTCGTTGGCGCTGGTGATGACCAACATCCGCACGGTGCTGGGCTCGATGGATCTGGACGAGTCCCTGAGCAAGCGCGACACCATCAACGCGCAGCTGCTGCGCGTGGTCGACGAGGCCACCCACCCGTGGGGCGTCAAAGTCAACCGCATCGAGATCAAGGACATCGCGCCGCCGCGCGACCTGGTCGATGCCATGGCCAAGCAGATGAAGGCCGAGCGCGAGAAACGCTCCAACATCCTGGAAGCCGAGGGCTTCAAGCAGGCGGCGATCCTCAAGGCCGACGGCGAGAAGCAGAGCGCGATCCTGGCGGCCGAGGGCAAGAAGGAAGCGGCCTTCCGCGAGGCCGAGGCGCGCATTCGCCTGGCCGAGGCCGAAGCCGAGGCGACCCGGATGGTGTCCGAGGCGATCGCCAGCGGCAACATCAACGCGCTCAACTACTTCGTCGCCAACAAGTACGTCGAGGCGCTGAAGGAAATCGCGCATTCGCCCAACCAGAAGATGCTGCTGCTGCCGATGGAGGCCACCGGCATCATCGGTTCGCTGGCGGGCATCGCCGAGCTGGCGAAGGAGTCGTTGTCGCAGCAGGGGGCGAAGGCGGTACCACCGCCGCGCTGAGGCGGAGCTTCCCCCATCCGCCTGTCGGCACCTTCCCTAGTGAACCGGGGGAAGGACCCGGATGCGGGGTCGGAGGTGTGCTCCTCCCTTGCGCAACATGACCGATCCTTCCCCCATTTCACGGGGGAAGGTACCCAAAGGGCGGATGGGGCAACCTTGCCGCACGCCACGCGCTTGCCGCCGCTTGTGGCAAGCGACACCATCGCCATACGCAACCCGGAGTCCGCATGTTCTCCACCCTCGCGATTCATCACCTCTGGTGGCTGCTGGCCCTGCTGCTGATTGCGCTGGAGGTCGGCCTGCCGGGCTACTTCCTGCTGTGGATCGGCATCGGCGCGGGTGCCACCGGTGTGCTGGCCTGGCTGTTCCCGGGGATGTCGCTGCTGGGGCAGGCGATCGCCTTCGCCGTGCTCGCCTTCCTCGCCTGCGCGGTCTACGCGCGTGCGATCAAGCCCAGGCTCCGGCGTGGCGACGCCGCCAGCGAGCGGCTCAACCGCCGTGGCGCGCAGATGGTCGGCCAGCGCTACGTGCTGATCGAGCCGATCGTCAACGGCCGCGGCAAGGCCCGCGTGGGTGATGGCGAATGGCTGGTCAACGGGCCGGACCTGCCGCTCGGTGCCACCGTCGAGGTGCTCAGCGTCGACGGCAACACCCTGCAGGTACGACCGGCCGCATGAGCGGGCTGATCCCCGGTGCGGCGCAGGCACCGCTGGAAACCCGTATCGCCTTTCTGGTGGAGCTGGCACGCCGGCTCCACCAATACGGCACGTCGGCACCGCGCCTGGAGATGGCCATTTCCGCGTCGGCGCAGCGGCTGGCGCTCATCGCCGATGTCTGGTCCAGCCCCACCGCGATCATCATCTCCTTCGCCGATGCCGGCGCCGAGGAAGGGTTGGCGCAGGTCACGCAGGTGATGCGGTTGCCTCCCGGCGACATGCACCTGGCGCGCCTGTGCGAGGCCGATGCGATCGCCGACCGTGCCATCGCGGGGGAGCTGGGTCTGCGCGAGGGTTTTCGCCTGCTGCGCGAACTGGGCCGGCCGGAAACGCGGCGGGCGCAGGCCGGTGTGATCGGCAGCTACGGCCTGTCGGCGGCGAGCGTGGCGGCGCTGTTCCTGCACAGCTCCTGGGCTGACCTGGTGGTAGCCGGTGCGATCGGTCTGCTGATCGGCCTGATCACCGTGCTTTCGGCCACGCGACCGCGGCTGGCGGCCGCCAGCGATGCGATCTGCGCGCTGGTGGCCACCGCCGGCGCGATCCTGGTCAGCGCGTTCGTGGTGCCGCTGGCGATCAAGTCGGTGGTGCTGGCTGCGCTGATCGTGCTGGTGCCGGGCATGTCGCTGACTACGGCGGTGCGCGAGATCTCCAGCCAGCATCTGACCTCAGGCATGGCGCGCATGGGCGGTTCGATCGCGACCCTGCTCAAGCTGACCTTCGGTACCGTGGCGGCCAGCCAGTTGTGCGCGGCCTTCGGCGTCACCGCGGGCACGTTCGTGTTGCAACCGTTGCCGCGCTGGATGGACTGGCCGTCGCTTTTGGTCGGCGCGTTGGGGTTCGCGATCCTGTTTCGGGCGGCCCGGCGCGACTGGATCGTGGTGATGGTTGCGGTGGCGGTCGGTTACCTGGCCACGCGCTGGGGCGGCATGTTGTCCCAGGCCGTGCCTGGAGCGCCGTTTGGTGTCTTTCTCGGCGGCTTGTTGCTGGGGGCGATGGCGAATTTGTATGCGCGCTATTTGCATCGGCCGGGGGCGGTGGTGCGCGAGCCGGGGATCATTCTGCTGGTGCCGGGCAGCGTGGGGTTCCAGAGCGTGTCCTATCTGTTCGAGCGCGACACGACGCTGGGGATGGACAGCTTCATCCTGTTGATCACGCTGTTGATTTCGCTGGTGGCGGGGTTGTTGTTCGGGGACCTGCTGGTTTCGCCGCGGCGGTCGCTCTAGCGGTCTTTGGCATGGCGCTTCGGAGGTGGGGGCCTTCGGAGCGAAGCGCTTTGGGGCGCAGAGCTTTAGAGCGCAGAGCTTTGGAGCTTTCGGACGCCTTTGGCGCCCGAGTCACTTTCTCTTGCTTGCCCAAGAGAAAGTAACCAAAGAGAAGGGCACCCCGATGGCGCGCCCTTCGGGTGCGCGTGCGGGCGGCGGGGTTTTTCGACGGGGCTTCCTGCCCCGACGAAAAACTGGCCGGCGTCCTGCCGGCCACCCTTCGGGCTGATCCGCCACCCGCCCGCCGCGCCATAGGGGACTTGGGAAGAGCAGCGCGCTTCCTGCGCGCACCTTTCAATGGAGCCAGAGCGCAGAGCAGAGCCAGAGCGCAGAGCAGGAGCCAGAGCGCAGAGCAGGAGCCAGAGCGCAGAGCAGGAGCCAAAGCGCAGAGCAGGAGCCAAAGCGCAGAGCAGGAGCCAAAGCGCAGAGCACGGAGCAGAGCCAGAGCGCAGAGCAGCCAGAGCGCAGACCCAGAGCCTGAGCCAGAGCGCGGAGTGAGGCGAGCTCGAGTTCGGGGCTGGATTCTGGGCGAAAGCTTCCGGCGTGAGGCAGGACTGCTTTCGACGCGAAGGGCTTGGAGGAAAGGGCTTGCGGAGAACGGGCTCCCTCTCCCCTCCAGGGAGAGGGTTGGGGTGAGGGGCGGGGCTCGCCTCGGCGTATCAGCCAGGGGGCGGGTGTTTCAGTCTTCGACGTCCTCGCCCTCGTCGCCCGCTGCTTCCTGCTGCAGTTCCTTGAGCAACTGGAAGATCTCCCGGTAGGCACGCGGCGGCTTGTTCGCCGCGCGTTCGCTGCGCGCCTGGCGAATGAGCGAGCGCAGGTGCTGGCGGTCGACCGAGGGGTGTTCGGCGATCAGTGGGGCGGCAGCCTCGTCGTCGTCGACCAGGCGATCGCGCAGCGCCTCCAGGCGATGCATGGCCGCGGTTTCCTGGCGCTGGCGTTCGCGGTTCTCGCCCAGTTCCGCGCGCACGCTGTCGAACACCGCGTCTTCATGGCGGCGCATCTTCTTGGCCAGGAACGCGAGCTGCCGCTTGCGCGCGATGTGCGAACTGATCCGGCGCACGTTGGCGATTTCGTCGCGCACGTCCTCGGGCAGGTCGAGCTTGGCCAGGCGGCTGGGCGGAAGCTCGACGAGCTGGTTGGCGAGCGCCAGCACGGCGAGCGCCTCGCGACGCTGCTGGGTACGGCTGGGACCGTAGTCCTGCTCGTCGAGTTCGGTCTGGTTGCGGCTGCGGCTGGGACTCACGGGCTTTCCATCGGATCGGGTGGGCTGGGCGTTTCCAGCGCGAAGCGGGGCACGGGCTCGCCGTCGACCGTGACGGTTTCGACGAACATCGCCATCGGGCGTACCCAGAGGCCGTGTTCGCCGTACAGCGCGCGGTACACGACCAGTTCCTCCAGCGTTTCGCTGTGGCGGGCGATGCCGAGCACCCGGTAGCGCTGGCCCTTGTAGTGTCGGTAGATGCCGGCGACCGGTGGCATGCGCGCTCCTTTTGATCGGTCAGGGGCGACCCCATGTCCGGAAGTCGTGCGGTGATTCGCCGCCCATTCTACCTGCCTGAAGGAACGCCCCGTGAGTGCAGCCGTCCTGTCCGCCGACACCAGCCATCAGGAACTCGACCGCCTGGCCGAGCTCGCCGAGGATGTCATCCGCCGCGCACGCACCGCCGGCGCCAGCGCGGCCGAAGTGGCGGCAAGCATCGACAGCGGCCTGAACGTGAACGTGCGCCTGGGCGAGGTGGAGACGGTCGAGCATACGCGCGACCGCGGCTTCGGGCTGACCGTGTACTTCGGCCAGCGCAAGGGCACCGCCAGCACCGCCGACCTCCATCCCGCCTCGATCCAGGCCACCATCGACCAGGCCTGCGCGATCGCGCGCTTCACCGAGGCCGACCCCGCCGCGGGGCTGGCCGACCCGGCGCGCATGGCGACCCGCTTTCCCGATCTCGATCTTTGGCACCCGTGGCAGGTCGATACGGCCGAGGCGATCGCGCTGGGCCAGCAGATCGAGGCGGCCGGGCGCGCGCACGCGGGCATCACCAATTCCGACGGCGCCGCCGTGCAGGCGGGCCAGACCCTTTCGGTGTATGCCAACTCGCACGGCTTCGTCGGGCGCGAGCGCGCCACGCGCCATGCGCTTTCGCTGTCGCTGATCGCCGGCGAGGGCGACGGCATGCAGCGCGATTACTGGTACGACTCGGTGCGCGACGCCGACGACTTCATGAGCGCGCAGGCGCTCGGCGACAAGGCGGCGCAGCGCACGCTGGCGCGGCTGAACTCGCGCAGCCTGGGCACGCGCCAGTGCCCGGTGCTGTTCGTGCCCGAGCTCGCGCGCGGGCTGATCGGGCACCTGGTCAGCGCGGTGAGCGGCGGTGCGCTCTACCGGCGTGCCAGCTTCCTGCTCGACCACGCTGGCAAGCGCGTGATGCCCGAGTGGATGAACATCGTCGAGCGCCCGTTCCTGCCGCGCGGCATGGGCTCGGGTGCATTCGACGCCGAGGGCGTGGCCACCACCGACAGCGCGCTGGTGGAGAACGGCGTGCTGGCGCGCTACATCCTGGGCAGCTATTCGGCGCGCAAGCTCGGGCTTGAATCGACCGGCAACGCGGGCGGCATCCACAATCTGCTGGTCGAGCCCGGCCAGGACGACTTCGACGCGCTGCTCGATCGCATGGGTACCGGGCTGGTGGTGACCGAGGTGATGGGGCAAGGCGTGAGTACGCTCACCGGCGACTATTCCCGTGGCGCCGCCGGCTTCTGGGTCGAGAACGGGCAGATCGCCTTCCCGGTCGAAGAGATCACCATCGCCGCCAACCTGCGCGACATGTTCGCCGGCATCGTGGCGATAGGTAACGACGTGGACCGCCGGGCGCAGATCCTGACCGGCTCGATCCTGCTCGACCGGATGACCGTCGGCGGCCAGTAGCCTTTGGCCTATGGCTTCGCCGCGCGGCTTTGCTAGCATCGCGGCACCGGCGACAGGCCGGCGTCATCGAAGGAAAGAGGAGCCTGGCATGAGCGTTCCACCCGATTCCGTCGTCCCGCCCCCGCCGCCTCCGGGCGAGCCGGTCCCGCCGCCGGAGCCGTTCGATTCGGCCGGCATGCCAAGTCACGAAGAGCGCCAGTGGGCGCTGTTCGCGCACCTTTCCGCGTTGGTCGGCGGATTGCTCACCGGCGCGTTTGCCGGCCTCGGCTGCTTTATCGGGCCGCTGGTCATCTGGCTGATCAAGAAGGACACGATGCCCTTTGTCGACGATCAGGCCAAGGAGGCGTTGAACTTCAACATCACGCTGGCCATCGTCGGCGTGGCGCTGTTGCTGCTGACCTTGATCACTTTCGGCTTCGGCGCCTTGCTGACGGTGCCGATCGGCATCCTGATCGGTATCGCGTGGCTGGTGTTCACGATCATTGCCGCGATCAAGGCGAACGAGGGCGAGCGGTACCGTTACCCGTTCACGCTGCGGTTGATTAAGTAAGGACGCGGTCGAAGCATGACGAAGGCGGGCTCGGTCCCGCCTTTGTTTTTGTCGAGTGAGTGATGGGCTGAAGCCCATCCACGGAAGCCCCGCGTAAGGTGGGCTTGAGCCCACCATGTGCCGTTCAGTGGGCGCGATGGGCGGCGTAGTGCGCCAGCTCTTCGAGCAGCACGCCGCGCTCGCCGAACGGCGCGATCGCCTGCAACGCGGTGGCGGTCAATTCCGCAAGCCGCGCACGCGAGGCCGCCAGGCCGATGATCGAGGGGAAGGTCGGTTTGTCGGCGGCGGCATCCTTGCCGGCAGTCTTGCCGATCACGGCCGATTCGCCCTCCACGTCGAGGATGTCGTCGCGCACCTGGAAGGCCAGTCCCACCGCGGCGGCGTAACGGTCCAGCGTATCGAGCGCTGCGAGGTCTGCACCGGCGCTGAGTGCGCCCAAGCGCACGGCAGTGCGGATCAGCGCGCCCGTCTTGCAGGCGTGCATGTGTTCGAGCTCCGCCAGGGTGAGCTTGCGGCCCACGGCCGTCAGGTCCAGCGCCTGGCCGCCGGCCATGCCTTCGGCGCCGCAGGCGCGACCGAGCACGCGCAGCATCTGAAGTGTGCGAGAGGCATCGGTGCCGGTGTGCGGATCGTGGGCGAGAATCTCGAACGCGAGCGCCTGCAGAGCGTCGCCGGCGAGGATCGCCATCGCTTCGCCGTAGACGATGTGGCAGGTCGGCCGCCCCCGGCGCAATGCGTCGTCGTCCATGGCCGGCAGGTCGTCGTGCACCAGCGAGTAGGCGTGGATCAGTTCGACCGCGCAGGCGGGCGCGTCCAGTTCACTGCCGTCCATCCCCAACGCATGGCCGGCGGCGTAGACCAGCAGAGGCCGCAGCCGCTTGCCGCCGCCCAGCACGGCGTAGCGCATGGCACGGTGCAGCTCCAGCGGCGGCTGCTGTTCGGACGGCAGCACGCGCGCCAATGCGGCGTCGGCGCGCGCGGTCAGCGCGAGCAGCCGGGGGCCGAGTTGGGGCGGCGCGTCAGGATTCGGATTCGAAGGGTTCGGCGTCGTCGGGCGCATCGGGATCGAGCAGCAGGCGCACGCGCAGCTCGGCCTTGTCCAGGGCCTGCTGGCAGTGACGGTAGAGGCCGATGCCGCGCTCGAAGGAGGCCAGCGATTCGTCCAGGCTCAGCTCGCCGCCCTCCATGCGCGCCACCAGTTGTTCGAGCTCGTCCAGCGAGTGCTCGAAGTCGGCGACGGACGGGGTTTCCGCGGGGGCGGGGGCGGGTTTGGCCATGGGCGGCAACGCTAGCGCAGCAGGGGGTTGGAATCAATGTTTTCGCGGCCTGGCGAGGCCGTTCGACGTCGGCGCTTTGCGCCTGCATGCGGGGAAGGGCTGGCCGGTGAGGGTTCGGGCGGAGCGAAGTGTGGGCGCTCGCGGCTCGCCCTTTCCGGGAAGGAAGGGGGCAGGTTCTGGCTCAGCCAGCCGGTATCCAGTGCGGCTGTGCGCGCACGGCATCGAACAAGGCGGCGCCGTGTGCCGTTTGCCACAGGTCGGCGACCCCCACCAGTTCGTCTTCCACGTAAAGCAGCGGGCAGGCTTCGCGGCGCCAGGGCGGCAGCGCCACCTGCTGGAACAGGTCGCGCAGTTCGCGCGTATGCCGGTCGCCGGCGGGCTTGATGCGTTCGCCGCCCCGGCGCAGGCGCACGGTGAGCGGCGCGTCCAGGCGGGTGGCCGGCGTGAGTGCTAACTGGCCACCGTCGGGCAAGGTCAGCGCCGCGCCGTGCCAGGTCGCCTCCCAGTCCCGATCGACCGGTGTCCGCGGCGCCAGCGCCCACAGCCGGCCTTTCCAGATGTGCAGCTCGGCCCCCGGCCAGCGCACGCAGGGCTGCTGGCCCGCTCGGGCATGGCATTGGCGCTCGATCTGCCGCCGCTGGGCGGCCGTAGGTGCAGGCAGGCCTTTGGCGTGCAGCCAGTGGTCGAGCAGGGGCTCGCGCAGGGCGGGTTCGAGGGTGAGCCAGGCCTGCGCATCGAGGCTGTCGCTGGCGGGGTCGTGCACGGCGCCAAAGGCGTTGAGCCAATCCGCGCGCAAGGCTTCGTCGGCGGCGCGGCAGAGTGCTGCACTGTGCAGGATCGAATCGACCGCGTGGGGCCAATGCCGGCGAAGCCGCGGCAGAATCTCGTGGCGCAGGTGGTTGCGCGCAAGGGTGGTGTCGCGATTGGACGGATCGTCGACGCAGGGCAGTTCGTGGTCTTCAACGTAGGCGCGCAGCACTTCGCGCGGCAGCTCCAGCAGCGGGCGCCAGAGCCTGCCGTGGCCGAGCGGGCGCATCGCGCGCATGCCGCCGAGCCCTTGCGGGCCGGCCCCGCGTAGCAGTTTGAGCAGTACCGTTTCCGCCTGGTCGTCGCGATGGTGGCCGAGCAGCAACCATTCGCCGGGATGCAACGCGGTGGCGAACGCCGCGTAGCGCGCGTGCCGCGCGGCGGCTTCCAGGCCTTCGCCGCCGTCACGCGCGACCTCGACCCGGCGCACCTCGCAGTCGATATCAAGCGAAGCACAAAAAGCGGCGGCCTCGGCGGCCCAGGCGCCGCTTTCAGGATGCAGCCGATGGTCCACGTGCAGCGCGCGCAAGCCGCGCGCGCGCGCCGGCGGCAGTGCGGCCAGCGCATGCAGCAGGGCCGTCGAATCGGGTCCGCCGCTGAAAGCCACGCACAGCGGGCCGTCCGGGTGGCCGTCGAGGGCCTGGCGCAGCGTCTGGGGCAGCGTGCGTGGGCTACTCACGGGCAGCCGGTTTCTTCTTGTTGTTGCGCACGTAGATGTGCTTGCCGTTGCCGTGCTGGCGGTCCTCGGTCTCGAACAGTCCGATCGCGGCGATGAGGCCACTCAACTTGCCATAGCCCCAATTGCGCGAGTCGAACTCCGGCGCGCGCTTGCTGACCATGCTGCCGACCGCGCCCAGGCCGGCCCAGCCGGTGTCGTCGGCGGCATCCTCGATCGCGTTGCGCAGGAGGTTGACCAGTCGGGTGTCCTTGCGCAGCTCCTGGGTCTTCATGCGGGGCGCGAGCTCCGCCGGTTTTTCGTTGTCGCTGTCCGGTTTGCCGAGCACGTCGGTATAGATGAATCGGTCGCAGGCGGCGACGAACGGCGCGGGCGTCTTGCGCTCACCGAAGCCGTACACGGTCAGGCCCGATTCGCGGATGCGCGCGGCCAGGCGGGTGAAGTCGCTGTCGCTGGAAACGATGCAAAAGCCGTCGAAGCGACCGGTGTAAAGCAGGTCCATCGCGTCGATGATCATCGCCGAGTCGGTGGCGTTCTTGCCCTTGGTATAGCCGAATTGCTGGATCGGCTGGATCGACAGGTCCAGCAGCTGGTCCTTCCAGCCGCGCAGGTGGTTGTCGGTCCAGTCGCCGTAGGCGCGCTTGACGTGGGCGGTGCCGTAGCGGGCCACTTCGGCGAGCAGACCCTCGGCCAGGCCGGGTTGGGCGTTGTCGGCGTCGATCAGTACGGCGAGTTTGGCGTGGTCGGCCATGGCGGCTCCCGATAGTGGCCTTCGATCCTACTGCTGCGGCATGGTCATCGCGCCGGCGTCGCGCAACGCTTGCTTCAGCCGTGCGATGCCAAGCCAGCCGGAAAACCGCGCAATCTCACGCCCGTGCCGGAATACGTAATAGGTCGGCATGCCCCAGTCCGGCAGCATGGACCACTCGGCCTGGTTCCAGGCAACGTGCATGGGTAGGTCGCTGAATTCCCGGTTCCAGCCGGCGATGTCTTCGATCCTCTGGGAGGGTGCAGCCAGCCAGATCGAATGCTGTGCGAACAGGGGCCGCAAGCTTGCGTCGGCCTCGATGGCACGCGCCGCGTCCTCGCTGAAATGGCAGCCGGCGATGACGACGATCCTCAGGGGGCCGTCAAGGTGCATGGCCTGGCGGTGCATGCTGCCGGATCGAATGTCGACGCTGAGCGCCGTTGGCACGCCCGCGAAAGTGGCGTGGTCGGATTTGAACGCAGGCAGCGCCGGCACGCCCATGCCCGGGTGTTGCCGGCGCAGGGCAGCGGCCTGGTCGAACTGGCGGGCGCCGATCTGCGCCCGGTACAGGTCGATGAAATCCTCGGCCTCGGTCATGCGCCGGCGTTGCATCTCGGCCAGGTCGTCGCGCAACTGCTCGACATGCCCGGCATCGGGCGCCACATACAGGGTTTGTCGCACCGCCCGCACGAGCAGACGCAGGTCGGGGGCGCTGAGCTCGCGCAACCGGTCGGCGCGCTGGAAGCGGGCGAACAGGCGATCGTAATCGCGCTTTTCGGCGGCAAACCGCTGTGCGTCGGGGAGCGAGACATGGCTGATCGCGCTCAACCGGTCGAAACGGCGTTCGATGTCGCTTTCCGGGCAACGATCCGGGATGCAGCCGCGATGCCGGGCGTCCTCTTCGCGCTCCCGGACGCGGCGGGCCTTCTGGGTGGCCGTCAGGCCAATATCGAGACGTTCGGCCAGCTCCTGCCGCCCGAACAAGGCGAACAGATTCGCAACCTCTGGGCGGCTGAGCCAGGCCTCCGGCTCGCCCAGGTCGATGTCGGCGCCCTGCGCGCCAAACGTCAAACGCGCCAGGAAGCGGCGGCGCGCCGCCGGTGGCAGCGGAGCGAGCGGCGTGGACGCGATCGGCGTGTCGCGCAGATAGCGCTCCAGTTCGGCCCGTGAACGGATCGGCGGATTGGCCGCGTGCGAAGGCGCGGCAGCGGCGGCAGAGAGCGCCAGAGTGGCGCGGATGACGAGGGAGAATCGCAAGGACGTGCTTCCTGCAGGGCCTGCCCCGAAGATACCGCCACAGTCATGGTATGGCGCGCCTATCGCAGAAAGTTGAGTTCGATATTCAGGCCGCAGGGGTCGGTGAGGAAGAGCTGAACCTGGTTCAGCTCGTCCACCTCGTCGACCTCGTAGGCCAGTCCGGCCGCGTCCAGGCGGGCGCGGGTGGCGGCGAGGTCGGCGCAGGCGAAGGCGAGGTGGTTCAGGTGGCCGGTGGGCGCAGGCGAGGCGTCACCCGGAGGGGTGATGGTCAGGTGCAGCACGTCGGTGTCGCCGGCGTAGAGCCAGTGGCCGCGCGAGCCGGAGCGGAACGCCGGCCGGGGGCCTTCGCGCGGGCCGACTACGTCGATGTAAAAGTGACGCAGGCGTTCGATCATCGCCTCGGGTGCACGGAGGTTCGCATGGGCGAGTCTGCGCACGCCGGTCATCACGGTTTATTCGGCGTAGGCGCCGTAGCCGCGCAGGCGACGGTAGCGCTGTTCGAGCAGGTCCGGCGCGGCGACGGCTTCCAATTCGTCCAGCTGGTTCATCAGCACGGCCTTGAGGCGAATAGCCATCGAGCGCGGGTTGCGATGGGCGCCGCCCAGCGGCTCACGGATGACCTTGTCGACCAGGCCGAGCTCGTGCAGGCGCGGGGCGGTCATGCCCAGCGCTTCGGCGGCGTCGCGCGCCTTGTCCTGGCTCTTCCACAGGATCGAGGCGCAGCCTTCGGGCGAAATCACCGAGTAGGTCGAATACTGCAGCATGTTCACGCGATCGCCCACGCCGATCGCCAGCGCGCCGCCGGAGCCGCCCTCGCCGATCACGGTGCAGACGATCGGCGTCTTCAGGTCGGCCATTTCCAGCAGGTTGCGGGCGATCGCCTCGCTCTGGCCGCGCTCCTCGGCACCCACGCCGGGGTAGGCGCCGGGGGTGTCGATGAAGGTCAGCAAGGGCAGCCCGAAGCGCTCGGCCATCTTCATCAGGCGCAGCGCCTTGCGGTAGCCCTCCGGGCGCGGCATGCCGAAGTTGCGGCGCACCTTGGTCTTGGTGTCGCGACCCTTCTGGTGGCCGATGATCATGACCGGCTTGCCATTGATGCGGCCCAGGCCGCCCACGATGGCGGCGTCGTCGGCGTAGGCGCGGTCGCCGGCCAGTTCCTGGAATTCTTCGCAAATCACGCCGATGTAGTCCAGCGTGTAGGGCCGCGCCGGATGGCGCGAAAGCTGGGTGACCTGCCAGGAATTGAGGTTGCGGAAGATCTCGGCGGTCTTGACCTTGAGCTTTTCGCGCAGGCGGCCAACTTCCTCGTCGATGTTGAAGGCCTGGCCGTGGCTGGCATGGCGCAGTTCTTCGATCTTCGCTTCCAGTTCGGCGAGCGGTTGTTCGAAATCGAGGAAGTTGGGGTTCATTCGCGGGCGATTCGGGACGCTGAGCGGGCCAGTATAGCCGGGGTGGGTGGAAAGGCGGGAACGCGGGCGTATGGCAACCACCGTTCGCCCTGAGCGCGTAGCGGAGCGAAGTCGAAGGGCCCGTTTCGCGGAGGGAACCCTTCGACTTCGGCACTTTGGGCCTACGCTCAGGGCGAACGGGCATTTGGGGTTCCCTCTCCCTCCGGGAGAGGGTGCCCGCAGGGGGGGAGAGGGTTCGGGCGGGAGCGGGCTCTTCGCGCTGACCGGACCGTCTCCCCAACCCCTCTCCCGAGGGGGAAAAGGGCTCTGGATTACGCGTCGGACTTGACGATCCTGAGTTTGGCCGCCTCCACCCACGACAGCCCGCGCAGCGCGCGCAGCAGGTCCGGGATGGCTTCCACGCGCCATTGTTCGCCCAGTTCCAGGTCGGCCTGGGCGCTGCGGTTGTGGTAGCCGTGCAGGATCACCGTGGCACGGCCGCCGCGGTAGCCGGCGAGGGTCTGCTTGAGTTCCTGCTCGAAACCCGGGCCGATGCCGTTGAGCTTGACCTTCAGCGCGCGGGCGTGGCGGCGGCAGGCGTCGGCCAGCGTCATGGCACCGCGGGCGCGCAACTGGAAACCGCCGCCGGAGAAGTCATCGATGCGCAGGCCGCCGTCGACGATCAGCATCTCGTCGCGGGTGAGCAGCGGCGCGACCTGCTGGTAGAGCTCGCCGAAGAAGCTCACCTCGATGACGCCGGTACCGTCTTCCAGCCGTACGAAGGCATCGCTGTCGCCGCGCTTGCGCACGGCGGTGACCATGCCGGCCACGGTCCAGGGCGTGTCCGGCCCGCGGCGGAAGCGGTTCTCCTCGCCGTCGTTCTTGCGCGGGCGGGGCGGCTGGTAGCGCTCGGCAATCTCGCCCAGCGGGCAGGTGGACAGCTGCGCCAGCTCCTCGCGCCAGGGGTCGGTGGGGTGGCCGGAGAGGTAGTGGCCGAGCGTTTCGCGTTCGCCCTGCAGCTTCTGCTCCAGCGGCCACTCGGGTGCGGTCGGCAGATCGATCTGCACCGCCGGCGTGCTGCTGCCCATCAGCGCGCCGAACATGTCGTTCTGGCCCGACTGCTTGTCGCGCAGGTGCTGCTCGGCCGCCTTGATTGCGTCGGGCAGCTGCAGCATCAGGCTGGCGCGCGTCGGTGCCAGCGCATCGAGGCTGCCGGAGAGGATCAGCGCTTCGAGCACACGGCGGTTGAGCTTGGCCGAATCGACGCGGCGGCAGAAGTCGCCCAGATCCTTGTACGGGCCACCACGGCGGCGCTCCTCGACGATCGATTCGCAGGCGCCCTGGCCGACACCCTTGATCGCGCCCAGCCCGTAGCGGATGACCTTGGGTTCCACCGCGACGAACATGAAGTCCGAGGCGTTCACGTCCGGCGGCAGGATGGTCAGGCCGATCGCGCGCGACTCGTCCAGGAACGTCACCGCCTTGTCGGTGTTGTCCATGTCCGAGGAGATCGTCGCGGCCATGAACTCGGCCGGGTAGTGCGCCTTCAGCCACGCGGTCTGGTAGGACACCAGTGCGTAGGCGGCCGCGTGCGACTTGTTGAAGCCGTAGCCGGCGAACTTCTCCATCAGGTCGAAGATCGCGTCGGCCTTGTCGCCGGGGAGCCCGTCCTTCGCGGCACCCTCGCGGAAGGTCGCGCGGTGCTTGACCATCTCCTCGACTTTCTTCTTGCCCATCGCGCGGCGCAGCAGGTCGGCGCCGCCGAGCGTGTAGCCGCCGACGATCTGCGCCATCTGCATCACCTGCTCCTGGTAGACCATGATGCCGTAGGTCTCTTTCAGGATCGGCTCGACGCGCGGGTCGGGGTACTCCACGTCCTCGCGGCCGTGCTTGCGCGCCACGAAGCTCGGGATCAGGTCCATCGGGCCGGGGCGGTACAGCGCCACCAGCGCGACGATGTCGCCGAAACGGTCGGGCCTGGCGTCTTTCAGCATGCGCTGCATGCCGGAGGATTCGAGCTGGAACACCGCCACTGTCTGCGCGCGCTTGAGCAGCTCGTAGGTCGGCGCGTCGTCCAGCGGAAGCGCGCTGATGTCCAGCGGCTCTTCGCCCGCCGCGGCGCGGCGCGCGTTGATGGCCTTCACCGCCCAGTCGATGATCGTGAGCGTGCGCAGACCCAGGAAATCGAACTTCACCAGGCCGACCGCCTCGACGTCGTCCTTGTCGTACTGGGTGACCATGCCGGCGCCGCCCGGTTCGCAGTACATCGGCGCGAACTCGGTCAGCGGCTTCGGCCCGATCACCACGCCGCCGGCGTGCTTGCCGACGTTGCGGGTGAGGTTCTCCAGCTTGAGCGCCAGGTCGATCAGCGTGCGCGCTTCCTCGTCCTGCTCGTACAGCGCGCAGAACTCCCTGACCACGCGGTCGGGTTCCTTCTTCGATTTCTCGGTGCGTCCGAGCGCGTCCGAAAGCGTCAGGTCGAGCGGGCGCGGCGGGATCAGCTTGGCGATCTTGTCGACCGCGTTGTAGCCCATGCCGAGCACGCGGCCGGAGTCGCGCAGCACCGCCTTGGCCGCCATCGAGCCGTAGGTGATGATCTGGCTGACGTGCTCGCGGCCATACTTGCGCGCGACGTAGTCGATGACCTCGTCGCGGCGGTCCATGCAGAAGTCGATGTCGAAGTCGGGCATCGACACGCGTTCGGGGTTGAGGAAGCGCTCGAACAGCAGGTCGAACTGCAGCGGGTCCAGGTCGGTGATCTTGAGCACCCAGGCGACCAGCGAGCCGGCGCCCGAACCGCGGCCCGGACCGACCGGAATCCCGTTTTGCTTACCCCAGTTGATGAAGTCGGCCACGATCAGGAAGTAGCCGGGGAAGCCCATCTCGATGATGACGTCGAGCTCGCGCTCCAGCCGCGTTTCGTAATCGGCGAGCGTGTGGCCGGGCGCCAGCGGGTTGGCGGCCAGGCGCTCGGCCAGGCCCGCGCGCGCGGTGTCACGGATGTAGCTGTCGAGGTCGTAGCCCTCGGGCACCGGGAAGTCGGGCAGGTAGTAGGTGCCGAACTTCAGTTCCAGGTTGCAGCGCCTGGCCAGCTCGACCGTATTGTCGAGCGCCTCGGGCAGGTCAGCGAAGAGCTCCGCCATCTGTCTGGGCGACTTCAGGTACTGCTGGTCGGAGTAATCGCGTGGGCGCTTCGGATCGGCCAGTACGCGTCCCTGGTTGATGCATACGCGGGCCTCATGCGCCTCGAAGTCGTCCTGCTTGAGGAAGCGCACGTCGTTGCTGGCGATGAGCGGCAGCTCGAGCGCATCGCCCAGGGCCAGCGCGGCGGTGTTCCAGGCTTCCTCGCCCTCGCGGCCGCAGCGGGTCAGCTCGAGGTAAAGGCGCTCCGGAAAAAGACGTGCCAGAGGTTGCAACCGGGTGATGGCGGGGTCTACGCCCTGGCTCACCGCGATGCGCCCGACCTCGCTCTCGCGCCCGAGCAGCGCGATCAGCCCGGCGGTCGTTTCAGGGGTCAGCCAAGTCGCCTCCACCAGCGCCTTGCCGCCGTGCTGGCCGTCGCGCCAGGCGCGCGACACCAGCCGCGACAGGTTGAGGTAGCCCTCGCGGTTCTGGCAGACCAGGGTCAGCCGCCACGGCCGCGGATCATCCGGCGAACCGATCCACAGATCGCAACCGCCGATCGGCTTGATGCCCGCCCCGCTGCACGCCTTGTAGAACTTCACCAGCGCGAACATGTTGCTGTCGTCGGTGAGCGCCACCGCCGGCATGCCTTCGCGCACGCAGGCATCGACCAGCGCCTTGATGCGGATGGTCGAGTCGACCAGCGAGTACTCGCTGTGCAGGTGGAAGTGGACGAAGCGGGCGGACATCAAGGACTCGGGAGCATCCCCGGGTTAGTCCGTGAAGGCTACGCGCGGCGCCTGCTTCTCACAAGCTTGACAGCGAGACGGAACCCGGCGGTCGCACTCAGTGGACGAAGAACCGCTCGTCGTCCTCGTTCCACTCGACGTAGTGGTCGAAGCCGCTGGTCTCCAGCGGATGCCTGTCGTAATCGACGTGAGGGAGGACGGGTTCGGGCCGCGGATTGACGCCGGGTTCGATGGTCGGGCTGGCCGAGGGTGCGGCGAACGGCTTGAGTGCAGAGCGCACATGGAAGAAGCGCGACAACATGGCACGACTCCTGCGGAGGGGTTTCCGCGGTGGAGGACGACGGCGTCCGTGCGAACGCGGGAAGAGGCCGCTCGGGCCTTCTCTCCATGAGCATAGGATGCTCCTGCCGCGCACAAAGTTGCATAGACCGATGGCCTATTTTTGCAGCCGTGCCCGGTAGGGAAACGAGCGCCGCGCCAGGGTCAGAAGAGGCTGCCCTGGTCGAACAGCAGTTTCACCGGGGCGAAGCTGCGGCGGTGGAGCGGGCAGGGACCAAGCCGCCTGAGCGCGGCCAGGTGTTCGGGCGTGGAGTAACCCTTGTGGCCGGCGAAACCGTAGCCGGGGTGTTGCACGTCCATCGCGCACATCAAACGGTCGCGGGTGACCTTGGCGATGATCGACGCGGCGCTGATCGCCGGCTTCAATGCGTCGCCCCCGACGATGGCCTTGCCGGGGCAGGGCAGCGCCTTGGGCAACTGGTTGCCGTCGATCCATGCCTCGTGCGCGGCGACCTTCAGGCCGGCCACGGCGCGGCACATGCCGGCCATCGTGGCCTGGAAAATGTTGATCCGGTCGATCTCCTCGACGTCCACCAGCACCACGTGCCAGGCCAGCGCACGCTGGACGATCTGCGCGTAAAGCGCTTCACGGCGGGCCTCGGTGAGCTTCTTGGAGTCGTCCAGGCCCTGGATTTTGTGGCGTGGGTTGAGGATGACGGCCGCTACTGCGAGCGGGCCGGCGAGCGGGCCGCGGCCGGCTTCGTCAACGCCGGCGATGAGGCGCTTTGCTTTGGGGGAAGGCTTGCGTTGTGGTGCGGGGAGGCCGTCCTCCTCTCCCCTCCGGGGAGAGGATTGAGGTGAGGGGCCACGGCTTGCGGGGGAATCCGTT
This sequence comes from Frateuria flava, assembly GCF_017837635.1. Classification (GTDB taxonomy): domain Bacteria; phylum Pseudomonadota; class Gammaproteobacteria; order Xanthomonadales; family Rhodanobacteraceae; genus Frateuria_A; species Frateuria_A flava. The sequence goes on from NZ_JAGJRS010000009.1 coordinate 70,128, forward strand.
GGAGCGCGGGCGGTAGAAACATTGCCGCTAGGGCGGCCCCTCACCCCAGCCCTCTCCCCGGAGGGGAGAGGGAGCAGGTCTACCGCATCGTCCAGATCGTCAGGACGCACGGGGAGCCTCCAGCAGTTCCGCCACGGCGGCAGCCGCGCGCTCGCCCGCGCCACCTTCTTCGGATCCGCGCAGCGCGCGGTGCAGTTGCTCGAACGCGGCGACGACCCGCCCGCGCCGCTCGCTGTCGGCGAACAGCGCCAGCGTGGCCTGCGCCATATTCTCCGCCGTGCAGTCGTCCTGCATCAGCTCGGGCACCAGCTTCTCCTGACCCAGCCCGCAGGCGCGCGCCAGGATGTTGGGCAGCGCGTACACGTCGGTCTTGAGCATGTTGAAGGCGCGGGCAATGCGGTAGCTCCACGGCGAGACGCGGTAGCCGACCACCATCGGGCGCTTGGCCAGCATCGCCTCCAGCGTCGCCGTGCCGGAGGCCAGCAGCACCACGTCGGCGGCCAGCATGGCCTCGTGCGCGTGCCCTTCGATCAGCAGTGGCGCGCTCTCGTCGCGCGAGCCCCGGGCCAGCAGGGCCTTCAGGCGCGCATGCACTTGCGCGTTGGCCGCGGGGAGCACGATGCGCAAGCCGGGCAGGGCCGCACTGACCCGGCGCGCCGCTTCGATGAAGAGGGCGCCCAGCCGGTCGATCTCCGACGGCCGGCTGCCTGGAAGTACGGCCAGCACCGGGGCGTCCTGCGGAAGTTGCAGGGCGTCTCGCGCGCCCACGCGATCGGACACCAGTGCGAAGCGGTCGGCCAATGGATGCCCGACGAAGCGGGCATCGACGCCATGGCGCTGGTAGATCGGCGGCTCCATCGGGAACAGGCACAGCACGCGGTCGGCGCTCAGGCCGATCTTTTCCGCTCGCTTCTCGCGCCAGGCCCAGACCGACGGGCTGACGTAGTGCACGGTGCGCAGGCCGGCCTCGCGCAGGCGGCGCTCCACGGCCAGGTTGAAATCCGGCGCGTCGATGCCGACCACCACGTCCGGACGTACCTCGAGCAGGCGCCCGAGCAGCGCCTTGCGCAGGTGCAGCAGGCGCGGCAGGTGCCGCAGTACCTCGGCAAAACCCATGACCGAGAGTTCCCGGATGTCGTACCAGGACTCGAAGCCTTCGCGCTGCATGCGCGTGCCACCGATGCCAACAAAGCGGGCCTGCGGATAGCGCTTGCGCAATGCGGCGATCAGCTCGGCGCCCAGCTGGTCGCCGGAATCTTCGCCGGCGACGAGCGCGATGAGGGGGGCTTGCATAGAGACTTCGCTAGCCTGCATGCCGACGTCTCCTGGAGCCAAAGCAAGAACCCATGCCTATTTCCGACCAGCGAGGCGCTTATCGGGCCAGCGAACGCTCGCTGCGCCCCAGGAACTCCAGCATTTCGCGCACGTCGTCGCTATCCTGCGCCTGGGTTTCCAGTTGCGCGCGCGCCTCGGGTAACGACAGGCCGGCCATGTACAGCGTGCGATAGGCGCGCTTGATCGCCGAAATGCGCGGCGCGTCGAAGCCGCGGCGTTTCAGGCCCTCGCTGTTGATGCCGCGCGGGCGGCCGTGCTGCTCGTTGGCCATCATCACGAACGGCGGCACGTCCGAGCCGACCAGGCAGCCCATGCCGATGAACGCGTGGGCGCCGACCTTGCAGAACTGATGCACGCCGGCATAGCCGGAGATGATCACCCAGTCGCCGATCTCCACGTGCCCGGCGAGCGCCGAGTAGTTGGAGAACACCACGCGGTTGCCGACCTGGCAGTCGTGCGCGATGTGCACGTAGGCGAGCAGCCAGTTGTCGTCGCCGATGCGCGTGATGCCGCCGCCCTCGCCGGTGCCGCGGTTGATGGTGACGAACTCGCGGATCAGGTTGCGGTCGCCGATCACCAGTTCGGTGCGCTCGCCGGAGAACTTCTTGTCCTGCGCCGCGCCACCGATCGAGGCGAACTGGCTGATGCGGTTCTCGCGGCCGATCTTCGTCGGGCCCTCGACCACCACGTGCGGGCCGATCACCGTACCCTCGCCGATCTCCACCTCCGCACCGATCACGCTGTACGCGCCGATGGTGACGTTTCTGCCAATGACGGCGCTGGGGTCGATCTGCGCGGTGGGGTGAATCATTTGTCGGACCTCGCGGCGCACATCAGTTCGCAGCTGGCCACTTCCTTGCCGTCGACCAGCGAACGGGCCACGAACAGGCCCATGCCGCGCATCAGGCGCTTGAGCGAGACCTCCAGCCGCAGCTGGTCGCCCGGCACCACCGGGGCGTTGAAGCGGGCGTTGTCGACCTTGGCCAGGTAGAACAGCGGGCTACCCTGGTCGCCCTTGAGGCGGCTGGAGATCTGCGTCAGCAGGCCGGCGGCCTGGGCCATCGCTTCGACGATCAGCACGCCGGGCATCACCGGATGGCCAGGAAAGTGGCCCAGGAAGAAATGCTCGTTGATGGTCACGTTCTTGAGCGCCACCACGCTCTTGTCCGGCACCAGTTCGATCACGCGGTCGACCAGCAGAAACGGATAGCGGTGCGGCAGCAGTTGCTGGATCTGCTCCACGTTGACCGGCAGGGCCAGGGTCGCGGGGGTGTCACTCATCGTTACTGTCCTTCTCCAGCGCCGACAACCGGCGCGCGTACTCATCCAGATGCTTGAAGCGGGCGGCGTTCCTGCGCCACTGACGGTTGTCCTGCAACGGTACGCCCGAGGAATACTCGCCGGGCTCGCGGATCGAATGCGTGACCAGGCTCTTGGCGGTAATGGTAACCCGGTCGGCCAGTTCGATATGGCCAATCACCCCCGCGTTTCCGCCAATCTGGCAGTAGCGGCCGATCCGGGCGCTGCCGGCCACCGCCGCGCAGCCGGCCATGGCCGTGTGCGCGCCGACGTATACGTTGTGGGCGATCTGGATCTGGTTGTCCAGCCGTACATCCTCTTCCAGCACGGTGTCTTCGAGCGCCCCACGATCGATGGTGGTGTTCGCGCCGATTTCGCAGTCGTCGCCGATGCGCACGCCGCCCAGCTGGGGAATCTTGATCCAGTGGTCGCGCTCGAACGCCAGGCCGAAGCCGTCCGAACCGATGACCGCGCCCGCGTGCACCAGCACGCGCCTGCCCAGCGTCACCCGCGTGACCAGCGTGACCCGCGCGACCAGGCGCGTTTGCGCGCCCACCGTGCAATCGGGGCCGACGATGCAGTGCGGGCCGAGCACGGCACCGTCTTCGACCACCGCACCGTCCTCGATCACGCAGTGCGGACCGATGCTGGCGCTGGCGCTCACCTTCGCGCTGGTGGCGACCACCGCGCTGGGATGGATGCCACGGGGGGCCGCCGGGAGGCGTTCGAACAACGCGGCGATCTTCGCGTAGGCGACGTAGGGGTCGGCGGCGACAAGCGCCGCGGTGGGGCAGTCGCCCACGTTTTCCTCGCGCAGCACCACGACGCCCGCCCGGGTGGCCTTCAGCTGAGCGGTGTATTTGCTGTTGGAAAGAAAGCTGAGCTGGTCCGGCCCTGCCGCGGCGAGCGTGCCCACGCCACCGATCCGCCGCGTACCCTCGCCGTGGAAGGCGAAGCCGAACCGCTCGGCCAGCTCGGCCACCGTGTAGTTGTGCTCGCTCATGCGCGCTCCTGTGGGGCAGGGCATTGTAGGCGAGGGCGGGGCGGGGGACGACTCCCGCAGGCCTGCCGGCGTGGTTTCCTGCAGGAGCGCACCTGTGCGACCGGAAGACATGGCGGTCGCGCACAGGTGCGCTCCTGCAGCAGGCCCAAACAAAAACGCGGCCCGGTGGGGCCGCGTTTCGGGAGGAACCATCGTTCCCAGGTCAGAAGTTGCTGCCGAAGGTGAACTGGATGCGCTCCTCGTAGTGACGATCCATCGGGTCGGAACGGATCGGTACGGCGAAGTTGATGATCAGCGGACCGATCGGCGCCTGCCACTGCAGCGCGATACCGGCCGAGGCACGCAGGTCGCTGGCGTCGAACGACTGGTAATTGCGGAAGGCGTTGCCGACGTCGACAAACGCCGATACGCGCGCGGTGTTGATGTCCTTGAGGAACGGCAGCGGGATGAACACCTGTGCCGTGCCCAGCACCTTGAACGCGCCACCGATCGGCTGGGCATAGTAGCCGCCGTAGCAGGTACCGTTGGCGTTGGGCGTCCCGGTGCCGGCCGAGCCGATACAAACCTTCGGGCCCAGCGTGTTGTCCTGGAAGCCACGCACGTCGCGCACGCCGCCGGAATAGAAGTTCTCCCAGAACGGGAAGTCGTACGGCTGGCCTGCCACGAAGTCGCCGAACGTGCGGCTGTAGGTCTGGTTGCCATACGCCTCGCCGTAGCCCACCTGGCCGTCAAGGTACAGCACGAAGCCACCGCCGACGGGCCAGTAATGGTTGGCCTCACCCATGAACTTCCAGTACTGCACGGTCGAGCCGGGCAGCGCCACCTCGGTGCTGGCCGAGAGCAGGCCACCGCGGGTCGGTGCCCAGTAGCCGTTGCGGGTGTCGTGGTTCCAGCCCAGCGTGCCGGTCCAGGTGTGCACGGTCCGGTTGCCGATGGCGTTCTGGTAGTCCACCAGTACCTGCGGCGTGATGTTCGGGTAAGTGTTGATCTTGTTGCTGGACAGGCCCAGGCCCACGCGCAGGCCGTCGGTCTCGCTGATCGGGATGCCCAGGTAGGTGGAAAACGCCTTGGTGCTGTTCTCGTAGTTGGCGAAGTCGGTGTTGCCGTAGTCGGTCTTCGAATACGTCGCGCTGTAGCCGATGCCGATGTTGTTGTCGGTCAGGTACGGGTTGTAGTAGCTGGCCGTGACGCGCGAGTAGTAGGAGCTGTGCTCGGCGCCCACGCTGAAGCTGTCGCCGGTGCCCAGGAAGTTGTTCTGCGACACCGAGGCGTTCAGGATCATGCCCGAATACTGCGAGTAGCCGACGCCGAACATCAGGCTGCCGGCGGACTGCTCCTCGACCTTCACGGTGACGTCGACCGCATCCTGCGTGCCCGGCACGCGCTGCTTGTCGATGTCGACCTTCTTGAAATAGCCCAGGCGCTGCAGACGGATTTTCGAGCGGTCGACTGCGGCCTGCGAGTACACCGTACCCTCGAGCTGGCGCATTTCGCGGCGCAGCACGTCGTCCTCGGTACGGGTGTTGCCCTGGAACACCACCCGGCGCACGTACACGCGCTGGCCCGGTTCGATGAAGAAGGTCATGTCGACGGTGCGCTTGTCCTTGTCCAGCTTGGGCACCGGAGTGACCTTGGCGTAGGCATAGCCGATGTTGGCCAGGATGCTCTTGATCGCGTCGGAGGTTCCCTCGACACGCGCGCGGTTGAAGGTGTCACCCTTCTTGACGAACACCAGTTTGCGCAGCACGTCCTCGGGCAGGATCAGCTCGCCGAGCAGGTGCACGTCCGAGACGGTATAGACCTCGCCTTCCTTGATGCTGGCGGCGATGTACATCGCGCGCTTGTCCGGCGCGATGGTGACCTGGGTCGAATCCACGCCGAAGTCGGCGTAGCCGCGGTCCATGTAGTAGGACTGCAGTTTTTCCAGGTCGCCGGAGAGCTTCTCGCGCGAATACTGATCGTCCTTGGAATACCAGGACATCAGGTTGCTGGTGTCGGATTCGAAATCCTCGCGGATGTCCTTGTCGGTAAACGCGGTGTTGCCGACGATGTTGAGCTGCTTGATGCGCGCGGCCTTGCCCTCGCGGATCTCGATGTCGATCGCCACGCGGTTGCGGTCCAGACGGGTCACGTGCGGATCGACCGAGACGTTGTACTTGCCGCGGTTGTAGTACTGGCGGATCAGCTCCTGCTGCACGCGGTCGAGCGAAAGCCGGTCGAAGGTTTCGCCCTCGGACAGGCCGATCTCCTTCAGGCCCTTGCGCAGGTCCTCTTCCTTGATGTCCTTGTTGCCGCGCAGGGTGAGCTTGGCGATGGACGGGCGCTCGACCACCTTGATCACCAGGATGTTGCCCTCGCGCGAGAGCTCCACGTCGCTGAAGAACTTGGTGTCGTAGAGGGCGCGGATCGCACGGGCCGCCTCCTCGTCGGTCAGCTGGTCGCCCTTGTTCACCGGCAGGTAGTTGTAGACCGTGCCGGCGGAAATGCGGCTGAGTCCATCGATGCGGATGTCGGAAACGACGAACGGCTCGAACGCCAGGACGTTGGCCGAGAGGGAGGCAAGCAATAGCAGGGCGGCGATACGCTTCATCGTCGATTCCGGTGGGTTATTCCGACGGCCGGCCGCAAGGCCGTTCCAGCATGTACGAACGGGAAAGGGCCGCGCCCCGTCCCGCAATGCGCCCGCGCGCCGTGGCGGGCGTCACTGCCACGACGGGGCCGATGGCCGCGGGGAAGAGCGCGCGCGTCACGAAAGCAGGGTACGGTGTATGTCGTTGTAAAACGCCAGCCCCATCAGCGTGAACAGTAGGACCAGGCCGATGTACTGACCGATCATCTGGGTCCGCTCGCTTACCGGGCTGCCTTTGACCAACTCGATAAGGTAATACAGCAGGTGACCGCCGTCCAAGACGGGGATCGGCAGCAGGTTGAGGATGGCCAGGCTGAGCGAGACCAGCGCCAGGAAGTTGAGGAAGTACGGAAGGCCAGCCTGGGCGGACTGGTTGGCCACCTGGGCAATGCCGATCACGCCGGACAGGTTCTTCGTCGAAGCGTCGCCGGTGACCATCTTGCCGATCATGGTGAACGTCTGGCGGGTGGTATCCCAGGTGGCTGCGAATGCGGCGCCGAGCGCCTTGGCCGGGCCGTACCGGCGTGTCGCGTTTTCCGGCGGGATCGCGCCGACGCCGACCGACCACCGGGCCGGCTGCCCTTGCAGAGATTCGTAGCGGGCCACCACAGGCAGGTGCAGGGTCTGCTGGCCGCGGCGCACGGTCACGTCCAGTTTCGGCGATTGCGCCGCTGCCTCGCGAATGACCTTGGCGAACGCCTCGAAATCGGCCACCGGCTTGCCGTTGACCGCAACCAGTACATCGCCCGACTGCATGCCTGCCTGCGCGGCCGGCTGGCCCGGTACGACCGTGGCGGCGACCGCGGGCGGCGGGGCCAGCTTCAGGCCCAGCTTGTCGAAATACTTATCGATGCTGCGGCCGGCCGGCAGTTCCTGCAGCGGCAGCACCACGTCGCGCTGGCTGCCGTCACGCCCCTTGACCACCATCGGCAGCGGTTCGCGGCCGAGCAGGGCGGTGGCGATGCCGTCCATCGCGTCGCTCATGGTCGCCACCGGCTCGCCGTCCACCCGCAGCAGGCGGTCGCCGGACTGGATGCCGGCGACGGCGGCCATGCTGCCGGGCGTGGCGGTCACCACCGGCGCGGCGTCGGGGCGACCCAGCATGAACATCAGCCAGAGTGCGGCCACCGCGAAGATCAGGTTGAAACCCGGGCCGGCGATGACGATGGCGATGCGCTTCCACACGCTCTTGCTGGTGAACTCGACCTCGCGCAGCGCCGGATCGACATCGCCCTCGCGGGCGTCGAGCATCTTCACGTAGCCGCCAAGCGGGATCATCGCGACCTGGTATTCGGTGCCGTCGCGACCGATGCGCTTCCACACGGCGCGACCGAAACCCACCGAAAAGCGCAGCACCTTGACGCCGCAGCGGCGTGCGACCCAGTAGTGACCGAACTCATGGAAGGTCACCAGCACGCCCAGCGTGACCAGCAACCAGAACACCGAGCCGAAGAAGGGATTCATCTAAAAACCTGGGGAGGTACTTCTCTGTCCGAGCTTATCAGCAAGCCGTGCGCAACTTCCGCCGTGCCGCTGAACGTGCCTGCGCATCGCGTTCGCGCAGCGTCTGGACATCGACCACGGGCTGGGCCGGCAGTTCCGCAAGCACCCCCTCGACGAGATCGGCGATCGACAGGAACGGCAGTGCGCCGGCCAGGAAGGCCTCCACTGCGACCTCGTTGGCCGCGTTGAGGATGGCCGGGGCGTCGCCGCCCTCGCGCAGGGCGGCGAAGGCCAGCGCCAGGCAGCGGAAGGTTTCCAGGTCCGGCTTCTCGAAGGCCAGCGGGGCGCAAGCGGCCAGGTCCAGCGGTGCCACGCCCGCCTCGATCCGCTCGGGCCAGGCCAGCGCGTGGGCGATCGCCGTGCGCATGTCCGGATTGCCCAGCTGGGCGAGCACCGAGCCGTCGGCGTATTCGACCATCGAATGGATCATGCTCTGCGGGTGCACCACCACCTCGATACGCTCGGGCGCGGCGCCGAACAGGTGGTGCGCCTCGATCACTTCCAGCCCTTTGTTCATCAGGGTGGCTGAATCCACCGAGATCTTGCGGCCCATCACCCAGTTGGGATGCTTGCAGGCCTGTTCCGGCGTGACGCTGGCGAGCTCGGCGCGGTTGCGGCCGCGGAACGGGCCGCCGGAGGCGGTCAGGATCAACCGCCGCACGCCGTGCGCGTCGAGTTCCGGCCGGCCGCCAGGCAGGCACTGGAAGATCGCGTTGTGTTCGGAGTCGACCGGCACCAACTCGCCGCCGCCTTCGCGCAGCGCGGCCAGCAGCAGCGGCCCGGCCATCACGATCGACTCCTTGTTGGCCAGCAGCAGGCGCTTGCCCGCGCGTGCGGCGGCCAGCGTCGACTCCAGTCCGGCGGCGCCGACGATGGCGGCGACCACGGTGTCGCACAGCGGGCCGGCCGCGGCGGCGGTGATGGCGTCGGCGCCGCTCGCCACGTCGCACGGCACGCCGGCGGCGGCGAGCTGGCGGGCCAGGGCGCCCTCCATGGCCGGATCGGCCACGATCGCCAGCTCCGGCCGGTGCGCCATGCAGAGCGCCACCAGCGCCTCGACATTGCGGTTCGCAACCAGCACAGTGGCGCGGAAGCGGCCCGGATGGCGGGCGATCACGTCGAGCGTGCTGCCGCCGATCGATCCGGTGGCACCCAGTACGGCGATACGGATCACGGCGCGGCTCCGCGACGTCCCAACCGCCACCCGGGCACCCCCGGCCGGTTCGCCATGGGTCCACGAGCCCGCCGGCACGATTCCCGATTCCCCATTCCCGATTCCCGGCTTTTCATAGACCCAGCAGCAGCTTGCCCAGCGCAAATACCGGTACCGCTGCGAACACGCTGTCCATACGGTCGAGCAGTCCGCCGTGGCCGGGGAACATGCGCCCGGAGTCTTTGACCTGGGCATGGCGCTTCATGAGGCTCTCGATCAGGTCACCGACCACCGAGGCGGCTACGGTGAGTACCGCCAGCAACGCCAGTGCAAGCAGGCGCCAACCCTCCACGCCCAGCAGCACGCCGCCGACGACTGCCACCAGTGCGCCTGCGATGAGGGCGCCGCATACGCCGGCCCAGGTCTTGCCGGGACTGATGTTGGGTGCGAGCTTGCGCTTGCCCAGGAAGCGTCCGCTGAAGTAGGCCCCAATGTCGGCCGCCCAGACGAGCAAGAGCGTCAGCAACGTCCACCAGTGGCCGTACGGCTCGCTGGCGTGGATCGCCAGCAGGCCTACGAACGCCGGGAAGATCACCAGGGCGCCGGCGGCAAGCTTGAGATTGCGGTTTTCCGTCGTGGGCGCGGCAGCGAACGCGAAGTGCTTGAGCCAAACGCAGGCCAGCGCCCACCAGGCGGCCCCCACGACCAGGACTGGCCACTGGATCATGTCGCGCAGCCACCAGAGCAGCGCAAAGACGGCCAGCGCCCCCCCCAGCAACAAGGCTCGCACCGGCCGGTTGCGCAGCCCGGACAGGCGTGTCCACTCCCACAGCCCGGCGAGAAAGGCGGCCACGGTCACCAGCGCGAACAGCCAGGTCCAGCCCGGCGGCAGCAGGATCACCAGGATCGCCAGGGGCGCGAGCAGCAGGGCGGTGAGGGTGCGTTGGAGCAGCATCGAGGATCCTTTGGGTTATCGACCGATCATACGGATCGGGCGACCTGCTCGCCGGTCTTGCCGTAACGGCGCTCACGGCGGGCAAAGTCCTCGATGGCGCGGGCCAGGCAGGCCTGGTCGAAATCCGGCCACAAGGTGTCGGTGAAGTAGAGCTCGGCATAGGCAAGCTGCCAGAGCAGGAAATTGCTGACGCGCACTTCGCCGCCGGTACGGATGAACAGGTCCAGCGGCGGCAGTTCGGCCAGCGAGGTGTAGCCGCCCAGACGCGCCTCGTCGATGTCTTCCACGCTCAGTTCGCCCTGCGCCACCGCGATCGCGGCCTGGCGGGCGGCGTGCACGATGTCCCAGCGGCCGCCGTAGTTGACAGCAACGTTGAGCGCGAGCTTCAGGTTGTCCGCGGTGCGCGCCATCGCCAGCTCCATGCGCTTGCGCAACTCAGGGTTGAACGCGGTCAGGTCGCCGATGAAACGAAGCCGCACGCCCTGCTCGTGCAGTTCGTCGACCTCCTTGTCCAGCGCGCGCAGGAACAGCTCCATCAGCGCGCCCACTTCCTCGTCCGGACGGCGCCAGTTCTCGCTGGAGAAGGCGAACAGCGTCAGCGCTTCCACGCCCTGGCGCAGGCAGCCCTCGACCACTTCGCGCACCGCCTTGCGGCCGGCGTTGTGGCCGAAGCTGCGCGGACGCAGGCGCGCCTTCGCCCAGCGGCCGTTGCCGTCCATCACGATGGCGATGTGGCGGGGGATGGTCATGCGCTTACAAGTCCTTCTCCCCTCCGGGGAGAAGGTGGCCCGAAGGGTCGGATGAGGGGCCGGGGCTCGCGGGGAAGGCTGCTTGTGCGAGCGTCGGAGAGAGCTTCCCGCAAGAGCGACCCCTCACCCCAACCCTCTCCCCGGAGGGGAGAGGGAGCAAGGCACAGAGGCGGCATCGCGTTCATGGCAACGAGCGCAGTAACGCTCAGATCGCCATCAGCTCGTCTTCCTTGGCCTTGACCACGGCGTCGACTTCCTTGACGAAGCGGTCGGTCAGCTTCTGGATCTCGTCGTCGGCGCGGCGCTCGTCGTCCTCGCTGATCTGCTTGTCCTTGGTCAGGTCCTTGACCTTCTGCATGGCGTCGCGGCGGATGTTGCGAATCGCGATCTTCGCGTTCTCGCCCTCGTGCGACACGTGCTTGGCCAGCTCCTTGCGGCGCTCCTCGGTCAGCGGCGGCATGTTCAGGCGGATCACGGTGCCGGCGGTGGTCGGCGTCACGCCGATGTCCGAGGCCATGATCGCCTTCTCGATCGGGGCGACCATGCTCTTCTCGAACGGCGAGATCTGGATCGAGCGGGCGTCGGCCAGCGATACCGAGGCCACCTGGTTCAGCGGCATGTCCGAGCCGTAGTAGGGCACCTTGATGTGGTCGACCAGCGCGGTGCTGGCGCGACCGGTGCGCAGGCGGGTCAGGTCGTGCTTGAGCGCGTCGATGCTCTTGCCCATGCGGGTCTGGGCATCGGTCTTGATGTCGTTGAGCATGGGAGTCACCCGGCGTTGCGTGAAGCAGGCAAGTATAGCAGCGCGGAGTGTGAGCAGGCCGGCGCGCCCGGCCCCATGTGCGAGCGCCCTTGGGCGTGGCCGCCATCCGGACCTTGCCGGCGGCCGTTCGTTGCCGGTCGCGCCCGAGGGCGCCCCGGCAAGAGAATCAGCTGGCGGTGACCAGCGTGCCGACCTGCGCGCCCTGCATGATCCGCATGAGGTTGCCCGGCACGGTCATGTCGTAGATGCGCAGCGGCATGCCGTGGTCGCGGCACAGCGCGATCGCGGCCGTGTCCATCACCTGCAGGTTGCGCTGGATCACGTCGTCGTAGGTGAGCTGGTCGTAGCGCGTCGCGCTGGCGTCGCGCGCCGGATCGGCGGTGTACACGCCATCGACCTTGGTGGCCTTGAGCAGCAGGTCGGCGCCGATCTCCACGGCACGCAGCGCGGCGGCCGAGTCGGTGGTGAAGAACGGATTGCCGGTGCCTGCGGCAAACAGCGCGATGCGGCCCTTCTCGATGTGGCGGATGGCGCGGCGGCGGATGAAGTCCTCGGCCACGTCGTGGATCTGGATCGCGCTCATCACGCGTGCGTAGCCGCCGCGCTTCTCGATCGCATCGGCCATCGCCAGCGCGTTCATCACCGTGGCGAGCATGCCCATGTGGTCGCCGGTCACCCGGTCCATGCCGGCTGCGGCGAGGCCCGCGCCGCGGAAGATGTTGCCGCCGCCGATCACCACACCCACTTCCACGCCGGCCTTGCGCACTTCGATGATCTCGTTGGCCAGCCGGCCGATCACCTTCGGGTCGATGCCGTAGTCCGCCTCGCCCATCAACGCTTCACCGGAGAGCTTGAGCAGGATGCGGCGGTACGTTGGCTGGTCGCTCATGGGGTCTCCGGATTGTGGGTAAACCGGCATATTGTAGCCGCGCGGCGGTGCGGCGTCAGGCGCGGGGCGACGGGAACCGGACGGATCGTTCATGCTGCAGGACCCGCCAATCCCGGAGTTCCCATGCATCTGGGCGCGATTGCCTTGCTTGTGCGCGACTACGACGAAGCCATCGCGTACTTCACCGGCTCCCTCGGCTTCAGGCTGATCGAGGACGCGCCGCAAGGCGCAGGCAAGCGCTGGGTCGTCGTGGCGCCGCCGGGGTCGCGCGAGACGCGTCTGCTGCTGGCGAAGGCCGCCGATCCGCAGCAGTTGCGGACGGTGGGCAACCAGTCGGGCGGACGTGTTTTCCTGTTCCTGGAAACGGAGGACTTCCGCGCGAGCTACGAAGCGATGCAGGCAAAGGGCGTGCGGTTTTGCGAAGCGCCGCGCGAAGAGGCGTACGGCACCGTCGCGGTATTCGAGGATCTCTACGGCAACCGCTGGGACCTGTTGCAACCGCGAGCCTGAGCGTCGACCCCGAGACCTGTAGGAGCGCACCCTGTGCGCGACCGCAGGCCCGCACCATGCCGCGCAGCCTGCAGCGCGCGGTCGCGCACAGGATGCGCTCCTACAGGGCACCGGTGAATCGTTGGAAGAACAAAAAAAGGCCGCGGTTGCCGGCGGCCTTTTTCAAGCAATGCAGCTGGCGCTTACGCCAGGCCCGCCTGCTTCATCACTTCGGCGTGGAAGTCCTCTTCCACCTTCTCGATGCCTTCGCCGACGGCCAGGCGCACGACCTGCTGTACGTCCGCGCCTTCCTTCTTCAGCGCGTCGCCCACGGTCATGTTGGTGTCCAGCACATAGGCCTGGCCGAGCAGGGTGACTTCCGAGACGATCTTGTTGATCTTGCCGGAGATGATCTTCTCCAGGATCTCGGCCGGCTTGGCCTTGTCCTTGTCGGACATCTGGCTCAGCGCGATTTCCTTTTCCTTGGCGATGAAGTCGGCCGGGACGTCGTCGGCGCGCACGTACGGCGGGTTCATCGCCGCCACGTGCATCGCCACGCCCTTGGCCAGCTCCTCGGAACCGCCCTTGATCGCCACCAGGACGCCGATGCGGCCGCCGTGGACGTAGCTGCCGATCTTGCCGTCGGTCGTCTCGACGCGCGCCATGCGGCGCACTTCGATCTTCTCGCCGATGGTGGCGACCAGGCCCTTGGCGGCCTCTTCCACGGACGAAGCGCCCGGGTAGGCGGCGGCGTTCAGCGCGGCCACATCGGCGGCGCCGGACTTCAGCGCGACGTCGGCGACGGTGTCGCTGAACTTCACGAAGTCGGGGTTCTTGGTGACGAAGTCGGTCTCGCAGTTGACCTCGACCAACACGGCCTTGCCGCCGTCCTGGGCGGTGACCACGCGGCCTTCGGCAGCCACGCGGCTGGCCTTCTTGTCGGCCTTGGCCAGGCCCGACTTGCGCAGCCATTCCATGGCGACGTCGATGTCACCATTGTTTTCGACCAGCGCCTTCTTGCATTCCATCATGCCGGCACCGGAGCGCTCGCGCAGCTCCTTGACCAGTTGTGCGGAGATATTGCTCATCTTGAATCCTCGAATCTGGGTGTGCCGTGGCGGCCGGGCCGCCACGGCAGCGTGAAAGGCTTACTCGGCGGTTTCGGTCGATTCGCGACCGCCACGGCCGCGGCCGCCGTCACGACGCGGCGCGCCGGCGCCCTTCTTGGCCGGACCACGGCTGTCGCGCTCGCGGCGCGCCGGGGCGGCCTTGCGCTCGTCCTTGGCGACCGGATTGCCTTCCTCGTCCAGCTCGACGAACTCGTTGGCGTCGCCGTGGGCGGCGTCCGGGGCGGCAGCCTTGCCTTCCAGGATCGCGTCGGCGGCGGCACGGGCGTACAGCTGGATCGCGCGGATGGCGTCGTCGTTGCCCGGGATGGCGTAGTCCACCAGCTCCGGGTTGTAGTTGGTGTCAACGACCGCGATCACCGGGATGCCGAGCTTCTTCGCTTCCTGCACGGCGATGTCTTCATGGCCGATGTCGACCACGAACAGCGCGTCGGGCAGGCGGTTCATGTTCTTGATGCCGCCGAGCGAATTCTCGAGCTTGTCGCGCTCGCGGCGCAGCGAGAGCACTTCGTGCTTGACCAGCTTGTCGAAGGTGCCGTCGGTCTCGGCCGCTTCCAGCTCCTTCAGGCGGGCAACCGACTGCTTGACCGTGCGGAAGTTGGTCAGCATGCCACCCAGCCAGCGGGCGGTGACGAACGGCATGCCGGCGCGGGCGGCCTCTTCGGCCAGCGGCTCGCGGGCCGAGCGCTTGGTGCCGACGAACAGGATGGTGCCGCGCTTCTGCGCCAGGCCCGACAGGAAGTTCATCGCGTCGGTGAACAGCGGCAGGGTCTTCTCGAGGTTGATGATGTGGATCTTGCCGCGCGCGCCGAAGATGTACGGGGCCATCTTCGGGTTCCAGTAACGGGTCTGGTGACCGAAATGCACGCCAGCTTCGAGCATCTGGCGCATGGTGACTTGTGCCATGGTGGTATTCCTGATTGTTGGGCCGCTATGGGAACGACCCGGGGGGTTGGGACCTCCACGCATCCCCGGCCTCGACCGCGGCCGCCTTAAAAGACGGACCGCGGCACCCCGAAGACGGTGCCGATGCGTGTGTGGCGTTGGTTGGGCTTGGCAGCGCGTGGGCGCTACAATCCCGTTTCGTTTTGCGCCGCGGACCTTCTCGAAGGACTTCAACGGCCTGCAAAACCGTGCAATTGTAGCCGGTGCGCCGGCTTCGCGGCAAGCTGCCGGCCCCTCGGCGCTTCCGCCTTCTCCAAAGCGGATTCCATGGCCATTACCCTCAAATCTCCCCAGGATCTCGAAGGCATGCGCGTCGCCGGCAAGCTGGCGGCCGAAGTGCTGGCGCTGCTCAAGGAGCACGTCAAGCCGGGCGTCACCACCGAGGATCTGGACCGGATCGCCTACGAACACATCGTCAATGTGCAGAAGGCGGTGCCGGCCAACGTCGGCTACAACGGCTTTCCCAAGACGTTGTGCACCTCGGTCAACCACGTGATCTGCCACGGCATCCCGACGCCGGGCAAGGTGCTCAAGGACGGCGACATCATCAATCTCGACGTCACCGTCATCAAGGATGGCTGGCACGGCGACACCAGCCGCATGTACTTCGTCGGCACGCCGTCGGTACTGGCAAAGCGCCTGGTCGAGACCACCCACGAGGCGATGATGCGCGGCATCGAGCAGGTTCGCCCCGGCGCCCACCTGGGCGACATCGGCCACGCGATCCAGAAGCACGCCGAGGCGGCCGGATTCTCCGTGGTGCGCGAGTACTGCGGCCACGGCATCGGCAAGGTCTACCACGACGAGCCGCAGGTGCTGCATTACGGCAAGCCCGATACCGGGGTGGAGCTGAAGAAGGGCATGACCTTCACCGTCGAGCCGATGATCAACGCCGGCAAGCCGCAGACCCGGCAGCTGCCGGACGGCTGGACAGTGGTCACCAAGGACCACTCGCTCTCCGCGCAGTGGGAGCACACCGTGGCGGTGACCGACGACGGGTTCGAGATCCTGACGCCGTGGCCGGATGCCTGAGGGCAGGCGGCCCGGCAGGCCCTTCGACTCCGGCCTTACGGCCTACGCTCAGGGCGAACGGTCGACTTCAATCCTTCGCCCTCGGCATCGCGCATCGAAGTCGAAGGGCCCTCTCCCTTGACTTAACTTCAACCGTTCGCCCTGAGCGTAGCGCAGCGAAGTCGAAGGGCCGCCCCATCGACGCGCGTGTAAGCTCGCAGCCCTGCCGACGAAGCCCGCCGTGACTGCTGAACCCGCCCGCCCCGCGCTCCCCACGCTGCCGCGCCTGCCGCCGGCAGTCCCGCGCTCGGGCGTTTCGGTGGAAGCCCGCCGCGCCCTGCGCCAATTGCTCGATGACGTCGATCGCTCCCTGACCACCGCCTTCCGCGACGGTGTGGATGCCGGCGCGCTCGCACGTCGCCGCGGCGAAGCGGTTGCCCGCGTGGTCGCCCACGTCTGGACCGCCTGCCTGGGCGAGGTCGAGGGCGCCGCGTTGTTCGCCGTCGGCGGCTTCGGCCGCGGGCTCTTGTTTCCCCATTCGGACGTCGACCTGCTGGCACTCGTGCGCGAGGCGCAGCCGGCCCGGCTGCGCGCGCTGGAACAATGCTTCGCCACGCTGTGGGACGTCGGCCTGAAGGTGGGCCATGCCGTGCGCGATCCGCTGCAGTGCCGTGCATTGGCGGCGAAGGAAGCCAGCGTGTTCACCAGCCTGCTCGATGCACGCCGGCTGGCCGGCGACGCGGCGATGGACGCCGAACTGCAGGCGATCGTCGACGACCCGACGCTGTGGCCACCGGCGGCCTACCTCGCCGTGCGCCTGGCCGAACGCGACGCGCGCCACGCCCGCTACGACGACACCGCCTACAACCTCGAACCCAACGTCAAGGAAGGCCCTGGCGGCCTGCGCACGCTCGATGCGCTGCGTTGGCTGGGCAAGCGCCTGGCGCATGCCGACGGCTTCGAGGCGATGGTCGGCGAGGGCCTGCTCGATCCGGCCGAGTGCGCCACGCTGGAGGAATCCGAAGCCACCCTGCGCCGCTACCGCTACGCGCTGCACCTGGAAGCCGGACGCGCCGAGGAGCGGCTGCTGTTCGACTACCAGCGCGCGCTTGCCGCACAGCTGGGCTTCGTCGACGAACACGCCACCAACCTGGGCGTGGAGCAGTTCATGCAGGGCTACTACCGCGCCGCCAGCCAGATCGAGCGGCTGGGCGTGCAGATCGTCGAGCGCTTCGAGGAGATGCTCGAGCCGGCGCAGGCGGCGGTTCCGATCGGAGAAGACTTCCTGCGCTACGGCACGCGCCTGGCCGCGCGCGACCCCGACGTGTTCATGCGCCGTCCCGCAGCCCTGGTCGAGGCCTTCATCGCACGGCTGGACGAGCCGGGCATCGTCGGCTTCACCGCCGACACCATGCGGCGCATCCACCAAGCCACGGCGCAGCTCGATGGCACGCTGGCCGACGATCCCGACGTGCTGGCCGCGTTCCTGCGCCTGCTGCGCCAGGGCGCGCGCTCGGTCGATGCGTTGTGGCGGATGAACCGCCATGGCCTGCTGGCGGCGATCCTGCCGGCGTTCGGCCGCGTCTTCGGGCGCATGCAGTACGACCTGTTCCACGTCTACACGGTCGACGAGCACACCTTGCGCGTGCTGCACAACGTGGCGCGTTTCGCCGATCCGGGCGCGCAGGCCGAATTCCCGCTCGCGCGCGAGATCTGGCCCACGCTGCCCACCCCCGAGGTGCTGTTGCTCGCCGCACTGTTCCACGACATCGCCAAGGGCCGCGGTGGCGACCATTCGGTGCTGGGCGAGGAGGAGGCGCGCGCGTTCTGCAGCAAGCTCGGCCTGCCGCCCAACGACGTCGAGCGCGTGGCCTGGCTGGTGCGCCACCACCTGCTGATGAGCGTCACTGCACAGCGCCAGGACATCACCGACCCGGACGTGGTCGCGCGCTTTGCCGACGTGGTGGAAAACCGCGAACAGCTCGGCCAGCTCTACCTGCTCACCATCGCCGACATCATCGGCACCAGCCCCAGGCTGTGGAACGGCTGGAAGGACCGCCTGCTGGCCGACCTCTACAGCGCCACGCGCTACGCCCTGCGCAGCGACGTGGAACTGCCCCGCGATGCCGCCACCCGCGTGCGCGAATGCCAGGAGTACGCGTTGCCGCTGCTGCAGGCCGACGGCTTCGACACGGCCACCGTCGAGCATGTGTGGGCCGGTTTCCCGCAGGCCAGCTTCCTGCGCCACCGGCCCGAGCAGATCGCCTGGCAGACCGCCGCGATCCTGCGTGCCGGGAGCGCGCTGCCGCTGATTGCGGTGCATCCGCTGTCCGTACGCGGTACCACCGAACTGTTCGTCTACACCGCCGACCGCGACGGCCTGTTCGCCACCGTCACTGCCATGCTGGACCGCCTGCGGCTGTCGGTGCTGGAAGCCCGCGTGCTGGTCTCGCCCCACGGCATGGCGCAGGACACCTTCCTGCTTCTGGATACCGAAACGCAGCAGCCGGCTACGCCCGCGCGGGCGGATGAATTGCAGCAGCGGCTGGCCCGCGCGCTGGCGCAGACCGTGCCGGTGCATCCGGCACGACGCAGTGCCTCGCGCCAGCTCAAGCATTTCCAGATGACGCCGCGGATCGCCTTCCACGCCGCCGGCGGCCGCACGCAGCTGGCGCTGGTGTGCACCGACCGCCCCGGCCTGCTGGCCGCCGTGGCGCAGGCGATGGTCGAAGCACAGGTGCGCGTGCACGACGCCCGCATCGCGACCTTCGGCGAACGGGTGGAGGATTTTTTCCAGCTCACCGATCGCCACGACGCGCCGCTGGGCGAGGCGCAGCAGGAGCAGTTGCGCCAGGCCTTGCTGGCACGGTTGGGACAGGGCAACTGAGATCCGTGCGGGAGCGCACCGGCGCGCGACCGGGATGCATGGCGATCGCACACAGGTGCGCTCCTGCGGGGGATCGGTAGTCACGCCACGGCGTCGGTACCCCACAGCGCCTGCATGTCCACCTCGATATCCAGCGCGGCCAGGTCGACCACCTCGCTGACGTGGTGCGCCTCCACGTCGCCACGGCGACGGATCGGGGAGCCCACGCGCAGGCCGTCGTGGGTGGTGAGCGAGGCGACGACCGGCTGGTGGCTGGCCGCGCCGCGCTGGGTCACCACCGCGATCGAACCGTTGCGTAGTCGCACGCCGGTGCCGGGCGGGTAGATCCCGAGCGTCTTGATGAACGTGCGCGCCAGCCGCTCGTCCAGCGCGGCGCCCTCGTTGAGGAACAACCAGCGCAAGGCCAGTGTCGGCTGCAGTGGCGGGCGGTAGTCGCGGCCGGAGACTCGCGCGCAATAGACGTCCGCCAGTGCCAGCAGGCGTGCCGGGCGGCCGATCTCCTCGCCCGCCTTTCCGCCCGGATAGCCGCTGCCGTCGGCGCGCTCGTGGTGGTCGCGCACAGCGTTCAGCCAGGCGGCGCTGGTGATGCCGTGGTCGCGCAATCGCGCCACGCCGAGCCGGCAGTGGGCGCGCACCGCCAGGTGGTGTTCGTCCGAAAGCGGCCCTTCCAGCGCGACCAGCTGGTCGTGCAGTTCGAACATGCCGATGTTCATGGTCAGCGCGGCGGACACGGTCGCCGCCAGTTCGACCGGCTCCAGCGCCATGGCGGTCCCGGTGAGCTGGCAGGCGATCGCGGCGTTGACCGCGTGGCGCGAACCGTAAGGCCCCTCCGGGCGCAGCAGGATGCTGGCCAGCGCCACGTCCGGATTGCGCCGGCACGCCTCGCGCACCCGCTCGGCGATCTCGGCCAGGGTGCCGGGGAAGTCCGTCGGCGCGGGATCGGCGAGCAATCCCTGCAGTCGTTCGCGCGCTTCGAGCACCAGCGCCAGCGGAGAAGGAGGAGGCGGCAGGAAGGGGCCACGGCATTCTTCCTCCGAGCCGTAGAACAGTCCGTGCTCGAGCAGCTTTTCCAGCTGCGCCTCGGTGCCGATCACCTGGCCCAGCGGCATCAGCAGCTTGCCGCGGACGTCGTAGGCGTTGAATCGCAAGGGTTGGCCGACCGTGATCTCGGCCGGGTCGATCGGACGCCGTGGCATGGCTTCGCTTCTCCGTCTCCCGCGGTCGCATGAGCCATGGGGAGCGAAAGGGAATCGGCAATGCGGACGCAAACTTGAGTTTTGCGCCGTATGCGGCGACGGGCCGTCCGTATACTGGGGCGCTTCCTGAACCCCTTGCCGCGAGCCGCCATGCCTGCCATCGAGACCCTGATCGACGACGCCTTCGAGCGCCGCAGCGAACTGACCTTGAGCGAGATCGAAACCCACCTGCGCCCAGCGCTGGCCCAGGTGATGGAACTGCTCGAACAGGGCGAGCAGCGCGTGGCCGAGCCGGATGGGCAGGGCGGCTGGAAGGTCAACCAGTGGCTCAAGAAGGCCGTGCTGCTTTATTTCCGCATCAACGGCAACCGGGTGGTCGATGGCGGACCGGCGCTGGCCTTCGACAAGGTGCCGTTGCGCTTCGGCCATGGCAACGACGCGGAGCTGGAGCACCTGGGCGCGCGCGTGGTGCCCGGCGCACTGGTGCGCCGCGGCGCGCACATCGCCAGGGACGCGGTGCTGATGCCGAGCTACGTCAACATCGGCGCCTACGTCGGCGCAGGCAGCATGATCGACACCTGGGCCACGGTCGGCTCCTGCGCGCAGATCGGCGCGCGTGTGCACCTTTCCGGCGGCGTGGGCATCGGCGGCGTGCTCGAACCGCTGCAGGCCAACCCGACCATCATCGAGGACGACTGCTTCATCGGCGCACGCTCCGAAGTGGTCGAGGGTGTGGTGGTGGAGAAGGGCAGCGTGATCGGCATGGGCGTGTTCCTGGGCCAGTCCACCCGCATCTACAACCGCGCTACCGGCGAGGTCAGCTACGGCCGCATCCCGGCCGGCAGCGTGGTGGTCGCCGGCAGCCTGCCGGCAAAGGACGGCAGCCACAGCCTGTACGCGGCGGTGATCGTCAAGCAGGTCGACGAGAAAACGCGCGCCAAGACCGGCATCAACGAGCTGCTCAGGAGCGCCGAATGAGCACCACGCTGTACGGCTTGCCCCACTGCGATACCTGCAAGAAGGCGCGCAACTGGCTCGCCCGTTTCGAGGTGCCGCACGCGTTCGTCGACTACCGCGCCAACCCGGTCCCGGCGGCGACGCTCAAGGCCTGGGCGCAGCAGCTGGGCGGCTGGGAGAAGCTGGTCAACAAGTCGTCCACCACCTGGCGCAACCTGCTGCCGCAGCGCAAGAACCCGGGCTCCGATCCGGAGTGGACGCTGCTGCTGAAGGAATATCCGGCGCTGGTGCGCCGGCCGGTGGTGGTGCGGGAGGACGGGGCGGTGAGCGTTGGCTTTACCGACAACGGCTTCAAGAAGCTGTTCGGCAAGTAGGGCTCAGCGTTGGGGATGTTCCTGCAGGGGCGCACCTGCGCGCGACGGTGAGCATGGCGGTCGCGCACAAGTGCGCTCCTACCGGGTTTTCGCAGGCAGGTGGAGGTTGGCTTGAGCGACGTACTGGACTTGACCCGTGAGCTGATCGGCCGCCGCTCGGTGACGCCCGAGGATGCCGGCTGCCAGGCGCTGATCGCCGAACGGCTGGCACGGATGGGCTTTGCCATCGAGCACCTGCGCCACGGCGAGGTCGACAACCTGTGGGCGACGCACGGCGGCGAAGGTCCCACGCTGGTCTTCCTGGGCCATACGGATGTGGTGCCGAGCGGTCCTGAAAGCGCATGGCGCAGCTCCCCGTTCGAGCCGGCGGTGCGCGATGGCCGCCTTTACGGCCGCGGCGCGGCCGACATGAAGGGTTCGGTTGCCGCGATGGTGCTGGCGCTCGAGCGATTCGTGACGACGCACCCGCAGCACGCCGGCCGCGTCGCGCTGCTGCTGACCAGCGACGAGGAAGGTCCGACCAATCTCGATGGCGTGCGTCGCGTGGCCGAGACGTTCCGGGCGCGTGGCGAGCGGCTGGACTGGTGCGTGGTCGGCGAGCCCTCGTCGAAAGAGCGGCTGGGCGACCTGATCCGCGTCGGCCGCCGCGGCTCGCTATCCGGCACGCTCACCGTGCGCGGCGTGCAGGGCCATGTGGCCTATCCGGAAAAGGCGAAGAACCCCATCCATGCGTTTGCCCCCGCCTTGGCCGAACTGGCGGCGACCCGCTGGGACGCGGGCAACGCGGACTTCCCGCCGACCTCGTTCCAGGTCTCCAACCTCAACGCCGGCACGGGGGCCACCAACGTGATTCCCGGTGCGCTCGTCGCACTGATCAACTTTCGTTACTCGACGGCCAGCACGGCCACGGACTTGCGCGCGCGCACCGAGGCCATCCTCGATCGCCACGGCCTGGACTGGCAACTGGACTGGAACCTTTCGGGCGAGCCGTTCCTCAGCCCCGCGAGCGGTCGCCTGCGCGAAGCGGTGCTCGGCGTCTGCCGCGAGCTCTGCGGCGTGGAGCCGGAGCAGAGCACCGGCGGCGGTACGTCCGACGGGCGTTTCATCGCGCCCTTGGGCGCCGAGGTGGTGGAGCTGGGGCCGGTCAACGCGACCATCCACAAAGTGGATGAGTGCGTGGCCGTGGCGGACCTGGAGCGGTTGCCAGGGCTTTACCAGGCGGTCTGCGAACGCTTGCTCGCCTCGCGCCACGCAGCGCCGGGATCCGTTCGCTCCCTCTCCCCTCCGGGGAGAAGGTTGGGGTGAGGGGGCGCTCTCGCCGGGGAGCTAACCAAGGCGTGGCCGTGCCGTGATTTCAGGCGAGCCCCGCCCCCTCACCTCGGTCCTCTCCCCGGAAGGGGAAGCAGAGCGGGCGGTCTGCGAACGCTTGCTCGCCTCGCGCCACGCAGCGCCGGGATCCGTTCGCTCCCTCTCCCCCCGGAGCGCGGAATCCTTTCGCTCCCTCTCCCCTCCGGGGAGAGGGTTGGGGTGAGGGGCCGCTCTTGCCGGAGAGGTGGTTCGGGCGGGCTCTGCCAGGATTCCCGCCGGACCCCGGCCCCTCACCTCGGTCTTACTTCCACAACGGGAGAAGATTCAGGGCGGGGGCAGCGAGGCATGTTCTATGTGGCTCCACACCCGGCCGCCCGATCCAGCATCACCGCCCGTTCCTGCGCGTTCTGCGTCATTTGCGCCGCCCGTTCGAATTCCGCGCGCGCTTCGTCGCCGCGTCCGAGTTTCGCGAGCAGATCGCCGCGTACCGCCGGCAGCAGGTGATAGCCGGCCAGCGCCCCGACCTCACGCAAGGCATCGACCCGCGCCAGCCCCGCGGCGGGTCCCTCGGCCATCGACACGGCCACCGCGCGGTTGAGCTCCACCACTGGCGAAGGCGCCACCTGCGCCAGGCGTGCGTAGAGCGCGGCGATGCGCGGCCAGTCGGTCGCCGCGGCGGTGGCCGCGCGGGCGTGGCAGGCGGCGATGGCGGCCTGCAGCGTGTACGCTCCGTCTGAGCCGCCGAGCCGGCCGGCGCGTTCGAGCGCCTCCAGTCCGCGGTGAATGAGCAGCTGGTCCCACAGCGCGCGGTTCTGTTCCATCAACAGCACCGGGCGGCCATCGGTGCCCACCCGCGCATGGCTGCGCGAGGCCTGGATCTCCATCAGCGCGAGCAGTCCCAGCACCTCCGGTTCGCGCGGCATCAGGCCAGCCAGCGTGCGGCCCAGGCGCAGCGCTTCCTCGCATAGCGCCGGGCGCATCCAGTCGTCGCCGGCGGTGGCGGTGTAGCCCTCGTTGAAGACCAGGTAGATCACGCCCAGCACCGCCGCCAGCCGGGTCTGGAGTTCGGCGCCGCGCGGCACCTCGAACGGCACGCGCTTGTCCGCCAGCGTGCGCTTGGCGCGCACGATGCGCTGGGCGATGGTCGGCTCGGCGGTCAGGAAGGCGCGGGCGATTTCGGCGGTGGTGAGCCCGCCGAGCAGGCGCAGGGTGAGCGCCACCTGGGCTTCGGTGGACAGCGCCGGATGGCATGCGGTGAAGATCAGCCGCAACAGGTCGTCGCCGATGTCGTCGTCGAGCGCTTCGAGGTTGGGCATGGTGAACGCCTCGTGCTCCGGGTCGCCATCCAGCACCGCGTGCTTGCGTTCGACCAGCTGGCGGTGCCGCAGCAGGTCGATGCCGCGCCGCTTGGCCGCGGTCATCAGCCATGCGCCGGGATTGTCCGGCACGCCCGACGTCGGCCAGCGCTCCAGCGCCGCGACCAGCGCGTCCTGCGCCAGCTCCTCGGCCAGGTCGATGTCGCGCACGACGCGGATCAGCGCAGCCACCAGCTTGGGCGCTTCCAGGCGCCAGACGGTTTCGATCGCGCGGTGGGTGTCGGCTTGGCTCATGCGGCCGATCAGACCACCGCCAGCACGGGCCGGCAAGGCCGTCCCGGCCGGGTGTTATGCCTTGCCGGCCAAGTCGGCGCGCAGGCGCTCCTCTGCCTCACGCATCTCGGGCGTCATCGCCTCGCCGAAGTCGTCGGCCTCGAACAGCGGCCGGATCTCGATCGAGCACTCGCCCTCGAACGGTGGCGGGCAGCGGCGCGCCCACTCGAGCGCCTCGTCCATCGAGCGCACCTGCCACAGCCAGAAGCCGGCGATCAGCTCGCTGGCCTCGGCGAAGGGCCCGTCGACCACGCTGCGGCCGTTGCCGGCGAAGTAGACCCGCTTGCCCGCGGCGCTGGGCTTGAGGCCTTCGCCGGCCAGCATCACGCCCGCCTTCACCAGTTCCTCGTTGAACGCCATCATCTGGCGCATCAGCTTTTCGCTCGGCATCACCCCGGCTTCCGATTCGGCCGTGGCGCGGACCATCACCATGCAGCGCATCGCTTGTCTCCTTCATGCGCCGGCGGACGCCGGCTCCCGATGGCACGACGCGCGGGCGCCGGCGTTTTCGACATCACGGCGCGCCGCGTCTGCGGCATGATGGACGGCCCTGCCATCGCCGACCGGAAGCCCCATGCACGCCAGCGGAACCTTCGATGTGAAGCTTGCCCCACAGCCGGCCGCGCCCGGTACCGAAGCGGCGCAGCTCGGTCGGCTGTCGATCGACAAGCGCTTCCAGGGTGATCTGGACGCCACCAGCCTGGGCGAGATGCTCTCGGCCGGCACCGAGGTGCCCGGTTCGGCCGGCTACGTGGCGATCGAGCGGGTGAGCGGGTCGCTGCATGGGCGGCAGGGCAGTTTCGTGCTGATGCATTACGGGCTGATGGAGCGCGGCGCGCCCAGCCTGAAGGTGTCGGTGGTGCCGGACTCGGGCACCGGTGAGCTTGCCGGCATCAAGGGGGAGCTGGTCATCCGCATCGAGCAGGGGCGGCACGAATACACGTTCGCGTACGAGTTGCCCTAGCGCTGCTCGCGCGGCGGCGCCGGTACGGCGGAGGCCTTCCCGGCGGTTGCTGCCTGACGAACGGGCGTCTGCGCGAACCTCGGCCCCTCTCCAGCCCTCTTCCCGGGCGGGGGAGGGCGCAAAGGTTTCGATCCGTTGAAAGCGCGGCCGCACTAAAGCCCTCTCCCCGCCGGGGAGAGGGTTTGGGTGAGGGGCCGGGGCTCGCGCGGAAGTTGGCGGGGGGCTTCCAATTCAAGGCGCCTGCACACCTGCAGTCGTCTTCGCCAGGCCGACTTCCCCGGGCGGGCCGCCGTTACCGCGTGCCGGGGTTCAGCGTCAGGGTCCATCTGGCCGGCCCGGGAAGCAGCGGGGTGGGCCGGCCGTCCACCCATGCCGCGTGTCCTGCGCCGTAATAGGGCGAGAGCGGGTTGTCGCTCTGGCCGCCGGGCATTTCCAGGATGCCGTCCGCCTCGTGGCCCGGCGACACGGCCAGCCGCTCGGAGGCGCCGAAACCGGGCGCGGCCACGCGCGGCATGTTGGCGTCGCCCGGCAGCGGCGTGTCGGGCATGTCCAGCAAGCGCGCCAGGAAAGATGGCAGCGCGGGCGAGAGCGCGTGGCGAATGTCCGCGGGGTTGACCTCGCCCCAGGTACGCGCGGCCAGTCCGCCCGGCTGCCCGCCCAGCGCCGTCGCCACGCGGCGCGCGGCGTCCTCGAGCAGCGCGTTCCAGTTCCGGTAGCGCGGGTCGAGCAGCCACGCGGGCTGGTCGCGGAGCAGCGACCACACGGCCGCCTCCGCGTTGCCGGCGCCGGAGGGCCAGGCGAAGCCCGGGTAGCGCGCCTTTACCCTGGCCACCAACGGCGCCAGCGCCAGTCGATGCACTTCCGCGCGGAAGGCGCGCACCAGCCGGTAGTCCACGCTGTCGGGCGCGGCGCGGTTGCGCCAGGTCGCGGTGAGCTTGCGCAGCGCGCCGAGTGCGGGATCGGACGTCCCCGCCAGCGTGTCCTGCAGCAGGCGCTGCCAGGGGGTGAGGAACACCGCGCGATCATCGAGCTGGATGTCGAGCAAGTTGCCGGGGGTGAACACGCCGTGCATCCGCAGATCGTCGCGGATCTGCTGCGCCCGCGCGCCGAGGTCATGGCCGCCATTGCCGAGCAGGTCCAGCGCGGGACCGTCGACGGTGCGGTTGTTGGCGGTCCACAGCCGTCCGTCGGACGGGTCGACCACGCGCGGGTATTGCGAGGGCGGCGCCCAGCCGTGCCAGCCCGTGCCCGGCTGCGACCAGTCCGCCGGCTGCTGCGGCTGGCTGCCGAACGGGCGCAGCGGAATCGCATTGCCGGCGAGCGTCCAGCCGATATGCCCCTCACGATCGGCGACCAGCAGGTTCTGCGGCGGCATGCCCAGGGTCGGCGCCAGGTCCACTGCGGCGGCGACGCTGGGTGCACGCTCCAGCTGCATCAGGCCCAGGTTGTAGGCATGCGGGTCGTGCGCGATCCAGGCCAGGGCCAGCGGCGTGCCGTCGGTGTCCTTGGCGAGGATCGGTCCCCAGCGGGTGGCCTGCACGTCGAGCACGCGGTCGGGCGCGCCTTTGACGTGGATGTGTTCGGCGTGGCGCTCGACCGTCGCCCAGCCGCCCGGCACCTTGTAGAGCGAGGGATCGGCCGGGTCGCGCGTGACCCGCACCCAGTCCAGCCAGTCGCCGTAGCTGTTGGTGAAGCCCCAGGCGACCTGCCCGTTGGAACCGACGACGAGCGCCGGCGTGCCGGGCAGGGTCACGCCCACCGCGTCGCGCATGCCGCCGGGCGCCGTCGCATCCGGATAGTGCAGGCGCGCGCGGAACCAGATGTCCGGCACGCGCAGGCCCAGGTGCATGTCGTTGGCGAGCATCGCCGCACCGGTGTCGGTGAGCGGGCCGGCGACCGCGAAGTTGTTGCTGCCGGGATGGCGCGCCTCCAGCGCCGGCGCCAGCGCCGCGGCCACGGATGCGGCCGTCGTGGCCGGTGCCGGTTGTGCGCGCAGGTCGAACACGTCCGCGCCGGGCAACACGGGCGGGCGCGACAGCGCGCCGGTCAGCGGTGCTTCCCAGTCCGGATCGGGCGAGAGCAGGAAATCCACCAGCGGCGCCGGCAACGCCGCCCGCATGCGGGCGATGTCCAGCTCGCGCGTGTTGTGACCGTGACCGTTGAGGTCCAGGTACATCGCGCCGATCACCAGCAGGCCGTCCTCCGACCGCCAGGGCTTGGGCGTGCTTCCCAGCAGGACATATTCCCACGGCTTCTCGCGCAGGTCGGCGAGACCGGCGTTGACACCGTCGCGGTAGCGGTCGAGCACCTGCTTCTGCTCAGGTGTCATCGCTGCGTAGGCCGCCTGGGCCACCGCGCGCAGGCGGTGGCGTCGGTTGTCCAGGTCGGAATCCAGCGCCGCCGGACCCACCAGCCCGGCCAGTTCGCCCGCCGCCACGCGGCGCATCAGGTCCATCTCGAACCAGCGTTCCTGTGCGTGCACGAAACCCAGCGCGAAGGTCACGTCGGCGCGGCTGCGCGCGTCGATGGTGACGCTGCCGTTGGCATCACGCGCGATCGTCACCGGCGCGGCGAGACCGGCCATCTCCAGCTCGCCATCCAGCCGCGCGCGGCTGCCGGCGAGCAGGTACCAGCCCGTGGCGAACACCGCGACCAGCAGCACCAGCACGGCCAGGGCCAGCGCGCGCCACCACCGGAAACGGCGGCGGGTCATTCGGGCGCGAACACGGCGAACATGCCGGCGTAGGGCTTGACCATGAAGGCCGGCGCGCCGGCGTAGCCTTCGCCGTCCAGATAGAACTGCGAGATGGTGCCGTCCAGGAACAACGCGTCGCGGCACCCAAGCTCATCGCGGAACAGCCGCGCGAACGCGTGGAAGTTGACCGGCGCCTCGCTCACGGCGAACACCACGTTCCGCGGCGTGCGCGCGCACACGCCGCTGCGCCACTTCAGGCTGTCCGAGTCGTGCACGAAGGCCGGGTTGATCTGGCCGTCGATCACCAGCATCGGCCCCGACTGCGTGGCCCATGCCGCTTCCCGCCCATCGGCCTTGAAGTCCGCGCTGGTTTCGACCGCCGCCTTGCCATCGGGATAGATCGCGAAGACGCCGTTGGGCAGCAGCGAGAAGTTGCCGGAGGCGGGATTGCCGTGCGCCATGTTCAGCGGCACCAGCCGCTTGCCGCCCTCCACGTACAGCCCGAGTGGCTTGAACGCGGCGTCGTAGATGCCGGCGTTGGCGGCGAACAGCAGCCGCCGGCCATGCTTCTCGCCCCACTGGCGCAGGCTGTCGATGCTGCCGAACGGTTCGCCGCTGTCGGGCGCGCGCCAGTGCAGGGTGAGCGGCTCGCGCTTGAGGTCGATGCTGACCACGCGGTAGTTCTGCCCCTCGAACGCGCGCTCCTCGCTGTCCAGTGCCCGGGCTTGCGGCGCGCAGCCGGCCAGGGTGGCGAGCAGCAGGAGGACGAGCGGGGCGAGCGGCGGGCGTGGGATGCAACGGGTCATGTCCCGATGGTCGCCGCCCGGGCGCGACAGGCGCAAGTGTGCGCGCGGGCGCATGTTCAGCCCCGGCGCTACACTTGCCGCTTTGCCGCCGCTTCCTGCCGATGTCGACCGCCTACTGCCCGATCGTCGCCACGCTCGGCTACGTGCTTTCGCCCGACCGCGAACACGTGCTGATGATCCACCGCAACGCCCGGCCGGACGACCAGCACCTGGGCAAGTACAACGGCCTGGGCGGCAAGATGGAGCCGGGCGAGGACATCGCCGCCTGCATGCGCCGCGAGATCCGCGAGGAAGCCGGCATCGAGTGCACCTCGATGCGCCTGCGCGGCACCCTCAACTGGCCCGGCTTCGGCAAGCAGGGCGAGGACTGGCTCGGCTTCATCTTCCTGATCGACCAGTTCGAAGGCACCTGCCACACGGGCAACCACGAGGGCACGCTGGAGTGGGTGCCACGCGCGCGGCTGATGGAACTGCCGATGTGGGAAGGCGACCGCCACTTCCTGCCGCTGGTGTTCGACGCGGACCCGCGGCCGTTCCACGGCGTGATGCCCTACAAGGGCGGCCGGATGCAGTCGTGGTCCTACAGCCGCCTTTGAGCCGCCGCCTTCCGCGCGCGGGTCATTGCCTGGAATGCAGGCCGATCATGTTGCCTTCGGTGTCGACCACCAGCGCGATGAACCCGTAGGGCCCGATCGCGAACTTGTCCCTGATGACCTTGCCGCCCTGGCCCGCGACGCGGCCGGCTTCCACCGCGCAATCGCCGCAGGAGAAATAGACCAGCGTGCTGTTGCCGCCGGAGGGCATCCCTTCCATCTTCACCAGCGCACCGGCCGCCCCGCTGCCGTCCTGCTGCATGGGAAAGGCCCACATTTCACTGGTGTCGGGTGCCTCCAGCCTTTCCAGCGCCACGCCGAGCACCGCCTCGTAGAACGCTTTCGCGCGCGGCATGTCCTGTACGTAGATTTCGAACCAGGCGACCGGGTTCTGCATGGCTCGGGCCTCCGCTTCGGGTCGGGCACCGGATTTCGTTCGCACGCCGGTCGAGCGGGCGTGAAGGCGACGGACAAACAGGCACGCGGCCGCCGGCGGGCGCCGGCGGCCGCGGCGGCTCAGGGCTTGAACACTTCGAACTTGCCGAACGGCTTGAGCTGCGCGTCGATCGCCTTGGGATCGCCCACCACCACGATGCTCTGGTCTTTCGACGCGAAATACTTGCGCCCCATGGCCTGCACCTGCTCGGCGGTGACCTTGTTGGCGTCGGCCACATAGCGGGACACGAAGTCCGGCGGCAGGCCGTCGATCCAGTAGCCGGCAAGGGTCGCCGTGAGCGCGCCCTGGATCTGGTTGCGCAGCAGGTAGATGCCACCGACCAGCCGCTTGGCGCCCGTCAGTTCCTCTTCGCTCGGCGCCTGCGTGGCCATGCTGTCGTACAGCTTGGCCAGCTCCGTGAGGGTGGCGCCGGTAACCTCGTTGCGCACGTCGACCCGGGCGAACGCGCTGCCGCCGGCGCGCTGGGCATCGAAGGAGGAGAACGGGCTGTAGGAATAGCCCTTGTCCTCGCGGATGTCCTGCGTGATGCGGCTGGTGAAGCCGCCGCCGAGGATGGTGTCGGCCACCGTCAGCGGGATGTAGTCCGGGTTGCTGGCGGCGATCACCGGGCGGCCGTAGCGGATGTTGCTCTGCACGGCGCCCTCGCGCGGCACGATCAGGCGTCTGGCCGCCGGTTCGCTTGGCGCGGGGGTGGTCGCCGCCAGCTTCTTGCCGTCCGACTTCCAGCCGCCGAACCGCTCGCTGGCCAGCTTAAACGCCTGTGCGGCGTCGATGCGGCCGACGATCACCAGCAGCGCGCGGTCGGGCTGGAAGCGTGCATCGTGCAGCGCGCGCAGCGCATCGGGCGTGCTCGCCTGCACGGCGGCCTCATTGAGCGAGTCGCGTGAATACGGATGCGAGCCGAACGCGGCATGGTCGAACGCACGCTGTGCCTGCCATGCCGGGCTGGATTCCTGCACCTTCAGCTCCTGCATGGCGTTGGCCTGGGCCAGCGCGACTTCCCTGGCCGGGAAGCTCGGGTGCAGCGCGGTATCGGCGACAAGCTCGAACAACGCGGGCGCGTGCGAGGCGAGGGCGCTGGCGCGGATGACGACGGCGTCGGCATCGGACCCGGCGCCGTAGTCGCCACCGATCGACTGCAGCTTCTCGGCAATCTGCCGCGAGCTGCGCGTGGCGGTGCCCTCGTCGAGCAGGCGCGCCATCATCGATGAGATGGCCGGCGTCGTCGGATCATCGGCTGCGGTGCCGCCCAGCACGGCCAGTTCCAGGTTGACCTTGGGCAACCCCTCGCGCGGCACCACCCACACGGTCAAGCCGTTGGGCAGGGTGCGCTGCTGGATCTGCGGCGTCGGCAGCGGCTTTTCCGGGCCGTAGGCGGGCAGGTCCTTCGGCAGCGGCTTCTCCGTCGCGTGGACGAAACCGGCGAGCGAAAGACCCACGGCCAGCGCGAGCAGCTTGAACGTCTTGTTCGTCTTCATGGCGGTCCTCACTTGGCAGGGGCTTTCGCGGCGGCGACGGGGCGGCGCACGACCACGCTGCGGTTGGCGTCGGTGAGATAGGTGCGGGCCACGCGGCGGATGTCGTCGGCGGTCACCGCCTCGATCCAGCCGGGCATCTTGTTGGCGACGTTGGCGTCGCCCCACATAGTCTGCAGCTTGGCCAGCGTGTCGGCGCGGTTGATGAAGGCCTCGAGCCCGCCGTACCAGTCGGCCAGCATCTTGGTCTTCACGCTGGCCAGGGTGGACTCGTCCACGCCGTCGCGGGCGACCTTGGCGATCTCCTCGTCGAGCGCGCCCAGTACCTGGTCGGGCGTGGCGTTGGGCTTGTAGATCGCGAACAGGCCCAGCAGCGCGGGACCGGCGTAGTCGCTGCCGTCGCCGAGCGGGAAGTTCATGCCGCCCTCGATGTTGAGAAGCAGTTCGCGGCCCTTGACCAGGCCCTGGTAGAAGCGCGAAGCGCTGTCGCCCACCAGCAGTTGCGAGAGCACCATCATCGGCACCTGGTCGGTGCTGCCGCGCGGTGGCATCTTCCAGCCGACCGCCAGCGCCGGCACCTTGGCCAGGGCGTCGGTTTCCTCCGCATGGCGCGGCTTGGTGTTGAGCGGTTCGGAAACGTCCGGGCGCTTGGGCAGGTCGCGCGCAGGGATCTGGCCGAAATACTGCTGGGCGAGTTTGAAAGCCTCATCCGGCGTGACGTCGCCGGCGATGCCGAGCACCGCGTTGGCCGGCTGGTAGAAGGTGTCGTGGAAGGTCTTCACGTCCTCGATCGAGGCGTGGTCCAGGTCCTTGAACGAGCCGTAGCCGTCGTGCTTGTTGGCCCACTTGTCGAAGGCCAGCGCGTTGAGGTCGGTCCAGAAAAACAGGCCGTAGGGCTGGTTCTTCACGTTGACGCGGATCTCCTCCTTGACCACGTTCTGCTGGTTGGCGAGGTTCTTCGCGCTGAAGTCCAGCGACTTCATGCGATCGGCTTCCAGCCAGAGGATCGGCGCCAGCGCGGAGGAGGGCGCGGAGGCGATGTAGTTGGTGTAGTCGGCGCGGGTGGAGCCGTTGAACACGCCGCCGCCGCCCTGGATCACGCGTTCGAAGGTGCCCTTGGGCGCATCCGGCGTGCCCTCGAACATCAGGTGCTCGAACAGGTGCGCGAAGCCGGTACGGTTCTGCGGCTCCAGCCGCATGCCCACGTGGTAGACCAAGCTGATGCCCACGGTGGGCGAGCTGTGATCCTCCGAGACGACGACGGTCATGCCGTTGTCGAGCTTCTTGACGGCGACCGGCAACTGCCACGTATCGCTGGCGGCGGCTTGCGCCCCCAGGGCCAGGCCCAGTCCCGCCACCAGGGCGGCCGTGCGTAAAACGCGCATCTGCATCTCCTTCTGTCCACGCGAATGGAAGCCCGATCCTGCGGCGGGGGGGCGAGGGGGTGCAAGTGACGTTTGGGAGGGGCGGCGCGGGTGCCGTCGCCAGCCTTCCCCCGCGTTCGCGG
>NZ_JAGJRS010000009.1:102867-106250 GCF_017837635.1 Frateuria flava
GGGAAGGCTGGCGACGGAGGGCCCGGGCGGAGGTCCTTCCCCCGTTCACGGGGGAAGGTGCCCGAAGGGCGGATGGGGGAAGTCTTGCGAGAGGCTAGCCTCGGCATCGCGCCCGGAAGTGCCCCCCATCCGCCTGTCGGCATTTTCCCCCGCGCGCGGGGGAAGGCTCGGTGAGGGGGCTCAGTACGCGGGTTGCAGCCGCAGCCTCAGGGGACGTCGGCGGTCCAGGCGGTGCTGGAAAACTTTTCCTGGGCGAGCATCCCGGCCTGGGCCAGCTCGTCGGCTCGGAGCGAGCCGTCGCCCAGTCCGTGCAGGCGCCGGAAGGTGGCGATCATGTGGTCGATGATCGCCGCGCGTGCCAAGCCGGTCTGGCTGCGCAGCGGGTCGACGCGCTTGGCGGCGCTCTGCGTGCCCTTGTCGGAAAGCTTTTCGCGGCCGATGCGCAGCACCTGGAGCATCTTGGTTGCATCGATGTCGTAGGCCATCGTCACGTGATGCAGCACCGCGCCGCCGCGGTGCGCCTGCGCCGCGCCGGCGATCTTGCCGCCTTCGGAGGTGATGTCGTTCAGCGGCTGGTACCAGGCCTTGATGCCAAGCTCGCCCAGCGCCTCCAGCGTCCAGGCATCCATCCAGGC
Organism: Frateuria flava; assembly: GCF_017837635.1. Classification (GTDB taxonomy): domain Bacteria; phylum Pseudomonadota; class Gammaproteobacteria; order Xanthomonadales; family Rhodanobacteraceae; genus Frateuria_A; species Frateuria_A flava. The sequence continues at coordinate 103,503 of NZ_JAGJRS010000009.1, forward strand.
GTAGGCTTCCTGGAAGCTCATGCCCTTGATGAGCGACAGCGGCGCGTAGATCGAGTAGGTGATCGTGTTGCCCGGCTCGATGAACATCGCGCCGCCGCCGGAGACACGCCGGACCACTTCGATCCCATGACGCCGCGCGGCGTCGCCGTCGACTTCGTTGCGCAGCGACTGGAACCGCCCGATCACCACCGCGGGTCCGCCCCATTCCCAGATGCGCAGCGTGGGCGGCCGGCGGCCGGCGCCGACCTCGTGGGTCAGCACCTCGTCCAGCGCCATGTGCAGCGCGGGCGATTGCGGATCGGTGTGGATCAGGTGCCAGTCGTGATCGCGCCAGAGCGTGCGGGTCATGCTTCCGTTCCTTGGTCGATGGCGCGGCGCACCGCCACGGCGACGGCTTCGGGCGAGATGCCGTACATCATCACGCCGGGCGCGAGTTGCGCGCGGATGGCGGCGGCGAGCATGTGTTCGTCGGCGCCGGCGTCCTGGCCCTCCAGGGCGGCATCGATGGCGTGCAGCGCGTCGTCGGGCTCCAGGAAGAAGTCACCGCTCACCTGGACCCGGGCCAGGCAACCGCTCTCGATGGCCAGGTCGACCACGATCAGCTTGCCGCCGGGCATCTTGTATTCGCCGTGCATCCGCCGCTCCGGGCCTTGTCGCTGGCGGGCAAGGGTAATGCTTTTCTTCCCAAAGGATTGCGCCGGCGTACGCGTGCCGGCGGCAGGCCCTTGCGGTATGGCCGGCTAGCTTGCCGCAGAGGTGTTCAAGGCGACGGCGGCGCGAACGAGTGCCTCCAATGCCTGCTCGTCGATGTCGTCGCCTTCGTGGAAGTCGATGGCGCGCCGCGTGCTGCCCTCCAGGCTGGCGTTGAACAGACCCGCGGGGTCCGCCAGCCTGGCGCCCTTGGCGAAGGTCACCTTCACGGTGTCCCTGTATGTCTCGCCGGTGCAGAGCATGCCGCCCTGGGACCACACCGGGACGCCGCGCCATTTCCATTCCTCGACCGCCCCGGGGGCGGCCTGCCGGATGATCGCGCGGAGGCGAGCGAGCGTTTCGCCGCGCCAGTCCGCCAGTTCCTCGATGCGCGCGTCGATCTGCCGGAAGGGCGTGGACTCGGTCCGGGGCATGGGCGGCGTCCTCGGCATGGCGGTCAGCGCACCTCGTTGATGCGGACGTGGTTGCCCGCCGGATCGCGGAAGGCGCAGTCGCGCACGCCGTAGGGCTGTTCGGTCGGTTCCTGGATGACTTCGGCGCCGCTGGCTTCCAGGCGTGCGAAGGTCGCATCGAGATCGCGGCTGGCCAGGATGATCATGGCGAAGGTGCCCTTGGCCATCATCTCGCCGATGGTGCGACGCTCGTCATCGGTGAGGCCGGGCGTGGCGGCCGGCGGGTGCAGCACGATCGACGTGGCGGGCTGGCCGTGCGGGCCGACCGTGATCCAGTGCAGGCCGTTGTATTCGACCTCGTTGCGCACTTCGAAGCCGAGGGTGTCACGGTAGAAGGCCAGCGAGGCCTTCGGGTCGGTGTGCGGCAGGAAGGTGGAGTGGATGGTCAGATCCATGGCATTTGCTCCTGTGTGGGGAGCGCTCAGTCTAGGTGCGGCTCGCCGGCGGGTGCTTCTCGATTCCTGATCGGTCGCGTGACCTGCTTGGCCACGCATGAAGGGATGCCGGCGGTCGCCCCCGTTTCGCGTGTGCGGTAGGCACTGGGCGACATGCCCACCAGCTCGGTGAACCGCGTGCTGAAGGTGCCCAGCGAGGCGCAGCCGACGGTGAAGCAGACTTCGGTGACGCTGAGATCGCCACGACGCAACAACGCCATGGCGCGCTCGATGCGCCGGGTCATCAGGTAGGCATAGGGCGATTCGCCGTAGGCGAGCTTGAACTGGCGGCTGAGGTGGCCGGCCGACATGCCGATGCCGCTGGCGAGGGCCTCGACATCCAGCGGCTGCGCGTATTCGCGGTCGATGCGGTCGCGCACGCGGCGCAGGCGCGCAAGGTCGCGCAAGTGCGTAGCGGGGACGGAGGGGCCGGGCGGTGTCATCGCCCGAAGTGGAGCACAACGATGTGCGTGGGTGCCACCGTTGGGCGGTGGCGGGTCGAGCGTGTGGCCTGGGGTCCGGTGTGCGCCTGGCGGCCGTCAATGGCCGTCGTGGTGGAAGTGTCCGCTACCCGCACCGATCGAGACGCTGACGCCGCCGGTGGGATGGTCGCAGCTGCCGAACGCCTTGCTGAGGTTGACCGTGCCGCGCTGGTAGCTGCCGCCGACATGGCTGCCGCTCACCACGCCCATGCCGACGCTGCCGTGGATCTGCGGCTGGTTGTAGGTGGCGTCATCGCAGTCGTCGGTGGCGATGTCCTCGTCGGCGGCGGTGCGCCCGCTGTGGTCGCCGTAGTACACGCCCGGGGCGCTGGACGGCTTCGGTGCCGTGCTGGCCGGCGCGGGCAGGTCGCTGGGCGGGAGCTTGAGGTTGAGCGGCTGACCGGCGCTCTGCGCCCAGGCTGGCATGGCCAGCACGGTGGCGAGAAAGATGGCGGCGGGAAGCAGGGAGCGCATGGGGGATCCGGTCGGGCGGTGCCTGTATGAACGGGCGGGGCGCGGTCGCGTGTACCGGGGTTGGAGTGGTGGCGGGCGGGAAAGTTCGCCTCGGCACTTCCTCCTCTCCCTTCTGGGGAGCATCGCATTGAAGTGGCCTAATGACCTTGGACACCCGATAGGATGAATTTCCTACCGAGGTGACACGTGGCACGA